>DATGLM010000019.1:0-187587 GCA_035294125.1 Ktedonobacteraceae bacterium | reverse complement strand
GCACCTCGTCGTAAAGCAGCCCATGCGCGAGCAAAACCACTCGATAGCAGGGAAGCGAAGACGAACCCTTTGAAGCCATAGACAAACCTCCATCGTCGTCGGTAGAGCTTGACAGCCAAGCCCTCACCGACGACAATAGAGTCGAGAGCCTGGCTAACACTTGACCAAGTGACCTGGTAACTCACTGCTGGCTCACATAGTGGCATATGTGAGCCAGACCCCTACACGAATATACTACCAAAGCACACTGAGCAGCGATAAGCTATGCACTATCCAGAGACAATCCAACACCAGCAGTACGACGACGATCACCAGCCAAAGCCGTTCTTTCTTGCCCATCTTGACCTTCCTGATAGACACTGGACAAATCAATTGACACAACATCAAGGCAATACAAGAACAAAGCCACAAAACCTATTTCCTTTTGTACCTTTTACTGGTACACTATGGTGTATACCATATTCTTTTTGTTGTGTCAAGAGGCGGTATATATTGGTATAGACCAAAATGGAGAAGCGAACATGAAATTGAGTAAAGCGGAAGAGATTGCGGAAAAACTCCGTAGCCAAATCCTCAATGGCACACTGGCAGAAGGAACACGAATCGGGCCAGAGCGCGAACTGGCAAACGAGTTTGGAGTGAGCCGCATGACAGCACGACGAGCCATCCAGATACTTGAAGGTGAGGGATTAGTAGCAAGCTATCCTGTTCGAGGCACCTTTGTGGGAAGCATCAGAGAAAGGCTCCTGATAGACAAAGGACGAGAGGTTCAAGTAGAATCGGATACAGCCACCGTAGCAGGAGCAGAGCTACGCAATTCAGGTTCTTTTCTTAAGGACATGGAGCGCATGGGTCGAAAACCACGAGTGCAATTCTTAGAGCAACCGGCCCTGGTAGCAGCCAATGCCGAGATAGCATCCCATCTTCACATTGAGCCGAATAGCCTGGTTCTGAAACGCTACCGTCTCCAATTAGCAGACAATCTTCCCTATCGCCTTATTGAGAGCTACTATCCAGCTGATCTCTTTGGAGAACTCCTGACCACCGATATTGGCACCACGCCCTTATTTGCATGGTTACAAGAACGTCATGGCCTCAAAGTCGTACATGCGCGGGAAGTCTTAATTGCACGACTTGCTACGCCCAACGAGCGGAGCTTGTTACAAATCTCTGCGAATGCCCCTGTCGTTGCCATTGATCGGACTGTCTGGGCCAGTTCTGGTCGTCCCGTTGAATTGGCCCACATCCTTGCAGTCGCCGCCCTCTACACGTTTACATATGAGTATGACATTCATGAATGGAGCCAGGAAAGAGAGCATGGAAAGAGAGCAGAACCAGATCATTCAGATCATTCAGATCATTCATCAGATACTCAGTGACCGACTCCGTATCGGTACCGGTATTGATTTTCACAGTTTGCACAAAGGGTACCCGCTCGTCTTAGCAGGTATAACCATTCCTTATGAAAAAGGGTTCCATGTCAAACGCAGCGACGGCGATCCTGTCTCTCATGCCCTCGTCGATGCTTTGCTTGCAGCAACAGGCAAAGGCGACATAGCTGACTGGTTTAACGACCAGGATGAGATCACCAATGCCCGTTCTATTGATTACCTCGACGAACTACGTACAAGGATACTACAACCAGAGGATATCACGATCATCAATGTCCAGGTGATTATCCTGGCCGAGCAACCAAAGCTCAAGCCATTCTTTCCAAAGATGCAACAAGAGATAGCTACTCACCTCAAGATTGACCCACATCGAGTAAGCATACAGGGAAAAACCTTCGAGGGAAAAGGCATCATCGGCCAGCAACAAGGGATAGAAGTCCAGGCAACGATCACCTTACTGCTCTAGTTGGGTTGGATAAGCCTTTGAAGAGGAAGCTAGCGTGGCAGGACAATCAATCCTCCAAGCCAAACCCTCATTGCTGACCGACGTAAAACATACACAACAAATGATTCAGAAAATCAGCGCGATAAAAGCAGGTGTTATAACACATAAGGAGGCAGAAAAAGGCATGAAACAGCCTGTAGAGCCAATCGAAGCGCGGAAATAGTATGTGAGTATATCATATGGCAGGAGAAACGATGTGGCCCACTATTCTTGTGCTCCATTCGCGCGACCGGAAACTTCCGTACTGGCTCAGTACAGGTAATGCTCTTACTTCATCTGCCTGTTTTTCGTTCTTACCCGATCATACAACTCTTCCATCACACTGATGAACGAAACATCTTTGTGCCAGAAGCCGGGATAGTCGCCCTGCTTCTTGATGAGGAGGGCGGGAACAGTGGGCTGCGCTGGCGCGACTGGCGCGGCTGGAAGACGTTTCGCGCCGGTCCAGAACTCCTTGTGGCTGGCTACTATCGTGTCAGGCTTTCTGACTGGAGGAGTGTAGTAGGACCTGGCCAGCTCTCCCTCTGGAAGCTGTTCTTCTGACTTGAGGGCGGAGGAGAGAATCTGGCCGAGGGGTGAGCGTACCAGCTCGGCGTGCAGGGCGTCTCTGGAGAGGCCGCGCAACTCGAACATCAGGAAGGGGTCGCGGTCGAGGACGGAGGCGAGGACGTAGTAGACCCCGGCGATGTGCTTGCAGGGATTTGACCAGTCGGGGCAGGAGCAGTCGGTGTCGAAGTCGCGCTCGCTGTGTGGCAAGAGATGCAGGCCTAGAGTGGAGAAAGCGTCCTCTATGGTATCGGGCATCTCGTTCATCAGCAGTTTCGTGACAAGGTCAGCCCGCGAGCCAATCGTCCGCATGACCTTACGCCAGTCGGCGGTCGATATAGGCTTGATGGTAATGGAGGTCCTGTAGATAGGCTCCTTGTAGACGCCAAAGTAGGGGTTGATCGAGCCGCGTACTCTGGCATTGACGGTGCCTTTGTCGATGCTGTATTCGAGGATGCGCCCGTTGCTGGCGTAGGAGCGCCCGCGTCCGAGGCGGGCCGGGTCGGTAAATTCTTCCAGGGCCGCGATAAAACGCTGGCCCCACCAGGTGCGACTGAACTGTGCCATGTTATCACTCCAGAACCGCGCTGCGGCGCAGCGTGATCAAATCTCTAAAGGTATCGTCATCAAGTTCCGTCAGCCAGGATTCGTCGGTTCCTACGACCAGCGAAGAGAGGCGTTTCTTGTCCTCGATCATGGCATCGATGCGCTCTTCCAGCGTTCCCATCGCCACAAATTTATGTACGAAGACGTTCATGCGCTGGCCGATACGGAAGGCACGGTCGGTGGCCTGATCTTCGACGGCAGGATTCCACCAGCGATCAAAGTGGAAGACGTGGTTGGCCCTGGTCAGGTTGAGGCCCACGCCACCGGCACGCAGCGAGAGAATGAAGATGGAAGGCTCCGTCGCCGGGTCCTGGAACTCGGCGATCATGCGCTCGCGCCGCGCTACGCCGGTGCCGCCGTGCAGGTAGTAAGTGTTGTAGTGCAGGGTATGCGCCAGATAGCGTTCCAGTTCGTCCCCGATCTCCGTAAACTGCGTGAAGATCAGCGCGCTCTCACCGCTATCGATCACCTCTTCGATCATCTCGCCCAGGCGCTGAAACTTGTGGGAGCGCTCTGTAGTAAAGGCGCTGCCATCCTGTAAGAACTGTGCCGGGTGGTTGCAGATTTGCTTGAGCTTCAGCAGCGTGGAGAGGATCAGGCCCTTGCGCTGGATGCCCTCGCTCTCTTCAATTTGCTCCATCACATCTTTGACGACGGCCTCGTAGAGAGAGGCTTGCTCGGAAGAAAGCGTGCAGTAGACCTTCTGCTCGATCTTCTCCGGCAGGTCATCGATAATGCGTTTGTCGGTCTTGACGCGGCGCATAATGAACGGCTCGACCAGCTTCTTCAAGGTAGCTGAGGTGGCGAGATCATTGTTTTTCTGGATCGGCAGCTCGAACTCTTTGCGGAACTGCGCCTCTTTGCCCAGGTAGCCAGGGTTGAGGAAGTTGAAGATGGACCACAGGTCGCGCATGCGGTTCTCGACGGGCGTGCCAGTCAGGGCGATGCGGTGAGGCGCATTGAGCTTGAGAATGGCCTTTGTCTGCGCGGCATGCGGATTTTTGATGTTCTGTGCCTCGTCAACCACGACGCGGTGCCACTTCAGGCTTTGCAGGAGCTTTTCGTCCAGACGCGCCAGCGCGAAGGAGGTCAGGACGACATCGTACTGCTGGCAGGTTTCCACGAAGGCTTTCTTCTCTTTCAGGCGCGTGCTGCCCTGATGGACCAGCGCGCGCAGTTGTGGCGCGAATCGTTCGATCTCCTTGCGCCAGTTGCCCAGCACGGAGGTCGGGGCGATGACCAGCGTTGGCGGCTGCACTATGCCGGTCTCCTCGCGTTCCTTGAGTATGTGCGCGATGATCTCCAACGTCTTGCCCAGACCCATATCGTCCGCCAGGCAGGGGTTCAGGCCCTGGCTTTCCAGATACTGGAGCCAGGCGACGCCGCGTCTCTGGTAGTCGCGCAGGCAGCCCTGCAAATCTCTGGGGTCTTCGATGGGGGCAAAGGCGTTTTTGTTGTGCAGGCGCGAGAGCATCTCTTGCAGGCTCTCGTCATAGTCCCACTCCATATCGTCGCCGGACTCTGCCTGCATCTTGAGCACGTCCAGCAGCGAAGCCTCCTGCTCTTCGTGCTGGTGCGTCTGCCAGAACTGGAGCATCTGCTGCATCTTCTCGCGATCCAGTTCCATCCATTGCCCCCGGAACTGCACCAGGGGCGTCTTCGCGTTCACAAGCTGCTCCCATTCCTCCTCTGTAACGACCTGTCCGCCGATGGACAACTGGTACTGATAGGCGACTATGGCGCTGAGGTTGAAGTAGCCCTTGCCGACGGCAGCCGATCCTTTGGGCGAGCGCAGCGATGTTTTGAAGCGAATCTTCGTGCGCCTGCGGCCTTGCGGCGTCCACCACGCAGGAACGATCACGGTGTAGCCCGCGTCGCCCAGCACCCAGGCGCTTTCATTTAAGAAGGCGAAAGCTTCGTCCAGCGTGAGACGGCAGCCGGTGGGGCGTGCCGTTGCCATGCCCTCCCATAGCTTAGGATAGATGCGGGCCGCGTAGCCCAGAGAGAGCAGCAAGTTTTTCTCGAAATCCTGCCCGAAATGCTTGATCACCTCGGCGCGAGCCTGCGCATCAAGATACCAGAAATCATCCAGGCTCATCTTGAGCGACGGGTCGCGGCGCGAGGCGACGAGAAAGTGCAGGTGCCAGTTGTCGATATCGTTGGCGTCGGCCTCCTCCAGGCGCAAGCAGAGGGTAAAGCCAGTCCGCGTTTGCTCCCTGGCGAAGTTGTTTCGCCACGCCAGCCACTGCCAGTAGTCTTCCAGCAACTCTTCTTTTGAAAGCGAACCGTACCCTGGAGTCGGTCGATAGGGATAGAGGGCCTTGTACAGCAGCGTATTCTCGATCTGCTGATCAAATTTCTGGGTAAAGGGTGTGCCGGTGACAACCTCGTGCAGGAGGCATTCGGAGAAGTGGCGCAGCAGGGACTCTCTGTCAAAGAGGGCAGCGCCGTCCGGGCCATTCAAACCGGCGGCGCAGATGCCTGGCATAGCAGGTACATAGTTCTGGATGGTCTTTTCATACGTATCGGAGAGCATCTCCCAGCCGTGGTGCAGCTCAAAATCGGTGCGCGTCTTCGCCCGCTTGCCCTTGCCCGTCGTAGTGACGATCTCACGATACTTGAGGGAAGGGATGTACTGGTCTTTCGCGATAATGCCCTTAATGGCCTGCGCGTACTGATACCAGAACAGGAGGTCGGCCCCTGGCTGGAAATCCTCCGCCGCGTAGAGGGCCATGAAATGGATGTCGTTCAGCGTAGCAATGACATCATGCACACGGTAGCAACAGACCTGCCAGGGGAGCAGCTCAAACTCTATCGGCTCCTCCTCATCGGCGTAGCGCAGCAACTCGAAAGAGGGAGCAGGTTTGCCGCCAGCTGTGGGCAGCAAAAAATATTTCGTCGCCAGCGTGCGCACCATGACTTCAGGCGCGACCTCGCCCAGACGCAGCTTCTCATGCAAAAACTCCGCCAGTGCCACCTGTGCCAGATGCCTGGGGTGAACATTCTTCCCCTGTTTGCGCGGAGCGGCAATCGGCGTATCCGTCTCTACCCACAGGTAGAAAGCTCCTCCCTGCACAAAGTCCTGTGTGTCTTCGGGAATCCATGTCCCGTGTACAATATGCATGCACGACTCCCCTGGCGAGCTATCCATCGCGCTCACCCTGTCTCGTTCTCATTCAAACAATTTCATACCACAGCATTACATAGCTCGTGGTCTATGAGATATTTCATTATAGCACGGTATGGCAAGTAGGTGACCACTGGGAATGGGAAAAGTATCCTATTGCATGATATGATAGTAAGGTTCCGCGAACCATTGACGCTACATCCAGGGGCTGCGTCCTTCTTGTAGGGTTAGCGCGGATTCTTTCCCGATGGGTTGAATTTCATAATCGGCATTCGGTGTTGGTTTGCCGCATATACTGAGTTAGAAAAGAATAACTCAGTGAGGGAAATTTCTGCTGGAGAAGGGAAAGCGCCACCCCTACCTTCAGAGGCGTGGACGAGAAACAGAGCCTGAAACTGCTCAGGACACAGATGTTTCGTTCGGGCAACGTTTTACTATATTACCAGCCGCTCTATCAGGAGGACATATGAAAGAAAACGGTAAGGGCCAGTACGCGCAGGTGAATGGCCTCACCATGTACTACGAAATTCATGGCACGGGCCAGCCGCTCATCCTGCTTCCCGGCGGCTTTATGACGATTGAGGCGATGGGGACGATTGTGCCATCCCTTGCGCGGACACGCCAGGTCATCGCTGTCGAGCTGCAGGGACACGGGCACACCGCCGACAGCGATCGCCCGCTCTCCTATGAGTTGATGGCGGACGACATCGCGGCGCTGATCGAGCAGTTGGGATTTGAACAGGCCGATCTCTTCGGCTATTCGTTGGGCGGAGGCGTCGCGCTGCAAACGGCGATCCGGCATCCAGAAGTGGTGCGCAAGCTGGCGCTGGCCTCGACACCCTTCAGAGGAGAGGGCTGGTATCCCGAAGTGCGGGCGGGCATGAGAGCGATAAGCGTCGAAGGGTTTGCGGGAACTCCCATATACGAAGAGTATCTCAGGGTCTCCCCTAAACCTGAAGCGTGGCCGACAGTGATTGCGAAGATGAGACAGCTCGTGCCTTCCGACTACGACTGGACGGAGGGAGTCGCGGGACTCAAGATGCCCGTGCTGATCCTGGTTGGGGATGCAGACAGCATTTTCCCCACGCATTTCGTAGAGATGTTTGGCCTGCTCGGCGGCGGCAGGGGAGATGGCAATATAACAGGTATGTCACAATCCGCGCTGGCTGTTCTGCCCTCTACCACACACGTCGCGTGGGCACCCCCGTTTCATGGCATGATGAACCGCACTGATCTGCTGCTCCCGATGCTCACAGAATTTCTCGATGCGTCGGTGCCGGAGCAGGAGGCAAAGCAAGATGTGTAGAAACATCCGTCCTCTTTTCAACTTTGAGCCAGCCGCCACTGAGGAAGAGATTCGCGCCGCCTCGCTGCAATTCGTGCGCAAGATCAGCGGCTTCAACAAGCCCTCGAAGGCAAACGAAGCCGCCTTCAACGCGGCAGTCGACGACATCGCCAACATCTCTGCCCGGTTGCTCGCTTCGCTCCAATCTCCCGCCGCGCCGAAAAACCGGGAGGAAGAGGCCGCGAAAGCGCAGGCACGCGCCGCCCAGAGATATGGCAAGTGAGGAGCGTGGAACCTCCATATGGTACAATATCTTAAGCTGCCATCGTGGGTAGCATGGCATGCTATGCCATGAAAAAAGGCCTTCTCGCATGTCTTTGTGAGCACAACAAAGAATCTCAGTGAGCCATACTGGGAAATTGATGTCCCAGATGCTTCGTTCACAATGACATGTTCAGGCCGGTTTTTTTATCGCATGCAGGTTAGCGCGTGAGCGACTAAGCGAGCAGCGGCAAGGTTTCACCAGAGAAGGAGGCCACCTTGGATTTTGCCCTTACCGACGAACAGAAAATGATTCAGCAGACCGTGCGCAGCTTTGTAAATCGTGAACTTATGCCTCTGGAAAAAGAGGTGATGGACAACGAAGGTAAATATCCCACCGGCATCGAGCCGGGCCTGTATCGTGCGCTGCAGGAAAAGGCGAAAGAGATGGGCTTCTGGGGCATCAACACACCAGAGGAATACGGCGGTGCGAACCTCGGCGCCGTCATGACGGCCCTCATCGCCATGGAGATGGGGCGCACCCTCGTCCCCTTCAGCTTCGGCGGAGGCGCGGACAACATCCTCTACCTGGGCAGCGAGCAGCAGAAGGAGGAGTACCTGATCCCGACCATTCAGGGCAAGCGCCACTCGTGCTTCGCCCTGACGGAACCGGGCGCCGGTTCCGATCCCTCGTCCATTCGCACCACTGCCGTCAAGGATGGCGACGAATGGGTCATCAACGGGCAGAAAGTATTTATCACCAATGGCAACGAGGCCGATTTCGCCATGGTCTTCGCTGTCACTGACCGCAGCAAGCCCCCCCAGAACGGAGGCGTCACCTGCTTCCTGGTCGACCGTTCGATGGGCTGGACCTCGCGCCCCGTCTACACCATGGGCGGCTGGTCGCCCGCCGAACTCTTCTTCGAGAACGTGCGCGTCCCCGCAGACCACGTGCTGGGCGAAGTCGGCCAGGGCTTCAACCTCGGCATGAAGTGGATCGGCCAGGGCCGCTGGCTCATCGCCTCGCGCTGCGTCGGCACGGCGGAGCGCCTGCTCGCAATGGCCGTCGAATACTCCAAACAGCGCGTCACTTTCGGCAAGCCTATAGCAGACCGCCAGGCCATCCAGTGGATGCTGGCCGACTCAGCCGTGGAGATCCAGGCCACCAGATGGCTCGCCCTGCACGCTGCCTGGAAAGCCGACCAGGGCATGGACAACCGCCACGAGGCCAGCATGGCCAAACTCTACGGCTCCAACATGGCAAATCGCGTCGTAGACCGCGTCATGCAAATCCACGGCGGCATGGGCTACACCCGCGAAATGCCCATCGAACGCTGGTACCGCGACCTCCGCGTCACCCGCATCTACGAGGGAACGGATGAAATTCAGCACTTCATCATCGCCCGGAACTTGCTCAAGGGGTATGTGAAGATCGGGCAGTGGGATTAGGGGGTGAGTGGGAAGCTGATAGATTGACTATCAAAATCGTCAAGGTACTGGCGCATACAGAAATTAAGGGTCTCTCTGTGTCTACGTTATTTAATATAGACGCGGAGAGACCCTCGCTTTGGCGCCGCACGTGGCCTTATTCTTTCTAATGTAATGGCGGAAGATCCTCAAATCGAGGTTTATTTTGCTACAGCTTACAATCGGTTTGGCGAAGGCTACTCTACAGAGAACATCAAAATGTCATGGAGGAAAGATTTTAATAACGATGTTGCCGCATGGGATACGACTATTTGCAATCCTGCGGATTGGCTGGATGAGTTTGTAAGAATTCTCAAGCCAACAGGCAATATTTTTGCCTTCACCAGCTACAACCTGTCAGGTCAATGGCATCAGGCTTTTGATCCAGATTATAGCCTTTCTCTCCCATCCCCTCATCGCTCACTCCCAACTTTCCACAAAACTCCGTTCACTGAAATAAACACATGTGCTACAGGGCTATTTTAGTGGACGATTGGAGCATTAGTAAACTTATGCTTTTAAAGACGTATTTTAGCATATGGCAGGCGCTGAAAGGGAAGAGGCGCGTTTCTCGATATGTGATGGTGGCGTCGTTGTGGTTAGTGGTTGTGCTGGTTGGTTTTGGGCTGTTGCGGAATGTAGTTGGGGTGCGGGCGGCGTATCCTGATATTCTTAACACCGTCTTTCTGGATGGCTCTGATCCGGCTTTTACGATTGCTACTGTTGGGAGTGGCGATAATGTCTCTTATAGCGTGACTGATTTTGCCGGGGCGACCGTTATGAGTGGGCGAGCGCAGGCTGTAGAGGGGCAGGTGTATCTGACGCTGCCCCAACTGGGGGATGATTATTATGTACTGCATGTGACAGACCAGCAAGGAGGAAATACGAGCAGCCAGACTATTTCGTTTGCTGTGCTCTCCGCTTTCGATGGGGGAGCCGGGACGCCTTTCGGGGTGGGAGTGCATGTGCTGGGGACGCATAATGCGAGGCTGGCGCAGCTTGTGGCGGCGATGGGAGTGGGAATGGTGAGGGATGATGCGACGTGGGCGACGGTTGAAAGAACGCAGGGCAGCTACAATTTCAGCTCTTTTGACCCGTCAATGCAGATTTTGCAGCAGAATAATCTCGATCCTTTGCTTATTCTGGACTATAACAATCGTTTTTATGATAATGGTCAGACTCCTTACGATGCTGCCGGGTTTGCGGCGTTTGCTACCTATGCGAAGGCGCTGGTGCTGCACTATGGGCAGCAGGTGAAGGAGGTCGAGGTGTACAACGAGTATAATGGGACGTTCTCGACAGGGCCGTGCGCGCGCAAACCGGCATGCTATGCTGAACTTTTGCGCTATACCTATCAGGCGATCAAGTCGGTGCGCCCGGATGTGACGGTGGTTGGCGGCGCAGTATTTTCCGCGGATATGTCCTGGTTCAAGCAGCTTTTCGCGGATGGCGCTCTGGCCTATATGGATGCCGTTTCCGATCACCCCTATGCTCCCCTCGATCTCGTCTCTCCTGAGGTGCAGGGGTTGGAGGAGGAGATGCAAAAATTGCAGGGATTGATAAGGCAGTACAATCATGGGGTAGCGAAGCCAATCTGGATTACGGAGATTGGCTGGCCGTCCTGCCTCTTGCATGTGAGCGAGCGCACGCAGGCTGACTACCTTGTACGCAGCATGGTGCTCAGCCAGGCAGCGGGCGTACAGAAAATCTTGTGGTACGATGCTGTCAATGATGGTAGCGATACGACGAATATAGAGCAAAACTTCGGTCTCCTGCGGCAGCCCGATGCTATGGGTCGCTATACGCCGAAACCTGATTATGTTGCCTATGCTGTGCTCATACGCGAACTGGCGAACCGCTCGTTTCTGGGCAGAGAAAACGTCTTTCCTGGCATCTACGATATGCGCTACAGCGGCAACCTGCGCCTCTTCTGGTCGACGCCATTCAGTCAAAGCGTCAGCCTCTCAACAAATACTCCGGTCACGGAGATCAGCATGACCGGAAGCAGCCAGACGCTTGTACCCTCGAATGGCCGTATCCTGCTCAAGGTGACACCTGACCCGGTATATATTCTGGGAAATATCTCTGGAGTGAGCTGGCTGTAATCCGTGTGATTTTCTCTCAATCCCACCAGACGAACGGCAAGCGATCAAGCTTACCGTCAATGTGCGTGAAGAGCATTGCCTGCTCTGTGTCGGGGGAGAGGACTTCGATTTTGTCTGGCTGCCAGTGCGATTCGATGCGTTTCCGGATCTGAAGAAAGGTAGTATGAGCAAGCGCGGTAATGGGGACAGTATCCATCTCAGAGTTTAAGAAAAATCATGGCAGAAATTGCGGAGGAGAGGTAGATAGCTGAGCGCGCTCAGCTATCTACCTCTCCTCATTGCCATACGCCGTAAGCCTCAACGCCCCAGGTTATTGCTCTACAGGCCTTGAGGGTTATTCGAATGGTTTGCCCCAGCGTTCGCTGTAGGCAACCTCGCTGAGAGGCTTACGATTCTTTTTGCCTTTGCCGACCTGCTTCGTCGGGTAGCCGAAGGGGACAATGGCGAGCACTGTGACATCCTGGGGAATGCCCAGCACCGGGTTGACCTGCGGCAGGTTATCGAAGCCAACCCAGTTGGAGCCAACGCCCTTCGACCATGCCGCCAGAATCATGTCCTGGATGGCGCGGCTGCCATCGGAGACGGAAAAGATACTCTGGTCCATCGCCACAACAATCGCCAGCGGGGCCTGCGCGATATAGGGGCCGGTCGGCGCGAGCTGACCCAGCTTCTGCAAGGTCTGCTTATCCTGTACCACGATGAAGTGCCAGGGCTGCCCATTCTTACTACTTGCAGTCAAACGGCCCGCCTCGACAATTTCCCTGACAATAGACTGGGGAATCGGCTTATCCTGGAAACTACGCACGGCCAGCACCGTGCGAATCGCCTCCATTACATCCATAAACACCTCTTTCTTTTCTAACTTGCTCTGTCTTGCCCCACAGCAGGTAAAATAACCAGCCGGAGTATGCTTAGCTGCTTACACATAGTAAGGCACATTTAGATAAGAGCATAATCTTATGGAGATGGCAAGCTGAGGCGTGATGTGTGGCGTCATAAACTATCCTGAATATGTCATTCTGAGCCAGAGCGAAGCATCTCAAGCAACCGATCGAAAAGCAAGTTCACAGGAGATACTTCGCTCTGGCTCAGAATGACATGGAGGTGACTTTTTGGTGGCAAGCTGCCGCCCTGTAGGCCCCGATTGATCGCGGGCTGCTCCCGCGATCAATCGGGTAGGGAATCATCCGATGAATGGAATCACTTATGCAAAGCATCCAGCACGCGCTCCGGGGTCATGGGAATCTGGGGCATGCGGATGCCGATAGCGTCGCGAATGGCGTTGGCGATGGCGGCTGCGACGGGGACGACGGGCGGCTCGCCGACGCCTCTGGCGCCGTAGGGGCCGAGACCGGATGGGACCTCGACCACGAGGGCGTCGATGGTGGGGGCGTCCTGGCTGTGGGGTAGAGCGTAGTCCATGAGGGTCGAGGTGAGGAGCTGGCCGTCCTCGTCGTAGAACATGCCCTCCAGGAGCGCCCAGCCGATGCCCTGGACGACGCCGCCGTGAATCTGGCCCTCGACCTCCGCCGGGTTGATGGCGCGGCCAACGTCCTGGGCGGCGGCGTAGGCGAGCACACGCACCTCGCCCGTTTCTGGATCAACGGCCACTTTCGCCACGTGGGCAGCGAAGGCGGGCGAGGCGACATGAATGGCGGATTGCCCGCGTCCCAGGATCGGCGCGTAGCGTGCGCCAAAGTTCATGCTATTGCCAGCGATCTGCTGCAAGGTGACGTGCTTCTCCGGCACGCCTCTGACCATGATCTTGCCATCACGCAGTTCCATGTCGTCGGGCGAGGCTTCCAGCATATCGGCGGCGATGCTGAAAAGCTGGTGGCGGGCGTCACGCGCCGCGGACTGAACGGCAGCACCCACGGTATAGGTCGTCTTGCTGCCTGCCGAGAGACCGCTATAGGGCATGGAGTCGGTGCCATCGTGCGTGATGTTGACAGCTGAGGAGGGTAGATTCAACTCTTCGGCGGCGATCAGCGCCATCGAGGTATCAGAGCCGGAGACATCGACGCTGCCCACGACGATAGTGAAGCTGCCATCGCGTTCCAGGCGACAGAGGGCGGCTGCGGGTTCCGTTCCACCTGACCAGGCCCCGGCGGCCATGCCGATGCCGACCTTCCAGCCCTTCAATTCTTCCGGCACTTCCTGTTTCGCCTGCTCGCGCTGTGCCCACAGGGGATGGTGCTCGATCTGGTCAAGGCATTGCTGTATGCCGATGTGCGGCCAGCGAGCGCCGAAAAGGTTCGGGTCGCCCTCTCTGACGACATTGAGGCGGCGGAACTGCAACGGATCAATCCCTGTTTGCTGGCAGAGTTCCTGCACCGTCGATTCAAGGGCGAAAAAGGCCTGCGGGCCGGAGGGGGCGCGATAGGCACCGGTGCCGGGCTTGTTGGTTTCCACCACATAGGTGCGAACGCTGATGTTGGGACAGCGATAGAGGGCGGCAAAATGGAAGCCGCTGAGGCCCGCGAGAATATTGGGGTAGGCTCCTGAATCGAGGATCATTCTGGCCTGGATAGCGGTGAGCGTTCCGTCTCGCTTCGCGCCGAGTTTGACAGTGATGACCGTTTGTGGCGCGGGATTCCCGGCCAGCAGGTCTTCCCCGCGTGCATAGACCAGGCGTAGCGGTTTGCCCAGGTGTGTGGCTATGGCGGCGGCCAGTGGCTCCAGCAGGGTTTCCTTGCCGCCAAAACCCCCACCGATGGGTACCGGCTCGACATGTACCTGTCGCTCAGGCATAGCGAGCAGGCTGGCAACGGCAGTACGTACATTGAAAAGTCCCTGCGTGCTGGACCAGACGGACAAATGCTGACCAAAGGGAGCAGGCGAGACCGTGACCGTGTGCGTTTCCATGTAGGATTGGTGGACAGGGTGGGTACGGTAGCTGCATTCAACCACCACTTCGGCCTCGCGCAGCCCGGCCTCGCTATCGCCCATGTTCAAAGGAAACGTCTGGATCACGTTCTGCGAGAACTCCTCTTGCTCGACCGGTGCCTGTTGCCGGGGAAAGCCGGGGAAATGCCCTGCATCGGGAGCAGGCGGGCGGCGCAGGCGAGCAGGAGGGGAATCTGGTCGCGTGGCAGCTTCAGGGTCGATGACGGCGGGCAGTGGCTCGTAGTCGATCTCTACGGCATCGGCCCCATCTTTCGCGAGCGCCTCTGTCTCGCCGACTACGACCGCCACGGGCTGGCCGCACCACACCGCTTCTTCCTGGGCCAGCGGCGACTGCGAGCGTGAGAGCGTATTTTGCATCCCCAGCGTCTCGGCGGTGAACACTGCCACAACGCCCGGCAGCGCGAGCGCGGCTGTTGTGTCGATATGTAAAATACGGGCATGGGCATACGGACTGAGAATCAGGCGGCCATGCAGCAATCCCGGCACCTGCAAGTCGCCCGCGTAGCGTGCCTGCCCTGTCACTTTATCAAATCCATCCACACGGGGCAGAGACATGCCCACATGGGCAGGTCGCGCCGCCTCCTGTGTTCCCTGTACCATAACGAAACTTCCTTCCTCGTTTAAAAAGACATGCTAGAAGGGTAAGTTGAGCTAAAAACCTCTTGCATCCCATTGTACAATATTTATGCCACAGATAGACCTTTGTGGTATTTTCCAACTAAAAACTCTTGCAGGAGATACGATGCGAACATTGAATATTGCGCTGATGGTGCTGCGCGCAGGCGTGCTCATAGAACTCGTTCTGGGCATTCTTTTCTGGACAAATGTTATTAATCCTGACACCTCAAAGCTGGTCCTTGTCCATATACTCATCGGTCTTATCGTCGTGGTATCGCTGTGGATCATCGGCCTTGCTCAGGGCTTTATAAGGGCAAGTAACAACTTTGGCCTCGCCCTGCTCACCTTCGTTGTCGGGCTGGTCGTCGCGCTCTTTGGCTTGCTCCAGACGCGCATGATCCCCGACTCCTCGGCGCACTGGGTCATCCAGGTTATCCACCTGGCGCTCGGCCTGCTCGCCATTGCTACCGGTGAGATGGTGGCAGCCGTCACGAAGCGGCGCGTGCGCGCGGCGAAGGCGGATACGACCTTGAGACCTTCACCTACTACAACAAGCCGGTAGGTGTCAGGGCAGTGGTATCATATTGAAAACTGGCCCGGCCATGTCATTCTGAGCGCGGCGAGGAGTCTCGGCTCTCCATTGGGCAAAAGCGATTGTCAGGATTCTCCGCTGCGCTCAGAATGACTGGGAGGAAGGTGCTAAGTCTCTTCTCCGAGCTGGTGGGCTAGCTCAATCGCCTGCTCAATGTTCAGGTCGCGCCCTTGCTGCCAGGCAGCGTTCCAGCGTTCCTCGCCCACAATCTCGCGCCAGCGTTTGCGTGCGAGAACAGCAACCGGATACGTTCTTGTCCAGGGGGTCAGGCCAATGCTATCCATCAGGGCTTCCGCTGCGCCGCCTATCAGCGCGGCGTGGATACAGGCCGTCTCCTCATCCGGCAGCCTGCTCAAACCAAGAGCAAAGCTCATCCAGCCGAGACCGGTGGCGATGAACTGCTTATGATCGAGTTCGTAACACAGGCGCAGGCTTTGCAGGAGGCTGGCAATGGCCTCATCGTATTTGCTCTCCAGCAGCAAGAGGCCTCCCTGATCTTTCAAGAGGTCGGCGATGGCGCTCCTGTCGCCTAGCTGCTCGAAGAGTTTTTGGCTGCGCTCAAGGCATCTGTGCATCTCATCAAAATTGAAGTCGTTTCCTTCTATGTCGCCCAGATGAAAGAGCAATTCGGCGTATAGCCAGGGGTCAACCTCCAGGGGAAGCTCGCGCAAACCCTCGCGATAGACCCGCTTGCCTGTTGCATAATCGCCCTGAGCATGGGCCACCCAGCCACGATGCAGCAAGGCGCCAGCCAGGCCAACGACATCATCGAGCTGGCGGCAGAGCGCGATGCTGGCTTCGGCAAGTACTAATGCGCGCCCCAGATCGTTCTGCAAATCCACCAGGCGCGCGGCCTGACTGAGCGCCCTCGCCCTGGCGATAAGCACCGAACGTTCCGTTTCCTGCTCGTCAACCAGTTCCAACGCGGATAGTAGCCAGCTCCGTCCTTCGGTCAGATAGCCCTTCCACTCCCAGTATGGTCGGAAAGCGGTCGCCAGGCGCAGGCAAAGTTCGACGGCAGACAATGCAGTATGCTTCGCATCTTCCGGCTTTTCTGTGAGCGGCTGCTGGCCGGGAATGACGGGAACCTCGATTCTCCTGCCTTCTCTGGAGCGCTGGAGCAGCCACTGGAAAGCGGCCTGGAAGTTCTCGCGTTCCCGGGTGAGACGCGCCAGCCACGAGAGTTGTTGTGGGCCGCGCAACCCCTGCACAGAGGCTTCCGCGACCCGCAGGTAATAGCAGGCGTGCAGGTCGCGTAGCGTTTCGTCCTCTCCGTGCCTGGCGAGCTGCTCCAGGGCGTATTCACGCAATGTTTCCAGTAGCATAAAATAGGTGTCCGCGTGCGCATGCGGCAGGCGTACCAGCAAGCTGTTTTCGACGAGAAGGTCAAGTACATCCAGGGGAGGGGTGTAATCCGAGCTATGCCGCTGCTCTGCTATGATCTGCATCAAGGTTTCTCCTGCTTCCAGCGACCAGGCCCCACTGAAGACGCCAAGGCTGCGAAACCATGCCTGTTCATCGGGCGAAAGCAGATTATAACTCCAGGCGACGGTATTGCGCAGGGTATGATGGCGGTCGGGCATATTTCTGGCCCCACCCGTGAGCAGGGGGAGTCGCGCTTTTGAGAGCCGCTCCAGAAGCTGTATGGGCGTCAGCAGCCTGGTACGAGCGGCGGCCAGCTCCAGCGCCAGAGGCAGACCATCGACTCTGGCGCATATTTGCGCGACAGCCGCCGCGTTCTCATCGTTTAAAGCAAAGTCGGGGTGAGCCGCCTGCGCACGTTCCACAAAGAGCTGCACCGCGGGAAAAGAGAGAACATCTGCTGCCTTCAAATCCCTCTGGATGGTAGGAACGTCCAGGGGAGGCACATTAAAGGCGTGTTCGCCGTAGAGGCGCAGGAGGACGCGGCTGGTGAGCAGCACCTTGATGGTAGGAGCCTGCGCCAGCAGTTCATCCAGGATGGTCGCCATGCCGACGACCTGTTCTATGTTATCCAGGACGAGCAGGAGTTGCTTATTGTTCAGATAGGTGAGAAGCTGCTGCAAGGGTGGTTGATCTGAGGCGGATGATATGTTCAATGCCTGCATAATACTCAGCGGCACTGCATCAGCCTCTCTTACCCCTGCCAGAGAGACGAACCAGGCGCCGTGGGCGAAAGAGTTGACCAGTTCCCTGGCGACATGCAAAGCGAGGCGCGTCTTTCCACTGCCACCTACTCCCACTAATGTGACAAGGCGCACATCGGCAAGCGCAAGGAGCTGTTGTAAGCGCGTGCTTGCCCATTCTCTGCCGATGAGTCGGGTCGTGGGGGAAGGAAAATTGTGTCGGCGGGAAGCGAGAGAGCCGGGAGGTGTGGTGCCGTGGTGGGAGTGAGTTATCGGACTGTGGGGAGTCAGTGCATTAAGCGGTGGTGACTGCCATTCGTCGTCGCTGATGATGCTGGTTTCCACCTCAGCCGCCGCCAGCAATTGCTCTACCTCTTCGCGGCTGGTGATGGCATGCCAGGTCGCAAGTGTCGTGATGATCTTCTTTACTTCCTGGCGGTTCAACCGGTCATTTTTGTATTTGTTGACTTTCCGACTGAGAACCTTTGGGTGTAAGCCCAGTGCATCTGCCAGCTTACTTTGCGAATAGCCACTATCGCGCAGGTATTTCCGAATGATGGTGCTCAACGATTCCATACTAAACCCCCGCTGTCTCCACTTATTTCTCTCTCAATCAGGATCCTGTCCTGCTCACCATCGAGTAGACATGAAGTAGAAGATGGGTTACCAGAAGCATAGAAAGGGAAATCCATCCCCAAGTATACTCGAATTGTTGGGGTGAATCAAGTCCAGGCAGGAAAGGATTTCTCTATGTGGTCGCTTGAAATGTATATGCAGTGTTCCGGGAGGTTCCCGGAAGTCTCCCCTGATGAGGTGGATAGCGCCGAACTCAGTATAGAAAACGGCGTAAGCCATGTTTTGCTGGCTCTTTTCGAGGAAGTCATGATGGGGGAGGTTCATGTATTTTTCCATCCTGCCCCTCACAAAGGACTGCCATACTTCGTCGTGGAGATAGGGGCTGAGTGTGACGGGCAGCATGCTCTTTCACCTTTCTCTACGCGAGAGCACATCAAACACGCCATAGTGCAGGATGTATCTGCCCTGCTGAAAGAACTCTTCGGTATAGTGGATGTAGAGGCCGTAACGATGCAGCCCTTGAATGATTAGAGGGAACAGCCTTACACGCCACACATGCCGGGCATGTTCTAAACTATTGGGGGGAAGCGATGATTGTTTTTCAACCAGGAAGAAGGAGAAGTTTCATTGATAACGGTAGAAGTGAAACAGACAGTCTTCATCGACCTGCCTGTAGAAGCTGTCTTTGCGTATATCAGTGATCTGGAAAATCTGAGTGACTGGTCGGGTGTTGTCATCTCAGCCAGGATTATTTCCCCCGGCGAGATGCAGCCAGGCACGAGGGTGCGCAACACCATTCGCTTTCTCAACCGGTGGTCGGATATGATATTCGAGGTCATCGAATATGAAAGCAATCGTGTGCTTACGCTGAAAAGCATCAACGGTATTGCCCGCTGTACCATTTTCTATCAACTGGAGCCGGGAGAGGGTGGTGGAACCACCGTCTTCCAGGAGGCGGTGGTTCATTATGTGGAAGGAACCGTAGAAGTGGCAGGGTCAGTGGCATACAACGCCATACGTCGGCAGTTCAAATATGATCTGCTGACTCTCAAGGATATACTGGAAGCGAAAGCTTCCATGTGTGAGATTGTTGACTGAGGCGGTATGGGCGTTACGGGACTTATACGCTATTTCTGTCTGCACGCTGATGCCTGTAAGCATGCTTGACGGCGTCAAGGCTGCGCTGTATTTCTCCGCGCTCCTCTAGCTGTTCCGCATAGCGGAAATAGACACTGGCCGCTAACTCGTGGTCCTGTGCTTCTTCCAGCAGGCTCAGCGCTTCTTCCAACGCGAGGTCGGACCCGGCGTAATCGCCAGCCTGATGCCGGAGCTGCGCCAGAACCAGCAGCGCCTGACCCTGTGTGCGGACGTCATTGCTCGCCTGGGCCAGGGTGACAGCCTCCTGCGCTTCCTGCTCGGCCCTCTGTATATCTCCACGCTTGCTCGACAGTTCTGCCTGGGCGATGAGACTCTGAGCGAAGGCAGCTTCATCGTTGAGCGGGCGCGCAACTTCGATTGCCTGCAGAAATTCCTGCTCAGCTTCGTCCAGCTTCTGCTGCTTCTCCAGTATTTTGCCTAATTGGAGGTGAATGCGTCCGGGCTCAAGCTGCAGGTCGCGCATCTGGTAAATGGAGAGACTACGCCGGGCCTGCTCTTCGGCCAGCGCAAACCTGGCCGCTGCACTGGACTGCTGGCTGTTCTCCATTGCGAGCTGCGCATAGCTTCTCTCGTCGTTGCTCAGTTGCTTCAGGAGCGCCTGAGCGCGTTGGGCAAAGGCATCAGCTTTCTCGAATTCTTCAATAGCAAGGAAAGCATCAACAAGGTTGCTGTAGACTTCCAGGGCAAAGAAGAAATCGATAATCTGGCCCTCTTCGACGGCCAGCGCGCAGGAGAGGAGGTATTCTTCAGCCTGCTTATAATTCGATAACTGCAAGTACGCCTTGCCCAGGAGATTCCGTGCCTGTTCCGCCTGCTCGCGCTCTTTTAGCGATTCGGCCTGCGTAAGGGCAGCATACAGGTCAGCAATGGCCTCTTCAGGGCGATACTGCTTCAAGGCAATCTGACCGCGTAGCAGAAAGTATCTGTAGGCATGAGACGGAGTAAGGCGAGACGAAGCGAGTGGGGAGAGTAACTGCATGGCCTCTTCGTAAGCGCCTTGTTGCACCAGGACTGCCGCCTGCAAGAGGTTCAGGTTGGTCAGGTCGTCCTGGTCGGTATTCACGGGGGAATAGCCGAGGGTACGAGCCTGGGGGCCTGTTGCCGGGGCGGTTTCGAGCAGCGCCGTCACGGGGACTTTGAGACGTTGCGCGAGCACAGAGAGGGCTTTTAGAGAGGGACGTAGCTTCCCGTGTTCGATAGCTGAGATGTAGGAGACGGAAAATTCGGGCGATGCCAGCTGAGCCTGCGTCATGCCGCGCTCGGTACGGGCTTTTCGCATGTTCGCGCCAATTCTCGCCGAGACGGTTCTGATGACGCTTGTCGTTTCGATGTATGGCATTGCTCATCCTTTCGAGAACGTTCTTTCCCTGGCTAAAAGGAAAGAGTAAACGCTATCCGCTTGTGTTTTTTCTGCCCCGTCCCGGAAATCCATTTTCCTCTTTATCATTATTATTCACTTCAAGAGTAAATGTGTTTGCATCGATAATGATAAAGATAAGGGGCAGAGCAAACGCCCCCATAACTAGTATACACGTAAAAAAGCGTAAATGCAAAATACAGAGAGTGAAATGCTTTAGTTAGCTCATTTTTCCTACTCCTCTCGCATGAATTCTCGCCTGACTACAGCAGAAGCCGAAAAAGTGATATCATAGGTGCGGGTAGCAAAGATGAGTACACAGCATCAAGCTGGCAGGAGAAGCGTGATGGAGACCGTGGAGGAGCTATGGAGAAGCGGGAGATACAGTTCGCGGGCGGGAAAAAGGCGCGGGCGGTCTTAGCGCCTGTACGGGCAGGTGCCGATGAGCTTGCGCAGGCGCTTGATCTTCCCGGCTCAAAGGTTGTAATACTGCTGACGGGCGGCGCTGGCCTGATGGAGCAGTCGGATGAGGCAAGACTGCAAGCACTGTTTACGGATGGGCTTGCCAGCGCCGCCTCAGCACTTGATGCCCTGATTATTGACGGTGGCACAGAGAGCGGAGTGATGGCGCTGATGGGGCGGGGGGTGGCGCAGCAGGAGCAGAAGCCGATCCTGTTAGGTATCTCTCCCGAAGGCAAAGTGAGCTATCCGGGGAAAGCTGGCGGCGTTGGAGAGGACGAGACAGGCCCGCTTGACCCCAATCACGCGTATTTTGTCCTTGTCGAGACGGATCAATGGGGGGGAGAGACCGCTGTGATGTATGAGCTGGGGCAATTTTTTTCCAGGGGGCGTCCTTCCGTGGCCGTACTGGTCAACGGCGGCGATATTGCCAGAAATGAGGTGCTCTACAATGTGCGCCAGAAACGTCCCATCATCGTCATCGAGGGCAGCGGGCGGCTGGCGGATGAGATAGCCTCTCAGTGGCGCCAAAAGAATATTCCAGCTTCTGATCAGACCTTAGCCGAGGTCGTGAAAGATGGAAATATCCACCTGTTTCCCCTTACCGGTACACCACAGCAACTGAAACAGTTACTCTTTGATCTCTTACGTCGCCAGCTTCCCCGGTAATCGCACTCTTTTTTGATAGAGGAGGTTCCGATCAAATTGCTCAGACGCATAACATTATTCAATCGATTGCCGCGCCTTCATCCCCTGCCCTCTAAGCCGCAAGAAATCATCCCGGAGGAGGAAAGAAGGAAACATCCGGCGTTCGCTGCGGAGTTCGCGATCCTGCAAGAGAAGCTGATACCTGCTTTTCGCGAACTAGAAAACGAGGCTCTGGACTGTCAGAACCGCTACCGTTTCATGTACCTCATCCTGATCGCGGGCAGTGCGCTGACAACTATTCTCGTCGTCCTGGAACTTGCCATACTTACCGCTACCTGGCTGGATATCGTAGGAACGTTCGTCGCCTTGATACTGACACTTGCTGTCGGCCTTTTGGAGGCGTTTGAGTACCAGAAGCGGTACTATAATGCCCGGCTGGGAGCCGAGCGCCTGCGCAGCGCCTATTTTTTGTTCCTGGGACACCTCGATCGCTATGAAAACAGTGACCGCGTCCGGCAATTAGAGAGTCGTATCATTGAGATAAGAAAGGGGGTAGAAGGTTATGGAAGCACAGCAGAGGGAGTTTCTTAGCCTCTATCAGCAATACCGCTACGACAATCAGTTGGGCTTCTACAACGATCGGGTGGCCGAGTTCAAAAAGGCACAGAGACAGGCGAAAGTAGGAGGTCTTGTCCTGGTGGTGATTGCCACTCTCGGCAGCGGGGTGGCTTCGTTTAGCTATGGGTCTCTCCTGAGGCCTATCTCTCTTGTCATAGCGGCCATCTGCCTGATTCTTTATACGGCCCTCACCGCTTATACGGCCCTGTATGGCTTTGAGCTACAGGCAAAGCTCTATGGGGATACGACCTTCAAGCTTGCCCAGGCCCATCTGATATCCCCAGATCTGCAAGAAGGATTGAGCGAGCAAGACTTTGCTACGCAATTGCATGAATACGTCGACAAAGTGGAGAACATCTATCTCGTGGAACAGGGGCAGTGGGGGCAACTGGCTGAACGATTGAGACCACCAGGTGTGTAATGTCCTGCCGGGTCGGCCCTTGCAGTCGGCCTGGCAGGAGCATCCCCCTGAAGTTAACGCCTCTGGGGCTTTCCCACGCTGGAGAGTGCAGCTTGCTTTGCCGGGATGCGTCATTGCTTCCTTAACCATGCCTGCGATATGATACACTATGACATATATATGAGTATGGTGTGTCTGTCCTATCTGGAACTGGAAAGAAAAGGGACGAGAGTATAGATGGCGACGACGATGAACGATCAACAGACGCGAGCGGAGAAGGCGGAGCTGCCGCCGGGGCCGAGGAAGCTGCCGTATCTGGGCAACTTGCTTGAGCTACGCCGGGACCCGCCGGGCTATTTGCAGCAGTTGCAGCGCACATATGGCGATATGGCGACGATCCATTTTGGGAAGCAGCCGGTGGTGCTGCTCTTCCGCCCTGAGTACGTGCGTTATGTGCTGGTGGAGCATCCGCGCAGCTTTGTGAACAGCAGTTTCGCGGGTGGCCCGAATGATGACAGCAGCGCGGCGAACGAGGGCTTGCTCACCATCAACGGGGAGAAGCACAGGCAGCAGCGGCGGGCCGTGCAGTCGGCGTTTCACAAGAAGCGGGTTGAGGGCTATGCCACGATCATGCGGGAATATACACAGGAACTGCTGGATGGCTGGCAGGCTGGCGAGACGGTGGATATGTCGCAGGCGATGCAGGAGGTGACGTTGCGCATTGTGAGCAAATGCCTCTTCAGCATCGATCTGTCGAATCAGTTACGTCCTCTGAGTGGGGCATTCAATGGCTTTATTGCCAGCCAGTCCAGCGTGGTAGAAGACCTGCTCAATATTCGCATCGATAACCCGATTACCGGCTACGGCAGACGTATGGCGGCCATGCGCCAGTTGAACACGCTGGTCTACACGCTGATCGCCCAGCGCCGTGATAACCCCAGCGGTTATGATGATGTGTTGGCGATGCTGATGGAGGCGACGAGCGGGGAGGAGCCGGAAACGAAGCTGACGGAGAAGCAGATTCATGACCATGTCATTACCTTTCTCGCCGCCGGACACGAGACAACGGCGGTTGCGCTGGTCTGGACGTTCTACCTGCTGGCGCAATATCCAGAGGTGCGCGAAAAGCTGCTGGAAGAACTGCGCACCGTCCTGGCTGGCCGCGCGCCGACCGTTGAGGATATCGCGAAACTGCCCTACCTGGACTGGGTGTTGAGCGAGTCTATGCGGCTCTATCCGCCTGCCTGGATGCAGGTGCGTTTCACTGCCGGGGATGTTGAGCTTGGTGGCGTGAATCTGCCGAAGGGGACGATGTTGATTGTCAGCCAATGGGTGCTCCATCGCCTGCCGGAAATCTGGGGAGACGCGGAGATTTTCCGTCCAGAGCGCTGGGACCCGGTCAACGGGCAACAGGTGCCGCCCGGTGCCTATTTCCCCTTCGGAGGTGGTCCGCGTACCTGCATCGGCATGCCTTTCGCCCAGTTGGAGGCCAAACTGATTCTTGCCACCATCCTCCAACGCTACACCCCGCAGCCCGTTTCCGGCTACACTCCCGGCCTGCTGCCGGTCATCACCCTGCGCCCGAAGCACAACCTGCGCACCATTCTAATACCGACCGTCTCCGGTAGCAACGGCTCTTCCAATGCCTGGCGGCAGCTTGTCCCCGCGCCCAACAGCACAGTGCAGGAGCGCAGGGGCTGCCTGACTGCTCTGCTGGGGTTGTTTGGGGTGTAGGGGCGACCTTCAGGGTCGCCCGCCGCAAGCCTGGGCAGACAGTCCACCGGACTGTCTGCCCGCAAAGGGTGACCCTACTATATACGCTCCCCGCCATTACCGCCCGCTCGTTCGCCAGACGAGTGAACGGATCGCGTATAGCAGGGCCTGGGAGCTACTCTCTAAAGGGCGATGCCGGGTCGTTAAGCATGAGGTTGAGCAGGCGCGGGGTGGGGTCGACGAGGGTGGCGGCGCTGCTGAGAATGTGCTGGAGTTCCTCTGCGCTGAGGTCGCGGATTGGGTCCCAGCCGTAGCGTTTGAGGTCGACGCGCTCCTCCTCGGAGAAGACGATGCCCTCGGCTTCCAGCAGCTTGCGCATACGCCCGCGCTGCCCGAAGGCCCAGCTTCCGCTCAACTCCCCCTTGCTGTTGATGACGCGCTGCGCTGGCACTCCCTCTGGCGATTCGTTCATGATCCAGCCGATCATACGCGCCCCGCGTGGGTAGCCAAGCGCCTTGCCGAGCCAGCCATAGGTGGTCACTTTCCCGGCAGGACAGGCCCGTACCAGGGCGTAGACCTGCGCTTTGAGCGAGGCAACTATCTGCCTGCGAGTTGGTGCTGTTTCACCTGGCATGTTGTCCACCATCCTTTATCATATTTCCCCTTTTCCCTCAAACTGAGCAAAAATCTGTAGGGGGCGATGTCCTGTGCATCGCCCCCCCCCCACAGATTTTTGCTCGGGAACGCACTTCCTACTATCATCTATACGAACAGAGGCATCATCCCCAGCCGGTTGACGAGTTCCTGCATCTGCGCGTCCGTTGGTTCGGTCTGACCGGGTACGAAGCGACTGGCGGCGTCGAGCACCATGGGCAGCAGGTGAGTGTCGCCGACGGTGTTGAGGAAGATGTCGGGGCGGCTGAGCACCCGGTGAACGGCGAGGTCGATATCCTGCTGGTTGTCTAGCGGCTGATACCATGTTTCGTGCGTGTGCGGGCGTCCCCACCAGGGCCGGTAGGCGATGGACTTGATGGTCTGCACGGCAACATTGCGTTGCTGGCAGGTGGCGAGCAGCGCGTTGAAGTTTTCCGCGTAGTACGGATTCTGCATGGTCAGGAAGTTGTAGGGCAGCAGCACCGAGTCGAAGTCGTAGCGTTCGAGGCTGCGCCGGTGTGTGGCCGCAATCTCCAATCCATGCCCGGTAACGCCGACGGCGCGCACCAACCCCTGCTTTTTGGCATCAATGGCGGCCTCAATCGCGCCGCCGGGACTCAAAGCGACATCCCACTCGATAGGGTCGACGAGATTGTGCAACTGCCACAGGTCCACATAGTCGATGCCCATGCGTTCGAGGGAGCGGTGCAGATCCTCTTTCGCGGCCTGAGCCGTGCGCCCATCGGTCTTGGTGGCAACAAAGAATTGCGAGCGGTACTGCTTCAGCCAGGGAGCGATGCGCAGTTCGGCGTCGCCATAGCTGGCCGCCACGTCGATGTGGTTAACTCCATACTGGAGCAGCACCTCAAGCGTCTTATCCGCCTCCTCCTGCGTCACGTGACTCAGGGATGCTGCTCCGAAGAGCGTGCGCGTGCTCATGTGACCGCTACGCCCAAATAGGTGCTTTGCAATCGCCATCTTTTTCGTTCCTCCTGTTCTTCCTTCGTAGCTGTCTTATTCTGAGGATTGGTTACTTTGTATTGTAGCCTTCAGTTGATACGATTGGGTAGGGGGAACGGACGACAATGATAATGTGAGGGATTTGTCGAAAATCTCTCCCTGTTATTCGCCTTCCCTGTGCAGTCTTTGCAATACCTTCATTGCCTCCTGGACGTGTTGTTCGGCAGCGAACTGGGCGGTGAAGATGTGGCGGACGATGCCGCGCTTATCGATGACAAAGGTGACGCGACCGGGCAGGAGGCCCAGTAGGGAAGAGACGCCGTAGCGCTTGCGCACGCTGCCATCCCTGTCGCTGAGCAAGATAAAGGGAAGACGGTGCCGGGAGGCGAAGTCCTGGTGCGATTGCTCGGAATCAGAACTGATGCCGATGACTTCCGCACCCACCTCTTTGAATACCTCGTAGCTGTCGCGGAATGAGCAGGCTTCGGCGGTGCAGCCGGGAGTAAAGTCTTTCGGGTAAAAATAGAGCACAACGTCCTTTTTGTCGGCAAAGCTTGAGAGGCTGACGGGCTGGCCTTTCTGATCTGGCAGCGTGAAATCAGGGGCCTGGTCGCCTACCACCACTTTGTTGCTTGCTGGTCGTCTTTGTTCGTTTGGTGTACTTCCCATGGATGTCTTCTATCTTCCTTCTGCAAATGGTGTTTCCGTGATCTCCCGTTCGTTCTGAGATCACTGTGCATCAATATCTACGTATGATGTTACCCCAGGGTTATTGTCCTGCTCTCTGATGAAGATGTCACCGCTATATCCATTTCTGGCGTGTAGTAGGGGTAGAATTTCTTGCCTGCTGAACGGGCGGGCGACACTTCAGAGAGATTGACGAGAAGATGTTTGATGATGAAAGCTGTATCGCAAGTAAACACTGTTGAAAGAGCCTGCACTGAGGCTCCAACCTTCTTCATCCCCGACTTTCCCGCCTATGCGCATAGAGAGGACAGACCGCGTTTCTTGCTCGCTCCCGACAAGGGTATAGGCGACGCTGTGGCCGTCGGGCTGAGCGCCATTGACCAGATTATCAGGAACGAGCAGGAGGCCTGGGGCACAATCGATATACTCTGCAATCGCGTCCAGGCGCAGATTTTCATGTACGACCCGCGCATCAACCGCGTTATCGTTAGCGATTACCGCTTTTTCCCAGGACAGCATGTATCACAGTGGCTGCGAGGCATCGTGCTGGACGAGGCGGCGCAGCGGCTGGTTGCTTTTCTGCGAGGGAGGCGCTACGAGGCCATCCACCCGGGCATCATCGCTCCCGGTCTCTACTTCCGGCTGCATGCCCGCATCATGTACCCGCATGTACTGAAACTGGTGCGAGATATCTTCTTTCCCCGCCTGTATGCTAACCTCTCGCTGAGGAAGGTAGCGAGGCAGATGGTTGACCGCTACTTCGGAAAAGACACACCAATGGATGCGCTTGACGATGAGACGCTGCTCTATGTCGGCTGCGAGCAGATGCAGCGGGCGCGAGCGATCATAGCAAGGCTCAAGAAGCGAGCAGGAATGGTCGGAGAAGATTGCAAGGTTCTGCTGGTTGCGTCCGATAGCGCCTCTGCCGTTACCAGACCACCGACACGTCTGCTGACAGAGGCGCTCTCCGAGGTGCTCAAACACTGTCCCGATCTTATTATCGCTATTCTGCCTGCATATACCGACAGGCATTGCGCGAGCAAGCTCTGGCATGCCCTGGCCTGTGGCGACCGGGGTGGCAGTCGTGTCTTTTTGCTTCCGGCAAAACCGCCTCTGCCGCTGCTTGAACTGGCGGCCCTGCTCGATCAGGCAGACGTACTGGTGACGGGAGACACGGGAGTAATGCACCTGGCTGCGGCAACGAAAAGGATAGTGGGAAAAGGCATAAACTGCTCAGCGCGCAACACAGTAAAGATCGTCGCCCTCTTCGGCGGCACCAATCCCAGTTTTTACGGCTACAGGAGCCGCAGCACGATACTTGGAGAAGGCCGGGACGAACAAAAAGCCTTTCGACCCGGCTTCTCCAAAGAAGGGTATAATCCGGGGGAAAAAAATTTGTTCGACCATATCAATCCGCGAGCAGTGGCGGAGGCGATTTTGCAGGATTTGTAATGCAGCACGCCCCGCCCAGCCACCATCCCAGACTGATTGCCCCTGCAGGCAGGCCACAGGGTGGCCTTGCTATATAGAGTATGGCTTGCTGAGCGGCCTCTATAGCAGGGCCGCTCCTTGTGGGTGGCCTGGAATGTGGCGGTCGGCCTGCAGGGCGATGGGGTTACACTGGTAAAGGGAAGCCGCGACCTTGACTTAGCGGACGGGCTTATGTTATAAATTATTCATTCGAATGAATAATTTTCCGGGGAAAGATACAGGAGGTATGGGGCGTGGAGCGAGCAGAAACGGTTGAGGAGAGACGAGGAGAGAAACGGGAGGAGAAACGGGGAGAGATACTGGCGGCGGCGGTGCGCGTGCTGGCGCGCGATGGCATCGCGGAGACGACGACGCGCAAGATCGCGCTGGAGGCGGGCGTGAATCAGGCCATGTTGCGCTACTACTTTGGCAGTAAGGATGAGTTGCTGTTCGCGGTGCTGCAAGAGATGATGCGGCAGACGCGAGAGATTGCGCAGGCGGCGGCTTCCACACAGGGAGATATACGTGCGGCGATTGCTGAGAGCTTGAAAGCTTTCTGGAAGCATGTCGAGGCCGCGCCGGAGTTGCAGGTTATGCAGTACGAATTAACGCTCTACGCGCTGCGCACGCCTGACGCGGCGTGGTTGGCGAAGCAGCAGTACGAAGGCTATAGAGCAGTGGTAGAAGCACTGCTGCAGGAGGCTTTCGCCGCCGCGCAGCAGACTGCGGCTCTGCCGTTTGCCGCCCTTGCCCGCTTCATTATTGCCGGGCTGGATGGGCTGATCTTGCAGTTCATCAGCGACCGCGACCCGGAACGCGCCCGCAAAGATCTCGATCATCTGATTGCGGCCACCAGCGCGCTGGTCGAAGGGAGGGAGCTTCAGTAGTCGTCAAAAGGCGAGAGGATACATGGAGCAAGCTGTAGCATCGCACAACAAGAATATAACCGCACGCAGCCTTCTGCTGACGGAACCGCAGCGCCTGGAATGGGTCAGCGCCGAATTGCCTCCTCCGGGCGCGCAAGAGGTGCTGGTGCAAACGCGAACAGGAGCGATCAGCATTGGTAGTGAGTTGCCGCGCTATCAGGGGAGAGCGCGTGGCAACAGGGCAGCAGTGTACCCGTGCATGACCGGCTACGAAAGTGTCGGTACGGTGCTCGCATGTGGCGCTGCCGTGAAACGGATGCGTCCGGGAGATCGCATCGTCGCCTTCTACGGCCATCGAACGCATGCGATTGTACCGGAGGAAAAGGCTATCGTCGTGCCGGATGATATCGCTGACGCGCTGGCGCTTCTGGCAATTCTGAGCTGCGATGCTGCAAAGGGTGTGCGCAAGATCGTGCCTCAGCCAGAAGAAGCGGTTCTCGTGACGGGTGCAGGAACAATGGGCCTGCTCACCCTCTTCATCCTCAAGGCTTATGGCGTTACCACCGTTGATGTTGTTGAGCCACGGGTGGAACGGCACACGCTGGCGTTCAAACTGGGAGCAAGCGATATCCTGTGTCCGCAAGAACTGCCGGAGACGAGCGAACGTTACGCGGTGGGTTTCGAGTGTTCGAGCCGCAACACGGCCTTTACGCTGCTTCAGAACCAGATGCGGCAGGGTGGGCGCATCTGTATCACGGCGGACGGCAACATAGAACCGCTTGTGCTCGCAGCAGCCTTTCACGAGAAAGAGTTGCAGCTTGTCGGCACAAGCGATGGCTGGAACTATCACGAGCACGCCAAATGGTATTTTCAAGAGTTGCGGCAGCATTCTATGCGCCTCGAAGATCTTTTCGAGATCAAAATAGCGGCTCGTGAATTGAGAGCAACCTTTGCGCAACTGGCGTCGGGCACCATCCAGCCCGTTAAGGTGCTGGTCGATTACGATTAAAGGAGCGATACCTATGCAGGAGGCAGCGCAAGTACAGAATAGCAAGCGGTCGGTAATAGAGCGCGTGCGGGATTATGTGTATTACCGGGAAGTGTTCCGGGAGCGGCGCATGCCATTTGCCTTTGTTGATCTGGACTTGCTCGCTGAGAATGCCCGACAAATTGCGGAGCGGGCGCAGGGAAAGCGAGTGCGGCTGGCCTCGAAGTCGCTGCGCTGCGTGGCAATGCTGCGGCGCGTACTGGCGAGCGACGCCTGCTTTCAGGGCATTATGTGCTATATGGTACGCGAGGCTGTGTATCTCGCCTCTCAAGGCTTCGATGACCTGCTGATCGGCTACCCGTGCTGGCACAGGGATGATATCACGGAGGTGGCGCGAGCAACGCGGACGGGAGCGCGTATCACGCTGATGGTGGACAGCGTGGCGCACGTGGAGCAGATTGAGCTGGTGGCGAGCGAATACGGGGTGCGGCTGCCACTCTGCCTGGATATGGATATGTCGCTGGACGTTCCTGGGCTGCATTTCGGCGTCTGGCGCTCGCCCCTGCGCACGGTGGAACAGGCGCGGCCAGTGATAGAGCGTATTGTGAAGTCAGAACATGTCTGGCTGGACGGCGTGATGGGCTACGAGGCGCAGATTGCTGGCGTGGGCGATGCATACCCCGGTCAGGCGGCGAAAAACGCGCTGGTACGGCAGCTTAAGCGCCGCTCAGCCCGCGCTGTGGCGGAAAGGCGGGCCACGCTGGTCGCTCTCATCGAGTCGTATGGAGTGACGCTGCGCTTCGTCAATGGCGGTGGCACAGGCAGTCTGGCGACGACGCGCACGGAGCCGGTAGTGACGGAGATCACGGTGGGTTCCGGCTTCTATGCTCCCACTCTCTTCGATAATTACAGGGATTTCCGCTATCTGCCCGCTGTCGGCTATGCTATCGAGATTGTGCGCCAGCCCATGCCCACCATCTACACCTGCCTGGGCGGCGGTTACACAGCTTCCGGCGCGGCTGGTGCCGATAAGCTGCCGAAGCCCTATCTGCCGCAGGGCGCTCGCCTGATGCCGCTTGAAGGCGCGGGCGAGGTGCAGACGCCCATCCAGTACAAAGGGCCGCTGAAACTCGCTCCGGGCGACCCGGTATTCATGCGCCACGCCAAAGCCGGTGAACTCTGCGAACGTTTCCCTCGCCTGTTGCTGGTCTCGGATGGAGCCATTGTAGATGAGGTGTCGACCTATCGCGGCGACGGGCAATGTTTTATGTGATTGTATGGGAGGAAATATTTCATGGCAAACCGGAAAAGGGCGTGGTCGAACTGGTCTGGTTCGGTGCGTTGCGAGCCGCGCGAGGTGGTGAGGCCGGGGAGCGTGGAGGAACTGGCGCGGCTGATTGGAAGGTATGGGCGCGAGGGACGGCATGTGCGCGTGGTGGGGTCGGGTCACTCGTTTACGCCGCTGGCGCAGACGGATGATGTGTTGATGTCGCTGGATGGTGTGCAGGGTATCGAGGCGATTGACAGGGAGCGTGGGACGGCGACAGTGCTGGGTGGGACGTGGCTGCGGCACCTGGGCAAGGCACTGTTGGAAGAGGGGCTGGCGCAGGAAAATCTGGGCGATATCGATGAGCAGAGCATCGCGGGGGCCATCAGCACGGGAACGCATGGCACGGGCGTGCGCTACGGTTCCCTGGCAACGCAGGTCGAAGGGCTGACGCTGGTGACGGCGGATGGCGAACTGCTGGAATGCTCGGCGGAGCAGAATCCTGATGTCTTCAAGGCGGCGCAGGTCTCGCTGGGCGCGCTGGGCGTGATCGCCAGGGTGAGGCTGCGTGTAGTTCCTGCCAGACGCCTGCACTTTGTGAGCCGCCGCGAGCGATTGGCGGACTGTCTCGCCAACCTGGAACGTTACAAGCGGGAGAACAGTCACTTCGAGTTTTTCTGGTTCCCCTACAGTGAGTGGGTGCAGGCCAAGTTCCTGAATGAGACGGAGGCCGAAGCCAACGCGGGCGGCTTCTGGAGCAATTTCAACCAGGTTGTACTGGAAAATGGCCTCTTCGGGCTGCTTTCCGAGTGCAGCCGCCTGCTGCCGCGCACAGCGAAGACCATCAGCAAGATTTCGGCCGCGGGCATTGCCTCGGTTGACGAGGTGGATTACAGCCATCGTGTCTACGCGACACCGCGAGCCGTGCGCTTTCAAGAGATGGAGTACAACGTTCCGGCGCAAGATGGGCCGAGGGTGCTCAAAGAGATTCAGGACTGCATCAATCGCGAACAGTTCGCTGTTCACTTCCCCGTGGAGTGCCGCTTTGTCCACTCTGATGATATCTGGCTCAGCCCGGCCTACCAGCGCGAGTCGTGCTATCTCGCGGTCCACATGTACCGGGGTATGCCCTACCAGTCCTATTTCCAGCATATGGAAGAGATTTTCCGGCGCTACCAGGGGCGACCGCACTGGGGCAAGATGCACACGCGCACGGCGCAGGAACTGGCTCAACTCTACCCACACTGGCACGATTTCCGTCGCGTGCGCGCCTCCGTCGACCCGCAAGGCATCTTCCTCAACGACTACCTGCGCCAGTTATTCGATGCCGATGGGCCAGCACCGGATATGGAGATAGACAAGGGAGAGGAATCCAGGCTGGTGTAGCCGCTCCCGCCCCGCCCCGGTGGCGGCTGGCCTGAGGAGTGGCGCGGCATACGCCCACGCGGCGTTATTTGATCTGATGCGAGGAGGTTTTTGATGAGTGATGTACCATCTTCTAGACCCGCGTCAACAGGCGCGGGCGCCGACGCTGCGATGCCGGTGAGGGTGACAGGACTGAGGCGGAGTTCACTGGGCCTGCGGCACGCGATTGTTATTTCGGTAGCGGTGATGTCACCGGCGGCCTCGATTTTCTTCAATACGATCCCGCAGGCGGGGCTGGTCGGGGCGGCGGTGCCGTTGTGCTACGTCGTGGGCTTCGTGGTGGCGTTGCTGATGGCGAGCCAGTACAGTGAGATGTCGCGGGAACTGCCCTCAAGCGGCTCGGCCTACACCTTCGTTGTGGAGGGTATCGGGCCGCGCTGGGGCTTTTTTACGGCCTGGCTGGGCCTCATCGCCATCGCGCTGGGCGTGCCGTACTCGTTCATCCTCATGAGCGCCAACTTGCAGGTGCTGGTGCAGCGCTGGGTGGGCATCAATCTGCACTGGAGCTTCTGGTTTGTCGCGGCCATCGGCATTATCTTCGCGCTCTGCTACATCGGTATCCGGCAATCGCTGACGGTCGATATGACACTGCTGGCCTTTGAGATGGGCATCTGCCTCGTGCTGGCGCTGATCGTCCTTGTGAGCGTTGGTGGTCATGGAGGGCTGAGCGCGGCGCCGTTCAATCCCAACGAGGTGCCGAAGGGTGGTGATCTGACGGTGGGCATCGTGCTGGGCGTGCTCAGCTTCATAGGCTTCGAGACAGCGGCGACGCTGGGTGAGGAGACGCGCAACCCCCATCGCAACATTCCCCGCGCCGTCTTCGGCTCAATGATCGTGGTCGGCGTCTTCTACGTGTTGATGGCCTATGTCGCTACCATTGGCTACGGCATCAACAACATGGTAACGGGCTATGCCAACGATCTCGCGCCGTTCGATACCATCGGTCGCCATTTTGGAGGTGGTCTGCTGGCTTCTCTACTCGATGTGGCGGGTATCCTCTCGTTTTTCGGCGCGGCCCTCGCCATCGTCAACGGCGGCTCGCGCATCCTCTATACTGTTGGCGTCGATGGGCTGCTGCCGCGCTGGACGGCCATCCTGCATCCCACACGGCGCACGCCGATAGGGGCGATTACCGGGCTGTGCATTCTCGGTCTTGTCAGCGGCATCGCTCTGGGCTTCGCCTTCACGCCGACGGGGGCTTTTAGCTTCCTGGGGACGCTCGACGCACTCTTCGTCATTCTCATCTACGCGCTCGTCAATGTGGCTTGCATCCGTTTCTTCTGGCGCAAACGCGTTTCCTCGCGTGGGAGTCTGAAAAGCATCCTGCTGCACATCGTCTTTCCCATACTCAGCACACTGATTATCGCGGCGATCTTCCTTTCAGCCCTCCTCTCGCCTGGCCCCGGTCCGCTCGGCCTCATTCCCTATGTCGTGGGGGTCTGGATTGTGCTGGGCGTAGGCGTTCTCATCGCGCTGCGTGGGAAGTTTGCGAAAGAGGAAATGTAAAGCAGAAGCGACTGCCTTACTGCCTGGCAACTGTGCTACAGAAAGAAGGTGGCCCTGTTCGTCACTCACTTCAATCTGAGCCAGAAGAGCAGGCCCGGTCGTTTTCACAATAGCCTCTGTCGAAGGATAGCCGGTTATTCGCGCCGCTGCCTCATTTGCATAGATGATTGTGTCGCTATCGTCCTGAACGATGATACCAGCGCTGATATTGTGGAGAATGGCTTTCAGTTGCTCTTTGGCCGCGTGCAACGCTGCTTCCGCGAGGTTTGCGCTCCGTGATGTCTTTGGACACGCCGCGTAATGTGTCCCTGTAAATTCAGAACGATGACGCTATCGCGAACGTTGCGCAAGATACCGGCCTGAAATTGTAGCTGTGCTTTCGCCTGTTAGTCTCCTGAAGATAGCAAGTTCTCGCAAGAAATGCACCCGTTCTTCCCTGCTCTTGCATCTCTCTAAAGAGAAATTGTTAAAGTCCGCAGATCAGTACATTGATCATGAATTTTCCCTATTCAAGAACGAGAAGGAAATCTCGTAGGCCCCAATTCATCGGCAAGAGACGTGGGGCCGATCAATCGGGGCTGACGGGATAGTCTTGCAACCATGGAGAGAAAGAGAAGCACACTTGAGCATGAGCATGATAGAGACAGATAACGAGGATAGCAGAGGCACAGAGCAAATGAGGAAACAAAGCGCAGTTCTTCCTGCTCACAGCCTGCTTCTTCCGACAGATGGTCAAGATGAGTTGCTGCTGGCAACGCATGGGCGGACATTTCATTTTGCTGCGCGCTTTCTGCCTGCAAAGCAGCGTCGCCAGGTTGTTGTGCTCTACGCGTTTTTTCGTATACTGGACGATCTCGTAGATAAACCGGCGCAGGGTCGCTGCAGCGAGGATATTCGTAACGAACTGGGGGCCTGGAAGCGCTGGTTTGCGGCGGGCTACCCATTACCCGCGCCTCGCGAGCCACTGGGGATGCATCTTGCCTCGATACTGGCCGAACACTCCATTCCTATCGCTCTCTTCTCTGATTTTCTCGATGGTATAGCCTCTGACCTGGAGCCGCGAGCGATGCGCGATTTTCAGGAGTTGTATCGCTACTGCTATTGTGTCGCGGGAACAGTGGGCCTGGCAATGACTCATTTGCTCGGTGCCACCTCGCCGCAGGCGCTGGCCGCCGCGCAAAGCCTGGGGATCGCCATGCAATTGACAAACATTCTGCGCGACGTAGGCGGCGATCTTGCCTCTGGCCGCGTCTATCTTCCACAGGAGGAACTGGCTCGCTTTGGCAGTTCGCTTAGCCACCTCATGCGCCTCTATCGGGAGCGGCGCGGGCCAGATGAGCGTTTCTCTGCCTTGATGCGTTACCAGATTGCGCGCGCGCATCGCTACTATGTGCGCGGCATGTCGGGCGTCTGGCTCCTTCCCCGCGACTGTCGACTGCCCATCCTTGTCGCGGGTCGGCTCTATCGCCGCATTCTGATGGCAATAGAGCGGAAACAGTATGATGTACTGCGCTCGCGAGCAGCAACCAGCTTCCCTGAGAAACTGCGCGAGGCTGCTATCGCCTTCATGCTCGATCAGCTCTGGCGGCGCGGAGAAGAGGATAGCTCGCAGGAAGTGGAGGCGCTGCTTGAAATCTGAGAGGATTATCAATTTGCTGGCCCCGCTCATGGTTGTCCAGGCTGTTCTGGCGCTGCGTGTCATTCTGCGCTTGCTGCGCAGCGCTGGTGGAGAGCGTATCGCGGCTGAAGAGGCAGCAGGCGGCGATGACGACGGGGAGCGTGTGTCAGTGATCGTACCGGTGCTGAACGAGCGCCACCGGCTTGCTCCCTGCCTGGAAGGGCTGATAGCTCAGGGCGCGGAAGTGGTTGAAATCGTGGTTGTAGACGGAGGTTCAGATGATGGGACGCAGCAACTGGTCTCTATCTCTGCCATGCGCGACCCGCGTGTGCGTCTTGTAGAAAGCGGCCCCATCCCGGCAAACTGGAATGGCAAAGCCTGGGGCTTGCAGGTAGGGCTTCGTTCTGTTGATGCGCTCTCGCGGTGGATACTCACCGTTGATGCTGATGTTCGCCCCGGCGCGATTCTGACTCGTGCGCTGCTGGGACGGGCGGCGAGAACGGGACTGGCGGCCCTGAGTATCGCCACGCTGCAAGAGATAGATACTGTCGGGGAAGGGTTCTTGCATCCTGCTCTGCTGGCAACGCTCGTCTATCGCTTTGGGATACCGGGGAAGACCTTCAGGCGGGTCAGCGAGGTACAGGCCAATGGACAGTGCTTTCTGTTCAGGCGAGAGGCGCTGGAGGCTTGCGGTGGTTTTCGGGCGGCATCTGCCTCCGTCTGCGAAGATGTCACGATGGCGCGCACGCTGGTGGCTGGCGGCTATAGTGTCGGCTTTTACGAGGCCGCTGATCTTGTCAGCGTTAAAATGTACAGCGATTGGCGGGATACGTGGCGCAATTGGCCTCGTTCGCTGCCAATGCATGACCATTTCTCAGGCAAAAACACGTTGCTCGGCTGGCTCGAAGTGATGCTGGTACAGGCGCTGCCTCTGCCGCTCTGCCTTGCTCTCCTGGTTGCAGGGAAACGACGAGGCTGGCTTTTCAGGCTTAATGCTCTTCTGGTAGCCGTGCGTCTGGGGATTCTCGCCGGTACTGTGCGGGCATATCGCCGTCCTCCCTGGTCCTACTGGCTCTCGCCGCTCTGCGATATGCCGGTGGCTATCCGGCTGGGGCGCAGCGCGTTGCAGCGCCGCCACGTCTGGCGCGGTCGTCTTCTGGTTCGTGGAGGTTCGCAATGAGAACGATCAAAATCCTTTTCTTCTGTCACCTTGCCGCCCTGCTTTTTGGCCTCGGTGGCCTCCTGATCGCGCTGCCGCACCCTGAGTTGTGGGATAATAGTCCCTTCGCGGTCGAAGTCTTCAATTTTGGCATACGGTATGCCGGGTCGCTGCACATTCTTTTTGGGGCGGCTGCCGTGTTGCTCTTCGGCTTGTTCGTCGTTGGTGTGCGCAAGACGCTCATCTTCTTCATTGTCGCGACGACTATTCCGTTAAGCATGGAATTGCTGGGAACCAGTACAGGGATTCCCTTCGGGCCATACTCCTACACAAATTTCCTCGGCTTCAAAATTGCAGGTCTTGTCCCGTATTCGATTCCATTGTCCTGGTTCTACATGGGATTTGTCTCTTTCATGCTGGCGCATGTGATGGCGGCCCGCTTCATGCCGCGACACCCCACGGCATGGTCACTGGCGCTGGGCGTCTACTTTTTGACGGTTTGGGACCTCTCTCTGGACCCGGCGATGGCTAACCAGCATCTTCCCATCCATTTCTGGATATGGTATCAGAACGGCCCCTACTTTGGCATGCCGATCAGCAATCTCGTCGGATGGTCACTGACCGGGCTGGCCTATATGGGCCTCAGTCGCCTGCTCTGGCGCGTAAATCTCGATGCGCAGCGCATTGTGCTGTGGTTCCCTGCCGGCATGTACGTGGCAAATACCGGCTTCGCCATTGCTCTGAATCTGAGCGCTGGCCTGTGGATTCCTGTGCTCATCGCCATTGTGCTTGGCCTGCTTCCAGTCTCGATGCTCTTGATGAAACCAACCACAGCCGGGCGGCAGGTCAATGAAGGCAAAGACTCCATTGTGAAGCGCGTGTCGTGGCTGACGATCTACACGGGGAGCCAGGCGCTGACGCGGCGCAAGGTGCGGGTCGTCATCGAAGGGCTGGAACACGTACCGCCCTGCGGCCCGGTGGTGATCGTTGCCCGTCACTTTCACCACCTCTATGATGGCTGCGTGCTTCTGCAAGCTGTACCACGGCGTTTGCATATCCTTGTCGCCCTGGACTGGCTCAAGACTCGCTGGCAGTGCAGGGTGATGGAATGGGCCTGCGCTGCTGTAGACTGGCCCGCGCTGCTGCGCCTTGAGCGGCTTGGAGCCGGGCCAGACATGATAAAGCCCACAGGCGGGCACAGCGTCTATACACGCAGCGAGTTCAGAAGCTATCTGCGGCGGGCAGCAACGGACTCGGTGCGCTTGCTCCGCAGCAGGGAGGCGCTGCTCGTCTTTCCAGAGGCATACCCCAATATCGATCCTGAGCCAACACCGAAAAAGGACAACGACACGTTTCTGCCGTTCCGCCCAGGCTGTGCGAAGCTGGTAGAGATGGCTGAGCGAGATGGACGCACGCGGGTAGCTATCGTCCCGGCAGGTTTGATGTATACCTGGAACGGGCAGTGGCATATCACCCTGCGCTTTGGTCCGGAGCTCTTCCGAAGCGACTATGCCGGTACTACAGAGCTGCTACAGGCTCTGGAAGAGCAAGTGCGCGCGCTCTCCGCTCAGGCAAACACGCCTGTATCCGGTAATACTGAGGAGGTTATACATTCATGAAGCAGTTACGTGTTGATCATTTTGTCGCCACGCCCGTTCTGAGTCAGGGGAAGAAAAGGGCCATCGTGATTGGTGGCGGGTTCGGTGGCCTGGCAACTGCTATTCGTTTGCAGGCAGCCGGGTATGCCGTTACGCTGGTAGAGGCGCGCGAACGTCTGGGAGGCCGGGCTTATCAACTTAAGGATGCTGGCTTCACTTTCGACATGGGGCCTACACTGCTGACCGCGCCGCACCTGCTCGAAGATCTCTGGGCTGCCGCCGGTCGCAATCTGCAAGACGATGTGCCGCTTGTGCCGCTTAGCCCGTTTTATCGCATCTACTTTCGGGATGGGCGCTGGTTCGATTACTGGGGAAGCGGTGCCGCAGATGAGGCGGAGATCGCAAAGTTCGAGCCGCGCGACGCAGCCGGGTATCGGGCCTTTCTTGCCGACACGAGGCGAATTTACCAGCGTGCCTTTGCCGACCTGGCCGCTCAACCGTTTCTTACTCGTGGCGCCTTCCTGCGGGTTGCGCCTGAGCTTGTGCGGCTGGGCGCGCAGCGCAGCGTCTATGCGTTTGTCTCACGCTACTTTCACCATCCATACCTGCGCATGGTCTTCTCGTTCCATCCACTCTTCATCGGAGGCAATCCCTTTCGCGCCAGTGCCATCTATAGCATTGTGCCTTATCTGGAACGGTTGGGCGGTGTGCATTTCGTATCAGGGGGTATGTATACGCTTGTTGAGGCGATGGAGCGCCTGCTGCAGGCAATGGGCGGCGAAGTCCATTGTGGTGTCCCCGTGGAGCAACTTCTGCTCCAGGAGCAACGGGCGACAGGTGTGCGACTGGCAGATGGGAGGGAGCTTGAGGCGGAGGCCGTCATCGCAAATAGCGATGTCGCCTCTACCCTGCTGAAGTTGTTGCCTGTCCCGTACCGCTCGCAGAGGGGCGCGCAGCGTATGCAACGCTACCGCTACTCTATGAGCTGCTTCATGTTGTATCTGGGATTAAACAGGCAGTATCCGCAGTTGCGCCACCATACCATTTTCATGCCTGACCGCTATAAAGAGCTGATTCGAGACATTTTCGATGGTCAGGGTCTGCCGCAAGACCTGGCGCTCTACCTGCACACTCCGACGAGGACCGACCCGTCGCTGGCTCCGGCAGGCGGCGAAAGCCTGTATGTGCTCGCTCCCGTCCCTAATCTGGCTCGTAACGTTGACTGGATGCGTGAAGCGCCCGCTTTCCGTGACCGGATTATGCACTTTCTGGAGCATGAGGTTGGCCTGCAAGGCTTAGCAGCGAGTATTGTGACTGAACACTCCTTCACCCCGCTCGATTTCGCATCCGAGCTGCGCAGCCACCTGGGAGCCGCGTTCTCCATTGAGCCAACCCTTTTCCAGTCTGCCTACTTCCGCCCTCATAACCGTTCAGATGAGATAGACAATCTCTATTTCGTAGGGGCAGGAACTCATCCCGGTGCTGGCATTCCCGGTGTCTTGCTCTCCGCCTCCATCACAGGCCGACTGGTCATGGACGATCTGGCGCGAACACGCTGAAACAATGCTGAGTGGATGTCAGGAATGTGACCCTGGCGGATAGGGAAAAGCAGAAAGGTCTGCTCTGTTTCTGCAAGCAGGAGCAATCTGAACGATAGAGATGATATAATATCATTGCAGAAGAAATGATATACTATAAAAACGCTCTTGGACATATTGGGTCAGGTTTCTTGTGGCCTCTACTATGAAAGGAAATCTAGCGATCATGCTCAATGATCCTGTGCTGCTGAATGACTGGCATGTGGTGGCATACGCGCCAGATTTGCGGGAGGGGAAGCCGATGGCGGCACGCCTGCTGGAGGAGGACCTGGTGCTGTGGCGCGTGGGCGATAAAGTGCTGGCCTGGCGCGACCTCTGCCTGCACCGGGGTACGCGGCTCTCGCTCGGCAAAATCGAGGGCGAGACGCTTATCTGCCCGTATCATGGCTGGACATATAACGAGGAGGGGCAGTGCATTCGCTTCCCGGCTCATCCCAACCAGAAGCCGCCCGCGACGGCTCACGCGAAGGTCTACCGCGCGCAAGAACGCTACAACTGGATCTGGGTCACGCTGGGCAATCCCACACAGGATATTCCCGCCTTCGCGCAGTGGGACGACCCGACCTTCCGTAAAATCCATTGCGGCCCCTATAGCTTCAATGCCAGCGGGCCGCGTGCGGTCGAGAATTTTCTGGACGTGACGCACTTCCCTTTCGTTCACCAGGGCTATCTCGGCGACCCGGCCTTCCCGGAGGTGAGCGACTATACAGCGGAGATCACGCCGCAGGGGGTGACGGCGCGGGATATCACCGTCTATCAGCCCGACCCCGACGGCTCCGGCAGGGGAGCCAACGTCACCTACACGTACAAAGTCATCCGTCCGCTCACCGCGTTCTTCGTCAAGACCTCTTCCGGCGCGCGTTTCGCCATGTACTTCACTGTGACACCGGTTAGCGAGCGGCAGTCAATCGCCTGGACGTATGTAGCGCAGGACTACGACAACATTCCTGAAGAGGATATCCGGGCGTTCGAGGACATGATTACCTGGCAGGATGTCCCCATCGTGGAGTCGCAGCGCCCCGAACTGCTGCCCCTCGACCTGCAGGCCGAACTGCATCTGCGCTCCGACCGCACCGCCATTGCCTACCGTAAATGGTTGCGCCAGCTCGGTGTTACATTTGGCACGGCATAAGTTTGAGCTTGTTCCGGACTGAATCCGCTGAGAGTGAAGGAGTGTATCATGACACCCGAGAATAGCGTACCCGGTTTCGCGCAAGATATCCAGCCCTTGTTCCGTGAGGACGATAGAGATGCCATGCAATTCGCCTTCGACCTCTGGGACTATCAAGACGTCCGTACACATGCTCAGGACATCCTTGAGCGGCTGGAAGATGGCAGTATGCCATGCGATGGAGAATGGCCTGAGGAGCAGATTACCCGGTTTCGCCGCTGGGTTGAAGCAGGAATGCCTGCATAAATGAAAGGAAAAACACATGGCAAGTGATATGAAAAGTATGCCAGAGTCCTACTGGAAGGAAAAACTGACCCCGGAGCAGTTCCGGGTGATGCGCAAGAAGGGAACAGAGCGTGCTTTTAGTGGGCCGCTCTACTACAATCACGAGGCGGGGATGTACCACTGCGCCGCCTGCGGCCACGAGCTGTTCTCCTCTGAGAACAAGTTCGATTCCGGCTGCGGCTGGCCCAGCTTCGACCGGCCCGTCGACTCGGAGAACGTCGAGTACCATGAAGACCACTCGTTCTTCATGAACCGCACAGAGGTAACATGCAAGAACTGCGGCGCGCATCTCGGCCACGTCTTCGAAGACGGCCCGCGAGAGACTACGGGCCTGCGCTACTGCATCAACTCCGTCTCCCTCCAGTTTGAGCCGAAAAAAGAGAAGCAGTAAGTTCGCGAAAGAAGAGCAGCATTCGCCATTGCTGAATGCTGCTCTTCTTTTGTAAGGAGTATCAAAAATCCTGTTTTGGCCAGACACCGCGCAGGATAGTAAGAGCGACCTCCTTGAAGTCTCCACCTTTGAGATCAGATAGTTCGGGTTCCTTTGATGGAGGCACTTCTCGTGGCATAGGGGACAGTCGTGATAAGAATAGAAATAGATGTACAGGGACAATACTTTTTTTGAGAAACCGTGATATGGAGAAAACAGGTTGTGCGAGATATTGATGGGGCGTTGAAGCAGTATTTTGGGTTTGAGGAGTTCTGGCCGGGGCAGCGACAGGTGATTGAGCAGGTGCTGGCGGGACGCGATACGTTTGTGCTGATGCCGACGGGCGGTGGCAAATCGTTGCTGTACCAGCTTCCGGCGCTGTTGCTGCCCGGGTTGACGGTGGTGGTCTCGCCGCTGATCGCGCTGATGCAGGATCAGGTGGATCGCTTGCAGGCCAATGGCATTGCCGCTACGTTTATCAATAGCTTTCTGACGTCGGAGGAACGAACGCGGCGCGAGCGGCAGGCCATCAATGGGGAGATGCGGCTGCTCTACGTGGCTCCCGAGCGGCTGATGGGGGCGAACTTCCTTTCGCTGCTCGATCAGGTTGAGAATAATGTCGGGTTATCTCTCATTGCGGTAGACGAGGCGCACTGCGTGAGCGAGTGGGGACACGATTTTCGCCCGGAGTACCGCCAGCTTGGGCAATTGCGCGAGCGCTACCTGGAGACGCCGACGCTGGCATTGACGGCGACGGCGACCGAGCGCGTGCGCGATGATATCCTGGAACAATTGCGGCTGCATGACCCGTATATTCATATAGCCAGTTTTGACCGGCCCAATCTGTATTATGAGGTGCGAGAGAAGCACCAGGGTTCCTACCGCGAATTGACGCAGATTTTGCGCGCACTGGATGGCGCGTCTACCATCATTTATCGCAATAGCCGCGAGGGCGTCGATGAGCTGAGCGCGGCTCTGGAACGCGCTGGCTTCTCAACGCTGCCCTATCACGCGGGATTGAGCAGCGAGCAACGCAGCGAGAATCAGGCGCGCTTCATTCGCGACGATGTACCGATACTGGTGGCGACCATCGCCTTCGGCATGGGCATCGCCAAGCCAGACGTGCGGGCGGTCATCCACTACGACATGCCGCGCAACCTTGAGGGCTACTACCAGGAGTCGGGCCGCGCCGGGCGCGATGGGCTGCCCGCGCAGTGCATCCTGTTTTACAACGCCGGTGACCGGGCAAAGCTCAATTATGTGATCGGGCGGAAGGAAGACCTGCGCGAACTGCGGCTGGCGCAGCGCCAGTTGCAGCAGATGGCGGCGTATGGAGAGAGCGCGGAATGCCGCCGCCGCATCCTGCTCGGCTACTTCGGCGAGGTTTACGAGCAGGGGCATTGCGGCAACTGCGATAACTGCCTGCACGAACAGGTGCTGGAGGATCGCACCATCGACGCGCAGAAATTTCTCTCGTGCATCGTGCGCACGCAGCAGCGCTTCGGCATGCGCTACATCATCGAAATCCTGCGTGGGGCGAATACGCAGAAGATTCGCGATTATAAACATGACCAGCTTTCTACCTATGGCATCGGCAAGGATCGCAGCGCGGACGACTGGCTGCGTCTCGGTCGCTCGCTGCTACACCAGGGACTGCTGACGGAGACGAAGGACAGCTATCCCGTGCTGCGGCTGAATGCCCACTCGCGTGAGATTTTGCGCGGAGAGCGGCAGGTGCTGGTGGCGGTGCCCGCGCCGGTCAAGCTAGAAGGTAAAGAGCAGGAGGCGGCAGTCGCGGGAGCGGTGAAGGCGCACAAAGAGCCGGTTGTCCCGCTCTCAGCGGAGGAAGAAGGCCTGGTCCGGTATTTACGCGACCTGCGCAAGCGGCTGGCTGATGCAAAGGGTCTGCCGCCCTACATGGTCTTCGCCGATGCGAGCTTGCAGGCCATGGCGCGCTGGCGGCCGCTGAGCCTGGAACACTTTAATGCCATGCCTGGCGTAGGAGCGCGCAAGCTGGAGGAGTACTTCACCCCTTTCACCGAAGCCATTAGTAGCTACTGTGATCGGCACAATCTGCCCGCCGACCTGGAACCGCCATCGTCAAAGTTGGAGAAACCGGGGCAGCCTGAGAAAGCGACGACAGGCGCGGGACCATCGACGCGACAGGTCACGCTGGACATGTACCGCGCGGGACTGAGCATCGCGGAGATTGCCCGGCAAAGAAATCTGGCCATTACCACGATTGAGGGGCATCTTGCCGAGTTGATTGAGGCGGGCGAGGAGATCGATATTGACCGGCTCGTGCCTCCAGACCGCTTCGCCGTTATTCTCGATGCCTTCAAGCGCATCGGTGATGGCCCGCTCAAGCCCGTCAAAGAGTTCCTGGGCGATGCCTATTCCTATGGCGAAATTCGCATAGTGCGCGCTACCTTGCGTCGCCCCATCTAAGAGCAGCCAGCCCACGTCATTCTGAACGCGGCGAAGAATGGCAAGCCCGAGAGAGTTTTTCTGACAGAGAAGTTCGGGTTGGTGAGAATTGGATTGATAGTATATAATACAGGTAAATATATACGTCCCTATCCCCCATTTCAGAGAGGTGCAAGACAATTGACGATTCGAGCCATAACCATTTCCGGCGAGGTTGCCACCGGCAAAAGCTCGCTCGCCGATGCCGTGATCGCCTTGCTTCCGGGCTGGAAGCGAGTCAATACGGGCCAGCGTTTCCGCGATTTCAGTGCAGCACGTGGAATGTCCATTCAACAGGTAAGTATCTTGCCCGATGAGGTTCACAAAGCCTTCGACAACTCGCAGCGCGAACTGCTCAAAGAGGAGTCGAACATTGTCGTTGAGGGACGTCTCTCAGGTTGGCTCGCGCATGGGCTGGACGATGTATTAAAAGTTTATTGCTATGCCCCTCTAGATGTGCGCGCTGAGCGTTATATGAGACGCGAGCATGTAGATCAGGCGCGGGCGGTGGCCGATATTGAATATCGTGACAGCCGGGATGTGGAGAAGTTCAAACGCATCTACGGCGTTGACGATTATCGTGCGCCCGAATTTTACGATCTCCTGGTGGATACCTCAAAACACACCCCCGAAGAACTGGCTCAACAGGTCGTCAAGGCGTTGCAAGAGGATTATAAAGTTGCCCATAAAGCATAAAGAACGAAAGAACGCGTTCTTTATGCTTTATGGGCAACCTTACCTCACAAGTCATTCTGAGGGTAACGCGGAATGACTTGTGAGTGACCCTTTTTATGGCATAGTCTTAACACGCAGGTGTATATGATAGAAGTCTCACCTGATATGGCTCAGGTTGTGTGAAGTGCCTGAAGATGCTATAGTACGCAAAGAGCGGGTGAGCAGATAACGCTCAGGGACTTTGCCTGGGAAAGGGATGAAGCCTGCATGTCGACAGAAGCTGATATCAATGTTTTCCATGAAAGTGGTATGCTCCAACCAAACGAACGGGTGTTTCGCGCCCTCATTGAAAATAGCTCCGACGTTATTGTTTTGCTGAACGCTGAAGGGATTCCAACCTATGTCAGCCCTTCCATTACGCGCGTCACAGGCTATGACCCTGCGGAATACCTGGGAAGTCTGCCGCTGCTGCTTCTGCACCCTGATGATATTCCTGTTGCGAAGCAGCTTTTTGCGAATATCATGCAAGCTCCGGGCCGGAGCTTCAGTGCAGAATATCGCATGCGCTGCAAGGATGGTTCCTGGGGCTGGTTTGAGGGAACTGCGACCAATTTGCTGCACGATCCAGAGGTGCAGGCCATTGTCGGTAGTTTTCGCGATATCAGTGAGAGAAAGCGATCCGAGGAAGCATTACAGTTGAGTCGTCACCGGCTTGAACTCGCTATCCAGGCCAGCGAAGCAGGATTATGGTATTGTGATCTGCCCTTCGATAAGCTGATCTGGAATGAGAAAGTCAAAGGGCATTTTGGACTGCCAGCCGATGCCGAAGTCGATATCAACCTGTTTTACGAACTGCTTCACCCTGACGACCGCGAGCGCACGCGGCAGGCCATTGAACAATCAATAGAAAAACACAGTATCTATGATATTGAGTATCGTACTATTTCGCCAGCCGATGGACGCGTGCGCTGGATACACGCCATCGGGCGCGCCTTCTACGACCTGGATGGCACACCCAGGCGTTTCGATGGGCTGACGCTGGATGTGACAGAACGAAAGCGGGCGGAGCAGCGCAAAGATGAGTTTCTGAGTATGGTCAGCCACGAACTGAAGACGCCTGTCACCAGCATCAAGGGCTTTACGCAACTCCTGCGGCGGCGCTTCCAGCAGCGCGACGATGAACAATCTCTACAATTCCTTACACGCATGGATGGGCAGCTTACCAGGCTGACCAAGCTCATCAACGATCTGCTGGACATTTCACGTATGCAAACGGGGCAGATAGTCTATCGCCAGGAGCTTTTCAACCTTGATGCGCACATGCGTGAGGTGGTGGAAAATGTGCAGGCAACGACACAGACGCACCAACTGCTCATCGAGGGAGAGACACGGGCGCATGTGTACGCAGACAGAGACCGTATCGGGCAGGTGCTTATTAACCTGCTGACCAACGCCATCAAATACTCGCCCGACGCCAACAGGGTCATCATTCGGCTTGAGCAGCGTGACCACGAAGCCATTGTGAGCGTACAGGATTTCGGCATCGGTATCGCGGAGCCACATCACGAGAAGATTTTCGAGCGTTTTTATCAGGTAGCCGATGGGGATATGAGAACATTTCCTGGCCTCGGCATCGGCCTCTACATCGCAACAGAGATCATCAAGCGCCACCAGGGGCGCATCTGGGTCAACAGTAAACCAGACGAGGGGGCCACTTTCAGCTTTGCCTTGCCTGTTTCATGAACAGCGAATCCACAGAGGCTCGATGCTTGCGACGGGGCGGTCGAAGAGACCGGACTGGCCGTCGAGGCGGAAAAGCTGCGCGAAGTCTTCGGGGGCGAAGGCTTTGCGCAGGCGGGCCGCGTAGGAGGTGACGAGGACTTGCAGGTAGTGTTCCACGTCGTAGTCTCTCTGTTCCTTTTTTTCTCGCCTCCCCTCTTGCCTATCATGTTTCTCACGCGGTGTGTGTTGCTGAGCGAGAGTTTCCCAGGTGGTGTGGAGAGAGGCTTCCTCGCTTTCGTCGGGGAGCCAGACGTAAGTGCCGCCGCGAGCGCGATAGAAGCGGACACGCTCGCCCGGGTACCAGCGCGTGCGCCCGGCGGTGAGCAGGGCTTCGTATTGCGGTTCCGGATGAGTGGCGCGGGCGGCCAGGTAGACGGCAGGCGTTTTGGAGAGGCGCACGCGCGTTGCCAGTTCCGAGAGGGAGAGTTCGCGCTTGCGCAGCGCGGTCACCATGTCGAGGTAGCGCTGGCGCAGACCGGGAATGTCGTTGGTCATGACGCAGGAGAGCGCCTGACGCAGGAAACGCTCGCCGAACGGCTCGGCCCGGCTCGAACGCAGGGCGACGCCATGCACGATCAGGCGATCACTATAGGTCAACAAGGCGTAGTTCTTGACCTCGTGGCTGAACATGGCGCGGTAGCGGCCCTCGTATTCCAGGCGGATGCCCTCTGGCAGGAGCGCGCCGATCTCCGCCACCAGCGCCCGCTCCTGCTCCTCGCTCCAATCGGTTGGCACGGCGAAATACACGCCGTCGGTATCGGCCTCGATCAGGGCCATGCCGCGTTCGCGCAGCGCGTCAAGCACCTGTGACAGCACCGCGCGCCCGCGTTTTGTAACCTCGTCAGCCGCGTCGATATCGGCGAAGAGGGCCATCGCGCCTGCTCCCATATAACCGTAGGCCGCGTTGATGAGGATTTTCATGGCGGCCTGCGTGGCGTCGTGCATATTGGCTTCCAGCGAGCCGGGAGCGGCACTTCTGGCGGCGGCTTTATGCGACAGGCGCAAATCGGTCAGGCGGTCGAGAATGCCCAGCAAGACGCCGAGACGGTCGCATGCTGGTCCGATACGGAAGGTGCGCATCAGCGAAGGATAGAGGGAAGCCACGTCGGCTTTTACGACGTGCTCGGCTACGCCGCTGGCGAAGAGAAAAACAGCCCCGCCTTCATGGGGGGGATGGCTGGATGGCTGGTCTGTCGCCTGTTGTGGCAGAGCCGTGCCTGCTCGTAGATAGGCGCGCACGAGCATGGGTTCGAGGATGCCCATAGCAGGGCCTGCCGAGGCGAGGCGTTCGTAGCGGCGTGGAGCCATGCTCGCGAGGGCGAAGGGCGCGCCCAGCAGACGGCGCGAGAGGCCATCGACCTCCGCCACGTCGTCGAGGGCATAGTGGCGTACCTGCGCGGGGTCGCGGCGAAAAGTCTCGAAGATGGCCGCGCCTTCCAGGTAGACGCGGTCGGGTGAGGCCATGCCGAAGTAGCGCGCCACCTCTTTGAGTCCATAGCCGGGTATGTCGCGCACGACGAAGTCATGGCGGCGCACGGCGTCCAGCGTGTCGATCAGTTCACGTCCGGCGAGGCTGTAGCGCACGCGCTTGCGCGCCTCCGGCCCGATAGCCAGCATCTCCTCGCGGCGCTCCAGCATCCGCGGCGCGCCCTCGCGTCCCAGTTCCAGCGCTATGTTATGGACGGCGGCACGCTGCTCTAAGAAGGGCAGGTCGAAGCCAAAGAGGTTGTGGTTCTCGATGACATCGGGGTCGCGCAGGCGGATCAGAGTACAGAGATCGGCGATCAGGTCGGCTTCGTCTTCGGGATGAGGGGCCTCAAGCGTGGTGGCGAGACCACGGTTATCGCGCACGGCCACCAGGAAGATGCGCCCGCGATGGGGGTCGAGCGCGGTCGTTTCCAGGTCGAATTGCAGGCGGTGCAAATCTTCAAACGCGAGTCCTTTAAAATAGACTCGCCCGGTCCGCATCAGGTATTGTTCAACGGGGCCGACGCGGTAATACTCTTCCGGCAGGTCACTCAGATTGGTGATCTGCCTGCCCAGGCGACGAGAAGCTCCTGTCAGCAGCGCCCGCTCAAGCCAGCGTCCATCGCGGGTCGAGAGCAGGTAGCGAAACGACCCCTCCGCGCCATCCAGCTCGCGATAGCTAACCCGGGCGTTGTCCGCGCCCGTTGCCGTGGCGGAAACCAGCGCGGAGCCGACATGGGCAAGGTCGGCCAGCGTGGTGGTAAAGAGCCAGGGACGGAAACGCTCCGTCACGCGCACCACTCGTTCGCTTCCCTTCTCCCGTTGCCAGATGACGGCTAACCCGGCTCGATTGGCCCAGACCGAGACAATCCCCGGCATCTGGTCCCAACCAAACAACCACTCATCCTGAGCGGCGAGTAGATGAGATTGTGTCTGCGTTGTAGGGAACGACAAGAGCACACTCCTGATATGACTTATATCAAATCCGGATGGACACTATCCATCCAGGGAGCATAACCGCTCTGAGACGCTCAACCGAATGTGTAGTAACTAACCGGTTTTGATATTAAGCATGAACAAGTATTCTAAGCACAGAATACCATGAGCGAGGAAGCAAGGCAAGTTAACATACAGTTAAAACTCATCCAGACGTGTCATTCGAGATTAAGACACTTCGTTCTTCCAACGCCGATGCCTGTGCCACTGGTCAGGTGGCCTGGGAGTGGGTTTTGGCGTCGGCTTTGCAGGAGGAGGAGGCGAGGGACGCGGCGAGATGGTTGTGTGGGTGATTTTTGTTGGCGGCGCTGTTGGTGTTGTGCGTTTTTGAGGTGTGCCGGTAGGCAGCGAGGCGGGGTAAAATTCCCGCACCAGCACGGGCTGTGGTCGTGGGCTATCGGCGGTGAGGAAGGTGAATGAGAGGGAGGTTGCCAGGAGGAAGAGCAGGGCTAGCGCGAGAATGAGCGTGAAGCCGTTACGGGGGCGCAGGCGGCACAAGGGCAATGCTAATTTCTGTGCATCTCTATCGACAAAGGTACGCGATTGCCGGTGGCTATCAAGGGCCAGCGCAAAGGCTTCCGCCAGTTGGCCTGCAGTCTGGAAACGCTGGCGCGGGTCCTTTGCCAGCGCGCGCAGCACAACTGCATCAACCGAAGCGGGAAGCGTGGGGTTGAGTAGAGAAGGCGGGACAGGGGCTTCCTGCAAGTGTTTCCAGTAGATTGCCAGCACGCTGTTGCCGCTAAAGGGGACGCGTCCGGTCAGCATCTGGTAGAGCACGATGCCCAGCGCGTAGATATCGACGCTGGCCGTGGCCTCCCCGTTCGCCAGTTCGGGGGCTATATATTCGGGCGTTCCGAGGATGCTGCCGGTTTTGGTCAGGCTGCTGGCGATATCCAGCGAACGGGCCAGGCCAAAATCGGCGAGGTAGACATAGTTGCCGCGCAGGAGGATATTGGAGGGTTTGATGTCGCGGTGAATGATGCCGCGCGCGTGCGCGAACTGCAAGGCGCTGGCAATCTGTTGCAGGATGGCATTGGTTTCTGCGAGCGCGAGCGGCCCATTCTGCAAGCGCTCGCGCAGCGTACCCCCTTCCACGTACTGCATGACGAGGTAGCGCCACTCGCCCTGCTCGCCATAATCGAAGACCGGCAAAATGTGCTCGTGTGTGAGGGAGCCAATCGTTTCCACTTCGCGCAGGAAACGCCGTAAAAGGTCAAACTCCCTGCTGTCCACTACCTTCACCGCGACTGTCCGGCGCATCTGCTCATCATAGGCCAGAAAAACTTCTGCCGTGCCACCTTTTCCCAGGGAGCGTGAGAGCCGATAGCGCCCCATCCTTGTTCCCGCCAGCACCAACATCCCACTTTCCCCACGCATCACGAACTATCCTCTTATTTTTGAGTTTCCATATTACAGTATAACCGGAGGGACAAATGGATTCCACTTTTCTGTCGTGATACAATTTTTCCTGGACAAGATGTGGTGATACGTAAGGGGAGAGACTATGCCAGATCGCCTGGTTTATTCAACCGATACAGGAAGAGTCGATACCTGCCCCACCTGCGGGCAGCCCTACAAACGCTGTCGCTGCGAGACGCCCGCCACAGGAGCGGGCAAAAAAAGTGATGGTATTGTGCGCGTGGTGCGCGACCGCAAAGGACGCGGCGGGAAAACCGTCACCGTGATCAACGGGGTGATGGGAAGCGAGGCAGAACTGAGTGCGCTGGCACAGCAGCTCAAGAAGCTGTGCGGCTCCGGCGGCACTGTCAAGGAAGGGAACATAGAAATCCAGGGCGACCACTGCGAGAAGGTAATGGCCCGGCTGAGTGAACTCGGTTACAAAGTGAAGCGCGCAGGTGGCTGATGGTATCCTCCCCTGTGTTCGCTTTCCACTGGCCTGCGGATCCGCACCGGGCGGGCAAGCGCGGGGCATCTGCTTCAGCAGGCCCTGTCCGAAAGGTTTCTTGCGGCATTCCTTGCGTCGGTGCAATGATATAAACATCAAGCTATTTCCAGATTAGAAACAGGAGGCATGTGTATCTATGCGAGCAGTGGTGATTACGAGACCGGGCGGGCCGGAGGTGTTGGAGGTACAGGAGGTGCCGGAGCCGGAGTCGGAGGGTGATCTTGTGCGCGTGCGGGTGCATGCGGCGGGCATCAACCGGGCCGATCTGTTGCAGCGAGCGGGGGGCTATCCCGCGCCGCCGGGAGCGCCGAGCAATATACCAGGGCTGGAATTTGCGGGTGTTGTGGAGGCGGTGGGGCCGCTGGTGCGGCAGTGGGAGCCGGGCCAGCGCGTGATGGGTCTTGTCGGTGGGGGAGCGCAGGCTGAGTATGTGCTGGCACCGGAGGGCATGCTGGTCGAGATCCCTGAGAACCTGGATTTTGTGCAGGCCGCGGGCGTTCCAGAGGTCTTCATGACCGCTCACGATGCGCTCTTTACGCAGGCCAATCTCCAGATGGGCGAGACGGTACTGATTCACGCCGCTGGCAGTGGTGTCGGTACAGCCGCCATCCAGCTTGCGCGCGCGACGGGCGCAACCGTCTACGGCACCTCGCGCACGCCTCAGAAACTGGAACGCGCGAAGCCGCTGGGTCTCGATGTGGGCCTTTCCGACCAGAACTTCGCCGCCGAGGTGCGGAGCCTGACGCATGGCGCGGGCGTCAATGTCGTACTCGATTTCGTGGGCGCAACCTACCTGCAACAGAACCTGGAGGTGCTGGCTACATGGGGCCGCATCGTCTACCTTGCCACTATGGGTGGCGCGCAGGCCAACCTCAACATCGGCATGCTGATGGGCAAACGCGCCACGCTCAAAGGGGTGACGCTACGCACGCGCACATTGGAGGAGAAGATGGCGGTCACGCGCCGCTTCGCCGCCCACGTGCTGCCCCTGCTGGCAAACGGCACGATCAAGCCCATCATCGAAAAGGTCTACCCGCTTGAGCGGATCGCCCAGGCGCACACCGAGATGGGTGAGAACCGCAACTTCGGCAAGCTGGTAGTGACGGTATAGTCTATCCCCTCACCAGCTCAAGCAGGTTCGTCGTCTCGTCCACTCCGGTGACCACGGGAACGATGCCACTTTTGCTGATCTGCATGCAGAAATCAGTGTCGGCGCTGAGACCGGCCTCGATAACGCTTCTGGCGGAGTTGCAGCGTGTAAGGATAATGGGCGGCTCGTAGGCGCGAAAGAGCGTGATAGCGGCGTCTGCGCTTTCGAGCATGGGAATATGCGGCTGCTGGTGCAGCATTTCAAGCACAAGGCCACCAGCGCAGACGGCGTCGTCCAGCGCAAAGTAGCCAAGCTCGCCAGAGCAGACGAGGTGGATGTCGCCCCCGCGCTCGCGGGCAAGTTCCAGGGCGCGTTCCGTCACGGCATGCGCGTTGTAGAGGCTGCCCGCCAGTCGCGCCGCTTCCGGCGGGCAGGCATAGAAGGCGCGTGTGCCGTTGGTCGTGGTGAGAATCATCGTTCGCCCGCTGAGATCAAGCTGCGCAAACTGGCTGGGCGAGTTGCCATAATCAAAGCCCGCCACGGGCCGCACATTGCGCTCTCCACACAGCAGGCTGCCCGGTATTTTCGCTGCCGCCGCTCGCGCCCGCTCGATAGTCGGCGCGACCAGCACGCGCTCCGCCCCCTGTCCCAGCACAGTGGCAATTGTTGTAGTGGCGCGGATAACATCGATCACAATAAACACATCGCGCGCGCTCAGTTCGTCCGCGACCGGCGCGATATCAGCAGGCGTAAAGAAGACGTTGAGATACAAGATGATGTCCTTTGTCGTGTGATGTAAAAAATTTCAATCATATCTCCCTTATTATATCTTGCACGGCAGAGTGCCATCTGTAGGAAGACTACCCGGTGCAAGCGATCAGAATTTGCTATGGGATAAAAAGTAGGAGATCTATTCTCTAGCTCGCGTCTATGTTTCAAAGCATCCATTCCCAAGAGCGAGAGCGATTCTGCTCATTGTGCCTTTAATACTGCGCGTTGATCTTCTGGCATCTCTACCAGCAGGTCTACCTCTTCCCGGTGAGCACCGATGAGCTACGTCACGTGATCCATGTTAAGAGAGTCAAAACTTTTTTCGCCAAATAAGATTTTCTGATGGATAGAAAGAAGGAAGAGCGTACACAAGCAGCGCTCTTCCTTCCTGGTTCTACTCGAAACAGAAATCTAAAATTTTATTGTTTTCCCTGTTTTCTTGCTCGCTCGCGTTCGCGCAGTTCCACCCTGCGAATCTTGCCTGAGATCGTTTTGGGCAGGCTGCCAACGAATTCGATTTCGCGGGGGTATTTGTAGGGGGCGGTGACTTTTTTGACGTGCTCTTGCAGTGCGCTGGCGAGTTCGGGCGAGGGGGTGTAGCCGGGGGCAAGGATGACGAAGGCTTTGACAATTTCGCCTCGCATTTCATCTGGACTGGCAACCACTGCGGACTCGGCTACTGCGGGGTGCTCCTTGAGGGCGCTTTCGACCTCGAAGGGGCCGATGCGATAGCCCGCGCTGATGATGACATCATCGGCGCGGCCCACGAACCAGAAGTAGCCGTCTTCGTCCTTGTAGGCGCGGTCGCCGGTGATATACCAGTCGCCGCGAATGCAGGCGTTGGTGGCCTCAGGATTGCGCCAGTACTCTTTGAACATCCATGTCGGGCGCTCTGGCTTCACGCGCACTGCTATATCGCCCTCTTTGTTAGGCGGCAGCGGGTTGCCCTCGTGGTCGATGACTTCGACGTCGAAGCCGGGGGAGGGTTTGCCCATCGAGCCGGGCTTGACAGGCAGGGGCGGGAAGTTGGCGCACAGCAGCACGGTCTCGGTCTGCCCATAGCCATCGCGGATGGTCATGCCGGTGGCCTCTTCCCAGACCTTGCCGTACTTATCAATTTGGCACCTGCTTCGTCGCGTAAGTCATCCTCCGTTAATCCATAGCGTTCCATGATCTCGTAGTCCTGCAGGCTGAACGAGAAGCCGAGCATCCTGCCCCACGGCTTCGGCTTCTCCGTCTCGAGGCCCAGGCGTACCGCGCGGTGCTTGATACCGTAGGGGCTCCTGTGCGGGAACATCTTCAGGAGGGCCTGCGGCGTCGCCGTCGGGTAGTGCTCCCCCAGCAGTTCGTCTTCCTCCGCTGTCCAGCTTATGGAGGGGTTGCCCGAACGGAAGCACACCAACTCGTCGATACCCCAAGCAGGGTCGCGCCAGTATATGGTCATAGTGTAGAAGCGCGGGGCAATGTTGTCAAGCACCACTTTCTCCACGAAGGCGTCGACCATGACGGGGTACTCTTCGGGCGGTACAACCTCGTCCCAGCACTCACCGGCATCGAACATGAGCTGCTTGTAGGTGCGCCGTTTTTGCGCGTGGGTCCTGGTGGTAGCGACCTCTTTCCTGCGGGCTTGTAGCCGTTGTAGCTCTTCCTCCAGCCCGTTGTACTCTTCGTCGGCCTTCTGGAGCAGACGCGGGTTTGTGAGCAGTCCCGATGTGACTTGTTGTTCGATCTTACGCATGAGCGAGCCGACGGCCTGGACCTGCTCGTCTATGTCTTTCAGTAATTGCGCCCGTGAGGTCTGTACAGCTTCTTCCTCCTCAAGAAACTGCTCGAAATCGTCACTCTCCAGCAGCCGCTCTCTAAGAACATCCAGGAAGAAGCTATCCACGTCCTCTGCCGGCAGCATGTACTTCCTCGACTCGCCTGACATGCTCTTCAAGACGAATGAATAAAACGGCCGGGCAGGGCTACCTGCCTGGCTCCCGTGTCGGGGGACATCCTTCACGCGCACGCGATAGCGGTCGTCCTTAGCGAAGACGCAGTTTCTCAGCAGTGCGGGCTGGTCTGAGCGGTGTTTCTTCACGTACTTCTTGCACCTCTCGAGGTACTCCTCGTTTGGTGTCCCGTCGAGGTTGGTGGGCGACAAACGGTTGAACGCATAGAGGAACTTACCCAGTTCCACGATCGCCTCGTGGTTGTCGCTGCTGATTAACACCCCCTTGTGTACCCACATGCCGGCGTACACGGGGTTGGCGAGCATGTCGCGTAAGCCCTTCTCTGAGCCGATTGTATACCCTATGAGCTTTCCCTCCTCGTCCAGTACCTTTGTGAGCGGGCACCTGTTCACTATTTCCTTGTCTATGTGCTCTTCAAATGGCGGAAAAAGGTAAGGCAGTCTCGCAACTTCCCGGCACATCCCTGCCACGTTGCCTGCCATCTCCATGAATTTGTCGTACAACCAGTCTATCTTCTCACCGTGAGGCCAGTAAGGAAAGATCTTCCGGAAGTCGGGATTCTCCCTGCCATCTATCTCTTCACGTCGATCGGGTATGTAGCCGGTTGGCATGTTCGCCCCGAACCAGAGCCCCCTTCTCCCCAGCTCGTTTTTGGCTTCAGCCATCATGTAGATGTGTCTTTCGATATACTTCCATGCGGCTTCGCACTCTCGCCTGAACTGGTCTACATGCGAGGAGATAGAGAAATCGTACACGAAGTCGATCGCCCTGCGATCAACGGTGAGGGTTACGACCTTTACGCTGTACGTATAGCAAATTTCCATGAACTTGGCGTACTCCTTGCCCCAGCGATCACGGAATAGCCTGTCAACCCTGGCAGCAACCACCGTTTTTGCCGTTCCCTCGGCGATAAGCCTGAGCGACCTGTTGAACGCTGGCCGGTCTTCCATCCTGAGTTGCCCAGATAGCCCCAGGTCGGACGTATCCATAATGATAAGTTCATCGGGCCACCCGTACTTGAGCACGAATGTTTTATCCTGCTGCATCTCGGCGCTCACGTTCTTCATCTGTTCTGGTGTCGAAACGCGGGGGTAGACGATTACATGGCGCTTGGTATCCAGTTGCTGCTTCCAGGAGTTCGTTTTCTCTGGCTCCTGTGGCGGCTGCGGTGCTATGACTCTTGTCACTTCTGCTGTCCCTTTCTTCTAGTCTCTGTAACATGCGGCAGAACAATCTGCACGCTTGCCTGTGATAGACAGATGGTAACATCGCTCGTTACTCCTGCTCTAATGAATGACGGCCAACTTACTGGTCATCATTGTAGCAGAAGTGTACATGAAATTCGAATTTAATGTATATATTCTATATATGCTGTATACATACATGTATCGCTCTTGTTAAGGGACATGAGCGATGTTGTACATACAACGCATGTACTTTATCTAGCTCCTCTCCCTGTTTGCATTTTCTTATGCACTTCCTCAAAAATGAATAGACTCTGCTCTTTTTGAGGGTCAACCCTCCAGGGTCTCTATCTGAATTCGCTTTCATTCCCTCTCTGCCCTTACAAGGTCTCGACAAAGACCAGATGGATCTGCTGTACGTTCGTTGGGATGAGAGTCCCGTTCTTGATGGAGAGCGAAACTGTTTGCACCCCTGGCATGCGCAGCAACAGGGCCGTCGCCTCGCTTTTGCTCTTGCCTCTGACAATGAGCTTGAGTTGTTGCTGTTGCGCTTGACTAAACCGGTATACCCAGGTACTGATGGCCTTCACCTGAAGGGTTACGGTCCCCTGGCGGATGTTTATCGCTGCCTGAGTAATGCTCGTCTGCAGATCGCCTACCATGTCGTAGCTCTTCCCTAACCGCTTTGCTGCCTGCTGGATGACCATTTGCATGAGCAGAGTGTGCAGGGCGCTGGTCGTGTAGACTTGGCCTGTACAGGTTTCGCTGACCGTGACACTGATCTGCGTTGCCTCGCTTCCTGCTTGATGATCGGGGGTCACGCGAGAGCGACAGGGAACGGGAGTGACTAAGGTTTCATCGGGCTGGACTTGCTGACTCAAGGCGGCTTGCACACTCTGATCTAAGCTCGTCTTAAGAGTCAATACTACGCTATTGATATCCTGCTGGGTGACCATCTGGTACGATCGGGCGTTCTGACCCCCACGAAACGGGCCATTGCTCACAAACACATCGTCACGGCAGCATTTCCCGTAGATGTCTCCTGCGGCAATGTTCCCTTGCGGTCCGACATTCACTGCTTGGGCAGTTACAGTGACCTGTCCATTGGTTGCCAGAGTTCCGGCGGGGATCACTGCATCTTGAAGAGTCACCACCTCTACCCCGTCTGCTCCTTTGAGCAGTTCCCCTGCCGGTATCGTCTGAGGGGCGGGCAAGGCGTTGTAGAAGGTGATGAATCCTTGTGCTGCTTGCGCCTGTTGATGACCCGTTCCCGTTGCTGGTACTGTTTTCGCCTGGCTGAGTGTGATCGTCTCAAGTAGTCTGCCGGGTATTTGCTGCTGTGCCACGTTCGCATTGCTTGAGACGATCGTCACCCTGCTGGTCGCGGCGATCTGCTTTGAGGTCGGGGTAATTGTCACGGTTGCCGATGGAGCGAAAGTGATAAGGAGAGTCACGCCACCCAATGCAACTGCAAGGAGAAGACAGAGCGCGCCGATGAAAAACGAGATCATGCGTCGGCGCGGCTTGAGCGGAAGTGATGCAGGTGGCTCAGCAGTCTCTTGCTCTGTGGGCGCTGCCTGGGTCTCCTGTTCATCAGAAGTATCGGCGAGTGTACTCTCGACCATGTGAGGCTCTGGTTCCTCCATCTGGCGACGAACAATGAATACATCAATCACTTCAGTTCCCTGCTGCTGCTCGTCAATCGGTGGCACCGTCGTATTGGTTTGCGCATCCAGGTGCTCAAGTAGCTCTTTGATCTGCTGCTGTACCTGCTCGTCCATTGCTGCTTCCTCCATGTATCGCGGGGGATGTGCGCTTCCCCCGACGGTTTCCATCTAGGTGCTACAAGGTGACGTGTTCTCCTGGTTTCAATGGGCGGAACTGACTCCCATCGTTGAGAAATACAATCGTTTGATCCTGGATATGGATCAACATATCTGGCTTGCCGTCTCCGTTTACATCCTTGAAACTGAGCGTTACAGGGGTTAAATCCTGCCCATCTCCTAACAGGGTTGGCCCTATATAGTCTTTGGCCTTGGTGGCGTCGCCACCTGGAAACTCGATGATGATGATATGGCGGTTGAGGTTCAGGGCGATGAAATGGCTCGGAATGGCCGGACTATCGTTATGCCCGACCACCGCGTCAATTTGGAAGGTGCGCGGGCGCCCGTAATGCCAATCATCCTGGGTCACATTCCACCAGTTCACCGCGAGATTTCCTAGCACCCACAGCGCAAGCATGACGATCATGCCCACCCCTATCAGGAACATCCAATGGAGGTGAAGACGCGCTGGTTCGGAATGCTGGCCTGGTGGGAGCGCAGGGGCTGCATAGTCCTCTGTCGCTGTTCTGCTGCGGCGCGGTGGAATGTTCGGCGGCAGCTCGTACACGTTAACCACTCGCTTACGTGTCCCTTGCCTCGTGACTCCCTGTTGTGTAGGCACAGGTGTGTAACGCCTTGTACTGGTAGGCAGGCGAGTTGGCCAAACGTCGTCGTACTCGCCTTCCTCTATCGGTCGTTGAGTAGATGGCAGTTGCTGATTTCTCATAGAACCTCGCATTCTTGACGTTGAGGTCTGCCATGAGGTTGAATCTCATGGGAACGACTGCACTGACACAGATCGGGCGGTTCCCGTCTGGCTGGTCGCCGTCTTGCTCACGGCGGTCCAGCTTCTTGATTGCCTCTTTTGCGCTACCTCCTTTCACCTTCTGCCTGTGCTGCTCGTACAAGGGCTTGTACCTGGTATTCAGCCAGTGTACAAGCTCGTTATGACCTGATATAATTTACTCGCAACAGTAATTTCAGGCCATACTGTATTGTACCTTGATATTTCTATTCGTGTCAAGACGTAACGATACGTACTTGTGCAAAAATGGACAAATCTGGTACAATCAGAAAAATGGCCCAGGCAATAAGAGGGTTAGTAATATGAGCGAAGAATGGGTGACTATGACAGAAGCTGCCGACCGCTTGAAGGTGAAGCGCAATAAAATATCTCGCTTAGCCAGTAGAGGGGTGATCCAGACAAGGGAAAATCCATTAGATGCACGAGTACGGCTTGTCGAGCTCAATGAACTACGAGCATTATTTGAAAAATACGGGAGTCGGCTGGGAGAAGAGAAAGACGATGACGATGAATCGTAAAACAAGTATTTAATAACCTGCGAAGGTGGAGGTTGATACCGACGAAGCCAAAGAGGAAGCGTGGTATCATGAACCGCCCTTCCTCTTTGTTTCTATGCTGTCTTCTCTACTCATTAAGGAAGAACTGATCATTGCCCTGCTTGTCGTCCTGGTCAGCATCAACAATGATTGGCTGGTCCTGCGTTGGAGCGTTCGGCTGCCCCGCTGAGGCATTCGACGCTACAGGAGGGGCCTGGCGCTGATGGACCAGGTGATAGGGCAGGTTCGCCAGGCGGGCAATCTTGCGATCCTTATAGTAGGGCCTGGCCTGTACAATCATGGGCGCCGAAGCCAGTGGGAACAGCAGCACCTTCCCCTTCTGCAAGGTTCTGATCTCATCCGGCGTGAGCAGGCGTCGACGTGTTTCGCCCTGCGCCCACGAGGTGCGTGTCCCGCCGTCCGCTTCACTCGTCGTCTGCGCCTCTGTCCGTACTGTCTGATCTCCGATGCTTTCGGAGTAGTATTTCGCCTCGTCCAGGCCGACGCCGGGCAGGACGAGATGCACGTTGGCATTCTTTATGATTGTCTGCGCGGCGTGCTCTCCATAGATCTGCACTAATTGCGACCTGCTCTGGACCGCCATAATGATGGCGACGTGCAGGTAGCGCACCGTGCTGATGTGCCGCTCAAAATCAGGAATATACCCCAAATTGCCAAACTCGTCCAGGTAGCAGCCGATCCCAGGCGGTAGCACCCCGCGTTGTTCGAAGGCGCGGAACATCTGCAGCGTAAAGCAGGCCAGTAAGGGCTGATAGAGCTTCGTCTCGCTTAGGGGAATGGACAGGTAGAGTGCGGTCGGATCGCCAATCATGGCCTCAAAGTCGATCTCGTTGGTGGCGGTCACCTCGGTCATGCCCTCACAATCAAACAATTGAAAGCGGTTGATGATGGTCGTCATAATACTGCCGACCAGGCGCTCGTTGCGTTTCATGTACTCTAAGAAGAGCGCGCCTTTGGTGCGGGTGACGGAAGAGGGACTGGTACTGAGCAGGCTTTCCAATTGCGCAAACGACGGGGTGGTAATCAGCTCACAGACCCGTGCGAAGGGAGCGAGTGGCTCAACTTTGCGCAGGTGGGTGATGATGGCGGTAATGAGCAGCTCGGCGCTTTCGTCCCAGTAGGGGTCCTGGCTCTTGCCAGTATTGCCGACCCAGCACCTCGCCAGGAGTTCGGCATCCGTGACATTTTTGACGTGGGCCAGCGGGTTGTAGCCGTGACTGCGATCCGGCTGGGTCGGGGCAAAGCGCCAGACTTGGTGGTAGCGCGCCACGGCTCCGGCAGTCACTTGAAACAGTTCGTTTTTCAGGTCCGCGATGAACAGGCTGCGGCTGCCCCTCTCGCGTAACAAATTGCGAATGAGAAACAGTGAGCTTTTGCCAGAGCCATTGGGGCCCAGGAGGAGGAGATGCTCCTCCTGCCGCTGCTCGGAGAGGGCAATCGTGCGCCAGTGGTAGCGGCCAATCACGAAACGCGAGGGAGGTGTCGCATTTCTCACAGAAGAAGGTCCCGCTTGTGGATGCACATGCATAGCGGCGAAGAGTACAGACAGCAGCAGGCGCAACCCTTTGGCAATCATCCAGAGAACGATGCCAAACAGGAAGCAGAGGCCCCGCCACATCCACGAGGGAACTACGAACAGGCGCGATTCACGCCAGTTGGCAAAATGGGCCGAACCGTATACCGTACTCGGGCGCAGCTTGAGGTCAAGCACCATGAGCAGGTAGATAGCACCGCCGACGCCTAAAACGACGTAGGGATAGACTTCCGAGGTGGCGGTTTTCGTCTGAAGGATATCAGAGGCGAGCCTCACCAGCCATCCGCGCGGATGCTGGAGCAGCAAAGGCAAGACAAACGGGTAGACAGCGAAGAGGGAGTAGGCCAGCAGTCCCGTGGCAAGCAAGCCCACGGCAAATCTTGTCCATCTCATAGATCATGATCTCCTTGTTCAAGGTCAATAGCCTGGAATGGTTCACTACTTAAATCGTGTTCCGGGTCACGCGCTACGAGGTCCTGTCCAAGTTCATCTTGTCTGTCTAATTCTTGCAGTTCTTGTGAAAGGTGGTAATAAAAATCGTGCTCGCTGTGGTCATGGCCTGATTCACGCACGTGGGCATAATCCTCCGGGTAGAGCTTTACCGCTTCCTCCTGGCCTGTTTCCCGGTCTTCTCCCGCTCCTGCCACGACCACATGAACATGCTCGTGCTCCGTGTTGCTATGGTGAACGGCGTACCAGTGCAGGTCCTTGCCTTGCTGTTCCTCCAGGTCGGCCATCACCTCCCGCGTCCATGCGCGCCAGTCCTGTATAGGCTCATCTTCTCCCGGGGACAAGACGATTTTATGATAGCTAACGCTCGAGCTGGTGTGCGCCATCACGTCGTCCACCGCCTCCCTGCGGGCTACCTGGTCATCATCCCTGGAGAAGATCGAGCGATCTTCCCGGCTTTCCTGCTCATCGCGACTGCGGTGTTCCAGGTATTTCAAATGGGCGTTCAGGTGGGAAGTGGCGGACGCACGGTTCGCCGCTCCCCCTCTGATGTATCTGCCTCTGGCGATCATGGCTTAATGCTCCAGGTCAACGTCGTGTTCCAGGTCAGGCATGTCAGGCGTGATCGTCGGTTCTCCCTGGTCAATCGCTTGCAGCCAGTCCTGCTCAAGCTCTGGAAGGTCGAGCCAACTTTGCTCCAATTCTGACAACTCCAGCCAGCTCTGGTCAAGCTCAGGCAACTCCAGCCACTGCGGTTCGACCAGCCCTTCAGGCAGCGGATCGTCGACCTCTGCCTCGATCATCGGCTCCAGGTCTTGGTAGGTCACGGAGGCATCCATAGCAAACTCGTCCATTATTCAGCCTCCTTCTTTGTGGTGGTACGTGCCGCGAGTTCTTGACCGGCTTTCACCTGCGCGTTCTCGTAGGCGTCCCGTGCAAATTCCGGACCAAAGGATTTTGCCACCAGCGCATAGAGCAGACGGCGAACGATACCGGCGTCGCGCACAGCACGCACGATGAGGCTTGCCAGCCGGTTATCGCTGTTACGCATCATCGTCTTCATGGCTTCGAGGATGTCGAGCTGCATGTCCTCACGGAGATCAGCGCGTAGCTGTGCGGTGTACTTACGCAAGGTCGTATCGACAATCTCGCTGATTACTGGCAAGGACTGTTGTTCCATGATCTCCCCGCGCTGGACCGCCATATCTCGCCGGATATAAGACTCGATCTGTTCGTACAGATGCACGCCTTCTCGCTCGTAGCGTTCATCGAGATACTCTTTCGCTTCCTTGGAGATCCAGGTGTCCAATTGTACTTTTCCCTTCGGTGCTCGTTTTCTGGGCATCTGACCCTCCCTTCTTCGTCCTGTCGCTTCGGTCATGCGTTCAAGATCATTGGTTCTAGTATACAGCACCTGGTACATAGGCGCTATGTATCCTGAGATAGGGATATAGAGAAAATACATATCGTGCCAGCCCATTGTAGGCGGGTTGAGTGGAGTGGTACATAGCCTTGCTACAAAATTGAGGATGCCTTTATCTTGCATTACGCCGGCACGACACGATGCAAAAGGGGCGGAGGCGTGGAGGTGGTTTATCTTGGATGATCCTGTGCGAGAGGTGATGGGGCGTATGTTCACTGCAGACATGTGATTCATCGATGCGCTACCCAGCTTACGCGCTTGTTCACATCAGAATGGAGAGTAAATTGTGATTTGCCAGGATATTTCGATCTTACGCAAGTTTGCTGCTAATGGAAAGAAACACTTCTGTTGGAAACAAGCCGTTCTGCTCCGCAAGCCAAGCGGCTTTTTCGACCTTCTCTGATCAGTTGCTTGAATCAGCAAACTTGATACTGGTGGCGAATTGTAAAACTGAGCGTCATTCTGAGCTTCCTACCTCAAAGTTCAAGCGTGATTTTTGATTTCGCCACCAGTATCAAACTTGCGTAAGATCCATTTTATGGTAAAGAGTTGGTTCGGAGGGAAGATCGTTGCAGTGGGATATAATAGTCTCAGCGCTATTAAGTGCGAGTAGGAGAAGATATCATAGTGCAAATCAGAATCTTAATTAAGAGGAAAGAGGGTAAAAGATAATGGCAAACCAAAAACATCTTGAGCGTATCCGTGAGGGGCCATATCTTTGGAATGAATGGAGAGACAAACATCCAGAAGAGCTGCCAGACCTAAGCAAAGTCGATCTGAGTGGAGCCTATCTTAATAAAGTGAATTTGAGCAGCGTAAATCTTGAAGAAGCTACCCTCCGAGATACAGACCTATGGGGAGCTAATCTCAATGGAGCAATTCTGCGCGGTGCTGATCTGAGTGGGGCTAACCTACATAATGCACGCTTGGTTATGGCACAACTAACTCAGGCCAACCTCAGCGATACTGACTTCAGTGATGCCGATCTCACAGAGGCTGACCTTATGAAGGCGAAATTCAGCAGGGTAAATCTTGCACGGGCTAACCTCCGAAATGTTCACTTAAGTAGAGCAGACCTCCAGGGCGCAAACCTCAGTGGCGCCGATCTTAGGAGTACGCATCTTGAAGAAGCAAACCTCAGTAGTGCCGATCTCAGTGGGGCAATCTTAGTAGGCACACTCCTTGAAAGAGCCAATCTGACAAACTGCTGTGTTTACGGAGCAGCGGCATGGGATGTGCAACTTGAAGGAGCTCTCCAGGTGGATTTGGTGATTACTCCTCCCGATCAGCCAAAGATAACTGTCGATAACCTCAAAATTGCCCAGTTCATCTACTTGTTGCTGAACAATAAGGAAATTCGTGAGGTCATTGACACCATTGCTAAGAAAGCCGTCCTCATTCTTGGGCGCTTCACGCCTGAGCGCAAAGCTATCCTAGACGCGCTACGAGAAGCCCTTCGCAAACGTGGGTACGTACCTATTTTGTTTGACTTTGACAAACCGAGCAGCCAGGATTTGACGGAGACAATAAGTACCCTTGCTCACCTTGCACGTTTTATCATTGTTGACCTCACAGACCCGAGTAGCGCTCCCTATGAAGTAGGCATGATTGCCTCAGATCATATCAGGCCTATTCAGGCTATTTTCCAGCCATCCGATGAGGCAAAAAAGGTTTTCGCCATGTTCCCAGATCTCGTAAGGAGATACCATTGGGTTCTCCCACCTTTTGAGTACCGACACCTAAAGCACTTACTTGATTCACTTCAACCAAAGGTTATCAAACCTGCTGAACAAAAGGCGCAGGAACTAGAAAAGCTGTAGCGTCAACGGCTATCGTCCGAAGAGCGTTACCTTGTGGTATATTGGAGGCTCATTGCTTCTACCTCCACCTGGATGGGACTCACATTTCGATTTTTTACCATAACATGTCCGCTGTCCTTTTGAACCATATGGTATAGTGTCCTCGGAGGACAGGAAAGCTGACAAATCACATAAATTAAGCATAACTGTGCAGGTCGATTCACTTCGAGGGCTGCTGTAAAAGTCATGAGTAGTGCAGCGCTTTCGAGATGAGCAAGATCAAGCATTGTTGTTCGCTCTCATGGTCTACCATGGCCGTGTTCGCCCTGTTCGTGGTGAATGCCTGGCACAGCTTCCTGGGCGGTGTTCGTCCGCTGTTCGCCCTCATTGGCGTTTTCTGTTAGCGGTTTCCTGAAACGCATGTTTCTCTCAGGTTTTGCTACAGTCTATTATAGCATCACCTGCGTCTGCGGGCTGCTTCGCGAATGGTTTGCAGGTTGAGGAGTTCAGTGACCTCGTAATTTGTCATCGGGCCTGGTCTGGGACGCAGGCGTATGAGTGAGGGGAAATGGCCGATGCGCCCATGCAGTTCGGCCAGCAGCACAAAGGCAGCAGGCGCGTACCCCGGCGGATTGATGAGCAGCAAACGCGTCTGCCACTCCTGCGACGAGAGACCAGCCGCCTCGACGATGGCAACGATCTGCGGCAAAAGTGGCTCGGTCTGCTCGATCTGCACTGGTATGGTGCGTACCTCCTCAATGGTCGTGCCTGCCAGTGCCTCGATCTGCGCCTGCTGTTCGTGTGTGAGCGGGTGCGTAAAGTTGAGTATGAGCATATTATTTCCTCGGATATTTGGGATGCATTGCCTGCTGTTTCATAATCTCTCCAATCTTTGGCAGTCTCTCCCAGGTAACTACTTCAATATTGAGCTGTTGTGCCTGGGTATAAAAAGCTTCATAACTCGCTCCTCCTTTTCGACAGTTCGTAATAAACACCTTGCTCACATAATCACCTCCCAATTGATCCGCAACTGCCTCGAGGATACGCAGGTAATTATTGTCTCCCCTGAATGGTTGCTCATCTGTCTTGCATTCGGCTATGACTAGTTGCGCTTTGTACATGACTGCTACATCCAGCTCGTACTCTACTTCGTCTTTTGGTATTGTACATCCCCAACGACAATCGTCAGCAAACGGCTTACCATTACCCTCCCCTTTTGTTTTATTTATCTGATCCCAGACATAGACCTCCAACCAATCGCCGGTACTCATGAATTGAGCAGCAATCTTCGAGGAAAATCGATAAGGAGTCCCTTCTGGGAGTGTTCTACCTACATTTAACATTCCTCGCTTGAGGAGCCATTTCACAAGCGGAAGCGTTTCAATTTCTGGAGGCAGAAACATTGGATCTCTAAATGCATCATCTATAGATTTGCCCGGTCGTTTCCTATGACGATAGAAGATGGGCAGCAACTGAGATGTTTCCTCAGAGCGAGCCATTGCTTCGGCAACGTCGCCCCATGACTGAACTGACTGGCGGTAACCAGGGAATGGTTTTCTTTCACGATAGGTACGCCCCTGAATTTTAATATAATCGTTGAATGAAAGGTGAAAAAATCGGTTCGTATCTACCTTCTCATACTCTTTAACCAGGGATACGACCTTTTCTTGTTGTGAAGCGATATACCAGCAAGGTATTCCTAGTCCTTTAGCAACCTCATATGCGGCAAAAGCAAGTATTTTGGGGGCCGAAGTTATAGTAAAGATCCAGTCCCATTCAATTGTTGGATGCGACTTATTACATTGTTCTCGAAAATCCTTTATGGCTACTATGGCCCCATCTAAATCATAAGCATCGATTTGCTCCATCGGCAAAACCTTACAGCCAGGTATTCGCTTTGCTAGATCCAAAAAAGCTGTTTCTGTTTCCCACCCTTCTATTGAAGTTATTGGTAAAACCAGCCCGGGTTTGAGATAGAGCAAAGCCAGAGCATCCGGTACACCTCTCCCTCCTGCCACAACCATTAATGCTTTCTTCTTTTCCATTCTCTACTCCTCAGTCTATTTCTTCGAATACTCTTCTTCATACATCGCCTATATCCTTAAAGTAGCCATAACCCGCGCTCGTCTTACCTCCCACACCGTAATTTTCGAGTGCTTTGCAGAGCCAGGTTTTGGCTCTGGTCAGGTCATCCTGGTGTTTCTCCTCTACGCCCTGACACAGGGCGAGCGCGAACATATAGGTCGTATTCTGACCGGAGGTTGTCTTCTGATCGACAACTAGAAATGTGATGGGTCTGGGATTCTGATCGTTGGTGGGCGCTTTATCCTTTTGTTGATAATAGTCGGGGTAGTGCGGGTTCATGATATCCAGAACAAAGGTGGCCTGACCATCTTTGGGGAAAGCGTCGAAGAAGATGACTGTGCCCTGCTTATGGGTCATGCCGAAGATGCGCTGAATATCATCGGTATCGGTGTCGATGGCTGTACTCGGCTTCCTCCGGTCATCTCCATCGCCTACATCTTCCATCGCCGCGTATGTGCGCGCCAGCCCTTTGAGTGCGCTGCCGGGAATAATGGGCAAGCCATAGAGATGATGCAGAGTAATATCGGTTTCGAGCACGCTATTGCCACCGAGACCAACGATCAAGCGCCAGTCGATCTCGGCACTGAAACGGGAGGCATGCAGCGCTCTGGTATAGCTGTACCAGCGGTGATATGCTGCCCAGGCCAGTTCATCATCGTACTGATAGCCCTTTTCCCTGGTTTGTCCATCATTTTGGGGCACCTTTCCCATCTTCCGCAGCCAGTTCGTTCGCCCGTCTTTTTTCTGGTCTTCTGCCTCCTGCTTATTGATCACCTCTGCCGGTATGTATTTATCCAGCAGCAGGCCGATATTTTGCGGTTGCTCCGGTGGCCGGGTTTGCTCGTACCATCCGAATATGGCTGCCGTCATTTTGGGCAAGTAATATTTCTTCATTTCGTACCTTCCTGTGAGGACGTAACTGATCCCGTCTGTTCTGTCGTCGCTGCTTCATTGGCTAAAGGTGCAGCGGCCTCGCCAGATCCTGAAGCTTCGGCAGCCGCTTCTATTGGCGTCTCCTGGGCAGGGCTTTCCGCTTTGAGTTCCGCCTCTGCGAAGCGGCGTAGCCAGATCCCGAAGGCGAGACATTCTGTGGTGACTCGCCGGTAATCGCTGCTGCTGGCCTGATCCGTAATCCAATCAAGCAGGCCAGCATGCCCTGGCGGCACTTCGGAGGAGGTAGCCGGGCCGGGATCAGGTATGGGAAAGAGACGACTCGTCCACCAAGTGAGATGATAAAGCAGGTAATCATACGCGTTGCGGGGAAACCGGTTTCCCTTCTCATCCCTACGCTGTTCACCTTTGCTCAAGAGAAAGCCAAGCGCTGCCCCCAGACCATTAACCTGAATCATCGTATTCAGTTGGCTGACACGAGTGCGGTACTCCTTCTGAAGTGTATCTTTGTTTTTTCTGTCCTCGTCCTCGCTCTCCTGCTTGATCCATTTAACGTTGTCCCAGGCTCGCCTGGCCCGTTTTTGCTCCAGTGTTTGGCGCCGAGTGCCTGTGCGCTGCTGTTGATCGCCGGCTGTCTGTGTAGTCATGATGCGGCTTCTCCTCCTGTTGTAGTGGTTGCGTTGCCATTGCTTACCGCCTTCACCTCTTGCAATGGTTGGATCTCGCCCCAACGGGTACTGACAAAGCCTCGCCCGACTGTTTCGTCTCCTCCCAGTTGCAAGGAACTCTTCAGTTCGCTTACTCTCTGCAAAACCTGTACCGCTGTTTTAGGATGTCCTTTCTTGCGTGAGTCGGTGGCGTAGATGGGTACGTAAAGCAGGGTGTCGGTGGGAAGGTGTTCCTCTGTCCAGAGCGCCCCTTCTTTTACTATCTTCGTCTGTCGCTCGATCCCAATGCGCGTAATCACTTCGGTTGCGTAGAGGACGAAATCGCGAAATTCATCATTGGGAAGAATGACCAGCGAGCTTTTGAGTTTCTCCTGCCAATAAGTAACCGTGTCGTATTGGGGAAGGGCATGGTTAGCCAGCCAATCCGCGATCTTGTTCACTTGCCCATTCTCATCTTCTTGGGCCTTAAAGCTGAATTCCTCCAAGACGATAGTTTCATCCCCGGGCTGAGAGCCATCAGAAGACTGAGCGGTATCAGAAGCAGGAGAGACGTCTATGGTCAGTTTGCTTGGAGAGGTTACAAGGGCCGTTGGCATTTCTGCGTCTGGCTCCTCAACAGGCTGCGATGGAACACTCCATTTCTCCTCCTCTTTAATTGGGATGTGGCTCCGTTCTAAATCGCGGGCAAAGCGCTGAAGCACATCGTAGCTGGTCGTGTAGGCGAAGGTGCCGTTGAGCGAGCGCACAGGGAAGAGCAGGATGCGCGCATCACCGACGATCAATGCGCCGGCATTGTCCTGTGGCCCCGCTCCATTCTGGCTTTGTGTGCTGCTTTGTCCGTTCTGAGCAACGCCCTTGATATCTCTAGATGAGCCAAAGATGACATCAATATCCCGCCATTGCTCATCCTCGGCTGCGGCGCGCAGTTTTCCTTTGATCCCGCTTCCCTGAATCATCGGGTATTGTGTGGTGCGCTCGCGTTGGATGGGCAGGTCTACATTGCTCAGGCCGGAGCCGGTGCCGGCGTGCAAAGGGGTCTCTGTGTAGATATAGAGGATGTTTGTTGCTCTGATCATGTTTACCATTCTCCTGCAATCGTTATGCCATAACCAATTTCCTGACCGTAGTTTGTCAATGGATCTAAGAGCGAAACAGGTGAGTCGAAAAAGTAGACGCTGCCTGCAGGCACACACCGCTGCATAGCTTTGTTCTCGCCGCCGCTGTGCCCTGGTTGCAGTTTCCAACCTCCGACAGATTGGTATCGCGGGATCGCCGCCGCTATAGGCGCAACGCCAGTAGGCCAGCTCGCAGGTTGCCAGCCCTTGTTCAAGACGGCGGGGGTTGCCAAATACAACTGGCTCCGAATACCAGAATGAGCCACCTGGTGGGAGGACTGAGGAAATGGCGGCGACTGGCCGATAATGTGATAGCTGGCCGCTCGCTGCTCGCCGCCCAGCACGACCCAGCCCTGATCTCGTGCCCGCAAGTTCAGCAAGTTCCTGGTCTGATCATCAGGCAACAGCCTCTTCTGGTCCTTTTCATCGGTCAGACGAATATCGATGAGAAAACCATAGAGAAAGCCCTGGTCGGACCGGTAATCGTGCCGCATCCGCAGCATTTGCACACTATACAACATGCCATCGCGCGCGGACTTGCTCGCATTATCCATGCCGATGCCAAGACGAGGCTCATGGAGGAATACATCAGCGCTGCGGATAATCTGGAGCCCGGCAAGGTCGGTATCTGCCTTCAAAACCCTTTGTAAATCCGTTTCGGTCAGCCAGCCTTCGACCGGCTGCATCGTTCCCTCCGGCTTCTTCCCTGGGAGCAGAAAGCGCATGCCTGCCGGCATGTTGCTGCTGATATCCGGTGCAACCGGCCTGAGCCGGATGTATTCCTTATCGTCTCTCACCAGATGCGCGGGAACCGGGTAGAGCGGCTCGATGTTCATGCTATTGCGTCTGCGCCTGGCCAGGGCAGTATGGGTAATGCGAAAACGCCCATAGCCATCCCTGTCCCCGATGAGTGAAACCAGCGCTGATGTGGGATTAAACATCTCCGATAGCATCGCACCTGAGTTCTGAGCACCGGCGATCAGAGCGCGCGCCGCGCCTTGAAGCGTCTCCGGCGTAGGGGGGAACAGCGTTTCTGCGTAATCGGTCTCACCAGCATCGAAGGGCCGTCCCGTGCGAAAGATCAGCGATTCATTGGGTTCGAGAAAGATCCTCATGCTTCCCCTCCTTCTCGTGCCAGAAAGGCCATGACGAGCAGCCAGCCGAGCGTTTCGACCAGGCCGTAGCGCAGCGTGTCGTCGTGGAGTTCCATCGATAGCGCTATCCTTTCACCCCTGGCGCGTCTGATCTCTAACTGCTCGTCCATCGCTGCTGCTAGCGCGACGATCTGTTCAGCGAGCGAGGTGATTTTTTGAACAATCCGCTCAGCCCTCTGTTTCTCGCTCAGTTGTTGATCCACCTTACCGATGAGGCACTCGAGCTGTCGCTCGTTCAGTGGCTCATTCAACTGGCGCTCAAGCACACGCCTGATCTCGCTGCGCTGCGCCGGTATGGGGAGACCCACCAGTGCGGCAACTTCGTTAAGCAACACGTGGACGCCTTTGGGCGAGAACACGTCCTCAACAAAGTAAGTATAGAACTGATCAAACAACCGGGTCGGTACGAAGGTGAGGGAAGGATATTCCCAGCGACAACCGACACAGGTCTGTTCACCTGAACGGCGCAGCAGCGTTACCACGAAGGCGTTGCGCCCATAGCGATTTTTCGCCAGCTTTTCCGCTTCCAATGCTGCTCGGCGCACTACCGAGAGCGGCGTAAAGTGGTGCCCGATGGCGATTCCCATACTGGCAGTGACGTTCCGCTGGCTTTTATCAGGCACGACGGGCGAGATCGTATCCCTGTAGCGTTGCTGTAAGGTCTCAAGCATAGTCAGCATTCCATCCAGAGGGCTGAAAGCCAGGACATCATCGCCCCCTGCGTAGACAAGCCTGCCTGGATGCGTTTCCTGTACAATTTCAGGAACATGGTCGCGCGCGAACGTGGAGAGCGATTTGCTGATGTTACTATGCTGTCTGCTACTGGAGACACTGCTCAGGATCGTTCCCATGTGGTCGCCGTCCATCTGGATCAGGGCATAGTAGGGGGTTGGTGGCGTTTTAGCTACCTTATACAGATCCTTCAGCGCTTCCAGGCAATCGGAAATAAAATCCTTTTCCCTGATAAGCCTCAAAAGGAGTCCTCGCGCCCGCTCGCGTTGCTGCTCTTCCTGGTCCGAAGTCAGACAATAGTTCTCTTTAAGATAGCGTGGCGTAAAGGCTTCTTGGAAGAAGCAGTCGCCATCTCGCCTCAATAGCCATTCTCTCTTTCCAGCTAGCCGCCTCAGATATGGTAAGATGTTGGGGTTTTGCTCGGGTGCCAGATATGGTTGGGGGTGGGGGTTTTGCTCAGATGCTGGAGGTGAATCAATCAAGTGCTTCCAGTTCGCTAGATCTGTGTCGCTTACTTGATCGCTCAGCAGTCTCTTGACAAAACTGGCTGCGGCAACAGAGCTGGTTGAAGGATAGACAATCATCTCCGTGCTTCCTTTGAGACGATCTGGCTTGAGGCGATCCGAGAAGAAGGCGAAGCGCTTAATGCTATCGATGGCGTCCAATCGCTCGGAACCATCCTTCCTGATGTCTTTGACAGAATATCGTTCGCGTTTGGTCAGGCGAATCCAGAAATCACGTACATCTCTACGCGAGGAGCCTTTATCGTGCAGCGCTTCCCGTTCGCCGGAAATGGTACTTTTCTCGCCAGGTTCCTCCTGTGGCAAAAAGTCGCGCAGCCGTTTGCGGGCATCGAGCAAGAGCGTCGTTTCCTCTATCCAGTTGCCATAACCCTTACCGGGATCTGGCACGACAACCCAGTAGATCTCGAAGAGCTGGTGGACGGCGGTCTGCCTCTCCCAGATGGTCGGAACTTCGCCGGTGTAGTAATTGTCTGGCTTGTCTGGCAACAAGCGAGAACGTACCTCCTCACAGATGGCATACCAGCAGGCCGCAATTTGCAGTTCGCTCTGACAGGCAGCCTTTTCGGCATCCTGGCACGAATCAAACAGGGCCACATATTTATTGGGCAGATCGGGGATATCATCCTTGATCTTGCGCTCGCCAGGAAATACAAATCTTCCAGGAATATCTGCCATAGCAGCCTCCATCAGCTTCGAGAGCAGAAAGCTGCCGATCCAGAGATCACGCGTCTTGCGGGCCTGCATAATAAAGGGCTGCACCGGGCCGAGCGTAAACATGAGCATAAAGTCTCTCATAGTTCTACCTCCAGTGCATGAAAGGCTTTTGCGATCCAATCCTCAAGAAGCGTATAGTCAGGTTCAGGGATCAGAATGTGTTCGTTACGGTCATCCATGATCGGTGGAGTGGGAGTTTTAAAGAGGACTGCAACGCAAACATACTTTCCATTGCTGAGCTGCGTTATACGTAACAGAAGGGGAGAAGCTCTTCTTGCATTTTTCAGCGCGTTCTCTACCTCCACATCCCGTTTCGGCAGTCTAGCATTGAGCGGGAGTCCAAAGGCTGTTCGGTCTAGGAGATCGAGAGAGCTTCGATAGTCTTTTAATTTCCTGCCTATCTCATCCATGGCATCACTAAGTGTGTTCCAGGGCGATCCGTTCTGCTGAGTGAGTATCCAGATATGACAGCCATACGGGGGTGGAGAAGGATCGCCAGCATGCGGTAAGAGCAAGCTATCAAAGGATGGCCGTGTGAATGGTGTACCAGCATGTGCCTTCAAGTCTTGTAGATGAGAGATGCTTAGTCTCCGTATCTCACGAATGCCCTGCTGTAACATTTCTTGTAGATCCTCTTTATTCCTGGCAGCAGTGAAGGGAAGATTGGGGATGGCTACCTTCACCTGCTCTACCATCTCCACCTGTTCTACCATCAGGCTACCCGCACAGCGATGTGAACGTGCACCAATGCTGCCCAGCGAGGTCAACAACCACATAGCAGCGACAGCATATGGTAATGCTTTTGGTGCAGTTGAATCTATATCGCGCTCCGACAGGATTACTTTGAACCGACTCCCCTCTGGATAGTAGGAACGCTCTGGCTTATAGTCTGTTCCATATCCACTTAGCCACATTGACCAGAGAAGGTAATCTTGCCCAGTCATATTTCTTTCGAATGGCTTGACCTCCTTAGGTACATCTGCCACTCGTAAAGTAATCGCGGAACTTTGATCTGTCGCCCCGAAAACACTTTGCTCGAACTGTATCGTCTCTTTAAGGCTTATTGACATCGTATCGATAAGACCACCAACAGCAGCGCGCAGCCAATAGCGCATCAGACCACGAAAGGAAGGGGATCGAATTTCTGCTTGCAACTTCCACCCATGATCAGCAAATGTGCTTTTCGTCTTTTTCCCTTGTTGACGGTCCTCTCGAGGTTGGCAACGGTGCTCGGGAATCCAGTCGAAGTTATATTCTGCCCCTGCCAAAAATAATGGCGTAATCGTTTGCAGGTGGAAGGTCACTTCCTGCATTATCCAGAAATCCTTTCTTCACGCATAGGCCTTACTCTCTTGTGAGAGCATACCATCATCTTTGCTACAATCTCATCCTCAAAGCGCTGAAAAATCTCACCACTTTCGCTGATGTTTTCTCCTGGTTACAGGTGTATACTTTCTTCATTACTCTGGAAGTAGCCGGCGAATTTGGCGCGTAAAAAGTGATAGTCCAGTCGTTCCTCCTGGAGAATACTCCAGGCGTTGTGACAGAGGGTGAGCAGGGCTGTTCTATGGGTATTGACGGTAACAGGAGCAATGCTGAGCGCTTCGGCGACCTGCTGCGGTCTGAGACCCTCGGCAAAAGCTCGCAGCACTCTGCGTTGCGCCGGAGTCGCCTGCTCGACCACCTCGGTGCAGCGGGCACGCTCCTGGGCCTCCATCTGGAGCTGTTCCTCCTCCTGGGCAGAGCGGAAGGTTTGCGCGGGATCGTGAATGTAGGCCCCCATGGTGATGAATGGTCCTTGCAGCAGGGCAACACCGGAACCAGGCGGAGCGTGCATGATGGCGCCTTCACGAGCCTGCTCCCGGAGCGGCTCCGGCGTGTAAATGTGCCAGATGTGATCGTGGCGGTCGAAGTTGAAGATGGCCACCGAGAGCGCCAGCAGCGCCATCAGACGCCGCCCGCCACTTACCGAGAGATGGATGTGATAGCCCTGCCGCTTGAGATCGGCGATGAGCCGATGGATAGTATTGAGCGTGCCATCGGCATGCGTGTCGTCGCTGATATCGTCGATGGGCACTCCATCCAGTTCCAGCATGCATGAGTGAAAGTGAATCGGATGCCTGGCGCCTGGATAGCACTGGCCGCTGAACTCGCTGCTTAGCAGCAACAGGGAACGATAGAGGCGCGAGGGCGCGGCTGCCCTGGGATGCACCACGAACACCTCGCTGATGGGATAGCTCCTCGCCAGCAGCAAATCGAGCGTGAATGTGACAACCTGTGGCTGCCCGCCCAGCGTGGCGACCAGGACATGAGGGTGGTCTGGCATCATGCCACTCCCTTTCACTTCCTCATTATTTAATCAGGAGGATACACAATGGTCAATCTGTTACCAGCGGTATTGGTGGGTGGCCCACCTCATGCCGGAAAATCGGTATTGTTCTACCGGCTCACCCAGGCCTTGCGCGAGCACGGGATCGCTCACTTTGCTATCCGCGCCTGCCCCGATGGCGAGGGCGATTGGTTCCACGAAGGACCGCCTGAACTGGTCAGCACTATTCGACTCAAGCATGGCGTCTGGCCTGTACCCTTTGTCCAGCGCATCGCGGCGGACCTTGAGCATCGCTGCCTGCCCTTCCTGGTGGATATGGGCGGTCGCCCGCAACCTTCCCAGGCGCCCCTGCTGCGCCTATGCACACACACGATCCTCCTACTACGCGAAGACCTGCCCGACGATGCCGAGCGCTGGCAGCGCCTGGTCGAAAGCTACAATCTTCTGCCGCTGGCCCGCCTCTTCTCCCACCAGAGCGGCGACGCGACGATTACGGCGCTCTCGCCGGTGCTGGAGGGTGTGCTAACCGGACTGGAACGCCACATACCGCCGCCGGCAAAGCCTAATCCGGTATTTGAGGCTCTCGTTGACCGGCTCGCGGCCCTGTTCAGCTCCTACAACCTGCACGAGCAGAGCTATCTGGAGCAGGCGCCCACCGAGTACGTCCTGAACGTAGAGGAGGCGCTGCACGCCTTCACGACGACCTCGCGACGCTGGGAACCGGAAATGCTTGCGCCTCTGCTGGCAAGCCTGCCCGCACACACGCCGCTCTCGGTCTACGGGCGCGGCCCGCTCTGGCTCTATGCCGCGCTCGCCGCACACTCCGATCCGCAGCCGTTCTACCTCTTCGATCCCAAGCTCCCCTTCGGCTGGGTGCAGCCCGTCCCCGTCATCTTCGGAGAGGAGCCGTCCGGGGAGATGCAGATCTCGGTGCAGTCCGGTCCGCAGGCCACCATGCTCACGATCACCTTTGCTCATGATCGGTTAGCCTACTTCCAGCCGGAGCCGCTGGCCTTTCCGTCTATCCCGCTCGAAAAAGGTCTCATTCTCTCTGGCCGCCTGCCCTACTGGCTGCTCACGGCGCTGGTGCGGCTCTACCAGGGCATCGGCGTCCCCTGGATCGCTCCGTACTATGTTCCGGAAAACCAGGCCGTCGTATGCTATTCGCACGTGGTGACAGACCAACCGGGCGATCTTGTCTCCATCTCTCCCGCTTAAAGAGGCGGAAAGCAAAGATATTGTAGCATATAGATGAGAAAGAGACTAGTAGTTTTGGTAGTAATTGCCGATAGAATTTCCAATCTGCTTGTGAAGTGCAAACATCACCTACAAGATTTGTAGTGAAAAACAGTATCTTGCAGAACATTATATAGCCTTGAGAAGAGAGAAACTATATTACGATGAAAATATCACCTGCTTGCCCTGTGGAGATGGTAAAGCATGAAGCATGTTCATTCCCTCAGAACTGGTTGTTTGCACGAGCAATTCGCTCAGCACATCTAGCAGTTCAGATATCATAACGAGAGATGCAAGGGGTGAATCTGGCGCTGCCGTATGGGGTGTCTCAGCACGATGGACATGTCGCAGCGCATGAGCGACTTGACACCGTGATTTACAGGTTCTCCAGAAATGGTTGGATATCTTACATCGGGGCGATGCTGCACTCATCGCGCTTTCATGATATGATACAGAAAGATGGTAACCATACACAACGTTGTGTATCTTTTGCGTTCCAACTATCCTGGAAGGAGTGTTGCACATGGTTGTATCTAGAACACCGAATATGACTGATTATGAGGCCGAACGTCGTGGTTTCCACCTGGAAGTTCCCGAATATTTTAACTTCGCGACCGATGTGATTGGCAAATGGGCCAGCGACCCACACAAACTGGCGATGTTATGGGTTGGGCAGGATGGCGAGAGGCGTCAATTAACCTTCGCTCATTTCGCTGAGCGTTCCAGCCGCGCCGCCAACGCCTTCGCCGCCCTGGGCATCCAGAAGGACGACCGCGTGTTAGTGATGTTGCCACGTATCCCTGAATGGTGGGAAAGCGTGCTCGGCTTGATGAAGATTGGGGCCATTCCCATCCCCTGCACGACGCTGCTGACGCCCAAAGATATCCAGTTCCGCGCGGAAGTCGCCGAGGCGGCCGCATTCATTACCGACAGCGAGGGCGCAGCCAAATTTGACCAGGTACGCAAAGAGTGTCCCACAATCAAGGTGGCAGTATTGGTCGAGCCAAACGCAGATGTTGCCGGACGCGAAGGCTGGACGAGCTATCACCAGGTTGTCGATGAGGCGTCGCCAGAGTTTACAGGGCCTAAAACGCGCAGCGACGATCCTTGCCTGGTCTATTTCACCTCCGGCACCGTCGGCTATCCCAAGATGGTGCTGCACACGCATGCCAGCTATCCTATCGGCCACACCATCACCGGCAAATACTGGCTCGACCTGCACGAGGATGACCTGCACTGGAACCTGTCGGAAATGGGCTGGGCTAAAGCCGCGTGGAGCAACCTGTTTGGCCCCTGGGTCATGGGCGCTGCCATGTTTATGCAAGATGCACGTGGAAAGTTCAACGCCATCGAGACGCTGGAGATGCTACACAACTATCCTATCACTACACTTTGCGCTCCTCCCACAGCCTACCGCATGCTCGTATTAGATGAACCCTTGGCCTATCTGAAGGCCAATCCTCCTAAAGCGCTGCGGCACTGTGTCGGCGCGGGGGAGCCACTCAATCCAGAGGTAATAAGAGCGTGGCAACAAAGCACAGGAATGACTATTCGTGATGGCTACGGTCAGACCGAAACTGTCCTACTTTGTGCCAACTTCCCTCCCTTGGAGGTGAAACCGGGCTCAATGGGCAAGCCCTCGCCCGGTTTCGAGGTTGAGGTGATCGATCACGACGGCAATCCCCTTCCTCCGGGCAAGGAGGGCGATATCGCTGTCAAGATCAAGCCACAGCGCCCAACGTGGATGTTTAAAGAATACTGGCGCAACCCGGAGGCAACGCAAGCCTGTATTCGTGGCGATTGGTATATCACCGGCGATCGTGCCTATAAGGACGAGGATGGCTACTTCTGGTTTGTTGGGCGGGCAGATGATGTGATTATTAGCGCAGGCTACCGCATCGGCCCCTTCGAGGTGGAAAGTGCCTTGAAAGAACACCCTGCCGTTGCCGAGTCTGCGGTGATCGCCAGCCCCGATGAAATGCGCGGTGAGATTGTCAAGGCTTTTGTGATCCTGGCACCGGGCTATACTGCCTCTCCTGAACTGGCAAGCGAGCTGCAAGAACATGTCAAACGTGTCACCGCTCCCTATAAGTATCCCCGCGAGGTCGAGTTTGTGGAGAGTTTGCCCAAGACGATTTCAGGCAAAATCCGTCGCGTCGAACTCCGCGAGATGGAGCGGCAGAAGAAATTGGGGAATAAGTAGGCCTGTACCTGTCTTCTTTCCTCCACTTAACTGCTCAATACAGAGGAGCTATCAAGTGAACAGCAAGAGAGCGCAGATCGTTGGTCTGCGCTCTCTTCAAACATACATAGCAGCTTGCTCGTGCTGTTCGTCCTAGAGACCCTCCCCTTTGATACGCACCATCCATTTGTCTGCGGTACTGACACTGATTGTCAACGCCCCTGCAACCTCCCGAACTTTGGCGTCTGGATGGATTGCCAGGTACGCCTTGACCCGGTCGTAGTTGTTGGCCTCTGGTTCATCGTCACTATCTCCCACTGCTTTGTTGTTCGCTCCGTGTTCGCCCTCTGTGTTTGCCCTGGCTGCCTGGGCGGCGCTCACTTCGTCCTGCGGAGATGGCAGTTCTTGTGGTCGGTTTGTTTCCTCGGCAATGATCGTTTGCATCAATAATGCACGGAGCGCATCGACCAGTTCAGGTGTGATCGCAATGGGTGGAGGCGGCGAGGCTGGTACCGTAATTTCTTGCCTTTGATGACACTCGCTATGAACATGGCGCAGAGCGTGGGCGACAATCAGCAGTACAATCGCAATGGAGCGTATCCAGATGAGGGCTTCCACGGGGATAAACACATGAACATACGCGGCATCAAGGCTGATGTTTAACGTCTGCTGCACGCTTTCGATATTACTCACAATAGCGGCAGTAAAGAGCAGCAGGGCGGATAAGAACGCGTAGAGCCAGGTCTTCACGCGCTCGCCTTGAGCCTGATAGCGGAAGGTGCGGATAATGGTGCCCGCGACGCTGGCATCAATCGCCACGCACTGCGTCCAGGCCCATATATGCTGCATCAGGATGTTGTCTGTCAGGACCGATCCTTTAGTGAGTACATTCGCCATGCTCGCAATCAGTCCAAAGGCTAAGAGCAGCACAGAGAGGCTGGAGACGAGTTCCAGAGCATACAAGATGCCGGTATCAAGCTGCTCAATGCTTTTGAATTGCTTCATCTACTCATGCTCCTTTGGTGAAAGAGCCGCCTGCGGGAAAGCACGCGCCGACACGTCTGGCGTCTGATCTTCTCGATGAAATGTGCAGGATAGGGCATCGACCTGCGTTAGACTAGATGGTAGAGATCGGGGTGCGTTATGGAGCGAGAGGAGGCGTTGAAGGACGGCGATGATAGGGGCTGGGTCAAAGTAGGTGTCAAATTCGCTAGTTCGCTTTGATGACCTCGGGGTTGAGTGGCTCACCAGCGCCGACGCAGTGACGCAGCGCCTTTGGTGGATGAGCCTTCATGTAGGCTATCGGCTCGTCGAGTACCATCATGCGATAGGCGGTGGGTGGGGCGCACAGCGTGGTGATGGGATATTTGTTCAGCATCTCAAGGGTCTCGATGGGGTCGAATTTGCCGCGTGCATCCTGGATGAACATGGCCGCGCCCTGAATCCAGGGGCCGAAGAGGTTGCTCCAGGCGGCCTTTGCCCAGCCCATTTCACTCAAATTCCAGTGCAGGTCGTCCTCGTGCAGGTCGAGCCAGTATTTGCCGGTGATGGTGTGGCCGATGGGATAGCTGGCGTGGGTGTGCAGCACCATCTTGGGGTAGCCCACCGTACCGGAGGTGAAGTAGACCAGGCAGGCATCGTCGCTGCGTGTCTTCGGCCCGGTATACTCGGGCGAGGCTTCGCTGAGGATGTATTGGAAATCGATCCAGCCTTCGCGCCCGGCAGTGTCGGCGTTGGCCTCGTCGGCCAGGATGGCGTACTTGACACTGGGACAGTCGGCGCGCACCTGGTCGAATTTGGCCGCGCCCTCGTGGTCGGTGATGATGGCGACGGCCCCGGCGATGTCGGCGCGGAACTGGATGTCTTTGGGCGTCAGCAGGGTCGTGCAGGGGATGGGGATGGCTCCCATCTTCATCAGGCCCAGCACCGCCTCCCACCATTCGGGAATGCGCGGCAGCATCACCAGCACGCGGTCGCCTTTGTGAATGCCCAGTGAGAGGAAGGCGTTGGCGGCATGGCTGGAGCGTTCGGCAAACTGGGCGAAGGTAATGCGCCGCTCCTCACCATTCTGACCAACCCAGAGCATGGCAAGTTTGTCGGGGGTGCTGCCCCATTTGTCAATGACATCGGTGGCAAAGTTGAATTCTTCGGGTACATCCAGGTGAAAGTTTTTTCGTTCCGCCTCGTAATCCGTCATGTTTGGCGTTCGCGTTTGTGTCATCTTGAGCGCTCCTTTGCACTATTGAAACGAACGGAAAATAACGATACAGATGTAGCCAGATGCTGATCTGTCTTTCAGTATATCATAAGCATAAGAACGCCGAGGGGATCAGTTTCATATCTTAGCGCGAATGTGTGAAGCCAGTCTCCATGGATGAGGGGATGATCAGCAGGGGAAGGGTTGTCGCACCAAGCAGGCGTTCGGCTGCACTGCTTTTGAACAGACGGAACAGACCTTTTTGCCGTTGCATGGATAGGGCGATCAGGTCGAAGGAGTCCATTCCTGCCTGCCCGGCTTTCATGGCGCATTCCGCCTGCTGCATAATGGCTTCCACCATACTGCTGCCGGTAGTGACAGCGGTGGTGATAGTGAGCCGGGAGGCCGCCGGAAAACTCCGCAGCTCATGAGCCGCCATTCTCAAAGAGGTTTCCGCCTCGCGCCAGATTTTATCTATAGAGGGATTGTGCCATAATCCCTCTGTAGACGAAAGATCCAATACTCTCTGCAAGTGGAGGACACCCTGTGTCGGGGCCGCGAGTGAGGCCAGCAGGCGGGCGGCAGGCTCAAGGACGGCCCTGGATTGCGGTGAATCATCGAGGATCACCAGGGCGCGTAAGCAGTGATCCGTGTGGAATGCGAAGCGCGCTCCTTGCTCGTGCAGAATGAGCATGGGGAAAGGGCTGAGCCTCATGATCTCCTGCGCCACGCTGCCGAAGAACCAGCGTTTCAATCCTTTTTCGCCATGACTGCACATGATGATCAAATCGGCTTCCTGCGAGCGGGCGACGGAGACAACCGAGGGCGCTAGCAGACCGGTGGCCACTCCCATCTCTACCTCGATACCTGTCAGTTGAGCGGAGTGAGTAAACATCGTATTAACGAGATAGCTGGCTGCTTCGGCATGTTGTGCCGCAAAAGCTCTTCGTTCCCAGGCGATCGAGGACGGGGCAGCGAATTTTCCGGATTCAACCGGGGGAAGGACGACACGCGCAAGAATGATGGAGCCTCCTGTGGCGCGTGCCATCCGTGCGGCGATGGGAATAGCTTGTTCTGCCCGCTTCGATCCATCCAGGGGAACTAACACCCGCTGAAACATTGTCAAGCTCCCTTGAGCGCCTGTGCTTCAGGCTCCGCTTCCTTTCCGGCAAAAGCCGTTGACAGGCTCTTTCCCTCATTGCTATGCCATATCCTTTCACGGAAATAGTATAGGATGCGGAGTTTTTGCTGGCATCACACAGGCGAGTGAATCTCAAATGCTCTTTTGGGGGTATGGTGATTTCACAAAATTGGGAGTATAGTAATCTCACTCAAAAGAGTGAGAAAGGATGAGGACAGGATGATGGAGGGTGGATGAAGAGATGAAAGTCGGCGTAGCGTTTCGAGCTCCGCTGTGATACACTGGGAGGTAGTTGGTGGACTGGCTACCTCACAGCGGAAGGAGGAGAGCCAATGGTGATTCGTGTGTTGATCGCTGACGATCATAGTGTCGTGCGTAAGGGATTGCGCATGTTTCTGGGGCGCGACCCGGAATTAGCGCTGGTTGGCGAGGCGGCTGATGGGGAGGATGCTGTTGCTCTGGCGCGGCAACTGCGGCCCGATGTGGTACTCATGGACCTGCTTATGCCAGGGTTAGATGGCATTTCCGCCACTGCCGTCATTCGCAGGGAACTGCCTGAAACCGAGGTCATCGCCCTGACCAGCGTGTTAGAGAGCGATTCGGTAGTCGATGCTATAAAAGCAGGGGCAATCGGCTATCTTCTCAAGGATACACAGGCGGCTGAACTGCGTAAGGCAATCAAAGCTGCCGCCGCCGGACAGGTACAGCTCTCTCCCCAGGCTTCGGCCTACCTCGTACAAAAGGTGCGCTTTCCCCTGGCAACAGAGCCGTTGACCGGGCGCGAAATGGAAGTGCTGCATCTGCTCGCTCGCGGACAGTCCAATAAGGAGATTGCACGAACTCTCCAGATTGCCGATGAGACCGCAAAAACCCATGTCAGGCATATCCTGGCGAAACTGGGTGTGCAGAGTCGCACACAGGCTGTGCTTTGCGCTATACGGCTCGGCCTTGTTGCCGCCGAAGCCGAGAAAAAGTTGCAGTGATGGTGCTGCGTTGGTTCCATACCAGGATATAGATGTCTATGCGCAACAGTCTCTTCCAGGCAAAGCAAACAGAACAATCCAGCAAGCTGGTTGGGCAGCAATCCTGGAGGGCGAGGATACGGTCACGTTGGCGAAGTTTTGTGATCGATAGTATTCTGGTCATAGGCGGCGTGGCCCTGATTACGGTTTTGATTGCTGTTGCCAACCTCTACCCACAAATCCCTACAATCTCCTTTGCCTATCTACTCCTGGTTCTGGCTTTAGCGAGCCTCCGTGGGCTGTACGCTGCCATTCTAGCCTCGCTCCTTTCCTTCCTTGCCTTCGACTTTTTTTTCTTTCTACCACCATATACATTTATCGTTGTCAGAGCTGAAGACCTGTTCACCCTCGTTGTTTTCCTGGCGACTGCCATCATTACCGGTCAGCTAGCCCTGGCGCTGCGGCACCGTATTGAGGAGGCGAACAACCGGGAGCACGAGATGCGCCTGCTCTATGAACAGGCGCAGGAACTGGCAGCCCTGCAGGAACGGCAGCGCCTGGCCCGCGAGCTACACGATTCGGTTTCTCAGGCACTTTACGGCATTGGACTGGGAGCACATACCGCACGTGAAGCGATAGAAAGTGACCCTGAACAGGCGAAGGAGTCTATAGATTACGTCCTGTCGCTTGCTGAAGCAGGGCTTGCCGAGATGCGGGCGCTCATTTTCGAGCTGCGCCCAGAATCGCTGGCCTCTGAGGGGCTGGTAGCTGCCCTGGCAAGACAGGTAGCCGTTTTGCGCGCCCGCTACGGGCTAACCGTTGATGCCGAGCTTGGCAGCGAGCCTGATATCTCTTTAGAGATGAAGCAGATGCTCTACCGTGTTGCGCAGGAAGCGTTACACAACATCATCAAACATGCCCGCGCCAGTGAGGTCGTGTTACGGATCGCAAAGCGCGAGGATGAAATCACTCTGGAAGTGCGTGATAATGGACGTGGCTTCAATCCTGCCGCTTCCTATCTCGGTCATCTGGGACTGCGTTCTATGCTAGAACGTGTCGCAAAGCCTGGTGGAACACTTTCTATAGAAAGCGCGCCGGGTCAGGGTACAAGGATACGTGTGCGTGTGCCGCTTGCATTATCTGACGCTCAATGCTGAATGAGCGTAGTTTTTCGCTGTTCTTCACCGGATTTTCCGTTTTCCCCTTGACATTTGCTGACTTTCCGGTTATTATTTTGACTAGAAAGTCACATTTACTTCTAGTAAGTCAGGTAACAGATTCTGGGTCAGCAGGTAACTCGCAAGTTTACGCAGAACAGAAGCAGGGAGGAACTTCGATGCAGAAGGAAACACCGCGTCTGTCGTTGAGAGAGAGGCAGCGCCAGGAGCGCGAAAATTTGATCTTGCAGGCGGCGGAGGAGGTATTGTCGGAAAAGGGCTATCACGAAACCTCGATGGATGAGATCGCGGCTCGTGTCGGAATTGCGAAAGGAACTGTCTACCTGCACTTTCCGAGTAAAGAGAACTTGATTTTTGCGCTTTTCGAGCGCGAGCTGCAAACGTTCTTGCGCCTCGTCGCCGAGGCTCTTGCCAGGGATGGCAGCGCCCGCTCAAGGCTGGAAACCATCCTCCACGGTCTCTATAGAGGGCTGATCGGCAAGCGGCTGCAACTGCTTATCACCCTGTATAGCAATCAGGAGATCCGGCAGGAACTGCTGGAAAAGAAGCAGCAGGTTCACGTTTGCCTGGAACAGATCGCCGCGCAGGTGAGCGCGCTGCTGGAGGAAGGTAAGGCGAAGGGTGAGTTTGATACTGCTATTCCTACACCTGTCCTACTGACCCTCTTTTTTAGCCTGTTTTCGCCGCTGGGCTATAAGCGTTTGATTGTAGAGGACCATATGCCAGTGGAGGAGCTAGTCGGCTACCTGGCTGATTTCTACTTCAAAGGCATCGCGGCGAAGTAAGTACGGATAAAGGAGTTTTTTTATGCAAGTCACCGCACCAGCTGTACAGCAAGGGCAGGGTGCCGGGCTGCAATATAAATGGATTGTGGCGATGGTGGTCATTCTGGGTGTCTTCATGGCAATTCTGGATACTACCATTGTCAACATTGCCATTCCGAGGCTGCAAACGGCCTTCGGCGCAGACCTGCACAGTGTCCAGTGGGTGCTGACCGGCTATATTCTGGCCCAGGGCGTGACGACCCCGGTGGTGGCGTTCTTCGCTGATCGTCTGGGGACGAAGCGCCTCTACATTGTGGCGCTAGCCGCTTTCACGATGGGTTCGGCCCTGTGCGGGCTGGCATGGAGCCTGCCGGTGCTGATCTTCTTCCGCATCCTTCAGGGAGTGGGCGGCGCGGCTCTCTTTCCACTTTCGCTAACGTTGATTTTCCGCGAGTTTCCGCCGCAGGAGCGTGGCGCTGCGATGGGGCTGTTTGGCGTACCCGCCCTGCTGGCTCCGGCGCTCGGCCCAACGCTGGGCGGCTATATCGTCACCTATGCTGGCTGGCAGTTGATCTTCTATATCAACGTTCCCATCGGCATTGTGGCGGTCATCCTGTCGATTATTCTGCTGCGCGACTACCACGATCAGGCTGAGAGCAGCTTCGATGTGGCGGGCTTCGTCTTTTCGACGATTGGTTTCGGGGCCGTGCTCTACGGGTTGTCGGAGGCGAGCACGGATGGCTGGGGTTCAACGACGGTCGTGGGCTTCCTGGCAGCCGGTATCCTGGCGCTTGCCGTTTTCGTGGCGATTGAATTGTATGTCGCCAATCGCGGCGGCCAACCCTTGCTTGATCTGCGGGTCTTCCTGGACAGGAACTTTACCACCAGTTCGATTGCCAATGTCTTTGTGGTCTTCGCGCTCTATGGCGGCCTTTTTCTCTTGCCGATCTACCTGCAAGATTTGCGCGGCTTAAGCGCGTTCCAGGCCGGTATCATCCTGCTGCCGCAGGCGCTCGCCTCGATGGTAAGCGTTATCATAGGTGGCTGGCTGGTAGACCGCATCGGCGTGCGCGCGGTGGTTCTTCCGGGGCTGTTTATCCTGGCTTTTGCCAACTGGCAGCTTTCATCCATCTCACTCACGTGGTCTTACCAGTGGCTGCAGGTGATGCTTGTTCTGCGCGGCTTCTCGCTGGGTCTGGTGGGACAACCACTCATCCTGGCGGCGCTGGCAACCATCCGGCCACGACTGCTCACACAGGCTTCCTCGCTCAGTACGGTTGTGCGCTCGGTCGCGAGCTCGCTTGGTATCGCCGTGCTGGCAACAGTTGTACAGACGCAGACGCAGGTGCATTATGCCCACCTTGCTGAGCAGGTTACGCCCGCTTCCTCGCTGGGACAGATGGTGAGCAGTCTGGAAGCATACCTGGTGGAGCATGGCGTCACCCTGGCAAACGCGAAAACGACCGCTTTGCAATTGATCGCCGAACTGGTGCAGCAGCAAGCCTATGTGCTGGCTATTCGCGATGCTTTTCTCCTGACGCTGGTTTTCGTCTTCCTCTCCGTGGTTGCCACGCTTTTCTTACAGGGCAAACGGAAGATGCTGGAAAGCGCTCCGCAGACGACCGGACCGTTGCCCGCCGAATCCGAAGAGGGGGCGGTCGAGCGGGAAGCCGCGCTGGCCGGAGTCTAAGTCATTGTCATTCGTCATCTATAGAGACGAGGCGAAGGACGCTATTTCGCCTCACTAAAGATTATTACAGAAGAAGGAGTATACCATGTTACGTCGCATGATTTTTGTGCCTTTGCTGATTGTCCTGGCCGTTCTTGCCATTGGAGGCGGCATTGCCTACTGGATTTACAACAATTACGAGTACTATACGACCGACGATGCCCAGGTCAACGGGCAACTCGTCAATGTCAGTGCGGTCGCTACCGGCAATTTGACCACGCTGAACGTCAGTGTGGGCAGCAGTGTGACTGCCGGTCAGGCTATTGGCTCGATTACGCCCGTGACGGCGAGTACGACGGCTGTCCCCGCGCCTATCAATGTGACCAGCCCGATTTCTGGCAGCGTTGTGCAGGTCTACGCGGCGCAGGGACAGGCCGTTTCGCCCGGCCTGCCCATCGTCGAGGTTGCTCAGACTGGCAACCTCACCATCATGGCCTACGTGGATGAGAGCGCCATCAACAACATCAGCATCGGCCAGCAAGTTGATATCACCGTCGACGCCTATAGTGGCACCACCTTCAGCGGTCACGTGCAGCAGATTGTGCAATCGGCGGCTTCTGAGTTCTCGCTGCTGCCCACCGAGGACAACGCCAGCGGCAACTTCACGAAAGTCAGCCAGCGTATTCCCGTGATTATTACGCTTGACGACAACGGTGGTAAGGACCTCGTGCCGGGCATGAGCGCCGAAGTCACCATCCATCTACACTAGGAGAGTGTCTATAGAGCGTCAGGCAAGATTTTTCAGATGAAAGGATAAAAACAATGCTCATTATTGGAGTGCTGTTTGTTGTCGCCCTGCTGGCGATCGGTGGCGCGTTCTGGCTGGCCGTAGGTGAGCGACAGCAAAATGGCAATGCGCCTGCTCCTGAAGCTGCTTCTCCCGGCCAGCAGACCCCGGTCGCCTCTGTGCCAGCAACGGAGGGACTGGGCGCGGCGGCAGGAAGAACAGCGGCAGCGCCACCGGTTCCGCGAGAGCCGGGCGAGATAGTGCCCCCCGCGCCTGTTTCTCCGGCGGCCTACACGGAGCGCCCATTTTCCACGCTCAACGGGCAATTCTATGAACTGGCGGCGGAACTGCGCGCGCTTTATAGCGAAGCGCAGGAAATTGAGCGGCGGCTTGGGATACTGAACGAGATGGTGAGCCGTATCGAACGAGAATACGGCGAGGTCAGCCTGGAGACGAAATAGGTTGCCGTAAGCGCGAACTTAAGTAGTGATGCCGCCAGCAGGCCGCCCGCAAGGGGATGGCCCTATTATAGAGGGAACGACCTGGGAAGCCAGCGTGTATAGTAGGGCCATCCCCTTGCGGGCGGCCTGCTCGGGCTTACTTAAATGAACGCCTGTTGGCCCGTCCCCCTTCTATGCTCTTTTCTCAAACAGCGTTCTCAGACGCCGGAAATCTTCCACCTGTGTCTCAAAAGGGCGATGAAGCTGGGCGCGAGGACCCGGATGGTAGAGAGGAATCAACTGATAACCGTTCCATTCCACGATCGTACCAACGTCGTGAGCGAGTTGGATGTTGTGCGGAGCGATGAGATTGAGTGCCTTGAGGGCCACCTGTCCGAGGCTGACGATGGTGTGTGGCGCGATGATTTCAATCGTCTTGCGCAGGTGTGGCGAGCAGTTGCGAATCTCGCGCGTGGACGGCGATGCGTTGCGTCCTCCTGCATCTCGTGGGTTACAGAGCACGGCATTGGTAATGAATATCTCTTCGCGGGACAAACCAGCAGCTTGCAGCAGCAGAGCGAAGTTGCGTCCCGTCTGATCCTGCGCGAGTGGAATGCCGCAGCGGTCTCCACCCAGGCGACCGGGCGCTTCGGCGATGAAAAGGACCTTTGCATGCAGGTTTCCGTTGGCGGCACTCAGCACGCGCCGTCTCCCCTCCATTCGCTCGCAGAGGCGACACACCTGCACCTGTTCGACCAGTTGCGAGAAGGTTTTGTATGTTTCCATAAGCATATTGTACTATAGTCAGGGAAAAGTTGCTTATGCTGTCGAATGCCTTGTAAAGCCAGCCGGGTACATGGTATGATAGAGGCCATCCGGTAGAATCCGGGGCAAAAACGCCGGGGGGAGCGTAAGGATGCAATTCGTTGCTGGCGATCGGAAAGGAGAACTATATGGCGCGAGAGATCAGCAATCAGGTGCAATACTACTACGACTATCACCCCACCGAGGAGGATTTGATGGGGGAAACCGCCTGGCATTCCCTGCTTATTCGCTACCTCTCTGAGGTTCTGAGCTGGCTCTTTCATGACCAGATTTGCGCCATTTACGAGAATCTCAACTTCTATCAAACGCTCGATGCCCGTGAATATCCGGTAGCTCCAGACCTTGCCATTATCAAAGGCGTGGCAATGGAACGCGTGAGAAGTTGGGCTCCGGGCAGAATCGGCGTCCCACCGCAGGTGGTTTTTGAGATTCTTTCCGAAGAGACCTGGAAGAAGGACCTGCGCGAAAAACCCGAGAAATATGCCAGCCTGGGAGTGCAAGAATACTTCGCCTATGATCCCAACGAGCCGCCCATCAATCGGGCCACTGCCCGGCGTCTTTTTGGCTGGCGTCTGGACACCAAACGTCGGGAAATGATCGAGATGTTTCCCAATGCCGATGGTTGGCTGTGGAGCGAGCAGCTTGGGAGCTGGCTCGTTCCTGATGGAGACTACTTGCGCCTCTACGACCGCGAGCACCGTTTGCGTCTGACCGAGGCTCAGGCTGAGGCCTTGCTAAGAGCGCAAGCCGCTGAAAGAGCCAGAGAAGAGGCCAGGCGAGCCGAAGAGCAGGCCAGGCAGGCCGAGGAAGCCAGGAGGCAGGCGGCTGAGGAAGCCAGGCAGGCCGAGGAAGCCAGGAGGCAGGCCGAGGAAGCCAGGAGGCAGGCGGCTGAGGAAGCCAGGCGAGCGCAAGCTTTTGCAGAGAAACTGCGGGCGCTGGGCATCAATCCTGATGAGGTGGCATAGGTGCTGCTTCAAGTGTTCAATCGCAGGTGTTGCCAATTCAGGGGATAAGAAAATAGTCTCTATCCCCTGTCCTATATTCCCTACTATCTGTTATCCCTCTGTCAAAGTATGATACAATGGACACGCACCCTGAAAAAGGTGCAGGCATAACCTGTATGTGATAAGGAAACTGCCTGAACTTCAATCGACTGTGGCAAGTGCCGGAAGGTTTCTTGCCGATCCTATTTCCTGATCTGTGAGAAGGAGAAATTCAATGCATGTCAAACTCGATGCCCTGGCTGATAAGGGTTTTGTTGTTCTGCGTGACTACGAGGGTCCGGAAGTTCCCAGAGAAGAATGGGAAAGCCTTGAGTATATGGACTGGAAGAGCGGCGGCGATACCAACTTTGCCCCGATAGCTTCGGCTCTGGGTGAGATGGAGTGCGCCGGCTTCTGGGATCATGGCAAGCCCGACAAAGACGGCATCTGGACCAAGAACGCCGAAGTCTGTCCCACGCTGGTGGAGTGGACGAAGAATGTCGGTGCCAACTACGGGCGCGTGCGTATCATCAAACTCAATCCGAATACCTATGAAGAGGCTGTGCATAACCTGCACCTGGATGATAATAACCGTCTCAATCCCGATGGCGAGGGCTGGGTTGTACGCGCATGGTTGCAATTGACCGATAATCCCAATTCCTACATGATTCTGCGTGAGGATAAGGACGACCCTTCGACCGAGAGCCGCATTCCCCTGCCGCGCAATCGTCAGATGGTGATCGACTCGCAGCGGCTCTGGCATGCAACCTGGCATCCTGGTCCCGAGCCGCGCTACGCCCTCATCGTCTCCTTCGAGAGCGGTGAGGCGCTGAATAACTGGATCGAGAGCCAGAAAGCACTGGCAGAAACCCACTAAAAACTCAGAGGAGTTGCAGAAGCAAAAATGGATTGCTTGCCGGACAAGCAATCCATTTTTGCTTCTGTTAAGTGTGCCTTACTTCTTCACTTTTGTATGTGCGTTCAGGATGCGGTTCAGGTAAGCCGGGTGACTTTGCAGGTACTGCGAGAAGCTTGCCGCTTCAGACTGCGTCAGGTCGCCTTTGCTGACTGCCGTGTTAAGCGCGCTCTGGATGGCGGTGAGGGCAATCGTGTGCAGTTGCGAGCTGCTGACTTTCTGCTCCGTAGCGATCTGGCTCAGGCTCTTGCCTGACTTCAGTTGAGCAGTGAGCTGGGCGCTGGTCATATGCAGCCCTGCCGCGATTGAGTTCTCGATCTGGCCGCGGTATTTGCTCCTGAATTGAGCGACGACGAAATTGACGATTCTGCCATTGCCCTTACCGGTGCAGGCCTGGTGAGATTGCAGCTTCTGCTCGATGGCGGTGGCCTGCGCCTGCGTGAGCTTGCCGTCCTTCACCATCTGGTTCAACACATCGTCACGGGCGGACTGTTTATCTTGCTGTAAGGTCGTGACTGAGACATTCAGGCGGTTTGCCAGGTCTTGCAGGTACTGCTCGCAGTAGGGATTCGTCGCGGTCGCAGTCGTGCTGCCTGCCGATGAGTTGCTACTGGCAGAAGCCAGCAGCGGTCGGGCGAAAAATGCGCCGAAAACGATGGCCGCGATCAGGAGAACTGCACCCCCGCCGATCAGTAATATCTTTTTCATCTGCTTTCTATCCTTTCTTTGGCATCTGTTTCATTGAGAATGTTTTTTCAGAAACTGTTGTTGTGTCACTTTCCTGTGACACCTGTATCTTAGTCCTGAAAAGTTCAGAATACCTCTCGCAATGTTCAAGATTTTCTCAAGATTTGGCCGCTGAGGCGAAAAGAGGGGAAACAGAGTGTGTTTTCAGCCGGGTGTTGTGGTACTATACATGCAGAGGAATAGTACTATTCTCAGGGTATCGAAAGCATATGTCTCAACAACCAGATACAGGTCAAAGTCAGTATTCAGAGCAGAAAATTCTTATTATCGAAGATGAAGAGGGGATTATTCACCTGTTGAATCTCTACCTGCGGGATGCAGGATATACTGTTGTGGTCGCCAGGGATGGCGCGGATGGACTGGCGCTGCATGCCCGCGAGCAGCCCGCGCTGGTCATCCTCGATCTCATGCTGCCCGCCATCGATGGCTTCGAGGTCTGTCGTCGCATTCGGGCGTGGTCGAATACGCCCATCTTAATGCTGACCGCCCGCAGCAGCGAGGATGATCGCATCGCCGGTCTCGATCTTGGCGCGGACGATTACCTGGTCAAGCCGTTCAGCCCACGCGAACTGGTGAGCCGTGTGCGCGCTATCTTGCGCCGGACTGGGAGTTCCGCTACGGGGAGAGCAGGCAATGGCGAGAGTAAAGAGCAGGGGCAAGTAGTGAATGGTCAGGGGCAGAAGCAGAAAGAGAGCGGCATCCTGCGCTTCCCCGGCTTGACCGTTGATATTCCGGCACGCCGTGTCGAGGTCAACGGCGTCGAGGTGGCGCTGACCCCCACCGAGTTTGATTTGCTGGCGCTGCTGGCGCAGTCACCGGAGCGCGTTTTCACCCGTGAGATGTTGATGAATAAGGTCTGGGGCTATGATTATCTGGGCGATGGACATACCATTGACGTACATATCAGCTCTCTACGCAAGAAGATCGAGGCGAATACCGAGCAGCGCTACATCAAGACCGTCTGGCGCGTTGGCTATCGCTTCGAGACCAGACGCTCAGTCTCCCAGTAAGGAACAGGACAGGCAATGGCGACTCCAATGCCAGATTCAACAAAACCGGCGCTACGAACAACATTACCGAATGCGCAACCCACGGTCCCGTTTGGTGCGCTCAAGACGGGATCACAGAAGCAGATGCGCTGGTGGCAGAGCATACGCTGGCAACTGGCGCTGGGATCGGTGCTGCTGGTTTTTCTGGTGACGTTCCTGATCGCGCTGGTCGTCTTCCTGACGGTGGTCTCCAGCTATGGTTCCGACCAGCGGGCGCAGTTGAGTGATACCGGCGGCAATCTTGCGCAGCGGCTTGGTGTGGCCTACGCCGAGAACGGCGGCAATCTTGCTCTGGCCTCAAGAAGCGTGTTGCCCGCTACTGCCAATGGAACCGCGCAGAACGGAGATTATCTCATCATTGTGCTGAACCGGCGCGGCCAGTCGGTCTACCCGGTCGTGGGCAAACCGGCAATAGCGGCGGTCTTGATTGCCGGGGCTGATCCAGCAATGAATAGTATCGATATCAACAAAGTGCGCCAGGCCTTTGTCGCGGGTGAGCGCGGGACTCAGACGGAGGCAGAATTGAGCACGGGGAGCAGCGGCCCCGCTGCCACGTCCCGCCCTTTCCTGGTGCAGCCCATACGTGAGGGTGGATTCAGCGCTGCTCCGGTTGTCGGTGTGCTTTTCATGACGCCCTATTCGGCCATTCAGGGGACAGTGCCTCCATTTATCGCCTCTGTGACCCGGTCTATTATAATTGGCTCCATCATCGTCGCCGTCTTCGCGGCGCTGGCCGCTATCCTCTTCTCGCGCACGATTACGCGCCCACTGGCGAAGCTGACGCAGACGGCGCGCAAGTTGGAGGCGGGCGACTACAGCGCGCAGGTGAAAACGAACGCGGGCGGCGAACTGGGCGAGCTTGCCACCGCCTTTAACGCAATGGCAAAGCGGCTGGCCGATGATGTTAATGAACTGCGCCAACAAGAGCTGTGGCGGCGCGAGCTGATTATGAACATCACGCATGACCTCGCCACGCCGCTCACCGCGATTGCCGGGCTGGGCGAATCGTTGATGGATGGAGTGAACCAGAGCCGCGAGGATTACGAGGCGACGGGGCGCGTGATTGTGCGTGAGACGCTGCGCCTGCGTCGGCTGGTGAGAGACCTGCACCTGATGGCGAAGGTAGAGGCGCAGGCCATGCACCCGCAGCGCAGGCCGGTGCGCCTGGCGACCCTCGTCGACGAGGTGCTGGCTGTGCTCACGCCCGAATTTGAGCGCGTGAATGTAGAGCCGCGCAATGCCATACCCTATAACCTGCCACTCGTCGAGGCCGACCCCGACATGCTCATGCGTGTCTTTGCCAATCTCTGTGATAACGCGTTGCGCCATATGCCATCCGGTGGTGTTGTCGCCATCGACGCCATCCAGCACGACAACGTGCTCCTTGTCGCCGTTTCCGATACGGGCGAGGGCATTCCCACCTCTGCCCTGCCACGCATCTTCGAGCGTTTCTACCGCGCGGACAGCGCGCGCCAGGCCAACACGGGTGGCAGCGGGCTGGGCCTGGCGATTGTGCGCGCTATCGTCGAGGCGCATGGCGGTGTCATCTGGGCAGAAAACAACGAGAGCGGTGGAGCGCGTATCATCTTTACCCTCCCGCTCGGTCATTTCGATGATGAGATCACGCTGAAGCTAAGATAACCTGCCGCCCATCAGGCCGACCGCAAGGGATCGTCCCTACTATATACGTCTAGCCCATCTTCCTCATTTTCTCGACTCGTCTTTATGATGGATGGTATACTCTATCCGTTATGGAATATTCATTTTTTTGCCCGCGTGCCGATAGAAATTGAGTAAAGAGGACAGGGTGGAGATGTGGGGAATAGAGGGATATCGCTTGCTTGAGAGCAGGAACGTATGTGTGTAAGCGTAGAGAAGGATAGACAATGACTGCCAATATCTCTTTTATGCGGAGTCGTCAGGCCCAGGATGGTCGTGCCGCTGTTGAGGGTGAGTCGCGAGAACTGGCGCGTGTATTGCAGAAAATTGTACAGAACGCCGGTGCATTGCTGGGCGTGGAACGCTGTTCGCTGGCGTTGCTCGATGCCGCTGGAACGACGCTGGTGACACTGGCGGCGCTTAATAAGCAGGGGCGTACTCCACGGCATACACGCTTTCGCCTGAATGAGGGCGTGGCTGGCTGGGTGGCGGAGCACCGCGAACCGCTGGTTATTTCTGATGTCGGCCTCGACCCGCGCTTCAAACGGCTGGGTCATACTCCTGTCGGTTCGATGGTCTGCGTGCCGCTTATCGATAACGACACCTTTATCGGGACGCTGACCGCCAGCAGCGGGTCTACCGACGCCTTCGACGCGCAGAAGCTCCACATGCTGATGATCTTTGCCGAGCAGGCGGTGCTGGCGATTACCAATGCGCGCAACGCGGAACTGGCGCGGCAGCAGGCTGACCAGCTTGAGATGCTGCTTGACCTCTCACGCGGCATCACCACGCGCCTGCACCCAGAAATGCTCTATCGCACGATCCTGGCAGATGCGCAGCGTCTGGTGACATGCGAATTCGCGGTCATGTACCAGTATCACGAGCAGGTGCAGGAACTCTGGCCGGTCGCAGAGCTTTCCTGCAAGGCCGCGCCCGCTCTGTGCGATCAGGATGAGTGTGTGGCGGCTGTGGCAACAACAAACCTGCAACAGGAGAAAATCAGCCTGCACAATACCAATTCCGTTGCCGCATGGGCTGCCGTGCATCGTCATCCTATCCTGCATTCGCCGCTCAAAGTGATGCACGATAGCGAGAATGGCGTTTCTGCCTCTCCCGCTCATGCCTTTATGCCGGTAGCTCCCGTTTCATCGACCAGCGCGGAGATGGCGACCCCGCTGGTCTCGAAAAATGTGCTCTATGGCGTGATTGTCCTGCGGCGTGAGCAGCCATTTACCAGCGAGGAACTGCGGCTGCTGCGCAATTTGAGCAATATGGCGGCGGCGGCGCTGGAGAATGTGGAACTCTTTCACCGCGTGCGCACCGACCAGGAGCAGTTGCGCGCCATTCTCGCATCCAGTTCCGATGGCATTGCCCTGCTTGGTGCCAACGCCTGTTTTATCGAGGCCAATCCCTCCTTCGGGCGTATCTTTGGTATAGAGCCGGAACGCATCATGGGCATGGAGTGTTTGGAACTCTTCGGCTGCGACGGAGAGAACGAGCATGGTCGCTGTGGCGAACTGTGCATGGTTCATCGCGCCTTGCAACTGGGACACCCACTGCCTTACGCGGAAATTGAGTTGCAGATTAATGGCGCGGCACGGGCCGTGGGGTTGAGCATCACCCCCGTCTCGACGACGAGCAAGCCAGTCTGCCTCGTCGTCGCCCGCGATGTAACAGCTATTCGCGACCTGACACGTATGAAGGCGAATTTCCTGTCGATGATTACGCACGAACTGCGCTCCCCGCTCAACGCCATCAACGGCTACCTTGACCTCGCTCTGGAAGGCATTGCTGGTGAATTGAACGAGCAGCAGCACGAGTTTGTGCGCCGGGCGCGGGCCAGCAGCGAGAACCTCTACGCCCTCGTCGAAGATTTGCTGCTCGTCTCTCGCGCCGACTCAGGACAGGTGCGACTGACCCGCGAAGTGACCGGTCTGCGCGAGATCGTCGCCAACGCGGTCGAAGAACTGGAACTGATGGCTTCCGACAATAACATCGCGGTCTCTGTTGATGTTCCGTCAGATTTTCCCCCTGTCTATGTCGATCCGGTGCGCTTACAGCAGGTTTTGCGCAATCTTATCAGCAACGCGCTGCGTTTCACGCCAGCCGGGGGAAGCGTGCAGATCACGGCCAGTGTTGTCCGTAAAGAGAAGGAGCATGAGGGAACAGAGGACGAGGAGGCCGCATCTATCCGCCTGCTCAAACTTGAGATCAGCGACACGGGCGTCGGGATCGCGCCGGAGCAGCAGCAGCGTATCTTCGAGCGTTTTTACCAGGTCCCCTCAAGTGGCGGGCGCGGCGGCGGACAGGGGCTGGGGCTGGCAATTGTGAAGATGATCGTGGAACTGCACGGCGGCGACGTACTCCTGAGGAGCGAACCGGGCAAAGGCAGCACCTTTACCTGTCTGATCCCCTGCCTCCTGTCGTGAAAGATGGAGACCCGTCGGAAATTTGCCCTTGACTGGAAGTATGCCTGCGTGCTATGCTCATTCTAGTGCAGTGTTGACTGTCCAGGTTGAGGAGTGTCTATGTCCATGCTGGAAACCCTGAGCCTGTTCCTGGGAATATGGCTCCTGTTCCTGTTACTGGCTATCTACTATCTCTCGCAGTCGCCCGACGGCGGCGTTGGCCGCTTGCGCGAGTCGGTGAGCGAGCACCTCTCGGCAGAGAGCCGGGCCAAGGCTCTGCTGCGTGAGATGCTGTCGGAGAACCAGTACCAGCAACTGATCAAGTTTGGTTATCTGGAAGTAGCAAGTCCTACTATTGACAACCGTGTCTATCGTATCCCTGGCGCCGGTGGGCTGGTGAAGGTGTACGAACGCGGGTGTCCGGTCATGGAACTGTGCTTGCAGCCAGCCGAACCACTGCCTGATGGTGATGTGGTGGTGATGCACAAGCTGATGATTGAGGGCAACGAGCAGGAATATTTGCAGAGAGCAAATCATTTTGCCCCCGGCATTATCTCGCTGCGCTGCCAGCATCTCTAATCAGGAAACCGCTCTGGCACATTCTCTGACCACGTAGAGAAAAGGATACTTCCATCGCAGCAGTATTGTGATGGGAAATATTGTTCTGCCTTCTGATGTTGTTTAAGGATAAGGGAGCATATGCTTTATGTGCTCTCTTATCCTTTTTGTATACACTGCGGCCCGTTGAACTTTTGCCCCTGGTTTGCGTATGTATAGGTGATTCAGGCCTTCAAGGACTCGACGCTGAACGCAAAACACAGTATAATCTGCTGAGATCAGGAAAGCCAGACCGGGACACGGGTCTGTGCTTAGAAGGCAGGCAAAACTATGCAATGTCCATATTGTCAGGCAGAAAACCGCGACGGGGTGCGCTATTGCGGCAATTGTGGCAAGTTGATTAACCCTAATCCTGTTGCCAGCACGCCCGCCGCGTCCACAGCGAGCGCAGGTGGCAGCACGGGAAATTCTCGTGCGCTGACGCCCGGCTCGCGCTTGCAGGGCGGGCGCTACGTTATTCAAAAGGTGCTTGGTCAGGGTGGCATGGGCGCGGCTCTGCTGGCAACCGACCTGCGGCTGGATAAAAAGCCCGTTGTCATCAAAGAGTTGATCTCCGACAACACAGACCCGGCCAAATTGCAGGAAGATGTGCGCAACTTCAAGCGCGAGGTGACGACGCTTGCGCACCTGGATCACCCGCTGATCCCCAATGTGACCGACCATTTCCAGGAAGGCTCTCGCTACTTCATGGTGCAGGAGTACGTGGATGGCGAGAATCTGGAAGACCGCATGGATCGCATCCAGCAGCCTATGAAGGAACGCGAGGCGCTGGAATATGCCTCAGAGATCCTTGATGTGCTCGATTACCTTTCGCACGAGACGCCGCCGATTGTGCATCGCGACATCAAACCGGCTAATATTATTATTGGCAACAAAGATAAGAGGGCGCACCTGGTGGACTTCGGCATTGCCCGCGCCGATGAGGCCCGTAATGCCAGGCGTAAACAGACGACGGCGCTGGGTACGCCTGGCTATGCCCCTCCTGAGCAGTATCAGGGCAACGCCGACCCGCGTTCTGACCTCTACGCTCTGGCGGCTACTCTGCACCACCTGCTGACCAACCGCGACCCGCGCAACCACCCACCCTTTAGCTATCCGCCGGTGCGTACGCTCAATCCGCAGGTCACGCCGGAGACGGAGCAGGTGCTCAAGAAGGCGCTGACCAACGATATCAACCAGCGCTACCAGAGCGCGGCTGCCATGAAGCAGGTCATCGATGATATCTTACTGAAACACTTCGGGATCACCGGTAATACGAGCAACTACACCCTGGGAACATCTGGCCCGATTCCCGCAGCAGGTACCCTCAGTGCTGCCAGCATGGCGACTACGAGCGCAAGCCAGAACCCGCCGACTATTCCCGCCAGGCAGCAGGTGCCCCCTCGGTCCGTGAATGTGCCGCCTCCTCCCCCGCTTACACCTGTTGGTAACTGGCAGCCGGCGCAGTATCCGGCGGGCGGTGGCAAGGTGCAGAAGCAGCCACAGAGCCATCTTGGACGCAATTTTCTGCTGTTTATTATCGTTCTTGCTCTGCTTTTCGGGGGCGTCTTCCTTGCCCTGCCCTACGTGCGCAGTCACTTTGGCGGCTCGACCACGGGCACCGCGACTGCTGGCATAACTCCCACCACGGTGCCTCCATCATCCAGTATTGTCAACGGGATCGGTGTGACGAAGGCGCCAGATGGGGAATATATCGGTATCAGCGATGGTTCCTTCGCCTTTGATACAGGGGCCGGGCGCACGGATGGCAGCCTCAAGATGCAGGCCGCTGCCAGTATCAAGGCCAATAATCCCAGTCAGGCCGAGGCGCTCCTGAGCCAGGCGATAGCGCAGGACCCGAATGATGCCGAGGCGCACATTTATCTGGAAGACCAGAAAGTCCTGGCTTCTGGCAATCCCTATGTCACCTTCGTCGTGGCGACGATGCTGACCGGCGCTAATACCGGCGTGGGGCGTGACGACCTGCAGGGGGCATATATCGCGCAAGAAGAGTTTAACAGTGGGGCGAAGCTGGGTAACGTGCAGGTGCGCCTGCTGGTTGCCAGCTCCGGCGATCAGGCGTCTTATGCGACGACGGTGGCGCAGCAGATTGTGCAACTGGCGCAGCACGATAAGACCTTCGTCGGCGTGATGGGCTGGCCCTTCAGTTCGCGCGCGCTCGATGCCGTTGGCGTGCTCGCGAAGGCGCACATTCCAATGGTCTCGCAGACGGCTTCCAGTAATGAACTGACAGGTATCTCCCCATACTTCTTCCGCGTCAATGCGACCGATGCCGCTCAGGCTGCCGCCGGGGCGAAGTACGCCGAGAATACGCTGCACGCGCACAATGTCGCCCTTTTTGTTGACCCGACCGACCCGTACAGCCAGAGCCTGGCCACCGGCTTCTCGCAGCAATTCACCGCCGACGGTAACAAGATCGTTGCCACCGAGAACTACACGGAAGGTAAGGCTTCAACCATCCCCCCGGATTTGAACGATGCGCTGTCGCATAATCCTGACCTGATCTACTTTGCAGGCTATTCCAATGATGTCAGCGTGCTGCTGACGGACCTGCCGACCTCCGGGCAGTTTGCCAATCTGCAGGTAATGGGTGGCGATGGCCTGTACGAACTGGCTGGCTATCCGCCCACCGCTCGCGCCGGCTTTGGTCGCCTGCACTTCACAGCTTTTGCCTATCCGGACGAGTGGGGCTTCCTGGGGCTGGCTTCAAAAGAACCGGCGTTTTTCAACGATTACGCCAATACTTATGATCCCAACCACACGCACACGGCGAACCCGTATGGCTATGACCGCGCCGATAACGATGCCATCCTCTCATTTGACGCTATGCAGGCCCTGCTCTATGGCAGCAAATTGGCCCTGAGCGGCGGGAAGGCCAGCATCACGCCGGTCGAACTCCAGCAGGCCCTGAGCCATCTGAATGGAGCGAACGCTATTCAGGGCGTCAGCGGGCAGATCTCCTTCGGCCCCGATGGCAACCCGATGAACAAGGCGGTTGTTGTGCTCTACGTTGATCCCAACGACCACATCAAGCTAGTCTCCGTCTCCGGCACATTTCTTGTGGGTTAGTGGCGGGACAGTGAAAAGCGGCCTGGAGATGGCATTCTTCGCGAAGAATGCCATCTCCAGGCCGCTTTTCACTGTCCCGCCAGCTTCTGTTGCAGCGTTTCAGGGGTGAAACCCGCGATGTCAAGCGTTTTCTGTCGTCCCGTGGCTCCGCGCACAATGGTGATGTCCCGGCGCGGTATGGCCAGTTTCTCGGCCAGCAGCGCTACCAGCGCCTCGTTGGCCGCGCCATCGACTGGCGGCGCGGTCAAACGCACCTTCAGCGTTCCACTGCCCTGTTCCCATGTAAGAGCATTCTTGCTGCTGCGCGGGATGACCCGCACCACAATGCGCATAGCAACCTCGGATCGGCTTATCGTCATCTACGAGACTGGTTGATGTCTACCAGCCAGTGGGGAGGGCCTGGAGGAGGAGCATCTGGATAATGCTGAGCATGAACCAGGCGATCAGGAACGAGAGATCCAGGAAGCCGACGGGTTTGACATAGCGGCGGATGGGATCGATGAACGGGTCGGTGATGCGGGCGAGAAAGCGGATAAAGGCGAAGCGTTCGTCGATGCCGAACCACGAGGCAATAGCACGCACCAGCATTGCCAGGATGATGAAGCCGATGCCATAGAAGATCAGCGTGTGGGCGATAGGGAAAGGTGGCATACTCTTTTCTTACTCCTGAACTGTGCGAACATCGATCACGGTGAAGCCGAGCAGTTTGCGGCGGCTAATGTCTGTCACATGCACCCCGTCGAGGTCGGGCAGCGTCGTGACGTGCTTTTGCACGAACTCACCGACCGGACGGGCGGCCATCAAACCGGCGAGAGAGGAGGCGGCGGTTGAGGCGATGCGCGTGCGCGGCTTGCTGGAAGCCATGCCGAGCATTGTCCCAAGCGCCATCAGCGAGACGCCGATCACGAGATTGGTGCCGCAGTTGGGGTGGATGGCGAGTTCCGCCTCACCAGCTTGCAAGCGACGCAGCGCCTCGTTCACTGCCTGGCGCAGCAGTCCCAGATCAACGTCGCCGAAGATAATAAAACCACGCGAACTGGAACGGGCGCTAATGCTGAGATTCGGCACCATACCGCTCAGAATGGTAATCGTCGCGTGCTCCAGCGCGTGATTCTGGCGGATGCGGCGACCAAACAAAACGTCCTCAACTTTCATTTCAAGCTCCTTCAATCAGGGCAACATCGCTGTTACCGTTATCTCTTACTACGTTCGCCAAAAATCGCCCGTCCAATGCGCACGATGGTGGCGCCCTCTTCAATCGCTACACTATAATCGTCGGTCATGCCCATGGAAAGCTGGGACCATGAACAGTGCGGTATCTCTTCCTGCAGGCGGTCGCGTAGCTCGCGCAGGCCGCGAAACACCGGGCGCACCTCCTCTGCATTTTCCACCAGCGGCGCAATCGTCATCAGGCCCTGTACCTCAAGGTGTGGCAGCGCGACGATTTGCCGCACGAGCACCGGTGCCTCTTCCACGCTCATGCCCTCTTTGCTGGCCTCGCCCGCCACGTTGACCTCTAGCAGAACCGGCAGGCGTTTCCCCAGCCTTTCGGCATGATGCTCCAGTGCCTGTGCCAGGTGCAGGCTGTCCACGCTCTCTATACAATCGAAGGCCCCGGCTGCTTTGCCTGCTTTATTGCTTTGCAGATGGCCGATCATGTGCCAGGAAACGTCCGGCGGGTGAAACGCGGCAATCTTGGGCAGCGCCTCCTGTACACGATTCTCTCCAAAATACCTCACTCCTGCCTGGTACGCCAGTTTGACGAGTTCCACCGGCTTCGTTTTAGAGACCGCCACCAGCGTCACCTCGTCCGGACTGCGTCCCACCTTGCGCGCTGCCTGCGCGATGTTGCTGCGCACCCTGGCGATATTCGTTGCCAGCCATTCCTGTTCTTCCGTGCCGATCGCTTGATTCTCTCTCACGTCTTCAATTTCCCGCCTGTTTATCCTTACAGTGTTTACGTGTGATCAACCATTTTGTTGCGCTCTTGTGAATCGTGCCATACGCGAGGCCGTTCGTCAATAGTGGGAAGGAAAACTTACCCGTCTTGCCTGCGCCGTACATCTTAGAGGGGAGAAAGCAGGGAGCGTTTTGACAAAACGTGCATCCATGTGTGTAAACTAGACTATGGGCTGGCACTGGCTCCTATTTTCTCGTAAGGAAGATGCGCGCTATTCGGGCGACAGACCCACCTGATCCCGCTGGTGCCAGGGACCTGTTTGGATGGAGACTTGCGTACAATCGTTGCCGCAATACGACATCTGTTGTCGTCACGGCCTGAGAGTAGGAACTGAACATCGTGTTGAAGACCGAATCTGAATCGATGGCAGGAGCGAAATCTCTCTCTAAAAGACGGTTTCCTCTCTATGGTTTTGCCGCGCTCGCTTTGTGCCTGCTGGCCTGGGCTGCTTCCTGGTTGCGCATTGACCCATTCTACCGCTACAGCTTCTTCCCTTTATGGTTTGGCTACATCATGTTCATGGACGCGCTGGTCGTCATGCGCCACGGCACCTCGCTTCTCACCCGCGCGCGCTGGCGCTACATCCAGATTTTCCTCATTTCCAGCGTCTTCTGGTGGGTGTTTGAGGGTATGAATGTCGCGGTGCAGAACTGGCACTATATCCTTGACCAGCCCTACAGCCCGCTGGCCTACTTTCTGATTGTCAGCCTCGATTTTACGACGGTGCTGCCCGCCGTCATGGAAACTGCCGAATTGCTCTCGACGTTCAAGCCGCTGCGTCCGCGCCTGCCGCCCACTGAGGTCGGCCCGCGCCTGCCGAACCGTGTCATCATTCCCATCGTTCTTGCCGGGCTGCTCTGCCTGGTTCTGCCGTGGATCTTCCCGCGCTACAGCTTTGTCCTGATCTGGCTTTGCATGGCGCTCATCCTCGACCCCATCAACAACGTGCTGCGGCGCAAGTCCGCGCTGGCTCATATCGCCGTCGGCGACTGGCGCTTCATCGTGTTGCCCCTGGCCGGACTATGGTGCGGCTTCTTCTGGGAGATGTGGAACTACTACGCGCTGCCAAAATGGTATTATACTATTCCATATGTGGGCTTCTGGAAAATCTTCGAGATGCCCCTGCTTGGCTACGCAGGCTATCTGCCCTTCGCGCTCGAACTCTTTGCCATGTACCAGTTCGTTCTCTTCCTGTTCAAACAACAGAACGACTACCTGGCGATATAAGCGGCGATGCTCAAAGATCAAAGGATTGAAAGGCAGGATCAGGTTCTATGGATGCAGCGCTTTCGGATGTGGTCGTCATCGACCTTTCACGTGTCTTCGCAGGCCCTTTCTGTACGCAGATGCTGGGCGATATGGGCGCGACCGTCATCAAGGTGGAGCAGCCTGGCAAAGGCGATGATACCCGCTCCTACGGCCCGCCCTATATCGCGGGCGAGGCCGCGTATTACCTGGGACTCAATCGCAATAAGTACAGCATCACGCTGGATTTCAGCAAGCCGGAAGATAAGCAGCAGTTGTTCGAACTCATCCAGAAGGCGACGGTGCTGGTCGAGAACTTCCGTCCCGGCACACTGGCCCGGCAAGGCCTGGGCTACGAAGACCTGCGCCGACTCAACCCCGGTCTGATCTACTGCTCCATCAGCGGCTACGGCCAGGAAGGCCCCTACGCCTCCCGCGCCGGTTACGACTTCGTAGCCCAGGCCGAATCCGGCTTGATGGCCGTAACGGGTGAGGTCGAGGGCGAGCCACAGCGCCTCGGCACGCCTATCGCCGATATCTCGGCGGGCATGTACGCCACCATCTCCATCCTCGCCGCCCTGCACTACCGCGACCTGACCGGCAAGGGCCAGTACATCGACATCTCGCTCGTCGAGTCGGCCATCTCGCTGCTCGGCAACGTCTCCGCCAACCATCTCATTTCCGGCGAGGAGGCGCAGCGCTATGGCAACGCCCACCCCAACATCGTCCCCTACCAGGCTTTTCAGACGCGCAACGGCTACGTCGTCGTCGCTGCCGGGAATGACCGCCTCTACCAGTCCCTCTGCCGCCTGCTGGGCCGCGAGGAACTGGCGACCGACCCCCGCTTCGTCACCAACCCGCAGCGCGTGCGCAACCGCGCCGAACTCATCTCTATCCTGCAAGACCTCTTCCGCCAGCGCGATACCGAAGACTGGCTCGCCGCCATGCGCGCCGCCGGTATCCCTTGCGGCTCCATCAACAGCGTCAGCCAGGTCTTCCGCGACCCCCAGGTGCAGTTCCGCGACTTCGTCTGGGAGGCCCGGCATCCCACCGCCGGAACTATCAAACTCTCCGGCTCCCCCATCCGCCTCTCCGCGACCCCCACAAGACTGTATAAAGCACCGCCATTGCTAGGGGAGGATAACGAGCAGATTCTGAGGAAGAAAGAGGATAAAGAATAGGAGAGCAGAAGCCACCGCTCCAGGATACTTGCAATTTGCAAGTATCCCAAATTATAGCCTGTTTTTCTTCCACTTCCCAATCCCGCAGAAAGAATATTTCCAAATAGAGGGAGGCAAAAACCGGGTAGGGGATATGCATATTTTGCCACGTGGCTTGTTCTCTCTAAGAGAATACGCTATACTGGTCTGGACATTTTGTTATGCTGGTTGTGCCTGGAGGATGAAACTGTGAAGATTACTTGTAAACAGCAGGACTTGAGTCATGGCCTCTCCGTCGTGAGCCACGCCGTCTCAAGCCGCAGTACGCTCCCTATTCTGGCAAATATTTTGCTTGCCACCGATCATGGCCGCTTGCGACTCTCCGCGACAAATCTGGAAATTGGCATCAATTGCTGGGTCGACGCGCAGATTGAGGAAGAGGGCGCGATCACCATTCCCGCCAAACTGGTCACTGATTATGTCAACAGCTTGCCGCAGGGTGTGGTGGATATCGCCGTGCCGGAAGATGGCAATGTCGTCAATATCAAGGGTGGACGCAGCAATACCAATATCAAGGGCATGGACGCCTCTGAGTTTCCACTGATCCCCAGCGCCGAGGGTGGAGAACTGCCCATCTCCCTGGATGCCGCCACGCTCAAAGAGATGATCAACGAGGTGGCCTTTGCCGCCGCCGAAGACGAGTCGCGCCCGGTCTTTACCGGCGTGCTGGTGCAGGTGGGCAACGAGAAAATCACTTTTGCCGCCGCCGATGCCTTCCGGCTGGCCGTGCGCGTCGCGCCGCTCCCTGGCGATACGGAGACGCGCAGCGACATCCTCATCCCGGCCAAAACGCTGACTGAACTGGCGCGCATCCTGCCTTCCGAGGGGCCGGTGCAGATGATCGTCACGCCCAATCGCGCGCAGGTGCTTTTCCACACCGAACAGATCGATCTCGTCTCGCGCCTGATCGAAGGCACCTTCCCCAACTTCCGCCAGATCATCCCGAAAGAGTATACGACGCGGGCGGTAATCGAGACGAAGGAGTTTGCCGCCGATGTGAAGCGAGCGGCCCTCTTTGCGCGTGATAGCTCCAATATCACCCGCCTCAAGGTTGCCCCAGGCGAGAACGACGGGCTGGAACCCGGTACAGTGACAATCGAGGCCACCGCCGAAGACCTGGGCGATAACGTCAGCACGCTCAACGCGGCAGTAGATGGGCCGGAGCAGCAGATCATCTTCAACGTGAAGTATCTTGCCGAAGTGCTGGGTGTCATCGGCTCGCAGGAAGTGGCGCTGGAAGTCAACTCCGCCACCAGGCCCGGCGTCATTCGCCCCGTCGGCTCAACCGATTACACCTACGTCATCATGCCCATGCACACCAACCGCTAGGTGGTAGGTATATGTGGCTATAATGGTAATATAAATGGTCGCTTCGATGGGCGTACAAAGATGTTCGTAGGGGCGATACCTTGTACTCGCCTGCGTCCTTTCCGGCAGACGGGTCGACAATGCGAACGAGCACAAGGTATCGCCCCTACGAATACTCTGTTCGTTAGATGATAAACAGTGATCGTTGTAACGAAGCAAGTGGGGGAAAGGAATGTGTTCAGGATGGCAGCGATTGTGGAGGAAGGGGCATTTCCGCTCGTTGGGAAAGTGCAGCATTATGCCTGGGGCGGATTTGATTTCATCCCGGCCTTGATCGGCATTGAGCCGGAGCCGGAGATGCCCTACGCGGAATACTGGTTGGGGGCGCATGATAAGGCCCCTTCAGAAATTGTCCAGCGCGACGGAACGCGGATAGCATTAAACAAAGTCATCAAGGAGCAGCCGGAAAAGACGCTGGGCGCGGCCATCATGCGCAAATATGGGCGGCTGCCCTTCCTGTTTAAGGTGCTGGATGTGAATGAGATGCTTTCCATCCAGGTACACCCATCGAAGGCGGAGGCGGAGGCAGGTTTTGCGCGGGAAAATGCGCTGGGTATTCCCCTCGATGCGGCAGAGCGCAATTACAAAGATGATAACCACAAGCCGGAACTTCAGCTCGCGCTGACCGATTTCTGGCTGCTTCACGGCTTCAAACCAGAAAATGAATTGCGCGCCGTACTCGAACAGGTTCTCGAATTTACCCCGTTGCGGCCCATCTTTGCCGCTCGTGGCTACTACGGCCTGTACGAGCACGTGATGACGCTGCCACGAGAGCAGGTAAACGCCCTGCTGGAGCCGCTGGCAAGGCGTATCCTGCCGCTCTACGAGGCCGGGACGCTGGAGAAGTCCTCGCCGGATTACTGGGCGGCGAAGGCGATGGCACAGGAGCAGTCAGGAAACTACGATCGCGGCATTTTTTCCATCTATTTTTTCAATCTGGTGCATCTTGAGCCGGGCCAGGGCATCTTCCAGGATGCCGGAGTGCCACACGCCGCCCTTGAGGGGCAGGCGCTGGAGATCATGGCAAATTCCGACAACGTCATACGCGGCGGCCTGACGCCCAAGCATGTCGACGTGCCAGAACTGCTCAAACAGGTCACGTTTCAGGGCATGGAGCCACGGATCGTTACCGGGAAAGCTGACACTCACCCCGGCGAAGCCTGCTACGCTACGCCCAGCCCCGACTTCGCCCTGAGCCGCATCCTGTTGCGCCGGGGCGAGCAGTATCAGAACATAACATACTCAACGGAAATCCTGTTGTGTCTGGATGGTGAAGCGCGGCTGGATGCCGCCGGAAAAGAGATGCACATGCAAAAGGGCGGAAGCGTCGTCGTTTTTGCCGGGGAGAGCTATCGCTTGCTGGCCATATCCGATCAGGCTGTCGTGTGCAGGGCGTATATTCCACGTGCATAATGGTACTGATTATGGTAAAATAGAACAGGAAGTTTTCAAAAACAGCACGGAAAAACATATCGATGCATCTTTCTCACCTCAAATTAAACGATTTTCGCAATTATACGCATCTCGATCTTTCTCTACAGCCTGGACTGCACATTTTCTATGGCGAGAATGCGCAGGGGAAGACCAATCTTCTTGAAGCGGTCAGTATGCTGGCAACCGGCGGCTCGTTTCATGCTGCCGCCGACCGCGAGGTCGTGAATTGGGAGGCGTGCGACCACATTGCGCGGCTGGAAGGCGCGGTGGGGCGGCGTGAAGACATCTTGCAAATCGAAATCGCGCTGATCGATCCCACGCCGCCAACATTTAACGCCTCTCCCACTCAGGTTGCGACACGCACCATCGAACTGCCCAATACCATGCAGCGCAAACGCATCAAGATCAACGGCATTCCGCGCCGGACATTGGAGTTGATCGGGCAGATGCGCGTGGTGCTTTTCGCGCCCACCGACTTGCATCTTGTCGATGGCTCTCCCGAAGAGCGACGGCGTTTCCTCGACCGCGCGCTGTGCCAGGTGCAGCCGCGCTACTGCCAGGCGCTGGTCAAATATCGCAAGATCATCACGCAGCGCGCCGCCCTGCTCAAACGTATTCGTGACAACCAGGAAGACCCCCACATGCTCGACTACCTCGACGATCAACTGACCGCGCTGGCAAGCCAGATCATCTACGAGCGTCGCCGCATGATCGCCGCGCTCAACAAGGAGACTGTGCCGCTGCAGGAGAGCCTGAGCGGCGGACGCGAGCAGTTGCAGATCGTCTATCGCTCCTCGTTCCGCGTTGACCCGGAGTGGAGCGTCCAGGAGAGCATGAAACACTACCGCGAGCAGTTGCAAGAGGTGCGGCGCAAGGAGATAGTGCAAGGGGTCTGCCTGCGCGGCCCGCACCGCGACGACCTGGATTTCCTGGTCAACGGCGTCAACATGCTCACCTACGGCTCGCGCGGCCAGCAGCGCACAACGGCCCTTTCGGCCAAGCTGGCGGAGCTTGCCTACATGCGCGCCTGCACTGGCGAAGAACCCGTTCTGCTGCTCGACGACGTCTTCAGCGAACTTGACGCGCAGCGCCGCGAACACCTGTTGCGCCACGTCCTCCAGCACGAACAGGTGCTTCTCACCGCCACCGACCTCAGCAGCTTCCCCCATGAAATTCTCTCCCAGGCCACCCTCTACAAAGTGGAAAATGGGACGTTGAGCGCGATGTAGGGAAACAGCCTGCCCGTAGGGGCGATGCCCTGCGCCGATGATGCTGTACAGGAGCGGGCCTCTTTGCTATATAATCTTTATAGCAAAATCACATGGCATGAAAGGAGACATTCCCTTGCTTAACGTTCTCATTGCCGGTATTATCGCATTACTGATAGGAATCGCTTTCTGTTTCGCAGGCTATCGCTTCTTCCGTATTCTGATCGCTATCTGGGGCTTTCTAGCAGGCTTTCTGCTGACGGCCCAGGCATTCGCAATCTCTTCAAACGGTCATTTCCTCGTATCAATCGTAGGGTTGGTGATAGCGCTGATTGTAGGCCTCGTCTTCGCTCTGCTGGCGTATTACCTGTACGTTGCCGCTGTTGTGATCCTATGCGCCTCGGTTGGATTCTGGGTCGGTACTGGGCTTATGACGGCGTTTGGCTTTGGCATCCACAGTGGTCCTGCGCTGATAGTGGGTATCATTTTTGCTATCCTCCTGGCTTTACTGACGCTGGCTCTCAACCTGGCGAAGTTTTTTATTATCATTATTACCGCGTTCGGCGGTGCCAGCACCATCATTACTGGGGTCCTGCTGCTGCTCAGAGTTATCCCTCTAGACTACCTGTCGCTAGGCGTTGTCGGGGCCATCATCAGAGGCTCGCTGCTTTGGAGTTTGATCTGGCTCATTCTTGCCATTGTCGGCATTATCGCGCAATTAAGCAGCACGCAGCAGTACGCGCAGGAATATGCACGCTCGCAGTTCTAAATTTTAAAGGACTACGAGGACGAGATGCGTGTTTTCTGTTGCAGTTCGGCCCATTGCTGGCGGACACGGGCGACTCCGGCCGCGTCGGGAACGTAACCGCCGTAGCGGGTAGCGGTGTAGGCTTCGGTGATGCTCTCTAACTGAGGTTCGGTAGAGGACATGCGTTCGTCGAGGCGCTGGCGAAACTCGTAGGGCGTCTCGTCACGACGGCGTGGGTAGCCACGACTGGCAGCCCAGCGCAGGAGCAGGCGATAAATCTCCCGAATGCTGCGCGCTGCCGGTTCTCCCTGAATCTGTTCTCCCTGCTCTTCCCGTATCTCCTGCTGTTGCTGTGGAAAAAAGCGACGGAAAAGCGCCAGGAAAAGGGCTTTTACCTGCGTCCAGAAGAGCGCCCAGGACCAGAGGCTTTCGCGTGTCTCATTGGGAGCGCTCTGCCGCACAAGGCGAACACGGCGGCGGCGCAGCGCCAACCGGAGCAGCAGCACGATAATCGCCAGAATCAGCAGGGGCAGGATGATTTTGGCGAAGATGATGATGAAACCGGGATAGGTCTGCGGAGGTGGCTTCTTGATGATATGGGAGACATTTTTGCCCAGGTTATTGATCTTTGGCGGATTGAACGGGTGGTGAGCGAACCAGAGCGAGAAGAGGTAGAAAACTGGCGTGAGCAGAAAAGCCAGCACAGTAGCGATGACATTCACCAGCCAGTTATAGACCACGCCGACCCAGGAAAAGGCTTGCTGCGTCTGCGCCAGGAAGGCCGGGCTGGCGAAGCTGTTCACCAGTAGCGCGAGGATCAGCAGGACGGCGCCGATGATGGAGGTAATCGTGATGATGGATTGCTCCTGCGCTGCCGGGTTTCCTTCCAGCCCGCTCGGGTGCGTGTGACGAACGAAGGTCACCCGCGCCAGGGCATGCGCGGCCAGCGAGAAGAACAGAAACAAGGGAATCAGGAAGAGCAGAGCAACAGCGTTGCCGGGATCAAGGGCCGCGCCTGAGCTAGCTACGATAGCTTGCAGCAGGATGATGCCGATAATGAGAATCATGCCGAGTTGCAGCGTCCTGAAAATGTTGCCTGGCTGAAGTTCGCGCTGCGCCAGGCGAATACCGCGCCAGCAGAGGAAGATGGAGATCGCCACAATGGTAAGAACGTGGTATGCCTGTCCGTTGAGCAGCAAAATATCGTTTACCATCGAGAGCAACCAGCGCGGGTCGAGCAGAAACCAGCTCTGCGCGTAGAGACTGACCCAGATCAGAAAGAGGACGACGATAGCAAGTACCGTGACGAAAAGCGGCGCGCCGGGAAGCATGGCGGACTGGCCCTCATCCTCTGCCGCGACGGCTTTCCTTGCCGCCCGCCGTTCGAGGAAGTTGTAGAGCAAGCAGGAACCCGCGATAAGCACGAAAGGTACCCACAGCGGCATCAACGGTGTATGCGCCTGGAAGAGTTCGAGCATCGCCAGCCCGATGATAATGGCATCAATCCAGCACGTTTCCATTGCCGCGTAGAGCAAGGGCAGCAGCCGCTCTCCCGGTGTGGCAACCTCCGATAGCTCGGTTGTCGCCATGCCCAGGATATCCTGTATCCTGCGTCTCTTTTGCGCTTCGTACCCGCTATACTGTTCCTGTGTATTCTCCGGCTCGTCCATGCTCGGTCCTCCGCCCTCTTGTCCTGCTTGCCTATCTGCCCGCAATTGTATGCCCGTTTGAGAGGGTTTGTCAACGTATCCATATAGCCTCTCCCTTTGTGTCGCTCTCATTGACATTTCGTCGTTGCTCTGTCTATACTCACATACACGAAAGCAGACGAAGGTTTTGAAAGGACTACATAATGGAACAGGTGGGAGTATTACAGACGGTGCAGGTGGGGACGCCGCATCGCTATGGCGAGGCGGAGAGAACTGATCCACTGGAACGGCAGTGGCACACATCCTTTTTTCGTGTCCCCAGCGCGCAGCAGCGCTGGCTGTATACGACGCACCTCGAAGGGAATGAGCAGGCGGATAAGAAGAATCATGGCAGCCTGAGCCAGGCGGTGTTGCTGTATGCCGCCGCGCACTATCCGCTCTGGCAGGTGGAGCTTGAGCGGCCAGAAATGGGGCCGGGTAGCTTTGGCGAGAACTTTACTGTCGCGGGGCTGACGGAGCAGAGCGCCTGCATTGGAGACATCTATGCCCAGGGCGAGGCGCGCATTCGTGTCACCGGGCCGCGCTACCCATGCTGGAAGATCGAGCGGCGCTGGCAAATCGCCGGGCTGACGAATCGCGTCGCGGCAAGCGGGCGCACCGGCTGGTATTGCTGTGTTGAGCAGGAGGGAGTGGTCGAGCCAGGGATGCCCGTGCTGCTCGTTGAGCGTCCCTATCCAGAGTGGACAATTGCCCTTGTCAACGACTTTGCGCATGACCGCAACAGCGATGTGGAGAAAGCGCAGGCCCTCGCCGCTTGCCCGCTGCTGCAAGAGTGGTGGGGACCGCTGATTGTGCGACGCGCGAAGCGACTGCGCAAAGCGGAGAAAGAACAGAGAGAACAGAAAGTATGATGGATACCGACCTGTATCTTAACCTGATCCGACGCAATTTCCCGCACATTGCCATCCAGATGGTGCGCCCGGTCACACGGGGATGGGATAGCTTCGTGCTTGATATCAACGATGCCTTCATCTTTCGCTTCCCCCTGCGCGATGACGTGATTCCATATCTTGAGAAGGAGCTGTGTCTGCTACCACAACTGGAACAGGCGCTTTCCGTGCCGGTTCCCCACTTTACGTACATCGGAGAGGGAGACGAGCATTATCCGTATACCTTCGTGGGCTATCCGAAGATAGCCGGGCAGTCCTTAGAGAACAAGCAGATTACGGACGAGCAGCTTATGAAGCTCGCGCCCGCACTGGCGACATTTCTCAACGAATTACATGGCTTTCCGCTTGAGCGGGCTATGCGGCTGCTTGTAGAGAGCCACACGCCGGAGCAGTGGCGCGAGCGCTACCGGGAACGCTATGAAGACATACGCAGGCGCGTCTTTCCTCTGCTCGATGCCAATCTGTGCGCAAAATCGGTCACGCACTGGGAGTCCTTTCTGAGCAACGAGTCTCTTTTCACCTTCCGACCCGCGCTGATCCACGGCGACCTGGGCTGCGAACATATCTTCTGCGATCCCGAACGCGGCGTGCTCACCGGCGTCATCGACTGGGGCGACGCCACCATCGGCGATCCCGCCCTCGACTTCGTCGGCCTGCACATTGGGCACGGCGGCGAGTTCGTTCAGCAAGTACTGGCAGGCTATCAGCATCCCATCGATAACGCTCTCCGGCAGCGCATCGCTTTCTACCTCACCTACGAACCCTTCTCCGAACTGCTCTATGGGGCCTACAGCAACCGCGAAGATTTCATTGACTCAGGGCGTGAAGGCCTGCGAACGCTGTTTGGTAAATAGAGAAGCGAGAAAGCTCCTCCACAAAACAGACGCCTGTTTTGTGGAGGAGCTTTCTCGCTTCTCAGGACGAACCTGATGGCTCACCTTCTAGATAAGCTAGATAAGGTGTTGATAAGGAATACAGAGACAGAGGGTTTAATAGCGCGGGCCGCGATCCCGGTAGCCTCCACGGTTTCCGTAGCCACCGTCTCGTCTCTGGTAGCCACCACGACCGCCCGACTGGCGCTCGCGGGCCTCGTTAACGGTGATGGTGCGAGTTCCGATCGTGCTGCCGTTCAGCCGGTCAATAGCGGACTGAGCTTCCTGCGCGTCGCCCATTTCTACAAAGCCGAAACCCTTGCTCCTACCGGTGTCCCGATCAATGATAATCTGAACATCATCTACCTGACCGATCTGTCCAAACAGATCGGCGAGGTCCTGTGCCGTGGTCTGATAGGGAAGGCCACCAACATAAAGTCTCATTCTGATACGCTCCTGTGTTCGACATCTCTCAATACGCTACCGCTCGTAGAAACCACTTCTCACAGAAGCGATATCACGCTCGATGTCACTCATACAAACATTATAACACACAAAGTCCGAAATTTATTCCCCGGAAAGCAGCAAATTGTTGCATCTCTCATGGAATACGAACCTTCAATGGGGCAGCGACCCTGAATTTCCAACAATCTCAAAAAGAAAATGAATAGGGATGATTTTGTCTTCGTTTGCGAGTGATTGTCTGTATGTTTGTGTTATACTTGTCTTACAAGGACACGGGGTGTTGGCGATAGTTCCTCTAGAAATGGTTGCGCAAAGAGCAATGAGCGTGGATAGAGGCAAGAGCAGCGAGCGACAAACGATTGTGCCGGAACGTCGGGTGCCACGTGGGAGCAAGCCAACTCACTATGCGACCTTCGCGTTGTGTGTTCTGCTCATTGCGTTTCTTGCCGCGTGTGGGTCGCAGAAGGGCATCGTGCGTCCGACGGTGCAGGTGAATAATACACAGGTTATTACGAACACGATGTACATGGGCGAAGCCTTCGCTTTTCCCGAACGTTCGATCTCCGCCAGTCTCCTCCCCCGATCGAGTCGGATTGCCGCCGGTGATAAGGGCGTGACGTTCATCGGTATCATCGCGCAGGATACCACCACCCTGGGTTGTAGCCTGATTACGCCCTGCGATGTCGTGCGCGTGGGTATGTTTCGCCAGAAAGATAGCTCGTTCCGCTATGGCTATGAGATCAACAATGTGATCAACTACGCGAAAGACAGCCAGGTCAGTTCGGATTATCGCTACAATATCGATTTCTATCTCAACGAAGAAGGGCCGGTTAGCGACCCTGCTTACCCTGACCAGCGCCGTTTCGGCTACGAGTTCCACGTTGCCAGCGGCATAGAGGATGCAATCCGCATTGGCAGCCTGCAAAGCTCTCTTTTCTACGGAGACCAGATCTTCATCGGGGTCATGGATGCCTCTAACAACGTCGGCCTGCCCACCAATAAGAGCCTGCAACTCAGCGTCTGGGCCTCCGATGGTGAACAGGCCCCCGATGTGATCTACACGAACGAAGATCAGACCAGCCAGGTCAGCTCACAATACAGCGACGCCGATTTCTCCATTACCCTCACTCTGAGCGGCAGCTACTGACACTTTGATATTTTCAGATGATCGCGGATAATAACAGCGCAACCCGGAAAATGTGACAGAGGGAACCAGAACTTCCCGCTCAAGATGATTTCAGAGTCTATTCGTAGGTATCGAGCCGCTGCGTCAGCTTGCGTGTCTTGTTGCTGATAGCCTTGACCTGCTCCTGCGAGATCTGTCTCCCACGTTCGATCTGCTCAAGAGCTGCCTGCGTCTCGGCATCGAGCACGCGAGTGACGTTGGGGGCCAGCCGTGTTGTCGCCTTGCCGGTACGCTTGTACTCGTCCAGCACCTGGCTGACGAGGCGATGAGCGTTGGCCTTCTCGACGAAATTCATCACCGCCGGATTTAGTTGACCGGCAAGCATGGCATCACTTCTGAAGGTGATTTTGATATCTTCGCGCACCTTCTCGCCCGCCAGACGGAGCAGGGGGACATCGTAGAAAAGTTCGGCCTGCGCGACGCGGAACAGGCCAGCCGGACGCGGTGCGATCAGCAATTCGACCAGCACCGCCTGCGGGTTATTTTTCTCAAGGTCGCCCAGGGGCAGCACGATTTGCCGGTCGGAGAGGACAGAGGCGTCAAATTCGCTGATAGTCGGCAAGACTCTGGTGGCGCGTTTGGGGGAGACGCCCATGGGGAGTCGCAGGGTGAGCACAGCATTGCGTACCGCGACATCAATGGCGCTCTGTAGCTGCTGCTGGAAGATGCTCATGGCATCAGCGGGTGTTCTGATGAACTCGGCTTTCGCGCCCCCGCTCAGTTCGCCAATATCGTCCAGCAAATCTTCATCCCAGTCCGAGCCGATGCCAAGCGGATTGATGACGATGCCTGCCTCGCGTGCCTCTCTCGCCAGCTCGCGACACTTTTTGCCTCCAATCGTGCGCCCATCTGTGAGCAAAATCATGCGATTGACCGCGTTGGGAATAACCTGGCTGCGTAGTTGCTCCAGTCCCGCCTGCATGCCACGCCCCATATTCGTGCCGCCGCCAACCTTAATGCGCTCAACGGCGGCTTTCATACCCTGCGGATCTCTGGCAGGCATCGCCGGAATGATGACATCTGCGCGTCCGCTGAACATTACCAGCGAAATGTAGTCGTTTGGCGAGAGATTATCAATCACCATCTTGACCGCCTCCTTCACGCTGGCCAGCTTCTTCCCGCTCATTGAGCCAGAATGGTCGAGTACCAGCGCGAAATTCAGCGGCATGCGCACTTGCGCCACCGCCTCCGTCGGACGCGCCTCCACCAGCGCATAGGCCACCTGGCTAATATCCGAAGGCGGCATGAACTCTCTCCCCACCTCGCATAGCAATGCAATCTCTCCGGCCATAGCCTCAAATCTCCTTATATCGAAACCGGTGAAATCAACTGAGAAGAGTTTACCATACTTCATTACGCTTGAGAGGAGAGGGGGTTACGCGCGGGTCCGGCAGCATGCTGCCGGACCCGCGCGGCGATCCAGGGCATTCAATCAATCAAACGTTCAACCGTATCGAGAAACTCATTCAAGTCAAGTGGCTTGTGCATGCCGACGATGTGGCGCTTCGTGACCTCCTGACCCGGCAGTTGCGCGCTGACCAGGATCACCGGAATGTCTCTGAAACCCTCTATCTCACGAATACGGTCACATAATTCAATGCCATTGATATGCGGGATGCGGTAGTCCAGAATAAACAGATCCGGCTTCAAATTTGAAATGGTTTTTAATGCTTTATATCCATCTGTTACCAGCATGGCCTGATATGGCGTCTCCAGCATGATCGATTCCATAAGAAAAGGGCCAATATCAGGATCATCCTCAACTATAAGAACGGATTTCACATCCGTATGGCTCTGTCTCCGCACATGTGTCTTACCTTGCTGCATATATACCTCCTGACTTTATACATCCACCAACGGTTCCACATCCTGCATAACTTCTAGCATTACAACGATTAATCTGTAGATCGAGTTTCAGAGCCTCTCTTCGTCTACCGGTATCTGCTCCGACCAGCGCGGGCCTTTATCGAGGACAATGGGGCCGAGGAGTACGTCCTGGCGCACAACAAGCCGTTCCTGTTTCCAGAGTTCGAGCACGGCCAGAAAGGTGACGATGATGACGAGGCGCGAGCGTTCGTTGGCGATGACCTCGGAGAGCAGCAAGGAGGTGGAGCGCTCGCTGAGCATGCTGATAATCTCGGCGATGCGCTCGCTGACGCGCACACGGGCCAGCGGCATGAGTTCCGCGCCGTTGGCTTCATCGCGAGCATGCAGTTCGAGCAGGCGCTGGAAGGCGTGAGCGAGCGTGTGCGTATCCAGGCCGGTGAGTGTGGGCGGTGTCCAGGCCAGTTGCGCCTCTATTCCGGCCAGCAGACCGGAGCGCCCGTAGGTTTGCAGCCCGGCCTCTTCACGCCGTCGCAGGTGGTAGGCAATCTCCTTCGCCAGCTTGTACTCCAGCAGGTGGCGTTGCAAGTCCTCGGCCATGACCGCCGCGCTCTCCGCCTCGGCGCTAACCTGCTCAGGCGTAGTGCGTGGCAGCAGGCTCTGCGATTTAATAAAGAGCAGGCGCGCCGCGATGGAGACAAAAGCCGCCATGTTCGCCAGAATGGCCTGCGCCTGCACGGCATGCGCGGAGTCGGGATCGTTTTCGATGGGATAGAGGTGCTCCCGCAAATAGGCGAGATACTGGTCGGTCACGGCAACGAGGGAGATGGTGGTAATCTCCATCTGTCGCTTCTCAATGAGGTGCAGCAGCAGATCAAGCGGCCCCTCGAAGACGGGCAGGCGCACCACATAAGAAAGCGCGTGTTCGTTCGCCTCAGCCACTGCATCCACAGCTACATCGGACTGTATTGTATCTATTCTATTTGCCTGCTCGAACATCTTCTAAGATACCTCATCTACCAGGTGTAATTGCGCCGCCGGGCCATCTGGCTGGTGGTGCGTGCGAATATAGAGCACGGTTCGCGCTGAAAGCCCGGCGGCCTCGGCCAGATCGGCTCCAACATTGGCATGATGCCAGGCATAGCTGAGCGAACGCCGCCAGCCCTTACTCCTGACCGGATAGCTGGTCAGGCGCGAGAGCAAACCAGGAGCTACGCGCTTGCCAATGACGATGGCCGGGCGCGTCCAGAAGGGGACGCGCCCCTGCGCCTTGCCTACATCATGCAGCAGCGCCGCCGCCAGCAGCTCCGCGTCCCTACATCCGCGTTCCTGCAAGCCCCTGCACACCCTTAATGAATGACGCTGATCGGCAGCAGACATCGTATTAAATAGTTCTTGCGCCCGCATAGGCAGCCAGCGCGCCACTTCTGCCCGCTCTTCAGCCGAGAGCGGGGCGACCGGCCCAAGCTGTTGTCGCACCTGTCCCATCCGGTAAACAATCGCACGCAACCATTTATTCTTCCTCATGGCCCTGATTATACACTGCTTGCGTCACAGAAACTACCTTTCAAGGACCTTTTTTATTTCAGGATATCCATCGGGACAATTCCTTGCGCTGCTCGCCATATTTTGAACACCTCTTGTTCAAAATAGCGTGGATAGCTGCTTAAGGCAAGTATCGCCTCCTGCCACCTCTTTTAGCACACTTCGACTAATTTTATGAATATTTTTATGGCCTGACTAAATTCTCATCCTGTTATCCGCACAGCAGAAGGCAACTTACCTGCTTGCCCTGTCTTTGCCAGTACCTTATAATAACGTTGGCCTTACTGGTATGATATATCAGGAGCGGGAAAGGAGGGAGAACGGCGTATGCATGTGAGCGAACCAGCGGAATATGCTATTCTGGGGCTGCTGGAGGGCCAGCCCATGCATGGCTATGAGATGTTCCAGCAGTTTGAAAGTGGGATGTTGGGGGAGATTGTTCATCTGGAGATGAGCCAGATGTATGCCTTCCTCAAAAAGTTGGAGCGGCTGCATTATATTGAATCGCAGTTGGAGTTGCAGGGAACGAAGCCGCCGCGCAAGGTCTTCCACCTCACAGCAGCCGGGCGCGAGGTATTTTTCCGGTGGCTCACGCAGCCCGTGGAGAAGCCACGCGAGGTGCGCATTCTGTTCCTTATAAAACTCTACTTCGTGCGCCGCTTCCTGCCGGAGCAGACACGCCCACTAATCGATCGGCAGATTATCGCCTGCCAGCAATTCCTCGACCACCTGGAAGCGCGCCAGCATGCTGAAACGCTCGCGGCAGAGAGTGTGGAGGCAGGAAGTAGGAACGAAGGCGCAAACGGTGGAAATAGCGACACGGCTTTTTTCGATCACGTGGTTTTGCGCGGGCGTATCTACCAGACGCGCTCCCTCCTCGACTGGCTGGGCGAACTCCAGCGCGAACTGGCTATCGTTTGACGCTCTTTCCCTGCTATGCTACTATCTTATGCAGAGTATCTGTTTGTTTCTGGTACTGGCAAAGACATGACGGGCAATGTCCTGTCATGTGTCTCTATAATCGAGGAAAGTTATGCAGCTTTTATCTATTGCGGCAACAAGTGGAACATCCGGTCTGGGAACGGCCTCAGTCTATTTTTTCTCCGCCGGCCTTTGTATGCTGGTCGTGATGACGCTGGCCTACCTCTGGTATACAATTGGCGCTGCGCGGCTGGCGAAGACAGTAGGACTGGAGAAAAGCGGCAGTCAGGCTGTCAGTAAAACTAGCGGGAGGGTTGGCGCTGCCGTTCCTTCTGTACATGCAGCGAGTGCGGCAGGAGCCGGTGTGACGAGCATAGCGACGCTGACCCCTGTGGCAGCAGCGGATATGCCGGGGGCTGTGGTTCCGGAAGCCACAAAGCCAGCCTCTGAAGTCGTGCTGCGCGAGCAGCCGGATGGCGAGGTTCCCATCGCGCTCAATTCCGGCCTGATAGCTATCGGGCGCGTCGGCACTGCCATTGGCTGGATGACGGTCTTTGCGCTCACCATGTCGCAAATCTTTCGCACGATTGTCGAGCAGCACGCGCCGTGGAGTAACCTGTACGAGTTTAGCATCAGTTTCACTATCGCCCTCCTGCTCTGCTACCTGATCTTCGAGGCGCGCTTCCACGAGCGCGTGCGCGCCTGGGGCCTTTACGTCTGCCTGCTGGCCGTGGTGACGGTAGGTATTGCTCTCTTCATCGGTTCCGCCTACAATCTCATAGGTGACTCAACGTCTCTGATACCGGCGCTGCAAGATCAGCCTATTCTGACGGTGCATGTTTCGATGGCGATCTTTGCCTACGCGCTTTTCAGCGTGGCCTTCGGTGCCGGGCTGATTATTCTCGTGCAGGGTGGTGAGGGACGTCGTTTCGCCTGGCTCCCTTCGGCTGAGGCCGCCGACGAACTGGGCTACAAGGCCGTCATCGTCGGTTTCCCGCTGCTGGCACTGACACTCATCCTGGGCGCCTACTGGGCTAACTACGCCTGGGGTTCCTATTGGAGCTGGGACCCGAAGGAGACGTCGGCCCTCATCACCTGGCTGATCTACGCCGTTTACCTGCACGCACGCGGCATTCGGGGCTGGCGTGGCAAACGGGCGGGCTGGCTGCTCACCATCGGCTTCGCCGCCACCCTCTTCACCTACTATGGCGTCAGCTTCTTCGTCCCCAGCCTGCACAGCTATGCAAAATAGGAGGAAAGCAACAGGAAAAGGCTGACTTGCTGAGCTTCGTTCAGCAAGTCAGCCTTTTCCTGTTGCTTTCCTCCTATCACACCGATGCTTTCAGATGGAGTTGGAAGCGGGGATTGTAGCTTTTGTCGCAGTGGCTGCATGAGACTGCGTGGGAGTAGCGCCGGGCGCGTGGATACTCTCTGCCGCAGTTGGGACACTGGTAGAGATAGCGGATGGGGCGGCGTTCGCGGCGCAGGCGCTCGCGCCGGGCGCTCTCTTCATGCAGCAGGCGGCGCAATTCTTCCAGCCCGTAGCCGGTAACAGCGGCCTCGTCAGCGGCGATTGAGTCGTAGCCATGATGGCGATGGCGGCGCGGCATGCCATTGACGCGGTCCGCCAGATGAATCAGTTCGTGTGCCACGGTGACCTCGATGGATTGAGGTTGCATGTCCGGCTCTATGAAGATCAGGTGCCGGTGCCCCGGCTGCGAGGATGGTGTCGCCGCATTACGAAATTCCTCGAAGCCGGGCAGTTCCGGCGCTGTTCCTATCGGGATAACATAGGGATGAACAAGCGGTGCGCGAGACCTGGCCGGTTTCGGGGTTGACCTGTTCGGTCTTGCCGGTCGATCCGGTAGGACTGGTGTGGCTGCTACAGTCGGGGCAGGCAGATAGCAGTAGCAGCCCAGCACCATGAGATTCAGCCTCTTCCCTGTCCACTTCATATATTCCTGTCGATTCTGCGTCAGCGCAAGCGAGGCGCGCTCGTGCTGAGGGAGACGCAGTTTTTGCCAGTAGTAATCCAACCATCGCTGCACCGTCTCGTCGCAGTGCAAAACCGGCCTGTCCTCTCGTGGCGGAGGCGCCGGTGCCGCAGGTGCAGCGCGTGCAGCGCGTGCAGACTTTCTTTGCGCGGCAGCCATGACCGCTGTTTTCACTCCTCATCTAAGCAAACAATCTTGATAGATGCCTTTAACTTCAAAGCACCTTCTTCCAAGTATATCAACGAGCGCCAGAGGTTGCAAGGGAGAGAATGAAACTCCTCAACTTGACACCCCTTCTTCAGGAGCGTAAGATGATGCCATCAGGACAGACACTCCTGACGATTGCATTGCATGAAAGCCTTCCATGTAGAAGGAGCCGAGGCATGTCGTTTCAAATTTGTATCAAGACGGATAAGTCTTTGCCACAGCTTGCGACAGAGATACGCGATGTATTTTCCCTACCTCCATTCCGGCAGAATCTTTTTGCCGGTTCATCATATTTCCAGTTCGAGATGCTTGGGATGCTTGTGCTGATTCACGAGGCCGATGAGGAGGATCGCGACCCGGAGGTAAGCGAGTACCCCTTCTGCTTCGATCTTCAGATGTCCTTTACCGATCACGAACTGGACACCGATGATATGGAGTATCGCCTGCAGCCCTACTATGCTCAGTTGCTCAGTTTTCAACTGGGACTGGACACAGCCTGCCATGAGAAACAGAAAGTGGGCGGGCGCTGGCAGGTTCGCTACCGTTTCTTCTGTAAGAACCTCAAGTGGAACGGCACGGTACTCTATGGCGAACCGGGCTGGGTACCGGCGGTGCTTGAACTTCCGCCCAGCGCCTGGCGCAGCATGCACCCTGTCTTTTGAGCTTCCCCTTGCCCTTACCCTGAAAAAGATGATACATTGTTGAGACAACAGGTAGCTTGTAGGCGCGTATTACAGTGCGCGCCTGCGGAAGTGCATTATCGTATCCTGGTGCAAGTTTAGAACAGGGGCAACAGAGAATGAGCATCTTGAACACAGGCGTTGGAGAAGCGCTCTCTCCACTTGTCAAACCGGCGATCACACAGGGGCAGTTACGGCGTTATGCCGATGCTTCCGGCGACCACAACCCCATCCACCTCGATGAAGAGGTAGCGCGGCGCGTTGGACTCGGCGGCGTCATCGCGCATGGCATGCTGAGCATGGCCTTCCTGGGGCAATTTCTCGAGCAGCAGATAGCAGGCATTCCCGGCGCGTTTATCGCCCAGATCAACGTGCGCTTCGTCAATATGGTGCGTCTGGGCGATACTATTACCTGTGAGGGCGTCGTCCAGGAGCGCACAGGTGACGACGACCGCGAGGTCATAACCGTTGAGTGCTGGGCGCAAAACCAGCGCGGCGAGAAAGTTACCATTGGCAAAGGAGTGCTTTCTCTTCCCCTCGTGAGAGACAGCAGCGAGGTGCAGGCATGACGACAGGCGAAGAAGCGCGGCCAGGCGACCAGGAACTGCGCTCGTTATATGATCTCTCCATCTCCAACTGTCGGCGTTTCGGTACGTATAAAATGTTGATCTATGAAGATCAGCAAAAGCAGGAGGTGAGAGAGTATACCAATGTGGAGGTTGCTCGCGAGGCCGTGCAGTTGGCGGCAGGATTGCGCGTCCTGGGCGTCCAGCCAGGTGACCGCGTCATTGTGATGATGGTGAACAGCCCGCAGGTGATTATCGCGTATCAGGCGATTGCTCGTGTCGGAGCGGTCATTATACCCATCATGCCGCTGCTGAAAGCGCCGGAAGTGCGCTACATCGCGCAAAATTCCGGGGCAAAGGCAGTGGTTACCAGTTCGATCCTGCTGCCCCTGCTGGGCGCCACGCTGGCTGATGTGCCGACCATGCAGCACATTATTTCCACAGGACTGGCCGATGCGCCCGCGCGGGAGAACAGCGCGGCTTATACCGTACATCGCTATGAAGATGTGCAAGCACGCGGAGCGGAGTATGCCGACCATTACCTGGAAGACCTGCCGGACATCACACCCGCGCTCGATGACACGGCGGTAACAATCTATACGTCGGGGACGACGGGTAATCCGAAGGGCGTGATGCTGACACATCGCAACCTGATTGCTAATGCAATGGGCGGCGCGGGCGAGGCTGAAGCACTGGCTCCGCGCAGCGAGGAGGTGCAACTGGCAGTTCTGCCACTGGCGCACAGCTTTGGTCTGCTCGTCTCCAATGTCGCCTATCTGAGCGGGGCCACCATCGTCATGCATCCCCGCTTTGATACGAGCGCGGTACTCTCGGCTATTGAACGCTATCGCATTACCGGCTTCGCGGGCGTCCCGGCCATGTTTGTGGCCCTGCTCCACTCGCCCGACGCCGATAAGTACGATACAAGCAGCCTGGAATACTGCGTGAGCGGTTCTGCTCCCCTGCCGGTAGCCATCTTGCAGGGCTTCGAGCAGAAGTTCGGATGTCGCATCCTGGAGGGCTATGGCCTGACGGAGGCCAGCGCGGCGCTGACCGGTCATACGAGAGAGATGGAGGTGCGGCCCGGCTCGGTGGGCAAGCCGCTGGCGGGCGTAGAAATCCAGATCGTGGACGAGGACGACCAGCAGGTGCCGGTGGGTGAAGTGGGTGAAGTGATTGCTCGCGGCCCCAATGTCATGCAGGGGTATTACAACATGCCAGAGGAGACGCGCAGCGCCTTGCGCAACGGCTGGCTACATACCGGCGACATGGGCCGCTTTGACGAAGAGGGGTATCTGTATATTGTCGAACGGAAGAAAGACCTGATTATTCGCGGCGGCTTCAACATCTACCCGCGTGATGTCGAAGAGGTGCTCAATTGCCACCCTACCGTCATCGAATCGGCGGTGATCGGCATTCCCTCGCCGCGCATGGGTGAAGAGGTCAAAGCCTTCGTCGTGGCTCGCGAGCCGGTGGACGCCGAGGAACTGAAAGCCTTCTGCCGCGAGTCGCTGGCGAATTACAAAACGCCGAGCGAGATTGAGTTTGTAGACACCCTGCCCAGAAATGCCGTGGGCAAGATCGACAAAAAGGAGCTAAGGAAACGCCATGTCCATTGATATGCCCCTTGAAAATGCATCGTTAAATGAGTTACAGCAGACCCCCATCGATAACGTGCTGCGCATCATTGATGAGGGGCTGGTTCACTTGCCGACGTATCGCGAACTCTACTATCGCTGGGAGCGCCAGCAGTGGAAGGCGCAGGATATCGATTTCAGCTTCGACCGCAAGCAATGGGAAGGGATGCCGCCCGAAGAGCGTGAGATGCGCATGTATGGCCTCTCCGCCTTCTTCAGGGGCGAGGCTTCCGTCACCGATACCCTCTCGCCCTACGCCATCGCGATGCCGGATGAAGATATGCGCATCTTCATCACCACGCAGACTGTCGACGAGGCCCGCCACACTGTCTTCTTCGACCGCTTCTTCCGCGAGGTTCTTGGCATTGAGAAAGAGACGCTGGAGGCCGAACTGGGCGTAGCGGAGCAGTACATGGGGCAAAAGATGAAATACATCCTCATCGAGGCATTGAATGACGTTGCGGACCGTATTTGTCGCGATCCGGGCAACATGGCAAACCTGGTTGAGGGCATCACTCTCTACCATGTCATCATCGAGGGGACAATGGCCCTGGCGGGGCAGCGCGGCATTCTGGAACTCTATCGCCAGTACAATCTCTTCCCCGCCTTCCGGGGCGGCTTCACCGCCGTTGCCCGCGACGAGTCGCGCCACGTCGTTTTCGGCGTCAAATTCCTGCGCGACATGATCCAGCGCGACGCAGCCAACGCGCAAATCGTCTATAATGCTATTAACAAGTACGTCACCACGGCGCTTGAGGCTATCTCACCCGACCCGGAGGACGTGCCGCGCATACTGGAGGCTAAACAAGACCCCTGGGTGACGCCGCGCTACGCCGTGGACTCGCTGCGTAAAAAAGTCAAGGTAATTGGCCTGAGCATGGAACTACCCACCGTGCCGCCGCCACCATTCTAGCCACCACCGTCTTAAAGGAGCATAGCAGGCCACCCCACGAGGAGTGGTCCTACTATAGACAATGCTGGTGTATTCCTGAGAGCTGCACCGGGTGGGGACGTATATAGTAGGGCCATCCCTTGTGGATGGTCTGCGGAGGCTGACAGATGTCATAATACGTAGAAAGGAGATGCACATGGTATCTGCTGTCGTGCTCATCAACGTCCAGCGCGGGCATGTCAACGAGACGGCCCAGAGCCTGCTGGAAATCGACGGTGTAGCTGAGGTCTACTCCGTCACCGGCGAATACGACCTGGTGGCTCTGCTGCGCCTGCAGCGCTACGAGGACCTGGCCGAAGTCGTCACCGAACGTATGGTGAGGATTCCCGCCATCACACGCACCAACACCCTCATGGCCTTCCAGTGCTACTCCCGCGCCGACCTGCAACAGGCCTGGGATATCGGGGTGGAGTAGCCCCCCAGCCGTGATAGCCTCTACGAGCGGATCGCGGCGACCTCGGCCCGCTAGATTAAAATGGGTGACGCAGCAGGATAGCGATGACGATGATGGCAATAAGCAGGACGGCGACCCCGATCAAAAAGATAGTGTTGCGTCGTCCCAGGCTAAGATTCACGCGCTGCCCTCTCGTCACCTGCTGTCTGAGCTCTTCGCTCTTGCGCTTCTTGCGTTCGATACGCTTTTTGCGGCGTTCCTGCGCGCTAACAGCCGCATTCTCACTGTATGGACCGGCCCCTATCTTTTGCATGCGGCGGCGCATGGTGCGGTTGTAACTCTCCGCCTGTTGCTGCTGGGGATTATTGGTGTTGGAGATGACTTTGGGCTGCGTCGACTTCGCGCCGGGGACGGCGGTCCCGCCGATGGTCGGCCTGTTGCTTTTGCCGCTCTGCTTGCTCCTGCTCGTTTGCCCTGTCGGCGCTGCAGCACCGGGCAGGGACGAGGCAGTGGAGGTCTGTATGGGTGGCTTCTTCATAGTATCGCCTTTGGCCCGGATGGTCGTGGTCTGGCCCTTCGAGCTGGTTGTCTTCCCCATATTGTCGCCACTCTGCGGCTGCGGAGAGCCAGCCTTGTTTGCTTTTGTCATAATGATTTCCTCTTCCCTTGATAGTTATTGAGGCGCGTCCTCCATACGCCTCGTCTCTCTTGCTTTGCCTGTAGTCGCCCTTCAAAGAATTACCGACGGTATCTGCTCCTATTCGTATCCCTGTGCGCGCTCCATGAATGCGCGGGCAAGGCGAATGGCTTCCTGCCGGTCATTGGGGGAAAGCGCGCCATCGATCACCAGACCGAGCAGATACTCTTTGATGGGTCGCAGCCAGGGACCAGGGCCGCGACCAAAAAGCTCCATCAGTTCATTGCCGTTCAACGGGCTTTTGAGCGGGACGCGCTCGGCCTCCTCTTTCAGGCGCTGGCAGCGTTCGGCCAGTTCATTGACGCGGGCGGCGGCACGCGTGACCTTGGTGGGGTTGTAGCTGGTGATGTCGGCCCGCGAGAGGTCAAGCAGGTCGGCGAGGTCGTCGTCAGCGTCCAGCATGAGACGGCGCACCGCGCCATCTGTCCAGTCGGAAGTGTAGGCATTGGCGCGCATGTGCAGGCGCACGATATTCTCGACGCTGCTAATGAAGTCCCGGTCGAAGTGCAGGCGCTTCAGGATTTCGCGGGCCATATGCGCGCCCACGTCCTCGTGGCCGAAGAAATGCACCTCGTTCTCCTTGACGGTGCGCGTGCGCGGCTTCGCAATATCGTGGAGCAGAGCGGCCCAGCGTGTCACCAGGCGCGGCGAGGAACGTTCCACCACACGCAGTACGTGGGCGTAGACATCCTTCGAGGCGGCGGCACGCTGACCCACTGGCGTTGGCTGCTGGCTGACACCGCGCAGGTCCAGCACCTCTGGCACGATGTATTGCATCAGACCCAGTTCAAGCAGCAGATCAAGCCCCTTGGCAGGATGTGGCGAGAGCAGCAACTTATTCATCTCGTCGCGAATGCGTTCGCGGCTGATCTTCTGCAACGTCGATGCTTGCCGGATAATCGCCCGCCGCGTCTCCTGTTCAATCGTAAAATCGAGCTGGGCGGCGAAGCGCACAGCCCGCAGCAGACGCAGCGGGTCCTCCTCGAAACGCTTGTCCGGCTCGTTGCCAACGGCGCGCAGGATATGGGCCGCGAGGTCTCGCTTGCCGCCGAAGAGGTCGATGATCTGCCCGTTGAGCGGGTTGCGCGCCATGGCATTGATGGTGAAGTCGCGGCGCAGCAGATCCTCTTCGAGTTTCGTGCCGAAACACACCTCCGGCTTGCGCGATTCAGGATTGTAGCGCTCGCTACGAAAGGTCGTGATCTCGATAATATCGCTGCCGTAATGCAGGCGCACGGTGCCGAAACGCTCGCCAACAAGCACCACCGCCGTTGGGTGCGTCGGGGCTACCAGCCGTTTGATCTCTTCAGGTGTCGCGTCGGTCGCCAGGTCAGCATCGTTGGACTGCCCCCGGTTAAGCAACACATCGCGGACCGTACCCCCTACCATATAGAGTTGTTTATGCTGCGCGCGAAAAGCTTCCGCCAGCGTGATGATGATATCCAACATTGTCTGATATACGTATCCATTCCACCAATGGTATTTCTTTGCTCTGGTGCGACTATTGTACCATGTTCCGCCCCGGCAATAAAGGGGATAAAATCACGAAACAGGGAAAGTAAGAGATAGGTATTTTCGGGAAAATAGTAGGAAATTTGTTCAAATTGCGGATAAAACCCCTTGACTGGTGCGTTTTATCTGATATACTTAGAACAGAATTTCTTAGAACAAAATTACTAGAAAACCAGAGGAGATCGCTATGGCTGTGTCACGGTCGAAGAGACAGTCCGGGCAGCTAGAGGATATCGAGGCGCTTGTAGGCGACGAAAGCCTCTATGTTATGCGCACGCCCAACAGTACCCGCCGCTACCGTCAACCAACACATCATGATACTATCGAGGAACCAATCACAAGGCCGGGGTCGGGCGCGTTCATTCAACCACGGCGCGCCAGCCTCCACTCAAATCCGGGCATTACATCGAAGGCAGTTGATCCTTCACTGCCTCCTTTGACAAAGCACAGCCGCCTGGGCCATTTCCCCTGGGTGACGCTGATCCTCGGCATGGCGCTAATGGCGCTGCTTGTCATCGGCCTGAGCAAGTTTGGCACGTGGTGGCAGATTCACCAGGATGACGTGACCTATGGTCGCCCGCGCACCTTCCAGCTCGATGCCGTCGTCGGCCACGACGATAGCCCGGGCAACCCGACACACTTCATCTTCATGAACCTCAACCGGCACGTCATCATCATCGAGATGCCCGGCGGCGATGCCACCCACGCTCGCGTCTATCTCGGCCCCGTCCTCTACGGCGATGGGCAGGACTTAACGCCGGTCACTGGCGAGGTAAAGGATGTCAACGGCGATGGCAAACCAGACCTGATTGTATTCATTCAGGATCAGCGCATCGTCTTTATCAATACCGGAACCAGTTTCCGCCCGTTACAACCGGGAGAACATGTCAAGCTATGATCCCTGATTCTCTTTTGTACCTCTCGCGCGATATTCTTCGCTCGCGCTCAGAATGACATGTCAGGGCTGTTTTTCAATGCTGTATTATTTCGGCTGCCAGACCTGTACTGTGTCGTCATAGCTACCGGAGGCGATGCGCGTGCTATCGGGCGACCACGCTACACTGGTTATCCCGTTGGTGTGTCCTTTGTAAGTCACAAGCGTTTTGCCTGTCACGGCGTCCCAAACCTGTACAGTGTTATCAAAGCTGCCCGCGGCGAGGTATTTGCCGTTGGGCGACCAGGCCACGCTCTCTATCTGATCGCCAAAGTTGCTATAGGTGTAGGGAGTGATATGCAGGCGAGCAGGCCCGACAGGCGTCTTGAGCGTTGTGCTGCTGTTTCCCTTTCCCTTCACAAACAGCAAGACACCTGTGCTCACTGCTATCAGGATAACAACTAAAGCGACAATGCCGACAATGAGGCCGATGTTGGGGCCTTTGCGCGATGGTGACTGAGCCTGGGGAAGTGGTGGCACATAGCCTGCCGCTTGCTGCTGCCCGTATCCCTGTCCATTGTAAGGTGAAAGGTAGGATGGCGGTGGTGGCGTAGCGCGCTGGGCGGTCGGGCCGGAGAAGGGATAGCCAGAAGGAGAGCCGGGGAACGGCGTAGCAAGCAGCGTTGGCTCACTATTTTGCTGAGAATATCTTGCTCCTCCTGGCAAAGACGAAGACGTACTGCGGGCTGTTGGCTCTACCAGAGCCGTTTCCTCGTAATGGCTACCACAATTACTACAAAATGTCTGATCAGGCGCGAGCGACGTCCCGCACTTGCGACAGGTGCGATGCTGAGCATCCATCAAAAAACCCTCCTGCTAACTAGAGAGGTGATTTCTCTAGCGAAATCCGCCTGCTCTAGAAATTTTTCCATTGACTGGCATGCAAACGGATGGAGGCCCATTTTTTTTGCCGGTAAAAATGCGGAAATTCGTTCTGCTGACATAATGAAGGGGAGTCTGGAGCTTTGACGCGTGCAAACTCCCTCTACCGATCATGAAAAGAGATTCACGAAGATTATTTACTGCACCGGGATGCGATCCCAGCCAGGGAGCTGAACAGTAGTGCTGCTCGTGGGCCTGAGTATGACGAACTTCTTTCCGGTGACGAGATTGTCAGACCACAACTCCAGACTGGAGTTTGAATAGAGGGCCAGCACGATGAGCGCGTGGCCGTATGGAGCAAGGGCGATGTTGGATTCACAGAGCGGAGTGATGCCCGGATTCACCTGGTAGCTACACAACTCGCTTGCGCCCGGCGCGACATTATCCATCACGACACTATCCTGTTGTGACGTTGCGCCCAGTTTCCAGAGCTGGAAGCGGTTGTTGAGAAAGCGCATAAATTCCAGCGCGTTATCTGCCGCAAAGCCAACCGGCCTGGCGTCGGCGTAGGGGCGGATCCATTGCAGGTTGCTCCCATCAACATTCACCGAGTAGATGCCAGATTGCCCGCCGGGGCCGATTTTATTGGCGAAGTAGATGGTTGACGCGGTGGGAGCAAGCCAGTAAATCGTATCGATAGAAGGGAAGGAAGTGACGTTTTCTACCTGCCCCGTTGTCGTGTTGGCCCGGTAGAGTTCAGCCGGACTGTACGAGGGATTCTGCCCTCCGGTAAAATACAGATATCCCTTGCTATAGAAGGTCGGGACAACGTCGCTGAGCGACGGAAACAGGGCTGTCACCGTCCCGCTCTGAACATCGACCTCCTGCACGCCGTTGCTGACAGTGGCAACAAGCACATGAACGCTATCCGCTTCCCAGATGGCATTGCCCGCGTTGTTACTGGCGAGCCTGTAAAAGTAACCGGTGTGGGGAATCTGCACCAGTGTATAGTAGCGTGTATAGCCATTCTGGCCCGTGACCTGGTAAAGCACGTTTGTTCCATTTGGCGAAACCCCATCAATTGTCGTACTGGCCGGAGGATTATTCGCCACGAGTTTGACATGATCCCCGTTGGTCGGGTTATAGTTGTTGATGGCGAGTCTACCACCGGAGGGGGTGAGGCCGATCACTGTGTAATCCCAGCCACCAAACGACGTGGCACTGGCGCGAGCAACAGGCACAGCGCCTCGCAGCCCCAACAGACTGGCTGCCAGCATGCAAGCCACTATCACCGCCAGCACTACTCTAGAACGCAATACAGCTATCAGAACCATTCGCATTGAGCGAGACGAAAGCTTTGCCACCAGCATGCAAAACCCCTTTCTTGCTACATGGAGAGTTTTCACTCACAACCTCTGTTTTGGGTGTATTCTATCCTGCTATAGATAATGCTGGTAAAGCCCTTTTTGTCTCGCTGCTTTGAGAAAGTTGCATCTCAAATAAAAGAGGCCGAGAAGATTAACTCCTCTCGGCCCCGCACTTGCCACGTAACTTCCTGAAATTGACGAACTCATTAGAGGAACGTTACCCGCTTGCCAGGTTCTTGTGCCAGCGCCAGTTCTCTCCCTTGCCACCCCTATCGAACTTCCCAGGCGCTCTTCCCTGCTACGTGTCTCCCCCAGAACACGGCTCGCGCTTGGCCCGTTTACGGGATTTCCCTCTGCGTGGCCTGTCCCTGTTAGCAGTCGCATCTCCCATTCCGCCACTACGTTGCATCTCGCTGCCCTGGAACATTACGGCCATTCCTTCCACGTTATGGCCCAACAAAACGTATACAGAAAATAGCTTACAATTTATTCATCTTCTGCCAGTCCTGTGAGAATTTCTCGGCGGCCTGTTCGCTCAGTGGGTCGGAAACCATGTCCAGCAGCACCTGTGGCGCGAGGGTCAGGTCGTCGGCTCCGGCTAAGAGCGCCTGCTCAGCTTCCTGCGCCGATTTGAGGCTGGCGACGAGGATGCGCGTTGAGACCCTGCTATTGCTCACTACCTCGGCCATCCCGGCGATACGTTCGCTGGCATCGACACCTGCCCGCGTCATACGATTGTAATAGGGAATGATGAAGCCGACCTGCAGCATGGCGGCAATATAGGTTTGCGAGATCGTGGTCACAGCTGTGAAGGCAATACGCTGCAAGCGCTGCTCCAGACGGCGCGCCACGCGCACGCCAACCTGCGTCATAGGAATTTTCGGGATGACCCGTTCCGGTGCGGCCTGAATGTACTCCATCGCCTCGCTATACATCCCTTCTTCGTCCGTTGCCCCCGGCTGGATGAAGACGGTACCGGCCTGCACGCGCAGCAGCTCATCCAGCAACTGGCGCGGTTGCAAGTTCTGCCCGCGCTCGCGTGCCGCCAGCAGGATCGACGGGTTAGTGGTCACTCCGGCGAGGGGCACCGTGCGGGTGGTATTCGTGATATCATTAAGAAGCGCACAATCAATATAAAGGGCCATCTTCATGCTCCAATCTGACCTGTTGTCAAAAACAATCAAACTTAGCGGCGCTATGCACGTCCTGTTCCTGAACTCGGCGGCGCACCCCTTCGTTAACCTTGCGGCGCGGCAGGTACGCACCGGCACGATTACGCTGGCCGAAGACAATGTCGCTACCCTGCATGCGACGACGCTGCGGCACATTCCCTACCATGAGTATACCCTACGAGAGCCGCCCGCGACTATGGATATTGCCATCCTGGACCTGCTCTACCAGCCCAACAATGCCTGGATACAGTACGGCTTGCAGCTAGCTGCCTACGCGCTCAAGCAGACCGGCACGCTCTACGTCACAGGCGCAAAGGAGCGCGGCATTCTCTCAACCAAAAAACGCATGGAGGAGTTGTTCGGCAACGTGGAGACGCTGGCAATCCACAAAGGCCAGCGCGTGCTGGCCGCGCGCAAGGGCAATCAGACGGCGGTCATTCCGCTCATGAACCTGCTTGATGCGCCTTCAGTCTTCGCCACGGGCAAGCTGGACGAGGGGACGCGCCTGCTGCTCGATGCGCTGGAGGTGCGCAAAACGGATGACGCGCTCGATCTCGGTTCAGGAGCGGGCTACCTGGGGCTGCGCATCGCGCGACTGGCAACGAAGGGCAGCGTGACGATGGTAGATGCAAGCCTTGTCGCCGTTGCCCTCGCGCGGCGTCTCAGCGAGCAGAGCGGTCTGAGTAACGTGCGCGTCCTCCCCGGCGATGGCGCGCAAGCTGTCCTGGCACAGCGCTTCGATCTCGTGGTGACCAACCCGCCCTTCCATCTCGGCGGTCTCCAGACCTCTGCAATCGCCCACCGCTTCATCCGCGAAGCGGCGCACGTGCTGCGTCCTCGCGGTCGTTTCTACCTCGTCGCCAACCGCTTCCTGAAATACGAGCCAACCCTGCAAGCCCATTTCCACGCCATCGAAGAGGTTGGCGGCAACACCCGCTACAAAGTGCTGCGCGCTATGCAGCCAAAACAACCGTAGGAACCACATGTCCTGCTATAGACTCAAAAAGCCCTGCCAAAAAGCGTCGGTTGGTATCACAAAGTGTTCTGTTATGGTACAATAGCATCGCTACATATATTTCTGAGACACTTTTTGTTATGGAAGACGATAATGGTAGAGCAACAGAATTTACTGGCGGGATTGAATGAGCCGCAGCGCAGAGCTGTGACGACGACCGAGGGGCCAGTACTGATCCTGGCGGGGCCGGGCAGCGGCAAGACTCGCGTCATCACCCACCGCATCGCCTATCTTGTCCGGCACGAGCACATCTCCCCGTGGCGCATCCTGGCCGTGACCTTTACGAACAAGGCGGCGAAAGAGATGCGCGAGCGGTTGGAGAAACTGGTGGGTATCAGCGAGTCGAAGGAGATGACGATTGGCACCTTCCACGCCATATGTGCCCGCGTGCTGCGCATCGAGGCCGATTACCTGATGCCGCTCGGCTTGAACAAATCGTTTGTCATTCTCGATACCGACGACCAGACTACGCTTATCAAACAGGCGCTCAAAGACCTGAATCTGGATGAGAAGCAGCACCGGCCTGGTACGCTGCATGCGCTGATCTCTCGCGCCAAGAACGATCTCGTCGGGCCGGATCAGATGGCAGAGCGGGCAGCCAGGTACAGCGAAGAGGTGGCGGCGCGTGTCTATAAGCAGTACCAGCGCCTGCTGCGCGCCAACAACAGTGTCGATTTCGATGATCTGCTCATGCTGACCGAGCAGTTATGGCGCACGCAGCCTGAGGTGCTGGCGCGCTACCAGAAACACTGGCAGTACATCCACGTGGACGAGTTCCAGGATTGCAACCTGCCGCAGTACAAGCTTATCAAGCTGCTGGGCTATGGCACGGTTGAACGGCACGAGGGTTCGGGCAACGTTTGCGTTGTGGGCGACGATGACCAGATGATCTACACGTGGCGCGGGGCCAGCGCCGAGAACGTGCAGCGTTTTGAAGAGGATTTTCCGCGCACGAAAGTGATCCTGCTGGAGCAGAACTACCGCTCGACGCAGAACATCCTTGACGCGGCGCAAAGTGTGGTGCAGCGCAACCGGCTGCGCAAGGACAAACGGCTCTGGACTGCCCTGGGCACGGGCGAGAAAGTCGTTTATCACGAGGCATACAACGAGGAAGAGGAGGGCCTGTTCGTGGCCCGCGAGATCAGCCGCCTGCTGGCTCGTGGCGAGGTGGAGGAGCGCGGTGATATCGCGGTGATGTACCGCACCAACGCGCAGTCCCGCGCACTGGAAGAGCAATTTCTGCGCGCCAACATCCCCTACAAAGTGATCGGCAGTCGCAAGTTTTACGAGCGCAAAGAAATCAAGGACATGCTGGCCTACCTGCGCCTGCTGGCAAATCCCTACGATGAATTGAGCTTGCAGCGCATTATCAACGTGCCGAATCGCAAGATCGGGCCGAAGACGCTGGGTGAGTTGAAGCAGTGGGCGACCGCGCAGCACCTCAAGCTCTACAACGCCATCCAGCGCATCGAGGAGCATCCCACGCTCGGCAAGGCTGCAAAACACGCGCTGAGCGAGTTTGGCAAGCTGATGCTCGACCTGCAAAACGCCATCGAAGAACTCCAACTACCCGAACTGCTGGATCGAATAGCCGAACGCAGCGGGCTGGGTCCCGAACTGCGCGACAACCCGGACGGAGAACTGGATCGCTGGGCCAACGTGCTGGAATTGCGCCGCGTGGCCGAAGACTACTCCGAAATCGAGACACGGTCGGCGCTCGAACTGTTCCTGGAAGATGTGGCGCTGGTCGGTGGGGCCGATACGGCGCAGACGAGCGAGGACGGGCGGCTGCTCAACGAGGAGAAGGCCGACGCAGTGACGCTGATTACGCTGCACGCCGCAAAGGGCCTGGAATTTCCCGTCGTCTTCATCGTCGGCATGGACGAAGGCTCGTTGCCGCATGCCCGCTCGGTGGATAAGCCGGAACAGTTGGAAGAGGAACGCCGCCTGGCCTACGTCGGCTTTACCCGCGCCATGCGCCGCCTCTACCTCGTGCGCGCCTACCGCCGCTCGCTCTTTGGCGAAAGCCAGTACACCGAGCCATCGCGCTTTCTCGCCGATATCCCCACCGACCTCGTCGCCAACCCGGGCAAAGCGAGGTCACATGATATCGGCGGCCTGCGCACCATGAATCGCCACCAGGGCCAGGAATCCAGAGACTGGAACGAGTTCAACCAGGACACCTATCGCGGCCCCGCCAGTGGTCGCACCTTCGGGAGCGGGCAGGCCGGAACCTTCGGGAGCAGCAGTGGCAGCAGAACGAAATCAGGTCAGGGGCCATCAAGATCAACTTCTTACTCATCGCCAACTGTGCCCCCTTCTTCTAAGAGTGGCGATCCAATACCACAGCCAGCAGCGCCAGAGGGGTCGGAGAAGCCAAAGGAGCAACAGTTCAAGCCGGGAGATAAAGTCAGTCACGCCCTCTTCGGCCAGGGTGTCATCCTTAAAAGCGAGATGGAGCGAGGCACCGAATTCGTCGAGGTGCAGTTTGGGGGCAAGTACGGCAAAAAACGCCTCAGCATGGACTTCGCGAAACTGGAGAAGCTGTAGATGATATGTCGCCTGTTTCTATCTTCAGGCGTACTAGCAGAGCGGGCGTCGGCGAGCAAGTGGGCTTGTTGGGATTTTCCTCGCATATATGCTCATTTTGTGAAGTCATCTAGTATTTTCGGGGCAATCCCCTTGCGCAATAGCCTGTCGTGGTGTATGATGTAGCTGGTTAGCACTGGTAGCTTGAGAGTGCTAATAGTTGAGCGGTGCCTCTGATGGCGCGCTTTGTTCTACTCTCAACTGAAGAAATGGACTATGGATTTTCGGGAGGTATAAGGTATGACAACTGTAAGCACGAAGATTCATCCACTGGGTGACCGTGTGGTGGTGAAGCCGCTCACTCGTGAGACAACGACGGCGAGCGGGATTGTGCTGCCGGAGACGGCGAAGGAGAAACCGCAGGAAGGCGAAGTGCTGGTCGTTGGCCCTGGCAAAGTGCTGGATAATGGCAAGCGTGTGGCCCCGGAAGTGCAGGTTGGGCAGAAGGTGCTCTTCGCCAAGTACGCTGGTACCGAGGTCAAGATGGATGGTCAGGAGTATTTAATCCTGCGCGACAGCGATATCATGGGTGTTGTTGAGTAGGTTCGTGGAAAGATGTATTTGCAGGCTTCCCATGCTCTTTCTTCCTGGGAGCCTGCGAGTTATTGAGGAGTAAGTTTCGTGGCAAAGCAACTGGAATTTAATGAACAGGCAAGACGTTCTCTGAAAGCAGGCATGGATAAACTGGCCGATGTGGTCAAAGTCACGCTTGGGCCGAAGGGACGCAATGTGGTGCTGGAAAGAAAGTATGGCGCGCCACTTATCACCAATGATGGTGTCACCATCGCTCGCGATATCGAGCTGTCCGACATTTTCGAGAATATGGGCGCGCAATTGCTGAAGGAGGCCGCGACGAAGACCAACGACGTGGCCGGTGATGGCACTACGACAGCAACAGTGCTGGCCCAGGCCATCGTGACCGAGGGCTATCGCAACCTCGCCGCCGGCGCGAACCCGATGATCCTGCGCCGTGGCCTGGAAAAAGGGCTTGAAGCCGTTATCAATGCCATCAAGCAGGAGAGCAGGCCGGTTGAGACGCAGGAAGAGATCGCGCAGGTCGCCTCGATTTCCGCCAATGATACTGAAATCGGCAATCTGATCGCCGAGGTGATGCAGAAGGTCGGTAAGGATGGCGTCATCACGGTGGAAGAAGGTCGCGGTCTTGGCCTGGAGACCGAATACACTGAAGGCATGCAGTTCGACCGTGGCTTCATCTCCCCTTACATGGCGACCAACCCGGAACATACCGAGGCCGCTCTGAACAACCCCTACATTCTTATCACTGATAAGAAGATCAGCGCTATCCAGGACATCCTGCCCCTGCTGGAGCGCCTGATTCAGATGGGACACAAGGAACTGGTGATTATTGCTGAGGATGTGGACGGCGAGGCTCTGGCGACTCTGGTCGTCAACCAGTTGCGTGGTGCCTTTACCGTCCTGGCAGTCAAAGCTCCTGGTTTCGGCGACCGCCGCGAGGCCATGCTGGAAGACATCGCCATCCTGACGGGCGGGCGCGTGATTACCGAGAAAGCCGGTCTCAGGCTGGAAACCACCACTATGCAGGATCTCGGTCAGGCTCGCCTGGTAACGGCGACAAAGGACACAACTACGATTGTTGATGGTGCCGGGGACCCACAGCAGATTCAGGCGCGCATCCGCCAGATTCGCGCTCAGATCAACGAGACGACCAGCGACTACGACAAGGAGAAGTTGCAGGAGCGACTGGCGAAGCTGGCCGGTGGAGTCGGCGTCATCCGCGTGGGTGCTGCCACCGAGGTGGAACTGAAGGAGAAGAAACATCGCGTCGAGGACGCGCTCTCTGCCACTCGCGCTGCCGTTGAAGAGGGCATCGTTGCCGGTGGTGGTGTCGCCCTCGTCGACGCCATTCCCGCCCTGGACAAGGTACAGGTCTCCGAAGGCGACGAGCGCACCGGTCTGAGCATCCTGCGCCGCGCTCTTGAGGAGCCACTGCGCCAGATCGCCATCAACGCCGGGAGCGATGGTGCAGTGATCGTCAATCACGTGCGTTCCAGCCAGCCCGGTCACGGCTTCGACGCGTTGAACGGGAAGTTCGTCGACATGTTCCAGGCCGGTATCGTTGATCCGGCCAAAGTGACGCGCTCGGCCCTGCAAAACGCCGTCAGCGTTGGCGGCATGTTCCTCACCACCGACGCGCTCATCAGTGAAGAGCCTGAAGAGCCTTCCGCCGCCGCCGGTGGCATGGGTGGCATGGGTGGCATGGGCGGCATGATGTAGCAGTTTTATAGGTGAGTTGTAAGAAAAGAGAAGGCAAGCAGGCTAGCCTGCTTGCCTTCTCTTTTCTTACAACTCACCTACCAGTATGTCACCTTTTCCTTGCCTATCCCGTGTAGAAAAGAGGTTCAGGTGGTAGATCCGTCTGCTGCTCTGAGATGAGAGATGGGATGTGACGAATATAGTTGACTGATAGAAAAATTGACAGATCGAGAGAAAACAAGCAATTTCTCTCTGAAAGGAGATCTGGTATGACTGTGACTCAACGTTCAACGGTGATAGGAGTCTTTACAAACCGCGATCAGGCGAACCGGGTCATCGATGCACTCCGACAAGCCGGGTTTGGCTATGATCGGATCAGATTGGTAGAACGGGGTTCGGGCAATTTTCTCGATACACTGAAGAGCTTGTTTACTGGTCAGGAGACCACGACATCGAACAATGCCAATGATTTGATGAAGATGGGTATGCCGGAACAGGATGCCCACTACTACCAGCGCGAACTGGATGCCGGAAACGTGATCGTCATCCTCAATGCCGGTGAGCAGCCGGAGCAGGCTTTCAGCATTATGCGCCAGAACGGAGCATTTGATGTCAGTTCTCACATGAGAATGGCTGCTACGGCCAATGTCCCTGCAGGCGCGTACAACACGAATGCGGCACGAGAAGCATATAATCCGAATGCGCCTGCGGGAACATACAATCGCCCACAGCCAGCATACAATCCCAACATGCCGCCCACAGGCAACCCTGATGTCAATGTGCCGCCGCCCGCCTATAACCCAAATGTCGGCGTTTCGTCGGGAATGCAGAATCCCAATGTGCCGCCTACGTATAACCCGAATAACCCGAATAACCCGAATGCACCCGCGTACAATCCTAACGTTCCGCCGGACACGTCGCGCAATCCGTAAGAGTTGCCTGCTTTAACTGACGGACAACACGGAGGACCTGTAGGGACAAGAGGTGGTGGTGTGGTGTGGTTGGTGTGGCCTTGTGCTTGTCCCGCCCCCTTTCGTGGCGATGCCTGCGCCGGAGCGTCGGCCTGCCGGGCGTCCCGACCCGCCCGGCAGGCACAGACAGGCACAAGGCCCCCTCCCATCTCCGCCCTACTTCTTGTCCCTACAGGACACCCCTCATTACCGCCGTTCTCCTCGATCTTGCAAAGTGAAAGCGTACCCCAAACACGTGTCTATCTATATGTGAGAGAAGATTTCGCAGGACAAAACTCTAGACAGAAGGTATAATCTAATAGCAAGAGCGCTGGAACGGAGGGTATTTGCTATGCCGATTGATTTTCATGATAGGCAGAACAGGCAATCGTATGCGCTGCGCGAGGCTGACCGCTCGTGGAGAGAGGCGATCCAGCAGATGGTAAATGTCAGCGGGCTGAATGTGCTCGATATCGGTAGCGGAGGCGGCATTTATAGCCGGGCGCTGGCGGAAATGGGAGCCGCGCGCGTCACTGGTGTTGATTTCTCTGAGGTGATGCTGGAGGAGGCGCGAGAGCAGAGCCGGGGCTACTCACAGATAGAATTTGTGGTCGGCAACGCCCTGGAGACGGGCCTGCCGGGCGAGGAATACGACCTGATTTTAGAGCGGGCGCTGGTGCATCACCTTGCGCTGAGCGACCTGGAAAAGGCCTTTCGCGAGGCATTCCGCCTGCTGCGCCCCGGCGGCACGCTGCTGATCCAGGATCGCACGCCGGAGGATGTCCTACTTCCTGGCAGCAAGCGCAACATTCGCGGCTACTTCTTCGAGCGTTACCCACGCCTGATGCGCAGAGAAATCGAGCGCCGCCCGGAGACGGACAGCGTGCTAGAGGCCCTGCACGCCGCAGGTTTCCTGCGTACCAACGCCGAGAAACTCTGGGAAACGCGGGCGCGCTACCCCGACATCTCTACTCTCGCTCAGGATCTGCTCGACCGCACAGGCCGCTCCATTCTCCACGAACTCAACGACACCGAACTGCAAGACCTCGTCGACTTCATCCGGCAGGAACTGCAAAGTCAGCTTAAGCCCCAGGAAGAGATTGTGGAGGAAGACAGGTGGACAGTGTGGAGCGGAAAGAGGTGATAAACGGCTGACCGCCTCATCCGCAGGCCGACCCCCAGGGATCGGCCTGCTATACGCGATCGCTCCGCTCCCTTGCTTGACTACATTATCTCAACAGTGACATCACCGCAGCCGCGTGCTGGGCGACGTTGACGAGCCAGAAGGGGAGTATGGTCCCCATGGCGAGCACGCCGAGGGCGCTCAGGCCCAGCGAAATCCAGGTGGGCCACGTAATCGTCCAGCGCTCGACCTCTTTTTCGGTGGCGATGGCCGTTTTAGCTTCGTTGACCGTCGTGGCTTTGACGGCTACTGCTGTGCCACCTTTAGGAGATGCCTGCGAGAGCGCGCCGCTGGTCAGTTTCCGGGAGGCGCGCTTGCCGTTGCCGGTGGGCGTGACTAATGGGCCGCTGGTTGTTGTGGCAAGGGCTGCTTGCGCGGCGGGAGCAGGCGCTTCACGCTGCATGAACATGGCGGCGATGAATTTCAGGTAGTAGTACATGCCCAGAACGCTGGCGAGCACGCCGATGATAAGCAGTTCTGGATGGCCGCTTTGCAGCGCGACAAGGAAGAGGTAGTATTTGGCGGCAAAACCGGCCATGGGTGGGAAGCCTGCCAGCGAGAACAGGAAGAAAGCGAGCAGGCCCGCCAGCACGGGTTGCCGATACCAGAGGCCGCGCAGTTCATCCAGATTGTTGGCCTGCGGATTAGCCGCTTCCAGCACGGAGGAGACGCCGAAAGCTCCCAGATTCAGGAAGGTGTAGCAGAGCAGGTAGAAGAGAATGGCAGCGATGCCGAGCGCGCCGCCCGCGACGACACCGATGAGCAGGTAGCCAGCGTGCGCGATGCTCGAATAGGCCAGCATGCGCTTGAGATTGGTCTGCGCGAGCGCCAGGACGCTGCCGCCGACGATGGTCAGAACAGTGATGGCCCAGATGATCGGCATCCATGTTGGCAACAGCGACTGGAAGAGGATAGCGAAGACTCGCGCAAAAGCGATCAGCGCGGCTGCCTTTGTGCCAACGGACATAAAGGCCGTGACGGGCGCAGGCGCACCGGTGTAGACATCAGGCGTCCAGGCCTGGAACGGGATGGCCGAGACCTTGAAGGCGAAACCGACGACGAGCAGGCCTATACCAATGAGCAGCAGAGTTGGAGCATGAAGCACAGCGCCGAAAGGGAGAGAGTGGTTGAGTCCAAAGTAGTTCGTCAGGAATGTGCTTATTCCCGCGAACGTCGTGCTGCCCGTAGCGCCGTAGGTGAAGGCGATGCCGTAGAGCAGGAAAGCGGAGGCGAAGGAACTGAGCAGAAAATATTTCATGCCCGCCTCTTGCGAGCTCCTGCGCCGGGCGAGGTAGCCACTGAGAATGTAGAGGGCCAGCGAGAGCATTTCCAGGCCCAGGAAGACAACCAGAAAGCTGGTGGCCGCCGCGAGCAGCATCATGCCGATGGTGGCTAAGAGCCAGAGGGCATAATATTCGCCCTGGTGAGTGATATTCATGCGCCAGAGGAAACCGGGCGAGAGCAGCACGCCCAGGAAGCTCGCGCTCAAAATGATGATGTAGCCATAGAGCGACCCCTCGTCTGAACCGATCATCCCATTGAAGGCGCTGAGATGGTCGCCCGCGACAAAGAGGATGATGGTGGCGGCAAAGGCTCCCGCCAGGCCGAGCAGGGCCATCCCCGCTAGTGGCAGGAAACGTCCCAGCCCCGGCTCGTTGCCATTCGCGCCCGGCCTGGAGGATGGCAGCAGGTCGGCCAGCATGATGAGCAGTGCCATGCCCGCCAGCACCAGTTCCGGCGCGATACGCCCCCAATCTGCGGCGCTAACTGTAAACGTAAACGTCATAGGATTTGTCCTTGATTGCTACTAATGTATCAAAGCGGTGCCGATCACCTGCAACGTATTGACGACGGATGGCTCCATCAAAAAGGTGAAAGGCGCCGGTTGCACTCCAATATAGAATATCAGGGCCAGCAAGGGCAGGACCGTTAAGAACTCCCCGTAACTGATATCGACAAGCCTGCCCTTGCGTTCGAGCGAGGCCACCGGTCCCTCCGTTACGCGCCGCCCTTCCATCATGCCGAGGAAGAAACGGATGAGATACCAGGCGGCAGGGACGATGACGGCGGTTGCCAGCACGCCATAGACGGCGCTGTGCTGGAAAATGCCGAGCATGGCAAGGAACTCGCCCGCGAAACTGTTCAGACCGGGCAGGCCGAGCGATGAGAGCGTGGCGATCATCAGCACCGTCGCCAGCACGGGTATGCGCACGGCGAGACCACCGTAGTCGCTCAGGCGGCGCGTGCCGGTGCGTGCCTCGATGAAGCCAAGGATCAAGAAGAGGGCGGCAGTGGTGATGCCGTGGTTGACCATCTGCAAGACCGCGCCCTCGATGCCCTGCACGTTGAAGGCGAAGGTCGCCAGCACGATGAGGCCCAGGTGGCTGATGCTCGAATAGCCGAGCAGGCGCTTGAGGTCGTTCTGGACCAGCGCCATGAGCGCGCAGTAGAGAATGCTGATGATGGCGAGAATGCTGAAGAGCGGGGCCAGCGTGTGCGCCGCCGCCGGGAAAAGCGTCACGCAGAAGCGCAAGAAGCCGTAGGCTCCCGTCTTGGACATGGCCCCGGCCAGTAGAGCGGTAACGGGCGCGGGCGCTTCGGCATAAGTATCCGGCAGCCAGCTATGGAAGGGCACCAGCGGCACTTTGACGGCGAAAGCGGCGGCGAAAGCCAGGAAGAGCCAGGTCTGCGTCGTGTTGTCCAGTTTCGTGCTCAGCAGGCTCGCCAGGTCGAGCGTGTAGCTGCCGCCTGCCGCCTGCTGGTGGAAGTAGCCGAGGGCGATGATGCCCGCCAGCATCAAGAGGCTGCCCACCGAGGTGTAGAGCACGAACTTGAAGGCGGCATAGATGCGCCGTTCTCCGCCCCACGTGCCGACCAGCAGGTAGGCTGGAATCAGCATCAGTTCCCAGAAAATATAGAACAGGAAGAGATTGGTGGAGAGGAAAACGCCGAGAATGCCGCACTCCAGCAGCAGCATGAAGGCCATGTAGTTCTTGACCTTCTGCTCGATGCGATACGAGGCCGCGACACACACCGCCGTGAGCAGGCTGGTGAGCACGACGAGCAGCAGGCTGATGCCATCCACGCCCAGGCTAAAGTTGATGCCGATGGCGGGAATCCAGGTCAGCAGCTCGGTAAACTGGAAAGTGGCGTTGGCGGCATTGCTCGTAATGGGCAGCGCGGCGGAGACGTTGGCCTCAGAGTAGAGCAGCATCAGCACAAGGGCGAAGACGAAATCGAGTATGGCGAAGCCGAGGGCCGTGCCGCGAATCAGGCCGTGTTGCTCTCCGGGCAAAAGTAAGACAACGATAGCTCCCAGCAGGGGGAGAAAGACGATGACGGACAGCAGTGGAAACATATGCTCTCTACCCCCTTATCGCATAGTACAGGACGATCAAAAGGACACCGACGAGAATAGCGAGGGCGTAGTTGCGTACAAAGCCGCTTTGCAACCGCCGCAGCGCGCTGCTCAAGCCCCGGAATATCGAGCCAAGTTTGCGGCTGCCGCCATCAAGCACGTCGCCCTCAAGATAGTGTGAGAACTCGCGCCCGACCCAGATAATGGGGCGAATGAGCACGGTTTCCAGCGCCTCGTCCACGTAATACTTGTGGAAAGCGAACTGGTAAAGCGGATTGTTGTTCTCTCTGTACTGGAACCCCTTGCCGTAGAGCGCCCACGCGCCCAGAATGCCAAGCAGGGCGAGGACGATGCTCAGCCCGGTCGAGATCCAGGCCAGCCCGATAGGGGCTGTCGGTGCCGTGACTCCTGGGAAGACGGTAGACAGGAAGGTCTCAAACGGGTGGACATTGGGCAGGCTGAAGATGGCCCACGAGCCGATGAGGCCACCGATAATCGAGAGACCGGCCAGGATGACGAGCGGCACGGTCATGACAGGCCCGGCTTCGTGGATGCGGTTGTAGTTAACGGTGCCGCCATGATGGCCCGCCGGTCCCTCCTCTTCGTCCTCCGGCTCCTCCGTGAGGAGAGCGGCGTTGGCCCCACGATAGTCTCCCGCGAAAATACCGAAAAAGAGACGGAACATGTAGAAGGCGGTCAGCCCGGCGGTCAGGAGGCCGATGCCCCAGAGCGCGTAGTACCAGGCATTGCCTGTCGTCGTGGCCTGCGCCAGCACAGAGCTGAGAATGTCGTCCTTGCTCCAGAAGCCGGAGAGCGGCGGGATGCCACTGATCGCCAGCGCGGCGATGAGGAATGTCCAGAAGGCGACAGGCAATTTCTGTCGCAGCCCACCCATGGCGCGCATATCCTGCTGCCCGTTCAGAGCGTGGATAACGACGCCCGCGCCCAGGAAGAGCAGTGCTTTGAAATAGGCGTGCGTGGTGAGGTGGAAGATACCGGCGCTGTAATTGTGCACGCCCTCGCCCAGGAACATGTAGCCAAGCTGGCTGATCGTCGAGTAGGCCAGAACGCGCTTGATATCAAGCTGGAAGATGGCGATGCTGGCGGCGAAGAGCGCGGTCACGCCGCCGATGCCCGCGACGACCCCCAGCGCGACGGGCGCGTTCTGGAAGAGCGGGTTGGCGCGGGCGACGAGATAGACACCTGCCGTGACCATCGTGGCGGCATGGATGAGCGCACTGACAGGGGTGGGGCCTTCCATCGCGTCCGGCAGCCACATGTAGAGCGGCAACTGCGCTGACTTGGCCGTACAGGCCAGGAAGAGCAGCAGACAGATGGCCTCTACTATTCCGCCGTTCGGCTTGGGCTGCGTAAAGACGCCGACGCCCGTGCCGTTGGGCAGGTAGTTCAGCGTGCCGAAGTGGATGAAGATCAAAAATATCGCCAGCATCAGGCCGAAGTCACCGATGATGTTGATGACCAGAGCTTTCCGCGCCGCCGCCACCGCCGTTGGTCGCTGAAACCAGAAGCCGATGAGCAGGAAGGAGGCCAGACCGACCAGCCCCCAGCCGATGAGCAAGAAGAGGAAGTTGTCGGCAGTCACCAGCAGCACCATGGCGAAGACGAAAAAGTTCATGTAGGCGAAGAAACGCCAGAAGCCGGGGTCATCCTCCATGTACCCGGCGGAATAGATGTGGATGAGCAGGCCGACGCCGGTGATGATCAGCAGCATAGTGGCCGAAAGCGGGTCGAGCAACTGACCAAAGGGAATCTGCAAATTCCCCGAACCGACCCAGGTGTAATAGATCGTGTCGTTGACGCGGGCCGCTGCCGGTGTACCGAGCACCGAGAAAAAGTTCAGCAGCGCGAAGAGAAAAGCCCCTCCCACGGCTGCCCAGGCGATGGTTAAGATACCGCCGCGTGACAGCGTCCTGCCGAGCAGCCCCAGGATGACGAAGCCGAGCAGGGGCAGCAGCAGCACCCAGATACTCCAGTTAACCATAACAATTAGCCTCGTAATACATTCATGTCGTCAACATCGATATCGTGACGCGTGCGGAAGATCGAGACAATGATAGCCAGGCCAACCACCACTTCGGCGGCGGCAACGGTGAGTACGAGGAAGACAAACATCAGGCCATCCGCTGAATTGAGAAAGGAGGAGAAGGCCACGAACGAAAGATTGACGGCATTTAACATCAATTCAATAGACATGAAGATAACGAGCGGGTTGCGCCGGATGAGCACTCCGACGACACCGACCGTAAAAAGGATGGCGCTCACAACCAGATATGCAGATAGTGGCATAACAAACCTCCTCTATGCCTTCCTGCCTAGAACCAGCGCGCCCAGGATGGCGACGACGATCAACAGGCTTGTCACCTCGAAGGGGAAGGCAAAGCCGTGGAACAGTGCCATGCCAAAAGCCTGCGCATCGCCGCCAAAAGCGCTGACGGCGTGAGAATAGCTGTTCGCGCCGTGCGTAACTGCTCCGCTGGCGATGCTGGTGCCGGTAAAGAGCATATAGCTGAGCGCGCCGACCAGCGCGAGGCCAAGCACAGCAGCCACGCCGCGCTGCCAGCCGATGCGATCCGGCAACCCGGTATCTGCCGATTCGCTCACCAGCATGGTGACGACGAACAGGAAGAGTACCATGATCGCCCCGGCGTAGATCAGAATCTGCACAATGGCGATGAACATGGCCCCCAGTTGCAGGTAAAAGAGCGCGATGAAAAGCAGGGTCAGAATCAGGCTCAACGCGCTGTGAACGGCGTTCTTAAAAGTGATGACACCGATGGCGGAGGCGACGCTGGCGATTGCCAGCACAAAGAAGGTAATGACCGTCAGTGTCATGGCGCGACCTCCTTCTCCTCATCTTTATGCTCGAATGGCCTGCGGTCCTCGTCCTGTTCCGGGTCAACGATCCAGACCTCGCGCTCTGTCTCCAGCGTGCCGAGGCCGACGGCGGCGGCACTGGCCTGCGAGCCATCGAAGGAGCCTATCTCCTGCGGCACGGGTTGCGGTGCCTCATCCGGCGGCGGCGGTGCCTCAAACCAGACGGCGGCGCTGCCAACGGTGGCCTGCCCGACGGGTTCGAGCAACTGCTCCTTGTGGTAAACGAGGTCTTCGGGGAAGAAGGACGCGAGCTTGTATTCGCGTTCTAGCGTGATCGCGCCCGTCGGACAGGCCGCCTCACAGTAGCCACAGAAGATGCAGCGCAGCAGGTTGACATCGAAAACCTTCGCGTAGCGTTCTCCGGGCGAGACGCGATGCTCCTCCGTGTTCTCGTCCGCCTCGATATAGATGGCATCGGCGGGACACGCACCCGCGCACAGGTAGCAGCCAACGCAGCGTTCCAGCCCGTTCTCATAGCGGTGCAGCACGTGCCGTCCCCGGAAACGCGGCGGCAGCTCCCGCTCTTGCTCCGGGTATGAAACCGTCGTCGGCTTCTTCCCCATATTCTTCAGGGTCGTTTTCAACCCCTTCAAGATATCGAAAGACATAGCTATGTGTTCCTTCTCTATACTTTTCTGTGTTAACCCCTACCCCAGGCCACCCCTTGCGGGTGGCCTTTCCTACGCTTTCACCTCCTGCGCAGGCTCGGCCATCGTGTCCCCACCAGCTTGCTCGGTGGTCTTCGCGGTCGCGGTCGCGGTCGCCGGGCCGAATTTGACGAGACGGACGGAGGTCGGAAGGACGCGGCCCTGCGGGGTGACCACCCGTTCCACCTGGATCGTGTGGCTGCGGATGAGCAGCAGGACGACGATGACGATGGCGAGGCCGACGATGCCGTTGATCCACCAGGGGAGGCCGAAGGCCACGATGGTGGCGGTGATAACGACGTTGAGCACGGCCAGGGGCAACAGCATCTGCCAGCCCAGGCGCATCAGGCGGTCATAGCGAATGCGCGGCAGCGTGGCGCGCAGCCAGATGAACAGGAAGAGGAAAAAGGCGACTTTGATTAAGAAGATGATGATCGAGAGGCCGGGAATGTTTTCCAGGCCGAGGCCGAAGAAGCTCCAACCGCCCAGGAAGAGCGTCGAGGCAACGGCTCCAACGGTAATCATGTTGATGTATTCGGCCATCTGGTAGAGGCTCCAGCGCAGACCGGCGTACTCGGTGAGATAGCCAGCGGTCAGTTCCTGCTCGGCCTCCGGCAGGTCGAAGGGGGCGCGGTTGACTTCGGCGATGCCCGCGATGAGATAGATGAAGAAACCGAGAGGCTGCGCGAAGATGAACCAGATGTGCTGGTCAAGCTGGGCGTGGACGATGCCGACCATGCTCAGCGTGCCGGCCCACATCAAGACGCCGCTGAGGGCGAGGCCGAGGCTGGTTTCGTAGGAAACCATCTGGGCCGCGCTGCGCAGCGCGCCCAGCAGCGAGTAGCGGTTGCCCGAAGACCAACCGCCGAGCACGATGCCGTAGACGGCCAGCGACGAGATGGAGAGGATCCAGAGCAGGCCAACATTGATATCACCGATCCATGGGTCCCACACGCTCGGCTTGCCGGTGATCCAGCTATTGCCGATGGGGACGACGGCGAAGGCGCAGAGTGCCACCACTACCGAGATGATGGGCGCGAGCAGGTAAATGGGCTTGCGCGCCTGGGCCGGGACAAGTTGCTCCTTGAAGGCCATCTTCAGCGCGTCGGCGACCGGTTGGAACATGCCGCCCGGTCCGGCGCGGTTCGGTCCCAGCCTGCCCTGCATCTTCGCCACCACGCGCCGCTCGATCAGTGTCATATAGGCGAAGGCGGTCAGCAGGGCGAAGATGACGATGGCGCTTTTGACGATGGCCGCGACGATGATGTTGTTGAGGAAACTAAGCATGGGCCACCTCCTGCTCCCCTGTGCTTTCGCTGTGCTCCTGCCTGCGCACGCCCTGCTCCCCTAGCGCCTCCCAACTGAGGCCAGCATAGAAAGGATTGGCTGCGGCGATCTCGCGCAGGACGTCCTGCGGGCTGCTGTAGCTCCACTTATTGCCCAGATGCTTTGCCAGTTCGACGAAAATCTCCCAGTCGGCCTTCGCGCCGGGCAGGGGGCGCAGGGCGCGGCGAATGGCCTGCACGTGGGCATCGACGTTGGTCATGCTGCCCTCTTTTTCGGCAAAGGTTACGGCTGGCAGCACCACATCGGCCTGCTGAGCCGTTTCGGTCAGCGTCACGTCCTGCACGATCAAGAATTCGAGCGTGGAGGGCAGTTGAGATTCTTCGCTCCCGCTCAGAATAACATCCTTCGCGAGATGGCGCGCCGGGTTGGCACCCACAACGTAGAGGGCCTTGATCTGCGGGCTGCTCAGCATCTCGCTATAGCTCATGCCCTTCTCTTCAACGGGCTGGTAGCCGGGCAGAGTATCGGGCAACACGCCCATGTCGCGCACGCCAAGCGAATTAGCGTCCTCGAGGAGCGGGCCAGCGCCAGCGCCAGGGCGACCAATGTTGCCGGTGACGACGGCCAGAGCCTGCACATCGGCGGCGAGGTTCTGACAGTCGGGCGCGAGCGTCGCCATCTCATCGTAGAGAATGATAGCTCCCTTTGCTCCCGCGATCTCGTTTGCCAGGAACTGCAACTGCGTCGCGGTCTCCACGCCGAAGGCCGTCTCCGCCTCCTTCAGTTCCTTCTCCAGATTCTGAAGCTGCGTGTAGAGATCGCTGTACTTGCTGGCCTCCACTTTGTCGCTTTGCAGGGCGGCTTTGAGCAGCAGCTTCGCGGCCATGCCCGCGCCGTTTTCCGGAATGGTGATCTTGTTGGCGGCAAAGCGGTCAAGCTCGGTTTCGTGCGCGTTGACGATGTAGATGCGGGCGCCCCCGCGCATGGCCTTCTTGATGCGCAGATCAAGGATAGGCTGGCGCTGGTACGGGTCGGCGGCGATGAGCACGATATGCGAGGCTTTTTCGATGTCGGCGATGCTGTTCGTCATCATCCACGGCGCGCCAGTTAGCGTGTCGCGAGGGCCGGGGAAGGAGCCGTGATGGTGGTCGATATTGGGCGTGCCGAGCACATCACGCAGTAGCTTCTGGAAGAGGTAAGCCTCCTCGTTGGTGATGCGCGTCGAGCCGATGCCGCCGATGGCCTGCGCGCCATGCGTCTTGAGAATCTCCGTCAGGCGTCTGCTAATGAAGAAAAATGCCTCATCCCAACCGGCGGGCTGCAACTGGCCGTTGCGACGAATGAGCGGCGTGCGCAGGCGGTTGTTGTTGACAAAGCCAAATTCCCAGCGCCCGCGATTGCACAGCCAGCCATCGTCGATCTCGTCGTTGTTGCGCGACATCAGGCGCATGATCTTGTCAACGCGCACGTCCACACGAGCATTGCAGCCGACGCTGCAATTGTTGCAGACGCTGGGCGTGTGCTTCAGCTCCCACGGGCGCGCCCGGAAGCGATAGGAGCGGGCAGTGAGCGCGCCGACCGGGCAGATTTCGACCGTGTTGCCGGAGAAGACGGAGTCGAAGGCGCGATCAGGGGCAGTGCCAACCTCCATCTTGTAGCCACGCGAGATCATTACGAGGCCATTGTCCATCGAAATCTCCGCACTGAAACGCGTGCAGCGCTGGCAGAGAATGCAGCGCTCGCGGTCAAGCAAGATGTCGTCGCTGATGGGAATGGGCTTGGTGTAGTGGCGCTTGTACTGATCGAAGCGCGTGCCACCGGGGCCGTAGCGCTGCGTAAAGTCCTGCAAATCGCACTCACCGGCCTTGTCACAGATGGGGCAATCGAGCGGGTGGTTGATGAGCAGAAATTCCAGCGTGCCGCGCCGCGCCTTCAACACCTTCTCGGTGTTGGTATGCACGATCATGCCCTCGCTGACGGGCGTGGTGCAGGCGGTCTGCGGCGGCTTCGGCATCTTCTCGATCTCCACGAAGCACATACGGCACGCGCCTAGCGGCGGCATCTTGGGATGATAGCAGTAATAGGGTATCTCGATACCAATGCGGCGCGCCGCATCCCAGACCAGCGTTCCCGGCGGCACAGCGACGGGCTTATCGTCAATGGTCAGATGTACTAAATCGTCTTTTTGCTCTTCTGACATGTTTTATCTAAACCTCCCCGGCATGCAGGGGAACTTTGTGCGTGCTTGCGCGTTCGACCATGCAGCGTTTTTCGCGCACGTGATATTCATATTCATCGCGGAACAGCTTGATGCTGCTGACAATCGGGCTGGTGGCGGCGTCGCCAAGCGGGCAGAAGGATTTGCCGCTGATGTTGTCGCAGATGTCGAGCAGCAGATCAATATCTTTCTCTCTGCCCTCGCCGTGTTCGAGGCGGTGCAGGATTTCAGTCAGCCAGAACGTTCCCTCACGGCAGGGCGTGCATTTGCCACAGGACTCGTCGCGGTAGAAATCGGTCATGCGCAGCACGGCATCGACGATGCAGGTATCCTCGCTGATGACCACGACGCCGCCGGAGCCAAGCATAGAGCCAGCAGCGGCGATGCCCTCGAAGTCAAGCGGCGTATCGAGCTTGTCCGGCCCCAGCATAGGCGTGGACGAGCCGCCAGGAATGATAGCCTTGAGCGGCTTATCGTCCAGGATGCCACCGCCATACTGTTCGTCGTAGATAAGCGTGCGCAGCGGCGTGCCGAGCGGCAGTTCATAGTTGCCCGGCTTCTTGACCTGCCCGCTGAGGCAGAAGACACGTGTTCCCTTGCTCTTTTCAGTGCCAAACGAGGCGTACCAGTCGGCCCCGTTGCGCACGATGGCGGGCAAAGTGGAAAGCGTCTCGCAGTTATTGATGACGGTCGGGCCACCATAAAGGCCGATGGCGGCGGGAAATGGCGGCTTCAGGCGTGGGTAGCCGCGCCTACCTTCCAGCGATTCCATCAGCGCGCTCTCCTCGCCACAGATGTAGGCTCCCGCTCCCCGGTGCATGATGACATCGAGGTCGAAACCGCTGCCCATAATGTTTTTGCCGATGTACCCGGCGGCATACGCTTCTTCGATGGCGCGCTGCACCTGTCGTGCAGCGTAGGCCAGCTCGCCGCGCACATAAATAAAGGCGACGGAGACGCGGCAGGCGTAGCTGCACAGAATGACCCCCTCAACGAGTTGATGAGGATTTTTCTCCATCAACATGCGGTCTTTGAATGTACCCGGCTCGCTCTCGTCGCAGTTGCAACAGAGATAGCGCGTCTTGTCGTTTTTGGCGAGGAAGCTCCACTTCATACCTGTCGGGAAACCCGCGCCTCCGCGCCCGCGCAGCCCGGATTTCTTGACCAGTTCAACCAGTTCATCCGGCTGGTACTCCTTGAGGGCCTTTTCCAGCGCCTCGTAGCCTCCATGCTGCCGGTAGCCCTCCAGCGTATCCAGCCCGGGCGCATCGATATCCTTCGTAACAATCAGTTCTGGCATATATGATGTTCCTTATAATTCCCGATCCCATTTATCGATGAGGGCGTCAAGCATGTCGGGGGTGACGTTTTCGACAAACTCGTCATTGACCTGGAGCACGGGCGCCGTGCCGCAGGAGGCCAGGCACTCGACGGTGCGCAGAGTGTAGTTGCCGTCAGGTGTCGTCTCGCCCGGCTTGATGCCCAGACGCTGCTCCAACTGCTCTACCAGTTTGTCGCAGCCGCGCAGGTAGCAGGAGATACTGTTGCAGACCTTGATCTGCTTCCTGCCCTGTGGCTGCTGGTAGTACATGGTATAGAAGGTGGCGACGCTCTCCACGTCGTTGACGGTCATGCCGATAGCCTCTGCCACCGCCTGCAAGCCCTCCTGTGTGAGATAGCCCTCTTCCTGCTGGGCGATATAGAGCGCGGGCATGACGGCAGAGCGCGCCACAGGATAGCGCGACGCCAGATCACGCATGCGTTGTTTTGCCTGTTCTGAAATCATCTGTCTACCTCGCCCAGTACAATATCTATGCTGCCGATGGCGGCCACGACATCCGAGAGAAAACGCCCTTCGACCATTAAGGGCAATGCCTCTAGATTGGCGAACGAGGGAGCGCGCACGTGCATGCGATAGGGCCGGGCGCTGCCATCGCTCACAATATAGAAGCCAAGCTCGCCCTTCGGAGACTCGGTACGCACAAAGACCTCGCCCTTCGGTGGGCGGTAGCCCTCGGTGTAGAGCTTGAAGTGGTGAATCAGCGCCTCCATGCTGCCGGTGAGCTGCCACTTGGGCGGCGGAGCGATCTTCGGATTCGCCACGCGGTATCGCCCTGTCGGCATGCCTTCCAGCGCCTGGTTGACGATGTTCAGGCTCTGCTCCATCTCCAGCATGCGCACAAGGTAGCGATCATACACGTCGCCATTGGAGCCGACGGGGATGTCGAAATCAAACTGCTCGTAGCCGCTGTACGGGAAGGCCTTGCGCGTATCCCAGGCGACGCCGCTGCCGCGCAGGACGGGGCCGCTGGCCCCATAGGCGATGGCATCCTGAGCGTCGAGCACGGCAATGCCCTTCGTGCGTTCGAGCCAGAGCTGGTTGTTGGTCAGCAGGTCGTGATACTCCTGCAGGCGGGCGGGAAAGATGTCGGTGAAGGCGCGCACCTTCTGGTCGAAGCCGGGCGGCAGGTCTGCCTGTAAGCCGCCGGGGCAGATATAGCTGGTCATCATGCGCACGCCGGAGACGTACTCGAAGACATCCAGGATCAGTTCGCGCTCGCGGAAGCAGTAGAGGAAGACGCTCTGCGCTCCCAGATCGAGGGCGTGGGTGCCGAGCCAGACCAGGTGGCTGGCAATGCGCTGCAACTCGGTCAGCAGCACACGAGCGTACTTGATCTTGTCGTTGATCTCGTCTTCGATGCCCAGCAGCTTCTCCACGGCCAGTGAGTAGCCCAGGTTGTTGCAGAGGGGAGCAAGGTAGTCCATGCGGTCGGTCAGCACCAGTGCCTGGTGGTAGGACTTGGACTCGGCTGTCTTCTCGATGCCAGTGTGCAAGAAGCCGATGTCGGGTACGGCCTTGACAACCGTCTCGCCCTCGATGGTGAGGATGAGCCTGAGCACACCATGCGTGCTCGGATGCTGCGGCCCCATGTTGATGGTCATGGTGTCGACGCGCTGCCGCTCATCGATAGGCTCACTGTCCTCTATGGTAGAGTAGGTTTCTAGCTCTTGTTGCTGCATATATCCTCTTTACAAATCCAGTTTCAGGGACAGACGGTGGCCTCACTGCCGGGGCGTTCCCGGTTCCTGCTCTCGATTCAGCTTACTCCGGCTCTCGTTGAGTTCGCGTCCTTCGGGAGTGCGCAGGGTCTGGCTGCCAACGCCAGGGTCAACGTCATAGGGAATCTGACCGCCCCAGTGCGGTTCCGGCAGGTCGAAGCCGGAGAGTGGGTAATCTTTGCGCAGGGGATGCGTCGTCCAGTCCATCGGCATCAGGATGCGACGCAGGTCGGGATGGCCCTCGAAGGTAATGCCGAACAGGTCGTAGACCTCGCGCTCGTACCAGTTTGCTGCGGGCCAGATGCCCGTCACCGTCAGCACCGACGGATGCTCCTCGCCTTTCTCGCCTACACGTATCTTAAGACGGAGCACACTCTGATTTGGCAACGAAAGCAACTGATAGACCACATCGTAGCGAGGAACGCGCTCCAGCCAGTCTACGGCGGTGATGGTCGACAGGAAGTTATATTGCAGCCGCTTTTGCAGGTAGGCGCAGACGGGGACGAGCGCTTCGGGCTTGAGTACAATCGTCTGCTCGTCGCGAAAATCCGTCGTCTCCACAACCGCCTGCGGGAACTTCTCGCGAATCGTCTCGACCGTCGTCAGAGGAGTGATTGTCATAGCTTACAACTCCTCTCCGGTTGGCCCCACCAGCTTGAGGCCACTTTCCTTGAGCGGGTCAGGCGGGTTGGGGATGCCTTCACGTATCTTGCGCTGCAACTCGTTGAAGCCAAAGAGCAGCATTTCCGGCGTCGGCGGGCAGCCGGGGATAAAGACATCCACCGGCACGATTTTATCCACGCCCTGCACGATAGCGTAGTTGTTGAAGACGCCGCCGCAGGAGGCACAGGCCCCCATCGAGATAACCCACTTCGGGTCCGGCATCTGGTCGTAAATCTGGCGCAGCACCGGGGCCATCTTGATCGAGCAGCGACCCGCGACGATCATCAAGTCGGCCTGGCGCGGTGAGGCGCGATAGACCTCGGCCCCGAAACGGGCAATGTCGAAACGGTCCGCGCTGGTCGCCATCATCTCGATGGCGCAGCAAGCCAGACCAAAGAGCGCGGGCCAGAGCGAGGAACTGCGTCCCCACTCGATAATTTTACTGACCTGGGTCGTCAGGATACCAAACTCACCGTTCTTGACGTGCAGTTCTTTCCCCCGCCGACGGGGTGTCTGCGCGTTCGAGACCGTCTGCACCGGCTCCCAGGGATTCTTTACCTCTGGCATACTATTGTTCCTCCAACACCGCTGCCACAGCCTGTCTTTCAGGCCAAATAGCGGCTATTCCCAGGTGAATGCTCCTTTACGCCAGACGTAGACGTAGCCGATCATTAAGATCAGCAGGAAGAGGAGCAGTTCGACCAGCCCGAGCACTTTGAGGCTGTGGAGCAGGATGGCTAATGGATAAAACGAAACGATTTCGATGTCAAACGCGATAAAGAGCATACCGGTCAAGAGATACTTGACGGGGAAACGCCGCTTCGGCGCTTCGATCTCCTGAATACCGCATTCATAGGGTGCCAGCTTCTCCGGCGTTGGATTCTTAGGCCCGAGCACAGTAGTTACCGCCATAACCAGCGCGCCGAAGAGGATAGCGAGAATCACCATAATAAAAATGGGGAGTGTTCCCATAGCGGACCCTTCGTTTCTCTTCACTATCAAACGAAAGGCGCAACCCAACATGCGCCTCTAACAGGTGTCATTTGTACACTACCTCACCATGTATGGTAGCACAGCAGGCCCAACGTGTCAATTCATCGTTTCAGGCGCATGCTGCCAGAAACCGGGGGTGAGGGCAGGAAATGTAGGGGCGCAAGGCCTTGCGCCCCTACAGCGCCACAATGCGCAGGCTGCTGATACGCAGGATAACCAGCGCACTATTGAGGCTGAGAGGGCCATTTGAGAGGGTATCGGTCGCGGCGCTGTTCGCCTGCGCGATTTCCGTGCCGTCGTCCAGCAGGCGCACCTGATTATCCTGCACTTCCAGCCGGTATGTATGCCAGTCGTAGCCGGGTTCATAATCAATGGGTAGGCAACAACCTTGAGGCATATCGTCGTTGGGGTCGATGAGCGCCTGCGCCTGTGGATGGCTGCCGAAGGGACCCGGCTTTTTCAGGTCAAGCACGCCTGCCTCGTAACCATCTTTCCCTTTCTGCTCCGCCGCAGCAAACAGGAAATCTCCGCCTTCATTTTGCAACAGGCGCACCACCTGCAAGCGAACCTCGATGGCATAATTGCTCACCAGCGGCTTATAAGGGATAGCGAGGGTGGCCGAGTCACTGGAATTGACCTCAAGCTGCCCCTGTACAATCGTCCAGCCCTGCGTCCCACTCCAACCGGAAAGCCCACGCGACCAGTCGGCCTGAAAGAGCACCGTTCCCGGCGCAACTGTCGGCGAAGGTGTCGCTGCAATGGTCGGTGTTACTCGTGCAGAAGACGGCGCTGAAGAGGGGCCTGTACCAGAAGAACAGGCAACAAGGAAACACACAGGAAGACAAAGGAGGAATGCCTGTAACGCCCGTTTGTGTAACATGATGGTTTCTCCTCAAAAACTGCTCATATTCGCACTATCATCACTAGCCTGATGTACGTCGTGTTTTTCCAAACATTTCACGTGAGAAATCTGTGGAGAGAGCAAAGCAGGAAACGAAAGCCGACCAGCAAACGTGCTACTACTATCTTTAAGGACATGTTTTTATCTCAGCTTGCACGGAGGATACTCGTATGGCTTTGAGATCGCCTGTGAAATATGTGTGGAAGGCATTTCAAGATGGAATCGATGCACTGGAAAACCTCGCATCCTCCCAAAAGTCGTGGACTCCTTCGCCGGACTTTGAGCGCGGACTGACCATCTTTTCTGCAACACAGGTGGCGCTTTTTGTACCGCTCATGCTCTGGGTGAGCAGGCATAAGGTGGACGCTATGGATGTGAAGATCACGAGAGCTGTGCAGAAGGCACGTTCTCCGCTTCTATTACAGGGAGCGCGTGCGCTCAGCGACCTTGATTGGCCAAAGTTTCTGACCGTGGCAGTCTTTCCTCTTTCGTTCCTGCTGTGGAAATTACGCTTGCAGTTGGAAGCTGTGATTTTGCTGGGGATGTTCCTGACAAGCGAGGTAATGAAGAGCATCATCAAACACACTGTGAATCGTCCTCGCCCAGGTCCTCCACCTGTCCAGAGGTGGAAAAGCGCGCGCGGGCCGGGCTTTCCCAGCGGCAATGTGATTGGTTCGATCACAATATGGGGCTGGCTCTTCGTGCTGGGGCTGATCTACTGGCGAGACAAACCGGTGTGGCAGAAGGCCCTGCTGGCTATTCCCCTGCTGCTCATCGCGCTGGACGGTCCTGCTCGCATCTACCTCGGAGACCACTGGACAAGCGATGTCATCGGCGGCTACCTCTTCGGCAATGGCTGGCTCGCCCTGTGGTTCAGGATTTATCTGCTGTTGCGAGGGAAACGCGTGCTGAACTTCTCCAGATGAATTTTATGATGACTGGTAGATGAACTTGCGGTGCAGGATGGAAATGAGGGTGTCGGTGAGAGCGAGCATTTTCTCGAATTGTTCGACCTGCTGTTCCGGCGCTACGCCCTCCTCCTGCCAGCGCGGGCGCAAGTGCCGCTCGTAAGCGGCGAGTTCGCTACGCACCAGTTGCCGCAGTTGGAAGCGGATGAGCGCGGGCAAAGCGAGCGGCAGGCCCAGTTGCTCAAGACCCTGATAGAGTTCGAGCAGCAGGAGGTCATCACTTGTGAACACCTGCTCCCCTTCGCTTTCACCGGGAAAAAGCAGCCCTTGCTGCGCCATCTCCTCAATGGAGACAGCGGAAATGCCCGTGCGCTGAACCAGTTCCTCCTTTGAGAATCGCGTCTGCGATGTATCGGTAAGCGGAGAGAGCAGGCGCTGCTTGAGCGCGAGGATCATCTGTACGTCACCATGCTCGGCCCGAATCTGCAAAAGTTCCCTGATGGCGTGTAGAGGCAGATTCTGCCGCTCTTTGAGTTCCTTGATGATATTGAGTACCTGCTGGTGCTCGTGTGTATAGTAGGCGATGCGGCCACGTATGATCGGGGGGGGAAGCAGCCCCTCGGTATTGTAGAAACGAATGGTGCGTCCCGGTATACCCGTGATATGCGCAAGATCATCAATGCGCATAGCCTGTTCTTCGTCAAGATCTTTCTGTACCACCATTACTGAACCTCTGAAAATGTAACAGAGAAGCTGTTAGAAACGAGTCGAGAAGAGAGCAGAAGGCGCGAGGCTGCGCACCTTCCGCTCTCTTCTCACCCCTATCCTGTCGGCACACTCAGTCGCCAGTTTGCGCGCCGCCGGTGACCTTCGCAATAACCTCTTCGTCGCTCACGTCGCCCTTGATGGTGGCCTGCCCGATGAAGAAGACAACCACTGCCACGAGCAGCGAGAGGAGCGCGATACCGCCGATCCAGAGCAACCAGGTACTCTCACTCAACAAAGAGGTCCACGGACCTGTGAAGGTGACGTAGACACCAACGGCGCTGGCAACGAGGCCAAAGACCGAGCAGAGGTAGAACACCCAGTCCGGTGCCAGCCGCGCCCGGCTGAAATCCTCATGATACTTGTAACGAATGATGATCACGTCAACGAAGAGGATCACCATCGAGACACACCAGATGACCGTCACAGCCGCTTGCAGGATATCATAGACGATGGTGGAAAGATCGGTCGGTTTAAAACCGGCTTTCAGGGCGTAGGGCATAACGATGAAGCCTATAACCGTGAAGAGGGCGGCAATAATGCTTTGCACCAGCACAGCTACCCACGGCACCCTGTTAGCATTGACCTTGCTCATTACCGTTGGCAAGCGGCGATCCAGGCCAGAAACGAAGAGCAGCCGTCCGAATGAGTAGTTGTAGACGGCGGTGTTAAAAAGGAAGAAACCGATGAAAATGAGGTTGACGATGACACCAAGTATGCTGCCAGCCGCGCCAAACCCATTCTGCACGGCTGCGGCTACTGCTGCCGGGTTGCCCTGAGTGATCACGTTGGGATTGCTTGACGAGACGGGCACCGCCATCATTACGCCGAAGGTGCCAATCAGGTAGGCCGCCATGACCACGACCGACCCCCAGAGCAGATAGCGGGTGATGGAACGCACGTTGTTGATCTCGACGCCCATGTTCAATGGAACTTCGATACCAAGCAAGGCAAGCACCACCAGGCCAAAGAAGGTCCAGTTACCACCGTTGAGACCCCAGCTCTTTGCCGAAAAGTCTGCCTGTGGCGCGTGACCACTGGCGAGCCAGACGACACCGGCCAGACCAATCAAGAGGATTGCGCCGCCATAGGCCACGAACACGACGTTGACGAAGTTCTGGGTGACGCGGAAGCGCATGATGGAGAGCACGAAAGAAAAGGCGATCACCAGGATAATCACCAGACCCTGTTGCCATGCATCCTGCAGGAGGCTGGCATTGAACTGCCCGCCAAGCTGCTGAATCAACGTGACAACGGCATCACCTGTAGCGATCATAACCAGGATACCGGGCCACCACGCACAGAAGCCGGCGAAGAAGCCCATAAAGGCCCCGAAAGCCTTACTTGTCCAGACATAGATGGAGCCTTCACCCGGAAACATCAAACCCAACTGCCCGGTCACAATGGCGCCGGGGATGAGGAATGTGAGGAACCCAAGTCCCCAGTAAATGTACGCTGCTGCACCCGCACCGGGGATGACGCCCGCGTTGCTGATAAAGAGGACGATTGCAACGAAAATAGCGACCATGTCGAACGAATTGAGGACTTTTGGCAGAATACCACCGGCAATGCGCTCTGAACGCAGAACGCTGTTGTTGCTGCTACCACTACTAGCAGTTGTTGCCATTGAAGTATGCACCTCCCCAAAGGATTTCTGCAGCAGAGTCAATCGTGCCACAGATGCAGACGATACACTGAACTACGGCTATCAACGTGACATACAGGATCTACAGGTAGGCCATCCTTCCTGTACAACGTGCCCACGGTTGAGCATAAAAGATTTATGTCTGAATAATCAGTGCTTTTTGGGCGTGACGGTAGGTTTTGCTCCTGTAGTTGGGGTTGGCGTCGCCGTTGATTTATTGAGTAAAGCCTGCTCTTGCTGCAATTTGTGTTGCAGCGAGCGCAGGTAGGATTGAGCACCATCCAGGTCCGTATCGGTAATAGCCTGGATCTGTTTGGGCATAGTATTGACCTGATTGACCCAGGTTTGCAGCACCGTTTGCAGCGCCGCCAGGGTATCATTATCCTGGTAGATACGGGCAAGCCAGGCGCGGGCGGTCTGCACAGCGCGCAGGGTAACAGTGAGGAAGTCGCCGGTCACAGTAGCAGCGAGCGTGACCAGGGGGGAGACGAAAACATCATAGGCTACTCGCGTCAGCCTGGCGGCGGCTATGGCCGCGTCGAGGGAGACACCTTCCAGGCTGTCCAGCGCGGTAACAAATTCTTTGCGTACCGCATATTCACCGGCCTGGACGCCCTTCTGAAAAGCATCTTCCAACTGTTTCTGAATATCATTGCCTGCAGTCTCCACGGCCTGCGGAATTTTTGGGCCTAGCTCGATAGCGGCTATGGTCCCGCCTCCAACGGCGGCGAGGCCGAGCCCCCATAGCAATTTGCGGCGCGTAACCCCCTGTTTCTTTCTGCGCGGTTTGCGTCTCGGCTCGTTGTCCTCGTCTTCATCGTGGTCTTCCCGGTCTGCGTAGTCATACTCATAGTGAGGGGAGACGCTTCTGCGACCAGAGCGCGTGGGCTGGCTGGAGCGATGGGGGACCGGGGTACGGGCGATGCGACGATCAAGAGGATCCCCCTCTTCGTACTCGTACTCGTAGCCAAGATCGGGGTCGACATCCTCTGGTTCCCACTCGACGAGCGCCTCTCCCCGCTGCTGTTCCAGTTCGGCCAGCCGCCGGGTACGAGGAGCACCCACGGGAGGATGAGGAGCATAAGGTTGCAGCGAACGGCTCTGCAACCTGCCCTCAGTTTGGCCCTGATCTGGCTGCTGGCGCGTAGGAAGATGCTGACCATAATGCGGGTCGGAGTTTGCGTGACGCTGGGGTTCTATAAACTCGTCCTCTAACTCTTCAGGCTCAAGCACCACTGTGGCGCGGGCCTTACTGGCGAGGATGTTCTGTCGCAGGAGCTGGCGCGTGCGCCGTGGGTCGGGACGAGGAGCAAGAATGCCGGAAGTATGATGGGAACCGCGATTCGTTCCCTGCTGGCTGCCTGTGCTGGAAGACTGAGACCTGCCGCGCAACGGGTCGTAATCATACGCATATTGTCGTCCTGGACTTTTCCGGTATGTCCTTCTTTCCGGTGATAGCATGAATGGCTACTCCTCGTGCTTGCGCTAACTCATCAACATTCAAACGGTTAAAAGAAAACAGCCCTATGCTGTTTATCGTTTATGATACTCATTCTACACTATAAAAAGCCAAACGTCCACCTCTATCGTAGCGTAGAGGCGCAATGAGGAATTAGAATCACCAGAACGGTAAGGGGACGCTGTAGGGACAGGGAGTGGCTGTGAGGTGGGGAGAGGGCCTTGTGCTTATCCGCCGTCCCCTTTCCTGGCGCTGCTCACAGCGGAGGGTCGGCTGGCACGAGGACAGGCACGAGACCCTCTCATCCTTACCACGCCCCCTGTCGCTACAGGACGACGCGCCACCTCATTCCCGAACCTGGCTGTTCAAGCTGCGATGTGGGCTACCTCTTCATGCTTGCCAGGAAGGACGAATACCACCTGCCGCTATCTTTGACGATACGCTGCTGCGTAGAGTAGTCGATGTAGACAATGCCAAAGCGCTTGCTATAGCCATATGCCCATTCGTAGTTGTCCATCAGCGACCAGACGAAGTAACCCTGGACAGGCGCACCATCCCTGATAGCCCGCGCTACAGCCTGGATATGCGTGCGCAGGTAGTGAGTGCGCTGCGGGTCGGAGACGAAATCCTCACCATTCCACTGATCGTTGAAAGCGGCCCCATTTTCTGTGACAAGCATCTTTTTCGGGGCGTACTCGCGGTTGAGACGGGCGAGCAGCTTGTATAGGCCATCGGGATATACTTCCCATTCTACCTCGGTGTAGCTTGCGCCGGGCACGGGTACAACGATCTCGGCCTCATTGCTCCCGTTCCCATTTGCCCTGGCGCGAATGACATAGCGTGTGTAGTAGTTGACCCCCAGGAAATCGATGGGGGTTGCAATGAGTGCGGAATCTCCCGCCTCCATAGCTGGGGGAAGCGTGTGGCGCTCCTCGAAATAGTGATCCGGGTAGCTGCCGCGGTAGATCGGTTCGATAAACCAGCGGTTGTTTAAGGTATCTTCTTGCCGGACACATTCCCGCGTTTCCAGGCTATCATCGGCAGGATCAATCAGCGTGAAGTTCAGGGTAATACCTACCTGTGCATCTGGACGCACAGCAGCCCGGATGCGAGGCACAGCCAGAGCGTGAGAAAGCAGTACATGATGCCCTGCTGTCATTGCTGCCTGCATATTTTTGATGCCAGGCGCGTGAATGCCGATACCATAGCCGAGATAAGCCGTACAGAAAGGCTCATTGTGCGTTGCCCACCAGATTACCCGGTCTCCCAGGCGTTTCGCCATAATTTCCGCATAATCGGCGAACGCATACGCCGTCTCACGCACGAGCCAGCCACCTTTTTCCTCCAACGCTAAGGGGAGGTCCCAGTGATAGAGGGTCGCGAAGGGGGTGATCTTGTGCTCAAGCAGGGCATCGACGAGACGGTCATAGAAATCCAGCCCCTTCTCGTTGACCGCGCCGGTTCCCTGCGGAAGAACACGCGGCCAGGCGACAGAGAACCGGTAGGCATTCAGTCCCAGTCTGGCCATCAAAGCCACATCATCGCTCATGCGGTGATAATGGTCGACGGCGATATCGCCAGTCGCACCTTGATAGGTTTTTCCCGGCGTGGCGGAAAAACGATCCCAGATGGAAGCGCCCCTGCCATCTTCGCGTGTGGCCCCCTCAATCTGGTACGAGGATGTAGCCGCGCCCCACAGAAAACTCCGTGGGAAACTGGCTGCTTCGACGCTTTGCCCAAAGGTGTCAGTAAGATCATTCATGATTAACAATACTCTCCTCTGTTAGCGGTGCCGATGAAGCTTCTTCTGGATTCTTTTTCTGCCCTGGCGACGTGCGCACTCGCGGCGGGTGCTCTGCGCGCAGGCGTGGATTCGCCAGTTCGTCAATGCCGAAATTGATGAAGGTAAGGCCCGCGCAGAGCAGGGCGACGCAGAGACCAGCCGGGACGAATTGCCACCATTTCCCGACGATGAGCGCCCCGTTATTCTGCGCCCAGTACAATATCTCACCCCAGCTTGCCTGCGAGGTGTTCCCAAGTCCGAGGAACTCCAGGGCAACCTCCGCGCCCACCGCGTAGACAAAGGTGCCAACGAACGTGGCCGCAACCAGCGCCGCCTCGTTAGGCAGGATTTCCGCGAAGATGAGGCGCACTGTATTTTCACCCGTAGCCCGAGCGGCAGCCACGAACTCGCGCTCCTTCAAAGAGAGCGTCTGGGCGCGCAAGACACGCGCCCCGTAGCTCCAGGAAGTGAAGAGCAAGACCAGGGCGATGACGATCTCGTTCCTGTTGGTAGCGGCATTGGCACTGGCTAAGGAAGCGAGCACAATCGTAAGCGGCAGTCCCGGCAGCACCAGGAAGACATTGATAATCAGGTTGAGGGTATCGCCCAGGACACCGGCAAAATAGCCAGAGGTCAGGCCAAAGAGCACCTGGAGCAGGGTAGAGCCTGTGGCGGCGGTAAAGGCGATCAGGAGCGTCACACGCGCTCCATAAACGATCTGGGAAAACATATCCTGGCCCAGACCCGTTGTGCCGAAGATGTGCGCGGGCGACGGGGGCAGCGAGCCCTGGACAACACTCGCATTGGGATTATAGGGCGTCAGCAGCGGGGCCGCAATCGCCACCAGCACAAAAAAGGCCACGATGCCCACCCCGACACCAATTTTTGGATTGGAGATGAGGAGGCCAATGATGTTACGTCCACTTCCTTTTGTGCTTTTGAGAAGACTGGAGGGATCGATCTGTTCTTCAGTTACGTTTGTGGTTTGCATCATCTAGCTCCCTTCTCGGCGTACACGTGGATCAAGCAGGGTGTAGACCAGCTCGGAGAGGAAATTCGCGATGAGGACAGCGAGGGCGATCACCAGAAAACACCCTTCCACCAGCGCGTAATCGTCGCCCTGCACGGCCTGATACAAAGCGTAGCCGATGCCGGGATAGTTGAAGACAATTTCTGTGAGCAAAGCTCCACTGACCACCAGACCCAGGGAGATAGAGAAGCTGGTAATGCTGGGCAAAATCGCGTTGCGTGCCGCGTAATTCATCATGATACGTCTTGTAGAGAGTCCCTTTGCCTCGGCCATCACGACGTAATCCTCTGAAAGCGTCGTGATCATCGTGTTACGCATGGTCAGCACCCAGCCTGCCAGCGAGCCGATGACCAGGGTGATTACCGGGAGAATGGCGTGTTGCACCACACTCAAGATGAAATCTCCGTTCCAGCCGGGATTGACGTTGAATACGTCATAGCCGCCATTGGTAGGGAACCAGTTCAGGCCGACACCAAAGACGTAGACGAGCGCCAGGGCCATCCAGAAGTAAGGGACAGCGGAGAGAAAGGTGAAGAACGGGGGAACAAGGGTATCGTACCAGGAGCCGCGCTTCCAGGCGATCACCATGCCAATCAGGGTGCCGACGAGAAAGCTGATAATGAGGGCAGCTCCAACCAGCCCGATGGTCCAGGGCAGGCTTTGCTTCAGGACATCGATGACCGTGGTAGGGAATTGTGAGGTTGCGATACCGAGATTGCCGTGTAGGAGACCGTTCAGATAATCGAGATATTGCTGCCAGAGCGGGACATTCGGGTTGACGCCAAAGAGCTTGCGGATCGCGTCGAGCTCTTGACGAGTCACACGCTGTCCCTGCAGCCTTGCGATATATGCTTCCGCGGGATCACCGGGCATCAGGCGCGGAATGATGAAATTGAACGTGATCGCGGCCCACAGCGCGACCAGATAGAAGCCCACCCGCCTCAAAAGATGGCGCATTCCATAACTCCTTTATAGTGCATAAGAGAAATCTCTCCATCTCCCTGGCGTAGGAGATGGAGAGACATACGATGAAGAACACACGGTCAGGAGGCAGGTGTCAGGTGGAGGATGACGTCCTCGAAAGCCGGAGCCTGATAGGGAGCGCCAGAATCATACGGATTGCTCGCCGAAGGCCAACCCGTCCAATTCCTGGTTGTGTATTCATCCCAGTAGACGTTGACGGTCAGTGGAATAACCGGCAACTGGCTCACCATGATATCCTCGATACCAGCGATAGCCTGCTTCTGAGCCGTGGCGTCGCTGGATGCCTCGAACTGCTTGAGCAGTTGATCGGTCTCCTTTGCATACTGGCCCCCGGTTGATGTATCCCAACGCTCGAAGTTTGTGCCAGAGACCGCCTTCCCGGCTGGGGCAGAGTTGGCGCTGCTCAACAATGCCTGGTACGGGAAGTAGGGATTGGGGCCGCTGTTCGTCCAGCTAATCGCTGCCTGGTAATTGCCGGTCGAGATGGCGTTGAAGTAGGGCGTGTAGCCGCTCTCTGAGTTCATGGAGGCGTTGATACCAGCAGCTTTCAGGTCGTTCACGATAAACTGCACGTCCTGATCCCAGTCGTTCCAGCCATTGACCACATCTATCGACATGGTGAACTCTTTGCCGCTGGGATCGCGGTAGAAACCATCACTGCCTTTGGTAAAGCCCGCCTGTTGCAGGTACTGGTCGGCCTGGCTGGTACTGTACTGGAAGCTCGCGCTCTGGTACTGCGGCGAAATCCAATCGCTCAAAGTGGGGACGATGATGCCTGTCGGGTTGGCAACCTTCGCGTAGAGCGCCACGCCCTGCGGTAACTGATTGCGATTAATCGCCGCGCTGATGGCCTTGCGCACCAGCAGGCTGTTGAAGGGAGCCTTTTGCAGGTTCAGGTACAGCATGACGGTGTTGCTGGCAGGAAACCACGTCTGATTGTGCTGCGGGTCCTTCGCCTTATACTGGGAATCTACATCGGGACTCCAGCCGATCCCCGCCCAGTCGTACTCTCCCTGAATCATGTTGGTGATGGCCGTGGTGTTGTCTTTCGTCGCAGCCACCTGCACCGTCTGCACCTTCGGCTTCGTTCCCCAGTAGTTCGCATTGAGCTTGTAGGTGATCAGATTCTGATTGAAGCTGCTGAGCACGTAGGGGCCTGTACCAACGGGGTTCTTGTCGTTGGCGAACTTCGTCGGATCGCTGACATTGGCCCATACGTGTTGTGGAACAATGTACACGCCACCAATGAAGAAGAGCGCGGTGCTGTTCACGTTTTGCAGCGTGAAGGTGACAGTGCTGCTATCTGGGGCATCTACGCTCTTAATCAACGGCATGACGCCATTGGTATCGAGAGCTGTAAACTGCTTCATCTCGTTAAAGGTGAAGACAACATCCTGACTTGTAAGGGGCTGACCATCGTTCCATTTCACACCAGGGCGCAGGTGGAAGGTCAACTGCGTATTCCCGTTGGAGTAATCATAGCTGCTAGCTAACCATGGGGTGGGTACGCCTGTATACAGGTTCGTCGGATACATAGGTTCGAATATCAGCCCATCCGCGCCCCAGTCACCACCATGATTGTTGTCAAAGTAGGGGTTGAAGAAGTCAGGATTGGGCTGTCCCGGTGCCGGAAGCACACGCAGCGTCGTGGCCCGGCTTGAGGTAGCGTTGTTATTGTTACTGTTGCCACTACCCCCGCAAGCAGCGAGCAACATCATGGCAAGCACCATGAAGAAAGAGATACCGGTTGTGTAGAATACCGGGCGTTTTCGTTGCCCGGCTGTAAACTGCCGTCGTTGAGAATCCATTGTGTACCTCCATCAGTGAGTTAAGTGCAAAAAAACTGACCGGCGAGAACACCCTTGCCCCCGCTACAAACAAGGTTGACGAGATCACCCCCTTTCGTCGTGTTTTGAAAATAGCAACAGGATGACTTGACAACCAGATAACGGGTTGCCAGTATGATACAGGTAAGCATCGGCACATTGTGCTAGCGCATGGTGACAGTTGCGAAACCGACGGGAGCGCCCTTATCCACTCAATGGTAGAGGTTGTTTTGCTCCGCAGGACTCACGCACTATGAGGCGAGTAGGTAGCTGATAACGTATCGGCTCATGCATCCCTCCTCTGATCGCAGAAAGCAAGGATAGGGGTATATCCCATTCTCGCGCTTTCTCGCCAGTAGAAAACGCAGAATCAATAAAACACAATAGGAGTTCAATAGCCACTCTGCCCATTTCATAAAATGGTTGTCTCACGGTTGTCAATGTTGGTCTGATGTACGCAGACAGTGGCATGTCATCGAAGCCAACGATGGCAATATCGTCAGGGATACAGATGCCCCTTTCGGCAGCTACCTCCATCAGGCCGAATGCCATCTGATCATTGGCGGAAAAAATAGCCGTTGGCCGCTCGCGGCTGCTCATTGAGAACAAGGTCTCACCACACGCGCGGCCCCCCTCCACGAGAAACTCGCCCTGAACGACAAGTCTGGGATCAGGAGTGATATTGGCTTCGAGCAGCGCCTGCACGTATCCTTCGTACCGCTCTGCTGTACAGCGATGGCTCGTTGGCCCCTCCAGGTGAGCAATGCGACGATGACCAAGTTTGATCAGATGGCGCGTTGCCTGGTAAGCACTGTTCCGGTTGTCTATACCGATCCATGGTAAGTCGATAAACGGTCCCTGGTCATCAATCACTACGATGGGCAGCCCGTGGTCGTGCATATCAGTAAGGTGCCTGCTGAGTTGGCCGGGAAGAATGACGAGCAGGCCCGCTGTGAGTCGCATCCCGATGATGCGATCCAACGCATCCCCATGACGGTGCTGAGGGTTAATACTATAAAGGACCATTTCATACGCGCTCTGTTCCATGACTTCGGCCACACCGCGCATGATCTCAGGCACAAACGGGCTGGTAAACGGCGGGGCAAGCACGCCGATCAGGCGGCTTTTCTTGCCAGCCAGCCCGGAAGCAGTTATGCTAGGAACAAAGCCTTTTTCATTGATGACGCGGAGAACACGCTCCCGCGTGTCCGGGTTCACATTCGTTTTCTGGTTGATGACCCGCGAAACCGTCGCCTTTGAAACACCCGCCAGACGAGCGACATCCTGTATCGTCAGCTTCGATCTCATACGATTTCTCACACTTTTTGACGAATGTCCTTTCAAAACAAGGACAGGTTCCCAGCTTAACTGAAAATGTAACCGCTTACACGTCTCAAGCGTAGTATGAAACCGGTTACATGTCAAGAGTATAAGGCGGAATTTTTAGAGAGGCGAAGATTTTGTGATAGAAGCCGCCGACCCCTCCAGGCCATCCCCTTGCGCATGGCCTGGAGGGGCGTTACACGACACAAATGCCTCAGCGTGTGAGGAGTGATGGCAGGTAAGGGGTCAGGAGCGTCCAGATGGTCGTGCCAGGCAAGGCGACGGCGAGCCAGAAGGCGAACCAACCATCGAGCTTGATAGTTTGTCGCATCACACCATGAAAGCCAACCGGGTTATCCGTGCGGAAGACGCCCGTGGCGGCGACGACCGCGATGGGAAGCGTCCACAGGGTGAGAAGTATGAGATGGGGTGCGCCGCGCGGCACGGCCAGCGCAACGATGATGCCATAGGCAACCAGCAGCAACAGCAGGTAGAGCACGCGACTCATGCGCAGGCTAAGAAACGTTGCTATTGTGTGCTTGCCTGCCTGAGCATCGCCCTCCATATCGCGCAGATTATTGGCGTGGATGACTGCTGCTGCCAGCAGACCCAGGGGTAGGCTATAGAGAATGGCGCTGCGATTAATGCTGCCGATCTGAATGACAAATGCCATCAATGTCAGCAATGGACCAAAGACGAAGAAACTGACCAGCTCGCCCAGCGTCAGTGAGGAGAGTGAGCGAGAGGTGGCGCTGTAGAAAAAGGCGCAGAGCAGACCAACGAGGGTGAAGACAACGGCAAGCAGGCCGCCATTGAGCGCCACCACCAGACCAAGCAGGCCACCAATTGCCAGCAGGAACAATCCACTGGAGAGGACAGTTGCCGGGCGCACAACCGCTTGCTGGATCAGGCCGCCGGGTCCGAGGGTGTTGCTGGTATCGATACCACGCAGGTAATCATAATAATCGTTGACGAGTTGCGCGCCAGACTGGATAAATACGACGGCGACAAGTAGAGCAAGAAAGTGCAGGATGTGAAAATGCCCGAACGGCACCTTCTGCGGGATGGTTTGTGTCCAGGCCAGTACGCTGCCAACCACAACAGGCGCGAGTGAAAGCGGCAGGTACGACGGACGCATGCCATCCCACCACATCTGTACCCACTCGCCGGGGCCGCGCCTGTACTCGGCAGGATGGACCACCAGCGGCCCCGGCAGGCTCACCGAGCGCGTAGCCGTTATCGAGTGAATCTCGATCTCAGGTTGGAGAGCATTGACGGCCTGAAACGAGTCAAGTGGAACAGTCGGTACTTCTTCCGCCTGCACCGCTTCCGCCGTGACGATCTGTGAAGTCACCTGCTGCTTGATTTTCGGAGGAGTGGTATCCTTTTTCTGGTTCCTGTCTTCTTGATTTTCTGGCATAGTTTTGAGTACATCCCCTCTGGCATCAAAATGAAATATAGAGCGATAACAGTAAAAAAGTCCTCAAAAGAGAATACGTTACAACCCCTGAAAACGTATATGTAGCTGATTGCTCTCTATTAGTATACACTATTCCCGTTGTATCAGCAGCGGAAAAAGAGCAAAAATTTTACGTGCCGGGTTTATGCTGCTGAAGTTCCTGTTGCAAGGCCAGCATGGTGCGCTGTAATTGTGCCTGTTCCATAGCAATGGTCAGATCGCCGCGTGTTTTTTCCAGGATTCCGCGTGCATTATCGGTCGTGCGACGCAGGCCGCCGGTGATGGCATCGGGGTAATCGATGGAGGTCAGGATGGCGTAGATATCGTCCATATAGCCGAGGTAGACCTCACAGTTTTCGATGTTGCCCCGGCGCAACTGGTCGAGGAGGTAGCGGCGCAACTCGCCGAGGGCTTCACCGAGGCCGTTGAGGTAAGCGGCCCAGCCGAGGCCGAGCTGCTCCGCGTCGGGCGGGGGCAGATGCTGGACGAGGGCGACAAAGGTGCTGGCTTCGGCAAATTCTTTCTGAGCGTCTTGCACGAAGCCAGCGTAGTAGATATCCTGGTGGTCGCGCAGGTCCGCTGTCATTTGCTGGATCAGATCCGCTGCCTCCTCCAGCAATTGCGCCGCCACCGCGAACTCCTGTCGGTGGGCGGCGCGAATGCTGTTGGCACAGTAGCGAATGGCGCTGCGCGATTTGGGCAAGGCGCGTTCGCGGGCCGCGTTCTTGAGGGCCAGGTGATCCGCCGCCTCACGCCCTATCGTATCGAAATTTTCCGCCATAGTAGCTTTCGCTTTCTCGTTGCTAATCAACCGTTCAATCGATCAAACCCATTATAGCGAAGCTGCCACGGCCCTGCAAACATAGTCATTGAGGTACTATTTTCAAATGAGGCGGCGCACCTCGATTTCGGGCGGGAAGCTCATGTCGTTGAGGTCGCCGGACCAGAAAAGCTGCTTCATGATCTCGGCAATCGCGTAGAGCAGGTGCTGGAGCGCGGCTTCGCGGCCCTGCTCGAAGGCGGCGCTGCCCCTGTACTCCCCGATCCTGGCGAAGAAGCTATCGACGGGAACCTGCTCGCTCATGCGTACCAGGTACATCTCCATCTTCAAGGCCCCCTGCTCAACAGGCACCATAATGCGCAGTTGCGGCACCGAGTTGATGATGTCCAGGCGATAGAACACGCCGTAGTGGTCGCGGGAGGCCTGAAAAATAGAGACCTCTGGAACGCAATCATCGTTGTCATACGGGTGCTCTGGATGTTCCATCTCTACTCCTAAATCTGCCAGAATGTTTTGAACCTGTTCGTGAATATTCATTGTGCCCTCTCATACGGGCGAATCCCGGATCGCCCAACCTGTATCTAGCCTGAATAAGACCGCTTTCACTATGTTGGCATCTACAGTTGCCTTTCCCTTCACCCTGCTATTCTGTGCAGCCTCAAAGAAAACGGAAATCCAATCTACGCAATAGCATTCCTCGTCTTTGCGTCTCTCTCAGAGAAGGTTTTTGCGACAGACATTTCTGAAGTGGGAGCATCCCCTACTCAAAATCCGGCTCTTGCATGGAAGCAATGCAGCTTGCAGCGGGTTTTTCGGCAGGGTGTTGCAGAAAGGCAGCCATGATACTGTCCGGGCAGGCATTCGTAGAAGTCGGTTGACTGTTCAAGCGTGATATCGCTGGCAAATTCCGAGAGGAAGTTGTAGTTTCCTTCGCTGACCTGCAAAATCAGTTTCGGGAGCGTAGGAATAGCGCTGGAAACGTACATGGCATTGAAGATAATGTTGACGAAGGCGTCGCCATCCAATTCTTGCACGCCGTTTTGATCGGGCCGCAGAAATGATGTATTGATCTGAACAATTGCCGGGCGCGCATTCAGATTAGCAACAGTCTGGTAGAAGATTTGATCGAGGTGTGGATACTCGGCGCGGCAGGAAGGGCTGATGGCACAGCCATGAAAGAGGACATCTAACGCATGCTGCGTATCATACGGCTGCTGCTCGAAAACGTTGAGCTGTGAATGAAAGGCTTGCAAGCAAAGCAGCCATCTTCGCATGCCGCCTCTCATTGCCCCCGCGCCATGCTTCCTATTGTGTTCAGTGTATGTATTATGTTTACTTTCATTGCATGTCCTGCCCTGGACATTTTAAATAGTAGCGATTAGAATGAACCTTATGCAAGAGGATAGAGAGCCACAACAACTTATGAAGGCAAGCGCGTTGTTTCGCGACCTGGAACCGCACGAGGCGAGCGCTATCGCTGCTCGCCTGCGCTCAGCACGGTACGCTCGTGGGGAACATGTGCTAGAGCGGGGAGTCTGGCGCGGGCAGCTTTATATTATTGCCGCCGGTCGCGTCAGCGTTGTGCTGCAAGAGCGCCAGGATATGGAACCTGTTGTGGTGGCCTCGTTAGGACCCGGCGAATGCTTTGGCGAGATGTCGCTCATCACAGGCGAATCGCCAACCGCTACCATTCGCGTCGAACAGGATACGCTACTCTGGTCGCTGCAACAGGCAGATTTTCTCGCGCTCGTCGGTTCCTGTCCAACGCTGCTGCGCAACATCAATACTATTCTCTCGCAGCGCCTTGCGCGCATGAACCAGCGCATGCTGGCACGACAGCGCGGCGAGCTGCTCTGGTTTTCCCTCTCCAGCGCGGACAATACGCCTGCCAGGCGCTCTCTTGCCCTTCATATCGCGGACGCACTGACGCAGCGCTGGCAGATGCGCGTCCTCTTGCTGGCCCTTGATGAGCAGGTGCGGGCAATAGCGGAGGGTTTCGCGGTTGATCCGGGGCAACTGCGACCCTCTCTCCTGGACATAGCAGTTGACCCTTCCCTTTTACAGGCTCATGCAGTCCCGGCTATCGCTCTCGACGGTCGCCGCTATGCCGCTCTGGCCTCCTTCTCAGCGGCGCAAGCGCAGGCCAGTACAACAGATAGCGACGTGCTGGCAGTATTGCATGATCTGAGCCTGCATTACGATTATCTCCTGCTGGTCAGCAGCGAACAACCGCTTGCCGAAACCGTGCAAGCAATGGTCGGGGTATGCAGCAGGTCTATTGTGCTGGTTGCCGCAGATGCCCTGGAGGCATTTCCCGGCATGAGCGCAGATGTTGCAGGAGAGCGAGCGGTTTTCGTGACGCATGTCACGGAGCGCCCGACGATTGGCGCGCAGGATCGCTACAGCGCGCAACTGGGCTGCCCGGTGACCCGCCTGCTCCCGGCGGATATGCCCCTGCTTGAACGATGCTGGCAAGAACGAAAGACGCTGTGGCAGACAGCTCCCGCTGCCGAACTCAGCCGGGCCGTCGATTTCGTGGCGCGTTTCATCGCCGGGCGCACGGTTGGCATCGCCTTTGGCGGAGGGGGCGCTCGGGGTTTCGCGCATATCGGCGTGCTGGATCGCTTGCTGCATCACGATGTGCCACTGGATTACGTCACCGCCTGTAGCAGTGGCATGATCGCCGCAGGTATGTACCTGTTTGGCAGGCCCCTGGAGGAAATTGAGAGCAAATTCCTGGAAATTCAGCGCAATATCATTCGCTGGCACATCCCGCGCACCTCGCTCTTCTCCAATAAAGGGCTGATACGCATGATACGTAACCTGACCGGGGATGCGCGTTTCGAGGATCTGACCACACCTTTCGCGCTGGTGGCAGTTGATCTGGCGACACGGGCCGGAGTGGTGCTGGATCGGGGGCCGCTCTGGCAGGCCGGTCTCGCCAGCGTAGCGCTACCCGGCATCTTTCCACCCGTGATGGTCGGTAAGCATATCTTGATGGACGCGGGCTTTCATGACCCCGTGCCGGTGCGGCTGCTGCGCCAGATGGGGGCCGATATCCTGCTGGCCTCCGAGCTGAGTGGGCAGGAGCCGCCCGCGCTCGCAAGGGCGACGCCCTGGCTGGAAGAGCAACACTATCTCCACCGCGAGAAAGCTCCTTACATCCTCGATATCCTGCTGCGCTCCTACGATCTGGCAATGGCAACGGTAGGCATGCACAGCATCAAGGAGGCTGATATCGTCATTCGCCCCAGCCTGCACCGCGTCTCCCTGCGCCAGTTCTCCGAGGGCCACAAATTCATCGACGCGGGCCGCGCAGCCGTCGAGCAATCGCTGCCCGCTCTGAGCAAATACCTCCCCTGGATTCAATAAACGTCCCTGTGGATGCCCTGATTCCTGCAAAGATGGAGAGCGTGCAGGGTATATGATATAATCTGCACGAGAAAAGGACGCTAGAGAGAAACAGAGGACTATCAACCGCATGTTTACCCTCGACGATGTATTAGTGGGCAATGAGAACCGCGTGCTGTTGCAGAGCGACGCACCGGTTCATTACGACCTGGTTTTTCCTGCCGCGCACCATGACAGTCGCCAGATTGGCCGTGGCGACCTCTTTGTCGCTATCAAGGGCGAGCATGTCGATGGACACACTTTCATATCGGCTGTTGCTCAGAACGGCGCGGCTGCCGCGCTCTGCACTGATCCCATTCCCGTTGAGCAAGTTCCTCCCAACTTCCTGCAAATTGTAGTTCCCAACGTTGTAGAGGCACTGCATGCCACGGCTCGCGCGCGCGCGCGGCGGCAGAGGAACACGACGCTGATCGGCATAACCGGCAGCAATGGCAAGACCAGTACAAAAGAGGCCGCAGCTTCCGTGCTGAGCAGGAAGGCCCCAACGCTCAAGACCTTCGCCTCATACAACAACGAGATCGGCTACCCTCTCACGCTGCTGCGTCTGGAACCGCAGCATCGCTATGCCGTGCTGGAGATGGGCGCGCAGTGGGTCGGTGAACTTTCATGGCTCTGCAACACGATTGCCGCCCCCAACTGGTCCATCATCACCAGCGTGGGGGCGGCGCACCTCGGATATTTCGGCTCGCAGGAACGGGTCGTCATTGCCAAAAGCGAGCTGGTGCAGGCGCTCGCTCCCACAGGCATTGCCATTCTCAACTACGATGATGCCAATGTGCGCGGTATGAGCGAGAAAACCGCCGCACGAGTGCTCTATTTTGGCTGTGGCGAGGGCGCGGAAGTGCGCGGCAGCGAGGTCGGCGGCGACACCTTGCGCGGTCACAGCTTCACCCTCAACTATCGAGGACAGCATGTGCGTGTCCAGTTGCATCTGCCGGGAGAGCACGGCGTGACCATCGCGTTGGCCGCTGCCGCCACCGGCTGCGCTGCCGAGATGCCACTGGACGAGATTGCCGCCGCGCTGGAGAGCCTCCTGCCCGCGAAGGGGCGCTGCGAGATCAAGCCCGGCCCCAACGGCAGTACCCTGATCGACGACACCTACAACGCCAATCGTCAATCCATCCTGGCCATCACGAAGGCCATGCACGAAACCAGCATTGAGCCGGGCGGTAGACGCTGGGCCGTGCTGGGCGACATCTTCGAGCTAGGGGAATATGCTCCCGCCGAACATCGCTCCTGCGGCCAGCAACTCCCCAACTACATCGATTATTTGATCGCCGTCGGCGACGAGGCTCGCTACTACGTCGAAGGCGCGCTCAACGCGGGCATGCCCGCGCAAAACGTCTTCTACTTCAAAGCCGACGTCGAGGACAGCAAAGAACTGGATGCCGCCAAACAGGAAGCAGCCGCCTTGCTCAAGCAGCGTGTCCATGGCCCTGACCTCGTGCTCATCAAAGGCTCTCGCGGTATGCGCATGGAGAGCATGCTCCCTTTGCTGAAGGATTGAAATTTCCCGTCGCAAGCCGCCTTAGTCGCTATTGTTCATCCCCTGTACAATCTCGAAGAGGAACCACTTGCGCCGTTCGCTCTCGTCAATAATGATCTCCAGCACACTGGCCGTCGCCACATCGCGGCAGCGCTCGCATGTCTGGTGTGCCTCCCGCTGCGCCTTCACCAGGTGTTCGTTGTCCTGCATCAAGCGCTTAGCCATTTCCCCGGCAGGGACAAATTCACTGTTATCGTCCTCAATTGTCTGCAACTGGGAGATATGACTGATACTGCGAATCGTCGTGCCGCCGACACGCCGCACGCGCTCTGCCAGCGTATCAATGGCCTCGAGGATCTGCTCGGCCTGCTCATCAAAAAGCAGATGGTAGTCGCGGAAGTGTGATCCCGCGAGGTGCCAGTGGAAATTCTTCGTCTTGACATAGAGGGCAAACAGGTCTGCAATGAGGGTATTGAGCGCCTCTGTGATGGCCTGTGACTCCTGCTGCGTCAAATCGGTCACCGTCGCCAGCTTCGCTGGTGCAGGGAACGTCTTTACCTGGGTCTTCGTTGCCTGTCTGGTTGTCATGATCTATTCTCCTTCAGTTGAATCTGAACGGTACTTACACACACTACCCCTATCCTTTACGCCATTCTCTTTCAAAAAGACTCAGGTGGTCACACATTTGATTTTGCCCCGCAAAAGGCTCGAATCCTCACGAGAAGCCAGCGTAGCACCCTTGTGTCCAGACACAAATATATGCTACACTGCTGTTAAGGAAACTGTATTGGAGTTGTCCCCTGCATGTCGGGTGAGTATGATGATGTTAATCGGACTGGCCCAGACGGCTGAGCTGGAGAGCGCGTAGAAATAGACAGTGGAAGAGGAGAGCGAATGGCAGAGAAAAAGAGAAAAATACGGGTTGGCCTTATCTTCGGAGGGCGGTCGGGGGAGCACGAGGTGTCACTGGCATCGGCCAACGCGGTGATGGCGAATCTGGATAAGGATAAGTATGATGTCGTTCCCATCGGCATCACGAAGACTGGCTCGTGGTTGCTGGGCACCGAACCGGCAAAGCTCATCGCGGCTGAGCAGAGTGTCGGGCAGGAGCAGGCAGGCGGAAAGGGCCAGGAACATACCACCAGCGTGACGCTGACGGGCGACCCGAATCTGCGCCGCCTGATCGCACTTGAGGATGGCGAGGAACTGCGCGACAATGGTGCTCTGGATGTCATTTTCCCCGTCATGCATGGGACGTATGGCGAGGATGGCGCGCTGCAGGGGCTGCTGGAGATGGCAGACGTCCCCTATGTCGGCTGCGGCGTGCTCGGCTCTGTGCTGGGCATGGACAAAGAGAAGATGAAGATGATCTTCCAGTCCGTTGGCCTGCCCATTGTCGACTACCTCGTCTATCGCCGCAACCAGTGGGAACGCTCGCCCGAACCCATTCTGGACGCCATTGAAGCGCGTCTTGGCTATCCCTGCTTTGTCAAGCCCGTGAACCTGGGGTCGAGCGTGGGTGTGAACAAGGCGCATGAGCGCGGCGAACTGGTGCATGCTATCAACGTGGCCGCCGAATACGACCACAAAATCATTATAGAAGAGGGCATCAACTGCCGCGAACTGGAAGTCTCCGTGCTGGGCAACGATGAACCCATTGCCTCCGTCGTCGGCGAGGTTATTTCCAGCAACGAGTTCTATGACTATCGCGCCAAGTACCTGGATGGCAAATCGCGGACCATCATTCCCGCCGATCTTCCACAGGAAACGGCGGAAGAGGTGCGCCGCGACGCTTTGCAGGCTTTCCTCGCGCTCGACCTGAGTGGCCTTGCCCGCGTCGACTTCTTCCTGGAGAGAGAGTCCGGCAAGGTCTACATCAACGAGGTCAATACCATGCCCGGCTTCACCCAGATCAGTATGTATCCCAAATTGTGGGAGGCCAGCGGCCTATCCTTCCGTGAACTGCTGGATCGCCTGATCGAACTTGCCATCGAGCGCCACGCCGACCGCCAGCGCAATCGTACCGATTTGCAACTGTGAGTGTCAAACAAGAAAAGAGGCCATACTCATCAAGAGAGGAACACCTACTCTGTTCCTCTATCTCAGCGCGGCTCAGAGTCTCGCGTTGCCCTTTCTGTATCTGCCCGATGAAATCAACCTGAGCAATCCAACCATAGCTCGTGACTACACTCAGGTCCATTTCACCACCAGCGCGGGGCAGACCTTTCACGGCAAGCCGATCAGTTTCAGCGCGGCGCTGTTGAATCATGCCGGTCATCCTAAAGGCTGTAGTACAATGTGTCGAGTACCTGCTCTCTCCCGCAGGCCAGCAACTCATTCAGGCCGCACCCTTTCTTTCCAGCCCAATCCTGGTTGGCGGAGATGCTGCCTCAGTTCCCGGTCAAAGACAGCCTCTCATTGAGGGGCGTGCAGGCCATATCAAGGCGCGCCGACAAGGCTTCTGTAATAGCGGCGCTCAGGACTCTCCTGCATGCCGAAGTGCCGAAGGAACACCTTGACTTTCTGGCGTATTTTGGCTATACTCAATATATGAGTACTTACTCATTGAGTATAGTTTTCTGCCAGTTGCCCCTTAGACGCTTCATCGCCCTGGCAGAGACGATGACGGGAACCGTTGTAGCAAGAGACTTCATGGGTAAGTGCTCTTCTCTTTTCTCTCTGTTGAAATAGAGGAATGTCGAAAGGAAAGAAACATGGCGGTTTCTGACACAGAGGTGCAGGTCGCACCGGAAGTTCAACAGTTTGTCGGTGAAACTCGTAAGATGTTGATTGATGGCCAATGGGTAGATGCCGCCTCTGGCAAAACCTTCGAGGTTTACAATCCCGCTACGGGTGAGGTGATGGCTCATGTGGCCGAGGGAGGGGCCGAAGATATCCATCGGGCCGTGCGAGCCGCACGCAAAGCCTTCGATGAGGGCCCCTGGCGCAAGATGAGTCCCTCGCAGCGAGGTCGCTGCATTTCCCGGCTGGCCGATCTCATTGAGCAGCACGGCGAGGAGTTCGCGCAACTCGAATCGCTGGATAACGGCAAACCCCTGACGATTGCCCGTGTCGCCGATATTCCCCTCGCCATCGATCTGTTCCGGTATATGTCGGGCTGGGCAACCAAGATCGAAGGGAATACCATTCCCATCTCAGCGGGCAATTATTTCGCGTACACCTTGCGCGAACCAATAGGGGTGGTAGGCCAGATCATTCCCTGGAACTTCCCGCTCTTGATGGCGGCCTGGAAACTGGGACCAGCTCTGGCGGCGGGTTGCGCCATCGTTCTCAAACCAGCAGAACAAACGCCTCTCTCCGCCTTGAAACTGGGTGAACTCATTCAGGAAGCCGGGATTCCTGATGGAGTTGTCAACATCGTACCGGGCTTCGGGGAGACAGCGGGCGCTGCGCTCGCGGCTCATCCAGAGGTCGACAAAGTCGCCTTCACCGGCTCAACGGAAGTAGGCAAACTGATTGTGCAGGCAGCGGCGGGCAACCTCAAAAAGGTGTCGCTGGAACTGGGAGGCAAATCACCCAACATCATCATGAAAGATGTCGATGTGCCAACCGCTGTTGCCGGAGCATCCTTTGCTATCTTCTTCAATCATGGACAGTGCTGTAGCGCCGGTTCTCGCCTCTATGTCGAGCGCGAGGTCTTTGACCAGGTAGTGGAAGGGGTTGCGGAGCAGGCAAAGAAAATTCGTCTGGGTCCTGGCTTCGATCCCAAGACCGAAATGGGGCCACTCGTCTCCGATGAACAATTGCGCCGCGTCACCGGCTACCTGGAGTCGGGCATAGCGGGTGGGGCCAGGCCGCTCTCCGGTGGCGAACGCTACGGAGAGCAGGGCTACTTTGTCAAACCCACCGTGCTGGTGGATGTGCGGCAGGATATGAGCGTGGTGCAGGAAGAGATCTTTGGCCCGGTGGTGGTGGCGCAGCCATTCAAGGAACTGGACGAAATTCTGCCTGTTGCCAACGATACCATCTATGGGCTGGCAGCAGGGATCTGGACACGCGATATCAGTAAGGCGCACCGCCTGGCTGCTAGCTTGCGCGCTGGCACGGTGTGGATCAACTGCTACAACGTCTTCGATGCGGCCCTGCCTTTCGGCGGCTACAAACAGTCTGGCTGGGGACGTGAGATGGGCCACGAGGTGCTGGAGAATTATACTGAGGTCAAGTCCGTGTGCATCGGTCTCTAGTTGTTAGATGCTGTCTAAGACTGTACCCGGTATTGGTACGATGCCGGGTACAGCTCTCTTCTTCATGCATCAACGATGCCAGGGGTGGATACAGAGTGGTAAGAACCTGTTGGAAGGTGCAGCATTGAACCTGGAGCAAGCTCTCACCGCAAATGGCCATCGTTTGGTGTACCGGCAGCAGGGGAATCGACGCGTAATCGTAGAGCGTCAGCAGTATCTGCTCACCATTCACTTCCAGCGTCGCCGAAAGAGACATTGGATCATCGACGATGAAGGCGAGAGCGTGCGTTACCTGGGGGGTATAGTGCGAGACGGCCTGGGTCGCTATCTCTCTCTCTGCCTCTCAGACGATCTGTCCACCGTCGATCAGATCAGAGCCGTGCTGCCCTTTTGTTATCAAGATCTGCTGCTCCCAATGTCCAATGATTGGCTGCCTTTGGAGGGGGGGAACCAATGAGCGATACATGGAGGCTACAGGTCGAATCGAGAATGTTCGTGCTTTCCGTTTTAGGCGAGATGAAGCAGACAGGCAAGTTAGATCTGGCGCAAGCAGATCAAGCGCAACTGCTTACAGATCTTCTTAGCCTCTATCCCCTGGAGCGCTGGTATGGGCAAGGCTTCATCACCAGGGAGCAAGTCGCCGCCTGGATCGCCCAGGCACTCGCGCTCCTTGCTTCCACTGATGAAGGTGCCTCGCAATGATTGCCTCTACAACTTGTGTTCCTCGTCTTCACCTCATCGCGCGGTCAGGCTTCGCCCATCACTGCCACTGTATGAACAAAGGCCGTTTGTATGCTATGGAGTCGTTGGCTGTAGCCTCCTAAAGAACCTCGATCCGATCTCCAACGGAAATTGTCCCCTCGGTTAACACCATCGCACGCAGGTCGGGGCGGGGTAATACCAGGCAATGTCCCGCTGGCGTGGTACACTCGTGGGGAGGAGTCTCCTGCGTGCTTTCTGCTGAAGAGGCGCCACTGCTCTCGCGGCGGGCAAGCCCTCGCAATGTTACTGTGCCGATGCGGAAGGTGCGTCCGACCAGTTGGGAGAGCATACAGCCTCGCACGACGATATTGCGCCGCGCACTTTCTCCCGCATCTATCGCTAACTGCTTCATCGCCTCGATGGTTTCCTGTTCGATCAGCGTGACATCACAGGTCAACTGGTCGTAGACCACGTCTCTGCCGCGTCGGAGGTAGTAGCGATCACCGACTATCCCTCTCCCTGGCACCAGATGGGCCGAAGGAAGTGCGGTCATAGAAACATTCCCGGCAGGCGCGACATGCAAAGAGACAACTATCCCCCCAGCAGGCATTGATGGCTCATCGGGTTGACTCTCATGGGTTCTCAAAATATCATTCATTGTACGCTTCACTTTCTTCCCCAATGCTGAAAAACGTGTCAGGCAAGCTCTTGCCTGGGACGCTTGAAGACCCAACTGTGATCTTCAACGTGCGTCAGTTGCCATCCCTGTTCTCCCAGATCGTTGACATAGCTATGAAATTGCGGGAAAGTATGTTGCGTCATCTGGCCGTTTCTGTCGATGACTGCAACGACAGGAGCTGGTTTTTGCCAGGGATTGACACTTACCGCAAGCAGGAGATATTCCCATTGTTGCATCGTCGCTCCCCCTTTCTTTTGTACTGAACATTTCGGCAAATTTCGGGATAACCTCACCCAACGCGATCCCACTCTATAGCCCTCGGTCCCCGTGACTGGCACCGCCTGGCGCAAGATATCGTTTTTGCGCGCGCTCGCGATCACGATTCCTGCCTGCTGCAAGAGCCTGTAGCTTGCCCGGCTGAGGGTAAGGGCCAGTTACTCACTATATAAGTATTCATATAGTGAGTATAGGAGAACAGCAACGTTCTGTCAAGCCTGAGGCATGTGAGGCCAGTTCTACGGGTCAACCAAAAAGTCAGGCACGTGAGGCACCTGAGGTGGCGAGAAAGGAGGGAGAAGAGGCGGGGTTACCTGATTTCCTTTCTGGCAATCGGGCGAGGTGCGGACAGGCTATTCGTTTTTGCCAATCATCACTTCCGTTGATTTCAGTGCTACAGCGATGCTGACCGCCAGGAGCAAGTTCTCTGTTCTCTATGCTAAATGCTTCCAGGCAAGACTTGCGAGATCGTGATACAATAGAGAGAGCATATGGAAGAGTAACATACGTAGCCAGAGTCCTTCACCTCGCCGGTACTCGGCGCCTTTGGGGTCCTGCGCTTGCCCGGACGGGTGAGGAAGGGAACAATCCAGCACAGAAGGCGACAAGGAGGAGAACATATGTCAGATTCACAACCTGTTCCCTCTCCCTCTGCATCCCTGCAAGAAATTGTACGGGCAGAGCTCGAAGAGACCAGAAGCGACTTTCTGGCTCTGCTTGCTTCTCTCTCAGAGTCCGACTTGCAGCAGAAGAGCGTCATGTCCGCCTGGACGGTCAAAGAATTACTGGTTCACATCGTTTTCTGGCTGAGGCAAACCCCTGGCGTCGTCAGGGTGGTGCGTACTGGCTGGGGCATCCGCAAGATTCCCACATCTCTGTTCGACTGGCTCAATCTGTGGCTGACGCGTTTGGCGGCCTGGCGACAAAGCCGTCAGTCCATTCTGGCTCGCTACGAACGAGCCTATCAAGCCACCCTACGGCTAGTCGAAGGCATCGGAACGGAGGAATGGAACAAAGGGGCCTTCTTTGGGGGGCCGTTCCACGGTGAATATCGAACCATCGAGATCATTATTCGCTCCCATCGCACCCATTTCCAGCAGCACGCAGCGGAAATCCGCCAAAGTCTCTCCCGCCCGTGAAGAGCCCTCTGGCTTTGTAATGAACAATATCATATCCATTCCCCGCTCGTGTAGAATTGTACAGAATTACGGCTGATTATCTTCTCTCTATTCCCAGCCCGCTTTTTACACCTGATACGTCGTATATGCCACCGTGTTGCTCATAGCCCCCAATAAAAGGATTTTCAGCCAGTAGCATAGGCGTATCCAGATCAATAAAGGAGAAGCCGCCCAGACCAGCAGCGAGATGAGCGGCAGCGGCGATGGCCAGGCGTGACTCTATCATGGCACCGATCATTAACCCAATGTGATTGACTCGACAGAGAGCGGCAATATCAAGCGCCTCCAAGATGCCTGCTTTCATCAGCTTAATATTCACGACATTGACAGCACCCATCTTAATCAGGCGTGCGACTGCAGCAGCGTCAGAGGCACTTTCATCGGCGGCAACTGGAACAGAGCTGTGCTGAGTAATATAGCGGAGTCCTTCGTAGTCGTCTTTATGTACTGGTTGCTCCATGAGCAGGGGGCGAATATCACGATCATCGAGGGCTTCCAGGCACAGCAATGCCTGGCTGGGAGTGTAACCCTGGTTAGCGTCGAGGATGATGCCAGGTTGAGGGGCACCACTGCGCACAGCTTCAACACGGTCTACATCTTCGCGTAAGTCTCCTCCCACCTTGATTTTGATTCTGGTGATACCGCGTCTGACGGTATCTTGCGCCAGTTCATAGGCATGTTCGGGCGTGACCATTGGAATACTCATGTCTGTTTCCACAAAGGTGCTGGCGCCACCGAGAAAGACATACAACGGGATTCCATACGAGCGTGTCAGTGCATCGAGAATTGCCATCTCCATGCCCGCACAGACAGTCGTTTGCGCATAATATAGACTGTGTATGAGCTTTGAGAGGACGCGCCAACAGGACGCGTCTTGCCCCTGTAGCAGTTCAATGCAGCCACGCGCTGCCGCCAGCGCTGTTTCTTGTGACTCACCCGTACTCGGAGGAAAGGGCGCACACTCGCCGTAACCTCTACTACCGTCGCGTAGGGTGACGGAGATAAGTACATTACGAGCTTGGGTTACGCTGCCAGTTGCGATAGTAAACGGCTCCAGAAGGGGGATAGTTAAAGGTTCTACCGTAATGGAATCGATGGTTGTGCGTGACATACTGCATGAGCCTTTCCACTAGTGCGGTGATAAATACAGATTTCTTAATAACGGATACTCTATCAATGAATGTGGGGCCTGTCAAGAAATGTGATACTCATACCGAAGACGAGAGCAGTTGCATATTCCCCAGAACATCAGGTATACTCTATACAGCGTTGGTTCGTTGGTTACTCAACTACCTTTCGAGATAGCAGCGGGATTGCCTGCCCCTGACCTGCGCAATGCTTTGCGTGGTGGATAGCTTGAGCCGACACAACGAACGGGACGTGAAGAGGCCCCGTTGACTCCCAACTGCGCCAGAGGACATGCCAGCAGTTGCAGCGAGGGCATTAAGCGATAGCTCTACTATTGTTAAAGTAACAGGCGTTTATTATCGGGCCTGTTACAGGAGCGAAAAGGAGTACCTTAATGGCTGGTGTCCAGTTTGAACACGTCTACAAGCGCTTCGGCAAGGTCGAGGTTGTCCATGACATCAACCTCGACATCAAGGACAAAGAGTTCCTGGTGCTTGTAGGCCCGTCCGGGTGTGGCAAGAGTACCTGTCTGCGCATGGTGGCAGGATTGGAAGATGCTTCCGAAGGTGAAATCCTCATTGGTGACCGCGTTGTCAACGGTGTACCGCCTAAAGATCGCGACATCGCGATGGTCTTCCAGAACTACGCCCTCTACCCCCACATGAGCGTCTACGACAACATCGCCTTTGGCCTCAAGCTGCGCCACTTCCCGAAAGACCAGATTCAGAAGCGCGTGGAAGAGGCAGCAGAAATTCTGGGCCTGCAACAACTCCTCAAACGCAAGCCCAAAGAACTCTCCGGCGGGCAGCGCCAGCGCGTCGCCCTCGGTCGCGCTATCGTGCGCGAGCCGAAAGTCTTCCTGATGGACGAACCTCTTTCTAACCTGGATGCCAAGCTGCGCGTCGAAACCCGCGCCAACATCACCAAGCTGCACCAGCGCATCCAGACGACCGTTATCTATGTGACGCACGACCAGGTCGAGGCCATGACGATGGGTAGCCGTATCGCTGTTCTTAACGGTGGCCTTATCCAGCAGCTTGGCACACCGACCGAGCTCTATGATCATCCCGCCAATCTGTTCGTGGCCGGCTTCATCGGCTCTCCCTCGATGAACTTCTTCTCGGGTGCGAAGGTAGTTGGCGAAGGAAATACCACCTGGATCGTGCTGGAAGACATTGGTCGCGTCGAGGTGCCCGCACTGTATGCCGACGCGGCACGTGGTGCAGCGGGCAAGAACCTGACCTTCGGCGTCCGCCCGCAGGATATGGAAGACGTCTCCCTTGTCCCACCTGAGAGCCGCAAGGGTGCTATTGAGGCAACCGTAGACGTTGTCGAGAATCTGGGCAGCGAGCTACAGGTCTATGCCACCGCTGGTGGCAAACAGATTATCGCCACCCTCAGCCCCAACTCTCGCGTTTCCCCTGGCAGCAAAGTCAGCCTGCACGTCGATAACGAACGCATCCACCTCTTCGATACCGACAGCGGCCTTGCCATTTTCTAAAAGAGCATTTCACGCCAGACAAAAAGCAGGGCACGATACGCCCTGCTTTTTGTCTGGCGTAATTCCTTTCAGTTGCGCAATGGCTTGCCCGTCATCAAGAAAGCCTGCATGCGCTCCCTCGTCTTCTCGGTGCCGAGCAGACTGAGGAAGGCTTCACGTTCCAGATCGAGCACCTGTTGTTCCGTCAGTGGGGTGATGGGCGAAGTTTCGCCGCCTGTGACGACGCGGGCAAGCTGGCGCGCTACTACAGCATCGTGCTCGCTGATCTTACCCACCTGCAACAGGTTATCTACCTGCTGCTCCAGCACCATGCGCGCGCCCGGGCCCGGCAGTAGCAGCATGGCCGGTTGTGCCCGCTGCCATTTTCCTGCCTCACGTGCCTCAGCCAGCTTGAGCGCATCCGCCTTCGCGTCGCGCAGTACAAGGTCGCGATTGACGGTAATCGCGTCGCTCTTGCGCAGGAAACGCAGGTCTTGCGCCTCCGCCGCGCTGGTAGAGACGGTGGCGAAGGCAATGGTCTCGAACGTCTTGCGCGCCGGGGTGAACGGGCCGCCCGTTTTGCGTGCCAGTTGCGTCTGTACATCCGCGCCCTGGCGCAAGAGCAGTTCTTTGATGCCACCGCCAGCCGGAATCAGGCCGAGTCCCACCTCAACGAGGCCGACATATGACTCCGCGTGGGCGCGCACGTGGTTGCCATGCATCACTACCTCGGCTCCGCCTCCCAGCGCGCGCCCGGCAAGCGCAATCACAACCGGAATCGGACTGTATTTGAGCATCATGTTGGCCTGCTGCAAGCCGTTGATAGCTGTATCCAGCATTTTCCACTCGCCCGCCTGCGCGCCCATCAGCATCAGGAGCACGTTGGCTCCCGCCGAGAAGTTCTCCGTCTCGTTGCCGATGACGATGGCGCGGAAGTCCTTCTGGCCCTCTTCTACAGCGAAGAGCAGCATCTCAATGATGCCCTCGTCGATAGCATTCATCCTGGTATGGAACTCGACGCAGACCACGCCGTCGCCCAGATCGATCAATGAGGCGGAGCCGTTGTCGCGCAGCACTTTGTTGTTGGCTTTCGCGGTCTCCAGGGAGACGACGCCCTCTGGCTGTGGCACCGGCAAGTACTCGCCCGTCTTGAAATCGAAGTAGCGACGCTGGCCCGGCGTGCCAGTGTAGAACGTTCCCTGTCCCTCGCGCCGCACACGCTGTACCAGCGGGGGCAGTTCCGCCCCGGTCGAGGCCAGCACTTTTTGCAGCGTTTCCGGGTGTTGCAGCAGCATATCCCACGTCTCGAAGCTGCCCAGATCAAAGTTGAAGCCCCAGCGCATCGCCTCATCAACAGCCACGATGCTCCCGGCGATCTCCTCCGCCCGGTTAGCGGCGTAGATCAGCGAATCGGCCAGCGTCTCCCGCGCAAATTGCCCGGCGCGATCATCGGTGTTGAGCACGGTCAGCATGCGCTTCGCGGGATCGCTGTAGGTGCGAGCCTCGCCAAGCGAGGGGAAGCGCACTTTCCGTTGTGGCTCGTATTCGAGCGTCTTCAGGTTCAGTTCCAGTATGGTCGATTCGCCGCCAGGATTCTTGACGCGCTTGTAGAAGCCCTGACCGCTCTTCTCGCCGAGCCAGCCGCGCTGGATCATCTCGCGCATCACCTCAGGCACGCGGAAAATCTCGCGTTGCTCGTCGTTGGGAGCGTTCTCATAGAGATTGCTGGCGACATGCGCCGTCGTGTCGAGGCCGGAGAGATCTGCGGTGCGGAAAACGGCGGATTTTGGACGCCCCATGTTCGTCCCCAGGATGGTATCGACCTCGCCGACGGTGTAGCCCTCGTCCAGCGCTCTGCGCAGCGTGGACATGAAGCCGTAGACGCCGATGCGGTTGGCAATGAAATTGGGCGTGTCCTTGCAGAGCACCACACCCTTGCCCAGCACCTCGGTCGCGAACTGCCGCATAAACTCCATTAAAGTCGGGTCGGTGTCGACATCCGGCACCAGTTCCAGCAGGCGCATGTAGCGCACGGGATTGAAGAAATGGGTAATCAGGAAGTTGCGGCGGAAGGTTTCGCTGCGCCCCTCAGTCAGCAAGTGCGCGGGCAAACCAGACGTGTTGGAGGTGATAATCGTGTTGGACGCAAGCACTGTTTCAATCTGCTCGTAGAGCCTGCGCTTGATATCCGGGCGCTCCACAACGGCCTCGATAATCCAGTCCACGCCGTTCAATTCCTGGAGATCGTCCTCGATGTTACCTGCGGTAATCAGCTTCGCGGCGCGCTTGCTGTAGAACGCGGCGGGCCGGGCGTTGAGCGCCCTTTCCAGTCCAGTGCGGGCAATTTTGTCGCGGTCAGCTCCTGCATCCGGTGGCACGATATCGAGCAAGAGGCTGGGGATGCCGACGTTGGCGAGGTGGGCCGCGATGGCCGCGCCCATCACGCCCGCCCCCAGCACGGCAGCTTTTCTTATCTGGTATGACATGGCTATGACAACCTCTCAATAATCGTGGCAACGCCCTGTCCGCCGCCGACACAGAGCGTAGCGATGCCCAGCGTCTTATCCGCAGTCTGCAAATCGTTGATCAGCGTAGCGATAATGCGCGCACCGCTGCAGCCGAGCGGATGCCCCAGTGCAATCGCGCCGCCGTGCGGGTTCAGCTTCTCCTGGTCGATGCCCATGGCCTGCACCACCGCCAGCGACTGCGCGGCAAACGCCTCGTTAAGCTCGATGATGTCGATATCGCTCAACTGCAAACCCGCGCGCTGCAGCGCCTTCTTCATGGCCGGAATCGGCCCAATGCCCATAATATCGGGCCTCACGCCCGCCACCGCCATTGAAACGACTCGCGCCAGCGGCTGGATGCCCAGTTCGCGTGCTTTCCCGGCGGACATCAGCACGGCGGCAGACGCGCCATCGTTGAGCGGGCTGGAATTGCCCGCCGTCACCGTGCCACCCGCGAGGAAAGCTGGCTCGAGCGCGGCCAGCTTCTCCAGCGAGGTGTCACGACGCGGCCCTTCGTCAGTCTCCATCACACGCCCATCGGGCAGCGTCACCGGCACAATTTCACGCTTGAAAAAGCCGCTGTCGATAGCGGCGGTGGCCCTCTGGTGGCTGCGCAGCGCGAAAGCGTCCTGCGCCTCGCGGCTGATGTGATAGTCGCGGGCCAGATTCTCTGCCGTCATGCCCATCGGAATGTAGCTTGCATAGCCATACTCAAGCTCAATGGGCGCGTAGGGCGAAGAAAGCTTCTCACCCTCACGAGGGGGCATCAGGCGCGGGTTGAAGCTTGGATTGAAGCCACCCATTGGCACCCGTGACATGCTCTCGACACCCCCCGCGACGAAGGCATCACCCTGATCTAGCATAATGCTCTGCGCCGCCATATTCACCGCCTGCAAGCTCGACGCGCAAAAGCGGTTCACCGTTACGCCCGCCGCCGTCTCCGGCAGCCCGGCCAGCGCGCCCACCAGACGCGCCAGGTTCATGCCCTGCTCGCCCTCCGGGAAGGCGCAGCCGATAATTACATCCTCAACCAGCGAGCGATCAAGCTGCGGTACGCGCTCTAACGCGCCCTTGACCGCTAGAGCAGCCAGATCGTCTCCGCGCACATCCTTCAACGCGCCCTTATTCGCACGTCCAATAGGTGTGCGCACGGCGCTCACAATTACTGCCTCTGCCATATGTATGTTTCTCCTTTATG
>DATGLM010000018.1:0-13899 GCA_035294125.1 Ktedonobacteraceae bacterium | reverse complement strand
CAAGATGTGCCGGCCAGATCCCCTTGATCCTTGCGCTCATCTTTGCTATACTATGGCATAGCATATTGTCTTCTTGTCATACAAGATGATCGTCAGATAAATCAGACAGGAAAGGAACCACTGCCCTATGTCTCTGCCTGGAGCCAGGAGCGACGCCCCCTTTGTCATTGCGCGCACCGCTGCCCCCGTTCGTGAACAGGTCGAACAGCGGCTACGCCAGGCCATCACCAGCGGACACTTTCGCCCCGGGGACCGGCTCATTGAGCGCGAACTGTGCCATCTGCTCGGCGTGAGCCGGACCTCGCTGCGTGAGGCGCTGCGGCAACTCGAAGGCGATGGTCTCGTCACCAACATCCCCCACAAGGGCCTGGTTGTCACGACCATGACGGCGCAGGCGGCCAGAGAGGTGTATCAAGTGCGTGCGGTGGTCGAGGGCCTAGCCGGGCGGCTGTTTGCCGAGCAAGCCACCGACGAACTGCGCCTGGCCCTCCAGGAGGCGATGCACGAGGTGGAAGCCGCTCTCCAGGCGCGTGACCGCGAGGTACTGATTGCCGCCAAAGAGCGATTTTATCAGGTCTTGCTCAGCGGGTGTGGCAATCGCACAGCGGAGATCGTCTTACAGTCGCTGCATGACCGGATCGCCTCGTTACGTGCGCTCACGCTGGCGCAGCCCGGGCGGGCACAGAGAAGCGTGGCGGAGATGCGCCGCATTCTCGCGGCTATTCTGGCCCACGATGGGCCAGGCGCCTGCCGGGCATGCATCACCCATGTAGAGAGGGCCGCGGCGGTGGCTGTTCGGGTGTTAGAGAAGCAGGGACCACAGGCTTTTCCCGGGCACGCAGGAGAACCACGTGAGGAAGAGCTTGCTCTCGCCGGAAAGGAGCAGCCATAGCTATGAAGGCCCACACAGACCTACAGGAGGGCAGCGAGATCGCCGCGCTGTGCCAGGCGACCCGGCGAGCGCATGAAGCCGCCTGGCGCGGCCTCCCCGGTCTGGCGCAGGGGACGGCGCGGCATGCCTGGATCACGGCGAGCATGGAACGCCTGGCCTCGGCACAGGAGCGTCTGGGTGAAGCTGTCGGCCCCGAAGCCGCGACGGCGGCTCTGATCGCGCTCGATCAGCCTCGGGACGCACAGGCGGAGAGAAAGGGAGAGAACCGCGATGCAACGGGCGGGACAGATCCAGGCCCAGACTGACCTGGCCTCCTCGGAAGGTCAGCGAGAGGTCAGTCATACGCGGGCGCAACGGGTCGCCCGGCCTTCCTTCCTGCTGCATGGGCAGGTGATCCACGCCGGCGATCAGCTTGCCATTCGGGTCCTCGATACCTGGGTGGCAGGCGAGGTGCGTCAGGACCGCAGCGGGTGGTATTTATTGACAGCGGCGCAGGTGGGTATTCGCCTCTCGGCTGGACTGACTGCCCGCCGGGAGGGCATGGACCAGGAGCAATGAGCCGGGCGTACCCGGCAGAAGGAACAGGCAGAAGCAAGAGCGGAGAACGGACGCCTCTCCAGGTCGCACCGTTCTCACACTGTCCCATTATGTGATCTTCCTACCTCTTTGCGACAGGCGAGAGAAGGGGCAGAGAGGCGCACCCGGCGGTCAGCGCCGTGCAGACCGTCCTGAGGAGGGCAAGGGGGAGGCGCGAGAGGGAAACGTGGTGCCCCCCTGCTGGTGCTCCCGCGCCATCTGGAAAGCGAGATGCGTTCATGGACAAGCAAGAGGCAGAACGCCTGGTCCAGGCCATCGAACGGATGCAGATTGCCTGGCTCCAGGTAGAGCAGATGGTCTTCAACGAGGCCCGCAACACCTACGAGTTGAAGTGCAGCTACCGGGGGCCGGCTGGATGGCTGGGGGCCAGAGCGGTCTGGAGAACGCAGTGGATTCGCAGTCCCCGGGAGTGGGTCAGCTTGCTCACCGAGCATGGCAACACGCTGTGACCCTCAACGAGCCAAGCCTGGTAAGCCGAAAGAGGATGTCGTTCGAGGGCGCGCGGAACCGCGCTGATCGGGAGGGATGACCGGGAATGGTTCGGCCTCCCAAAAGAAAGATGCGCGTAGAGCACATCCAGTAACCCGGATGTCATGGAATATCTATCGTCAGTACTGACCCCATTCCCAACGAAAGGATCAAACGCTATGGCGAATCAGGATCATCTTCACAAGCTCCGCGAAGGCGTCGACGTTTGGAACCACTGGAGGCAAGATCATCCGCAGATCACCCCCGATCTGAGCGGGGCTGAACTCACGTCTGCCAACCTCCGGGGGGCCAACTTCACGTCCACTAATCTCCGCGATGCGAGTCTGATGAGGGCGGACCTCGCAGGAGCCAGCTTTGACGGAGCCAACCTAGCCGGAGCCAATCTAGCCGGAGCCAATCTAGCCGGAACCAGCTTCAGCGGCGCTATCACGGACACATGCCTGGGTTGCCCCTGAGGGAAAGGCGCCCATCATAGCACCGCGCCATCTCTTGCAGAAGATCGGCTGGACAAGATTGCATGCGCTATTTGCTCGATGAGGAGCCGTGCGTAAAAAGACACTCAATGTACAAAGTCAAGCTCAGACTATATCCAGGATGACGCGCACAACACCTGGTTCGACCAGGCGAACCGGCATGCCCAGGCTCTCATCGCGTTCGCGCCGCACCGGATGCAGGGCTATCCAGCGCTCCCCCTCGTAGCGTCCCCACTCGGCTGAAACAACGGCAACTGGTTCGCCGGAGGGCCGGGGCCGGCGGAACTGGACGCTCAAGCCCACGCCGATGAGCAGGAACTCGTCAGGAGCCTGCTGAATCAGCAGCCCGCGTCCCGCTCCCTCTGGCCGGTGATACGCTACCAGCACATCACAGCCCGGCGCTGCCCAGCCAGTTCCGCGCTCGCCTAGCTCCTGCACACAGGTACACAATCGCCCGGTGCCCTGCGCCGCAACGATAGGCTCGATAGCGCGCGAGATGGCTGTACAGGAATCGCGCAGCAATGCAAAATTTCGGGCTGCACCACGTCGATCACGCGCGTATGGAGCAGGCGCGCGAAATCGCCCTTGCTGGTGGAGCGCTCACCGGCGACGACACGCACAGGAACGGCGCGGGCGACCTCGGCCAGCGCCTCGATCTCGCTCGACATCACCGGCGCCTCGTACCAGAACGGCTTGAACTCGGCCAGCGCGCGTCCGATCTCGACGGCCGTCGAGACGGAGAAGCGATCCTGCGCCTCGATGAGCAGTTCGATACCCTCGCCGACTGCCTCGCGTACCGCGCCGACGATAGCCAGTGAGCGGCGTAGTTCATCTCCGCTAATGAAGCGATAGGCATTCCCGAAAGGATCGAACTTGAGCGCGGTGTAGCCCATGGCGACGACTTCACGCGCGCGTTCAGCAAAAAAGCGTGGGTCGCGTGGTCCCTGGTACCAGCCATTGGCGTAAGCGCGTATGATGAGAGCCTGAACGCCGCTGTTGAAGTTGCAGGCAAACGCATGAGAGAGAGACGGGAGTGTCAGATGTCCGGAAAGGGAATCGTCTGCTCGGTAGGCTGTCCAGTGCTTATCGGGAGCGCCCAGCAGCCGCTCACCAGATATGATCTGGAGCGAGCGCAGCGCAGCGCGAGGAACCATCACCCGCATGTGGCCGGCCCCTTTACCTCTGGCCCCGATCTCTCCTTCCTGGAGCCGCGTGTCAAAATCTATCTGGATCGGGCCAGGCTCGCCCAGGTGGATCTGCGTAATGCGCATATAGGGCGAGAAGAGGTGCAGGCTTTATCCGGCACTTTCATCCTGTGACCGTAGACGAGAGCGTTCCACAAGAGATTTCACTTCGGCCCCATGAAGGAGCTGTAGGCTCTTCCCACTGCGAAAAGTAATTCTGTACTGGCTAGCCACACTTCCATTGGTGACGATGTGCGTGACATCGACTGAAAGAATGTCATGGAGATGGTAGCCCTGGATATGCCCTTGATCGTCGTAGACAAAGCCATTGCGGTACAGGTAGAGCCATCTCTTTCTCGTGGTGAAGTAAAGATTCCAAAACAGGAGCACGAAACCGATGTACACTGGAACTAAAATCAAGACAGCCCAAAGAGGGGCATATACTCCATTGATGGACCAGAGCCATCCGATGATCAAGCTAATAGCCCCACCGCCGAAAAAAAGGCTCAAGAAGCATGCGGCCACCAGAGACAGCGATGCTTCAGAATAGCGTTTCTCAAAGGTCCCCAGATGGTTTGTCTGCGCACATTCCGCTATCCTGACAGGGATCATAGCATCCCTCCTGACCTTTCACACTGGTCTCTGCTCACAGCTATTTCACAGTGAAGAGCCATGTACCCGTAGCTCTCTATCTTCAATGACGGCGCGAAGTGGCTGGTTCTGACAGATGGCTGTTTAGAAAGTGTCCGAGGCTCAGTGCGCTCGCCGGGCGTCGGTGCGGCTCCGCCGCACCCGGGGTTCTGAGGGAGGATGTGGGCCAATGCGCGCCGCGCATTGGCCCACATCCTCCCTCAGAGCCGGCGAGCGCCTGTGGCGCTCGCCGGAGATGGTGCTGGCAATCAGACACACTCTTACATTGAATCTCCAAATAGATTTAAATTTTTATGGGACGGTTTCCCTGCCACGCATTTCTCGGTATTCTGTGGGAGGGATGCCGCAAGATTTGTGGAAAGCGATTGAAAAAGCCCTGGGATTGGTATAACCTACCTGCTGAGCGATATCGGAGATACGCAGCGTCGGATCCAGCAGCAGGTGCTTCGCTCGCTGTATGCGGCAATCGAGCAGATATTCCTGGAAACCTGTTCCGATCTCCCTTTTGAACAACATGCTGAGATAACTGGCGGAATAATGGAATCTCCGGGAGAGATCGAGCAGGGTAATGTCTTCATGCAGGTGGTCGTGAACCCACTTGCGGATCTGTTCAATAACCAGGCGTTCCTGTTTCTCTGTGAGTACTGGTGCGTGCAGAGGGACCGTCACTGCCTCGCGGACCAGGCGCAGGACATCAGATGGGTTGATAGGCTTGAGCAAGTAATCAACAACGCCATAGCGCAAAGCCTGGCGCGCATAGTCAAAGTCGCGAAAACCTGAAATAATCACAATTTTTACCGGCAAATCTGCCGTTTTCACCTTTTCACAAATCTGTAATCCACTGATCTCCGGCATGCGGATATCAATAAAGGCGATCCGGATCTGTGGTTCAGTGCGAAGTCGATCCCAACATTGCTGCCCGTTACTGGCTTCCAGTACGGTGAGTTCTCGATAATACCGGGTGATAAGCACCTGCAAACCCTGGCGAATCGCTCGTTCATCATCCGCAACAAGGACCCTGGGCGTCTGCTCTTGCTTTTGATCCATCAGCTTACTCCTTCCAACTCTGGCTCTTCTGGAGAACAAAGGGGCAAACGGATCGTCACTACAATACCTCTCCCCGCTGTACCAGCAGCTAGAGCAAGCCCATATTCAGGACCGAAGATGCGTTGGATTTGTCCCTGGACATTGAGGATACCAATATGGCGCGAGCGGGTAAGGAAGTTTGCCTCATACTTGAGCGCTGACTGCCAGCGTTGCAACTCCTCATCTGACATTCCTATCCCATCATCTCGAATCGAGAGCACCAGTTGCCTTTCTTCCTGCCAGCCCGTCACCTCTATACTACCTCCCTCGCTTTTCGGGTCAATGCCGTGGTAAATCCCATTTTCAATCAACGGTTGCAGAGTGAAGCGTGGTATTTGATAGGACAGCAATTCTTCCGGTATCTGGATCACATAGTGCAGGCGCTCCTCATACCGCTCTTTAATCAAAGACAGAAAATGTTCTATATGCTCCACCTCTTGCTGTAATGCCACCAGCGTTCCTGCCTCTAATGCATAGCGCATGAGTTGCCCCAGGTGATAGGCCATAGATGCCAGGCGTTCCTGCCCCTCCGTCACCGCAAGCATCTGGAAGGTGCCCAGTGTGTTATAGAGGAAATGTGGATTGATCTGGCTGTGCAGGGCTGCCAGCTCTGCTTTTTTTCGCTGCAATTGCGACTCGTAATTGTCTCGAATGAGTTGCTTTAAGCGTGTGACCATGTGATTGAAACTTTTTCCCAACGATGTCAGTTCCCCTCTGCCCTGAGCGTGAAAACGCACATCGAGATTGCCCAGTTCTACCTCCCTCATCAGGGCACGAAGCTGGGTGATTTGCTGACTCACACGGGTAATAGCCAGAAGCGTCGCTCCGAACACGAGTAAGATGGTGAGACAAATCATCACCAGGGTGGTTTGCTTGATGGCTTCGATATCCTGCATTAAGCTGGAACTGAGGACGAGCGCCGCGACTGTCCAGCCAGAAAGCGACGACGTATTGCTGGAGAGAAAGTAATCGGTGTTGTTCCAGGTTAGCTGTTCAGCATGTTGACGGAGTGCCAGTTGCACAGCATGGGAGAAAGCCAGCTCTCCCGGTTGCGCGTTGCTTGCAGTGCCGTTGAACGGAGTGGCATAAATGGTCTGACCATTTGCGCCATAAATGAGAAAGGTGGTATCGCTCTGGTTCTCGGTTTCCGTGATGATCTGTTCAATGGCGTTCTCGGTATCAATATTGATCACAATAGCGCCGACGGTCTGGAATGTCTGGGTATTGACGATTGCCTGAACAACAGAAAAGATCAGACGCTTCCCCTGCACCGATGATACCACATGGGCAGGCAAAAACAGGGTGCGCACCGAGGAGGAATGCATGAGTTCCTGAAACCAGGGCAAAGCAGTCCAGTTCTCGAATGATTGCAGGCCAATCGTACTTTCGGGGAAAGCTGTTGAACCGGCAGTATAGATATCAACCGAGTCAATATTCGTATTGTGGATTAAAATATTGAGGGAAAAATTCTCTACCTCCTGGATATCTGCCAGCGATGCCGTGTCAAGATTAAGTTCGGGATGCTGGGTATAGTAAGTGACAACCTGTTGAATAGTTGTATCGTACAGGGGTGTTTTCGCCAGTTGAATAGCCTGTTGCAAAGTAGTATCGAGATTCTGATTGACGAGTGAGGCGATCTGGCTGACGTTCTCTGCCGAACGATTCTGGAGCGCGCGATAGGATATTTGATACGAAAAATACCCGATGAAAGCAAGAGGGAAGAGGATAATCGGCAAGAGGAGAAGAGAAAGTTGTGTGCGGAAGAGGAACACCCCGTTATGGTGCAATTTCATCGTTGAGCATCCTTCCTTCAGTTCCAGAAAGCGCTGTCAACTTTGTGATCCGGCATGGCACCGGGCCATCAAGGGCTATTGTACTCGATTTTTTTGTCAATGCCTACGCTTATCTGGCGCGAAAAGGAGAACAGTAACTTCTGCCAGGACCGCACGAGGACTGGCAGGAAGCTTCTTCATGTTTCCCCGGCAAGCCCTGAAAGGCGATACTCCTCCCTATAAAGTGCATAAACCAACAAACCTTTTCGTAAAGTTACTATCTTGTGGCACCAGAGGAGGCTCTCTATACTTTCTTTCATAGTCATGGTTCCCTGGTTTCATACCTTCCTTCGTTGGGACGTTGTAGTCAGTCTCACCGGCTTCCATAGCAGAAAGGGTGTTTCGACATGGCGCATATGTTTGACCTTCCTCCGCTCACCCGTCGTAGCTTTTTGTCCAGGTCAGCCGTGCTCGCGGGAACCGCTCTCGGTGTCGGGTCGTTACTTGAAGCCTGCGGTTCCTCTGGCACAGGCACCGCTGGACAGCAACCAGTGACGCTGAAGTTTTATCATTGGATTGGTACTGATGCCGGTCCCGTCGTTGCCGAGATCAACAAGCGCTTCCACGCCGAGAATCCCAACATCACTGTCCAGTTTACTTCGAATGCTTCAGATCAGTACGAAACGGTCCTGAAAGCCCGTCTGGCAGGTGGGGATGCCCCGGATGTCTTTGGCGTGTACCCCGGTTTAAAGTTCTATCCCTATGCCAAAGCTAAATACCTGGCCGACCTTTCTAATGAGCCGTGGGTCGCTCACCTTTTACCTGGGACGAAGAGGCTCATCACGTATACCGACGGGAAGATCTATACGCTGCCTATGGACGCAAACGCCATCGGGGTCGTCTACAACAAGCAGATCTTCAGCCAGCATGGCCTTTCGGTTCCCACGAACTGGCCTGAGTTCTTAAGGGTGTGTGAGACACTGAAAAATGCCGGCGTCACGCCGCTGGCCCTGGGCATCAAGGATCAATGGGTCGATCAACTCATTCCTTACACGATGGCTCCTTCGGCTATTTACCGCGACGATGTTAATTTCGATAAGCAAATGTTTGCCGGGACCAGGACCTTCTCTGATTCCCCCTGGAACCAGATGATGAAGGACTACCTGGCTCTGAATGCACATGGCTATTTCAATCAGGGGGCACTTGGCACGACCTATGTCCAGACCACCCAGATGATCGCGGCTGGCAAGGCCGCCATGGTGGTCAATGGCAACTGGATCCTGGCTCCCATCAGACAACTGAACCCGAACCTCCAACTGGGCATGTTCCCTTTGCCCTACGTTCAGCCCGGCCAGCCCATCTGGGTCACCTTCGGTGTCGGCACCACGACAGCGATTTCCGCGACGACAAAATATCCAGCGGAAGCCAGAAAATACCTCCAGTTCTGGGCCAGGCCCGACATTATGGCGCTGTATCTGGAAAAGAAGATCGCCTACTCCTCCTTCAAGGATATCTCCAATCCGGCGCTTGATCCGGCGGCACAGGAAATGGTCCCCTATCTAAAGGTTGGTACCTACAGTGCCCTGGACGCAAACTGGCCGGTCGGTGTTCAGGATGTCATGCTCAAAGATATCCAGAGCGTGTTTGCCGGTTCTATGAGCATTGCAAAGATGCTCCAGGATATGGACACGGCCTTCCAGAAAAACAAGGGATCGATCAGTTAGTTCCTCTCTCCTGTGGATCAGGAATCATCCCGAATTTTGATCACCCTGAGAGGCGGGGGTGCAAGGGACTGGCGCCGCCCTTCGCTTTGACTGCTCAGCGCCTGCGGCGCTTCGCTTGTTTGTGGTGTGGTGGTTGGCGCGGTGGCGGGTGCAGCCCGCCACCGCGCCAACCACCACACCACAAAGAGATTAGAAAGAGGCTGGTATGGAGCAAACGACCATCGTTATTGAGCCATTAGATAAGCGCGAGGAAACTGCCCCTCGTCAAAGAAAATTTCGCCTTCGCCAGCTCAGAGTGCAGGGTCTCTTTCTGCTGCCTGCGCTGGTCATTTTTACGGCTTTTGTGGTCTACCCGATCCTGGCTAGCCTCTACTACAGTCTGACCGATTGGGATGGCCTGGCCCCGGACTTGCATTTTGTGGGCCTTGCCAATTTTCAACAGCTTGTTAGCGATCCCACGGTCTTGACGGACTTGAAGAATACTCTGGTGTTTGCCGCAGGCGTGATGGTTTTGCAGAATGGGATCGCGCTCCTGCTCGCCATCATCCTGGATGGCTTTCTGCGTCGTCTCGCCTTTCTGCGCGTGCTGTTTCTCATTCCGGCGATGCTCAGTGCCCTGGCTATCGGCTATATCTGGAGTTACATCTATGCCCCCCAGTTCGGTTTTCTCAATACCTTCCTGAGTAAAATTGGTCTCTCCGCCTGGCAACAGGATTGGCTTGGCAATGCTCACCTGGTCCTCTTCAGTTTGATCTTCACCAACTCCTGGGAGTTTATGGGCTTTGGCATGGTGATTTTTCTGGCGGGCTTACAGGCTGTGCCAGCCGAATTGTACGAAGCGGCAAATATCGATGGGACCTCTGGCTGGCAGCGTTTTCGGTACATCACCTTTCCCCTGATTGCTCCTGCCGTGACCGTTAACGTCGTCCTCACGCTGATTGGCAGCATGAAGGTCTTTGATTTGATTTTTGTGATGACCAACGGTGGACCCGGCGATGCCAGCGAATCGCTCGCCATACGCCTCTACAAAGAGGCCTTTACCCAGAACCATTTTGGATACGGGACAGCGGTAGGCATTGTCATGTCGGTGCTCATTCTTGGTCTGTCGATGATCAATCTGCGTTTCCTGCGCAAACGAGAGGTGGAACTCTAAGATGCAAACACGTCTTGTTCTCAAAAAATCTGCGATGCCTTTGAATCCTGGATTTCTCGCCTCTCGTGGTCTGGCGCTGCTGATCGTGCTATTCTGGAGCGCTCTGGTGGTCATTCCGCTCGTGGTTCTATTGTCAGTCGCGCTCAAGTCGCCGGTGGAACTGCTCAACAATCCCCTGGGATGGCCTGCACAATTCGTCTGGTCAAATTTTGCCGATGCCTGGAATAACGCGTCGCTTGGGCAGGCGCTCTTCAATAGCGTGCTGATTACCAGTATCACACTTCTCGGCCTGATCCTGTTCGGAGCCATGGCAGCCTATCCCCTGGCCCGTTTTACCGGCCCCTGGTCTCAGCGGGTCTATATCTATTTTGTCGCGGGCTTGATCGTCCCCATCCAGCTCGGCCTCTTTCCACTTTATAAAGAGATGCACGATTTGCAACTCATTAATACCTATCAAGGGGTGATCCTGCTGTATATTGCCGTGAATTTGCCTTTTGTCATCTTCTTGTACACCGGTTTTATTAAAACGGTTCCGCGCGAGTTAGAAGAGGCGGCTCTGCTGGACGGCGCCAGCCCGATGCAGACGTTCTGGCTGATCGTTTTTCCTCTGCTCACTCCTGTGACAGCGACGGTGGCGATCACCGGCGCTCTCTCAACCTGGAATGACTTTTTTATTCCGCTAATTTTCTTGCAGCGCGATGGGATGCAAACGCTGCCGCTGGCAATCTTTAACTTCGTCGGACAATATAACAATAACTGGTCGCTGATTTTCGCGTCCGTGATCATCTCCTCGCTCCCCCTGGTCGTGATTTTCCTGGTCTTGCAACGCTATTTTATCAAGGGGATCGCGGCTGGCGCGCTAAGGGGTTAGTGCTATACTACTTTATTGAGGTCATGGGCATGTCTCACTGCTGCGCGCCAGGATGAGAAGTCTGCGGGCGGGGGCGCCGCAGGCGCCCAACAATATTCCCATCGCGTTAATTAATATGAGCAAGGATAGCTTCTTCTGGAGGGAGATCATCAATGAATGAGATATCCACATCATCTCTTCGCATTCAGAAGCTGCTTTGTGAATATCAGCTCAACCCGCTGGGAATTGATAACAAAGAGCCTTGTCTGAGCTGGCAGCTTGCTTCCGATCAGCGTGGTGCGGTCCAGTCCGCTTATCAGATCCAGGTGAGAGATCGTCAGGGTGGTCTCTGGGATACTGGAAAGGTGCTCTCCGATCAATCGCTGCATATCCCTTACCGTGGAGCGGCACTTCACTCCCGCCAGCGTTGTACCTGGCAGGTACGCGTCTGGGACCAGCATGATCGCCCTTCGGCATGGAGCGAACCGGGCTGGTGGGAAATGGGGCTGCTGCACACAACGGACTGGCAGGCGCAGTGGATTGAGCCAGATTGGGATGAAGATCCAGAGACCTTCAATCCTTGCCCGTATCTGCGCGCTTCATTCACCTTGCGTGCCCGACCGGTCTCCGCCCGCCTGTATGTGACGGCTCATGGACTCTATGAGGCATCGCTCAATGGTCAGCGCGTTGGCGATGCCTATTTCACGCCAGGCTACAGCAGTTATCACCATCGCTTATACTATCAGACCTGCGATGTGAGCGACCTGCTCCATGCTGGCGAGAATGTTGCCGGAGTGATCCTGGGCGACGGCTGGTATCGAGGCTCGCTTGGGATTGCCTCCCAGCGCAATACGTATGGTCAACGTCTGGGGCTGCTCTGGCAACTGATGGTGAGTTATGCCGATGGGAGCGAGCAGATCGTCGTTTCCGATAAACAGTGGCGAGCCACAACCGGACCAATTCTCTCCTCAGACCTGAAAGCCGGCGAAGTCTACGATGCGCGCCTGGAAATGCCAGGCTGGGATCAACCCGGCTTCGATGCCAATGAATGGCGTGGTGTACAGGTTGCGCAGTATAGCCTGGAGAATCTGGTGACGACCACCGCGCCGCCGGTGAGACGCAAAGAGCGCTTTGTGCCTGTGAAGATCCTGGCGACGCCAGCCGGGGAAACGGTCGTTGATATGGGGCAAAATTTCTCCGGGGTGGTGCAATTGAGCGTCAACGGACCGGCGGGCACCACCATCCGCTTACGCCACGGTGAAGCACTGGATAAAGATGGCAATTTCACGATGGATCACCTGGGGATCGAACCGGTTTTTCCACCACCACTTCAGACCGTCTCCTATACGCTGCGAGGCGGGGGCGAAGAGGTCTACACGCCGTTTTTCACGGTTCACGGCTTCCGGTATGTCAAAGTTGAGGGCTTTCCCGGCACACCAGCACCAGAGAACTTTACTGGCATCGCCCTCTATTCTGATCTGCCTGAAACTGGCACCTTCACCTGCTCGGATCCGCGTCTCAATCAGCTTCAGCACAACATTCTCTGGAGTCAGAAGAGCAATTTTCTGGAGATCCCCACGGATTGTCCGACGCGAGAGCGGGCCGGTTGGACCGGCGATGCGCAGATTTATGCTCCCACTGCTTCCTTCCTGATGCAAACTGCTGGATTTTTTAAGAAATGGTTGCGCGATCTGGCAGCGGAGCAGGAGTCTGGTGGCAAAGTTCCTTTGATTATCCCTTCACCTGTTGGCATGGAGAGCAGTTTGCCGGGGCCTGTTACCTTGCTCAACGGCTCGGCTGGCTGGGGCGATGCTGCGGTAATCCTCCCCTGGACGCTCTATCAGGTCTATGGAGAACAGCGTATATTAGAGGAGCAGTACGCGAGCATGAAAGCCTGGGTGGACTATCAGCGGCGACAGGCACAGGATAAGTATAACCCTCAAGGTCATACCGCGCCACGTTATCTGGAGCGCAAACCGCTGGAGTATGAGCTGTACCTGTGGGATACCAATTATCACTGGGGCGAATGGCTCGAACCCGATGACCCGGTGCCCGGCCTTCTCTTTGGCGAGTGGACTCCAGAAGTGGCGCAAATTCTGAGTGCGCCACATATCGCCACGGCCTATTTTGCCTGTTCTACCCGCCTGTTGGCGGAGGCAGCGCGCGTCCTGGGCAACGAGGAGGACGCACAAGGTTACAGTGCGCTCTTTGAGAAGATCCGGCAGGCATTTATCACCGAGTTTGTAGGAGAGCACGGGCAGATGACGCCGGACAAACAATCGAGCTATGTTCGCGCGCTGGCCTTTGACTTGATCCCTGAGCACCTCCGAACGGCAGCAACGCAGCGCCTTGTCGAGCTGATCCAGGAGGCGGGGACGCACCTGGGCACCGGCTTCCTCTCAACGCCCTATCTCTGTCCGGTGTTGGGGAACAACGGCCACCTCGATCTCGCCTATGCCCTGCTCATGCAAGACACACCGCCATCCTGGCTCTATGCCGTCAAAAAGGGCGCAACGACGATCTGGGAATCGTGGAACGGCATCGATGAGGAAGGAAACCCGCATAACTCCCTGAACCACTATTCCTACGGGGCTATTGGCAGCTGGCTCTACCAGGTCGTCGCAGGCATCGCGCCGGGCGCACCTGGATATCGACATATCATGTTTCAGCCACAGCCAGGAGGAGGGTTGACCTTCGCCTCCGCCACCTATCAATCGCTCCACGGCGAAATTGCCATCCGCTGGCAGATCGATGGCGAGCGATTTCATCTCCATGTGAGCGTTCCGGCGAACACGACCGCAACCGTGGTCATCCCCTCGCGGCTGGGCAGACAGATCACGGAAGGAGGTGCAGCGCTTTCATCTGCTGTGGGAGTACGTGGAGTGAGGAGTGAGCAGGAGGCTACATTCATTGAGACTGGCTCCGGCATCTATGCGTTTACTGCTGTCTCTCATACACCAGAGAAACCGCTGTACGTGCAGGCAGTTTGAAAACCGGGCTGACAGGTGATGAGCGCCGCGCGATCAAG
>DATGLM010000017.1:0-10474 GCA_035294125.1 Ktedonobacteraceae bacterium | reverse complement strand
AGTAAATATGGCACATGGAGCAATTGTGCGACAATCAATGGTGGAGCAGGTGCGTGAGGCGCTGGTTGATCTGCTGCGGGACGAGCAATATACGGCGGGCAGCTCTATTCCCTCAGAACAGGAACTGGGTGAGCGTTTCGGGGCCAGTCGAGCAACGGTACGCGAGGCGCTCAAGGGGCTGGTGCAGGAAGGCCTGCTTGATTGCCGTCATGGCAAGGGGTATTATGTACGCTCACGCGAAGCGATTTTTCACAAGCCCATTACACAGTTGCAGAGCGTCACCGAACTTATGACAGAGATGGGCTACACCGTCGAAAATCGCGTCCTGCGCATTCGTGAGGAGCTGCCCTCCCCACAGGTGCGACGGCAGCTCCAACTGGATGAAAAACAGTCCGTCCTGCTGCTTGAGCGTGTACGCAGTTCGCGCGGTGAACCGCTCATCTATTCCGTCGATATCTTCCCTCGCACGCTTATTCCGGGCGCATGGCAAGAAATGGACTGGTCGGGTTCGCTGCTGCGACTCTTCGATGAGCAGGCAGCGCAGATTACCAGCAGCCGCACCACCATACGGGCCGTCACTCTTCCGGCAGAGCTGTGTGCAGAGATTGGCGTTTCAAGCCGTACAGCCTGGCTATGCATGGAACAGCTCAATTTCACCAGAACAGGGATGCCGGTGCTTACCTCGCAAGATTATCACCGGGGCGAAAATTTTCAATTTTATGTTAACCGGCGGCGCTACTAGCCTGCACAGCACTCAGCCCTGTCGGGCCTGTCGCGCTTGCCTGTTTCTTCTCACGGGGAGAGATGCATGCTGCAAGAAAATACCGGGCCGAAAACCGTCAATGGGCCTCTTCCACCCAGGGAAATGGATAGCGCAGTGAGTGCAGTTTCCCCCATCCCTGCCGAAGATGTATCGCGCCAGTATCACCTGATTGCACGGGAGATTGGCGAAGCCATTGACCGCGTGCTTCCTTCTGGCCGCTACGTACTTGGACCCGAACTGACAGCTTTCGAGCAAGAGTATGCCGCCTTTTGCGGTACCCGCTCCGCTATCGGTATCAGCAACGGCACGGACGCACTGCACCTGGCGTTGCTGGCCTGCGGCATCGGTCCCGGCGATGAGGTTATCACGGTTCCCAATACCTATATTGCCACTGTTTTTGCTATCACCTATGTGGGCGCTACCCCCGTCTTCGTCGATGTGGAACCGGATACCTATAACATGAATCCTCTCCTGCTTGAAGAAGCAATCACCGAGCGCACCCGCGCCATTATCCCTGTGCATCTCTACGGCCAACCCTGCGACATGCAACCCATTCTTGCCATCGCCCGGCGACACGGGCTGCGCGTGATCGAGGATGCCGCTCACGCGCACGGCGCGTCCTATCATGACGCACCTGCCGGGTCGTTTGGCGATATCAGCTGTTTCTCATTCTATCCAACCAAGACCTTCGGAGCCTTTGGAGATGCTGGAGCCATTGTCACTAACGATGCAGCGCTGGATGAGCGCGTGCGGCAATTGCGCTATATGGGCCAGAAGGTCAAACACCATCACGAAATGATTGGCTACCAGAAACGCATGGATGAGATACAGGCTGCCATCTTGCGTGTCAAACTGCGCTACCTCAGTCGCTGGATTGCGCGCAGACAGGAGGTTGCTGCCCGCTACCGGCAGTTGCTGGCTGATCTGGAAGATGTAGCGCTTGTCCTGCCCTCTGTCGCGCCTGATCGCAGGCATGCCTATTACCTGTACACCGTGCTAGCGCCTCAGCGTGATGAACTGCGCGCCTATTTGACGGAACACGAGATCGGCACGCAGATTATCTACCCGGTGCTTGTACCTGATCAGCCTGCCTATCGCGATCAACATTTCCGTTGCGGGTCGATTCCGGTAGCTCGTCGCTTGCTCGAACAAATCCTTTGCTTGCCGATGTTCCCGGAACTGCGCGATGACGAAATCGAACGTGTGAGCGCGGTCATCCATGACTTTTACAACCGTTTGAGGTAATACCTGTTCATTGTCCTCGGGATGAAACTGGAGGTGAAGATGCCCCCAATCACACTCGCCGTCCTGGGAGGAAGTGGCGTAAGCACTCCCGAACTCTTCCATGCTCTGCTCCACTGGCCTGGCGATGCAAGGCCGAAACTGCGCGTTGTTCTGCTGGGCCGTTCAGAACGGAAACTGGAGCGGGTACGTCAAATCAGTCAGAAGCTGGTCAGGAAGGCCAACGCGCTCATAGAGGTCACGTCCACCACAAACTGGCGCGCAGGGTTGGCAGAAGCCGATTACGTGTTGAACCAGGTGCGCATTGGTGGGCTGGCGGCACGCGCTCACGACGAAACCTTTCCACAGGCACTTGGCATCGCAGGTGAGGAGACGATTGGGCCGGGCGGCTTTGCCAATGCTGTGCGCACCATTCCTCCCGTGCTTGAGTCGCTGCGGCTGGTCAGCGAGGTAGCGCCACAGGCTGTCGTACTCAATCTGACCAATCCTGCCGGGATGGTGCAACACGCTGCTGCCCGCTATACACATACGAACTTCATCAGCCTCTGCGATTCGCCGACGACCCTGGCCGAGGAAGTGGCAAAGCTGGTAGAGCTTCCACGTGAAGAGGTTCATATCGACTACCTGGGCATGAATCACCTGGGCTGGATTACCGACGTCCAGAGTACAGGAAGAGACCTGATGGACCGCGCTCTTGAGCGCATTGAGCAACACCCTTCCCTGGGCGTCGATAGTCCGTATATCCGCGCTACCCGCGCTATCCCTATTTCCTACGTGCGCTATTACCTGTACCCGGAGCGCATGCTGGCACAACAACAGGGAAAGGCGCCACGAGCACGCCAGCTTCAGACGCTGGAAAAGAAGCTGCTGACAGTTTTCGAGCAGGCAGCCAGGGATGGCGACCCATCCGTGGCGCTGGGAAGACGTGGCGCGCTCTGGTACAGCGCCATCGTCGTTCCGGTGCTTGACTCCATGATCAATGATCGTCAGAGCATCCAGGTGGTCAACGTCGTAAACAAAGGCCAGATTCCCTGGTTGCCATCTGAGACCGTGATTGAGGTTCCGGCTCGTATTGGGAAACATGGAATACAACCGCTGCCTGTCCCGGTAGGTACGCTCTCAGCAGACTTACGAGCCTTGCTCTACGCACAGGCAGCATATGAGTCGCTGGCCGTAGCAGCCATTGTTGAGCGAAAGCGCGAGCTGGCGTTACAGGCCCTCTTTGCGCATCCATTAATTCGTTCACTTGAGCAAGCCGAGGCTGTGTTACAGGTAGTCTGGCCGACAGGAGGGGTTGAGGTATGAACACGTCCCGTCTCACGGGTGCGCTGGATATCGGCGGCACGAAAATCCTGGTGGGGCTGATCGACCAACACGGGGCATTGCTGGCGCGGCGGCGCATTGAGACGCTGGCCTCACGTGGAGCGGACGAGGTCATCGCAGGAGCGGGAGCGACTTTGCGCACATTGCTGCATGAGGTCGGGGCAGATGGAGTGGCGCTGCAAGCCATTGGGTGTAGCGTGCCAGGACCACTGGATAGCAAAAGCGGCAAGGTCATCTTCTCGCCCAACCTCGGCTGGCGCGACGTACCGTTCGTCGAACTGCTGCGCCGTCAGTTTGCTGTTCCCATCGCCATCGACGATGACGCGCATTGCGCAGCTCTGGCGGAGTGGCATCTGGGAGCAGCTCGCGGGACCCAGTCTGCCGTCTATGTGACAATCAGTACAGGCATCGGGTCGGGCATAATCATCGATGGCAGGCTCTATAGCGGAGCGCACGGCTTTGCCGGTGAGGTGGGGCATATCACGCTCGACAGAAATGGGCCATCCTGCTCCTGCGGCAATTCCGGCTGTTTCGAGGCTCTGGCTTCCGGATCAGCTATCGCAAGACGCGCAAAGGAGGCGGTAACCAGCGGCCAGAAAACGCTACTGTCGACGTTCCACAAGAATCCCGCGCTGCTCACTGCCAGCGAGGTGATGCAGGCGGCGGCAGCAGGCGATGCTGCTGCCGTGCAGATCATCGAGACGGCAGCAGCATTTTTAGGTCTGGGACTGGCAGCAGTGGCATCTGCTTTTGACCCGGAGATTATCGTCGTGGGCGGTGGCGTGGTGCAAGCAAATGAGCTACTGTTGGCGCACGCCCGAGCAACCTTCGCAGCGCGAGTTATCCCCCCCTTCGGCTCCCTGGTCTCTATCGCGCCAGCGGCGCTGGGGGAAGAGAGCGCGCTACGCGGCGCAGCCCTGCTGGTTACGGAGCGGATGGAGGTGGGAAGCCATGTTTGAACAGGTTCCCGTCGATCTGCTGCGACGTGCCATGCAGCCATCGTTGGTCTACGGACACAACATTCTGGCGAAGACAGCACAGCAGATACCGCAGAATTCTGCCGATGGTAGGTATGTAATCATGACACAGCCCGAACCCTGGATCAGCGTCCGCCAGCAATTCACTGATTTGAAAAGAGCGCGGGTCATCTATCTGCATTCGATGGAACAGGACGAACTGGCGCAGATGGAACGCATGCTGCCCTCAATGGGGATGGTGATGGGCATTGGTGGCGGGCAGGCGATGGACGCAGCGAAATACGTGGCCTGGAAGCGTGGCATTCCTCTGGTGCTGGCGCCAACTATTATTTCTGTCGACGCAGCAGTGACCAATACGATTGCGGTGCGCACAGGCAACCGTGTGCGCTATATCGGCTTCGTGGTTGCGGACGCCATTGCCGTCGATTTCGCAGTCATCAGCAGAGCTCCGGCAGACCTCAACCGGGCAGGCATCGGTGACCTGCTCTCCATTCACACGGCGCTCTGGGACTGGCAGCACGGGGGAAATGATTACGATACACAGGTCGCGACACAGATACGCGCCATCCTGGACGAACTGGAGGCGCGAGCTGAAGCTATCTCGCGCTGTGATGAGGAGGCGCTGCGCTCTATCATGGAAAACTTTGTGCGCGAGAATACCTTTTGCCTGCAAACGGGAAGCAGCCGACCGGAGGAAGGCTCCGAACATTTTCTCGCGTACAACATCGAGTACATCACGAGACGCGGCTACGTTCACGGTCAACTCATCTCTCTCTGCACCCACGTCATGGCGCGCTTGCAGGAGAACCGGGCGCAGTGGGTGCGCCAGTTGATCGAGCGAGTACGCTGCCCGTGGCGGCTTCACGAACTGGGGATCAGCCGCGAAGCGTTCATCCACGCGCTGCTGACGCTGCGGCCCTATGCAGAGGCCGAAGCATTTCCCACCAGCGTAATTAACCTGCGGCAGATTACACCCTTGTTTGCCAGGCAGGTAGCTTCTGAGTGCGAATAAGAAAGGAAAGTCCAGCATGCAAATGGTGAGTCAGCGAAGAGACGTTGAAAGGAGGTGAATTCGTTCGCTCGTTAGAATGAGCACATGGGGCTGTTTGCGGTGAGGTATGGTTTCTGGAACCGCCACGAAGGCGATTGGGCGCTGTTTATCGTCCCTGTATCTCTACGATGTTTTGTTCCTTCAACCACAGCTTCGGAGGTCTTATGGCTAATACGATAGAAAGCGGCAGGCCAGCGGCAGCGGTCTTTGTCCGTCAGGCGACAGGACTGGTACGCGAACTCTCGTGGGTTGATACCTTCATCATGGTGTTCGCGATTCTGAACATTCCACTCGGGCTGTCGGAGGTCGCAGCATTTGCGACGGGAACCTCGACCTTCCCGTCGGCGAATATGCCCCTGGCGTTCATCTTCTCCGCCCCCGCCATGCTTACCATTGGCATGGTCTACGCCCTGTTTACTGCCGCCATGCCCCGCTCCGGCGGCGATTACGTCTGGGCCAGCCGCGTCCTGCACCCGGCCATCGGCTTTGGCGTCAATTTCTTCGTCACCTTCATCCTGCTTTCCAGTGCCGGTCTGAACAGCCTGCTGATGGCAACCTGGTTCTTGCCTCCAGTGTTCCACATCATCGGGCTGGATAATGTGGCTGCCTTCTGCGCTGATACGACAGGCTATGGCGCTGTCACCGTCGGTACCGTCGTCACGTTAATCCTGCTGGGCGTCTTCCTGCTCGGATTGCGACGCGTGCGCCAGATTATGTTCGGGCTGTTCACCTTCATCATGCTCGGCACGATTTTCTGGCTCATCCTGCTCTTTGCCTCCTCGCACAGCGATTTTGTCTCGCTGTTCAACGCCAGCCAGGGCAATGGAGCTTACGCGGCAGTCCTTGCCACGGCAGCCAAAAATGGCTACAAAATCCTGCCAGGGGCAGTGTTCTTCAACACTTTCCAGGCCGTCATCTATGCCTTCCAGAGCTACAACGGTTTCCAGAATTCCGGCTACTTCAGTGGCGAAATCAAGCAAGCTCCCTCGTCGGTAATGCGGGCAATGCTGACTGCGTTGATCGGCGGAGCCATCGGCTTCAGCCTGGGTATGCTCGCTATTTACCATTACTACGGGCAGGATTTTATCGGCTCGCTGGCTACCAACGGCCTGGCCTTCCCCAATGCCAATGCGCTACCCTTCCCGGCGGTGATGCCGGCCCTCGGCCTGTTCGTGACCACTAGCCCGATTGTCCACATGATTATCGCCCTGACCTTCCTGGCCGCCATCTTCTGGATTCAGCCCCCGGCGGTGCTGATCGGCACGCGCAACCTCTTTGCCTGGTCCTTCGATCGCTTGCTACCAGGCAGGCTTGCTGATGTGAACGAACGGCTGCACTCACCGGTCATCGCGACGGTGATTGTGGCTATCGTCATCGAATTGTTCACTCTGATTACGATCAAGACGAACTACTTCGGGCAGTTGCTAGGTCTGGCAGCCTTTAGCGCCCTGGTCGGGGTCATCATCTCCTTCGCGGCAGTGATCTTCCCCTTCCGTCGGCCAGACATCTTCGAGAAAGCGCCGGGTTTCGTGCGCGCTCGCTTGCTGGGCGTACCCGCCATCTCAATCTGGGGTGCGCTCTCGATGATTGTGAACGGTGTGCTCTGCTACATCGCCTTCACCTCTCCGGCCTTCGGAGGCAGCTCGAACGTGATCGACCCCACCTTCTTGAAAGGTGTCTTCTTCACCGCTCTGGGCATCATTATTCCCGCCCTGCTCTACTTCGTATCGCGCTTCATCAATAAGAGCACCCGGCATCTCGATATAGCGCAAGCGTATAAGGATATTCCACCTGAATAGAAGGCAACACAGGCAGGTCATCCCCCACCAGACGCTGTGGCGAGCGCGAGGGATAGCTCTGCTATACACGCAGTATCCGCTGGCTAAGGGAGCGACAGCGTGGGAATGGGGATCGTATATATAGGAGGGCCCATCCCTTGCGCTGGGCCTGTGAGGTCCGACTGGAGCGGTGATGGATAGGAAGGAAGTTTCTTTATGAGCGGTTTTCGTTTGTATTTCGTGACCGATATTCATGGGTCGGATGTGTGCTTTCGCAAGTTCATTAACGCGGCGAAGTTTTACCAGGCAGGTGTGCTGGTGCTGGGCGGCGATATTACGGGGAAGTTGATCACCCCTATCGTGAAGGACGGTTCCGGCACCTACAGCTTTCGCTGGCATGGCGAGGAGCACCGGGTCAGTGGGAGCGAGCTGGTCAACGCACAGAAGCAACTGCGGGATGCCGGCTACTATCCGGCGCTGCTCGCGCCGGAGGAAGTGGCCGCGCTGAGTGGGGATGAGAAGAAAGTTGAGGAGCTTTTTGTGAAGCTGGCATGCGAGTCCATCAGCCGCTGGATGGAGCTGGCCGAGGAGCGGCTACGCGGCACAGGAGTGGAATGCTATATTTCACCGGGCAACGATGATCCCATCGCTATCGATGCTATCCTCAGCCGGGGAGGGCTGGTGGTGAATCCGGAGGAGCGTGTGGTTGTGCTCAAAGGCGAGTGTGAGATGATCTCCTGCGGTACGACGAATATCACGCCCTGGCATAGCCCGCGTGAACTGCCGGAAGACCAGCTAGAAAAGCTGCTGGATGGGCTGGCAAGGCAGGTGAAAAATCAGGCGAAAGCCATCTACAACATTCATGTTCCACCCTACAATACTCCGCTCGATAAGGCCCCAAAGCTCGATAGCAATTTGAAGCCCCAGGTCTTGCCAGGCGGTGTGCAGATGGTGCCTGTGGGCAGTGCAGCGGTTACAACGATTATCAAACGCTACTCGCCGATGCTGGCCCTGCACGGTCACGTTCATGAGTCTCGTGGCAACGTGAAACTGGGACGCACGCTCTGCATCAACCCTGGCAGCGAGTACGGCGAGGGCGTGCTGCGTGGCGCGCTGGTACAGATCGGCAGAAAAGGCGTGGAAGATTTTCTTCTGACAGAGGGATAAACAGGGAGGAGACAGTCTATGGCAACATTGCAGGCAGGGGCAGCGCGTGTGGTCATCACGCCGCCGGTGGGAGTGCCGCTTTCCGGGTACTTCGCGGCGGAGGGGCGCAAGCAGACGGCGCAGGATGTGCATGACGACCTGTACGCCCGTGCCCTGGTGCTCAACGACGGCGAACAAACGGTTGCCATCGTGACAACCGATTTGATTGGTCTGGATGACGAAGAAACTGGCTTCGTGCGTGCTCTTGTCGAGCGTGAAACTGGCATTGCGCCACAGCAGTTGATCGTTGCCTGCACGCACACGCACTCTGGTCCGATTGTTCGCCCTTTCCCACCTGGGGACCTGGTGCCTGGGCAGGCGGATGAACACTATTTTCGCCTGCTACCACGCCTCATTGCCAGCGCCGTCATCATGGCGCAGCGCAGACAGCGTCCGGCCACGCTGGGAGCAGGAAGCGGCACCTGCTTTATCAACATCAACCGGCGCGAGATTTTGCCGGATGGCACTCTTCGTGGGCTGCCGTTTCTGGGCAGAAATCCAGAAGGTATCACAGACCGTGAGGTAGGCGTGCTGCGTGTGGATGATGCCATGACAGGCGAGGCCGTGGCCGTCTTGCTCAGCTATGCCTGTCATCCGGTCGTGCTTGGACCCAACGTCGAGATTTCCGCCGACTATGTCGGCTACACCGTCAATTTCATCGAGCAGGTGCTGGGGAGAAACGCTGTGGCACTATTTGCCAATGGCGCACAGGGAGACATGAACTCCATCGTGCATCCGGGAACGTATGCAGATGCCCAACGACTGGGAACGATCCTGGGGTCGGAGGCGCTTCAGGTGGCCTTGAGCATACAGACCCAGAGCGAGGTACGCATTCAAACTGCGACGCGCCGCACGGAACTGCCGCTCAACCCTGCGGCCTCGCCGGAGCGACAGCGGGACTATATTCGCTTTCTGGAAGAGGAGCGCCGGCGTTTTGTGGCGGAGGGGGACGCAAGACGGGCCTGGGACATCGAGATGCGCCTGGCGGTGGCGCACTATCGACTGTACAATCGCGAGCATATGCAACAGCCCTCCATGCCTGCTGAAGTGACGGCTTTCGGGCTGAAGGGCGAAGGCACGAGCGTGGGTCTGGTTTCGGAACCGGCTGAACTCTTCTGCACATATGGCATACAGGCGAGGGAGCAGTCCCCATTCTTCACCACTCTGGTGCTCGGCCTGGCAAATGGCTTCATTGGCTATGTCCCGACACCCAACGTCTACACTGAAGGTGGCTACGAGTGCGAGGCCACGCAAGTTGCGTCGGGGGCAGGTGAGCAACTCTGTCAGACGATGATCGATGCACTTCATGCAGTAGCTTGATGCAAACAGATTGATGGATACAAAGGAAAAATCCATGACTCTCCTCGAACGATTACCACATGCGAATGTCAAACGCCTGGAATGTGGGCGCGGTCTCGTCAATGGCCTCGGTTCGCAGTTTGGACGCTATATCGTCACCAGTATGCCCGTTCCCTGGGAACTGGTAAAGGGACAGATCGGAGCGCAACCGATCAAGGTGATTAACGTAGAGGATATGGACCTGGACCGTGCCAGGCAGATCGAGCAAACAGCGCCTCCGTGCGATGCTGTCGTTGCCGTTGGCGGCGGACAAGCAATGGATATGGGCAAGTACATCGCGTGGAAACGCGGTTGCCCGCTCATCAACATACCCACCATTGTTTCCACCAATGCCTATGTCACACAGGCGGTAGGAGTGCGCAACAATGGCCGCGTGGAGTATATCGGCGCAGTCACACCCGAACTGGTAGTTGTTGATTACGACCTGATTCGGACTGCGCCTGCCGAACTCAACATTGCCGGATGCGGTGATATTCTCTCCATTCACACAGCCTCTTTCGATTGGAAGCTCGCCTATGATGCGGGACAGGAGCCGCGAGACTATGTGCTGGAGGCGGTGGAACGCGCACGGGGGCTGATCCGGCGGTTAGACGAGGCGGCGGAAGAGATTCGAGCCCTCAGTGATGAGGGCATCCGCACCATTGTCGAATGTTATCTGGAAATTAACGATATCTGTATTCCCCTCGGCCATTATCGCACCGAAGAAGGGCCGGAGCATTTCTTTGCCTACAATGTCGAGTATCTGACGCGGCGCACGTTTGTGCATGGCTGGATT
>DATGLM010000016.1:0-2412 GCA_035294125.1 Ktedonobacteraceae bacterium | reverse complement strand
GCCAAGCAGAATGAAGAAGCCCCAGGCGCCAAGCGAACCAATAATTAACGTGACAACGAGCACAGCTATGCCTCCGCCGATGTGGCCAATGCCATCGCCAAGCGCGAAGCCAACTGCACGCGCACGCGTGGGAAAGTTCTCTGTGGACCACGCGTAGGAAATCGGGATGAAGATTGCAATGCCAATCCAGATCAGGAAGATCCCGATAAGGGCTACGATGAAACTGCTGTGCCCACCGGCCGCGGTGATAATGCCTCCAAGCAGCGTGACCAGGGCAGCGATTAGCATCCAGATCTGCCGCTCGATCTTCTCGGCGAAAGCAGTTGCTAAATAGCCGCCGACGAGCTGCCCCAGCGCACCTATCGCCACGAGCAGGCCGGCAACCGACGGCTTGTAGCCCAGAGCCACCATAATCACCGTCCCGCCCGATACAATGGAATAGGTCGCGGCGTAAACGAGCAGCCAGAGCACCAGCACAAGCAGGGCGCGCCGTAGATAAAGCGAATTGCCCAGGATCTCGCCATAGCCAATACGCTGGACGGAGGTGGTGACAGGCAGCGCCTCCGGCGCGGCGGGCAGTTCGCCGAAGCGCTTACTGGCACGCTGTTCCATTCTTGTGATTGTGCGATCGGCTTCCTCAAGGCGCCCCACCGAAACGAGCCAGCGCGGCGACTCAGGCAACTCGAAGCGTAATAGCACGCCAATGATAGCAAGTGCGGCCCCAACGCCATAGATAATGCGCCAGCCAGGCCCCTGAAAGACCGGTCCCGCGACTGTAGCGATAGCGAAAGGCAGGCCAGCAGGGAAAGGAGCGGCAGGCGTCGTCAGATAGAGCGCCAGCCAGATACCTAGCAGAGAACCGATCACGCCGCCAACAATGAAGTTCAGGGAAATATACTTGCCGCGCGCGCCGACCGGCGCCACCTCGCTGATATAGGTGTTGACGATGGCAAGATCAGCGCCGATTCCGATGCCGGTAATCGTGCGAGCAACGATGAAATTCACATAATCGCTCACAAAAGCGGTATAAATCGAGCCAATGCCGGTAAGCAGCAGGGTGATAAGCAGCATGTTCCTGCGGCCAAAGCGGTCGGCAAATGGCGACAGCGCGAGCGCGCCGACGATATAGCCGACCAGATTCAGCAACGTGGGGAGACCGATGTAGCCGGCCGCGGAAGCCGGGGTACACCCGGCGACGATTTGCGTACAGGTCTGGATGAACGAGACGTTAATGTCGGAGATGTCGTAGAAGGTGAAAAGCGTACCAATACCAATAATAACTAGAAAGAGAGGGGAAAAGGACCAGACGGGGATACGATCTTGCCGAGCAACGATTGCAGCACCGCTGCTGGCTGCTTGCGAAACAGGTTGAGAAAGGCCGCTTGCTTCAGATGCCATGAGATACCCCCTTTCAAGAGGAGAAAAGGATCGACGAAAACAGCCAGAGAGAACCAACCAGTATAAGGAAAATAGCTACATCGTTCCGTATATAGAACGAAATGTTCCATATAAAGTAGTATACGGAGGTGAAGAATGCTTGTCAAGGGTAAGGCTGAAACGCTTGCGTGAGAAAAGCGAAAGTGGTAGGGTAAAGCGATAAAGGCAAAGATATACCAGGCTGGCCTTTGCCATATGCCATTTTCCACACGAAGGAATAAATCGACTTATATGCAACAAAAGATGAACGAGGCAGCGTTTGATGTGCCAGCTCCTATGGTTGAGCGAGCCTTTCAATTGCTCGATGTACTGATGGTATCAGATGAGGGCCTGGCGCTCTCAGACCTGGCACGATCACTCAATATGAGCAAGGGCAGTATGCACCGGCTTCTGAAAACGCTGGAGCATTGCGGAGTTGTGGAGCTACACGAGGAGCACCTCTATGTTCTTGGCCCACGCATCTACAAACTGGCATCCTACGTGCGCGGTGCCGGGCTACGGCGGCTCGCTTTACCTGCTATGCAGCGGCTAGTCACGGCTGTCGGCGAAACCACTTTTCTAGGACGAGTCGAGCAGGATAGTGTCCATGTCCTTGAGTCCCTGGAAGCGGGAGGAGAGCATCTCTTTCCGCATGTCTCGGTTCCGCGAGGAACACGTGTGCCTCTACTGGCAGGCGCATGTGGGCAACTCGTATTTGCCAGCTGGCCGCCAGAGCGACGACGGGCATGGGTGCGCAAGCATCCCCTGCCCCGCTTCACCGAACACTCACTCACAGACCCGGAACGATTCCTGGCAGCAGTAGAGATAACCGCTAGCAATGGCCTGGCTATTGATTATGAAGAATATTTAACAGGCGTGAATGCCGTCGCCGTACCTATTCACGGCCCAGAGCAATCGCTGATCGCGTTGCTCTGCGTCCTGGGTTTTGCCTCACACTTCGACGACGAAGCGATAAAACAGGCAGGACAGTTGTTG
>DATGLM010000015.1:0-244995 GCA_035294125.1 Ktedonobacteraceae bacterium | reverse complement strand
CTGGCATTCACTCCGGCAGTCGTGTCCTCGACGTTGCGGCAGGAGCGGGTGGTCAGACGCTGGCCACCGCCAAGCGTGTTGGTCCATCCGGGTATGTCCTGGCAACCGACATCTCCTCGAACATTCTCGACTTTGCTGCCAGCAATGCGCGTGCAGCCGGACTGAGCAACGTGGAGACCCGCGTGCTGGATGGCGAGAATCTTGATGTCGAGCCTGAAGCATTCGACGCGGTCATCTCGCGCGTTGGCTTGATTTACTTCCCGGATCAGCAGAAGGCGCTCGGCGGTATGCACCGCGCACTGAAGCCAGGTGGCCGGGTGGCCGCTCTCGTCTATACCACCGCTGAGAACAACATGTTCTTCTCGTTGCCCGTCTCCATCATCCGTCGTCGAGCGCAATTGCCACCTCCATTGCCCGGGCAGCCCGGACCATTCAGCCTCGGGACACCAGGCGTGCTGGAAGAGGCATACCGGCAAGCTGGTTTCCGCGATGTGCAGACGCGCATTGTCGCGGCTCCCCTCCACATGTCCTCAGCCGAGGAGTGCGTGCGCTTCGAGCGTGAGTCGTTTGGGGCTTTGCACCAGATGCTGGCAGGGCTGAGCGAGACGGAACGAGCGTCGGTCTGGGAGGAGATAGCAAGCGCACTGCGCAAGTTTGAAACGCCCGATGGATTTGTTGGCCCATGTGAAATGCTCGTCGCTGTGGGAGCAAAGTAGCGATGGAGACGAATCATGCACCACTGCCGAGTCAAGATGGGTGGGGCCGCCTTCCCTCCGGATGAATCCGAGAAAGGTGCGGCGGCCCTACCCTCAAGAGAGGAGGATACTCATGGGAATCGTCGCCGCTGTCCAGACGCCATCAGTCTACCTCGATTCCATGGCCGGAGCGAAGCTGGCCGCCGAGCGCATCGCTGAGGCAGCAGAGCATGGGGCGTGGCTGGCCGTCTTCCCGGAAACGTTCATTCCGGGCGATCCCTTCTACCACGATAATGCCATGCTCGATTCCGAACCGTTCAGGGTTCTGGAGCGCCGCTTCGCCCAGCAAGCGATCACCGTTCCTGGCCCTGAGACGGAGTGCATCGCCGCCGCCTGCCGCGCCCATCACATGACGGTGGCCATCGGAGTCACGGAACGACCGGCGCGGGCCGGCACGCTCTACAACACCCTGCTGTACTTCGGTCCCGACGGCACGATACTTGGGCGGCATCGCAAACTCATGCCAACCTATAACGAACGCATGGTGTGGGGCATGGGAGACGGCACAACCTTGCGTACCATCGAGACGCCTCAAGGCATCATCGGCGGTCTGATCTGCTGGGAGAACTATATGCCGCTCGCCCGCACCGTGCTCTATGCCCAGGGCGAGCAGATCCACGTCGCGCCGACCTTAAATCCCGGCAATGAGCGCTGGCTTGCCGCCATGCGCCAGATTGCCAACGAGGGGCGCATGTGGGTCATCAGCGTGGGATGTCTCTTGCGGGAAAGTGACCTGCCTCCCGAGGTGAAAGCGCTGGGCCTCGTCGAGAAAGACGCTATCTTGAATGCGGGCGGCAGCGCCATCGTGAACCCGAATTCCGAGATCGTCGCCGGGCCCGCCTATGGCGTTGAGACGATTCTGTACACGGAGGCGGATATGGCCGAGACGCTCTACGCCAAACGCACCTTTGATGCTGTCGGTCATTACGGGAGAGCCGACCTCTTCGGCCTCACGCTGCGCGGCATGGACATCCCGCTGCACATCGGCGACTCCTCGCCGCTGGCCCAGATGAGCGGTCATGTGTGGCGCGTCCCGCAGCGTGTTGTCGCATCTGATGCGACGCAGACTGAAGCCCTGGAGTAGAGCGAAGGAATTCTCTCCGGCTTCCTTTCCGATCGAGATGGCACCTGGTTCATGAACCAGGTGCCATCTCTCCGCTGAATATAACAAATTGCTTTACTGCATAGAGGCATTCAGGCTGTCTCACGGGCACTCGGTCACAACCGCAAGGACGTGGTCCTTCGCCACTACATTCGTTAGAGGGGAAAGACCTCGGAGCTTATTACCTGTAGCCAGCCTCTTTGATCTTGACCCGAAAAAGACACTGCTGGTAAACCCCTAAGGACTGGAATTGGCTGTGCTTGCTAGAATAGAGGTATCAAAGCAGTAAGGTGGGGCAGGATCAGTTTCGTTTCATAGCGCATGACTGGGACATGGCGCGGGCACAAGGGACGGACGTAATCTCTCAGGATGGTCCCGTTGCCCTTGTAACCCTGCTCACGCAAGCGCTCTAACATGGCTTCACAGTTGTACAAGTGATCCTCCTGCATCCAGCGGTGGATCCGGGCTTTGTACGGATCGCGCAGCGAAGCGCGTTTGGGATGTGGAACCGCTTCGAGCTTCCCCCGTAGATAGCGACGTACCGTATTGCGGGCGATGCCCAGTTCTCGCGCAATGGCCTGAATGGACTTTCCTTGTGCTGACAATTCATGTATTGTGTGTATGGTGCCACTCCTTTTCATGACCCCTCCTTGTACCTGAGATAAACACAAGTCCAGGGTCTCTAAAGGAGTGGGTCAATTCCTGGCGTTATTTCTGGGCTAATTGTACGGCTTTTCCCACGGGCTGCGCAACGAGCTGTCCCTCCATCTGAAGTGGCTTCATAGACCCGTTCAACGCTCTCGCTTGTTTCTGACAAGGGGTGAGATCAGGCTCTTTGAGGGCCATGAAGGACCCTCACACGCCCCTTCGACTTCCGGGAGCAAGCTCGTTGCGCAGCCCGTGAGGTGAGGAAGTTCTCCTCACTCGCGAAGCGAAGATTCTGGAAATCTTCTCTAGAGACTCTGCGGACCGCCAGGCGCGCTTCATTCGATCCCTTGAATGATCTCTTCGGCTACCTGCTGCCAATCGATACTCCCTGGATAGAGATGCCATTGCACCATCAACCCCCGCAAGGTTGCGAGAATGAGCATTGCCTGCCTATCCACCGCCAGGGTGGCGCGAAACTCCCCCTGCGCGACTCCAGCCGCCAGCAGATCTCGGAAGCGTCGCTCGGCTCGCTCAAACTGCTCGCAGACTGGCACCCGCAAACCCGGTAGATGATGGCTCAAGGTCCAGCCTTCAATGAGCACCCGACAGGCATCTGCCTCGGTCTCCACATGGGTTCCGATCACTTCAATGGACAGGCGCAAGAGCGCCTTCGGTGAGAGGGGCGGCGTCACTCGCCGACGGATTGCCTCTTCGAGTCCACAACTCCACCACTGGGAGAGTGCCAGGTAGAGCGACTCTTTGGTCGGATAGTACAGATAGATTCCGCCGCGCGAGAGACCCGCTTCGGCGACCACATCCTGGATGGTGGTAGCATAGTATCCCTGGCGAGCGAAGCAGCGTAACGCCGCTTCGAGAATCTGGGCCCGACGGGCCTCTTTGGCATCGGCACGCAGTTTCGGCATGGCTTTGCTCCCTCCTGGTTCTTCCCGCCATCGGCTCTCTCGACAGAGACCGACGGGCACGATCTCTCTGCTTGACTTCTGGTCCTGTTTTCGGTATCCTAAAAAGGACGGTCAGCCGTTTTTATTGTATCACAAAGAGGTTTCCGAGTTTGTTCACTCTCAGGAGGTTTGCGCTATGGTTCGTCTCCCCGTGTTGCATACCCGCTGGTTCGTCTTCGGCTCGGTCCTGCTCGTCTTCGGCCTGAATGTTTTGCTCGACCTGTTCACCCATAGCTTCCTCGGCGATCTGCCTGGTCTGCTCTACTTTGCCGCCTTCGGCTTCTACTGTCTCCAGAACTTTGTGGGGTGTCGCGAATATCACTGCATGATCACTGGCCCTGGCTTCACCCTCGCGGCTCTGGTGATGCTTCTGCGCATCATCGGGATCTTCGATCATGGCTTCGGCCTTCCCTATCTGATCGGTGCTCTGGCCTCTCTCATCGGGTTTACGCTGGAATGGCGCTACTGGAAACGAACGGGAAGTCACTTCATCCAGACGACTTCCTCATCCCGTTAGGGAGAGGAGTTCCTTCCTGGTTCGCTCCAGAAGACCCGTGGGGAAGTGGTAACCGCCAGGCCTGTTGGAGCCATCCATGGATGGCTTTCCAGAGGAGGAGATCTTTCACTATGGCAGGGTAACTATCCAGATTGCACCAGACCTCTTGCCCGCGATTCCTGTCCGGATGGGGGAAGTCGCCGCTTTTGCTCAGATTCTCACCCATACCGAAATCCTGGCAAAGATCCAGCAACAGGGGCGCTTTGCCCGTGCCCGCTTTGGCTCCTACGATCTCCTCGATTTTGTCGTCGTGCTGACCGGCTCCATCCTTTCGGGGGAGCCGACCTTGCTCGCGTTTTACGAACGGCTCGCTCCGTGGGCTTCGCCGTTCATGGTGCTGTCTGGTCGCAATCGGTTGCCTCATCGCTCGACGCTTTCTCGTTTTCTTGCCGCTCTCGATCGGTCGGCGGTGGAAGCCTTGCGTACATCGGTACTCTGCCGCGCCATGACACCTGCCATTGCGCGGCTGTTCGTGTTGGTCTGCGTCAGCACCTGCGCGCGAACACCGCCATCGCTCACCAGCGGCTGCCAGACAAAGTGGAATTGATCTGCCGTTCCCTCGATATCCGTTCCCGGCCCGGCAATGGTCCAGGTGCCATTATTCACCGCGTCGCTACCGACCAGTGGCGGATTGCCGATATCTGTGCCTGTCCATGTCACGGGACCACTATTGGAAAAGAAGACACTGGTCTGGTTAGAGAGGAATGGGCCAACCGTGTAAGCGGTGTTGACGGAAGCGACGACAATATCCATACCGGCAGTGGTGTCGGTATAGGTGAAAGAAGCTTGTCCCGCCTGATTCGTGATAAAGCTGTCAGTCTGGCCTGCGTCCAGGCCGTTGGTGACGGTGAAGTTGACGGTGGCGTTGGGCAGAGGGTAGCCGAAGCCGTCGAGCAGCGTTGCCGTCTCCGTGACCTGTCACCCGACCGCCAGGGTGGTCGTAGAGGGGCTGAGCGTCAGCGTGGCTGTCTTCACGCCCCAGTTTAATTCTGGGATTTACACCCTGGAGATTATCTGGCGCATTGGTGACCGAATGTATATTCACCTCCTCGACTTTGCGCCTTTCGATCTGGGCGGTCGTGGAGGCAGCGGCGTTTCTGACTCCAGAGAGGCTTGCGTCGAAGCCTCCTGGGGATAGTGAAGATGTGACAACAAAACTCCGACCAGATGGGGTGTGGAAACGGATACACTTCATATAGAGGCGGGGATGGCGAACAGGCTTAAGGCGCAATCGTCTAGCGGTCAGGATATCACCACTTCATGGTGAAGAGCATGGGTTCGACTCCCAGATGCGCTATTATTCTCCTACGATCCCTTCCGCTAAATTATTCATCTCCGCAGCCCGGTCGGAAGTGTGTCCTCAGTCGGGTTTCAATACCAGAGCATCTCTAACAGACCGTCCTGGGAATGACGCGGTTTCCCGAGCATGAAACATACCAGCGGCAGATGTGATGTTGAAGGCAGGTGCAGCAGTGGTTCCTGAGCTATGTCGAGAAAATAGCTTAGATGGATGTGGCCGACGAGGCCGCAGGAAGCGGCAGCCAGAGAGAGTCGCTGGATAACCCTGCCTGCCTCGATGCCCAGCAAGCGGAACCCTCGCTCACCGGCGTACCGGCGAGCCTGGACGTAGTTGCCGGTGAGAAAGATGTTGACCGGGGCCAGGTGTGGATGAATATTGGGTGCGGTTGGCAGACGCGAGAGGAGCGGAAAGAGCCTGGGTGAGTGAACCGGAGTGAGCTTGTGAGAAGCCGGGTGATACCGGTAGACGCCAGCCGCAAGATCAGTGGAGCGAGCAATCACACAATAGAGGCGGCAGTCACATATATGCCATAACTCTCCGCTTATTTTGCTGGTGCCGTTCAGGACATTCCCCAGCTCTGCTGATGAGAGCGGGGATGTATCGATAGCATTGAAACCTGTGCGCCGGAGTCGCAGTAAGACGCTGGCGAGATCAGGCTTGAGCGCGCCCGTCGTTTCTGTCAATGGCAAACTCCCGCAATCAACATCATCCGGTTTCAGAGGGCTGGACTGCGGGGTGTAGGAATATGCAACGGGAAGGATGACCGGGGCTTCTGGCAATGCTTCCAGCAAGGATGCCTGATGGAGGGCGTCGAGCAGCGCGCTCCGCTCTAGCGGCTTGAAAGGTTGAAGATATGATGCTGTGACAGGCGGCAGGCTGCTGATAGTTTGGCGCAGCTCCGGTGCCGCAGGAGAGGCAGGCTTGCTGGCGGCGGCGGCGTTTTCTCTCAGCGAAGGGGTCAGTGGAGCTGTATTCTGGAGTGTCATCGCGGCATAAATACCTTCCTCGTGTACGTCCAGTCCGACAAGGTGGTGGAGCGGATGATCCAGGAACTGGAAGAAGATCGATCCTTGCAAGCCAAAAAAGCGTGCTACCAGTCTAAGCTGCTCCACAACGATGCCGGTATCCAGGGTTTGCAATCGATAGCTGAGGTTGGTGTACTTTTGATGATTTTTTTGAAAGAAGACTGCCGGTAGAATGACTGCCGAGTCGGCACGCAGATCGTTGCTTTGAGGGAGCAAGGATGCCAGTTCTGCGAGATAGTCACCCTTTCTTAGCAGGTCGAGCGCGTGCCGGACACTATCATAGTGATAAACGCCGGGAGGGAAACCCCATTGCTGCCCGATCACAAGATAGATTTCAACCGGATGAAGGCTGCCACCGGAAGGAACGGGACGCCCAAGCGAGGGATGAGTGCGCGGCTGCTGTCCGCAGACGATACGTGGGTAAGATACGGTGTTCGCGCGAGCATGAGTGGGCAAACTGGCGGGCGCAGGCCGGATAAAGCGCGTCAATCCGTGTGTGAGATAGAGGAGCCATGCCAGCAGTTGTGCGGGCGTGGCCGCCCAGGGAGACTGAGTTGGAGTCTCGGTGAAGAGAACCTCACTGCTACCGAGGCGAAGAGGAAAACGAACGTCCAGTGGGAAACGCTCAGTATCGTGATAAACCTTGTAGAGTAAACACGGTTGTGTCGGATCAGAATTCCAGTGACCGGGACTGGCGGCACAAAATTCTTTGCGTAGCCAGTATACGTATGCCTCGGTGGGTGAGCAAATCGCGTTAGCGCAATCACGCTCCCGCTGTTCAGTATTGGGAACCTTCATCGCTCGTCTCGCTTTCTCTGGTCTATGATCCTGATTCCACAACGAACTCGGTTGAGTAATCATCGCTCCCACAGTGAAGCAATGCTTGATGGCGCGCGGGTAGCATCTCTTCAAATGTAAGGGAGTGGTCATCTGGGAGTTGCTGGATGGCGCTATCGAATAACATGAGGAGAAAATAATTATGGAAATTGACGTAAAAAGGCTTACGAATGGTACTGTTCTGCAAAGCAGTGAAACGCGCACGCAGCGAACTGATAGTGCAAGAGCCTGAAATGGCGTTTTGTTCGTCTCTGGCGGTGGTGGAAGCTGCGCTGGCATGTTCGTTCCGTTCTTCCGTGCGTTCTAACAGCCGTGTCAGATATGCATGCTGCATGAGCATCTGATGTTCAGCACGCGATAAAGTGCGGCGGAATCCCTCTAGCGGAAGACCAGAGCGGACACGCCAGCGATTCATCTTCAAAAAGTAATCAAAGGAAGACTCGCCTGCTTCCCGGCGGGGGAGAGAAGCGCGGGGAATTTTCCACGTCTCACGGCTGAGAATGGCGTTTCCAAGAGCAATGCGCGGATAGTGCCTGCTCTGCTGCTTCTGCTCCTCAGGCAAGCGGGCTTCGATCAGAGCAATGAGGTTGAAGATAGGATGGTGGCTCGTTGAAGCCACGAGCGTCTGATAGAGCGGCGGCAAAATATCCGCGACGCTGAATCCCAGATGCAACGGGGCGATTTGGCTGCCATGGCTCCGAGAGAAAAGCCGGGGTCTCCGCATTTGTGGGTCGCAAACGACGTAAAGATCACGCAGCGATAACTGCTCCTCGCTCTTGCGCGTACTGATACTGCCGGGAAACACGATTTCATAAGGTGCCAGCGGACCGTGAATATTCGCGTTAAACCCACCCGTTTCGCTGATGGAAGCATAGATGACGTGTTGTCGCTCCCCCAGTTCGGTGATATACGTCCGTATGCGATCAGTAAAGGAAAAGGTATCATAAGACGGTTGATCGGCAAGCAGATAGCTGAAACGGGAGCAGGCTACCGCCGGACCAGGCCAGGCATCGTTCAGCACCATCTGTCCCCGCCCTTCCTGAGAGAAGAGCTGGCCGAAATAAGCCAGCGGATATCGTTGTCGCAAGAATAGTGGGAGATGCCGCACGAAAAGGCGTATCTCATCCGGGTTTAAAACGAGGATGCTGGCCTGCTGCGCCCTGACCTGCTCTAACCGTTCAACTACCATCGCCGTAAACGCTCGCTGCGCATCGCGCAACTGCGCAAGTTCGGGACAAAGCAGGCACCATTCTTGCTGGAGAGGGAGATGAGCATATGCACGGCTTAATCCAAGGTGATAGCTCATAATATCCACCGGCTGCGCCGTCGCCAGCGCCTGCCGACTTAGATAATCGCCTATTAACTGCCAGGCCTTATTGCCTTCCAGCAACGGAGCGAGAGATTGTAACACGCACAAATCTGCGAGTAATGGTTGCCAGTCGACCTGGCCAAGTGTCACTTCCTGCGGCGCCAGTGTTGTATCTTCCAGAATCAAATTAGGAAAGGTCTTCTCTATCTCAGCAGGGGTGTCCCACGTGGAATCATCAGCAATTTCATGGCAAATGTCCAGCGTGTTCTGGCGAATCGCCGCTAAAAGATCACAGCGTTGCTCCGCAGAAGCATCAGCGTATGTTATCAGAAGGGCTTGTAGTGATTCAAACATCACTCTGATATGTGTTGCCCACGCTCCCGGAATAGTTGCCAGTTCGGCAATGACGCAGGCCAGTTTATCGTCCTCGTGGGCTGGGAGTCGCAGCGTCACAGTGATCGCGGCCCGCTGCGCCAGTGCATCGAGGGCCTCCGCGACGGCGCTTTCCGTAGATAGCCCTTCTCCCATACAGACGATGCGCGTGATCTGCTGGCAGGTGAGCGTTTCATTCCCCTGTGCGATTGTCTCCAGAATAGCGCGTTTGAGCGGGTTGAGATGCAGACGCACGAGATGCTCGCTGTAAGCGGGGGAGCGTGGGGAGCCTGATCTTCTGTACATGTAATACTCTATGCTTTCAAAAGACGCTCCCTCGCCGATGCGGCGAATAGTCGGGTTGAGTGCCGGTCGTAAATGCGGGCGTATTTCCCGTCTCCTGGCAAGCGCGTTCAGCATGCTGCTGAGAATGCCAGCATGGAAGCGAATAACGCTTTTCTGCCGGTGATTTTGGAGGGTGAGGCGCGCCGCTTTCTCATGCCGGGGAAGCCAGCGCCCTACTATCGTACTGGTGAAGCTGCTATACGGGCTGGGTTTGGTCATCATCCGTATGAGATAGGCAAGCAATCCCTCCTCCGCGCGGCGCGAGCGGTTATTGCTCACATGAGCAGGTGTCTGGAGATAGTGCTGAAGCTCCGTGTAAAGCGTCGGGCTGGACAGGAGGAGGCCGCGCTGGAAATCGTCATTGCGCAGCAGGGCGCGCAGCTTCTGACGGCACGTGATCAACTCCTCCTGCAACGTTGGCTCACCGGCGGCAAGCAGTTCGGAGCGACGAATAGCCTGCGTACACCAGTCGTGAAGAGCAGTAGCAAGAGGCTCCGGGAAGAGATCAGCCGTTTCCTGCAAAAGTCGTTGCATTTTTTGCCCGTGCGAGCGCACCATCGCCCGGCGCAAATCCAGACATCTGTGCTGAAGAGATCGGTCTGAAATATGTTGAGCAAAGTCGTCTAAAACCACAAGTAGTCGCTCGCGCCCGGCATCCAGCGCGGCTTCAAGGGAAAGAATTTCCTCAATGAGAGCGACCGTTCGCGGACACTGCAACTGCTCCAGAGCCGTGAACGGCAGCCCGGCAATACGCAACAAGAAGTAAGGGGCAAGAATGAAGTCCTCTTCCCCGTCACTGATCGGCAGGGTCATTGCCTCGTTTTTCCCCAGGGTGACGTTCTCTCCCATGATTTCCCCTTTCATGCAAACGGCAGGACTATGGAAATGGATGAGGGTATGGGTTGAGTTCCGCCTCGCTCAAGACATGATCGCTGTATCCCAGTTCCACAGGCAGCCGGTAGAGACGTTCTATCCCATAGAGGCGGCGAAAGTCATGCCCGAAAGCCATTGGCACAAGGCCCGGCACCAGCACACGCACGCAGTGCAAACCGGTCGCCTGAAGTTCTGGCGCGGTCTGATTCACCACCACGACATCGTAGCCGCGCGCCAGAACACGCTCGACAGCACGCATCAGATCCTGGGTGAGGTCCGGTGATGGGCCAGTCGCGTACTGAGCGGCAAAGCGTTCCTGCATTGATTGTTGCGCCTGGCCTTGCAAGAGGAAGCTGATACGAGGGAAAGCCTGTGGCATGGCGCTCACCAGGGCATGATCGTCCATGTTGACGACCAGCGAACTATTGTTTACCAGCCGCTGACCGCGTTCCAACTCGCGGGGAAAGCAGTTTTGCAGGTCACTGATTCCCGCCGCCACCTCGTAGAACGCGCTCGCCAGGGCGCGGTCGGGATTCCAGCGAGCCGAAGCGGCACAGACCATCTTCGGTGCCTGGTCGAGGGTATTCACTCCGACGCATACCACCACCGGGATACCAAAATCGGTTGTGCCATCAAAGGCATAAAAGGTGAAGTTCGCCATACGCTCCAGGCGCTCAAGAGCGAGCTTCAAACCGGTATCACGCGCTGTATGTGGATCGATGGCGGGCAGTTTGAGACGAGCATACCAGGTCAGAAAGAAAGCATCGCGTTCCAGCGCCTCAAAAAGGCCATAGAGGGTCGCCTCCTCTAAAGATGCTCCTATGGCGCAGCCGTTGGAAGTATCATGCAGGAAGCGTTCCCGCGCGGGCCGCATCTTTGCGGAGGCATAGTAGGCAACTTGCTCCGGCACGAGAACCGGCTGCTTTTTTCGCAGCGAATAGCCCCACATCCAGTAATACGAGAGATCTGGATGATAGGCCACACAGAAACGGCGGCTATCCCTTCTGTACCGGGCATACTGCTCGGGCGAGTATACCCCCAGTTGCGCCGGATCGATGGCATGGTCGCGCAACTGGTGATAGCTCCCGTAGACAACCGCGCGCCTGGCACGCGGGAAGAGGCCACAGTAACGCTCAAGGGCCTCAATAATAGCGATGGCCCTGCTGGAGCGGAACGAGGGGGTAAAGCCGCTGCCAGTAATATGCTGCGCAAGATACGGGTATTCATAGTAACAGGTATAGGTTGTGGCAAAAGCGGCTGAACCTGTACGAATAGCGGCAGTTGGTTCAACCTGGATACCCAGGAGAGGATCGACGTACTGCTTTTCCAGTACCTCTACCTCCTCATCAAGCGAACGCAGTCGGTAAGGGTGATCGGTTGAACGCAGGCGCGGCACGAAATGCAGCACAGCGTCGGCGCCATCATCTTCGATCATCTGACCGCAGAGAGGACAGAGAGGATCAGGGAGAAAGGTGTGGCATGTGCTGCCGAGAGAACGAAGTTCCACAAAGCGAACGCTGTGGAGTCCCATATGAGGCACACCCTGGCTGATAAACGTTTGTATTTCGAGCGCGGCCAGCGCACCAACAGTATCCAACGCTATCGCGGTGGCCCAGGGATTGGCGAGCCGTGCCATTATCCGCTCGTCATCCTTACACCATTCAAGGAAGTGGACTGCATGAGGCATGTCATGAATGGCGGCTCGCCAACGCCGCCGCTCGGCACACTCGACACATCCCGGCACCCCTGCAAGCACGAGCGGCCCGATCGCCGCTTCGCGCTGCCAGATGCCAGCGCGCAGGAAGGCAACATGGTGTTTGCTGCACCAGCTTTGTAACGCATAGTCGTGAGCCGGTCGCCAGAAATCGCTGACGGCGACCACAAGCGCCGTTTGCCCACCATTACAGGCAAGCGAAAAATCTTTCAGAGAGCGATAGCCGGACACGGTGATGTCGGTGGCATTCTCCAGTCGGCGCATCAACACGCTGGCCAACTGGCCATCTCCCACCAGAGCAACCATTGACATGGCAAGAGGGGTCGTGTATGGCTGAACCAATTCCCTGGTCGTTGGCATGGCTCATCTCGCTCCTTCTCTCATAACAGGTTGGTCGCTGCTGCCGTCGTTGTTGAACGAACCGCCACAATACGTAATGCGCAACCGATCATACCGGCAACAGTGCAATCTCTCCCCAGGGGAACGACGAGAAGCGCCCACCCTCTGCGCCGAAAACAGGTTTGAAGGGCCTGAGCGGCTACCTCGAAATCTGTCTCAGTCGCCAGGGAAGGGGGCAGGTTGGTTGTCATAGTAATATCCGCCATGCCCGCAGAGCAATCTTCTTCGACTGACTGCCTCTCTTCCATCAATTGCTCATCACCTGGAGCGGGGAATCGCCTTATCTGGGCCGTCAGTACAGCGCCCTTGAGCGCGTCGCGGGCGGCTGCCAGAGCGTTCCAGTGCGTTGTCAGACCAACACGGCGCGCCCCCAGAGAGGCGACGATCTGCGGTAAGCCACTGGCCCCGGTTCTCTCCTCCAGGCGCACCTCCTCCTCCATGATGTCGAGCATCTTGAGATAGGCAGCACAGACACTGTCGCCAGCATAAGCCGTCCGGGCGAGAAGACGAGAAGGGCTGTCCCCTGAGTCAGCCTCCCGGTCGATAGCGGAGGCGAGATCCAGCAATCCACGCGCTAACGCTTCGTGCCAGCTAGCTCCAACCCCGGTTCCGGGGGTATGCTGGCGGAACAGTCTCTCTCCTTCGTGGATGTTCCAGACCGTAGAAGGGTAAGCAGCAGCAGTCGGCATAAGGACCGCGTGGCCCTTATCGAGCTGCCATGCCTGGCACCAGGCAAGAGGCTGTTCAACGGTGAAAGTGTTTGCTTGCCAGGAGAAAATATCCTCCGGGCACACAATGGCCTGGCGCGAGGCAAGTTCCGCGTAAGAGGCCAGCAGCAGCTCGCGTGAGTCAACCAGACGTTCCAGGTACAGGGCTGCTGCCTGCCGGAGCGCAAGCTCGCGCACTTCCAGATAATCCAGCCCGGCAGCGTGGGCCGCCAGTTGCGTCTCGAGAGAGGCCGGTGGCAGTGCCACTGCGACGCGGCAGCGCACGAGAGGAAGCTGATAAAAATCCTGTTCATCGAGGCGAACGAAAATTCCTCCCTGCTCGTCGATCCAGCGTTCAGTCTGTTTGAGAAATTCCTCCCTGACAGGCGCGGGCTCGCGCTGCTGGAGACGAGCTATTTCATGAGAAAGGTGATCCGCTGATGGCAGAGAGGGCTGTGAGCAGACAGGGCAGAGGGGATGCGGAAAGACAGGATGCAGCGAGCTTTCCAGCCGCTGCAGGCCAAGCACGAATACCTGACCGTCAAGCGTCTCCTTCTGAATTTCAGTGGCCTGTTTGAAGCACTCAAGCACGAGCAGGTTGGCCGTCAGGGCAATAGCCGTCTTGCCCGGAGGCGAGCTAGCGTCCTCGCTGTCGACAGCGGCCTGGCGGGCTGAGCCGTGCCGCAGCCGGTAGCACTGCCAGCAGGCGGGCTTGCCGGGATGCTGCGTTGGTCCGATCACAACCTCGTGAGGCAGCGTCACAGCCGGGATGAATACTGTTCCGGCACGGTAACAGAGCGCGGAGAGCCGCTGGACAAAGACAGGGGAGCGCCCCGTACTGAACAAGAGAACACATGTATATGCTTTGAGCATTTCCTGCATAGAGTCGTCATCGTTCCAGTTTTCAATGTGAGCAGTGTGAAGGGTGAGGTCCGCATCACGGTCAGCCTGGAGCGTAGAGAGCAGTGCCGAGATACGATCGTAATCGGTCGACCCCTCGCCGCTGTCGGCAAGGTAGATGTGACGGTTGCCGGTTTCCAGCAGAGCATGTGCCAGGGCCACGAGCGCATCTCCTGACGCGATAGCCAGCAAGGGCTGCGCGAGGAACTGCTGGAAACGATAGGGACCAGAGCCGGTGTGGTAATCGATAAAGGCAATGGCGGAGCTATAGATGTCTTGAAGCAAGGGAGAAAGAGTGTGTGGCTCGTCGGCGGAGCAATCTCTGGCATACCCTTGCTCGAGCAGGATAGAAACCAGCCTGCTGACCATCGCCTGCTTTTCCGTCGGCAAATTCCGGCAGAGGTATTCCAGATCGTGGTTTCCATCGAGCAGGGGGGCGATCCGCTCCATCCAGAGAGCGAGCGTCTTGCCTTTCAAAACCAGAGAGTGTTCGTTATTGCGTAAATAGAGACCATCCTCGACCGGGATAGAGAAGGTGTCGCTTTTCAACCTGGGACGCATCGGATTCTTCTTCCTTCCTTGCAAGTGCTACAGAGTCAGGCGGAACAGGGGTGTGCCAGGGCCACCCTGACCATCGGTATGTCTACCAGATACGGTCTACGGCCAGGGTCGACCTGGACACACGCCATCCGAAAACGGCTACTCTTCCACGCAGCAGCAGAGAACGACCGAACAGGAAGCTCCGTGTGGTGAGTATGAGGCGCCAGTCTCCGGCAGGTCCAGAGCATCGCTCTGCTCGTAGATCGCCACAGGCGTGATCTCAATCAGCTCTTCTTCCAGATCCTCAACGGCAAGGACCGGGATCTCCTGATCATAACTCATGCTTGTTCCTCCTTGTAACCAGATGAACTGTGATACATGTAACAACTGTCATCAATAGCACAGGCAACGTCCAGGCAGGGAGAGAGAGAACCCCTCCTGCCGCCAGCTTTCGTGCAATTGCCCGACCGCGCAGCAAGCGCGCGAAAGATGGAACGATCATCATCAGGCAAGAGGTGCTGCGCCTGTCAGACGATGATCGTTCATTGCCTCTCTGCTGCTAGTAAGCATAGCGTAGGGAGGATTGGCATGCTGTCACTATCCTGCTGTCACAGAGAGCGACAGCAGGATGGTCAGATGTGGAGAAATTTACCGGGCGAAACTGGCTAGGAATCCTTGATGAGGCGCTCGTAGAGACGCTGAATGGCCTGACCAGGTGTGGCTCCCAGTTCATCATGCAACGAAGTAACACAACGCTGGTATTGCCTGAGCGCCAGCCCGCGCCTGCTCTGCCGTAGATAGCAGCGCATCAGCCCGTAATGAGCAGATTCCAGACAGGCATCAACTGTTAGCAGGTGTTGCCAGTGAAATATACTCCTGTCCAATTGCTGATTGCGCCAGGCAATGAGTGCGCTCTGGTGATGTGCATCGACGTAGGCCTGCCGCAATTGTTCTCGCCGTGCGATGCACCAGTTACTGTAGAACGACTGCAGGTAATCGCCCCGGTAAAGCGTGACCATCTCCTGGAAGGCGCTACTGCTCGCAGTATCGTCTTTTTTTCCCAGCGCCTGCCGGGCGGATTCATAGTGTCGCTGGAACAGAGAGACATCATACCAGACATCTTCATACTCGGCGGTCAGGTTCAGCTTGAAAGCGCCACGGATCGAGGTGACGCATGACTTGCCCAACGCTCGACGCAGATAATAGAGCGTCGAGCGAAACGTCTGATCGGTCTGCTCATCGGTTTCAGGCCAGAGCGCAGTCACAATTGACTCCTTAGAAAGGGGGTGTGAAGCGTTGAGCAAGAGAAAAAAGAGTTCCAGGGAGCGAGCCATACGCCAGTGAGTAATCAGCTGACCATTCACATAAACAGACGGTTCTCCAAAAGCCAGGATGCGCAGAGAGGAACGTCTCTGTGCCGTTACCGTTACCGTATCCGGATGGGGCAGCAAGGCAGCCTCACCTGCTGGCAGCGCCGCAACGTCTGCCTCCTCATCCCCCAGTTCATCCTGATCCGCCTCTTCCCCGCCAGGATAGACCGCACGCAAGAGATCAGGGCTACGATGAAGCTCAATCTGAATGATTTGCTCATAATTGCTGCTCCGGGCTTCAGCTATCGCCCCTTTTGCCTGGCGAAGCGCGCCGGAAAGGTCTTTCAGGCCGAGCAGGCAGGAAGCAAGGCGAATGGCCGCCTGCAGCTGCTCGCGTTTCGAGCCGGATGCTTGCAGCGTTTTCTCCGCCGTTGTCAGGTGGGTGAGGGCTTCGCCGAAGTGCTGCTGGTAGAGGAGAATGGTGCCAAGCGTCAACTCATGCTGCGCGTATTCATAGCCGTGAGTATCCGCGAGACGAGCCTGGTCGATCTGTGAAATTATCACGAGAGCGGTCTGCGAGTCACCGAGCAGCAGGTAGGTGATGGCCAGGGCGCACAGGGCGTAGTTGAGCAGATAGGCATCCGCCTGCTGCCGGGCTAACATCAACCCTTCTTCGAAGGCAGAAAGGGCCTGGAGATAATCATCTTGATCCTGGTAAACATCTCCCAGACTGATTAAGGCATAGGCTTCCCCGCGTCGATAGCCGATCGTTCCACGTGAGGCCGCGAGAGCTTTCTTGAGAATCTGCTCCGCCTCCTTCAATGCTCCCTGGCGCTGTCTGGCCACTCCCAGCCCAATGAGGTTATTGATCTTGCCCCACTCGCTGCCCAGATGCTCCCAACAGTGGACAGCACGGGCGCGATGATGCTCGGAAAGGACGTGATTCCCTACCATCTCGTAAGCATTGGCGAGGAGACTGTGCAGCCTGGCAACCTGGCGCGTTTGAGTGTCGCAACCGCGCAGTTGCAGGGCGCGCTGCAACTCTCTGATGCAGGTAGCGAAACTGCCATTCAGGCCTGCACTGGTGCCGAGTTGCTGATGTGCCTCCGCTCGCAAAACAACCTCGTCGGGCGGCAGCAGATCAAGTGCCTGCTGACAAAGAGCCTGCGCTTCATGATAATCGCCTTGCTGGAACAGAATGCTGCTGCGAGCGATAAAAATCTGGGCCTGCAAGACCGGCGCTTCATCGGCGTCCGGCTCGATTGCTGCCCGCGCGCGATCGAGCAGCGGTTGCGCCTGAGTGTGCTCGCCAGTCGCTAGAAAAATGTTGGCGCGCACGAGCAGTAGCTGAGGATAACGCGCAAGAGTGTCGGAAGGTAAGGCATCGATCCACCCGGCGAGGAGGATCAGTCGTCCCTGGGCAAATTGTTGGCCGCAAACCTGCCCGATAAGTGCAGCCGCGACATCATACATCCCGGCAGCCAGCGCATGGAAAATCGCCTCGCCGCTGTCCACGCCCCGGAAGATCTCCGCGGCTCTGCCGTGCAACTCGACCAGTCGTCCAGGGTCTTGGGCGCGCAGTTCCTCATAGAGCAAATCACGCAAAGCGGGGTGGCAGACATAATATCTCTGCGCCCCCTCGTCATAATGGGTGACGAACAGGCCCTGCCGTTCTAGATAGGCGAGTTGCCAGGCGGTATTGGATATACCGAGCAGGGTACTACAGAGATCGGGAGTCATACGCCGCAGCACAATCGCTTCTCTAAGAAATTGATAGGCGTCCGGCTCGCGCCTGAATACCTCTTTGACAAGGTACGCGAAGAGAATCTCCCGATTCATCTTAATCGCCGGTGCGTTCCAGCCTGCTTCTGATGAACCAACAATAGGCCGGGAATGAAGGTCCCCCAGACGTGTACCCAGTAATATTCCTGCGATCCACCCATTAAATGATTGTTCCAGTTGCTCCGCTTCGCCCTCTCTCAAGGTGATATGCTGGATGCGTGCGAGGTCGCGAATTTCCTGTGCGCTGAAATGGAGGTCGCTACTGCCTATGCCCAGCACCTCCTGGCGTGTCAGCAGTGGGGCGAACACCAGGCCGGGTACAGCCCGACTTTCGATAAGCAACACGCACGAGGCAGGCTGCCGCCGGATAAAGTGGTCGAGCAGTAGATTGATCTCCCGATTCTGGTTGACTTCATGATAGTCACAGAGAATCAACGCGAAGCGTTCAGTAATTTCCGCCGCCAGCGCAGAGGCCAGAACCTCTGCGACTGTTTCGAGCAGATCAGGCCGGGCAGGTTCTTCTGTATCTAGCGTCAGGGTACTGGTCAGCCAGCGATCAAGCGAGGCGCCAAAGGCGGGGAAACGCTGGCGGATACTGGCCAGCAGGTGTTCAAGAAACGTGATTTTGTCATTATCGACGTGATCGAGAATACACCAGCAGCACGCTCTGCTGGTCTGCGCGGCGAAATCGGCCAGCAGCGTTGTCTTGCCATACCCTGCAGGCGCACAGACCAGCACCAGCTTGCGGCGCGGCGCTTTCCTTCCACCTGCCAGCTCTATCTCCCCCTCGACAGCTTCGTTCAGGGCCGCTACAAGGGATGGACGGTGTAGCACGGTCGGGGGAAGTACGGGACCGGTCACTTTTCGTGAAGAGAGCGTGTCATCCATTCGTCAGTCCCTTCTGTGGGTCTCATCCTGGCTTCCTGTTGCAATTCATACCGCTTCCAATTTTCCCTGATGCCGGGAAAGAGAAGCAGGTACTTCTCCTGTAAACACCTTTGTAAACGAAATGCGAATGATGCCCATGTAGTGCGAACAGATTGTAAACACACTAGCATTATGCTTCAAACAGAGCTGCTTGACAAGTAGCGGGCAAGAGCATCGTTTCCTGCATCCGGTGACCTTATCAACAGCAGGCGAGAGACCGTTGTCATGCCTGGAAAGCAAAGGAGCAAACAAGTATATGTTGTCCTGTCTCAGAACTTCCATCGTTTCGTCGTTGTCCAGGTATATCGTTTTCGTGTATTCCATCAGCTTCGTGCTGGCTGGCGCAATTCTCTTCATTGTGTTGTCCGGCGCCCTCCTCGAACCCTATCCCTGGTTTTAAGTGAAGAGGTTAGCGCATCGCTTAGCGCGATTCTAGTTCAGAGGTTGATGATGTCCTGGCAAAGTATCAATGAAATGCTTGGTCTGGCAATCGTTGACCAGACATTTTGTCGGCAACTCTTAGCAGACCCGGTTGGTTCCGCGAAAGCGCGAGGTTTTGAGTTGACAGAGCGGGAAGAGGCGATTCTCCTCGGAATAACCGCTCATGATCTGCACGAATTCAGCCAGGCCGTTCTTGCCTATCTTTCACCAGGCAGTCGGCAAACCCCGGAGGATGAAGCAAGATGACATTACACATGACACAGCCAGATATTGGTGCTCCCTGTAACAGAGCAGCCACAACCAGCGTTCGTATCTCTTTATTTAGTCCCCGTGAACTCTATCAGGTAGCGTTGCGCTCTATCTGTGGAGAAGGGAGCGGTTTTACGCTACAAAGCGTTGAGCAGACGCTCCCGTGTCCCCTCGATCCCCCAGCCCTGCCGGTACCCGACGTGATCATTGTAGATATGGACATTCTGACGGGCGAGCGGCAGGAGGCAATGGAGACGATCCTCTGCTCCCTCTGTGGCATTGCTCGCGTGATCGTTCTCGCCGATCGAGTAGATCAAACCTGCACGCATATTGCCTTCGCAAGCGGCGCTCGTGGCTATGTGTATACCTCCGTCTCCATCGAGACCTTTCGCCAGGCGCTGCATGTCGTCTCGCTGGGCGGGCTCTGGTTCGAGGAGGACGTAACCAGATTGCGCCGTCAACAGCTTGACGATGCCGGGCATGAGGCAGTTCTTCGCGTAACCCGCCTGCTTTCAGAGAGGGAGCGCCAGATTCTCAATCGGGTTGCCAGAGGAGAAACCAGTAAGGAGATCGCCGCCGCCCTGTATCTGAGTGAATCCAGCGTTCGCACGTACTGGTATCGCGTCTTGAGCAAGCTCAATGCGCTAAACAAGGCCGAAGCCATCACGCGGGCTACCCGGTTGGGACTGATTGAGGCAGATGAAGAAGAGGATATGCTGTCGAAAACCTGCCTGCGCACGTCAGGCACACGAAAGCAGCGCAGAGAGAGGCAAAACAGCTATGGCTCATCTTATACCTTCACCCTTTCCTGAGCGGGCCAATGCCGCAAGCAGCCCCTCCAGCATGCAAGAAGAACTGCATCTCGGCTGGCTTTACGTGAGAATCTACTGTCCGCAAGTGATGGGTGATGACGTTGTCCTGGGCCTGATTCGTCCGCTGGAGGATGCGTTACGGCTCCATGGCCTCATCTCGCGCTTCTTTTTCATCCGTTATGTCGAAGGTGGCTATCATCTGCGCTTACGCCTGTACGGCGAGCGGCAGGCATTCTCTAAGCGGGTGCAGCCATACTTGAACGACCAGATTGGACGTTTTTTTGCCCGGCGTGGCCTGACGCTTATTGAACCAGGCGACCACGATCCGGCGCGTCTGGATGACCCCGACTGGCAGCCCCATTGGCCAGACAGCAAAGCGCGTCCGGTGCCGTCGTATGAGTATGATCGCTACGAACCCGAAACCGACCGCTATGGAGGGCTGGAAGGGCTGTGCATCAGCGAGCAGCATTTCCAGCAATCCAGCTACCTTGCTCTCCACGTTCTTGAAAACGAACGGGCGGGGATTGGTCCGCGCCAGAATGCCTTGCTCCTGCTCATGGAAGCAACGGCGGAGGCGCAGGGCTTCTCCGCTCAACAAAAACTGGCGTCCTTTGGCAGCCAGCTGGCTCACTGGCTGTCATCCCCCTGGCTGACCCCTGAACATCTACGCAGATTCGCCAACGAGTATCAACGGTACCACCTGGCGCTATCCCGTCTCATCCCTGTAGATGCCCCTGCGACCGCTCACCCCGGCAGAGCTGTCTGGCAACCGATTGTACAGGCATGGCTAGCAGAGATCAGAGAACGGGTCAGAGCGCTCAACGAACTGGAGCGTGCAGGGTTGTTGACGACATCTCTTCCCTCCATCCTGGTTTCGTACACCCACATGCTCAGCAATCGGCTGGGAATTTTTCCGCGCGAAGAAGTTTGCCTGCTTTACCTGCTCTACCAGAGGTACGCAGATCAACTGGGAGTTCCCGGCGCGAATCCCTTGAAGTTACGAATGACATCAACGGGAGAAATATGACATAGCTCCTCGATACCTCCCGCGATGTAATAGTCCAGGAGGTATCGATCCTCGTTCAACAGGCCAAGTCGGCTTAGATGAAGATACAGGAAGTTGAGAACGATACGCTGAGCAAGAACATACGGGCTGTTCTGATGCTGTTTCACGGCCAGATTCGTAGCTACTGCCGCGTGAAAGTCGCTTGCGCTCAGCCGGTATTCCCTGGAATGGCTGTTTCCATTCAGTCTGAAGGACCCTTCCAGGACTCCCTGCAGCGCCTTTTCGCCATAGCGCCGGTGCAGGGCAATCAGCGGGGGGAGCCAGTTTGCCAGTCGCTCAGGTGCGGCATTGAGAGCATCAAGCAGGAAGGTGATGCGCCGCATTACGGCGTCATGCCGCTCATGAAACGCCCGTTCAAAACGCCTGCGGCGGAGTCGAGGTTCCTCTACGTCTGGCTCACAGACAATATAGGCTTCCGCGTGGGAACGGTAGGACATATAGGCACCTGCCAGGGGAATGAGCGACCCTGCCGCGACGAAGGCAACAAGCTGATCAAAGCAGGCATTGAGGCGGCCACGATAATCATTGCGCGTTTGCTCGATAATGGTGAAAGCGAGATCAGTTGTTTCTCCGTAATAGTCCTCCAGGAAGCACGCCAACTCTGGTGAGCCAATGCCGACCGGTTGCCTGTAGGGAGCGAGGTGAAGAGAATTATTCGGGACGGGGGCAACGTAAGCAAGCTGCTCAAGCGTCATATTGCTTCGGCGCTGATACTGACGTACAGCTTCTTCACTCGTAAAGCTGCCGCCGGAGGGATGCTCATACAGATACGCCTCCACTTCACCGACGACGCAAGGAGCGATCTCGCTCTCAAAGAGGGCATGATCTGCATGAACGTGCAGCCGCAGGTGAGACCCACCCTGCCAGTGACGGGTGAAGTAGCTTCGATCTGCCCAACCTCGTTTATAGAGCGTTGCGATCAGTGGACGCACACAGTCTAGCAACAGCGCGTCTTTGTTTACATCGTAGTAGTAGATATGGATACTGTGCCACGATTGATCGAAAGCACTCATCTCAAACCTCCCTCTTCCCGGCTGAATCTCCTACTATGCTGAGGGGATATTACCATGACAGGCATTGCTGCTCTGTCAGTGGTCTATTGACACTCGTGATGTGATCGTGGTCGGCTATCATTTGCTCAAACAACCGTTTCCCGCTCTTTTGTGTCTCTGTCATCGTTTTTGTCAACAAAGTTGCTACACGGTCTTCAGGCCATCCCTGCTATAGTATTGCTGGCAAGAAGAGTTACTGCCCCTGATCTTGCCGTCACGTACACATGGGAAGAGGTATCTCTCATCAGGAAAGAGGAACAAGCTTATGGCACAGGTTAAAGGCAAAGCCGAAGGGACTCCTTCAAGCATCGAACCAACCCGGGAGGCATTGCGCGATACAGGCATGGAGCATGGAGCGTCGCAAGAGGCGGGACCAGCGGCTATTGAGGTCAGCAACCTCGTCAAGCGGTTTGCCGGGGTACCGGTGCCGGCTCTTGCCGGTATCAGTTTCAAGGTAAAAGCGGGCGAAATCTTTGGTCTGCTGGGACCAAATGGCGCGGGCAAAACAACCACTGTTGGTATTCTCACCACACGCATTCGTCCCAGTGAAGGGCAGGTCTGTGTTGTCGGCTGGGATGTGAGCAAAGCGCCCGCAACGGTGAAAAAGAATATCGCGGTGGTAGCGCAGCGCCCGAATCTGGATCACGAATTGAACGCTCGCGAAAATCTCATCTTTCATGCCGCGTACTTCGGTGTGCCGCGCGCAGTGCGAGAACGGCGTGCGGATGAACTGCTGAAGCGGCTGGGGTTGTCCAACTGGAAGCAACAAAAGCTCAATCATTTCTCCGGTGGGATGGCCCAGCGCATTATGATCGCCCGCGCCCTCATGACCGATCCGCAGATTCTTTTCCTGGACGAACCCACTGCCAACCTCGATCCACAGTCCAGGTTGTTTGTCTGGGACACCATTGTTGACGCCAACAAACGCGGCACAACGGTTATTCTCACCACCCACAACATGGAAGAGGCGGATAAGCTCTGCCATCGAGTCGGGATTATCGATCACGGGCGGCTCCTTGCCCTTGACACCCCTGACAGGCTGAAAAGCATGGTTCCGGGCGGCTCGCGTCTGGAAGTTCGTATCGCTCCCTGTAACCAGGAAGCAGTCGATACATTTCTGGCCGACCTGCGTGAGATTTTCGGCGCGGAGCAGGTAGAACTTCCCGACGGGACCCGCGAACACAGCGCCAGAGAGGAAGGAGTCCTTTTCCGACTCTACACCTCTTCGCAAGATATCAGCGACGACATTGTTTGCGCGGCGCGCCAGGCCCATGTGAAAGTACGAGAGATTCGCCTGTCCCGGCCCAGTCTTGAGAATCTGTTTATCTTTCTTACCGGAAGGGAGTTGAGAGCATGAGTGCTGTTCTTCCTACACGTCCTGCTGCCCTGGATAGAGCCTCAGGCAATCAGTCGCAGCGTGTTACCCTGTCTTCTGCAACCGTAACGCTGCTTGCCATGCTCCGGCGAGAGATGCTTGTGGCCGGCAAGCAGTTTCACGTTACTGCTTCCCTGCTGCTGCTCCAGCCTGCGCTGCTCCTTTTCGCGTTGGGCCGCGTGCAATCTTTTATCGGCGGCATACCCGCTTCCTTCGTTGAGGTGCTTCTGCCAGGAATCTTAGGAAGCGTCATTCTCTCCTTCAGTGTCCAGTCGGTATCCGCTCCCCTGATCGCCGAATTCAGCTACACACGGGAGATTGAAGACCGCCTGCTCTCTCCTATTCCTGTCTGGCTTGTGGGGATTGAGAAGATACTCGCCGGAACGCTCAAATCCTTTGCCTGCGCGGTGCTGTACTTCCCGCTCGCATGGGTGATCCTCGGCCCGGCTCTCTATCACGTGGATATCCATTCGTACTGGTTACTGGCGATTACCCTCCTTTTGAGTAGTCTGGCGATGTCTGCGCTGGGGCTGCTCATCGGTAGCGCCACAAGGGGGGCGCAATCTAACATTGTGTTCACCGTATTACTGGTTCCCATGTCATTCCTGGGCTGTGTTTACTTTCCCTGGGCGGCTCTCGCACCGGTACCGCTACTCCAGTCCATTGCTCTGCTCGATCCACAGACCTATATGAGCGAGCTGCTCCGCGCTACGATGACAGCGGACCCGCATATGAGCTTTCTGTGGGCCTTTGGAGGAATGCTGATCTGGACCGCTCTGTTCTTCTTTCTGGGTCTGCGCACATTCATTCGTCGTGCCATCCAGTAGTTGCAGCGGACGCTCGATCAGCAGAAGGATGCGCTGGATAGCAGGACTGCCGACGAAGAAGAGCTTGTCGATGGCGAAGAGGAACACGAGCGCGACGAAGACGCTCTGCTGGGCGGCGTGCTGCGCACTTTCGCCCTCGCCCTGCTGGTTCCCGGCGCGCTGCCGGACCTGTGGCAAGGCGACGAACTCGCCCTGCGTGAGCTGTACGCCTACTTCGCCGGTCGCGTCCGCTCTCTCCAGAAAGAGGGCTACTCAGAGCCGCTCGCCATCCCATCGGCCAGCCGCGAGGTGATCAACGCGGCAGTGCAGGCTGCCGTCAAAGAGAAACGCCTCTGGCTGCTGGCCGGTCGCGCCAGCTTCTACGGCGAGGACGTGCCACCTGACCTGCTCACCGAAGAGGCAACCTTACGGCGCCCGCCGCAGCCCATCCCGCAGCGCGACCTCCTGCCCGCAAACCTGCCGGAGGCGTGGAGCGGTGAGACCGCAATGGCGCTGGACGTTGCCAACGCTCTCTCGACAAAGGCAAGCCCCTGCCCTGGCTCATCGTGCGCGAGGCCATCGAGAACGCCCTTCGCTCGCGCTTCCTGGAAACCACCTTTGACTGTTCCAGAGATGAAGCTTGCGACGAAGTGGAAAGCGGGGGTTGAGGAGAAGACATCATTCCGCTCCTTGCCCGGGTGGGGGCTGTTCGGTAAAAACAGGGCGCAGTTCACTGATGGCCGTCATACCACCCATGGCATTCCCATGACGTTGTAAGGTGACGCGATAGCTCACGCGGTCAGGACGATAGTAACGCCGCTGGATGTAGACGGGAACATTTCCTATCGTGTAGGAGACGCGCTGGATCAAAAGAAGCCCGCTGCCAGGAGCGATCTCCAGTAATTGGGCCTGTTCGGCACTGGCACTGACGGCAGTAATGTGGAAGGTTCCGGCCTCGACCGGAATGGTATAGCGCGTCTCCAGGATATGGTAGATGGTTTCGTGGGCTAAGGCGTCTTCAGACAACAGCAAACCGAAACGCAGCGGAAGCCAGGTTGTATCATAAGCAATAGGACGCCCATTAGCCAGACGCAACCGGTCTACCCGTACCACCTCCTCACCTTCCGCCAGGGTCAGCGCCTCGGCCACTTCCTGGCTGGCAAGCTCATGGAGAAACGCGAGAACCTGAGAAGAGGGAGAGAGACCGGCCAGTTCCATATCCTCGACAAAGTCGGTCAGCCGCACCAGATCGTGCTCGATTCGTTTCTCAGCAACATAGGTCCCTTTACCATGACGACGCACAATCACCCCCTCGGTTTCCAACTCATCAAGGGCCTGGCGTACGGTAATGCGGCTGACGCCATATCTCTGCATCAATTCTATCTCTGTTGGCAGACGGTCACCGGGATGGTAGACTCCGCGCTCAATCTCTGCATGCACTATCTGCTTGATCTGATGATATAACGGGATCGGTCCCGGCGTCAGTTGCTGCATCACCATAGTTTTCCTCTATCTCACTCACTTATTATGATGTTATGTTGACATATATTACCCTCTCATTATACGCAATGAAAAGAGCATATGGCAACCGGTGTACAAAGGGTTTGAGGCGAGCAACGCCAGGCTCCTGGCGATGGTAATGGGAAGGGAAATGGATACCGTAGAATCGAGTATGATAATATAATACGTTATGACGACATATTGACATATCTCTTTGTATAGACTATACTCTTTTAGAGTGTTCGAGGCAATGTTGAGAGGCAATGAAGCTGGTGGTGCCTGGAGAGATAGCCGCACGCAGGCACCATCGCGACTTATGGCGGCAAAGAGGCGCAGCGATGCAGGTTGAACAGTTCTTTCTTGATGGATTGGGTCACCAATCCTATTTCGTGACTGACGGTGCGAGTGGCATGGCCGCTATTGTTGATCCACGTCGGGACGTGGAGATTTATCTGGCGGCTGCGCGGCAAGCGAACGCACGCATTACCCATATTCTGGAAACCCACATCCACAATGATTATGTGACTGGCGCACGCGAGCTGGCGGCACAGACTGGCGCAGCGATTGTTGCCAGCGCCGGGGCGCAGTTGGCCTACGAGCATCAGCCTATCCAGGATGGGGATCGTTTCCAGGTAGGAGATTTGAGCTTTCAGGTCATGGCAACTCCCGGTCATACCCCTGAACATGTCAGTTACGTCCTCTACAAGCCAGAGAGTACTGCCCCCTATGCCGTCTTCAGCGGAGGTAGTATGCTTGTTGGCGGCGCTGGCCGCACCGACTTGCTTGGCGCCGGTCTGACCCTTACGCTGACGCGCCAGCAGTACCAGTCCCTGCGCCGACTGCTGGAGACGCTGCCCAATAGCGTGCTGGTCTATCCCACACATGGCGCTGGCTCCTTCTGCGCCGCCAGCGCCGTTTCCCCTGCTCGCAGCACAACCATTGGACAGGAACGTCTGGTCAACCCTGCCGCTCAGGCGAAGGGCGAGGAGGATTTCGTCAGGCGGCAAATAGCTGGCTATAGCGCCTACCCCCGCTACTACAACTACATGCACGGCATCAATCAGGGTGGGCCGACCATCCTTGGCAGCCTGCCTGATCTGCTCGCTCTGTCCCCCCAGGAGGTGCGGCAACGCATGAGCGCGGGTATCCCACTCGTCGATGGACGCCCCCGTGATGCCTTTGCGAGGGAGCATGTGCCTGGTTCCTTCAATATCGAACTGGATAGCTCTTTTGGCACCTACGTGGGCTGGCTCTTACCTTTCAACGTTCCCTTGATGCTGCTCATTGAGGACGAGGAGGGCCGTCGCGAGGCTGTTGTCCAGCTGGTGCGTATCGGTTACGAACAGACTCAGGGCTATCTGCAAGGCGGCATTGCCTCATGGAAGGCGGCAGCCTTGCCTGTAGAACGCTTTGAGCGCATCGACGTCGATACGCTGTACAGACGCTGGCAGCAGCATAGCCCGTTCATCGTGGTGGACGTGCGCCGCGACGATGAGTGGCGCGAAGGACATATCCCTGACGCCTTGCATTTTCACGTCGGTGATCTCCCCCAACATCTCGATGAACTCCCGCGTGATCGTCCGTTAGTGACCATCTGTCGCAGCGGCCACCGCGCTGAGATCGCGGCCAGCATCATCGCCGCGACCGGACGCGAGGTGGTGGCTGTGCAGGGGGGCGTCCCTGACTGGATGGCACGGGGCTTACCGACCAGCACAGACCCGGACAGCGCGTTGTTTTCATTGCACGACCAGGCGACCCACGCGCACCCGTAACTCTCAGGAGAAGAGTCTATGCAGGCAAAGCGTCCTGGTGAGGGAGAGATACACCTGGTATCCCTTCCTTCCGAGCCAGTTGATCGGTCACAGCCGTCAAAGGCCGTCGACACAACCTATAGTATTATTGGCTGGCTGCTGCAAGGGGGGGTTATCCCCAGTGCGATCTCCTCCTGTCCGCCGCCCCTTGATCTTCAAGATAGGAGAGGAACTCCCTCTGGGAGTCAAAAATGACCGCCTGGCTCCATGATCTGGCATCGCTTGAGAAAGGTTTGACGAGCGCTGCCTCTATGCCCTGTACTCAGGAAGGATATCAGCAGTTATTGCATACATAACCCTTCTTCCTGGGTACAGGCTGTGTTTTTGAGCAATCAGTGGAGTTGATTGCTCTTGTTTACCTTCGATCCTTTATGTAACAATACGAATCGAGAAGCTCAAAAAGCCAGGGCGTAATATGGGGTGGCTCGGTGTTGGTGAGAGAAGAGGAGAGATATCTATGAGCAAAGCAGGAGTCATGGTTATTGGGGCAGGACCCGCGGGCTTAGCGGCGGCACGCCATCTTGCCGGAAGCGGAAAGGTCAGCGTAACTCTTATTCAGCGTGATGGCCTGGCAAGCTTTCTGCCTGGCATTCTTCCGGTTCTTCTCGGTATGAAACCTATCTCACTCTACCGTCACCAAATCGCCTTGCCAGGGACGCAGGTTGTGTCAGGAGATGTGATCGCATTGGAGAGCGGTCGCGTTTATCTGGCCGATGGCACGGTTCTCAACGCGGATGCTCTTATTGCCGCTCCCGGTCTGGTGACTGATACTACAGCCATTCCAGCCGGAACACGCAATTTCGCGGTGTGGGAACTCGACGGTGCGGAGAAGGCACGACAGGCTGTGCAGTCATTCACTGGAGGCCGCGTCGTGGTGGCGATCACCTCCCTGCCGTACCGTTGCCCGCCAGCGCCTTATGGACTCGCCCTTGCCCTCAAAGCCTTGTTTCAGCAGCGCAATCAGGCGGTCGAGGTAGTCCTTGTCACACCGGAGGCACGTCCCATTCAGGCTTTAGGTGATGACGCGGCGAACTTTCTGGAAGCGTTGCTGCGCGGGGGCAACGTCATGCTCCAAACGGCTTTCCACCTTGAGAGCGCCGCCTGCCGGGATGGGCTGCTAGTCGCAACGGATGGACGGCAGTGCTCCTATGACCTGGGACTCTTTATTCCCCCACATCGCCGGCCCGCTCTGCTGAAGACGCTGCCGGGTAATGGAGCGCTGGTACAGGTCGATGCTCACCAGCGAACGGCGATGGACATGATCTGGGTGGCAGGAGATGTTGCGGCTACTCCGCTGCCGCGAGCGGCAGGGGTAGCAGAAGCCCAGGGACGGACTGCCGCCGCTTCCGTGCTGGCAGTATTCGGGTTGAACGATCTCCAGCCAGCCGTGATACCAGCCCCAACCTGTTACGTCTGGGCCAGCCAGTCGGAGGCCGCACGTATCCAGCTTCGTTTCCCCGACGGCTTGCCCCCCACCGGGAAGCCTGAACTGCTCCTCGATCCACCAGACGCCGCAATTTTTACTCAGGCGCTGGAGGCACAGAAACAATGGTTGAGGCAACTCCAGTGAAAATGCTTCCGCCTGAGAGACACGAGTAGAGTTCCATCACATGAACCTGCATCAACTACGCATCTTCTGTAGCGTCGTCGAGCACCGCAATTATACAAAGGCGGCTGAAGCCCTGTTTATGACGCAACCAGCGGTCAGCCTTCAGATTCAGGCTCTGGAACGCAGCTTACAGGTCAAACTGCTGGAGCGTGTCAAACAGCAGCTCGTGGTGACAGAGGCGGGACAGGCACTCTACCAGTGCGCGCTGCCCATGCTCAACGCTGAGGCCGAGGCCGAGCGCGTGCTGGCAGAACTGAAAGGGGCGGTCCGTGGGCGGCTCGTGGTGGCGGCAAACACCACCGGCGGCATGTACATTGTTCCTCCGTTGCTGGCCTCCTATAAAGAGCAGCATCCCGATAGCGAACTGCTCCTGCAGATTGACGCGACCGATCGCTTGATCGAGCGGACGCGGCAGGGCATCATCGACCTGGGCTTTGCCTGCGGCACCATCGTCCAGCCTGAGCTAACGGTTGAGGAGATCGGCGTAGATACGCTCACCCTGATCCTCTCCCCACGCCATCCCCTGGCCTCACAATCCTCGTTGACGCTTGAGCAGGTGGTGACTTTGCCCTTTATCGTACCAGAGAGTATTTCGCGTACCCGGCAGTTCATTGAACAAACCGTTCGTGAGCGCGGTTACACACTGAAAATAGCGATGCACTTCCAGGGAACCGAGCCGGTCAAAAAGGCAGTAGAATCCAATCTGGGCGTGGGTATTGTCTCAAGTGCGGCGGTGATACGAGAGGTTGCGGCAGGCGACCTGCGTGCTATCCCCATCTCCGACCTGGAACTGAAGCGAGCTTTCGTCATGTTCTATCGGGAGGGAAAGTACTTTGGACCTCTGGCACGCGATTTTATGGCCTATGCACGGCAGTACCGTTATCATAAATAAATCCTTATGCAGAGCATGAGAGAAATAAATTAGACAAATGACCATTTCTTCCGTACACTGACAAGAAAGACACCGATTTTTCTATCTGTACAGCAGAGACATCTCGCCAGAGGTTTCTGTTGCACTACAAGAGGGAAGCATTGATGACCAAATACGCCTTTGTGATCGACCAGCGCAAGTGTATCGGTTGCCATGCCTGTACAGTCGCCTGTAAAGCTGAACACGACGTTCCCATCGGCGTCTACCGGACGTGGGTCAAGTACATCGAGAAGGGGGAGTTTCCCAACTCGCGCCGTTATTTTCTCGTCAACCGCTGCAATCACTGCGATGATGCTCCTTGCGTTGCTATCTGTCCTACCAGAGCTTTGTACAAGCGGGCTGATGGCATCGTCGATTTCGACTCCAGCCGCTGTATCGGCTGCAAGTCCTGTATGCAGGCCTGCCCCTACGATGCGCTCTATATCGACCCCAATACGCATACTGCCGCCAAGTGCAACTACTGCGCCCACCGCACCGAGGTTGGGCTGGAGCCAGCCTGCGTCGTTGTCTGCCCGGAGCATGCCATCATTGCCGGTGATATGCATAATCCGAACACGGAGATCGCACAGTTGCTTGCCCGGCAACCGGTGCGCGTGCGCAAGCCGGAGCAGGGAACAGGTCCCAATGTGTATTATTTAGGGGCCGAGGAGGCCGCCATCAATCCAGAAGCGGCGGTCGAGGAACTGCCGCACATGACCATGTGGAGTACTCTTCTCAAGCCCCATCACGAGAACGAAAGCGCGATTGATGCTGGTAAGTCGCTGCGCCCCCCCACGACTCTTCACCCGCTCAAACCATACCATCCAGCAGAACCTGAACGGAGCGCCCAGGTTGAGGCGCATCTCGTCTACGATACGCCGAAGAATCGAGCGCCGTGGGGCTGGATGGTTTCAGCCTACCTGGGAACAAAGTCACTGGGGGCCGGGGCCATGATCGTGGCTGCGCTGGCAGTGGCGCTCTATGGCTTATACGGCAATTTGAGCGGTTCCATGAACGCCCTGCTGGGTATCGGCGCTCCTGTTATTGGTGGTTTCTTTATTGCCCTCACACTGGTGCTGCTGGTTGCCGACCTCAAGCGTCCTGAACGTTTCCTCTATCTTGTGTTGAAGGCGAATCCGACCTCCTGGCTCGTCTGGGGAGGCGCTATTCTGGCGATCTTTGGCCTGATCGAAGCGCTCTGGTTTGGAGCCGCCCTCTTCGGCTTCTTCTCCCTTCTACATGTGCTACTTCTTCCTGCCGCCCTCTTCGGATTGGCGGCGGCTGGCTACACTGCATTTCTGTTTGGTCAGGCCGAGGGGCGCGATTTCTGGCAAAGTCCTTTGTTGCTGCCCATCCTGCTGGTTCAGTCGGTGCTGGCGGGTGCAGCCGCGTCTGGTGTCCTTGCCGGGGCGCTCGCTGCTGGCGCTCCATTGATCCCATTCTTCACTCTTACCTTACTTTGCGCTATCGTGGTTCACGTCCTGCTGGTCTTTGTGGAAGTCTTCGGCTCCCACGCCAACAGTCACGTGGCAGCGGCGGCGCACTATATGTTCAGAGGGGAGAGATTGACCAGGGTCTTCTGGGGGTTGTTCTTTGTCGCCGGTTCGCTCATCCCTGTTACGCTGCTGGCTCTCGCCTTGCTGCTGCCCGTTCTTCAGCCTGTGCTGACCGCGCTGGCTGGTCTGCTGGCACTGGTTGGTCTCTTCGCCTACGAGCATTGTTTTGTCGTAGCCGGGCAGGTAGTGCCGCTCAGTTAGCGCAGCAGTGTCACGCATGAACGGCTCCCACGATACTGACATGAAAAACGAAAGAGATTGTACCTGAAGATGGAGAGAGAGATGACAGAAACACGCTTACCACAACCGATGGCACCGAATGGAGAACAGATGACGGTGCGCGACCTGGCTTCCTGTCCGCCACCTGAGCGCTGGCACGATTGGGTGGAATATGACGCGAAAGCGTGGCCGCGCAAAGTGGAGAAACACTACGAAATTATTCCCACCATCTGCTTCAACTGTGAAGCAGCGTGCGGATTGATGGCCTATATTGATAAGGAGACAGGAGACGTCCGGCGTTTCGAGGGCAACCCCTATCACCCCGGCAGCCGGGGACGCAACTGCGCGAAGGGCCCGGCCACCATCAATCAAATCCACGACCCGGAACGCATTCTCTATCCTATGAAACGGGTCGGCAAGCGTGGAGAGGGCAAATGGGAGCGTACTACCTGGGACGAGGCGCTTGATACCTTTGCCGACAAAATTCGCGCCGCCATTGTCGAGAACCGTCGCGACGAGGTGATGTATCACGTGGGGCGACCGGGACACGATGGCTACATGGAGCGCGTTCTGGGCGCGTGGGGCGTCGATGGACACAACAGCCATACCAATGTTTGCTCGTCGTCTGGGCGCTTCGGCTACCACATCTGGTGTGGGATTGATCGACCCTCACCCGACCATGCCAACGCTCGCTTCATCTTGCTCATCAGCGCGCATCTAGAAACCGGACACTATTTCAATCCCCACGCCCAGCGCATCATCGAGGGAAAAATGAAGGGGGCGAAGCTGGCGGTGATGGACCCTCGGCTCTCGAACACGGCCAGCATGGCCGATTACTGGCTGCCGACCTGGCCCGGTTCGGAAGCGGCAGTTCTGCTGGCGATGGCGCGCATCATCCTCGTCGAGGGACTCTATAACCGGGAATACATGCGGCGCTGGGTCAACTGGCAGCAGTACATGGCGGCTGAGCATGCGGACGAGCCACAGACATTCGAACGCTTCATCGAGCTGCTGGTTAACCTCTATGCTGAATATACGCCTGCTTTTGCCGCGAAAGAAAGTGGACTTTCAGAGGAGACAATTGTCGATATTGCTCGCCAGATTGGTCACGCCGGAACCGCATTTGCCGCCCATACATGGCGTGCCGCCACTGCGGGCAATCTCGGCGGCTGGCAGGTCTCGCGGGCGCTCTGGTTCCTCTCGGTTCTCACGGGCAGCATCGGCACGCCAGGAGGAACCGCACCCTATAGCTGGAACAAGTTTGTTCCCGCGCCTTTCCTCAAACCCAGCCTGCCCGACGTGTGGAACGAGTTACTCTACCCTCCGGAGTATCCACTTGCCAACTACGAAATGAGCATCTTGCTTCCCTACTTCTTAAAAGAGGGACGTGGCAAGCTTTCCGCCTACTTCACCCGCGTCTACAACCCGGTCTGGACCAACCCGGACGGCACAGCGTGGATCGAGGCGCTCACCAACGAGCAGCAGATCGAACTGCATGCCGCCTTAACGCCGACCTGGAACGAGACCGCCTGGTATGCTGACTATGTGCTGCCGATGGGACACGCCAGCGAGCGGCACGACCTGATGAGCCAGGAGACGCACGCGGGCCGCTGGATCGGCTTCCGCCAGCCGGTGCTGCGCGTCTACAGGGAACGGCATGGCGAGCCGGTACAGTACACCTACCAGGCCAATCCCGGCGAGGTATGGGAAGAGGACGAGTTCTGGATTGAACTGTCCTGGCGCATCGACCCCGATGGCAGCCTGGGTATTCGCAAGTACTTCGAGTCACCCTACCGGCCCGGTGAGAAGCTGACCATTACCGAATACTACCGCTGGATCTTTGAACACAGCGTTCCCGGCCTGCCGGAAGCTGCCAGCAAAGAGGGCTTGACGCCACTGGCGTACATGCAGAAATACGGGGCTTTTGCCATTCCACAGGAACAGGCACCTGTCCTGACCCTCAATGAGCGCGAGTTAACCTCCGCTCAGTTGGAAGGCGCGGAGATCGATGAACGGACGGGTATCATTACTCGTGAGGGCGCGAAAATCGGCGTCATGGTCGATGGCAAGGCGTGCGAAGGATTTCCGACACCTTCGCGCAAACTGGAGTTTTACTCCTCAACACTCAAGGATTGGGGGTGGTCAGAATATGCTATCCCGAGCTATATTCGTAGCCATGTCCATCCCTCCAACATCCACCACGAACAGGGCGAATACTTGCTCATTCCCACCTTCCGGTTGCCCACGCTGATCCATACCCGCTCAGGCAATGCCAAATGGCTCAACGAGATCTCCAATGCCAATCCTGTCTGGATACATCCACTCGATGCCGAACGCATAGGCGTGCAGACGGGTGATCTGGTGCGGGTAACGACGGAGATTGGCTACTATATTAATCGCGCCTGGATTACTGAGGGCATCCGTCCGGGTGTGGTGGCCTGCTCACACCACCTGGGCCGCTGGCGACTGGCGACGAGCACAGGCGTGGATCGTTGGACATCCGCCCTCGTCGTACTGGGGCGGCAACAAGACGGGAACTGGCGTATGCGACAGGTGGAGGGAGTCCGGCCCTATGAGAGCGAGGACCCGGACTCCGCTCGCATCTTCTGGCGCGAGACCGGGGTGCATCAGAACCTGACATTTGGGGTACATCCTGATCCGGTGAGTGGCATGCATTGCTGGCACCAGAAGGTCACGGTTGAACCGGCTCGCGCAGAAGACCGCTACGGCGATATCTTTGTTGATCGATGCAAGGCGCAGCAGGTCTATGAACAGTGGCTCGCCATGACCCGACCACAGACTCGCCGGGCGGACGGGTTGCGCCGCCCTGTGTGGATGATTCGCCCTTATCGTCCGGCGGCAAGCGCCTTCGCATTTAAGCGATAAAGCAAAGTGACCTTCCCCCGATTTGGTGGCTCTCCCGCAACTTCCGTGCTGCGGATACAACCCTGATTCGAAAACGGGTCAAGGTCACAGCCAGGCTTGCCTCAACTCTGGTAGACAGCGGGCGCAGCGCACTCGACAAACGCTCTCCTCTCAGGTATAATCAAACCGAGCAAGCAGAAAGTTTGTCACAGCACCCCACGTGATGGGATGCGAGAAGCAGGAAGCAAGGAGCGCGAACTATGTCCACCCCCACAGGCCCTTCGCGGCGCGAGTATCCCAGCACCTACATTGTGCAAGGACCCGGTGAAGATGAACTGCGGCGTTTAGCGGCGCAGGACCGGATGATCACTACGAGCATGGGAGGCGTCTTGCCGGAGCAACCTGACCCGGCGCGTTTTCAGCGCGTGCTTGATGTTGGATGTGGCACTGGCGGCTGGCTGATTGAAGCGGCCAAAGCCTATCCGAACATGCGACAACTGGTGGGAGTAGACAGGAGTGGTCGCCTGCTGGACTATGCGCAGGCACAGGCCGAAGCCCAGTCGGTACAGGAGCGAGTGGAGTTTCATCTCATGGACGCCTTGCGCATGCTCGAATTTCCCACAGGCTACTTCGATCTGGTCAATCTGCGCTTCGGCACGAGTTTCTTGCGCCGATGGGACTGGCCCAAGTTGCTACAAGAATTCCAGCGTGTGTCGCGCTCTGGCGGAATCGTCCGGGTCACAGAACCTGAGATGCGTTCAGAGTCCAATAGCCCTGCGCATATGCGCCTTCAACTGTTGAATGTCCAGGCTGCCCATCAAGCGGGCCTCGCCTTTGCTCCCGATGGGAGAGGTGCGCTGAGTGAAGTGCCACTCCTGCTCCGCCAGCATGGTCTTGAACAGGTGCAAACACGCACCTATACACTGGAATTTCGCGCAGGCACTCCTGAGGGTGAGCTTTTTATTGAAGATTCGACGCGAGTTTTTCGCACTGCACTGCCATTCTTGCGCAAGTGGACACGTCTACCTGACGATTACGAGGCGATCTATCAACAGATGCTCACTGAAATGCACCACCCGGATTTCGCCGCTACGTGGAAGATGGTAACCGCGTGGGGAAGCGTTGCAGCAACTTAGCCAGAGCCTTCGATCTCAGCGCCGACCGCTACGACCACCTACCCGCGCCTGAACAGGTCTTGAGGGTCTATGTTTATCCTGGCGCGACCGCGTTTCCTCAAGGTTGGCGTGGTCTCCTCAACAGAGGAATTCGAGCAGTTGTACCAGCGAGCGATGGCGGATATGCTCTCCGACGGCTTCGCTTGCCTGAACTATATCCTGGCTGTATGGGGAGAAAAGCCGAAGGATGCGCGCTTACAGGTGGAGCGATCAGCGTGGCAACACGAGACACGCGACGGTAAGCACGGTGACTACCTGGCCTGATGCATCTGCAACCTCAACGGGAACGTTCAGGCGAGCACGCCTTCGGGTCTGCCAGGTAGCCCGGAGACCCTCGCGTTCTTCGTGCATGACACAGGCATGGGCCACCAGATCACCCACACCCGTCTTTTGATAGCTAATTGTCGCTCCCCTGGTAAGCACCGCCACTTGATCGAGCGACATTCCCAACGAGAGCACGGCAGCGGTCAGAGCCGTGGTTTCTCCTAATGTGAATTGTGCGCCGCCATGCAGGCCGCCCAGGTGATTAGAAATCTCCCGGCGCGGGGAAAGACGCAGTACGACTTCATCTGGTCCGAGCAGTTCCGCCTGAATATCCAGTAAACGAAGAAAAGGCTCAAAATCAAGTACCTGTTGCCAGATATCCATAAACACTCCTTTTCGAGACCCTGGATTAGAAAACGCTCCCGTATCCTCGCACCTCAACCCTGGCGCAATCCCTCCTCAATCCATGCGATATGGGTCTTTGCATGCCGGGCATTCGTGACAAAGAGGTCACCAGCAGTCAGATTCCTGACAAAGGATGAAGATACAGGCGCGCTCAGTTGCTCGTCTGTGAACTGCTCAAGCAGAGCCAGCGTCTCCTGCCGTGCTGCCGCAAGATTCGCGCGCAGCGTCTCCATACTGTCATTGCGGTGCGCATTGACGTAGGTCTGATTGCGCTGGTTCGCCCAGGCCAGCCGCTCCTCCGCGTTCATACGAGTCATGTTCTCTGGCAGAGAACCACCTGCGAGCGTGAGGCGCAACAAGGTTTGAATCCCCTGCTCGTTGGCTGTGAGGTGGGCAAAGTGATCTTTGGCGCGCCAGGGAGCTTCGCCGGGAACGCCACTCGCCGTGCATGGCCGCTCAAGGTCTTCCTGACTAAGCCCGTCAAAATATGCGCTGACTTCCTTTTCCGAAGCAGCCAGGGTGTCTTTGATTTCTGAACGTGCTGGCATATTTGTCCTTTCTCAAACTACTATTCTGCGAACAGTGTAGCAGAGAGGAGGAGAAATGACAAGAGATGCAGATGCGATTTGATCGTGCGCGGCGCACGATCAAATCGCATCTGCGGATGGTCTCATTGGCGGATCACGCGCAACGCGAGATGTGTTGCGCCCGGCCTCTCAAGCGTGCGGATGTGTTCCAGGTGGATGGGAGTACCGTTTCCCATCCAGGCGAACACCTCCGAGACACCATCATTTTTGTCGGCGATAAATCCATCCAGTGACATCGAAAGACCAAAGAGAACTTTTCCCACGCGATTCTCCAATCTTTGTGTTCTCTAGAATAGAGGTTATTGAGACATCGTTTCCAGCAGTTCCGTCAGGCGATCATGGGTATCATTGAGGCCGGTTTCCATGCCGCTCTGCAGCGCGCCATCGCGGTCGGCAACCGACTGGAAGACTGACTGCGTTACGAGCCGGGTTTTTCCGCCGGGCAGGGCCTCAAGTTTCATCGTCTCCAGGGCCACATGTCCCGCTTCCGGCAGCCCTTCAAACTCAAAGGTGTCAATAATGCGTTCGGGGGCAAGGACTTCGTGATAGACACCGTGAAACCCGTATGCGTTTCCCTGATCATCTCGATTGATAAAGCGCCACTCTCCACCGGGTCTCACGTCCATCCTGTCAACCTCGGTGGAGAGATAGCGCGGCCTCCACCATTGCGGGATCAGTTGCGGGTCGATGATTGCCTTGAAGAGGAGTTCTGTATTCTCCCACTCTAGTTTTTCTTCCTGGCGCGAGACAATGAAAGGGTGTAATGTGTTCACGGCCTGTGCGATGGCAAGCTCTTCCTTTGAGACTGAAGAGGGTTTCGCGACGTTTAAAAAGACTCTTCCCACCTCTGCCTTGTCTGCTGAACCCATGTCTCAAATTGAGACAGCGTCTCCGGGTTGAGGCGGTACAGGTGCTTTTGCGCGCGTTTCTCCATCTCCACCAGCTTCGCCTCACGCAGCACCTTGAGATGCTGCGAAATCGCCTGTGGACTGACAGCAAACTGCTCGTAGATGGCCGTAGCAGGCAACTCGCCCCTGCCAGCCAGCAATTCTAAGATGTTCCTTCTGGTAGGATCCGCAAGCGCGACAAACATATCCATATAATAATTATAAAGCATTTTCTTAATTAAGTCAAGGCTTGAATTGCGATGATTCTCCCCGAAGTTCGCATTCATCCCTGACTTTTTGCCATCGCGCTCTCAAGAAAAAAGAAGTCGATCCAATCGGCGCACCAACCCACTTACCTTCAGCACTTTGCGAGCAGCAAGCAGCGCACCACTCACATACGGCCAGGCGCCAGAAGCGGCGTCTTGGCGAATACTCAGGCGCTCATCGGGTAGGCCAAAGACTGTTTCAAAATTCTGATGGCAACGAAGAGATGCGGTATTCATCTGCCTGGGAGCGCAGGTCAAACGTCCAGCCCGTCTCCTCGGCAAATTGCTGCTGAATGCGTTCTCTCGTTTGAGCGTCAACCGGGCCGGTACACGTGAGGTGCAGGGTGCGGCTGTCTTCATAGACGGTGGCCTTGCCGTCGATGCCAATGCCTTCAGGGAGCAGGCGGCGCGCTGCGTCGATGAGGGCGGCGCGATTCACATAGGGGTAGACGTAGACGCGCCAGCCGGTGGCGTGGGCCACATCGGCCAGTTGTTCTTTGTAGCGTTGACGAGCGATGTCGGGAAAGTAGAAATGCAGCCAGAGAATGCCCTTTTTGCCATCGGCCCCCACACGATAGAAGTCGGGGGCCTGGCGGAACATCTCGCTGGCAAGCGACATGGCCTCGCCCTGAACCATCCCCGACGTCTGCGCCGTGTGCTTCTCAGGCGAGATCAGTTCAAGCTGCCAGCCCGTCTCATCCAGAAAACGTTGCCTGGCCTGCTCTATAGCCTCAGCTTCCGCGCTGCCCACGTACTGCACGCTTACTTTCTGTTGCTGCGGGCGAATCGAAGGCGTGCCATCGCAGGCAAGCCCGGCAGGCAGCACCTGGCGCGCCATTTCGGCCAGCGCCTGCTGGTTTGTTGCCGGATTCACGCTCACGCGCCAGCCTGTCCTCCGCTCAAGCTCCTCAAAAATGGGGGCATACTTCGTCTGTGCAGCAAGCGGGAAGTGAAAACGCAACAATAAGCTGCCTCTTGATACATCGACCCCCACCTTCTGATAGCCGGGAAGGCTGCTCAACATGCGCTGCGCTACCTGCATCGCCTCGTGCTGGATCAACGGGGCTGCCAGCACAGGCGATGTTTCAACCACTGTATCTGACTCGCCAACCTCGTCAGGTTCATCAGGCTCATCAATCTCAGCAGGCTCACGAGATATGTCAGGCTCAATCGGCTCAGGTGGCTTAACCGACGGCGCTACAGGTACGTTCAGCGGGGCATATTCTGGCGCTTGAGCGGGTGACGCTGTTCGTATGATTGTCGCGCCCTCTAGCTCAAGGTACCAGCCGGTCTTTTCGTAAAATCTGGTCTGGGCGCGAATAATGTCCTCTTCTGTCACCTGCCCCATGCAGCGAATGGAGACCACAGAGCGATCAAAGTAGATCGAGGGAGTGGCCATAGCGCGCAGGCTTTGCGGCAGGTACTGGCGGGCGGCGCTGGCGAGCGCGCCCTGATGGGCGTTGGGCGAGAAGCTAATTGGCACTCCGGCCTCGTCCGAGGCGGCGGCAACGGCTTCAGCGTAGCGTTCCTGCGCGCGCTCCGGGAAGTGGAAGTAGAGCACGACCGCGCCGGTGTCCGGGTCGACGCTACGCCGGTAGAGATCCGGGGGCGAACCAATGTAGCGTTCAATGACGGAGAGTATCCAGTGCTGATCGGGCTTCTCGAATTCCTCCGGTTCCTCAAGGGCCTCGCGCCACTCCGGGGCCAGCCCGTAGAGTGTCAGCCCTTCGCCCTCGAAGGGGTCGCGGTCCTGCACAAACAGGCGCGGATGCTGTTGCAGGACCTTTGCCAGCGCCAGTCGGTCATGCAGCGATTGCGGGAACAGCCCGGCCATCGCGCACAGGTCTGACAGCGTATAGGCCACATCTTCCTCGCACTGACGCGCCAGGCTGTGCGCGGAGATGTTGCGCCGGATGCGTCTCATGGCCTTGACCAGATCGGCCAGGTAGGCCGAGGCGCTCTGATAGGAGTGCAGGATACCCTGCGGCGCCGGTCCCAGCACTTCAAGAATGGCGGAGAAAGGGAAACGCGTGCGTTCCAGCGAGACGCCTCTGGGCAGATAGGCGCGCACGGCGGCCCCCGGCTCAATCGAACGGCAGATGGCAGGCTTGGCGCTTTCAGGACTGACCAGCAGCAAAATGATGCTGCCGGGCAGGGCGCTCAGGAAATCGCCGGCCAGTTCTTCCTGCTGCCCACGCACACGATACGCCTCTTCCAGAGCAGACTGGTGGATGAAGTAGCGTTGCTCGTAATCCTGCGCCAGCACATAGAGGATGCTTCCCGTCGTCTCCTCCGTCGCCTCGCCATACCAGACCAGCGCCAGCTCGCGCGCCGTGACGATACGCAGTGTAGGAACTTCAACGACAGCGCGCCAGAGCCGCTCGACATCGGGATACTCGAACTCTTTGCCGCCGCCAATGCCCTTCGGCAGCGCCACCACGGCAGCGGTGGATTCTTCCTGCGCGCGTTTTTTCGCCTTTTTCGCCTCAAGCGTCAGACTGCTGCCGTTGAGCGGCAAGACAACCTCGGTATCGGTCAGCAGGGAACGCAGGGCGTTGCGGGCCTCTTCATCGCCGTGAACGAGGGCGACGGTGCGCGGCCTGAGGGCGGCAGCAAAGGCGGCAAGCTCGCCGCCGTCGGCATGCGCGCTCAGGCTATATTTCGCTACCGTGCATTGCACCTGCACCTGCTGCCCGTCCAGTTCCAGCGTGGTGTGTTTCTGTTCGGCAAGGTCGAGCAACTTGCGGCCCGGCGATTCTTCGTCCTGGTAGCCGGTGATGAGAATAGAGGCGTTGGGGTCAGGAGCCAGCCGACCGGCATACCAGACGCTGGGGCCGCCTGTGAGCATGCCGCTGCTGGAAAGAATGCAGGCAGGAGGACCGGCCAGAATGCGCTCGCGCTCGCGTTCATCGCGCACAAAGTTGATATTCGGCCCGCTGAAGGGGAGATAGCCCTTGCGAATCTGTCGTTGCAGGCGCGGCGTGAGAAATTCGGGAATAAGCTGGTAGGTAGTGCAGACGCGGCGCACGAGGCCATCAACATAGATGGGGAAATCAGGAATCTGGCCCTGCTCCTGCGCCGCCTGCAACAGCAGCAGGATTTCCTGCCCTCGACCCAGGCCAAAGCAGGGAATGAGAACATGGCCGCCGCGTTCCAGCCCCCCGGCAACAGCCTGCGCCAGTCGCTGCTCCTCCGCCTGCCGGTTGGGGTGCAACCGCGCGCCATAGGTCGATTCCAGCACCAGCAGATCGCAGCGTTTGAGCGATGGGGGAACCGCGCCTGGGACAGTACGCTGCGGCGTACTGCTAATATCGCCGGAGACAACGATCGAGCCGTCCGCCGCCTCAAAGGCGATACTGACGGCCCCGGCAATATGGCCGGCGCGAGTGGCCTGAATCGTGATGCCGGGCAGCATGGGCAGCGTCAGCGACTCGCCGACCGGCAGCGGTCGCACCTGTGTCAGCATGCCCGCTACCAGCGATTCCGGGTAGAGCGGCAGTTCCATCTCTTCTGCTGCCCGCTTCGCCATGACTCGCAGCGCGTCGGCAAGCATAACTTCCATCAGCAGCATGGTGCCTCGTGAGGCGAAGATGGGCGTTGCCGGGAAGGCGCGATGCAGCAGCGGCAACGCGCCGATGTGGTCGGCGTGGGCATGCGTAACAAAGATGGCGCGTACATCCTTGCCCTCCAGTTGCGCCAGATCGGGCAGCGGATCCGCATTATTGCCCGTGCGCACTCCGGCATCGACGACAATCCACTGATCGGCCAGCTCGATCGCTACGCAACTGGCCCCCACACCACTCGCTCCACCCAGAAAGGCAACCTGCATACCTGTTAGCTCCCCTCCTGTTTCAGGTACTTATCAAACCAGTCCTGGATGAGGTGCAGGCGTTTGAGGCGCAGTTTTGGATGGCCGCCGCGCGAGAGGCCGTGACTCTGGCCCTCGAAGCGCACGAAGAGGACTTCGCGGCCCAGCCATTTGAGCGCGGCAAACAACTGCTCCGCCTGCTCGATATTGCAGCGCAGGTCTTGCTCGCTGTGCAGGATCAGCAGTGGCGTGCGCATATTCTTGACATACTTGATGGGCGAACGCTCCATGTAGCGATCCAGATCGTCCCAGGGCGTTGTATCCAATTCGTCGTCGGCAAACGTCCAGCCGAAGTCGCTGCTGCCGAAATCGGAGGCCAGGTTGACGACGCTGCGCTGCGTGACGGCAGCCTTGAAGCGATTGTTATGGCCGATAAGCCAGTTGGTCATGAAGCCCCCGTAGCTGCCGCCGGTGACGCCCATGCGCTGCTCGTCGATGTAGCCCTTCGCCAGCAGGGCATCGACGCCCGCCATGATATCCAGCGAGTCCTTCTCGCCCCAGGCCCCGCGCACGGCCAGCGCGAAGTCGCGCCCGTAGCCGATGCTGCCGCGCGGGTTGGTGTAGAGGATAACGTAACCGGCAGCGGCCAGCACCTGCATCTCGTGGAAGAAGCCGTAGCCATACTGCGTGGCCGGGCCGCCGTGAATCTCCAGGATGAGCGGGTACTTCTTCGTCGGATCAAAGTTCTGCGGCTTGAGGATCCAGCCATCCATTGGCCAGCCCTCATAGCCTGTGTAGGGCATGTATTCAGGGGTGGAGAGCGTCAATTCGCTGAAGAGTTCGTCGTTGAAGCCGGTAACGCGGCGCAGTTCGCCGGGCTGCGAAGGCGAACAGGTATAGACCTCCGGCGGGCGCGTGGCGCTGCCCAGCAGCAGGGCCAGCTTATCGGCCTCGTGGTCGGCGCTGAAGTCACGCACATGCACCTCGCCCGCCGTGAGCGTCGCTGGATTCGTTCCCGCGCCGCTCACGGGAATAGCGTAGATACGCGAGGCGCCGTGATAGGAGGCCAGTGCGTAGAGCGTTCTGCCGTCGGCAGACCAGACGGGCCGGGGCATGAGGTGATCGTCCCCCATATCGCTGTTCGTCCAGTCCATCATGCTGCCCTCAAAATCGCTCGTCAGGCAGGTGGCCGCGCTTTCGACGCTGCTGGCAGGGATGATGTAGAGGTCGTTATGGCCGCCTGAGCGATATTTGGTCGAGGCGAGGAAGGCGATAGTTGAGCCATCTCGCGACCACGCGGGTGAGCCGCAGGCGAGCGAACCGTCGGTCAGGCGGCGCAACTCGTCCGCTTTGCCATCCTGAATGCGCAGGGTATAGACATCCGGCGTGGGTAGCCGCCAGCGATCCTCTTCGCGACTTGAGGTGAAGGCGATGGTCGAGCCATCTGGCGACCAGGTGGGGTCGCCGTCGTCCCAGTCGCCATCGGTGAGCTGCTGCGGCTCGCCACCGGCAGCATCGATCAGGAAGAGGTGCGAGCGCCGCTCGTAAATGTAGCCAACGCCATCGAGCCGGTACCAGAGGCGGTCAATGACACGCGCTTTGGGCAGGGGCTTGCCCTCCTCGTCCTCCTCATCCTCCGGCCCAACCTGCGCGCTGAACAGCAGGCGCTTGCCATCGGGCGACCAGACGGGGTTCGAGGCGCCAAACGGCATGAAAGTAAGCTGGTGCGCCTCACCGCCATCGGCGGGAATGAGCCAGATTTGCGGCTTGCCCTTGCCATGTTTTTTCTGCTCTTTCTCATCCTTAGCGCCAGCAGGAGGCTCGCCCTCGCGGTCGGTGACAAAGGCCAGCCAGCGCCCATCAGGCGACCAGGCGGGATTGTCGGCCTTCGCAGTGCCGGTGGTAAAGCGTCGGGGTTCGCCGCCCGCACTCTCCGTCACCCAGATGGACGAGCGATAATCGTGCCTGCGCTCATCAATGTGGGTCACGACAAAGGCCACGCGCTGCCCATCCGGCGAGATGCGCGGCTGGCTCACAAACTTGATACGGTACAGGTCCTCAATGGTTATTGATCGCGACATCGCAAGATACTCCGCGTTCTAGTTGCTACTCCGCAGGCTTCTGGCCCACCACGCTGACATAAAGCCAGATGCAACAAAAATCATCGCTTAAGAAATCCGCCAGCGCCTGCTGGTAGGCTGCATCGTAATCCTCTTTCGAGATGACTCCAGCCTTCAGTAGAAACGGCTCGCCCAGGGCCACGCCAATCTTGAAATCCTGATAGAAGCTGTGCCAGGCTTCCTGACCGGCGGAACATTCGAGGATGTGAGCAGTATGCTGCACCTGCTGAAATCCGGCTTCGCGCAGCAGCGCGCCGATCACCGGTATCACACCCACCAGCCTGCCATCGGGAGAAAACGTCCTGCCGCCTTTACTCATCGCCTCAGCAAGCTTATGATAAAGTTTCTCCGCCGCAGGGCTGGTACCCATAGGCACTTCGGCCTCGGTCAGACGCAGAAAGCCGCCGGGGCGCAGGATGCGTATGCATTCCTTTACCAGTTGCGGCCACGCAGGCTTTGACATGAAGCCAAAGAGAAAACGGCCATTGACGAAATCGAAGGAGTTATCGGGAAACTCCAACGGCTTGAGCGCATCCATGACCACATAGTGGGCATTATCCAGTCGTTGCGTCTTTGCCATAGCCTGCGCGTACTCAACGATGCGGGGGGCCAGATCAAAGCCAGTTACCTCCATCTCTGGATAGGTAAAGGCGACATCGCGCACCCAGCCGCCGGGGCCGCAGCCAATATCCAGCACATCGTGTATCTGTGCGGGATCAATCTGAGCGGGCAACAACCCACCAATTCCCTTCGTCAATAACTGGTCCTGCTGCAATAAGCGAGTCATCTCCGCGGCGCTCTCTGCATCAAGAATGTACGGGTTCTCGTCCTTCGGATGGATGGTTGGCATAAGAACGGTTCCTCTCTGCTCTCAGACTGCGTTTCGGCACTGCCTGTCTATCGACAGGCATATAACTATACCCAGGCTATTATACTCTGCTGAACCTTTTGCCGCAACCGGTCTTTGACAGACCTCTACACCCTCATGAGAAAAGTGAATGAGAGCGAAGCATCCGGGTATCTATCAGGATACTTCGCTCTCACACAACAGAACATGACAACAGATCAGCGGCGGCGGCGGCTGCTGCGCCTCTCGTGTTCAAAGGCGGTATCAAGCGTCTCGTGAAGGCGTTCAAAGTCATCGACATCGAGTTGCAATTCTGCGACGGGCAGGTCATCCGATCGCGCGTGCCCCTCTTCATAGAGTTGCAGCACCATCACCAGCTCAATCTCGCCCTCCTCGTCCTCCTCTTCATTGCTCCCCGTTTCGTCCTCGTCCTCATCTTCGCTCATCTCAGCTTGCACAAACTCGATCTTTGTACGCCCACAGCGGAAACGGCTGGTCAATTTCAGAGCGTCGGTGGCCAGTTCCTCCGCCAGTTCGCGCACCACTGCCATCATCTGGATAAAAGCCTCCTGAAGCTGCTCGATGGCGTCCTCCTCGTCCAGGGTAGCCTCGATCTCAGATGTCAATTCCGAGGGAAGAGAGGGAACATTTTCACCGGTCGTGCTGCTAGAGCCTTCCGGCAGGCGCTGGCGCGCCAGCTCATTGAGCCGTTCGAGGGCCTGGGCAAACGAGGGCGAAAACGCACTGCTCTCGCGCTCCGCCGTCTTGTTGCTCTCACTGGCCCCGTTTTCCAGTTCGAGTTCCTGCTCCTCCTCGGTTAATTCCTCCTCGTCCTCCTCATCTTCCTCATCCTCGTCGTCATCACCAATATCCAAACCAATGGCAGCCTCTACCATCAATATCTGCTCGTGCAACTGCTCGGCCACATCATGGGTCAGGTAGGCCATGATTCTTGCCTGCCGGGAAGCGGCGAGCAGTTGAAATGGGGGCCAATCTCGATAACGTTCTCGACTTCGCAGGTAATTCATCTCTACCAGGCCCAACGTATCCAGGCGCAGCGAAAGTTCCATACACCTATGCTCCAATCCACTGAAGCTTGCGGGGATTGTACTATAAGAAACGGGCCAACCACCCCTCGCATCAGCTTAGTAGTAGTACTCACAAGCGCATTATATACGAATATTGGCCCTCAATCAACAAAACCATTCCGTACTTATTCCCAGCGTACCCAGGCTGCTCGCAGGCGATGACGCGCAAGGCTTAAAGCGGTGGCGACGGCGAGCAGCAAAGCACCCAGAACTGTCAGGGCCAGCGAGGGCGGCAGACCGAGCACGGGCAGGAAGAGAATGCGCAGTGTCCCAACAATCATCAAGGCAGCGCCACTGAGAATGAAGACGCGCAAGCGCGTCCCGATACCGAGCAGGAGCAAGGCCAGCGCCTCAGCAATCAGGATAAGCGTGTAGAGCAGATTGGTGCCTGCGCCGCCGAAACTCAACCAGAGCGTTGGCAGCAGCAACAAGAGCGAGCTGGTAAGGGAAGCCCACTGGCTGAGACGGTGGCGCAACGAAGCGGGGAGTACAGCATCACGGCTCAGCCAGGGCGCGATCACGATAAGGTAGGTGGCGGGTGCCAGCAGAAGCAGGTCTGGATTGCTCTGCCGGAAAGCGATCAGTTCCCAGGAGATGACGAACGAGGCCAGCAAACAACTCCCGTAATCGCAGGCACGTCGCGGCTCTAGCAGAGATTGCAAGCGCCCATACCAGAACAGCAGGAGTGCCAGAACGAGTAAAGTCCCAGCTCCGACATGGGCGAGTCCTCCCGCACTGGTCGCAAGACCACCCTGCTCGATAGCGGCAAGCACCACAATCACCTGACCGCCAATGCTGGATAAGCGGGCAAGATATGGAACAGGCAGCCACAGAGGAACGGGACGTCTCATCTTCCAGACGAATTGCGAGACGAAAACCAGCAGACAAAGCAGGCTAAGGGCAACCAGTAGAAAGGCTGGTGGTAATGAGGGCTGCCAGCGCAGGATTGCCCAGACGGCAAGGCCCGCCGGGCAGATCAGCAGTTCTGGCACGCGCTCCATCAGCATAATGAGGAAAGCAAGGACAGCGAAAGCCAGCACAACATAACCGGTGAGCGGCTGATGTTGACTGCCGCCAGTATAGCCCGCCATGATCGCGCCCAACAGCGCAATAGCGTACAGTGGCAGTGCCCACGTCCTACCAGCCAGACGTTTCACGCCCACAACCAGCCCAATTGCAAGCAGCGTCACCACCGCCACAGCCCAGAACGGGTTCGTGGGGAACAGCAAGGCCGCGCTTGCGAAGCCAGCTACAATAATCAGCCACAGCCTCATGCGAGCCAGAGCCGCAGATGCGTACCATACCGGGGCAAAACATGCTACCTCCAGGGCAATCGGAAATGACAGGTGCAGCCAGCCCTGTATGGTGGAGTGTGCCGTGATGGTATCCAGCAGGGAAATGCTGACGCTGTAGATCAAAGCGAGGGCCAGCAGCGGCCATTCCCAGGAGAAATGCGCCCCAACCAGCTTCACCACGACACGCTGTAGAATGGATTGCCTTTCCAGTTGGCGCACAATAGCCGCAGCAAATGGCAGCAGCAGAGCTGCAACCAGCAAGGCACGGGGCCGTTCGAGGAGCAAAGGTAGAGCTAACAGCCCCAGGCAGGTCGGCAGAACAAGCAGCCGGAAGCGACGCTGGTAGAGCAAGATGCCATACAACACCACAGCAAAGAAAAGCAGAAGTATGATGGTGATGTCATCACTCTGGTTCCAGCCCAGCAGCAGAGTCAGAACGACTTCACCAGCAGCCACCACATCCAGAGGATGAGACCATACCGTGCTAATGTGCTGGCGTACTAGCACGGCAGTCGCCAGCACCACAAGAGCTAACACGAAGAATGCCCGCAGGGTATCGATGCGTGCGTCCAGCACGACGACAGTAAACAGCCAGTTGAGCAAAAACCCACTCAACAGCAGGGTCCAGCACCAGTCTGCCCTCACACCTGCCGGTGAACGACTGGCCCCTGTAAGCCTTAGAGCGATGCTGACAGTTAGCGCGCAACACAGCGCTACAGCCAGGCATTCCAGCGCCGTAACCCACCCAGACTGGAAAGAGAGCGGCGAACCGGCCCCAGAGAGTCCGTAGAGACGGAAGATCAGTTGCAATGGCGATTGAGCAATCCACGCTACAAGGGCTGCAATCAGCAGCGCCAGTAGATCAAGCTGAAGCGGCAGGCTGGCGGGGAGCCAGGCAGCACGCGGGGCGAAGCGATTCAAGCCGTGATAGAGCAGGGCAACGGCGGTCAGCACAAGGATATAGCCGACCGGCTGGAAAGCGAAGGCATAGCAGAGGGCCAGCACGCAGGCCAGGAACAGATACGCGAGGATGGGCAGCCAGCCAGCGCTTTTCGTCAATCTGAGCGCCAGGCAGGTCCAGAGCAACAAAACCACGTTCATGCACAGGATCGCCAACCGCAATGCTTCGTTTGGACCACTAAAGCCATCATAGGAGTAGGAAAGCAATGTAGTAAAGAAGATGCCCAGGATATCTACCGCGACCGCCACAAATGCGAAGATGCGCACCGGCTCGCGCAGGATGGTCCAGGGGCGGGTAAACGGATGCCCGCCCCCATTTCCAGCAGGCAGAGCAAGCGCGGCAGGGAAAGCCAGGAACATCAGGGCAACAGGGCACCACCAGAGTTCGAGGTTAAAATCCCGGACAAGAGCAAAGTCCGCGACGGTCAGCGCCGTGATGCCGAAGTAGCCAAAGAGCTTGAAGCGCTGGCACACAGCGAGCGTACAATAGACCAGGGCTGCGTAGGTCATGGCAATGACCAGTAGCGTCGACGAGGAGAGTGGAACAAGATGCCCCTGCGCCAGCCGATAGCCGGAGAAGCCTACCAGAGGCACCAGCAGCGCGAAAATAACGGTATAGACGATGGTAACTACACGAAAGCTGGCAAAACGATAGGCTCCAATGCCAACACCGCCAAAAACAGCCTGTACAAGGAACAGCACCACGAAGGAAAGCCAGAGATTGGTCGTCGTGGCAACAAAGCTGAGCGCACCAGCCAGCCCGATGAAGGCTCCCAGCGAGGCAAGAATGTTGATTGTCTGCTCGGCGAGAAACGTCCTCAACGAGAACACATGCTCCCGCTCCTGTGCTACCTTCCCCGGTTGGTTGACTGCTATAGCGCCTCTCGTAGTCTCCGCCGCTCCACCTTGCGCGGACGCGACCGTAGATATGGCCTGCAATCCTTCAGGAACGGCTTCCACTTTAACTGCCTGCATTTTCACAGCAGCTTTCGCCATCTCTCCCTGGACTTCCACCAGGTAATTGAGTCGACTCTGGTAGCGCCCTATCAGATCGGAAACAGTCAAATTCGCACCGCCGTATTGTGCTACACGCCGTAGATGATTGATAGACACCTCAAGAAAAAGTAACTCTTCCTGCATATTGACTGGATAATGACAGCGCGGGCAATTCCCGCCTTTCCAGGGAATCACGGGAAAACCGCAGCAATTACACGCAGGGTTAGTTGCCTCTGACATAGCGCAATCTCCTCATACAGTCTGCCTGATAAGCAAAACAAAGAGCAAATCAGAACCCGCTGAGGAGAGTATACGGAAAGCAGGGGCTTAAAGACGAGTGTCAAATGCCCTATTGGGGTCACTTTCGACGAGGCTGATGATGTGTATCCGGCATTCCCGCTGGCGAAGGCGATGTGATTAAGGACGGAACAGGTGCTGGCGCATTCGTTGAAGTCGATGACGGGGTTAGCGTCGGCGTAACTGCTGGAGTTGGTGACGGCGTGGGGGTGGGATTCGAAGTAGGCGTCGGCGTGGGTGTATCCGTCGGGGTGGGAGTGGACGTTGGGGTTGGCGGCGCGGTGGGCGTCGGCGTAACAGTGGGAGTGGAAGTCGGGGTTGGCGTACCTGTCGGTGTAGGAGTCGGCGTCGTGGTCGGCGTCGGCGTTGACGACGGCTGAGGAGAGGGGGTAACTCTGGGTGTCGGCTGAGACGTCGCGGTTGGCGGCGGGGGCAGCGTTGGGGACAGAGCAGGCGTTGGCGGCGGGGGCAGCGTTGGAGTTGGCGACAGAATGATCACATCGGGGGCCGGGCTGACCACAGTAAGCAGGCAGGTGACGAAGCTATCCCCACCATTCGAGCGAATGGACAACGATACCCTGTAATTGCCCGGCGTAAGGTCAGCAGTTGAAACCGTGATCTGAATGGTCTGCGGGTGGCCTGCAGGTGGGATACTGCCGGAAACAGGAGCCAGAGTTAGCCAGGGAGTCTTCGCTGCGCTGGCACTCCAGTGGAGGGTTCGCGCTCCCGTGTTGCTGACAGCTACCGACAGTGTGGCCAGCGAACCCTGCTCAACCTGACCGAAGGAGAGCGTGGCCGGAGCCACTTGCAGTAAAGGACTCTTCGTGCCTAAGGGAACAACCTGGACATGGATGGGCAACGAAATTTGACCTCCATCCGAATAAAGTTGCAGCGTCGCCCGGTATGCGCCAGGAGACAGGTGGGCTGCGTCTGCCGTGATGTAGATGAGCTGCTCGCCATTATTCGGTCTGATAACGCCTGCTTTTTGCGAGAGATGCAACCACGTGTCATCCCCCATAGCAGCCGACCAGTACATCTGACTGCCACCTGTGTTGAACAGAGAAAGCGTGAGAATAGCCTTCGTCCCCTGCTCCAACTGACCGAAGTCGAGGATCGAGGGAAGGAAGGAGAGCTGCGCCGGGCGGGGCAGAACGGTAAACGAAACTGCCGTTGTACGGGAACCAATAGCATCTACCGCCAGAATGGTGTGCTGCCCCGGTGACCAATGTGGATCAACCATCACCGCAATCTCAAACTGGCCGGTAAAACTGACAGGAACCACATTGCCGGTGGATTGATAGCTGAGTTGGTGCGATGCAAGCAACTGAACAAGCGATGCCATACCGGGCTGCTGGTTTTTCCCGCCGCTCCCTCTCTCTAGAGCGGCGCCGGTAGTCAAGGGAACGCGGTTATCCAGCAGCAGAGAGACACGACTGTCAGGGAAAAAGCCGGAGCCGTGAATTCTTAGTATACTGCCCGGGGCGACCGATGAGTTTCCCTCAACTGACAGCGTTGGAGAAAAGGAAAGCAGGAAAGCCCCGGTAACACCGCCCACAATCAGCAGAAAGGCAATACCGGCGATGAGCCATGTCACCCAGGGGCGATAGCGCGTCGTCGTCTGTACAGGAGCAGGAGTGACAGCCTGCACCTTCCGTTTGATTGATACGGATGGCTCAACAGGCATAGACCGGGCGGGCGTACGAAAGACAACGGTCAGTTCCGCATCAGAGTCGGCAAGGGATTGCGCCATGGGCATTACCGGGCTGAAAGGCAGAGAGTGTAATGATGGAGACGTCGATGGTTCGAGCAGCGATGCAGGGACTGGCGTGTCAGGAATGGGCGGGAGCACGAGTGTCGGCTCGACTACTGTCCAATTCGCTTCAGTTTGCAGACCACTCTGCCGGGTCGCTGCCGCTTCAGAAAATTGCTCGTCAGGGATATCTTCCAGAGCAGCCTTCTGGTACACCGACCTGCATCTTTCCGGATCAACTTCATGCCCACACCTACCACAGTAGCGAGCAAAGTCAGGCAATGCCGTCTGACAGCGTTCGCAATGTCGCATGCTGTTACCCCCACACGCGAAGAAAGAGCGGGTTCTCCGTGTTTCCTCTACATATACATGTCCGGTCTTTCAGAAAAACGCCTCATATACATTATACGTTAGAAAAGCTTAGTGCGTTCTCAGGTCTTCTACACGCTTTGCCTTCAACTCGAAACGGGGAAGCGAACCTTGTGGAACCACTTCGACCGGAACACGCAGGCTGAGGGCAACATGTAATTCTTCCTGAAGCGCGGAGGCCAGCTCTGGCGGGCATTCCACCTTCAAAGCGATTTCATCCATTGTACCCTTGCGGGTGACGATAATACGGTACTCGGCCACCTGGGGAAAGCGGTGAAGCACATTGGCGAGGGCAGAGGGATAGACATTGACGCCGCGCACAACGAGCATATCGTCGGCTCGTCCGATGATGCCACCGGGCAGATGAAGGAATGTGCGCCCGCAGGGACAGGAATAGCCGCCGTGCCGGACAAGATCACCGGTACGGTAGCGAATGGCAGGGCTGCCCCAGCGCCCCAGGTTCGTCAGCACCAGCTCGCCGACCTCGCCCTGCTGGACAGGCTGGCCGGTCTGCGTATCCAGAATTTCGGCAAGAAATTCCGCCTCGTTGACATGGATACCGTTCTGCTGCGAACACATGAAACCGTAGGCACCCGTCTCTGTCATGCCCGCGTGGTCAAAGGTGCTCGCACCCCATGCCTGCTCGATACGCTGGCGGGTAGCTGGAATGGAGGCCCCCGGTTCGCCCGCATGGATGGTCACGCGCACCTTCGATTCCCGGATATCCAGACCATACTCTTGCGCCACTTCCGCCAGGCGCAAAGCATAGCTAGGCGTACAGACGAGCACCGTCGCCCCGATCTCCAGCATAACACGCAGACGCTGCAGCGAATCCATCCCTCCACCGGGAACGGTCAGAGCGCCGAGACGTTTGGCTCCCTCGTAGGCCGACCAGAAGCCAATAAAGGGGCCGAAACTGAAGGCGAGAAAGACGATATCATCACGATTCACCCCTGCTGCCCGGTAGACGCTTGCCCAGCACCCGGCCCACCAATCCCAACTCTCCTGTGTATCAAGGATTTTCAGAGGTTTGCCGGTGGTGCCGGAAGTCTGATGCAGGCGCACATACTCACTGAGCGGGTAAGTCAGATTCGTGCCATACAATGGGTTGGCCTCCTGGTCGTCTACCAGCTCGCGCTTGCTCGTAAAAGGCAGCCGGACCATGTCCGCGAGCATAACAGGCAGGGAAGAGACACTGGCAAGCTTCTGACTGTAAAAGCGATTCCGGGGGAGAATACGCTCCAATCCCTGTCGCAGGCGAGTAAGTTGATGGGCTTCGATTAGAGAGCGCTCCGCGTTTTCCAGTTGAGACATAAGGGCCGTCTTCCTTTCTGCCGTAGACTATCCTATAGCAGTGTGTTTCCTTCATTGTTTATAGTCTAGCGCATACAGCCGCAGTTGTCGAGGTAGTTAGCGGTAATAAATCATCAGAAGATATCTTGCTCTATCGCACTATTTTTACTTTGCTCAGCTACATGTCTTCATTACGGTCAAGCGCTCACGTGAGGGCCAGCGTTGCCTGCTTCGTAGAACATATATCAGGGGCGATAAAGAGGTGGCGGTACTGGCAATCTGCCCGGAAATGTGGCTTACTGTAGAATGAATGGTTGTGTGTCGTTACGAAGCTGTCAGCGTTTTCCAGGAGGATATTCACACTATGAGGGAAGCAGTAATCGTTGATGCTGTGCGCACCCCTGTAGGGCGCAGGAACGGGCGTTTGAAGGACTGGCACCCGGTAGATTTGATGGCGCAGGTTCTCTCCGCTCTTGTAGAGCGCACCGGCATAGACGCCCGGACGATTGACGATGTCATTGTAGGTTGTGTCAGCCAGGTCGGAGAGCAGGGGCTGAATGTGGGACGCAACGCGGCGCTGGCAGCAGGTTTCCCTGAGATGGTGCCAGGCACTACCGTTGACCGCCAGTGCGGTTCCAGCCAGCAGGCTATCCACTTCGCGGCACAGGGCGTGATCAGCGGCGCGTATGATATCGTGATCGCGGGCGGCGTGGAGTCGATGACACGCGTGCCGATGGGGTCTACCTCGCAGGGGCCGGGCACGCCGTTTGGCCCTCTGATGGTCGAACGCTACCATCATGGGCTGGTTCACCAGGGCATTAGCGCCGATCTTATCGCACAGAAGTGGGAATTGAGCCGCGAGCAGCTTGACGCGTTCAGCCTGGAAAGCCACCGCCGGGCAGCGCAGGCGACTGCCGAAGGCCGTTTCAAGAGCCAGATTCTCCCTATCGAGGTAAAAAATGAGGATGGGACAACCGTCCTGTTCTCGCAGGATGAAGGCATCCGCACAGACACAAGCTTAGAGAAGCTGGCCTCGCTCAAACCCGCCTTCAAGCCCGACGGCCTGATTACTGCCGGAAACTCATCACAGATCAGCGATGGCGCGGCTGCCGTGCTGATTATGGAGCGCGGGACTGCCGGGCGCCTGGGGCTGAAGCCGCGCGCGCGCTTCATCTCTTTTGCCCTCGCCGGAGACAACCCGATTATGATGCTCACTGCCCCCATTCCTGCCACCTACAAAGCACTGAAGCGAGCAGGACTGGCGCTGGAACAGATGGATCTTATCGAGATTAACGAAGCTTTTGCCAGCGTCGTGCTGGCATGGCAGAAGGAGACTGGCGCGGACCTGAGCAAGGTCAATGTCAACGGGGGCGCGATTGCCATCGGTCACCCGCTGGGCGCTTCCGGCGCGCGCCTTACCACCTTCCTGCTCAACGAACTGGAGCGCAGCGGCGGTCACTACGGACTGCAAACCATCTGCGAAGGCGGCGGCATGGCAAACGCAATGATTATCGAACGGCTTGGCTAATTCATCATTGAAAGCAAACTGGATGTGTCATTTTCGCCTGGTCAGGCGAAAATGACACATCCAGTTTGCTTTCAATGATACGCCGCTAAGATATCTTCCAGGTAATCAAGGAAGAAGGGGCCATAAGCTTCAGGAAGCTGGCCCTGCTTGCTTCTCTGCGCCAATCTCTGATACCTGGATGAAACGCTGTCGCGAAACGCCACAAGGCCAACAGAGCAGCCCTGCTCTATCAGGCGGCTAATCCTCTCAAAGTAATGGGCATCACCGCTCACGATCAGGTACACGTCTGGCCCGCTGTGCAGCATCTCATGAACAATGCATTCAACCAGGACAAAATCTGCCTGATTATTGTCCGGCTTCAACTGCGCCGTCACCCCGCGCGGATATTGTACCTTAAAGCCAACCCTCTGAAACTCTTCAGCCATGGCATCGAAGTTGAAAATGTTAGCCGGGGAGACACAGAGCCAGCGGCACACAACCTCCCCATACTTTTCCGCATACTGCGTCAAAAAGGCAGCCACCAGCCTGGGATTTGCCTTGAATTCCGGGGGTAATGCGGACACAATGTTTTCGTAATCGACGAACAGCCCCACTCTTTTCGGCAGCGGTTGCGCTACCCGCAAAGTGGTTGCCAGCATTCTACTCTTAATGATAATTTTTCCATCCGCAGGCTCAAGAGTATAGCGCTCCTCTAGCTGCTTGATGATAGAAAGCAGATCACGATAATCGCGCTCACATTCTTCTATCGTGACCTCGTCAGCGCCCCGGTCTCCTGCTAAAATCTGGAATGGGCGGTCAAGGAGGGCCAGAAAGACACTGATTACCTCTGCCTGCTTGATGAGATCAAGCGTCTCTTGCGAATCGTTGGTGAGCAGCAGCCAGACAAGGCAGCATTCCAGGAGCGGGAACCGGGTCAAATGAGACAGTAAGAAGGCTGTTGCCTTACTGGCAGCGGCTCCTGGAGAATTTGCCTCTTTCAGCAGAATATCGACCCCGCACTTGAGAGCAAAACGCAGGTGAGAAAAGGGGACACGTTGCCCTCCTACTCCTGGTTGCAGCATTTCAAGCGCCTGCAAGGTGTCGCCGCCGCGCACAGCGATAACGGCCAGATTCCAGATTTCTTCTGGCGAAGCGATTCCTCTGGTATAATCTTCTCTCCATGTGGGCAGGACTTTATCAAGGCCCAGCGCTTGCGCTCTGGCAAAAAGCAACCATTCACGGGCGAGAGCAGCATTCTCTCGCCCTGACGCACTCCTGATCGCCTGCTCAAGCTGAGCAAGAGCATCTCGACGTACCGCCATGTCAGAACTCAGCAGGCGCTTCCTGAGATACGGCAATGTTTCGTCCTGAACATTGCCTCGCATATAAAACACATGGGCTGGCGGCACAAGCTCATCGAGAGATGGCTCAGTAAGAGCATTGCTTAGGGCCGAGAGCAAGGGGATGCGTACCTCGCGTAAGATACTGCGCATGGCATCGAGGCGGAAGTTGCGCAGGCTGTCCAGCAGCCTTAGCAGCGTTTCTTCACCAAGCACGGCTTCCAGTCTGTGGCGTGGGTCCTCTGGCAGCGTTTCCTGCAAATCCTCCACGGGCGGTTTTTCCTGCGCAATCCGACCATTCTGAGCGCTGTTGCTCGCGCCAACCATCGCCGCATACTCCTCTTTCTTCCCGTTCACCTCGGCGCTGCCACTTTGCGGTTCAGGAGGCTCAGGACGAATCTGCCCTGCTTCCTGGAGCCGGTGAGCGCGCCGCTCCTCCATCTCTTTGAGAGACGTATTCCATTTCCGAGCTTCGGAGATGTAGCTTCCCGTCGCTTTGCGACAGGCAAATGTGGAGAGGAGTAGGGCTGCCTGCAACTCTTCGTCAGAGGGATCGTTAGCGGAATCTGATGAGGACTGCTCCAGCAGATTTCTGCAAACAAAGACCGACATTGCTACCAGGCGCGCGGTTAACTGCGGAGTCAAGCCGTGACGGCGAATATCGGCAACGGTAGTTCTGTTCTGCTCTTCCCTGTTGCGGTCAAGCCGGTGCCACGTGCATTCGAGAGCGGCGAGAAGAGAAATGGGTTCACTCAGCGCGATGTAACGCGCTATCAGGTGTTTCAAAGAGGTAACGGTGGAAGAGACAGGGAGCCTTTCTACACTGTTGCGAGCGTTTTTGAGAAAAGGCTTCTCAAACAGCGGAAGGACGGTCTCCAGACTATTGAAAGCGATGGCCTGAAAATCACCATCGCTGGCGCATGTGCTCAAAAACTCGGCCAATCTGAAAAAGCGGTCGGCGAACTGGGCAGGGTGGAAGTAGTATTCATACTGAACGGCCCAAAGCAGCGCCTGCCATAAGTCAAGCTTGCGCCGGGTGCTCAGACGATTTCCCCCCATCTGAGGAGCATACATTCCAGCAACGAAGGCCACTTTTTCCCATAAAGGCTCTTCGACAGGCATCTGCTGCTGGACAAGCCTCTCGAATAATGCCCTGTTCCCCTCGCGATACTCCTGTCTCGCGTAAGGTACTAGACTCAATAGCTTACCGGCTATAGTAGTGTGGTGGGTTATCACGTCAGCCTTGCCCACCACAAGCGGCACACTTTCCTGCTGGCTCTCCCTGGCAGCATCCCCACCTGGAACCTCCCTCGTTAAAGCTGGCGCGGAGTTGCCAGTTCCTGCAACAGCTTCTTCCTCTCTCGCCTCAGCCTCTACCGATGGTACAGGAAGCGTGGCCGTGTCCGAAGGGATTGCCTCATTCTGCGCAAGCGGCGCTGTCGATGGTACGACCACTTCTGCTGCCGCCTCTTGCCTACCTGCATCGGAAGAAGCTGCCTCGGCCTGTGAGGGGATCACCGGAGCAACCTGTATCTCTTCTGTCGGCGCGGAGAGTTGCGCCGGTATCGATGATTGAAGGAAGCTTTGTCGCTCAAATGGGGAAAGAGGTGGTGGCGGTGGCGTAATTCCGGCACCTGTGACGAGAGGGGTCCCGCATTTACTGCAGAAACGCGCCTGTGGGCGGGCCGTTGCTCCACAGCCTGGACAGTTTCCCATAGATCGTCCTCCAATACAATTACAATGGTAGTTCACCACTCAACTGGTGATTTTATTATTATACTCTGCCATTGCAAAATTGTACAGGTACCGCAAATAGAACTGATGATTAACAATGACAGAACGGGAAATGGGGTAGCCGGAAGGCGCTGGTACGCAGGGCATCTTGAAAGCGGGCGAACAGAACTATACATACGCCCCTGTTCGCCCACTTTTGCCCCCACATCTTTTATCACAGGCCGGAGAGGAAAAGAGGTATTTTTCACGAGGTGATACGATAGAAGCGTTGCGCATTTGTCGCCCAGAGCTTGCTTCTGAGCGGCAACGGCAGGCGCGCCGTGATGGCCTCCAGCGTCTCGTACCAGCGGCGGTACGTGGAGGCCAGCAGGAGGACAGGCCAGTCGCCGCCGAACATGACCCGCTCTTCTCCAAAGAACTCTAAGGCAGCATTGACAAACGGCTCCAGATCGGCAGGTTGCCAGTGCGCGGTATCCGCCTCGGTTACCAGTCCACTCAGCTTACAGAAGGCGTTCGGCAGTTCAGCGAGTTTGCGCAGATTTGCCTGCCAGGGATCAAGCTGTTGCTGCCTGATATCCGGCTTGCCCAGATGATCCAGCACGAAGGCAGTATCGGGACAACGACGCACCAGTTCAATAACGGCTGGCAACTGCCAGTGCCTGATACAGAGATCGAACGAAAGATGATACTCGGGCAGCAAGCGTACCCCCGCCATAAAATCGGGTTGCAGACAGAAATCAGGCTCTGTCTCGTCCTGGAGATTGCGCCGCACCCCCTTGATCAGTGGGGAGATAGCCAGCAGCGATTCCAGATATGCGCGGATATCCGCGCCGTTCTCTAGCGGCGCGGCGGCAACGATGGCCTGTACACGAGGCTCCGACCGGGCAAAGGCCGCGACAGCGCGAGCCTCAAGTAACGCCTCCTGCGGCTCAACGCCGACCTCGATGTAGACCATCCCCGTAATGGGTAGGTCTTGTGTCTGCTCCCGATAGTCTTGCACAGTGTAGGGCCGACGCAAGGCGGGAATGTTCGCCAGCCAGGGCATGTTGAACTGATCGGGATTCCAGAGGTGCACGTGCGCATCAACAACAGGTAGTTCCCCGGTCATACACAAACCCTCCTTTTTATCAAGGGCGAAATTTTTCAGGACTGGTAGATGGTGTTGAGTTCAGCCCAGAGTTCATCCGGTACCGGATATTGCGCCAGCCTTACCGTTTCTTCCAGCCGCTCGGGGCGAGTCAGACCCACAATCGTGGAGGCTATGTGACTGTCGCGCAGCGAGAATTGCAAAGCCGCCGCCGCCAGCGGCACGGAATGGCGCTGGCAAGCCGCCTGCATCTGCCGCGCCTTTTCAAGCAACACGGGCGACGCCGCGTTATACATATAGCGAGGGTAGGCATTCGCGCCCTTCGCCAATATGCCGCTGCCATAGGGCGCGGCGTTCACGGCAGCAATGCCACGGCTGGCGCAGAGCTGCCAGAGCGGTTCGGCCTCCCGGTTCAGCAGCGTATAGCGGTTATGCGAGAGAGCGACTTCAAAGTGACCGGTCTCGACAAAGCGGATCATCAGGTCGATTGGTCCACCGGCAACCCCCACGTGCTCAATCAAGCCCTCTTCCTTACATTGCAGCAATACCTCGACGGGGCCGCCTGGCTGCATAGCCTCCTCAAAGGAAATATGCTCAGGGTCGTGCAGGTAGACAAGCTGAAGATGCTGCAAGCCCAGGAGTCGCAGGCTGCGCTCGACGCTGCGCCGCATTTGCGACCCTGTGAAGACCCCCGTCCGCAAATCCCGGTCTGCCTTCGTCGCCAGCACGAAGCCGGGCGGCAGCCCGCCCATCTCGCGCAACACAATGCCGATGCGACGCTCGCTCTCCCCATCGCCGTAAGACGCCGCTGTATCCAGGAAATTTAACGGGCTGGCAAAGAAAGCGCGTATCGTCGCCAGCGCGCGCTCTTCGGGAACTTCATAGTCGAAGGTTTCCGGCATATTGCCAAGCGGGGCTGTACCGATACAGATCGGTGTCACCCGCAGGCCCGTTGCTCCGAGCGGATGCAGTGGCAACCACCTTGAATTTCCGCTTTGAGAAGACATAAGTAACTCCTTCCCGCATATCTTTCTATTTGGCCGTCCAGCCCCCGTCGATGACCAGTGCCGAACCTGTCACAAAGGCTGCTTCATCCGAAGCCAGGTAGAGCGCGGCGCAAGCAACCTCATCTGGTCGCCCCATGCGTCCGATAGGCTGACGGGCATGGAGTTGCTGGCGCACCTCATCTTCGTGACCCGCGAAATTGCGCGCCAGGTAGCCCTCCACAAAGGGAGTGTGTACGGTGCCGGGACAGATGGCATTACAGCGAATCCCCTTCGCCACAAAGTCAATAGCAATTGAGCGCGTCATCGCCAGGACAGCCCCTTTGCTGGCGGAGTACACCAGGCGGCGGTCGATACCGATGGTGGCCGCGACCGAAGCCATGTTGATGATTGAGCCTCCCGCCGGTGACTGGACCAGCATCTGCCGCACTGCTTCACGAGCACAGAGAAAGACACCTCGCGCATTCACGCGCATGATATTCTCCCAATCTTCCAGGCTCGTTTCCAGGATACTTCCAACATGGCTGATACCGGCATTGTTCACCATGATATCGAGCCGCCCCTCTTCAGCAGCCACCTGTTCTATGGCAGCCTTGACCTGCGCCTCATCGGCCACATCGAGCGGTTGTATGCGTGCACTCCCTCCAGCGGCCTTAATCTCAGCCGTAATGCGCTCCGCCAGGTCCGGCCTGATGTCGGCAAGAATGACGTGCGCCCCCTGCTGCGCAAAGAGTCGTGCGATCTGCTCGCCAATGCCCGATCCAGCCCCTGTCACAAAGGCGATTTTCTGATCTAAGCGAAACACTGCTCTCACCTTTCATTAATCAGTGTGGAACACTTCCTTCATCGTAGCCCACCACTCACCGGGCGCTCGTGCTTCCATAGGAACCTGCATCGGGGCCGTCCAACTCCACCACTCCTGTGTGGTGGGGTCCGCGGCCATCTTCGCCATATCGGCTTCGTAATCATCGCCGTGATATTCAAAATAGGCAAAGAGCAGGTCGCCGTGGCGAAAAATGCTATAGTTGCGAATGTTGCACGCAGAAATCGTAGCCAGCACCCCTGGCCAGACGGCGGCATGCAAGCGTTCATACGCCTCGATCTGCCCCGGCTTCAGTCCTATGACCTGTCCAAACCTGCGCATGATAATCTCCTTTCAACACACGTATCACGGACGCAGCACTTGAGAGGTATCTTCTTCTCCAGCCCACACAGGCCCATGTGGGTAGGAGTAGGCGGCAATGGAAGCGGGATGCATCTTCACACTATAGCCCGGCGCACGCGGGGGCATATAGCGTCCATCTTTGACGACAACGGGATCGATAAAATGCTCATGCAGGTGGGGTGTATACTCGATCATACGATTTTCCAGCGAACCACTAATGGAGATGTAGTCGAAGATGGAGAGATGCTGCACGTATTCGCTTAGCCCGACACCACCGGCGTGCGGGCAGACCGGAACGCCGAACTTAGCGGCCATGAGCAGGATCGCCAGCACCTCGTTGACCCCACCGACGCGGCAGGCGTCGATCTGGCAGATGCCAATGGAGTTGGCCTGAAAGAGCTGCTTGAAGATAATGCGATTCTGCACGTGCTCGCCCGTTGCCACCTTGATGGGAGTTATCGCCCGCGCTATCGCGGCGTGACCCAGAATGTCGTCCGGGCTGGTCGGCTCCTCAATCCACAAGGGGTTGAAGGCTGCCAGGTGTTGCATGGAGAAGATGGCCTCGTCCACGTCCCACACCTGGTTGGCATCGATCATCAACGTGTTATCCGGTCCGATCTCTTCACGCATGATAGCAGCCCGGCGCAGGTCGTCTTGCAGATTGAGGCCAACCTTCATTTTGAAGTGCCGCCAGCCGTCTGCCAATGCCTCACGACAGAGCAGACGCATCTGCTCATCACTGTATCCTGCCCAGCCAGCGCCGGTTGTGTAGGCGGGAAAGCCTTGTCGGAGCATCTCAGATTCGCGCTGCCACTTTGTCGGGGCCTGCCGACGCAGGATATCTACTGCCTCATCAGGAGTCAGGGCATCGCTAATGTAGCGAAAATCGATGCAGGAGACAAGCTGCTCCGGCTCCATATCGGTAAGCAGCTTCCAGATAGGCTTGCCCTCCACCCTGGCCCACAGGTCCCAGACCGCGTTCACCACGGCAGCGGTCGCCATGTGAATCGCCCCCTTCTCCGGCCCGATCCAGCGCAACTGGCTATCGCTGGTAATAGAGCGCCAGAAAGCGCGCATGTCAGCGGTAAACGATTCAAGGGTATGTCCGACAATGAGAGGAACCAGCGCGTGAATCGCAGCGACACAGATTTCGTTGCCGCGCCCGATAGTGAAGGTCAGGCCATGCCCTTCCAGATCGGGCACATCTGTCTTCAGAACCACATAAGCAGCGGAATAATCCGGGTTGCTATTCATGGCATCTGAACCGGCCAGCGTACGCGACGTGGGAAAACGAACATCATAGGCTCGGGCATCAACAATAGTAATCGACAAAACCCTCTCCTTTTGCTTGACAGCCGCTTTAAGTAGCTCGCATTTCAACCTGCGGACAGAGACTACCAGCTTCTCAGCCTCCCTGCTTGCAAAGCACTTTCCCGCATTTTTGCAAATGTACCCCTATCACTCGTGCCGCGTCAAGCACCAGATAAAGGGCAAAGCCATGTTTTTGTCGAACCACCTGTATCTGTGCGAAAAACACCCCTTGACTATTCAGGACGAAGTGAGTATACTGAATTCTGTATACAAAATACAGTATCCAACATAAAAAGTCAAGTCTCTAGCACAGTTTGCAGCACAAGATTTGAACAGGGACCCGTGATCGCATGTAACATGCAGATTGGAGCGGCAAGGGATGGCATACTCTTCGGCGAGAATGAACAGCCGGAAGAAAGATACACTGGCACATAGATTCGATGAGCGCCTGGGCGCGGCACTATTTGACTTACTCTGGGGGCAGGAGCGCTCCGCCATGCCAACGGTAGTGGATTACGCCTACGAACAGATCTGGCAGCGCGTGATTATGATGGGCGGTGGCGAGGAGCAGCGGCTTTCCGATGTAACGCTGGCCGAGCAACTGGGAATAAGCCGCACACCAGTGCGCCAGGCGCTGGAGCGCCTGGTTCAGGAAGGGCTAGTGCGCGCAGACCCACGACGCGGCTTCTGGACGCAGACATTTACGGCCCAGGATATCCACGAGATTTACGATCTGCGCGGGGCGCTAGAGGTGCTGGCGCTGCGTCTGGCCGCGCCCCACCTCAGCCACGATGACCTCAAGGCGCATCTCGAGGAACTGCGTGCTGTCGAGGCGGAACTGGAAACACACCCCGTTCTGCATTTCTTGCAGGTCGATATTCGCTTTCACATGCTCATTACGCGCGCGTCTGGCAATGCTCGCCTGATGCACAGCCTCTCCCTGCTGCGCAGCCAGATCTGTATGTTTCAGATGCAGGATACCCTCTATCCCAGGCGTATGGAGATCGCATTGCACGACCACGAGCGCGTGCTACAGGCCCTGCTCGCGGGCAATGTTGACGAGGCCGCAGAGTTTCTGGCCCGGCACATCCATAACGCGAAAGAAGGCGTGCTGGCCGATATCTTCGGCGAGGGCAACAATAAATTGTCGTAGTGCGAACCTGTAGGTTAGTTATTTAGAGCACTGAGAGAAAAGGAGATGTGTCGTATCCCTGATCTGTAGTCCCACCAATTTGTAGCTCACGATTCGTAGCTCCACAATTTCTCGGAGAAGATGCCCTGGCCTGTTGAGAGGACCATTCGACCGGAAAACCGGGAGGAGAAAACGATGAAGTCGCAGTTTGCAAGTCTTCTACGAGCGCTGGGTACGCTCGTCATCGTCGCAACAGTCCTGGTGGCGTGTGGTAACACGTCCACCACGTCGACGTCAAACAACACGTCGACGTCAGGTAGCACGCTCGCACCCAATGCGAGCTTCAAGCTCGGTGTTTCGCTGACCTTCAACAACACCGATTTCTGGACCAATTACATCTCGTATGAGGCAAAGTTCGCGGAGCAGTACAACGCCCAGTTAATTGGACCGCTGGTCGCTAACAACAACGCTGCCCAGCAGATCACGGATATCCACACCTTGATCCAGGAAGGCGCGCAGGCGTTGATCGTCAATCCGGTGGACAGCGCCGCCATCGCTCCCGCGCTCCAATACGCCGCCAGCAAAAACATCCCCGTGGTCAGTGTGGACGTCGCGCCCAGTACCGGCAAGGTATACATGATCGTGCGCGCTGACAATATCGCGTATGGGCAGAACTCCTGCAAATATATCGCCACCCATGCCACTGCCAAAACCGGTCATATCGCAATCCTGGAGGGTGATCTTGCCTCCCTCAACGGTCAGGACAGGACAAATGGCTGCATTCAATATCTCAAGGCAAACTATCCAAACTTCCAGATCGCCCAGTACGCGACAAAATGGGATACGCCAACCGCCGTCAACGATGCCAAGACGGCGCTGAGCACCTATTCAGACCTGGTGGGTATTTACGTCCAGTGGAGCGCACCTGAGGACGGCATTCTCGCCGCCGAGCAGGCCGCGGGCAAGTTCACTCCCGTTGGCAGCTCATCGCACATCGTCCTTGTCGGCAACGACGGAGTGCCGCACGAGCATGCGCTCATCCGCGCTCACAAACTTGACGCAACCATCTCGCAGCCAGCCAACGCTTATGCGCAGTACGCAATCTTCTATGCTCGTCAGGCGCTGGAAGGGAAGACCTACTCAGCCGGGCAGACCACTGACCACGACAGCACCATCGTCAGCCTGGATGGCAACCTTGAGGACGCGCTGCCGGCACCCATTGTGGATATCAATAACGTCAACGATCCGAACCTGTGGGGCAACGCGAAATCGTCCAACTCGTGAGAGCATGTCATTGCAATCGTGACGGAACCTGTGAACGGAGGATCTGTGATGGAAACTGTAAACGGAGGGCTGCCCACGCCCCGGCCCTCCGTTGGCATGGCGCGAGGCATCTGGAAAGCTTTTGGCGAGACCCAGGCCCTGCGCGACGTGTCACTCGACGTCGCGGCAGGCGAATGCCATGCGCTGGTCGGGCGCAACGGCGCCGGAAAATCTACCCTGGTGGCAATCTTCACCGGCCTCATCCGGCCTGATCGCGGAACGATCACGCTCGGCGACGAGGCAGCTCCGGGCCAGGCCGACCGTGCCGCGTGGCAGCGCCTCGTCGCGTGCGTCTACCAGAAGTCGATGGTCGTCCCAAGCCTCACCGTTGCCGAGAACGTCTTCCTGAATCGGGCGACGGGAAAGAACTACGGTATTGTCAACTGGCGCGCTTTGCGCTCTCATGCGCGCCAGGTTATGCTCGACTGGGGTTTCGACCTGGATGTCGACCGCCTCGCACAGGATCTCAGCATCGAGCAGCGCCAGGTCGTCGAGATTGCGCGCGCTCTTTCGGTAGGGGCACGCTTCCTCATCCTCGACGAGCCAACGGCAGCACTGGAGAAAGCTGCCATCGAACGCCTCTTTGAAAGAATTCGCCGACTCAAAGAGAGTGGAGTCGGTATCCTCTATATCTCGCATCATCTGGAGGAGATCTACGAGGTGTGCGACCGGGTCACCGTGCTGCGCGACGGCGAGCGCGTGCTGAGCGCGCCCGTCGGGGAGATCAGGCAGGATCGCCTGGTAGAAGCCATGGTCGGGGTCACTCTACAGAGAGTAACAGAAATAGCGGCCCCGGCCCGGCTCATCGCGCCGGGGCCGCCACAGCTCGCAATCTCACATCTGCGGGTCCAGGCCGCCTCAGGCCCGGTGGAGGATGTGAGCTTTGCGGTAAGCGCGGGCGAATGTGTCGGTCTGGTGGGGCTGCGCGGCTCCGGCACCACCACCGTCGCGGATACCATCGTCGGCCTGATGAAACCGCTGGCGGGCGAGATCAGGGTAGAAGGCAAATCAATCACAGCAGGCAGAGTGGACGCGCACAAGGATATCGCGTATGTTCCTGAAGACCGCCATGCACGCGGCTTCGTTCCTTATCTCGGCGTGGGCGAGAATCTGACGCTGTCTATCCTCGACCGTCTATCGCACTGGGGAATTATTTCCCGCTCCGGTAGAGACCGGGTCGCGGTCGCCTTGGTGGAGCAGTTGGACATTGTCGCCAGCAGCCTCGATCAGCGTGTCGGGCAACTGAGCGGAGGAAATCAGCAGAAGGTGGTTGTCGGGCGGGCGCTCGCCCGGCAGCCAGCGGTACTGGTCGCCGTTACGCCGACCGTGGGCGTTGACGTTGCCGCCAAGGAGTCGCTCCTCAATGTGATCAGTACCGCCTGTGCGGGTGGTACTGCGGTGCTGCTGGTCTCCGATGACCTGGAAGACCTGCGCATCTGCACGCGACTGCTCATCATGGTCAAGGGAAAACTGGTCAGGGAGTACCGCCAGCCACCCTGGAATCGGCATGAATTGATTGCCACTGTCGAGGGCCTTGAACCGAACTCCATGAGCACGGAACCAGAAGCAGGAAAGGAAGTTTGAGAATGAGTAAATCGACAGTAGAGCATCCTGTCGACCAGCCGGAGCGGACCGTCACCAGGGCGCTGCGGCGCAATAGCCGGTACATTGTGACCAACTGGATTCGCGAACTTGCTCTGCTTCCAGTGATCATCCTTCTCCTGATCATCGGCACCTTCGTGAATCCGGCCTTTTTCACCGCCAATAACTTTATCAATGTTGCGCAAGAATCCGCTGCATTAGGCGCCGTCGTGGTGGCTGAAACCTTGATCCTGCTCACCGGCAAGTTTGATCTCTCCCTGCAATCGACATATGGACTGGCACCGATGCTGGGGGCCTGGCTGATCGTCTCGAAGGAGGGCCAGGGGCTGGGAACCAACTGGAATCCATTCGTCGGCATTGCCATCGTCCTGCTGGTCGGGCTTGTCGTCGGCACCATCAATGGCTTCCTGGTAATCAAGCTCGGCTTCAACGCCTTCATCTTTACACTGGCCATGCTCATCCTGCTGGCTGGTATCCAGGTGGGAATTGTAAGCGGTCGCACCATCTACTTCCTGCCCGCAGAGTTCATCTACTTAGGCTCGCAATCTTTTCTGAGCATACCGGTCTCCGTGTGGGTTACCGGGGCGATCTTCTTGCTCGCGTCGCTCTTCCTCAGATATCACCGCATCGGGCGAGCTATCTATGCCATTGGAGGCAACACTGAAGCAGCGCGGGCTGCGGGCATCCAGGTAGATCGCATTCGTATCGGCGTCTTCATCGTCGCCAGCTTGCTCGCTGCCCTGGCTGGCTTGATGACAGCCGGGCAGGTGGTAGCAGTGACGGCCAGCCAGGGTAATAACCTCATTTTCTCCGTCTTCGCGGCAGCCGTTATCGGAGGCATCTCCCTCGATGGAGGGCGCGGACGCATGGTCGGCGCGCTCACCGGCGTCATCCTGCTGGCGCTGGTGCAAAACATTCTGATCCTTTCGCAAATCCAGACGTTCTGGATCGATGCCGCCAACGGCCTCATCATTTTGATTGCCCTGGGACTGACCCGGCTCATCGGCAGCGAACGGGCCTGAGAGACAGGGATATTACGCTTAGATCTTGTCTATCTGATCGGATGATTTCCCAGGAGGCTTTGAGCGTTTGCTCAAAGCCTCTCCATCTGTCGCTGACCGAAACAGTCAATCAGGGGATGCTCATTGGACGATGACAATCACACGAGCCTGTGTGCCGCTCGTTTGGCAGTTTTTCTTTTTTTAAGGAGGACTTGCGGTTTGGAATATACTAGTTACGGAATAAGACATGCCGGACATAACAATCCGGTAGCTATCACGTGAGCAGCTTGCTGAAAACGGTACGTTATAAAGGGTTCTTAATACATGAAAAAAGCGAGTGAGTCGACAAACAGGAACCCTCCTGAGAAAAGAAGCAGCTTCTTTTATGAGCATACATTTCTTCTATTCTCTTTTCTTACCCTTAGCACCCTCGTCCTGATTATGGCGATTGTTCTCTTCGATAATTTCATGAACTTTCATACGAAATGGGAACTTACTGTGACCTATATGTTCGGAACTCTTGAGACAGACCCGGCAAAGGCTTCGGAGGAGTATGCGGCGGGAGTAAGGGTGGCAATGCAGTCTATCGGGTGGAGTAACTATGAGCCAGCCGATGGGGTGTTTAACGAGGCATATATGGACGACGTCAAAAACAGTATCAAGATGGACCTTGCAGCGGGATTGAAGGTTGTGATCTCACCTGCCATCCAATATCCGCCGAGTTGGGTAATGAACCTCCCCGGTGCCCACTATGTAAACCAGTATGGAGTAACTGCTTCTCCCGGCTCGGCAGGAGGTTATGGAGATCCAAACTTTGTCTTTAGTCAGACAGTGCGTGACAAAGTTGCCCAGTTTGAGACACATGTGATGCAGCAACTGGCGGCAGACCCGGAGATCGGCTACCGCAATATCTGGGCAATACGTTATGTGAATGGACCTCTCGGAGAGGCACTGTATCCACTTGCCGATGATCAACAGGGTCATAACAACAGCTACTGGGCCTATGACGCAAATGCGCAAGGACAGGGGAGAGATCGACCTGCCACGATTCCCGCTAATCCCTTTCCCGGCTGGGTCCCTGGAGACACAACCTATCACGGGCAGCCATTTTCGACCGCCCAGGTTCGGCAGTGGTACAACTGGTACCTGAATGCTCTCATCGATTTTATCAACTGGCATACAGAATTATACCGCAATCCACACGGTATCAATTACCAGGGTTATTTGCAATTGCTTACACCAGGTGTTGGAGCCAGAGCATTTGAATACAACGGGTCTATCGCCAGGTATCTCGATGGAAGCCGGGACCCCAATGGAACGGTCTCCCGCGCGGCGGTCTGGTATAAAATCTATCCCGCGCTCGTTGACAAGACCGGCATCGTTGCCTATGTAACCTCCATGGCCGATGGCTCAGGGATTCCACAGAATGATGGCTGTCATGGGGGAGAAGCGCAGGTAAACTACGCGACTGATCCACAGGTAGACACCTGGTCAGCCGTCAGATACATTTCCGGGCTGGCAGATAAATATGGCATGCTGAAAAGCGGAGAGAATCCTGGTAGTGGAGGGCAAAACCAGGGTGTGGTGTATGGCCTCGCTATGATGCAGACGGCAGCCAGGCAGATGCAATCGTGTCACTTTCAAGGGATGTTCTGGGCGCACGACTCTGACCTCTATGATGGAAGAAGTGGCGTGACCCTCCAGGACTATGCGAACGTCATTGCCAGTTATAACACTTCGATTGGCATTTAGCATAGCTAGCATCTTCCCACACAGCTCAACCCCTTTCCTCTCTGTGATAGGTCAGGGTCGTCCTGCGAGTGTTCAAGATGAACGTGATGAGCAGCGCGAGTACCAGAACCAGGTTGGTAATGAGTACCGCTTGCACCAACTGGGCGAGACCTGCATGGTGCCAGACGATGAGGCTAATCTCTAATGTACATGACAGGAAGATGATTGGCACAAAGGAACTTTTACCAACCGCCAGGAAGTAGTATATCAGGACACTTCCCACGGCAAGCAGGAGCATCGCCATCCCGTAAGGCACCAGTAGCCCGGCAATCGCTATGAATGTTTGACCAAACAAGAGTTTCGTCACCAGAGACGGAAAGAGGTAGAACGCGACCTCGACTGCCGCTGAGAGGAGTAAAACACCAGCTACAGCCTGGACCACAACGGACATATACGGCTGACGCCGCTCATAGAGGGCGGCAATCCTGGGAAACATGACGGTGGTGACACTGCCGGTAATGAGCACCACTGTTTTCCCGATTGTAGCCAGGGCAGCGTACAATCCTGCTTCTTGCGCGCTGAGGTAATGCCTTGCGAGGACGGTGTCAATGCTATAAAGAAGGACTATAGCCGCTGCCGCCGTAGTGGCAAGGAGCGAATAGGACCACAGCGACCGCAACGAGCCAAATGGGGTCCGTGGTCCACGTAAAACCCTTCGCAGGGGTTGGAAGCTTACAAGATATGTGAGCAAGGAACTCACCACAATTCCAAGGATAGCACCGTTGACACCCAGCCCCAGGAGTACGAAGCCGATGCAGAATACGAGACGGAGGAACGTTGGCAAGAAGAGGATCGCGGCAAACCAGCGGAATCGCTGCAATCCCTGAAGTGTGCCTACGTTCAGAGGTGTTCCTAAAGAGACGATAAATGTCAGGTCAAGCAGAATGACTCCTTGCTGTGATGTGAGGTGGAAGAAAAAAGCCTCGTAGCCACTCAGGGCGATAAAGGCTACTGAGATACAAACGCCAGCAGTGAGAAGGATAGCCGTGAGCCGTCTGATGAAATCATTGAGCCGGGCGAAGTCTTCATTCATGGACAGGGAAGAGGCATACTTCGCGGCGATGGTTGCGATGATTTGCGCCGGGGTGGCAAGAACGAGCGAAAGGGCAATGAGAGCAGCGACTTGCCCATACTCGCTGACACCCATCATGCGACCTAGAAATGGGTGCAGCAGGTAGGAGAAGGCACCTGCCATGATGTTTGTTGCCAGAAGCAAAATATTGTGGCGAAGGTAGCTACTGGTCAGAAATCGACTGTAGAAGCGCTGCCGGTTGTCCGAAGGGCGAACAGGAGGGAGCACATCCCCCTTTGTGTACTTTCTCATAAGCAAGAGAACTCCTTCCCAGATGCAGCTTCGATTGAAGCGTATGCCTTAAGCGTTTCTCCTGCGACACGCTCCCAGGTGAATGCCCGAACTCGCTCCAATCCCCGTCGGCTCAGTGTACCGCGCATCGCCGCGTCAGTCAGGAGCCGCTTCAAAGCGGAGGCCAGTTGCTCCGGGTCGCGCGCATCGAACGTCAGGGCGGCATCACCAACCGCTTCGGCTATCGCCCCGGTCGCTGACGCGAGTACTGGTGTCCCGCACGCCATCGCTTCCAGGGGAGGCAGTCCGAATCCTTCTATGAGCGATGGAAAAACAAACACGTCGGCAAGGCTATAGACTGCGCGCAGATCATTCTCTCCAATCATACCGGTGCGGACGACCCGATTTTCGATGCCATAAGCGTGGATGCGAGTTCCCACACTGTCAGGAAAGCGAGGATCAGGCTCCCCGCCTATGACCAGGGCCGGGGCAAGAGAGGGATCAAGGCGCGAGAACGCCTCGACCAGCGTCTCGATATTCTTGTGTGGCCGCCCGGCTCCCACCGTCAAAACAAAGCGTTCTGGCAAGCCATAGCGTTCTCGCACCGCAGCCAGCCGCGCAGGGTCATTTTCTCGCTGAAATGCCGCATCCACTGCATTACCGATAACCTGGATGCTGGCATGGTTAACGCCATAATACGCCTGGATATCATGGCCGGTAAACTCAGAGACAGTGAGTACTCGCTCCGCGCGCCGTATCCCTGACTGCATGGTTATGCGATAGAATCTTTGCAGGTAGCCGCGAGGTCGATACTCCGGGTGATGCTCGAAGATGAGATCGTGTACTGTCATGACCGATCTGATGCGAGTCAATAATGGAAGGACGACGTATGGCGAATGAAAGAGGTCTACCTGTTTCCGTGCCAGAAGAGTGGGCCAGACAAGCTGTTCAACCGGTAGATACAGGGGAAGGCCTAGCGGTCGCAATTCAACATTGGCTCGCTCTCCCAAAGCCTCCATATTGAAGCGGGTGTTCCGATAGCCGGGATAATAGTAAGCAAGGTAGCGCCGTTCAGGATCGAGCCGGGTCAGCGCTTCGAGCAAGTTGTACGCATGTCGTCCGATTCCATGATACCGGTCATTCACGTACCGGGCATCGAAGGCTACTGTGCGTATCGCCGTCATTGTTGTCATTGTGTTTGCCTCTCACTGCTCTCCAGATCCCTGTGAGACCTCCTCTGATGAGGGACGGGTGCTCTGTTGTAAGGCTTGCCGTGATACCAACCGTAAAGGTAGCCGCACAGATTCGCATAGGTGGAGAGTGTCTTGAGGGGGCGGAAGCTGAAGACAAGCCGCCGGGTGTCGAAATAGTAATGGACAAAGAAGCTGAGGGGAAATGCCAGTATAGCGGCTATCAGGCCGAGTTTGCCATACCAGCGATTGAGCGGCAGAAGCGCCGCACCCCGCTCTGGACTCTTCCGTACCTCCAAAGCGTGTCCTATACCATACCAGAAACTTTTGCGTATGAGAGCTTTCACGCTGGCCGCTGGCTCGTGATAAACATAGCAATTAGCCGTCACGACAAGGTTGTAGCCGAGACGCCGCACGCGGTAGAAGAAGTCTGTATCCTCACCGGTTGGTAACGCTTCATCGAAACCGCCAACCTGCTCGAACACTGTGCGTCGAACAGCGCAACATGTCGTAGTGATGGTGGTAAACCCGTAGCTATCCAGTGGTGGGTTACTCACCAGATCACTGGACACAACCGGAGAGGTAGTGCGAGGTACCTGCCGGGCAACTCCGTATTGAAAAGGGGTAGCTTCTACCGGTATCTGCTGTGAGACACCGACAACAGCGACCCGGGCATCACTTTCCAGCAGGTTTACCATCAACTCAAGGACGCGCTCGTGGCCCAGACGGGCATCATCGTCGACGAAAAGCAGTATCTCGCCTTTCGCTCGCTGAGCCGCCAGATTGCGCGCCGCCGCCGCAGGACTGACCCCTTGCACCACGTCTAGCTCGTAGTCGTGGAAGGTCTGCTGCTCAATACTGTTCACGGTCCGGCTAACAGCACCAGTCCAGGAAGGAATGATGATCGATACCTTTGGCCTGCCAGTAGCATGATTCATATCAGGACAGTCTCCTTTCTACGCTCACTATTACCTGTGAGCACCAGATGATTGGCTATGCCAGATTTTGAGAAAGGCCAGACAGACGATCTGAGAATGAACTAAGTACCTGAATTGTCAAATGGCTCACGATGAGGCTGCTCCGGTTTTTTCTGGTAGATGTAAGGGCTGATTCCTTGAGCGCTGGACTCTTGCGAAGAGTGTCCCGCGCTGCCTGACGTCAACCGGTTGCCGCCAGGGACCTTGAAGTAGTAAAGACCGATCGTCCAGAAACTCGCATCTTGCTCCACAAGCAGCGGCTGGCTGTTTTGCACAATCCAATCATAGAATTGTGGTGTCGTACCATTGAAATCATCCCACTGGTCCTTTGAACTCATGATGAAGTAGTGTTCATGTAGCGCGATGATGACTTTTTTGTCGCGATCAAGTCGGACATCGTAGGCAGGCGACAGGAAATAGCTGGCAACATCATCGCTGGCGTTAATGATTTCATCGGCGGGGATGTGGGCTTTCACATAAGTGATAATCTTTGTGTAGCCATCATCAGAGCCGAAGCCGTAGTTCGTTATCCACAAACCGCAGTTGTAGAGAAACAGCAGGTAAAGGAATAATGGTATCGCAATTCTCCACCGGCGCGGGTACCTGAGCGATTCAGAGAGTATCGCGAGGCAATAGCCATTCACCAGTAAAGCTGGCACTATCAGATAATAAAAGTATTGATCACTGGAGTGGCCGAATATTAAGCCAAATCCAAAACTGAAGACGCCCAGGAGCAACAGGAAACGCGCTTCCATGATGGGGCGAAAACGTAGAAAGAGGATAATAGTGAAGATGCCAGCAAGCCCGATTAACAGGTAACTTGAGCCGTATGTTCCCAGTAAAATTTGCAAGTTCTCCGGCGAAACCCTTTTAGGGGCATAGACGTTTCCGCCCTGTCGACCGATGAAGCTGGTGATGGAGACTATGACCGAGTCGACCTCAGAGCGCTTGTAGGCCAGATACAGGGAACCCTGACCGATAGTAAACTCCCATAATGGGTAGAGGAGATACAGAAGGCAGGCGATGGCGGTGGTTCTTGTAGCATCACCCAACTGGGCGTGGTTTGCCCATGCGACAATACCCGGAAAAGCAAAGAGAAAAAGTAACATAGGTTCTTTGGTAAGGGCAGCGAGGCCAAAGGCGATTCCGGACCCCAACCATCTCCAGTTCCGCAGCCGTTGTGCGTGGGTGAAGAAAATGTAGAAGCCGATGAGTACGCACAGCATCGCAAGACTCTCTAACATGTTACGCCGGTTGATGCGCTGTACATAGGGATCCATAAGGAACAATCCTGCTGTAATCAGGCCAGCCTTGTAGCTATGGAGTTTGCGACCAAAAAGCAGGAGCAATGAGGCCGTACTCGCCGAAAAGAAGACATTGAGGTATCGCACCGAGAAGAGTGCGGTTAGCAGGTCTGTACCGGTGAGTCTCGCAAGCTTGATGTAGGCAGCCTCAATGAGAAAATAAGCCGGGGGGTGATACAGGAACGGCATACCGTTTACAGTAATGCCCTTACCTTTCGCCACGCTGATTCCTATCAGAAGGTACACTCCCTCATCCGAGAAAACATCTGGAGCGGCTCCCAACCGGTAACCGTGAACGAGAAAGGTGATCAGACCGACAACGACCGCTACGAGCGCCACCGGTGTACGTCTCAGGATACTTTGAACCTGATGCAGGGAAGAAGAGAAAATACTTTGTCGTTTGTAGCTTTCAACAGATGGTAGAGATGCCGATTCTATTTCGGCATTTCGTTCTACTGTCATATTTCTTCCTTTACTAAGGCATAGAGCGGGGATGCTGCATAGCGGGCGAAACATACGAGGCTTTCAAGGTCGCGCCGATCAAAAGGCCGCTCACGCATCGAGAGAAGCGCTCCGAAGTGCTTCCCATCTCTCGTTAAGGGAGTAACTATAGCGGTTGGAACACCACATGCAATGACGCTTTTTAAATACAGGGAACCATTGTGGGGTCCTATCAGTGTGCTATCACCGGTCTTGATAGCGTGCTGCGCAAGGAGAGCCGACGTGTGTTGGAATTGCTGGTGATCAAAGGATCTCATCCGTCTCATCGATGCCACTGTATAGAACTTATCCTGGGGGAAATGAGGGACACGCAGCACGATCTCGGTCCAATCCGCATCCAGCGCGTCTCCCACGTCGCTTGTAAAGGCATGGAGGACCGATGCCCTGGATTCAGCGTCGAGCGCGATCCGTTTCTGAAGGTTTCGAGATGCAATCAATCCTGTAATGAGTTTTTCATATTCACAGATGATGCGCTCCTGCCCAAATTTGGTCGCCTGAGCACGTGCATAGTCGCTGATCTGCTGAACCAGCACGCGGTCATCGCGCAATCCACGTAGTATCTCAGCCAGTTGGTTTGCGTCGCCTACAGGAAACAAGAGGTCGGTTCGCCCCACTACTTCACGCACCCCGGGTAAATCGGATGCAATCGGTACGCAGCCCGCCGTCATGCCTTCCACGAGGACAATCCCAAACGCCTCAAGGCGTGACACCGATGGCATGACAACAACATGCGCCCGTTGATAGAGCTGGCGGAGTTGAGCATCGTTCACTCCGATATGAAACTCCACGTCCAGGCCAAGCCCCATTGCCAGAGAACGGTAGGCCTGTTCCTCTGGCCCCTGCCCGGCGAGCAGGAGCCGGGCATTCGCCACCTGTGCCATAGCTCGAAGCAGCACAGGAACGCCTTTATATGGACGAAACTGCCCGACGAACAAGACAGTGAAACAGGTGTCTTTGGGACCTCTTGTGCTGAAATGCTCCAGATCTACACCGATAGGAATTACGACTCCCCGGCGACTATTGCCCAGCAGCCTCAGACTATCCCGCGTGCTGGCGATTAACACATCAGCCCGGGTGCTTAAGCCATGGTGCAGGTGGTTGTATACTCTGTTGAGAAAGCCCAGGGGCTTGTAATCTAAATCCATGTGATGGGTATAGATTACAAGGGGGCGCGGATTACAAAAGCGAGTGAAGAGTAAGGCTATATCACTCACAGTCGGGGTGATGCCATGGACATGGATGACGTCATACTCGTTGCTGTGGCGTAACAGTCGGGGCAGGTTGAAGATGAGCTTGCTAAGGCGTACCTCGCCCAGCACAAATCGCCCAATCTCGGGATACGCAAGAACATCGACGTGATGCCCGCGCTCCTGCAAGCCGTCCCGGAGGTATCCTACGGTGCGTGCAATACCCCCGCGCACAGGGGGAGCCTCCGTTGCCACCATGAGGATACGCAGCGGTTTTGCGGTTTTCACAAGAGGGCAAGAAACGGGCAGAGACCTGCCCTCATCAGGTAGCCGGACGGACAGTTCAGGTACAGCAATCTGGTATTCCGCCGTCGGTTGGACAGGTATATCATCAGGGAGTTGCGTTGTGACTATCAAGTCGAGACGATCATCCACACTCCCCACATCCCATCTCCCTGGATCTGGCTCTAGTACTGACATCAACGTTCTCCCATAGTGCTAGAGATTACTTATCAAGAGGCTATTGCTCCAGGCAAAGAGCGCCTGACGATCAATCTTACCGGTCGAGGTAAGCGGAAAGGCCTGCACAACATGGAATCGCTCCGGAACCATGTAGCGCGGGAGCAGGCGCAAGCAGTGCTGGCGCAGGTCCGCTTCGGCAATTTCCACACCTTCACGAGGGACCAGGTAACACTCGATCTGTGTGCCAATCTGGTCGTTTGGTACGGCAATAACCGCTGCCCCGTGAACACTCTCATGGGCGAGCAGTGCAGCCTCAATCTCACCCAGTTCGATGCGGTAGCCCCGGCTTTTGACCATATGATCGCGACGCCCAACGAAGAGATAGTTGCCAGCTTCGTCGCGTCTGACGATATCACCCGTTCGATACGCATATTTATTGCTGCTGAGGGATGGGGGGCATGGGATCAATCTCTGCTCCGTTTTGACTGGATCACCCCAGTAGCCAGACATCACCGAATCCCCTCCGACACACAACTCACCCTCCGCATCGTCAGTGAGGTCGAGGAGCGCTCCAGTGTCATCTACGGTGAAGGTTATAGCATAGTCGCAGGCTCGCCCAATTGGGATAGGCTGGGTCCGCGCAGGTGCGACGTCGTCATCAGTCACCTGATAGAACGTACAGACATTGGTTTCGGTGGGGCCATACAGATTATAGAGTTCTGCTCCCGGCACTGTGGCATGGAGCCACCTCAGATGCTTGAGCGGAAATACTTCACCGGCGAAGAGCAGCAGACGGAGATGTGATGTGCTAAGCAACATGCTGTTGCTGGCCTCAAGCATACGAATCAGCGCGGTGGGAACAGAGTACCAGACGGTGATTTCTTCCTCGACTATCAACCGAACCAGCGCAACACCCAGGCCCTGCTGGTTCTCAGGTATCAGGACGAGCGTTGCACCCGCACAGGCAGCACCAAAGATGTCGAGAATCGAGAGATCGAAGTGGAATGGCGCATGACTGGAGAACCGGTCATGCGTTGTAAGCTGGAAGCACTGGTGTGCCCAGTCGACGAAGACTCGCCCGTTCCGGTGCGTGAGCATAACGCCTTTGGGCGAACCTGTAGACCCTGACGTGTAGAGAATATAGGCGAGCTGGTCAGGACTGACAATACGTGCCTGATCGGAGTCGAGGTGCGAAGCCGTGTTGAGTGCTTCAGACCAGGCAAGCAATGGAATACCTGCGAGTGTCGGCCTGATAGTATCGCCGTCCGCCAGCACAAGCAGCGCCGGATGCAGGTCGTGCAAGAATGCTTCGTCGAGGAGGGCCAGACGCTCCTGGGTGGTGATCAGGACGCTTACCTGGCAGTCGTTGAGCATATATATCGTGCGCTTGATCGGCGCGATTGGATCGATTGGGACATAGGCCGCTCCAGCTCTGAGGGCGGCGTAGATGGATACAAGCGCCTCAATCGATTTGTTCAACCAGATACCAATACGCTCACCAGGACGCACCCCCGCCTGAATGAGTCGTGCCGCCAGGGCATTGCTCATCTGGTCCAGCTCCGCGTAGCTCATCGATTGATTCTTATAGCGCACCGCTATGTTGTCAGGATATGTCCTGGCAGCGGTGGTGAGATAGTCATAAAGAGTATTCATAACTGCAACCCAACCTCCTGAAGTGGGGAATTTATTTTCGGATGTGCGACAGAGCAATCTTCTTACCATAGTCCAAGCTTTGCAGCTATCACGGAGCGCTGCATCTCTGCCGTGCCAGAGGAGATGCGCGTCCCCAGCGCATCACGCAGGTCGCGTTCAATCTGGGCACCTATGGTACAGCCATCGCCACCACATACCTCCATTGCATCCTGAAAGACCTGCACCGCCGCCTCACTTGTCTGAAGCTTGGCAATTTCTGAGAAGATCGAAGGTTCATTACAACTCAGCTGCCATGCCGCCTTATAGGTGAGCAGGCGCGCGGATTCCAGGCGCGCCTGCATATCGGCAATGGTCTGCGCTACTGCCTGAAATCTATTGACACGCTGACCAAGCCGGGAGCACTTCTGGACATAGGCGATGCATTCGTCAATCTGGCGCTGCATCGAGCCGAGCAAGGGAGCAAGGATCAGCGCCCGCTCCCAGCTCATCGTTGTCGCAAAAATGGTGTGCCCCTGTTTCTCAGCGCCCAGACGCTGGCTGTCATCCACATAGCAGTCTTGCAGGACGACCTCAGCCCAGGGTGATGTCCGCAATCCCATCTTGCCATAGCTCGTCTCGACAATGAGACCCGGTCGATCGCGCTCGACAAGGAAGGCAGTAATGCCGGTGAAGCCTAGTCTCGGATTGATGGTGGCATAGATGAGAAAGAGATCAGCTACCGGGCCGTTAGTGATGAAGCATTTGCGCCCGTTCAGGACATACCCCTGCCCGTCGCGCTGCGCCCGCGTGCGTAGTGAGAGGGTATCAGACCCTGCATCAGGCTCGGTAATGGCGTGCGCCCCAATCATTTGACCTGCGCGGAGTAGGGGCAGCAGCTTCTCGGCTTGTTCTGCTGAGCCGAACTTCCAGATCGGTAGCTCCACAGCCCAGATATGCGCCCCTACCGAGAAGAGCAAACCGTTGTCACGGCAGCCGTAGCCTAACCCTTCCAGAGCGAAGGCACAGGTCACGGGATCATAGCCCAGGCCGCCATACTCTTCCGGGATTGGCAGCGCGAGGACACCATATTCCGCACAGCGCTGCCAGCCCGTTCGCGAGAAGGACTGTGCTCGATCCCGCTCGATCAGGTCTTCGCCCAGCTCGCTCCCGCCAAATGTACGCAGGCGTTGATGCAGCGCGAGCTGCCCTTCGTTCCATCTAAAATCCACGCCTTATTCTCCTTCCATAGCAGGGATACGCGCCAGCGATTGAGCAATCACATCATCCGCTACTATGTAGTCCTCCATCTGGCCACTGAGATAGAATTCATACGCCGCGAGGTCCATCAGGCCGTGGCCGCTTATATTGAAGAGAATAACCTTCGCGCGCCCTTCTTCCCTGGCCCGCAGAGCCTCGTCGATAGCCCCTCTGACAGCGTGCGCCGATTCGGGTGCAGGGATGAGCTTCTCGCTCTGCGCAAACATGATACCGGCTTCAAAGACGGTGCGCTGCGGATAGGCTACTGCCTCGATCAGATCACGGTGGTACATGGCGCTCACAATTGGCGCGGCACCGTGGTAACGAAGTCCTCCCGCGTGAATGCCCGGAGAGATGAAGGTATGACCCAGCGTGTACATTTTGGTCATGGGAGTGATGCCAGAGAAATCGTTGTAATCCCAGGTGTAGCGCCCGCGTGTCATCTTGGGACAGGCTTCCGGCTCAACAGCAAGGAAGCGTGTGTTGCGTTTAGAGCGTATTTTCTCACGGTAGAAGGGAAAGGCCAGCCCGGCGAAGTTGCTGCCCGCCCCCATGCATCCAATAACAACATCGGGGAAGTCTCCGCTCAGTTCCATCTGGCGCAGCGCTTCCTCGCCAATGACCGTCTGGTGCAGCAGCACATGGTTCTCGCCACTGCCGATCGAGAAGCGACACTTCTCATTTGTGCGAGCATGCTCTATCGCCTCGGCGTTGGCGATGGCGAGACTGCTATTGGTATCAGGATACCGTGCCAGCATCTCCCGGCCAATCTGGGTATGCTCACTGGGACTGGAGATGACCTCGGCATTGTTCAGACTCATGATAATACGGCGGTAGGGCTTTTGAGCATAGCTCAAGCGGACCATGTACACCGTACAGCGCATTCCGAAACTCTGGCAGGCCATTGCCAGGGCCGTCCCCCATTGCCCGGCGCCGGTGCCGGTAGTCAGGTGACGAATCCCGGCTTTTTGATAGTAGTAGACCTGGGCCAGAGCAGTGTTGAGCTTGTGGCTGCCAGCAGGACTGCTGCCTTCGTACTTGTAGTAAATTCGTGCGGGCGTATCGAGCAAGCGTTCCAGTCGATAAGCGCGATACAGAGGTGTAGGCCGCCAGCGCCGGTACTCGTCTCGCACCGGTTCGGGAATTTCGATAAAACGCTCCTTGCTGATACTCTGACGATACATCGACAGCGGAATCTGGGCCATCAACCTCGCCTCTCCGGCATCAGATGCCGTATCGAACCTTGCCCTGTGTTCCCGTGGGACAGGGAACTGCAGATCCGCCAGGATGTTGTACCAGTATCGTGGCACATCTTCTTCGCTTAAGAGAAACTGCGTGCGCGGAACCTCTCTCATAGCATTCCCTCTCATGATTGGTAGGTTGGCCCGCCAGCGCTTTTCTCATCGTGTGGAGACCGGGCCACTAGCTTATCTTCAAAGAGCCGGATCAGGTTACCAACTGTTTCGAGATCGGCTTCCATTACATCTTCGTCGTTGATCTGGCGACCAAACTCCTCTTCGAGCGCGATAATCAGATGCAGGAAACCAAGCGAGTCCAGACGGATACTCGAGGAGTAAAGCGGTAGTTCATCATCGATCTGCTCAGGCAACAGGTTCAAATCCAACACCTGAACCATAACCGCTTTGACTCGTGAAGCTATACTCTCATTCACTATAGAAACCTCCTTTAATTCTTCTGAAATTTGCTTGCCTTTTTGACTCTGTGCCATGTCACTGGTCCCAGGTTAATCGCCAGCCCCTGGCTACAAACTTATGAGCTTTCAGGGTCTGCTCGGACAACAACCCCAACCTGACGAGATCGGACAGACCGCACCAGAAGCTCCAGCAGGCCGGGTTCTGGCGAATAGCGGATTCCACCACGGCCAAACAGCGCCTGAAAGCTGTTACGGTATCGCCATCTAGCAGCATGGGCGGGGAAATCTCCACTATCTGGTGTCGCCAATCCGGCGCACGACGAATGAACATCATCAGGACAGGTGCCCCTGTAAGCCGGGCAATCGTAATAGCGCCGGGTAATAGCCAGATTTGCCGATTGAGAAAATCCATCGAGACCGCGCGTTTTCGATCTGCAGAAGTCACGGGTGCATCCAGACAAATACCGATTAATTCGTTGTTTCGCAGTATCGCAGCGGCTTGAAAAGCGGTATCCAACTGCCCGCGCGGCTGGATATCCGGGCGCTGCAAGTGGTGTTCCACGGTCTTTTGCGTGAGTAGCTGAAAGAAGAAGCGCTCGATTGGCTGATCAAACCGGGAGGGCCAGCGACCAATCACGGTGATGGGAAAACCATGAGCGCCAATCAAGGAGAAACAACTACTATAGGAGCCAAAGTGCGCACTGGCAAGAATCGCGCCCTTTCCAGCAGCCAGGGCAGCCTCGATATGCTCCAGACCGTGTATCTCCACGAGCTTTGCCAGCGCCCGCCCCCTCCCGGCCAGGCGCGCTATATCTACTGCCTCACAGGCACGCAGACGGAAGTAGTCGCGCGTCACGCGTTTACGCTCTGCCAGGCTCAGTTGATCGCCCAGGACATCTCGAAGACTCCACATTATCCATTCACGCGCATGCCTATCAAACCGGTATCTCCAATCTCCGCGCAGGCATGCCACCCTGTAGGCCAAAGGGGCCGGGAGGAAGGCTATCAGAAGCGGAGCTATCATGAAAAGAAGAGAAGCGTAAGGTAACTTCAGAAACCCGGGTGCCGATTTAATTACATTCTGTATCCTCAAGCAGACCTCCCTCCCCCAACCTATCCTGTTATGGGCATAACCCGCACTAATTTGGAGCAATGACCAACGTGATGCAAGGCTTGCAATTCACGGCAAAAGTTTAGCATCAATGAACAAACCCCACAACCATCAAAGCGGGTAAGTCATTAGCTATCTCTATGCTCGTCCTGTCTACGTCAAAAAGTGGAGATCGAGGTCTGCTTCCTCATACGCATTTACGCCCAAAACACTCCCTGATTTCTCCGCACATGTACTTTTTTCCTTTTTATGATATACTATAGTGCGTTAGATGCGGACGATAATTCTGCCTGGCTGTAAAAATATAGCCAGTTTACTTATAGTGTTCCGTTCTGGGCGGACAATCATTGAAATTTTTATATTTGAAGCGCAAAGTAGAGTTTTGACGAGGAGTATCCCGGGAGCAGTGGCATTGAGTGGAGGAAACAACCATGTCTTATTCAGTGCTAGATCAAGAAACTAAAAACGGAACCTTGCAAGACGGCAATTTGGTTTTAACTCAACCAATTACGGTATTAGTTGTAGATGACTATACGCTTATCCGGGTAGCTCTTACCCAGATTTTGACCGGCCAGCCCGGAGTTAAGCGTATCGTTTCTGCATCGAACTATGCCGATGCGGAGGACAAAGCCGTTACCCTACAACCAGACATTATCTGGCTAGATATACAAGGCAATGGTGTCGCGGAGATCCGGCGTTTGCGCAAGCTTGTGCCCAACTCCCGCATCATTGCCTTGACCGATATCGAGAACGAACAGGAAGCGTTTGCTGCCATTATGTCGGGAGCACATGGCTATCGTTCCAAGAAGGATGTTGATCTCGAGGACGTTACATCTATGCTTCAGATGGTTTGTCAGGGTGAGTTAGCAATGCGCCCACTTCTACTAACACGTCTTGTGCATCGCTTACGGGATGCTGCCATGCCATCATGGGCATCCGAGGAGGGGCTGAAAAATCGCATTCTGCTCCACGAGAAGGGCTATGATGCAATCTCAGAATTGACAACACGGGAACGTGAGATTCTCCAGTTCATCAGTCAGGGCTATCGCGACCGTGAAATTGCCCAGGGACTCCATATTTCTGAGAAGACCGTTCGCAAGCACGTGCAGAGCATTCTGAGCAAGCTCGGTGCGCAGAACCGTACCGAAGCAGCCTATCTCATTCTTCAGCGATCAACCTGATAAGACGAAGCCTTTTCAGGAGACCGTCAGCAGACGCGAGCTTCTCCCTTCCCGGTGTGGCTCTCGCCGGGCATACATTGCCTGCTCGCGCTACAACCACTTCTTGTCTCACCATCTTCGCACTTCGCCTCTTACCGCTCCTGCTGGTGTGTGTAGGGTTCGCGGCCTCGTTCGTGTTAGGAGCCAATGATGTCTCTAATGCTACTGGCGTCTTCATCCTCACCCACCTCTTCCCTCTCGTGATTGGCGGAGTGGCGATGGCGATTGGCACCCTTACCTGGGGACAGCGCATTCTCAAAACTGCAGCTTTCGACGTGGTGAAGATGGATCTGACGATGGCCAGCGCAGCCCAGGGGGTACACGCCCTGGCACTTGACAAACGAAGGTACCAGAAAGTATTATGCATATAGATGCAGTTTACATATTGCGCTTAAATGCATATACATGCATCTGCACGATGACGTGCAAGAAGCCTGATAGGTATGCAGCAGTATGCTTGCAGAAGCGGATTGATCGGTTGATCGTAATCGATCAATACTGTTCTTCCTTTACAAGATAAGGAGCTCAACAGGTGAGTAACGGCGTACAGCACCTGGCACCGCTGCCAGCAATTGGTTCTCAGGCCACCCTTTCTCGTACCATTAGTGAGGACGATATCCTTCTTTTTGCCCTCGTCAGTGGAGACCACAATCCCATTCATCTCGATGCACGTTATGCTGAGCAGTCTTTTTTTGGCAGGCGTATCGCGCATGGCTTTCTGGTTGGATCGCTGATCTCCGCTGTACTGGGTAACGAACTCCCCGGTCCGGGCAGCATCTACCTGGGTCAGACATTGAAATTTCTCGCTCCCATACACATCGGCGACACGGTGACGGTTACCGTCAGGGTGGTCGCGCTGCGCGAGGATAAGCGTATTGTCACCCTGCATACTGAATGCACTAACCAGAAAGGAATGCTGGTTCTGAGCGGCGAAGCAACCATCAAATACATGCGTGAAGCCACGGCAGCATAAGGTCCCGTTCTCGCAAGCCTGGAGGTATTACAATAATAAACACAGTACCCTGTCATACCTCCTGACTGAACTACTGTGACGGGTTCGTAAGGAGGAAGAGAACGCTTGTGACGGGTTTGTGCGATTAGCAGACTACTGTTTAGGTTTAAGAAGGGATTGCGATTGCTCGCATTCTCGAAAGAGTCGCTGAATAAAGCAGAGGCAGCAGAGAAGAAAGGAGCTATCTTACACTATGAGCAAAGAGCCAGAACCAACGAATCCACTCGATCCATTTGACACACTGAACATCATGCGTGAAGCGAGCCTGAAAACCTGGCAGGCGATGCGCGATGCCAGCCTGGAAACCTGGTCCAAAGTGATGATCGACTTCGTCAATTCAGATGCTTACAGTCGCGCAACGGCCCAGTGGTTGGATACCTATTTGACGATATCGCAACCCTTCCAGCGCGCACTCGAAACGACGATGACGCAGACGCTGGCGAGGCTGAACATGCCGACCCGCGCTGAGGTGACGAGCCTGGCAGAACGCATGACCAATATTGAGATGCGCCTGGACGATCTGGACGCAAAGCTTGACGAAATCCTGCGAGCAGTACAGAAGCAAACCCATTCGAGCCGTGCATCAAAAACATCGTCTGAAACAAAGGAGAATCATTAATGGCTACTCCATTCTCTCCGCTTATCCCGCTCGCGCTTGAGAGCGAACTGCGGAAGATTGAGGAAGAGGCTCGCACGCTGGTACGGGTGAGCAGCAGCCGGGCGCGTGTGGGTCAGACCCCCAAAGAAGTCATCTGGACGCTCAATAAAGCGAGGCTATACCGCTATATCCCGGCGCTGCCTCCTGAGCAGAGGCATAAGATACCTCTGCTCCTCGTCTTCGCCCTGATGAACCGCCCGTATATTCTCGACCTGCGGCCCGGCTACAGCTTCGTCGAGTACATGGTCAAGCAGGGCTACGATGTCTACCTGCTGGACTGGGGTTCCCCCGGTATTGAGGATAAAGAGCTTAAGTTCGATGACTACGTGCTGGATTACCTGCCGCGTGCCATTCGTAAGATGAAAGCCGTTTCAGGTTCGGATGAGTTCAGCTTACTTGGCTGGTGCATCGGCGCCATCATCTCCACCTCCTACGCAGCCTTACGCCCTGATAGCGGCCTCAAAAATCTCATCCTGCTCACGGCGCCCCTGGATTTCACCGACAAGACGGCGGGCGGCTTTATCCGCTGGGTAAACGATCAGAACTTCGACCCCGATAAGATCATCGAAGCCTTTGGCAACATGCCCGGCGAAATGATCGACTACGGAGCCAAAGCCCTTAAACCGGTCGAAAACTATATCGGCTCCTACCTGACACTGTGGGACAATCTGGATAACCCGCGTGTTGTCGAATCGTGGCATGCCATGAACACCTGGGTCACCGATCTCATCCCCATGGCCGGAGCAACGTACCGCCAACTTATCCAGGAGCTTTACCGTGAGAACAGGCTCATCAATGGAAACTGGGTCCTGCGCGGCGAGCGAGTAGATTTGAGCCATATCAGAGCAAATCTGCTCAACGTGATCGCCCTGTCGGACCACATCTCACCAACGTGCCAGTCGGAGAGCATCATGACGAAAGTCGGCAGTCAGGATCAATTCCTGATGAAGGTAAAGGGAGGACATATCGGCATGATGGCGGGCAGTGGCGCGCTGAAGTACACCTGGCCGCACATCGATTCCTGGCTCGCGGCCCGCTCGGAGTAACAAAAAGGCTGAAAGAAAAGGGAACCGGCCAAAGACGCGCCCTTAGTCGATTCCCTTTTTCGCTTTCGCTACGACCACCTCCTATGGCATGTAAACTCCTCCGTTCATACTGAGCGTCGAGCCGGTATAATAGTCTCCATCGACGATCAGATAGCGCACAGCACGGGCCACCTCATACGGTGTACCAGCCCGGCCAAGAGGTATGCGTGCCAGAATGGCCTCCTTCGTCTTCTCAGGAACCGCCTCGAACATCTCCGTGGCGATATAACCGGGGCAGATCGCGTTGACTGTGACATTGTAGCGAGCCAGTTCCAGGGCTGCCGTTTTGGTGAACCCGATGATACCAGCCTTGGCTGCCGCGTAGTTCGCCTGACCAAAGTTCCCCATCTGCCCATTCACGGAACTAATGTTGATGATTTTGCCTCTCTTCTGCCGTATAAAAGCAGGCAGAGCGGCCTTGACTGTATAGAAGTGGCTGCTCAAGTCAGCCCGGAGGACCGTATCCCAGTCCTCCGGGGAGAGATTCTTTATCGAGCGGTCAATATTAATACCTGCATTGTTAACCAGCACATCTATGCGGCCAAAGCGGTTAACCGTCTCCTCGATGAGCCTGGCAGCCTGTGCTTTATCCGACACATCGGCCTGCATCGCTACGGACTGCGGTGATCCACTCTGCTGAAGGTGGGCTACAAGGTTCTCAGCAGCCTCTCTGCTCTTCGAGTAGTTGACCACTACTATCGCCCCTTCATGCCCAAGTTCCTCGGCAATGGCGCGTCCAATGCCCCTGCCTGCGCCCGTGACTACAACCACCGCGCCTTTAAGTGTTCCCATGGAAAACCTCCTTTCTGTTCTGTAACTGGCAAAATATCTCCAACACCTTTATGAAACGTCGGTTACACTGATTACGATACTCTGCACTACCTTTGAGAAGGAGGATAACCGGAAAATATTACGAAGCCGCCTCAATAAGAGGGAATAATCTCTCGAAGGAGTCACAGCAATGGAAGCCAGCGAAGCACAGCAGCGCGGACGACGGCCTCAGGGGCGGCTGGTCGCCTACGCACACGGGGGCGTAGAACCCAGATATATGGGCGTCGGCCCGGTTCCTGCTGCGAGAAAGGTGCTCGCACGCAGCGGACTGAGCATCAAGGACATGGGCGTAATCGAACTCTAAGCATGAACTCTCTTCCTCTCAGCCGCTCGCTTCATCGCAGGCGACGAGAGAAGCATAAAAAAACAGGAAGCAGGCTGGACAGCCTGCTTCCTGCACAAATCGACCAGCTCGCGACAACGACGATCCTACTGAGCCATTTCCGCCTTCAACTGCTCCCAGGCATGGCGTGCCTCTTCGACCGACCCTTCGTCCTCAATCGTGGAGACATCGCCCGGATCGCGGCCCAGCGTGACTGAGCGCAGCACACGGCGCATAATCTTGCCACTGCGTGTCTTAGGCAGGTTACTCACAAAATTGATCTCGCTGATGACTACAACGGGTCCTAGCTCAGAGCGCACTGTGCTCAGCAGTTCTTTCTGCAACTCCTCCGAGGATTCATATCCCTGCTTGAGCACAACGAAAGCCACGATAACCTCGCCGCGCAGTTCGTCGGGGCGGCCAACCACACCTGATTCCGCCACGGCTGGATGCTTTAAGAACGCCGTCTCGACCTCAATGGTGCCGATGCGATGGCCCGCGATCTTGATAATCTCGTCGGCACGACCCGCGAACCACACGTACCCGTCCTCGTCGATCTGGGCAGAGTCGCCCGTGTAGTACACCCCCGGCAATTTCTCCCAGTAGTCGCGTCCGTAACGCTCAGGCTCGCCCCACAGGGAGGGTGTCAGCCCGGGGAACGGGCGTTTGATGACCATGATGCCCTTCTCATTCGTTTCTACCGGTGTTCCATCCTGCGCATTGACTACCTCTACTTCGATGCCGGGCAGGGGGATGGTCGCCGAGCCGGGTTTGATAGGCAGCATGCCGAGTCCGTATGGGTTGCCAAAAATAGGGCCACCGGTTTCGGTCTGCCACATGTGATCGATCACCGGCACGCGATCGCGCAGAACCGTTTTTTGCAGCCATTCCCAGGCCGGGGCGTTCAATACCTCTCCGGCACAGAATACGCGATCGAGCGAGGAATGATCATACTTCCGCGTGGGTTCTTCGCCATACTTCATCAGCATGCGCACAGCGGTGGGTGAGGTGAATACGCTTGTCACGCCAAATTCTTCTACGACTTTCCAGAACATATCAGGTCCCGGATAATCCAGCGCCCCTTCGTAAGCGATAGTGGTCGCGCCGACAATCAACGGGGCATAGACAATGTAACTATGACCGACGACCCAACCAATATCCGATGTCGACCACCACACATCATTCGGCTTCAATCCAAATACCCACTGGCTCATACTGTAGATATGCACCTGGTAGCCACCGTGCATGTGCATGGCGAGTTTCGGCTTCGCCGTGGTGCCCGAAGTCGCGAGAATGTAGGCGGGTTCATTCGATTCCATCGCCACATAGCCGCCCTCCTGGCCTTGAGCCGCCTGAAGGAAGTCTTGCCAGGTGATATCGCGCCCGACCTGCATGGGGATTGTTTCGCCGGTACGGTTCAGAACAACCACGTGTTCGACCGCGCCACGCTCAAGCTCCAGAGAAGCATCAACGATCTCTTTGAGTTGCGTGTTCTTACCCTTGCGATACGTGACATCCGCTGTAAAAATGAGGCGCGAACCGGATGCCTGCACGCGATCGCTCAGTGCCTGCGCGCCAAAACCCGCGAAGACCACAACGTGCATCGCGCCAATACGCACCGTTGCGAGCATCAGCATGATGGCCTCGGGACAGGTTGGCATGTATATGGTGATGCGGTCGCCTTTCTTGGTGCCCATACCGCGCAGGGCGGCAGCCAGGCGCTCCACCTCGTGCAGCATTTGCGCATACGTGTAGACCTCTCGCTCCCCGCACTCGTTCACGTAGATTAACGCGGTGTGTCCCCCCCAGCCGTGTTTTACGTGATGGTCGAGCGCGCTGTATGCCAGATTCGTCTGTCCACCGATGAACCAGCGAAACGTGGGTGGCGTCCACTCGAAGACGCTATCCCATTTACGGAACCAGGGTAATTGTTCAGCCGCTCTCTCCCAGAAAGCTTCCGGGTCTTCTCTGGCTTCTTGAATCCAGCGATTCACAACCGGACTAATCAAATCCATGCGTGTCCTTCCTTTCTTCTGATTTGCCTGCGTAAATACCGACCAACGAGGGTGATTGGAAGAGCGACCGGCCCAGTCGGGCCTTCAGGTCAAACTCCCTCCATCTATTGCTTCAATTCCTTTATTTTATAGCATGGCTTTCACAATGTCATCTCGATTGCTCATGTTCTATAGACAACACCGTCACTATTTCCTGGGAACCGCCGGGAAAGCCTCTCTGCTCCCTTGATAAATTTCGCATATAAATGTAGAATACATATAGATGCTCAAACGATGTACGAGCAGGAAACAGAGAAAGAAAAGGAGTTGATCGTGACACAGACTGAGGACGCGCCGGAGAAACTGCTTCAATCGATGTGGGAGATGGATGAGGCGGTTATTAAAAATATTACCGCAGCTCAGCAGCGCGGTATGCAATATACCCGCAGCATCTTTGAGGATGGTGTTGAGGTCCTCAAAGAGAACGCCCGCGAAAATCGCATCCTGATGGAGTCATTGCTGGAGCAAGAGCCGCAGCAGGTATTCCAGTCCGTAACAGGCAATGCTGTTGCCGCTCAGGAACGCAATATTAAGTACGCCCAGGAAGTGGTTCAGAGCGGGATTGAGGCGCTCAAGAGCCAGATAGAGAGCAATCGCACGCTGATGCACACACTGGCAGAGCAGACACAGAAGCAGCAAGAGACACTGCAAGAACTGACACAGGAGCTTATGAAAGAGTACCTCAGCTTCTTCAGCACTCCATTCTCTTTCTATCAGAGAATGTGGGAAAGAGTGCAGCAAGCCTCCTCCCACGGAGCCTGAGCAGGGACAAAGTGATAACAGATTCAACCGCTTCAAGGGGCCAGATGGATGTATCTGGCCCCTTGCTTTTCCCTGCCTGCCTTTAGAGAATGCCCCTCCAGTAGGCGCTTGCTCTCTTCTTCAGTAACAAAACAGGGAAAAGGCAGAAACATCTCTCTAAAGTAGTAGAGATATCCATGAGTATGGGTTATAATGCAGACAACATTGAACGAAAAGAATGTATTGTGATCTGTCTATTTTCTGTTGAGATCGATATAGAGAAAGACTGGTGCGGAGCATGACTCTTGAGCAGGTCTTCTCCCTGCCACAAGCACCGGACGAGACGCTTACACAGGTTGCGAAAGTGTTACAATCACCCACCGCGAAGGCAGTTCCAACAACCTATCCAGCAGGTCTGACTCAACGTGAGGTGGAAGTGTTACGTCTGGTCGCGCAAGGTTTAACCAACGCCCAGATTGCCGCACAACTCATCGTCAGCCTGCATACCGTCAACGCCCACGTGCGCTCTATCTTCAACAAACTCAATGTCAACTCGCGTACCGCTGTGACGCGCTTCGCTATTGAGCAGAAACTGCTTTAACCGGCATCACTGCCCCGATCTTCCGCATTGTATACTCTTCCACCTATCCTGATTGCGTACCACATAGCTTATTTTAGCTATCTCCCCACCTGATACTGTTCGCAAATCATCCCCCAAAATCGCATCTTTGTGCGATGCATCTTTCAGGCCTTGCAGGTTAGACTGAGGACATGAACCTCTCGCTTCCAGGAGCGAGACGCTTATAGATTAAAGCGAGCGACAAACGAGTGTAAAGCAAGGAGAGAAATTGATGATGAATTCTCCTTTTGCCTTTCCTAATAGAAGAAAGTTTTGCAGAAAATATGGCATTCCCAGCTTCCAGAGAAGAAATGATGAAATCCATGATAACCTCCATAGATGAAACACCGGGTCAGATACCACTGACGGTCCTGGCCCTCCTTTGCCAGGATGAACTCAAACGCTACCGGCGTAAGGAATCAGGAGAGCAGAGCTATTGCCTGGAACTCATACGACGCGCCGTACAGCAACAAAGCGAACAAGCCTGGGCTGTGATACAGGAGTGTTTTAGCGAGACACTCTGTTGCTGGATACGCAGCCATTCGAGTCGCGATACGGCCTTGCGGCTCGACACAGAAGAGAACTACGTAGCTCAGACGATTGCCCGCTTCTGGTCCGCCATGCGCGATCAATCTGTCGTGTTCACTTCCTTAGCAGCGGTACTAAGCTACCTGCGCGCTACCCTCACTGGCATCCTTATTGATACGGTGCGCACCTACCACCGCTCTCAGGTCGTTGCATTACCGGAACCGGACTATCCCGGCGAACCTTTCATAGAAGACGTGCTGGATGATGAGGACATCTGGCAAAGCATTCAACCGCTCCTGCCCGATGCGCGCGAAAGAAGACTGGCCTATCTTCTTTACTACTGCGGTCTTAAGCCACGGGAAATTATAATACACTGTCCAGATGAATACACGAACATCAAGGAGATTTATCGCCTGAACCAGAACTTTCTTGACCGGCTGCGCCGCAATCACGAGCGCCTGCGCTGGTCTCTTGAAGATGTAATCTGATGCATAAACACTCCAAAAAGTACTATATTGAAGAATGTTCATGCATACATACAAACAATCGGTGCTACACTACGGTGTAGTGAATAATGAAGGAGTGTAAAGCAGGAAGGTCGTAGTTCGTGCAAAAGATTTCCTGGAGTTTGTTGTGTCTCTGTATGGTCGTCTTGCTAGCGGCGTGTGGGTCTCCCATCTCCACGCGCAACTCGTCGTCGAGTTACAATATGAGCGACTCCCTGAACCAGGGGAATCTTCACACATCCGCTCATCCAAACTCGGTTGTGATCGTATCACAACCCACTCCAACGGAGATAGTATCGATTCCCAGCCAGAAAGCGATTCCAACTCCTACGCCTGTTCCTCAAACCGCCCCTTCCCCGACGTCGGCTCCTCGTCCCAATCCAACGCAGACTCCACAACCAGGCTCGAACTGTGTTACATTCAGCAATGATACGACGCTGGTACCGCCAGAAAACGGAACATTAGCTGCTCCCTATGGGCCGGCGCCTGTCACTGCGGAGGCGCAGCAACTCACCACGCAACTCTTCCAACTGATCAACAGTAATCGTGAGGCTTGCGGCCTGCCTCCATTCACCTGGAACTCCACACTGGCGGCTGGCGCGCTGCTTCACAGTTGGAACATGATTCACTGCGGCTTCAGCCATTATTGCCCGGACGGCATGACGCCATACCAGCGCATTGCCAACGAAGGATTTGCCGGTGACAGCGACTGCGGTGAGAATATCGGCGAGGCAGGCCCCTATCCGACGCCCTGGGCCGGTGTTTCCAACATTCAGGAAAGTATGGAGAACGAACCTATAGGCGGCTGGCATCGCATCCACCTCTTCAGCACGACCCTGCACCAGATAGGCATCGGCGTCGTCGTTGATTCAAACGGCTATATCTGGTTCACTGAAGATATGGTAAGCTAACCTGATTCCCTCTGTAAGACCTTGTAACAGGCGCAATGCATTGCGCCCTTACATTTCCTGCTCTCGCCCCCGGTTTCTGGCAGAACCGAGATGAACGCATCTACTTGACAGCGGCTGAGATATACCCTACGTTAAGAACAGCAGACTTCCGCCTTCAACCCGCGTTCCCAGGAAGCATACAAGATCGATGCCGGTCAACTGTACCAGCGAGTGCGAGAGGTGCTGCACGAGGAAGGTCATGACCTATGCAAGGCTTCTTCTTATCTCACAAGGCATAAAACGGGTAGAGCGAGCGCAATAAAGCAGTGTACCTCCTTGCTGTTTGAGCATATCTTCAAACAGGCTCAATGCTCTCTGTGTTTTGAACCAGCAAGAGCGGCAAGGCGCAAGGTGATAAAATAGAGGGAAAAAGGAGGGAACAACGTGAACGACATCAACCCTCGTGCGCACCTGCACACCGACATCCGCCAGGGAGTACGTGATGTATGCAGGGCCTTTGGCAACACCTACTGGCAGAAAGTTGAGGAGGCCGCGAGCTATCCTGAAGCGTTTGTGCAGGCGCTGACAGAGGCGGGATGGCTCGCGGCTCTCATCCCGGAGGAATATGGTGGCGGCGGGACCGGCTTGACCGAGGCGTCGATCATCCTCGAAGAGATCAACCGCTCAGGCGCGAACTCGGGAGCATGTCACGCCCAGATGTATACGATGGGCACGCTGCTGCGGCATGGCTCGCCAGAGCAGAAACGCGCCTACCTGCCACGCATCGCCTCGGGCGAATTGCGCTTGCAGTCCTTCGCCGTCACCGAGCCGACCACCGGCACCGACACCACGAAAACGAAGACCTTCGCCGAGAAGCGCGGGGAGCGCTATATCATCAACGGGCAGAAGGTATGGATCTCACGCGTTCAGCATTCGGACCTGATGCTGCTGCTGGCGCGCACCACGCCACTCGCGCGGATCAAGAAGAAAACAGAGGGCTTATCTGTCTTCCTGGTGGATGTACGCCAGAGCCTGGGCAGGGGAATGACGGTCAGGCCCATCCGCAACATGGTCAATCACGAGACGAACGAAGTCTTTTTCGATAACCTTGAGGTTCCTGCCGAAAATTTGATCGGGGAAGAGGGCAAAGGCTTCTCGTACATCCTGGACGGCATGAACGCCGAGCGCATCCTGATCGCGGCAGAGTGCATCGGCGACGGCTACTGGTTCATCGACAGAGCGCGCACATATGCCAGCGGGCGCATCGTCTTCGACCGACCTATCGGGCAGAACCAGGGCATCCAGTTTCCCATCGCCCGTGCCTACGCAGACGTGCGCGCCGCCGACCTGATGCGCTACGAAGCGGCAGCCCTGTTCGACGCAGGACAGCCCTGCGGAGCAGAGGCGAACCTGGCGAAGTTGCTGGCGGCAGATGCTTCCTGGCTGGCGGCCAATGTCTGCCTCCAAACCCACGGTGGCTACGGCTTCGCGGCAGAATACGACGTGGAGCGCAAGTTTCGCGAGACGCGCCTCTACCAGGTCGCGCCCATCTCAACGAATCTCATCCTCTCGTATCTGAGCGAGCACGTGCTGGGCATGCCGCGTTCGTTTTGAGAAGGTCGTCAGAAGGTTCTACCTGCTACCCTGGGATAATACATTCCTTCCCACATGCGGCACACCAGCCGATGAGTTGCCCATCGCGCTCGTGGAGATCGCCGAGGCGGCGCGCGCAGCGGCAGACATAGCCATGCAGGCGGGCAGGATTGCCGAAGACGAGGGCGTGGGGCGGCACATCTCGCGTCACCATGGAGCCAGCGCCGACGAGGGCAAAGGGGCCGATGGTCACGCCACAGAGAATGACCGAACCTGCCCCAATGGAGGCGCCGTACCTGACCAGCGTCGGCGTGATCTGCCAGTCATCGGCAGTTTTGAGCGTGCCATCGGGGGTGATGGCACGCGGAATCAGGTCGTTGGTAAAGCAGACGTGAGGACCAATAAAGACGCCATCTTCCAGCGTTACGCCCTCGAAGACCGAGACGTGATTCTGAATCTTGACGTTCGAGCCGATTTGCACGTGAGCATCAACATAAACCCCCTTGCCGATGTTACAGTTTTCACCGATACGCGCATGTTCCCGCACATGAGCCTGCCGCCAGATACGCGTTCCCTCTCCAACCATCGCCTGTGGAGAGACTTCCGCCGTTGGATGAATGTAAATAGAAGCGCGTTCCAAGTATTTTTTTCCTCCCTCTCTATTCCCTCCTGTAAGTCATCTGAGGTCTATCACGAGCAACGAACACCTTCACAGGAGAGACTCCGCAAAAGGCTTCACCCATTTTCATTGTACCACGACGACCAGATTCATCCCTTGATGAATAGTACAATAGATGATAGAGCCAGTAATTCTTCTGCTTCCTTCACTCAGAAGGTATTGCGGCTGAGAGGCAGATTGGGTGAGAAGTTCTCTAAGTGCGCCACGATTGGCTGTGCTTCAAGCACAGGCGGCCCGACCTCGACGTTGCAGAAGCGCGTCACTTCTTCGAACCAGCAACGCGGCGCGGCGTAGCCCCACGGCGTCTGGCGGCCTGCGTCATGCAGCGCCCAACGAATCGGCTGCCAGTCTGGATCGACGGTGAGATAGTCGCTGGCGAACAACTCGACCCGGTGGTCGTCAGGATCGCGCAGGTAGAGGAAGAATGCATTCGAGATGCCATGACGCCCCGGCCCGCGTTCGATGGCCGGGAGCCACCCGGTTGTGGACAACACGTCGCGGTCTTACGAGTTTTTACGCATGTTCTTCTGGCAGTTCGTACCAGCGGACTCGTTCGCCCACGATGGCGCGGGCCTTCCAGGATAACGATTTTGGACGTGTTTCTATTGTAGCGACCAGGCGGTCGATGCGCTCAACGACATAGGGGGGGAAGCCGTGCTCAAGGGCATATGCCCTGATCTTCTGCAGGTTGATTTGCAGCGTTTTGTATAACCCCCAGTCACCGGCTGCTAGCTCGCTGATATACCCTGCATGAATGCTGTGGTCATCGCCGGTAATGTCGTGATCGTAAAATACAGCTATGGCATCGATAATGTCTTTGTGATTGATCTCTACAATTTGCAGCTTGGTCAGGAGAAGATCCGCAATGGGCAAAGTGTACGGCTCGATGGTCAGGCGGGAACGAAAATCAAGCGTGTGACACATCTGCATGCGATCCAGGAAAATGTCAACCTGCCGTCCATGCTCCTCATCCCAGAACAGCAGGCGCTGGTGTCCATGTAACGCATTAAACGTTTTATTGCCCGTATAGCCCAGACTGGTGAATAAGGCTTTGGTTTTGCCGCTCCACTTTGCCAGGGTCACGAAATCCAGATCCTTGTAGGTGCGTTGGAGTGACTCCTGCGTCTGCGTACCTGGACATTGGAGATAAATCGCCAGCCCACCAAGCAAACGCAGAGGAAAGCCTTCCGCGTTGGCAGCATCTATAACGCGCAAGGCTTCTTCTTTAATATCCGCAAGCGGAGCCGCAGTACTACTCATCACTAGAACCTCTTTCTGCTTCTGAAGATAGTGCTAGATTATATCACAGCGGCATTCATCCCGTAATAAGTTGATAATTTAAGAGCCTGTTCCCTTTCACATTGACCAGCGCTGCCCGCAGATTGCCATCCCCGTACTCACTACCCGGATTAATGCATACTGCACGGCCCAGTTTGCTGACCGCGCGCGATTCGTGAACATGTCCATGAAGCGAGACGAGCGGCTGATAGCGTTCGATTGTGGCTCGCACAGCCTTGCTGCCGACGGGGCCGGTTGCCACATCTCCAGCAACAACGATGGGTTTCAGATTGTCATCGAGCAACGGCGCGGTATCCAGCCCACTCGCGTAAGGGGGCACGTGAATATTGAATACTGCCCGTTCGGGAGCGCGTAGCTGGCTCGCCATGCTCTCAAGAAACGCGCCAAGCTCTTCGTCTGGAATATCGCGCGGCGCGTGCCAGGGAGTGGTGTTGGCAAAACCGGCGCTGATCATCTCATGCTCGTCGTCAAGCATGACAACACGCCCCTCCGGCATTTCGACATAGGAGGCCTGCTTGAGGACAGCAACAATTTCCGGCTCGTCATCATTGCCCGCGTCGATAAAACAGCGCACGCCGCTGCCCCGCAGTCGCTCTTCAGCTATCTCGCACCAGCGCTGGACGCTCTCAACCATCAAGCGGGTGAAGAGACTGTCGACAAGTGAGCGGTCTGCCTCCATTGCGGCCAGTTCTTCAGGCGTCGTGCGATAGGGATAAGCTCCCGCGTGGCGCACCTTCCGTTCAAACGCGGCCAGTTCTTCTCCTGAAGCGAGCGTTGCTGCCTCGCCGAGAAACGTGGCGCGGTAGCGCTCTGTCACCGGGCCGGGCTGGCGCACAATGGGAACCAGCGCCTTACCGGTGATGTCGCCGCCGAGAATAAGCACCTGCGCGTGGTAAAACTTCGCGGCATTGACGAATTTCATGAAACAGCGTTCCGAGCCATGAATATCGGTTGCAAAGAAGATCGTAGTACGGCTGCTCATCCAGCGTTCCTTTCTAGCAGACCTCTCTCCGTCGCCGGTGACCTTTCAGGAAAGAAGGGAAGGGTCGGGATTCTCACTGTCCCCCGGACAGCGTCTTCAGGCCTCCATTTCCGCAGTGGTCTCCTAACCGTACACTAGAACATGATGGATCCGCCCGTCACATTGATGGCTTGCCCTGTCATGTACGCGGCACGATCGCTTAGCAGGAACACCACGACACGCGCCACATCCTCCGGTTCTTCCAATCTTCCCAGTGGAATAGCACGAACGTAATCCTCTCGCACCTCTTCAGGGGTGATCCCGCGCAGCTTTGCCTCCCAGACGACTTCGCGCTCTTGCATAGAGGTTCGCACGTAGCCGGGGCAGACGGCATTGACCCGTATGCCCTGCTGCGCTGTTTCGAGAGCGAGCGCCTGCGTGAAGCCGATCACCGCGAACTTTGAGGCGGAATAATGAGCCAGGAATGGGGCGGCCTTCTTTCCGGCCATCGATGCGGTATTGACGATGCTGCCACCACGGCCTTGCCGCAGCCAGTAGCGCGCCTCGGCCTGGCAGCAGAGAAAAATGCCCTTCGCGTTGACATCCATGTTGAAATCCCAATCGTCTTCGGTGAGATCAACTACCCGCGCCATTGACGAGACGCCAGCATTATTGACGGCCAGGTCCAGGCCCCCGAGCCGGCTGGCGGCCTCCTCGACCTGTGCCGCCACACCGGCAGCATCACGCACGTCGAGTTGACCAGCAAAAACGTGCGCTTCCGACCGAAGATGCTGTGCCTCTCCAGCTACCTCCAGCGCAGACTTTTCATCGAGATCCGTGATGTACAGGTCTGCCCCCTCACGAACCATTTCTAACGCAATAGCACGGCCAATACCTGTGCCTGCGCCCGTAATAAATCCTCGCAAACCAGCGAGCAGCATAGATATCCCTCCTTCTCCCGGTAAGATAGCTCTCAGAACAGGATTCTGCTCATTCGCCTCTCATCTGCCCTGTGCTATCAAGCTTGCCAAGTTCCGGCAGCAGTGTCTGCAACCGTAGATAGAGATCGCGATACAGTTCAAAGCCCTTGCGATAGCGCTGAGCAACTGCGTCTTCAGGTTCGTAGAGCGGCCCCTGAACAATGAAACGCTGTATCTGGTTCCAATCGTCAAACAGGCCTGTTCCCATAGCTGCAACATAGGCTGTGCCGAGCGCGGAAGTCGCTTCACCCCCGACAACTTGCAGCGGCTGATTCACCACATCCGCAGCAATCTGCATCCAGAGCTTGCTGCGACTGCCCCCATCGGCGGCACACAGACTCCTGATCGGGCGTCCAGCTTCGCGCAGTAAGGCGACGTGGTGCGCAAAGCCGTAGCACACCGCTTCCAGCACAGCCCGGTAGAGATGCGCTCGTGTATGGTGCAGCATGACACCGGCGAAGACGCCGCGCGCGCTCGCATCGAAGATGGGAGTTTTCTCACCCAAAAAGTAAGGCAGTGCAACGATTCCACCAGAGCCGACAGGAATTGCCGCTGCCTCGGCATCAAGCGCGGCCAGAGGAGTGCCGGAGGCCAGTTCCCTGGCAAACCACTTGACCAGCGAGCCACTTGCAGCCATGCAGCCATTAATAAGTGTCAAGCCGGGAATATCGTGGTAATCAAAATAGAAGTGCGGATCGGGGTCGGGACGGCGGTCGCAGTACAGGATGTCGCCAGCACCTCCAAACTTCAGCAGCACATCGCCGCTCTGTGTGAGGCCGGCAGCGAGCGCCGCTGCAACGTGATCGGCGCTACCTGCTACGACCGGCGTTCCCGCTCTCAGGCCCGTCTGTCTGGCAACCTCTGCGCTGACACCGCTCACGACCTCGGTTGGGCGTCGTACCTGCGGCAGGATGTTCGGATTGATCCCCGCGTGTTCCAGATACGGTATGTGCCAGTGACGCTGTTGCACATCGTAAAGCCCGCTCTCCGCTGCCCAGTTCTCCTCAAGAGAAAGCTGACCCGTCAGGCGATAGACGATGAAGTCGTAAGAACCGCATAGAGCGGCGACCTGTTTCACCACGTCAGGTTCGTGCTTGAGCAGCCAGCGCCATTTCGGATCGATATTCTGCTGATTGGGCATTCCCCCTGTGATCGAGAAAAACTCTCGCGGATCAATCTCTGCACGCAGCTCTTCCACTTCGACGATCGTGCGCGCATCATTCTGCTGTATGCTGCGTCGCAGCGGCTGCCCTGACGAATCCAGCAAGACCATCGCAGGGACCATTCCTGAAACACCGATACCCGCAATAGCCCGGGCGGGAACGCTGTACAGTAATTCCCGAATGGCATCGACAGTTGTTGTCCACCAGTGCCCCGGCTCCTCCTCAGCCCAACCGGGATACGGTGAGAGCAACTCGTGCGGTCGCTCCGCCTGAGCAACCACACCACGCTCTCGCTCCAACGCGACGGCCTTGAGCGCGGTGGTGCCGACATCAATACCGAGCACATATGTTGCGTTCATAGTTCAGTCCTCGTCCTGCTCACGCGCGGCCCGCACTTCTTCCATGAAGCGCTGCACACGCTCCGGGTCTACAGGATTCCAGGTGTAGCCATCACTTTTCAAGCCCGTCCCGACAATCACGCCATCTGCCACGGCCAGCGTCGCCCGTACCGTTTCGATCTTCACACCCGTATTGGCCAGCACAGGCGTTGCAGGAACGGCTTCCCTGGCCTCGCGAATATGCGAAAGATCGACTTCTGCCCCGGCCATTGCCCCTGAAATGAGAATCGCGTCGGCCAGAGAAGAAACCACAACGCTGCGAGCCAACGCTCCGACGGGTCGCAGCGCGAGTGGCCGGGCAAATTCCGGCTCGATGTTGAAGAACAGGCGAACATGATCCGCTCCAATCTGGCGACGGTAGTCCAGCGCGGCAGCCGCATCAGGGTGCCAGAGTCCCATATCACTGTCGTAAACGCCTGTGAACACCTCGCGTACAAAGCTGGCGCGTACGGCCTGCGCTACAGCCAGCGCGGCCATTGGGTCCCAGAGCAGGTCAACACCATAGGGCAGCCAGATATGTTGGCGTAGCTCGCCGATGACTGCTGCCATCGCCGCAATGGGAGCACGATCGGTATGCAGTGGATAGGGACGATCACCTTCGTTGCAGAAGAGCAGGCCATCGACGCCGCCTTCTTGCAGGATATCCAGGTCGCGTCGCAGGGCATCTACGATTGCTCCCATCCCCCCCTTGCTGTCATAAAGAGGGCGCCCAGGTAAAGGAAGAAGGTGCATCATGGCAATGACCGGTTTGCGACGTCCGAAAAGCTCTTCCAGAACAGTTTGATGGTCGTTACTGGTGTTGGGCATATCAAGCATCTCCCAGGCTTAGGGGGACGGCATAAAAACCGTCCCGCCAGTGAATATGAACTACGCTTCGCAGACAGTATATGCTCTATCTGAAGGCTCCTGCCACTCCTGCTACTCCGGCGGAATCTCCTGGAATGCCGCTTTCAACTGGATGCCCTGTCGCGCCCGTACATACCGGACAATCAGGTAGTAGATCACGCCTATAATGGGAACGGCGAAGGCTTCGATCATCGACTTCGCGGAAATTTGTCCGAAGGCCGTTGTCGTGAAAGCGACGTAGAGCACGAACACCCAGCTCAGCAGCATAACCACGCCAACAATAGTGAGCCAGGGGACGCCAGCTACCTTCGCCCGCACCATTGCTGGAGCCTCGTCGAAGAGATCAGGTCGTGTGTAAGGCATGAGAATCGCCGCCAGGGCTACAGCGACGAAAGCCAGAGCCATCACCGCTATAACGTTGAGCAGCAGGGCGCTCAATCCCTGGTAGATGTTCATGTAGTTCAGGAACTCGACCCAGACTGCCACTACAATGGTAGCAATGAGCGGCGTGTGCAGGCGTTCATTGACCTCCGCGACGGCAGACGGTGCTAAACGATCAAACGACCAGGCAAAGATGTTGCGCGTGGCGATAAGGAAGCCTGTGGGTGTCCACCAGAGCACGGATAGCACGAAACAGGCGGCGACAAAGACTTGCAGGAAACCCGGCAGCGACAGGAATTTCACCAGTGATGGCAGGTAAGGCGCGAACGCGAGCGGCGAATTCGACGTATTGAAGCCGAGGTAGACAAGAGAGCCAAAATTCGAGACCCCGTAGGTATTGTAGACCAGCCCGGTCGCCAGTATATAGAGAACGGCGCTGATCACAAGCGCTCCAATGATCGAGGTTACTGCTGTGCGGCGCACATTTTTGATCTCCCCTGCAAAGTAGCCTGTCCACTGGAAGCCGGTGAAGACCTGGAAGGCATAGATCATGGCGAAGATCGTCCCGGTCCAGTCAATGCCACTTCCAGATGAGTAGCCCGCTTTACTGGCCGCCTGCGTGACCTGGCCGATGGTCACGCTGCTGTGCGCGTTAAAATTGGCAACGAATGCGCTGTGTCCCGTAATAGCGAGGCCGATGAGCCAGACGAGCATACCCAGCCATACTATCACGAAGGTCGCAGCCATATAGCGTGCCACCCGCTTTGTTCCCAGGACCATCAAGGCAGCAAACAGGATGGTCAGAACGGTAGCGATAAGGAATTGAGTCAGAGGGCCGGGATTCCATGTGAAGCCAGCAACATAGGCCAGGCTGGGCAGCATCAACGTCATCATGGTGGTAAAGTTGAACGAGACCCAGGTCGTGAAGACGAATGTGAGGGAGAGGTTGGTCAGGAAGCCAATGCCGGGTCCCAGCACGCGACTGACCCACACATAATCGCCACCAGAGCGCGGCATGGCTACCGTGAAGAAGAGATAGACCAGGCCGAAGCAGAGCACTAAGGGGATGGAGAATAAAAACGACAGCAAGACATTGGCTCCCGGCCAGAATGTCGGTGCAAACGAGAGAACCTGTGTGATGCCCACCGGGATAAGCACGGCAGAGAACACCAGGTTGAAGGCATCAAAAGGAGAAAGTTCGCGCACCAGCCCTGTTGCGTTGCGCACAAAGGTCGTTGGCGAACCGGAGCCTTTTGAAGATGAGCCAGTTACCGTAGACATCTGTTCCTCCTGCTTCGATAGCGTAAGCAGACAATCATGCCTGTTGACCAGAAACACCTACAGGTACGCTACACATGCTTTCAGCGGAAAGGGAGCACACTCAATCACAAAGCGGACATCGCCTCCTTCCAGTACAGAACGCTTTCACGCAGGTTTTCTAACACGCTGGTGTCATCCTGCTCAAAAGGATGAATAGGCTCAAGGAAAAGATAGACATCTTCACTCTCGGGCCATTGCCGGAGAGCTTTGAGCACATCTGCTGCCCGGATCACGCCCTTGCTGTTGTATGCCTGAGTGAACGGCCAATGATGGTCGCCGCTGCGATCGGTCTGTTGCAGGTGAATAACTGGAGTATGCCGCCAGGGTTGCGCAAACCAGGTAAGATACTCATCGCTTGCCGTCCCTGTACGCAGCGCGCAGGGATGCCCTATGTCGAGACAGAGCACAAGTGGAACACCGCCAGGCACTTCAATGCGTGTAAGAGTCTGTGCCTCCTCAATGCTGTACGCTGGCTCTCGTTCCACAGCCATGTTCTCAATCAGCAGAAACCTCAGGCCTGCCTGCGCGGCATAGCGCGAGAGGGAGCCGAGATGCGCGTTCAGTTCCCGGCCAAGCGTCATCCGGCGCGCTGCGTCGGCGGCATCCTGCACGCTGAAAGCTCCAAAATGGCCGCCGGTTCCCCAGGCACCGAGCCGAAGCGTAAAGTGGATCGCCCGTTCATACCAGCGCATGGCCGCCTTCCTCATAGCCTCATCGGGATGAAGCAGCAGGCTCCAGGAATAAGCAGCCAGGCCCGTAAAGGTGCTGTGCAAGAGGATATCATGCATGGCCGCAAGCTCGCGCACAGCGGCGGCATACGAAGCCAGCGCGTCATCGTCGAGCATTGGGTCTACCAGATCGAGGCTGAACTGGCAACAATCAAGCCCCAGTTCGTTCTTGATGATGCTCAACCATTGCTCAGGTTCGGGCCAGCGTTTCACAGCGAAGCAGTTGTTGATGCCGAGATGCAGACGTGGCATGATATTTCTCCCTTTCACCAGGTTATCAGCCGCTTACCATTTGATAACCCTTGAGTTTCCCTTTGTTGAGAATAACCAGCGCGCCGTGGAGGACGCCCTCGCCGTAGTCACTGCCGGGATTGATACAGAGCGTGCGGCCAATCTTGCACGAGGCGTGAGCTTCGTGAACATGCCCGTGCAAACCCACAAGCGGCTGGTAACGCTCAATGGCAGCGCGTACCGCCGTTGAGCCGACCGGTTTAAAGCGTGTCTGCCCCAGGCTGGTCTGGACTTTGAGCGAGGCATCCAGCTCTGGCGCGTCATCCAGGCCGCTCTGAAATGGAGGAACGTGTAGATTCATGACAAGCGATTCAGGCCTTCTAACCTGTGCCATCAAGCGATCGATGCGCCACGCCAGCTCCTCTTCACTGCACTCACGCGGCGTATGCCAGGGCGTCAGATTCGACCAGCCGCAGCTGATCATCTCGCAGTAATCGTCGAGCACTACCACGTGATCTTCAGGATCACAAATGAGACCTGCTTCCTGCAATGTCTCCAACACGGCTGGTGGATCATCATTGCCACCCATCATGTAGCAGCGCACTCCCTTCCCCGCAAGCCGTTCGTTGGCGAGCGCAATCCACTCCGCCAAACGCTCTTTCATCAACTGTTCAAAAAGCGGCTCAAGCGCTCCGGATTCTTGCAGTTCCTGTGGCTCTCCCTGCTGGCAGCGGTAAGTATACAGCCCCCTGTCGCCCATACGTTTTTCAAATTCCTGCACTTCAGCAGGAGTTTTCAACTCGATCTTGCGTCCATGCTCCTCGGCAAGGTAGACGCCGGGGCGAACCTCCTCCAGAAAAATAACAGCCTTCCCTAAAATGTCGCCGCCCATGACCAGCACATTTGCCTTATAGAAAGTCGCGGCGTTCAAAAACTTGCGAAAGCAGCGATTGGAACCATGAACATCGCTTGCGTAATAGATCGTTGTGGCCATAATTGCTCCAAATCTTCCAGGCTCAGACCGTTATCTTCTCATCCAGCCCGCTGTCTTTCTTCGCATCAGCTCGCTCGACCAGCACCGTTTGCATGCCGCAGGCGCGCAACTGCGATAGTATTGCCAGGGGAGCGTCGGGGTCGGTGACCAGCGTGCTTACCATAGAGGCAGGGGCCACGACCGCCGGCGCGCGGAAACCAAGTTTGCTATGATCGGCCAGCACCATCACAGCGCGCGCGCGCTCCATCATTAAGCGATGGAGAGAGGCGGCTTCATAGTCCAGTTCCGTGACGCCCACCCCGGGATCAATGCCAGCCGCTCCCAGGACACAGATATCAGCGTAAAAACGCTGTAGCGTCGCTTCAGCAATGGAACCCGTCATTGTCAATTCATCGGCGTGCAGCTTACCGCCAACAACAATCACGTTGATGTTGCGCGAACAGAGTAAACTGGCATGTGAGAGGGAAGCAGTGATGACCAGCAAATGAGGATGGGGAGGCAAGAACTGGGCAAATTGCGAGGTAGTGGTTCCTTCTCCCAGGAAGAGCGTCTGCCCTGGCTCGATCAACTGGGCGGCACGCATACCGATCAAGCGTTTTTGCGCGGAGAATTGCAGCGCCCGGCTGTTAAAACCCAGCTCTACGCTTTTGGTGATCTGGACGGTAGCACCACCATAGGTCTGCCGTAAGAAACCATCCTGCTCCAGTCGCTTAATATCACGGCGAATCGTCATCTCTGAAACGCCAAGTTCATCCGCCAGCGCCTGCGTTTCAATCGATTGACGTTCAGCCACACGCTCTAAAATCAGCTTTCTACGCTCACTTGCCAGCATAACGGCTACTCCTCCACTGCTCTGTCACAAGAAAAAACAATTTTTAACAAGATATATTGACTATCAGTGATTTCTGATGTATACTCTAGCCAATAATTTCATCTCTGTCAAGTCTGAAGCGTCGGTTTCCAGCCATGCCTGGAGTGGCTGGAAACTGGCGGTCGGGCCTGACCATCTGCTTTCTTGGATGACACGTACCGCAATTGTATATTGTCTCTGAATGGACAAAGGAGTGTGACATGGCAAAGCAGACCTCTATCTTTGTACGGCAATCATCCGGCCTTGTACGCGAAGCCTCGGCTCTCGACGCGATGATCTTCAACGCCGTCTTCTCGGCACCGGTAGGAGCGACGCTCGCTTTTGGCATTTTCTATGCGCTTGGCGCCTTCCCCGGCGCTGATCTTGTCCTGGCTCTGCTCATCGCGTTCGTCGTGAACATTCCGGTGTGCATCATGATGTCCATGATGGCTTCGGCGATGCCCAGGGTAGGCGGCGACTATGTCTGGATCAGCCGTATTCTCCATCCGGCTATAGCCGTCTTCAGCAATTTCTCCGCGTCTATCTCCGCCTTGATTGGTGCGGCATTCTGGGCGCGTTCCTTCGCTGTCATAGCCGTTGGCCCCTCGCTTGCAGTGTTAGGGGCAGTCACGAACAATAGCAATTTGATCAATGCGGGCAATGCCATGAGCGGTTCGAACGCAACCGGGCAGTTGTGGACTTTCGGATTGGGATTACTGCTGATCATTATCCTGGCAGTTGCCATGTCGTCTGGCACGAAAGTATCGTTCCGCGTGCAGAATATCTGCTGGATCATCGCCAGCATTGGCACATTTCTAGCCTTTATTTCCCTACTGATCGCCTCACGCCCGCAATTTATCGCCAATTTTAACGCCTTCGCCCAGCCCTTCACGCATAACGCGAATTCCTACCAGGCCATTCAGAACGCTGCAGCGAAAGCTGGCTTCACCTTCAGTGGGAACCATCCCTTTATTGCTTCAACCTTGCCGGTGGTTGCTGTCATTATGACTTTTATGATGTGGAACTGGTGGTCGGTGTACATTGCCGGGGAGTTGAAGTCGGCTGGCAACCTGCGCCGCCAGCTTTCCGTCATGCTTGGTGCTCTCGTCTGGGACTCGCTCTTTATGATTATCGGCGTGCTGCTCCTCTATCACGCAGCCGGAGAGCAGTTTATTGCCAGCATCAACTACCTGACCGGCACAAACGCTTACACGCTGCCGGTGCAGCCATATTACAATCTGATGGCAAGCATTGCCGCCAACAGCCCGATCTTTGCCCTTCTCATCGCCATCAGCTTCCTCTTCTGGAACCTGCCGGCGATGTTCCCCAATACCTTCATGCCTGTCCGCACCATCTTCGCCTGGTCATTTGATCGCATCCTGCCCGGCAAGCTTTCCGAAGTGAGCGAACGCACCCACGCACCGGTGCCCGCTATCATCACTGCCTCCATCATCGTCCTGGCAATTCTCATCTGGTCGGTGCTCTCCACCTCGTTCTTCACTCTGCTTTCCCTCGGGGTGCTGGCCGGTGTCGTTACTATTCTGGCAGTAAGCGTTGCCGCCATTACCTTTCCATTCCGCCGCCCTGAACTGTACCGCAGCTCTCCGGCCAATATCTCAGTCGCAGGAATACCTCTGCTTGTGATCGTTGCCATCTTGTCGATAGCGGTGATGATCGGGCTTGCCTACGTCGTGCTATCCTATCCACAACTTGGGATCATTCCGTGGCAAGGTTTCGTTTTCATGGGTTCGCTGGTGGTAGCTGGCCTACTCATTTACTTTATCGCCCGTGCTGTCCGCTCAACTCAGGGGGTCAATCTCGACCTGATCTACCGGGAATTGCCACCGGAATGAGGCAAAACGGTCTTCGCACATGTCATCAGTACTCAAGTACGCCAGCCTGGTATACTGCTAGAACACTAGCCTGGGACAGCAAAGATCAACTCGCAATCTTGTATCGGGAATAGAAGGGTTGCGAGTTCTTCGTAAAGATATGCCCCTCAATGCGGCTAACTGGAGGTTCAGCGTCTCCAATTAGCCGCGATATTTATGACCATGATGGTGAGGCATACCACGGCGAGGGCGATCAATTGCTCCCCGATAACAAAGATACCGCCCGTATCACTGGATGTATTGCTCAGGATAATGGCGACCAGTGGAATCAGAACGCAGACCGAGACGATGGCGAGTGCCAGGCGCTGTCCGGCGGAAAGAAAGCGGCCAACCGGTTGTGCGTGAAAGACCTTCTGTCCGAAGCCTTCATGCAGGTGGTTGCTCTGAGGAGACTCCTCGTCCTGTGAGTAGGATGAGTAGCCAGACTGGTAATGGCGTTCTTCGCCTTCAAACTGTGATTGTTGTGACATCTTTGCATTCCTTTCTTGCCCGCCACCCTCTATAAAAAGGTGCATTACCACATACCTTGCTTGCTCCGGTTCCTGCGACACGGGCCAATGCTTCCGACTATTCCTCATACTCGATCTGCTACAATGGATATCCAAAGCTACTGATTCAGTATATCACATCATTGATAGACGCGCTTGGAGGACAAGGCAGGTGGAAAGCCTGCCCTTTTTGCTCGTCTGCAGCCAGAGGACAAGGCATTCCCATTTCACAATCCTACAAGCCAACTCTCGGCCTATACTGAATAGCCTCGGCGATATGATTAGCCATAATCATGTCGCTGCCCGCCAGATCGGCAATCGTGCGCGCCAGCTTGAGGACGCGGTGATAAGCTCTGGCCGACAGGTGCAGTTGCTGAGTGGCCGCTTTGAGCAGCTTTTCCCCGGAAGGATCAGTCTGGCAGAACTCCCTGACCTCGTTGGGTCCCATCTCGGTGTTGCAGGTCAGCTTCGTACCTTTGAAGCGTTCTAACTGCCGCTCGCGAGCCGCCTGTACCCGCAGGCGGATGGCAGCAGAGGTTTCGGCCTGGCGCTTATCGGCCAGTTTTTCATAGTCGACGCGGGGTACTTCGACGTGGATGTCGATGCGGTCGAGTAAGGGGCCGCTGATGCGCTTCTGGTAGCGAGCAATGGCCATGGCTGAGCAGGTGCATTCTTTGACCGGGTCTCCAAAATAACCGCAGGGACAAGGATTCTGGGCACCGACGAGCATAAAATTGGCGGGGTAGGTGATGGTTCCCTGCGCACGTGAAATAGTGACAACTTTATCCTCCAGGGGCTGGCGCAGCACCTCGAGCACATTCTGCCCGAACTCCGGCAGCTCGTCCAGGAAAAGGACGCCGCGATGAGCCAGACTGATCTCTCCGGGTCGCGGAATACGGCCTCCTCCAACCAGACCCGCATGACTGATTGTATGATGAGGCGCGCGAAATGGCCGCTGCAAAACCAGCGGCATATCAGAAGGCAGCATCCCGCTCACGCTGTAAATTTTGGTTACTTCAAGGGCCTCTTCGATCACCATGCGCGGCAGAATCGAAGGGACAGAGCGCGCCAGCAGTGTTTTTCCTGATCCTGGCGGACCGCTCATCAAAATGTTGTGTCCTCCGCTCGCGGCCACCTCCAGGGCGCGCTTGACGTGCTCCTGGCCCCGCACCGCTGCCATATCGTGCTCATAACCCACCTCATCGATAGTGCTCAGCAGACGTGGGTCTGGCACGTAAAGCTCGATTTGACGGTCGCCATTGAGATGCGCTACCAGTTGACCGAGGGACTCAACAGGATAGATCGTGACGCCGTTTATGAGAGCGGCCTCTATTGCGTCCGCCGCCGGTACAAAGACGGTTTTCACCTTTTTATCCGCTGCAAGAGCTACCATTGGCAGAATGCCGTTGGTATGCCGCACGCTTCCATCCAGAGACAGTTCTCCCAGAAAGAGGCTTTCACCTGTATGTTCATCGGCGGGAATTTGTCCGGAAGCAGTGAGTATTCCTATGGCTATAGGAAGATCATATGAAGGCCCCTCTTTGCGCAAATCGGCGGGAGCAAGGTTGACGGTGATGCGTTTGAACGGGAAGAGGCAGCCGGAGTTCTTGATAGCGGAGCGTACTCGTTCTCTCGATTCATTGACGGCAGTATCAGGAAGACCTACAATAGTGAAGGCAGCAAGGCCATTAGAGATATCGATTTCAACTTCGACCAGCGCCCCTTCCAGGCCAATAACCGCGCAGCTTTGTACCTTTGCCAGCATAAATAATTTCCCTCCACAACGGATTTCGCTTATTATGCCTGAGTTTTGTAAAAAATACAAGTCACCTGCTGAGTTTTTCAAGAAAAGAAGCTTTATACACCAGATCGGCGTTGCCGAAAAGCCTGGAGAGCGGCCCTCGCAGCAGCGCCGAATCAGGCTAGAGGGCGGAAGCGATCACCTTGCCGATCATGGTAATGAAGCATCCAGAAATGCCACCATTCCTCCTCCCTCCCCCATTGCAAAAACATCTCACCTATCCGGTCAACTCCGCCGCATTTTCCAGATACCTGGCAAGGGTTTGCAGGAAGGCAGCGGCGGGAGCACCATCGACAGCGCGGTGATCGAAGGTCAGGCTCAGTGTCATCACCTGTCGCCACTCGCCTTCCTGCGAGACGCGCATAAACTTCTCGTTCAGGCGTCCAATACCAAGAATGGCAACTTCCGGCGGGTTGATGATGGGCGTAAAAGCGTCAATGCCGTACACACCCAGATTGGTCACGCTGAATGTGCTGCCCGTGATCTCTTCACGCGAAAGGGTTCCTTCACGCGCACGCCGGGCCAGTTGCCGCGTCTCCTGCGCGATTTCTTGCAGAGCCTTGCGGTCTGCATTACGCACCACCGGCACAATCAGACCCTCATCCAGAGCAACCGCTACCCCGATATCAATAGCCTGCTCCAACCAGATATGCTCCCCTTCAACACGGGCATTGAGCCGGGGATGCTCTTTGAGGGCAAGGGCTACTGCCTTGACGATCAGGTCGGTGTAGGTCAGGGCAAATTGCTCTTTCAACATCTCGCGCAACCGCACCAGAGCGGAGACATCCACCTCGCTGATCAGCGTCACCTGGGCCGAGGTCTGCACACTCTGCTGCATACGCCGGGCAATAGTCCCACGCATCCCCGTCAAAGGAATGACCTGCCCGGTTGAAGACGAGGTCTCGGGCAGCGGAGAAGGTGAGGGCACCGACCGGGCAGCGGCGGTGATTACCTGCTGCACGTCCTCAACGGTAATGCGTCCCCCCGGCCCGCTGCCGCGTATCTGTTCCAGACCAATGCCGTGCTCCTTCGCCAGTTTACGCGCTGCCGGGATGATCTGTACAGTCGCGGAGACTTGTGGAGCTGGAGGTGGAACTGGATGTGCGACCTCCTCTATGGCTCGCTGCACATCCTCGGCCACAATCCGTCCCCCCGGCCCGCTGCCGCGCACCCGGCTCAGGTCGATGCCATACTCTTTCGCCATCTTACGAGCGACCGGCGTGACCTGCCCTGATGGTTGTGAGACGGCAGCAGGTGGTAGGGACGCTGCCGTTTCTGCCGCAGAAGCCGCCGCTCTGGTAGGGGTCGCAGTGCCTGCCACTACCTCATCGGCAGCTCCGATCACGCAGAGCGGGGTGCGCACCGGTACGGTCTCTCCCTCCGCCACCAGAATACGCGCCAGCACTCCTGAGACCTCCGCCTCCACCTCGGAGGTGACTTTGGCCGCCTCCACCTCCACCAGCGGCTCACCCTGCCTCACCTCGTCACCCTCCTGCTTGAGCCAGCGCACAATTGTCCCGTCCGCCATCCCCATGCTCCACTGGGGTAACACAATCTCTGTTGCCATGCTCGTCCGTTCCCTTTCAAGCTCGCGTCTTCACCCTGCCCCTATTCCATCACAGCCTTGACAGCCGAGACAATGGTGCTGGCCGTGGGGTACATCTGCTGTTCAAGGGGAGGCGAGAAAGGAATATGCACATCCGGCACCGTCAGCCGCTTGATGGGGGCTTTGAGGTTCCAGAAGCCCTCCTCGGCCACTATAGCTGCTATCTCTGCGGCGGCTCCGCAGGTGCGATGCGCCTCCTCAACTACCACCAGCCGCCCCGTTTTGGCGACTGAATTGAGGATGGTCTCCTTATCCAGGGGAACCAGCGTGCGTGGATCGACCACCTCGACGCTCACCCCCTCTTTCGTCAGCACTTCGGCGGCGTTGAGGGCCTCCTGCACACGGGAGGCTATAGCAACAATGGTAACATCGGTTCCGGCGCGTTTAACCTCGGCCACGCCAAAAGGAATCAAGTATTCTTCCTCGGGGACCTCGCCCCGCGCGCCCCACAGCAATCCATCCTCGAAGCTGATAACCGGGTCGTCCTCTCGGATGGCGGTTTTGAGCAGGCCCTTCATATCATAGGGTGTGCTGGGGGTAATGATCTTGAGGCCGGGAACGTTCATGAACATAGGGTAGTTGCGGTCAGAGTGCTGGGCGGCATTGGCTCCGCCGAAGAACATACTGGCGCGCAGCACCAGCGGCACGCGCGTCTGCCCTCCATACATGTAGGTCGTCTTGGCGGCCATGCTCACAATCTGGTCCATCGCCACATAGAGAAAGCTGGCGATGGTCAGGTCCACAACAGGGCGCATGCCGACCATAGCCGAGCCAATAGCGGCTCCGACAAAGCCCGCTTCCGAGAGCGGCACATCACGCAAACGATCGGCCCCAAATTCCTCTTTAAAGTTGGTCGTTGTGCCAAAGACGTTGGCCTCCACATCTTCTCCCATGATGAAGACGCGCGGGTCACGACGCATCTCTTCACGCATGGCCTCGCCAATGGCCTGTAAATAGGTGATCTGGCGCATGTCCTTGCTTCTCTCTTTCTCTCTGACTTAGCGGGTAATGGGAATGGGATGAACGTAGAGTCCCTCGAAGGCTTCCTCAGGATCGGGATAGTCGCTGGCGCGGGCGAAGGCGATGGCGGCCTGCACATCCTCCTGCGCCTCCCGCTCGATCTGTGCCACCTCGTCTTCGTTGAGAATGCCTTTCTCACGCAAACGGGTGCGCAAGATCACCAGGGGATCACGTCCCTTCCAGCGCGTAAGTTCTTCATCCGGACGATACTGGAGGCTGTCAAAGAGCGGACCTTCAGCATGATGGCGGAAGCGGTAAGTCTTGGCTTCAACAAGAGTCGGTCCATGTCCAGCGCGGGCACGCTTGACGGCCTCGCTGACCACTTCATAGACCGCAATGGCATCCTGCCCATCGACGGTGACGCCTGGAATATTGTAGGCTTTAGCGCGCTCGGCAATATCGCGCACCGCTACTGTTTTTTCCGCCGGAACGGTGACAGCATAGCCGTTGTTTTCGCACAGGTAGATGACAGGCAATTTCCAGACGGCGGCAAGATTCAGCCCTTCGTGAACGGCTCCTTCATTGGAGGCGCCATCACCGAAGAAACAGAGGCAGACGCGGTCGGTGCCCTGCATTTTCGCCCCCAGTGCCGCACCGGCCGCGACGGGAATCCCGGAGCCGAGAATACTGGTCTCACCCACACTGCCGATACTAAAGTCGGCAAGGTGCATAGAGCCACTTTTGCCCCGGTTCACACCTGTGCGCTTGCCAAGCAGCTCGGCCATCAGCCCTTTCAACTGCGCGCCTTTGCCGATGGGATGACCGTGCGAGCGATGGTTGCCGACCATGTAATCGTCAGTGCGCAGCGCCATGCAGGCCCCGACAATTTCGCCCTCCTGACCAATACTGGTATGGGCCGCACCCGGAATCTCGCCAGAAGCGACCATCTCGACAACGTTCTCTTCAAAGCGTCGAATGCGTACCATGCGACGATACATCTCTACAAGCTGTTCGTTTGTTGGTTCCATATCTCCTCCTTCTTGCTAAGACTGAATGTATCTCTGTCGCTTTACCGCTCTGCCAGGATAGCCCCACCAGTTCGGGGATACGTACCGGTGGTAACGGCTGGCTGCTCAGTGATCTTCACGCCGGGGCATCCGAGAGGGAACTGATTTCACGGGTACTCTCCTTCACTAGTGACTACGCTGTCAATCAATGACGAATAATCCGGGCAAATAACCGGAATATACAAGGGGAAAGGTAGTAGCCTGCCTTTGCGCGAACTCTACTAAAAAGTATACTTAGAATCAGCCAAAAAACAAGGGGCTTCATCTGACATCCCCTCATAATTCTTCTGTCAGGCCTGCGGCCCGTGAGGAGAAGAGGGAGAGAGGTGCGGACACCCCACTGCCCGGCAGGGACTGTGTCCCTGCACCTCGCTTTTTGAGTGGATGTCAGATCGCTATTCCCTCTTTCGATTCTATTGCCAAAATGATACTATGACAGCAGTGCTTACTGGCTTTCATAACGACAGGAGAAAGGAGGTATACCGGCATATCCGTCCGTTATCGTTTCAACGAAGAGATGTCATTTAGTAAAAGGAGTCTACGATGTCAGCTAACCCTATGGATTACAAAGACAAGGATCTCGTACTCGACATAGCGCGTAGCGAACGTGCAAAATTCTACGACATTATTGACAACCCGGATAACTGGTACGTCCAGACGCGTTGCGAAGATTGGGAAGTGCGCGATATGGTCGGCCACATGATCGACGTTACCGAAGGCTACCTGAATGCCTGGGATATGGCGAGCAGGGGCGAAACTGGCACCCCGCTTGGCCTGGAAGTCATGAGCGACCGGCTCAACGAACATGCCCAGGCTTTCCGCAGCCTGCCACGCGAAGAAGCCATTGCCCGGCTCAAAAAGGACTCGGATCAGGCGTTCGCTATTTTTGAGGCCCTCAGCGCCGACGAGTGGATGGGCAAAACTATCCCTCATCCCTACATGGGACCCATCCCGACCTGCTTCTATCCCTCCTTCCAGATCATCGACTATGGTATTCACACCTGGGATATGAAATGGGGACTGGGAGATAAGACGGGCAAGCTCGAAGAGCGTACCGCCGGTATCCTGATGCCGTACATGTTCATCGTTATGCAGTACACTGTCGACGCGGAATCGGCCAAAGGCGTCGATGCCGTCATCGGCATCGTTGTCGATGGCGAATGGGGCGGGCAGTGGCGCGCTACCATCAAGGACGGCCAGTTCATCTGCGTTCCCGCCGACAACCTCGATGACGTGCAAGCTGTTTTCCACTTCAAAGATGCCTCGGATTTTGTGCTCACCACCTACCAACGCTTTCCGGGTGGTGAGACGAGTGGCGATCCCAAAGTAATCGACCAGGTTCGTCACCTGTTCTTCCGTATATAAGAAACTGGAAAGCGCCTGCGAACTCGTAGGGATGGCGACTTTCGAAAGCCACCATCCCTACGGATTATCCATCAAAGGAAAGTTGAAGCGGTCCATGTTGTCAAGATCACCGAAGCTGAGGTTTGCTTTGCTCATAGCTGCCATTGCGTCATTCGCAGAGCTCGTCACAGGCAGCATTGTTCGTCTCTCCTCGACGAAACTGGAGGCACCAGTAGACGACCCGGCAGCCGATTACGAGAAAGCGACGGCGCGTTTTGCCGAGGTACAGGCGCTGGAAAAGAAGATTGCTGCCTTCAATCCAGTCTGCTACTCGAAATTGCTCACGCATGGGCGGAAGATGCCACGGGCAATCATCCTGATGCATGGCATGACCAACTGCCCGGAGCAATATGTCCAACTAGCTCCGCTCTTCTTCGAGCGAGGATACAATGTGCTCGTCCCGCTCATGCCCTGCAACGGGCTGGCGGACCCCGATACTCAGGCGCTCAAGGATATAACTGCCGAGCAATTGATCGATTGCTGCAACACCGCCGTGGATATTGGACGCGGCCTGGGGGATCACCTGACGTTTGCGGGTCTTTCAGTAGGTGGAACGATGGCGGCCTGGGTGGCACAGAAGCGCGCCGACGTCAACCAGGTGGTGCTGATCTCCCCTGAATTCACGATCTCTCGCAGCGTGGGCGTGCTGCTCAGCCGGTTGATAATGTACCTGTTTCTCCTCATGCCCAACGTCATGACCCAGCAGCTCCGGCCCTTTACGGGCGCGGTAGGCCACAACTATCATGGCTTTGCCACTCGCGGCCTGGGACAGATGATGCGCCTGGGCTTCTCCGTTTACGATGCTGCCAGAACAATGAAGCCTGCCGCACAGTCGGTAGTTGTGATCACGAATGCCGCTGATACAGCCGTAAACAATGGCATCACGCAAAAACTGATGAATCGCTGGAAAGCCAACGGCTTCGGGCGGGTGAAGACCTACGAATTTGCAGCCTCGCACCATCTTATCCACGACATCATTGATCCGAACCAGAAAGAGCAACAAACGGCTTTCGTCTACCCGATCCTCCTTGATGTGATTGCACCCTCAGCACAGGTATAAATCAGAAGCATTTCCTGTTTGCGCTGAATACTGTTATAATAGCACTGGCCTTGACGGGCAAGCACCAGAAAACAGGAGAATTTTATGAGCAAAGCGATCGCCATTGTTAGTGGCGGCTTAGATAGTACAACATTAGCATATCTGCTCCACACGGAAGGATATGATCTGCACCTGCTTTCGTTTGATTACGGGCAGCGACACAGAAAAGAATTGGCTTTCGCGGAGCGCAGCGCGCGGCGGCTCGAAGCGACGTTTGATATCATTGATCTGAGTGGTCTCGGCAAATTCCTCAAGGGGTCGGCGCTGACAGATGATATTGCTGTTCCCGACGGGCATTATAGCGCCCCCACGATGGCGATTACTGTTGTGCCGAATCGCAACGCTATCATGCTCTCCATCGCCTACGGTATCGCCGTTGCCGAAGAGGCAGAGGTTGTCGCCTCAGGCGTACACGCGGGCGACCACTTCATCTATCCCGACTGCCGACCGGCGTTTATCACCGCCTTTGAAGCCATGCAGCGTACGGCAGTTGAGGGCTTTGGCAATCCAAAACTTCGGCTTGAGGCTCCATTCCAGCATCTCAGCAAAACGCAGATCGTCAAGCTGGGCGCTACGCTGGGCGTTCCCTTCGCTGACACCTGGAGCTGCTACAAGGGTGGAGAAAAACACTGCGGTCGCTGTGGCACCTGCGTAGAGAGAAAAGAGGCTTTCCGAAACGCGGGCGTAGTCGACCCTACTGAATACGAGGATAGCGAGTACGCGCCGGAAAATCCGCTTTAGAGATGGAACGCATACAGCTTTCCATCCCACGAGCCGACATAAACCACCCCATTGATAATCGTTGGCGAGGAGTCAATGCTGTCTCCGGCAGTATAGCTCCACAGGATTTTTCCCGTCCGCGCATTCATGGCATAGAGCCTGTGGTCCTGCGAGCCGACGTAGACCACCCCGTCGGCAATGGAGGGTGAGGAGTCGATGACATTGCCCGAAAACATAACCCAGATTCGTTTTCCCGTTCTGGCATCGAAGGCATAGAGGCCGTGATCGTTCGAGCCGATATAGACAATGCCATCGGCAACCGCCGGAGAGGAGTGGATAAAGCCTTTTGTTTGAGCAGTCCAGACGGTTTTCCCCGCCCTGGCATCGAAGGCATACACCTTACCGTCCTCAGAGCCAACATAGACCACTCCATTGACAATGGCGGGCGAGGAGACACGGATAGGCAGCCTGACCGGCACAACCCAGCGCAGTTTCCCCGTCCTGGCATCGAGAGCATAGAGGTGAGCATCCTCCGAACCGATATAGACGACGCCTTGATAGACCGCCGGAGAAGAAGAAACCTGATTCCCCGTCGTGTACGTCCAGATTGTCTTACCTGTATGCGCATCGAAGGCATACAATTTGCCATCATTGGAGCCTGCATAGACAACGCCATTGTAGACTGTCGGCGAAGACCAGATATCTCCTCCCGTTGTCGCGCTCCATATCCAGGTACCTGTCCTGGCGTTAAAGGCATAAAGGTGACGGTCATTTGACCCGATATAGACGATTCCCTGCGCAACTGCCGCCGTGGAACCAATAGTATCCGGTATGTATTGATCCCAGATAAGCTTTCCTGTCATGGCATCGTAGGCATAGAATCTCTGATCATAGGAGCCGATATAGACAATATCACCAGCAACCGTAGGAGCAGCAATAATCACGTTTCCCGTGGTAGCCGTCCAATCCAGTACGAGGCGGGAAACATTTTCAGTAGTAAGAGTATGTTCAGCCGGGTTAAAGTGCGTGTGTTGCACATCGAAGCCAAACATAGCGCCGTTGGAATTAGCCGGAACAGGAACGACAGAGCGAACCGGGAGCCGGTTGTTTCCTCGCAAAACGAGGAATGAGATACTGGCAAGCACAACAAGCAGGATCAGAGCAACTACACCCATAACCTTCCAGGGTGGCCTGGTGGTGTTTTCTGGCTCCTCTGGTTCAACCGTCATGCTTTTGATTCCCTTTCGGCAAAAGAAGGCTTCTGTTGTTTGTTCAAATCATAACAGATTTCGGGTCAGGAAAGCGAGAGCGGCTCTACTGCGCCATGAAGGATCGGGATTGCGGAACAGCTTCACAAGAGCTGTGAAGCTGTTCCGCAATCCCGATCTTTAACGAAACACTATAGTATCTTTTTTCGTACTATTCCGCGTTAGCTTTCGTCGGCAGTGGCTCACCAGCCTCAAGTTCTGAGAGATCATGTGGCGCATTCTCTACCGTCTGCAAGGGAAGCGTGCGTTTTCCGCGCAGGAACGAAGCAATGGCGGCGACAAAGCACATGGCTGCTGAGAGAAAGAATACAGCATGCAGGCCAACCGCGAAGGGAGGCGTGATCAGGTTCGGGAAGAAACTGCGCCCAAGCAGCAGAGCCTGACTGGCGGCTGGCAGCGTGTGCAGCACCTGCGGTGGCAGCAGTTGCGCCATCGGGTTGTAGCCGAGGAAGGCCGCGAAGAGTGCCTCAGTTGGAGGCAGGTGCGCGATTGCGGTAGCTATCGCGGCAGGAACACGCTGCTTCGTCAGACCACTGAAGAGCGTCGTCGGCAACGTCGAGGCCAGGCCAACGGTGACGATGCTGAAGAAGACGCCTATGCTCACCAGCGAACCGGAGTTCTGGAAGGTTGAGCGCATACCGGAAGCGACCCCGCGCTGATCGGCAGGAACGCTGCTCATGACGGACGAAGTGTTGGGCGAGGAAAACATGCCCTGCCCGACGCCCAGGATAAAGAGGATAAGCGCGAACCAGAGGTAGGCAAAGTTGACCGGCAGGACGATCAGTAGCAGGAAGCCAACAACCTGGATAAGCATGCCCGTCGTTGAGAAGAGGCGTGCGCCAAAGCGGTCGGAAAGGTAGCCACTGATAGGCCCCATCAGCAGGAAGCCGATCAGCAGAGGCAGCATGTAAATGCCCGCCCACAAGGGCGTGACCGCGTAGTCGTAGCCATGCAGCGGCAGCCAGATGCCTTGCAGCCAGATCACGAGCATGAATTGCAGACCGCCACGCGCAATGCTTGCCAGGAAACTGCTGGAGATACCGGCAGAGAACATACGTATCTTGAAGAGGCCCAGTCGGAACATCGGATCCTCGACATGACGCTCGACCTGGACGAAAACGAACAGCAGGATCAGGCCCAGCGCGATGGCCCCCAGCACCAGTGGATTGCCCCAGCCTGTGGGCGCATTGCCATAAGGCTGAATGCCATAGGTGATGCCGAGCAAGATAGCGGTTGCGCCAGCGGCAAAGGTGATGTTGCCCGCCCAGTCAAGCTTCTGGTTTTTGCGAATGGTCGCGATCTCACGCAGGTTCAGATAAGCCCAGACAGTGCCGATGATGCCGACCGGGACGCTGACCAGGAAGACAAGACGCCAGTCGAAGTACGCCAGAATACCACCCAGGATCAGCCCGATGACGGAGCCGAGAATCGCGGCGATCTGGTTGATACCGAGGGCCAGCCCGCGCTGGTTAGCCGGGAAGGCGTCGGTAATGATGGCCGCACTATTGGAGAAGAGAAAGCCCGCGCCAATACCCTGCACAAAGCGGAAGAGAATCAGTTCCAACGCTCCAGCACTACCTGTTCCAGGGGTCAGCCAGAGCAGGATGCTGCCTATGCTGAAGATGGCAAAGCCCATATTGTAGAGTCGCACGCGCCCGAACATATCGGAGATGCGGCCAAATGTCACCAGCAGAGTCGCTGTGACAACCATATAGCCAAGCAACATCCACAGGAAATACCCCGTTTCGCCCGGCGCAAGCGGATTGATGTGAATGCCGTTGAAGATAGCCGGTAAGGAGATCAGAACAATGCTGGAGTCGATACTTGCCATCAACACACCCAGCGTGGTATTGCTCAACACACTCCATTTATAATGCGGACCAACCGGCCTGTTCCTACGGGAAACGCGCTGATCCTCCGTTCCCACCGGCCCCTGTTCACGTCGTGTCACTGTACTCATCTTGACTTCTTTCTACGCTAGAACTAACAGAAACTGTTCCAGAGCACAAAGCCAGGAACAGTCACTTATTCATACGCTATCTACTGAGAAGATATTCGCTATTGACGTTCCACCTTATACTCATCTATCCTCCCCCTCCATCACTTACTTTATACTATACACTATCGTTTACGTGAACGTCAATGTTTTTAGAGAGGGAAAACACGGAAACACCATTGACAGCAAGGGTAGTATCGGGTATATTCTTCTATAGAAACAGACCGACGGTCGGTTTATTCAGACAGATAGAAGGTGTTATGGCTCGCGTCGTTAAAGAACACGCCGTCAGGCGTAACGAAATTCTGGATGTGGCACGGCAACTGGTGATTACAAAGGGATACGAGCAGATGACGATCCAGGATATTCTGGACACCCTCCAGATATCCAAAGGGGCGTTCTATCACTACTTCGACTCCAAGCAGGCATTGCTGGAAGCGGTGGTCGAACGCCTGGGAGAAGAGGTGATCAAAATCCTCCAGCCCATCGTACATGACCCGCTGCTGCCTGCCCTTGACAAATTTCAGCGCTACTTAGACACATTGAACCGGTGGAAGGTCGGGCAGAAGGATTTTTTTATCGCCCTGCTGCGTGTCTGGTACGCCGACGATAACGCGATTGTGCGCCAGAAACTGCGCGCAACAGCGCTCCGGGAGGTTGTGCCTCTCTTCAGCGAGATTATCCGCCAGGGCATCGGGGAAGGCGTCATGACGGTCTCCTATCCTGATCAGGTGGGCGAAGTGATTATGTCTATGGTGCTGGACGCCGGAGAAGCGGTTGGCTCGCTGTTGCTCTCCTTTGACGAGCAGCGCGGCGATATGCAGCGAATAGAGCGCATCGTCGCCGTCTATACCGATGCGCTTGAGCGCATACTGGGACTGCCTGCAGGTTCCCTGGTAACTATCGACACCGAAACGCTGAAGCAGTGGGCCTTCTCGGAAAATACGTAATACAATTGTACGCCAGCCTGACTGGCAAAAGGAGAAAGATATGGCTACCATTATTCAAGCCACTCACCTCAACAAGAGCTACGGCAGAAACCGGGGTATCATCGAAGTGACCTTCGATATTCAGGAGGGCGAGGTTTTCGGCTTCCTGGGACCCAACGGTGCGGGCAAGACCACGACCATGCGCATCTTGATGGGCCTGCTACACGCTGACAGCGGCAGCGCCACCATAGGTGGCCTGGATTGCTGGACACAGTCCAGCGGGGTCAAGAAGTTGGTCGGCTACCTGCCCGGCGAGTTCACCTTCGATCCCGGTCTGCGCGGCGCGCAGATCATCGAGTATCTCGGCCACCTGCGCGGCGGGGTCGACCAGGCTTACGTCCGCGCGCTGGTGGAGCGGCTGGGCCTTGATCCGGGCAAACGCTTCCGCGAATATTCACATGGCAACAAACAGAAGGTGGGGCTGGTACAGGCTTTCATGCATAAGCCTCGCGTCCTTATCCTGGATGAGCCGACCAGCGGGCTGGACCCGCTCAACCAGCAGGAATTCTACAAAATGGTGGCCGAGGTGCGCAACGAAGGGCGCACCATCTTCCTTTCCTCGCACATTCTGCCCGAAATAGAGCACACCTGCGACCGCGTGGCCATCATCCGCGAGGGGCGGCTGGTCAGAATTGACCATGTCTCGGCGCTCAAAGACATCCATCAGCACGATGTGGAGATCAGCTTCGCCGATCCAGCTTCTGTGGAATGGTTCAAGCATGTCGCGGGCGTGGTCAAAGTGGAACCTGGAGCCGACGAGCGCACTCTGCAACTGTATGTGCAGGGGCCATTGACCGAGGTCATCAAGATAGCGAGCGAGCGGAACGCAACGAATATTGTGACGCACGAACCAACGCTGGAAGAGGTTTTCCTGCGCTTCTACGAGCCGCAGCAGGAGTCTTCCGCGCTCGCCGGATAGGAGATGTGCCATGTTTCGCAGCATTTTAAGCAAATCGCTCAGAGATTACCGCGTACCGATGCTGGCATGGGGCGTCGGGCTGGGTTTATTCATGGTCGCCGTTTTTGGCACGGCCACACCGGCTGTGGTGACGGCCTTTATCAGCCTCGCACGCATCGTCAGCTTTCTGGGCGACCTCTACGCTATGAATACCCCTCAGGGATATATCACCTTTCGCTACATGGAAACCAGCCTACCGGTTTTGCTCAGCATCTGGCCTATTCTGGCCGGGGCTCGCCTGGTGCGCGGGGAAGAGGAACGCGGCAGCATGGACGTGCTCCTGGCTACACCAGAGCCACGCACTCGCCTGCTGCTGGAAAAGGTGGGCGCGCTCTTTCTCGCTCTGCTCGTAATCGCAGTGCTGTTCGCTCTAGGTATTGTGGGAGGAGAAGCCAGCCTCCGTATACACATCGATTTTGTCGGGGCTCTACTGGCGGGGCTGAACCTGGGCCTGCTCGCCTTCTTCTTTGGTATGGTAGCACTTTTGCTCTCTCAGATGACCATCACTCGTGGCGCGGCAGCAGGTTGGGCGGGAGCCCTGCTCGTCCTGTTCATGCTCCTGGCCATGATGGCGCGAGAGCTGAGTGGCACCTGGGTGCAATATCTCTCGCCATTCTATTATTACAACCTCAACCGGCCCCTCCTTGCCGGTTTCCCTGACCAGCCACTGGGAGCACTGCTCCTGCTGGGTCTCTCCGTGCTCTGTCTGGCAGGCAGTGTCGTCCTGTTTGACAGGCGCGATATTGGTAGGTCTGCCTTTGAGTTGCAGCGCGAGAGAGCAAGCAGCACACAACAGGCCCGACGTAGCTTGAGCCGGGCTGAGCGCAAAATCTCTACGCGCACTGTCAGCTTGCACACACTCTTTGCAGAGGGATGGAGTTCCTTCTGGTGGCTGCTCGGCATTGCGGCCTTTTGCGCCGCTATACTCTTCGTGACTCCCGGCCTCCAGAAGGCATTCAACCAGGCAGTGCAGCAGACCCCCTGGCTTGCCGCTTACCTGTACGACACCCCCACTAACACCAATGCCGCGTTCCTGGGCACCCTCATCTTCGCGTTCGTGCCCGCAATTGTCGTTATTCTTGCCCTGACTCTGGCCATGAAGTGGTCCTCAGACCTGGAAAACGGGCGGCTTGAGTTGATTTTCAGCACCCCGCTATCGCGGCCACGGATCTTGCTGGAAAATTTCGGCGCGAATCTCATCGTGATTCTGCTGGCTCCTGTCCTGACCTGGCTTGTAATCACCATAGGCGCGCAGCTCTCTCATATCCCCGTCGATCAGGGAAGAGTGCTGGCTGCCAGCTTTAGCATGCTCCCTCCAGCGTTAATCACCTCTGGCCTGGTCTATGCTCTGGCCGGGCGCCTGCGTTATGGGGTCGTGCTGGGCCTCGTGACCGCGTACCTCGTTCTGTCCTACATACAGGAGTCGCTCGAAGGGAATATCCAGTTTCCTGGCTGGCTGATGTCGCTCTCCATCTTCCATCTCTACGGCAATCCGGTTTTCGTCGGCATGGACTGGACCAGCTTCCTGGGCATGACAGCCGTTGGCATCGCGCTGCTGCTCATTGGCCTCGTGCAGTTCCGCCATGCCGATATCCAACTCGGGTAAATGGCGCTGGAAGGGTGTCAGCGTGCCAGCGAAAGGGAGTTTGCCGGTGGAACGTGGCAGGGTGAAAGACTTCAATACGCCTGAAACGTGATCGGCAGTGATCGTATCACAAAGACGATGCCCTGATGGACCATGACGGGAGCTCCTTCTACCCGCTGCAGATCTTTGAGTTGTTCCAGCATCATTGGCAGGACAATTCTGGCCTCCAGACGAGCAAGCGGCGCGCCGACACAGTAATGGACGCCGTGGCCAAAGGCCAGGTGGCGATTGGGTTCGCGCTCGATATCGAAGCGATCAGGATCGGGAAATTGAGCCGGGTCGCGGTTGGCCGAGGCCGTCCAGGCCAGCACAATCTGGTTAGCGGGAATGGATTGACCTTCCAGTTCGACATCGGTTGTCGTCTGTCGGAAAAGGAACCAGACCGGCGGCAGGTAACGCAGCACCTCTTCGATGGCTGTGGGCATCAGGTCCGGTTCACTCTGCAGCCTTTCCATCGCCTCTGGATGATCGGTAAAACAGACAATGGCGTTGGCAATGAGATTTTTGGTGGTCTCCTGTCCGGCAGCCAGCAAGAGGGTACAGAAGCTGACAAGTTCGCGTTCGCTCAAGCGCTCGCCATCAACTTCCGCCACACTCAGCGCGCTGATCAGGTCCTCACGCGGCACGCGCCGACGCTCTGCCAGCAATCTGGCGAAGTAGTCAGCCATCTCCTCACGCATGGTGCGGCCATTGCCTTGCTGACCCTGCACCGGAGGTCCATCTCCGACACGCGCCCAGCGCCGGAAAATATCCCAGTCTTCCGCAGGTACACCCAGCAGATCCGCGATGACTTTGGCAGGCAGCGGGAAGGCCATATCCGCGACGACATCCATGCTGCCCTGTTCGCGCACCTGGTCAAGCAGTTCCTGCGTTATCTGCGTAATGCGGTCTGAAAGACGCGCGACGGCGCGCGGCGTGAAAGCCTGATTTACCAGATTGCGCAATTTACGATGATCAGGCGGGTCCTTCGCGATTAAGGTATCTGTGAACAGGCCGCCCATCATTTCAAAGGCCCGTGAAGAGAAGCGCGTATAATCGTTCAAAACGGTGAGCACATCTTTGTAGCGAAAGACATGCCAGAAGGGTCTGTCCTCATCATGGAATACCGGTTTATGCTCTCGCATCTCTTCAAGCCACGCGAAAGAACGCGGAATCTCCGTGAGGGGTTGGAGGCCAAACAACGAAATAGCTTGCGAACGAAAGCCAGATGGATGCTGCATAGAGAAACCCTTTCTTGTTTCTACTTGCCTGCTGTGAAAACCTCACTATTCCAATTCTACCCTCACAGATCAACATTATTCCAATAGCAGGTAGAGAATGTTATGAGTCCTTATTCCGCAAGCCAGGAAGAGGCTTCAACGCACAGTCGCGTCAGTTGCGCCAGCCCATCCGCGATTGGTGGGATAGTGAGAAACTCTTGCAGAGTATGCGCCCCCTCAACCCGTGTGATGCCAATGCAGATTGCGGGAATGCCGAGGCTGATAGGAATGTTGGCATCGGTGCTGGAAGCGCCGTACTTTGGCTCTATGCCCAGCCAGCTCAGTGCGTCGGCAGCGAGTTGGACAAGGGGAGATGAGCGGCTAAGCTGACCGGCTGGACGCTCACCCAGCACCTCGATCTCTGTTTGCAGGCCGGAACCAGCGCGCTGCTCGACAATTACCCGTACCTCGTCCGCCAGGTGGTTAAGGGCAGCGACATCGGTGGAGCGCATGTCGAGCAGGGCTGAGGCCCGGGCGGCGATGGTATTGACACTCGTGCCGCCCTCGATGATGCCCACATTGAAGGTTGTTTTCGGCTGCTGCGGCACCTGCATGTCGGCAATGGCAGTGATGATACGACCGAGGCCGTGAATGGCGCTCGGCGTGCCAAAGGCTCCATAGGAATGACCGCCGGGGCCGCGCACGATGATGCGCCACCGTTTGGAGCCGACAGCCGCGTGGGTGATCCTGCCAATGCTGCCATCCACGGAAATGACTGCGCCCAGTTGCTCGTGGTAGCGTTCGACTGCCGTGCGCGCCCCCAGCAGATTGCCCAGACCTTCTTCGCCCACATCGGCCACCGCGATAATATCAACAGCGGTCTCTATTCCCAGTTCATCAAGGATATCCAGCGCGCCGATCATACCACCGACATTGACGCTATTGTCGCCAATACCGGGGCCGCGCAGAACATCGCCCTCGCGCCTGACAACAATGGGGGATGTCTGCGGGAAAACGGTATCAGTGTGCGCCAGCAGCATCAGAACTGGCCTCTGCCCGGGCGGTCCGGGCTTACCACGCCGCACGTAGACGTTGCCAACGGCATCGATCTCCGGAGTGTAACCACGTTCCCGCCAGAGAGAGGCCACCAGCCGCGCACGCTCTCCCTCATTGCCTGTTGGCGCTGGCACCTCACAGATACGCCGGGCAAGTTCCGCCACGGCTTCGGTACGTTGCGCAGCAGCGGCGCGTAGCTGGCTCAGGACAGGTTCTGCTATCATCCCTCAGTATTCCTTTACTTTGCAAAAGATGCGACAACGGGAGACACAAGAGCGCGCAAATCCGCGCTTCTCATAGCAATCGAATGCGTGGTACTGCCGGGATTGAAGTTGACCACCTCGTTCTCGAGAAGCCCTTCGTCGAAGTAGGTGGGAAGCCCTAAGATATTGCCGAAAGGCGGCACGCTGCCCATTTTGACGCGGGCCACGCTCTCAGCCTCCTCCTCGGTCGCAAAGCGCAGGTGACGCACGCCCAGGATAGCGCGCAGGCGCTTCCAGTCGAGCTGTTTGTCCGCCGACAGAACGAACAGGTAATAGTCGTTCTCCTTGCCGCGCACAATCATGGCCTTCGCGCCGGTTCTAAGTTCGACGCCGCGCAGTTTCGCCGCCTCCTCGCTCGTGCGTACTGGCCCGTGCTCCGTCAACTTATATTGAATATGTTGTTCTTCTAACAGCGCCAGAATTTTCTCAAAGACACTCATGTGCGCATCACCTGTGCTCAGGATAGAGTAGCAGCAACTACGCCGTTCAGCGTGCCCACAAAGACCTGGTTGCCCGAAAGAGTTGGCGTGGCGAAGCGTGAGGTGGTGCCGACAGAGAGCGTAGCTCGCACAGCGCCGTTGCTGGCATTGAGGGCATAGAGCACGCCACCGTTAGGATCAAGGCTGTAGACGGTGTTGCCGCCAACAATGGGCGAACCTGTGATCTGCGACTGAGTGTGCCAGCCCACGCTCATGCTCGGCCCTGATCCGATGATGATCTGCCGCACGCCATCAGTACAGGGAACAAAAACCTCTGAGCCAATCGCCGCGTCTCCTCCATACGAAGGACAAACTGACAGTTCCTGAATCTGGCCTCCGACCCCTCCAAGCGCATCGGCGTGGAGCAGGTAGGCGTGATCGGATTTGCCATCAGAGTAAATCAGGTTATTGGGAAGGAGAATTGGCCCCGTTGAGCCGAGGTCTGCATCGGCGGCATTGTCCTGCTGCCATTGCGTGGGGGCAAAACCATCCTCGTACTGCAACGTTGACGACAGGCGCAAAATCGAATCACTTTTGTCCCAGTTACCCGAAGTTACCGCTCCATTGCCGACCGCAACGTAGATATTGCCCGCGCTATCCACAGCTGGCCCTGATGGTGCCCAGATGCCACCCTCGCGAGGAGTGGGGACCCGGAACGAATATAATGGACCAGTGCCATCCGTGCGTGAGGCCACCACCGTTCCAATGTAATCGCTACAGTCTCCATCAAGCCCGCCATAGGCAATATAGACCATGTTATTCGACAAGGCCAGCGCCGCGCGCTGCTGGTGCGCTCGCGGGTCCATTGCCGGAATATCGGCCAGACGGCGCACACGCACCTGTCCTGTGCTGAGATCTACGCCCACAAGGATGTGAGCCGGGGCCGACGCCTCAATCTCAGCCACCGCGAAGACCAGACCCGTCGCCGGGTCATAGACAGGTGTGCCGGTAATGCCGAGAGGGAAGATGTCACCACACGGCAGTGCTGATTGAGGCACAGGAGTCCCAACGTTGGTACGCCACTGCACCCTCCCCGTGCTTCTATCCAGAGAATAGAGTGAATCTCCCTCTGTTGCCACAATCACACGGTTGCCGATGACCAGCGGCTCGGCATAGACAGCTCCGTCCAGTTGCACACTCCATGCCTGTGTCAGCTTACGCGGATCGGGCGCATTCGCAACATAGCCAGTACGGCTATTATTGAGGTGATAGGTCGTCCAGTCGCTGCCGCTCACCGGTGTTGGGGTCACGCTGTTCGTCGCACTGGGCGTGAGAGCGAGGGGGGTGATAGTGGATAAAGGAGCATTTCCCTGTGATGAGCCAGAATTGCATCCTGTCAACACCATAAGCAACAGGATCATCCCTGCAATGAAGAGCTTACGCTGCGTGAATTCTCTTATCAACTTCCGGCCTCTCTATTTACACTTTTCCAGATGACAAAGCCAACCACATGTAATAACTATAGCATAGGGGGTTCAGAGTTTTTTGAGAGTAGGAAATTCAGAGCTTCATAGAGGCGAGAAAGTCCCTGACAGTTTTCCGCTCAATCTTTACCTTTTCGGCGTATTTGAAAATCTCTTCTTTCTGCCGCGCATACATCTGCTTGATAAGTTTGCGTCTCGATGGGTCGATGCCTCTGGGTGAAGATTGACCGATTTCATAGAGGAAGCCGATCATATCCAGCAATTTCAGTTCGTCGTGCAGTTCCTGGTCTTCCTCAATGGCAAAAGCTTGCAGGATGTCCTGCTGAATGGAGTCGATGGCCTCTTTGACCGCCGCTGTTTTGAAGAAGGGGAGAATATCGCCAATAACGGCCTCGTGTATATCATGCATCAACGCCAGCGTCACCAGGCGGTCGCGCTTCTCCTGTGGATAGCCATGGAAAGCTGACCAGTACAGGGTCAGAAAGGCCACAGCCATCGTATGCTGCCCGACATTCCACGTACCAAAGCCGGAGACACTGTAGACCCTCGGAATATTGAAGATGTTCATGAGAAAATCCAGATTGGGATGCCGGGAAACATGACCCAACATCCCCTGGGGAGTAAAGATGTTCTCATAGTCGATATGCTCGCGTTCAGCATTTTCCTGATTCTCTGGTTTCTCCATGTATTCGCTTTCTTTATGTATCATCAGGCTATTGAATACTGACCGGCAGTTCCCTCAAGCCACGAAAGACGAGGCTGTCCATCCATGTCAGCGTCTCGCTCTCAAGGCGCAGAGCCGGGAAACGACGCAGCAGGGTATTGAGCGCAATCTCAGCCTCCAGCCGAGCGAGGGGCGCGCCCAGGCAGTAGTGGATGCCGTGACCGAAGGCGACCTGTTTGCCTGCCTGCCGATGCAGGTCGAGCCGGTCGGGGTCAGGAAACTGCTCCGGGTCGCGGTTGGCAGCGCCGAGACAGGCGAGCACATGTTGCCCTGCCCGAATAGGCTTACCAGCCAGTTCCAGGTCTTCACGAACAAAGCGACCGGTCATTTGCACCGGGCTGTCGTAGCGCAGCAGTTCGACAACCGCCGGACCAATCAGCTCGGGGGTCTGCCTCAACTCCTCCAGCTGGTCGGGATGTTGCAGCAGGGCCAGCAGCCCATTGCCGATCAGGTGGGTAGTAGTGCCATGTCCGGCAGCCAGCAATAAGACGCAGTTGCCCAGCAGTTCATCCTCGCTGAGCGTATCGCCCTGCTCTTCCGCGTTGAGCAACGCTTGTAGCAGGTCATCTCTGGGCGCCTTTCGCCGCCCGGCAATAATGTGCCGGAAATAGTCCATTAACGCCGAGACGCGGGTGAGCGCCTCCGGCAAGCCAATGACATCGAGCAGCGTGCCATCGAGCAGCGCGCCAAAGGCGGCGGTCCAGCGCGCAAATTGCAAGCGATCTTCCGGCGGCACACCGAGCATCTGGGCAATCACAATAGCAGGCAAGGGAAAGGCCAGTTCGCTGATCACATCAAAGTTTCCTCTATCCTCAAGAGCATCCAGCAGCTCGTCAACGATGCACTGGATAGAGAAGCGCATGGCCTCCACCACACGGGGTGTAAAGGCTTTGGCAGTCAGGGCGCGCAGGTGCGTGTGATCGGGCGGGTCGAGAAAGAGCATCTGCCTGCTCAGAGCAGACACGGGCCGCTGCACCTCTTCCGGCAGTCCTGAGACATCCAGCGAGAAACGTTCCGCCGACAGTCTGGGATCACGCAGGGCCGCAACGACATCCACGTAACGAGTCAAAACCCAACTCCCACGCTCGTCCCAATGTACGGGGTCAGCCGTGCGCAAGCGCTGATAGAGCGCGTAGGGGTTGGCAGCATACAGCGGCTCGCGCAAGCGTGAGAGGCTCAGTTTCATTTCATCGGTGTCCGGCACGGCAGTTCACCTCCTGCTACTGCGGTTAGAAAATCCTTCCAGGGTTAGTATATGCCAGATTTCTTGTTTCCAGCAAACAATGAAAAGCACTTCCAGGTACGATCCTGACGAGAGACGCGCTACGTATCTTCAGGTACGACCTGGAAGTGAAGCAGATCTCCGGCGCATCCCCGCCGGATGACCTGAGAGTGGAGCAAATGACCATTCCGGCAAAGCGCGACACAGTTCAACCAGAACGAACTGGAACTGACTGTTACTGAGTCACAGATGCACTCCGGTCACTTCCACCACAAGCTATAAGCCGACAAAATGTCGACATATATATTACGAACGAATGTTCCTTCAGTTGGATGACAGGGTCTGTAGCCGTTGAACCTCTGTAAAGAATAGCTGCCGGGGCTGGAAAGGTGTGAGGCGCTAAGGTACATCGACGCGCCGCACTTCGATGTACTGGATGTCGTTCCAGCGCCGGCGCATACCGACCATAGCGAAGGAGAAACGATCTACCGCCAGCACAGCGGCCACATCCTCGAATGGGAAATCGGCATCGCCCTGTGCGAATCTATCGAAGCGGCCACGCGCACGAAGTTGGGTGATGTTGCGTGCCAGGGTCTCCTGAGCATCGGGCCGGTTGAGCAACAACGCTTCCAGGTAGTCGGCGCACACATCATCTTCGTTAAACGACAGACCGGCTACTCTTTCGGTGGGAAACAGTGCGATGCCTCCTCCGGCTGACTGCGCGAGCTGGTGGGCGTAGGTCGTGGTGGCACGGGCATTGGTGAGCGAGCATATGAGCAAGGCATCGGCCTGCCCTGCTATGACAGCGCCCTGCGTGCCTGCTCCAGTGCGCTGGATGAGCAGGCGGTTACGCACATCGGCGCCAGCCATCTGTGATGGGGAGTTGTTGAAATCGAAACCCGAGATGAGGCGACCTCCGATCTCACCGGCCAGCAAGGCTTCCGGCACGCGCTCGCGCAACGCCAGCGCCTCCTCAACAGTGCGTACCAGCCAGATACCTTGCGCGCCCCCGGCGAAGGCATAAGCCGCAACGCTGAAGGCGCGCAGCACATCGATGACAATCACGACGCCCCGCGCAGATGAGGCTTCCACGCGCTTGACTTTATGAATCTCCACTGCCCGGCTCGCCTACCTGCTATAGTTGCCTGCCGAGGTCATGAATATCTTAATGAAGCCCCGAATAGCAATGACGGCAATCGCCACGACAATGACCGTCATAACGATCCAGACCCAGGTAATTGGCTCTCCTATCTTGTTGGCAGCGGCTGTGCTGCTGAGCGAGTTAAAGAAAAGTGGGGTCAGGATAATGAGTGGAACGGCCAGCAGGGCCAGACAGCAGAGCAGCACAAAGCCGGGCAGCAGGATGCGCCAGAGGCCTGAATCGCTCAGGTTCTCGGTTTTGGCCGTGCCATATGCCTGCCTGACCTCCTGTTTGGGCGTCTCCAGCGTAACGCTCACCGCCTCCTCGGTAGCTGGCGTCTCCTGAAACTTCTGCTCCAGCACCACCGCATTGTCTTCAACCGCTCGCTGTACCTGCGCCTGCGACTGTGCTTGTGTCTCCTGTGACCCTTGTTGTGTATTGCCGTTTGAATTTATTTCGTCCATCTCTGTCCATCTCCTGAAAAGAAGTGATGATTGCTGCCTCTCAGTATACCACAATCTGGTTTTCATGGCTTGCGAAAGTTATTGATGAAGGAGTAACATATACAAAGCTTTCAGCACAACCTGTATTTTTGGAGATGAGAGAGTGAATAGCCCGCTGCTGTCGCAGAGGTCGCGGCGCATTACGCAGCAATGCCTTGACCTGCTCTTCCCGCCGCGCTGTGTGGGCTGCCGCAAGAGTGGTCACGTGCTCTGCAAGGGCTGCCTGCAGGCCATCCCGCTGCTGCTGCCACCCTTCTGCCAGCACTGTGGTTCGCCATCAGCAGCAAACGGGATGTGCCAGTCGTGCCGCTACCACCCACCGCGCCTGCACGGGCTGCGGGCCGCGAGCATCTACCAGGAGCCGCTGCGCTCGTACATCCACGCGCTCAAGTACGACGGGAAAACGCGACTGGCGGAGCCGCTGGGCCACCTGCTTGCGCAGGCATACACGCGCCACGGCTTCCAGGCAGACGTAATAATCCCTATTCCTCTACACCCGGAACGGCAGAAGCAGCGCGGCTATAATCACGCTGAGCTGCTGGCCGAGACCTGTGCGCCGCTCGTTGGCATTCCGGTCTATAATAACATCGTGCGGCGTCAGAGAGCCACGCCTGCTCAGGTTGGTCTCAACGCCAGCCAGCGTTATCAGAACATGGCCGCAGCGTTCCAATGCGCAGCCGCCTTCACGACAGGGGCGCTTAGCGGGCGACGCATCCTCATCATCGATGACGTCTGCACGACGGGCGCGACACTCGAAGCCTGTGCCGCCCCACTCTACGCGGCTGGCGCTACGGCAGTCTGGGGCCTTGTGCTGGCGCGACCTCTGTGATGGATACAATGGAAACAGAAACTACCGAGGAGAGCATAAGATGAGCCATAACATTGGTGTGTACGGTTCAAGTGTGAGCGAGGGACCGAAGGCGGAGGCGCCGGGCAAAGCACTGGGTCTGGCGCTGGCAAAACATGGCTGCACCGTGATTACCGGCGCGTGTAGCGGCATGCCCTACATTGTCGCATACGAAGCAGCGCGGCACGGCAGCGAGGTCTGGGGCTTCTCGCCCGCGCTGAACGCTGAAGAGCAGCGCCGCGCCTACCCCCATGACGACATCAGCATCTACACCCGCCTGATCTACGTTCCCCGGAACTACCACGAGTTATTTATCAAGCCGCCCGCGTCGGCGGAGCAGGACTGGTCGGAACGCCTGAAGTATCGCAACGTTATATCCACCATCAACAGTGACGCAGGCATTATTATCTCTGGCAGTTGGGGCACGCTCAACGAGTTCACCAACCTCATCTACGAGGGCAAACCCATTGGCGTCCTCACCGGCAGCGGCGGCCTCGCCGACCGGCTCCCCGACTGGTTCCCCCGCCTGCGCAAAAAATCCGACTCGGTTGTCATATTTGAGAACGAGCCTGAGAAGCTGGTCGAGCGCATGATCGCGGAGCTAGAGAAGGGAAATTTGGGGTGACCGATGGGGCTTGAACCCACAACCGCTGGAGCCACAATCCAGAGCTCTGCCGATTGAGCTACGGTCACCACAACGCTCGTTGCAACACCAGTATAGCGGCTACCTTGCGAATTGTCAATAGCTTTTTTCGACAGAGATTGCTCTTGTGGTATGCTGCAAAAGACCCGGAACTCGATTGCGATAGTCGGCGCAGCCCTAAAATCGTCCTCATCCCGCAGGTCTTCGCCGCCGATTATGGCGATTTGCTCCGCATCGCGCACAGGCAGCGCGCGGTCAGGCGAGAGGCAAACTCGTCGTTGACACGGCGCGTAACACGCACGGGATACATTTCGCGCCGCAGATCGCAGGCAACGATGGTGGCGGGAATTAGCCCGGCACGGGCGATGCCCACGATAACTTCGACCCTGGCCCGATCCAGTTGCTCCGCCAGTCGGGCCGATAGACGCGCAGATTCCTCCCATGAGATGCTTCTGACTCCCTGCCGGTGCGCGTAATCGTAGCTTTTCATGTTCTTCCCTCTGTGAGATTTTTCGCTCAAACGAGGAGCGATTCTGTCCTTCTTAGAGGATATACTCGAAACAGAAGAACGGTCAAGTACAAAGAAGGAGGAAAACAACTCATGGCTATTATGCAAATGAAACTCGAACTGGTTATTGTCCCCGTTTCCGATGTTGACCGCGCCAAAGCCTTCTATACCGAAAAGCTCGGCTTTCATGCTGATTTTGACCAGCAGGTGAATGAAAACTTACGCTTCGTTCAATTGACCCCTCAAGGCTCCGCCTGCTCCATCGCCATTGGGGTTGGGATTACAGATATGCAGCCGGGATCGCAAAAGGGGCTGCAAATGGTGGTTGAGAACGTGAGAGCCATCCGCGAGGAGCTACTCAAACGAGGCGCTGAAGTGAGCGAGATCGATGTGCAGGACTGGGGACATTTCGTTTACTTCAGCGATCCCGACGGCAATCGCTGGTCGTTGCAGCAACTCCCCCATCGCAGCTAACTTCCAGCCAGATACTGGCCTGGTGGCTTGATGCGTGGAAAAACGAGAGCGCTGCTGCTCTCTCGGTAGTAAAGACCTGAGAGGAACAATAGAGTGGGAATACTGCTCTGCTATTCCTCTCGGGTCTATCCTTTTTTGCAGGAAAGAGCCGAATGTGAACCTGATATCGCCCTTGACAACCTCACCAGCCTGCAATACACTTCCTGAGGAGACAACAGTAATTGATTACCTGGTTTCGTGAGGAAAAAGGGGCTAAGATGACACAGAGCATTCCAGAAGAAAAGAGTAATAGCGAGTACGATGCTCATGCTGAGCACGATTTTTCTCACCTTCCAGAGCTTCCTCCTGGCGTGTATATTCCCGCACCCAGCAAGACGCCGCGCAGGACTACCCGCTGGCCTGATGCTATCGATGTCATCTTTGAGAAAGACCCGGCCTGCCGCAATATTTTCGAGGCGCTGCTCTATCAGGGCCTGTGGGCGATTTTCTATCACCGCATTGCGCACGCGCTCTATAAAGCCCATATTCCCTTCATTCCGCGCCTGATCTCGCAGTTTGCGCGTTTCATCACAGGTGGCATCGAGATACACCCCGGAGCGCAGATCGGTAAACGCTTTTTTATCGATCATGGGGCAGGTGTCGTGATCGGTGAGACAGCAGTGATCGGCGACAATGTGATGCTCTATCACCAGGTGACGCTGGGAGCGACCGGCTGGTGGCGGCGCGGCCCCGGTCGCAAGCAGAAACGACACCCCACTATCGAAGACGACGTGACCATAGGTGTCGGCGCAGCTATTCTTGGTCCCATCACCATCGGCAAAGGCAGCAAGATCGGGGCGATGGCGCTGGTGCTGGAATCAGTGCCCCCGAACTCGGTGGTAGCCTCCAAGCCTGCCGAGCTACTGGTCAAGGGCGGAGAGCCCCTGGAGCAGCACCAGGAACTCACACAGGGCTGGAATGGTGAGCAACCCTGGGAAATGGATTACCAGATCTGAGGCCCTCGTGCTGACGATGTTGAACCTCCATCAGTATTCTTAAAATAGATAGAGCCAGACGGTATCCTTGCTGGTAACAGTGCCTGCTACCCAAACTGTTGAATTGCTCACGAAAGATAAGCCCTGCTCATCGCTACTATAAGGGAGGCTTATTGGCAACACCAGGGCCTTGCGCGGCACTTGCCGTCGCTACCTCTCTCCATGTAACTCCATCATTCGTCGTCCAGTAGATCACGACCGTTTCTGACCCCCTCTACACCTGCTGAGGAGCCAGCAGCCAACCATATTGAGGATCGGACCAAAGCATGCTTTTCCGCTGTAACCCGCCAACGTAGTGATAGATGAGCCTCTTTAGCAGGTTACATAGACAGCGTCTACGGCTATCTCATGCAATATACGAAAAACTTGTCTGATTGAAAATCAGAATAGATGGAGAGAAGGAGAGAATCTTGTGGGAAAGCGTACACAGATACACCTTACTGAGGACGAACGGGGCTGCGTGCGGGACTTTTTGCGACAGGGCAAAGCCCACGCTCGCAATTTGAAACGAGCAGAGGCACTGCTCAAAAGTGATGAAGGATGGGACGATGCACACATAGCCGAAGCTCTGGCTATCACAGAGCAGACCGTGCGCAATATCCGCAAGCGATTTTACAGCGGAGGTATCGAGGCGGTGCTCGCTGACAAACAGCAGCAGAGCCGTCGCCGCCGCAAAAGCCTGCTCAGCGACGAACAGGCGGCTCAACTGCTCGCCCTCACCGAAAGCGCGGCGCCAGGTGGACGCGACCACTGGAGTATTCGTATGCTGGCCGATAAGGCGGTTGAGCTGGGCTACGTGGAACATCTCTCACGAGAGACCGTGCGTGTGCTCCTCAAAAAACATATGCAGCAAAACACTGAAAGCACAGCATAAATTCTTCCTTGAGGTACAGGGATCACGCTTTTTTCTCCTCCTGCGCCAGGCGCCAGCATTCCCTGGCAATCTCCCAGTCTTCCTCAGTATGGATGACCAGCACGCGCACCGTCGAAGCCGCGGTGGCAATGTCTTGATCGACCGGGGATTGAGCGTTTTTCTGTTCGTCGAGTTCGAGGCCCATGAAAGCGAAGTGCTCGCAGGCAGCAGAGCGCACCTCGGGGGAGTGCTCGCCGATGCCTGCCGTGAAGATCAAGGCGTCCAGGCCGCCGAGGGTGGCGAGCATGGCGCCTATGTAGAAGCGCAGACGATAGACAAACATGTCGAAGGCCAGCTTTGCCCGCTCATCTCCCGCCTTTCTGGAAGCCAGTATCTCGCGCATATCACTGGATGAGCCAGAGATGCCCAGCAGGCCCGATTGCTTATTCAGCATCTGGTCAAGCTGGTCGGCAGAGTAGCCATGCTCGCGCAGCAGATAGATCAGGATGCCGGGATCAACACTGCCGGAGCGTGTCCCCATCATCAGCCCCTCTAGAGGAGTGAAGCCCATGCTGGTATCGATGCTGCGCCCGCCCTGGATTGCTGCCAGCGAGCAGCCGTTGCCCAGGTGGCAGGCAATGAGGCGCAGCGAGGCCGGATCACGGTTGAGAAGCTGTCCAGCGCGACGCGAGCAATACTGGTAGCTGATGCCATGAAACCCGTAGCGGCGCATGCCTTGCTCGTACCAGGAGTAGGGGCCGGGATAGACGGCAATGGGCAGCGGAATCTGACAGTGAAACGCGGTATCGAAGACGGCCACCTCCGGGATAGAGGGCAAGACTTGCCAGGCCGCGTTAATGCCTTCCAGATTTAGCGGGTTGTGCAGGGGGGCCCACGTAGAAAGACGCCCTATCTCTGCCTTGACCTCCGGTGTAATAAACGCGCTGTGCGTATATTTCGGCCCACCCTGCACCACGCGATGACCTACCATGTCAATATCCTGCGGGCCATCAATCACCCTCGTCTGCCCGCTCCACAGTGTCGCCAGGATATATTCCAGTGCAGTCTTGCGCGAATCCGCCTCGCTTTCCCCCTGTAAGGTTGCTCCATGAGCCGTCGTCACGGTGAAAGTCAGCTTACCGCTATGTTGCAACCAATCGGCGTCCGCCGACCAGAGAGGCTGAGGAGCCTGCCCTGGCAGCGTCTCACCAATCTCATACAACCGGCTCTTCTGGCTGCTCGATCCCGCGTTCAACACGAGAATTTTCATGGCCTGCTCCTTCAAAAAACGCAATACAACCAATCACCGTAAGGCCGTGACTGAGCACGGCCTTACAGTTCAGCTACCACAAGTTTATCATTACACCCCGGCGCTATATCCAGTGCCACCCGGTGATTTCTTTGGGGTCCTCTCCATTCTCATGGATATAACGGACGAAATCGGCGAGCACATATTCGTAGTAATGGACCAGTTCGCTGGCGCGCACGGCAACCTTCGGGTTGTGCGGGGCCGAGAGCCGGATGGCCTGCATCATAATGTGATAGCGGTCGGTACCGTTGACGACGTTCATATCAAAAGGGGTAGTGGTTGTGCCTTCCTCGCGATAGCCGTTGATATAGAAGCGCCCCTGCGTGTGGTGACGCCCGTAGAGCAATTGCTTGACGGCGGAAGGATAGCCGTGGAAGTTGACGATGACGGGGCGATCAGCCGTGAAAAGGGACTCGAACATCTCCTCATCCAGCCCATGCGGATGCTCGCTGTGCTCTTCCAGCACCATCAGGTCGGTGACGTTCACCACCCGCACGCGCAGGTCTGGCAGTTCCTGGCGCAGAATGGAGGCCGCGGCCATGATCTCCAACGTCACTGTATCGCCAATGCCGCACAGCACCACGTCGGGGTCGATGCCATCATCAATGCTGGCCCAGCGCCAGATAGAGGCTCCAGCGCGGCAGTGAGCAATCGCTTCTGACATGGAGAGCCACTGCGGCATTGGCTGCTTGTTGGCGATGATCAGGTTGACGTAGTTCTTGCTGCGCAGGCAGTGGTCGATAGTGCTGATCAGGCAGTTGGCATCGGGCGGCAAATAGACACGGCTCACCCGCGCCTTCTGATTAATCACCGTGTTGATAAAACCGGGACTCTGATGGGAGAAGCCATTGTGCTCCTGCCGCCAGAGCGTCGATGTTTCCAGGTAGTTCAACGAGGGGATTGGCAACCTCCACCAGAAATTTTCCGACATCTTGAGGAACTTGGCAAATTGATTCATCATGGAGGTGACGATATTCAGGAACGCTTCATACGAGGGGAACATGCCGTGCCGCCCGGTCAGCAGGTAGCCTTGCAGCCATGCCTCGCAGACATGCTCGCTGAGGATTTCCAGCACGCGCCCATCATGCGAGCTGATCTTGTCGTTAAAGGGCGGGACGGGCCATTGATAGTCACGCTTTGTCACATCGAGCACGGCGGTCAGTTTGTTGGATTCCAGTTCGTCCGGGCTGAAGATGCGGAAGGTGTGCATATTGCGCTTCACCACCTCACGCAGGTAGAGCGCCGCCTGCTCCACATCGCTGACCATCGTGGTAGTCTCCTGCGCCGGGGCCTGCACTTCGCCTCGATGGACAGTCACCTCGTAGTCGAAGATATCGGGCAGGTCGAGCGGCTGCAGAATCTTGCCGCCATAAGTGTGCGGATTCATACCCATGCGACGGTCGCCTTTGGGACACTGATCGAGAATCTCTGGCTTCGGACGCCCCTGCTCGTCGAACAGTTCGTTGACATGATATGACTGCAGCCACTGATTGAGCAGCTCGAAGTGTTCGGGATTCGTTTTGGGATCGGGTATCGGAATCTGGTGGGAGCGATACGTACCCTCAATGGGAACGCCGTCCATCTCCTTCACCGTTCCCATCCCTTTGAGCGAGCGCATCAGAATGACCGGCCAGCGCGGCTGCGCAATGGGGTTGCCGGAACGAGCTGCACGCTGAATGCGGCGAATCTCATGGTAGGCCCAATCGAGCGCGCCATACAGGGAGGCATCCAGGTCGCTGCCCTCCACAAAGATAACCCGGTAGCCGTAGCCGGTGAACAGGTCGAGCAGTTCCTGGTCACTCATCGAGCCATAGATCGTCGGGTTAGAGATTTTATAGCCGTTGAGGTGCAGAATGGGCAGTACCGCGCCGGATTCTGCCGGGTCAAGAAACTTGTAGGCATGCCAGGCAGCGGCTGTCGGACCAGTTTCCGCCTCGCCATCGCCTACGATGCAGGCCACAATCAAATCCGGGTTATCCATCGCCGCGCCAAAGGCCGTGCCGAGCGCATAGCCCAGCTCGCCGCCCTCGTGAATGGTGCCGGGAACGCCAGGATAGAGGTGGCTCGGAAAGCCACCGGGCCACGAAAAGCTCCTGACGAACTTTTCCAGCCCCTCGTAATTCTGAGGATATTCGGGATAGAAATGGGTTATCGACCCCTCCAGGTAGAGGTTGGCAAGGTTGGCGGGCGCCCCATGACCGGGGCCGGTGACGAGAAACATATCCAGGTCATAGCGCGTAATGAGATGGTTCAGATGAGCATACACCAGATTGATGCCGGGAGTCGTCCCCCAGTGCCCAAGCAGGCGATCCTTGATATCCTCCGGCTTCAATGGCTCCCTCAGCAGAGGATTGCTCTTCAAATAAATCTCGGCGGCAGCCAGGTAATCGGTCGCGCGGCGAAAACGCGCTATAGCATCCAACTCCTCCCTGTGTTGCCGACGAATCTCATCCACAGCTATACTCACACTCTTCGGCGACTGCAACAAAGTGGCTGTATCGATCATACAAATCCTTCCTTCTAGCTATCTACCGCCTGATAGATGACCCACAGCGGTGCTGTAAAACGTACCTGATTAGAGAGCTTACCAGGATTAGTACGTAACCAGGTGCCCCTACAGTTCCAAAAACAGGATACCTTGTAAGTATAGAACCGTTTTGTTAAGGAAGGTTTAAGTAGCTCAACCTCTCTGTTACATGGCCATCATGGCCTCTTCACGACCGGGTGTTTCCGGCGTCTCAGGTATCGCCCTATCCACCACCTGCTCCTGTGCCGGGATGGTTTGTGGCTTGCGGAAACGGACAAAGAAGGCGGCGACAATCGCGATACAGTTCAGTACAAGGCTCAGCCAAAAAGCATCCTGCATAGCCAGAATAGTAGCTCGTTCTTCGATGATGCCGCTGATAGCCTGAATGGCCGCGGCATAGGCCGCGCTGGCACTCGCGCCTGTCTGCATGAGCAGCGCCTGCAACTGCGGGACCAACTGCCCGAGTTGCGAGGAGGGAGTGACCATCTCGGCCAGGTGAGCGTAGTGAACGGCCGTCTGTGTCTGCACCAGCGTCGCCATGACCGCGACCGCGAACGAACTCATCACAAAACGCACAGTCGTACTGACGGAAGACGCTTGCGCCAGACCGCGCGGGCCGAATTCAGAAAGCGCCGAGACGGAGAGTGGCTGGAAACAGAAGCCGAGCGCCAGACTGCGCACGATCAGCCAGATCTGGATCGTTTCATAGGGAGTATCAGGGCCAAGACGGGTAAAGAGCCAGAGCGCAATGCCGAGAATGACCAGGCCAGGAATGATGACTGGTCGCACCCCGAGCCTGTCAACCAGCCGACCGGCCAGTACCGACGAGATCATCGACGCAAACGCCTGGGGCAACAGCAACAGACCGGCCTGATAGGCGGAGAGGCCGCGCAGATTTTGCAGGTAGATCGGCAGAATAAACAGCCCACCATAAAGGGCAAACGTCACCAGGATACTGGCGATGGTGCTGGTCGTGAATGGGCCGCTGCTAAAGACGCGCAAATCCAGCAGCGGCTGCCCTCCCCGATTGGCGGTGTTGATTTCAATGGCGATAAAGGCCATCAGCATAAGCAGGCCGAGCGCAAGAAATCCGACGACTTTGGTCGATCCCCAGCCATCTGTGCTGGCGTCCGAGAGGGCATAGAGCAGGCTCGTCAGGCCAACGGCAGCAGAGATGAAGCCGGGAATATCGAAGGCGGTCCGTGTTGGAGGTCGTCTCTCACGCAGGAAGAAAAAGCCCAGCACAATGCCGATAATGCCGATGGGGACGTTGATAAAGAAAATCAACTGCCAGCCCAGGAAGGTGACAATGTAGCCGCCCAAAGTTGGCCCCAGCGCCGGAGCGAGCAGGATAGGAATACCAAGCGCTCCCATCGCTGTGCCACGCTCCTGCACCGGAAACTCGCTGTAGAGCAGCGTGATGGCAAGCGGTGACATGAACGCACCCATCGCCCCCTGCACCACTCTGAAGAAGATCAGCATAGGCAGGCTGATGGAAAGGCCGCAGAGCATCGATCCCACTGTGAAACCGCCCAGCGCGATCAGGTAGAGCCGCTTCTGCCCAAGCCGCTGCGATAGGAAGGCGGTGAGCGGTGTAGCGACGCCCTGCACCAGCGTATAGGCGGTCAGCACCCACTGCACGCTGGTCAGGTCAGCCCCAAAGACATTCTGCAAGCGGGGAATGGCAATATTGACGATGGTGGCATCGAGGATGGTCATGAAGAAGCCAAAGATAACCACCGAGGCTACAATCCACTTATAAGGGAGCCTTCCATCTCGCCGCGGAACGGCTGCGGACATCTGCATAAACAACCCCTTTTATGAGAAGCTGAAGAAATAAGCCAGCTTCTTCCAGTCAGTGCACCGAAAGGAAGCAACTAATCATATGTCTCAAAACATGACTTTGTAGTCAAAACTTTACCACAAAGTCGAAGGGGAAGTCAAGGAGACAAAAGACCATTTGAGACCTTTGCCAAAGAGCGAAACAATAACGCCTCAGCCATGAAGGTGCCAACCTTGAAGTAGCTGAGGCAGAACTGACCCGTCATGAATGCTCCTTAGTTCTCGGGCAGTTCATCCATATACACCGTCTTCCACTGCGTGAAGAACTCTTTGGCGGCCTTCCCCTGTTCGCGCGAGCCTGACGAACTCTCCTTCATGCCACCGAAAGGCACCTGGAATTCAAGCCCGGCGCTCTCCTGATTGATCTTGACCACTCCGACGCGGATATCGCCCACAAAGCGCAGCGCCTTCGTGAGATCATTGGTGAAGAGGCTGGCCGTCAACCCGAAGGGAGTATCATTCGCCAGCGCCACGGCCTCCTCGTAGGAAGAGGCGGGTAAAATGGCAGCGACCGGGCCGAAAATTTCTTCGCGTACTACCCTGCTCCCAGGCCCCAGGTTCGTCAATACCGTGGGCTTCACATAGTAGCCATTTCCCAACTCTGTTGCCCGGCCTCCACCGGCTAGCACACGTCCGCCCTCTTGCCCGCTTAGATCAAGATACCTCAGGACCGTCCGCATCTGATCTTGAGAGACCACCGGCCCGACCTTCGTCTCCTGCTCCAGTGGGTTGCCAAGCTTCCAACTCTGAGCCAGGGCGGCAAGCCGATCCTGAAACTCCTCCAGCACAGGCCGTTCAACAATGACACGGCTGGTAGCTGTACATTTCTGGCCCGCGCTCAAGAAAGCGCCACGGGCCACGTGCTCCGCCGCCAGCGCCAGGTCCGCGTCCGCGAGCACCACCGCCGGATTTTTCCCGCCCATCTCCAACTGCACCTTCTTGCCATATTCAGTTGCCTTGAGCTGAATGGAGCGCCCCACAGGATTTGAGCCTGTAAAGGTGATGGCATCCACTGCCCCGTGCGTCGTCAGCACTTCACCTACTTCTGACCCCTTGCCCAGCACCATGTTGAGCACTCCCGGCGGCAGCCCGGCATCCACAAAAGCCTGGAGCAGATGCGTTGCTGTCAGCGGCACCAGTTCGGCGGGCTTCCATACGACCGTATTGCCACACGCCAGCGCCGGGGCAATTTTCCAGGCCGGTATGGCTATAGGAAAGTTCCAGGGCGTAATGACGGCAACCACCCCGATTGGCTCCCGCCGCGCAAAGAGGAGGGTGCGGACGGAGGAACTGGGGTAGGTTTCTCCATCCGGCTCTAGCGTTTGACCGGCATAGTAACGCACAATAGCTACAGCCCGTTTCGTCTCACCGATCCCCTCAGCCAGTGTTTTCCCCTCCTCGCGGGCAAGGTCTCGCCCCACGCTCTCCGCCCGCTGCTCCAGCAGGTCAGCCGCCTTGCGCAGAAGCTCTCCACGGGCCGGGGCGGGAGTCTTCCACCAGCCAGCGCTGGCAGCGTTGGCTGCCTCCACAGCTTCGACCGCGAGCCGAGGACCGCCCATAGACACCTGCGCTACCACCTCCGCGGGGTCAGCAGGATTTACATCATCGACCACTCGAACGCCACCTTGCCAATGACCGTTGATATAAGAACGCAACTCTACTGTCATAAATATCCTCCATTTTGTATGACTGGCGACGCTTGCATAGACCACAGAAAGCGCTCTCTGTATTATGAAATAAGTTATCGCTATCATCAACCCCGGCCATTGATTGAAGTTTTCTTGAAGAACCAGATTTTCGGAATTTGCCCTGGAGATTAGTCTTGACAAATGAAAAATATTCCGGTAATATTATCCTATAAGTTCCGATAATAAATTAGACTTTTCTGAAACACGTCGGTTTCCTATCGTTTGACTGAACTGGTCACCGTCGCGGTTATCCTGCGAGAAGATATCGGGAAATGCGCATTTGACGCTTGTTCCTGAAGGTTTTCTGTATCAAAAGTGGTTAATCTCCAGTAGTCTCACAGCAATACCTGTGTCTGCTGCGATTGAAGAGAGCGGAGCAAACGGGGAATTTCTCTCCTCGCCGTCTTCGTATCTTGAACAAACTACTGAATGGATACCGGAAGAGGCAGCATGAATGGAACAGGCAATCAGAGTAAGCATACCGATAAGAAGCCGGGTCAGGAAAGTTTTACGGGCAAAGAGTAGCAGCTCCAGAGATCTGTTGATGCCAGATCTACTCATTGGTACGCTATCGACATTGTCCAGAGTATTGAAGGCATGCTGGAGTACGCGATCTCAAAATGAACCTTTATCCAACTTCGTGCTTCTCTTGACATGTAGACAGTCTTCAGGGATACTACTTGATATCCTGGTAGAAGAGGCGGATTATATTCACAAAATGAATGAAACTTCACCCAAGCGTCGGACAATTGCAGAGATTGCGGCAAAAGCAGGGGTCTCTATCCCCACAGTCTCGCGTGTCTTGAACAATCGCCCTGATGTCGCGCCTGAAACGCGCGAACGGGTGGAACAGGTCATCAAGGAAAGCGGTTTTATACGGAGTCGGGTGAAGAATGCTCTGAAAGAGAGCAGCGGCATCATTGACATGCTGGTACCGGATTTGACGAATCTCTACTCCGTTGAAATTGTGCGCGGCGTTGAGGAGGTGCTGGAGCGTACAGAGTTACGATTAGCTCTCTCGCTCACGCATGATGCTGTGCCATTTGAGCAGCACTGGCTCGCCAAAGTGATCGACGGGGCGACCGATGGAGCTATCCTTGTACTTGCGCATGGTCAGTCGAATCGCCTGGATATGCTGCTTCGTCATGGGATTCCCTTTGTCGTTGTTGATCACAGGGGAGAGCTAGGACCCGATGTTCCTTCCGTGGGGGCAACAAACTGGCTCGGTGGGCGTCTGGCAACAGAGCACTTACTTTCACTTGGACATCGTCGTATCGCGGTTATCGGTGGAGACGCATCGCTGCGCTGCAGCCGCGACCGTATAGCCGGCTATCGTGCAGCTTTAGAAGAGGCCGGTATTCCGGTTGATCCAGTGCTCATACGTCCCGGTAAATTTGTCCAACAGACAGGCTACGAGCAAACCATAGCCCTGCTCGACTTACCAGAACCCCCAACAGCTATCTTCGCAGGCAGTGATACGCAGGCATTGGGCGTTTATGCAGCATTACGGGCACGCGGTCTCCGTATTCCTGATTCTATGAGCGTTGTGGGCTTCGACGATGTACCAGTCGCCTCCATTGTCACCCCGGCCCTGACGACGGTGCGCCAACCCCTCGTGGAAATGGGGCGGGTCGCTACGACCATGTTACTGCGTATGATCGCGGAAGAACCCCTTGACAGCATGCGTGTCGAGCTGCCAACCACACTGATAGCGCGTGAATCCAGTGCGCCTTTGCAGCCCGCCGCAAGCGGGAGGTAATCTCTCAGCCAGCGAGCGCTCAGGCAGCACCTCGTTGCAACGAAAAGGAGGAAAAACAGCTTCTACTATCCTTACGAATGAGACCTATCTTTACGAGTACACCCCGTCTATTGCTGTTCGTTTGTGCATGGCTATGAGTATGTCCGCTCATAACCTTGACTACACGTCGTCTTGTAAGCTCATCAGGATAAGACAAACACGTCTAACAGGCAGAGATGCCAGGAAGGCAGAGAGATGCAAACAAAGCTAACACGTCGCACATTTCTCCAGGTAGCGGGGGGAACAGTTCTGTCGACCACGCTGGCAGGGTGCTTTGGAGTTGGTAGTAGCCAGACAACGACAGGAAGCGGTAGCTCTACCGTCACCGTCTGGGATATCCGCACAGGCTCAGAGCAGAAAGTGGTGCAAACCGCCGTCGATTCTTTTAACTCCGCACATCCCGGCATTCACGTGACGATCAACTACTTTCAGAACGACCCCTACAAGCAGAAGCTGCAAGTCGCAATGGGAGCGCATAATCCGCCAGACATCTTCTTCGGCTGGGGCGGTGGCGTCCTCAAATCCTATATCGATGCCAACGATGTTTACGACATGACTTCCGACCTCAACGCGGACCCCACCTGGAAAAACCGGTTTTTGCCTGCTGTTATGTCAGCCGTTACCTTCAACGACAAGATTTATGGCGTTCCTAACAGTGGTATGCAGCCGGTGCTGTTCTTCTACAACAAGAACATCTTCAACCAGTACCACCTGTCTCCCCCGCAGACCTGGAGCGACCTGCTCGCGGCCATCAACACGCTCAAACAACATAACGTCATTCCTATCGCGCTTGCCGGTGGCAGCCAGTGGCCGTACCTGATGTATGAAGAGTACCTCGTTGATCGCTATGGCGGCCCGGCGGCTTTCGACGCTGTTCTCGCCAACCAGGCGGGTGCCTGGTCGCAAGATGCTTTTATCAAGGCCAACACCGCCATTCAGCAATTAGTGACGATGGGTGCATTCGGCTCATCGTTTGGTTCAACGATCGCGGATACGAACCAGGACGCGGCGCTCGTGTACACCGGAAGAGCCGGAATGATGCTACAGGGCAATTGGAACTTCCCTGTTTTCGTGACGAATAGTCCTCAACTTGTACAAAGCGGTCAGCTCGGTTGGTTTCCCTTCCCGGCAATCGAAGACGGCACGGGAGATCCAAAAGATATCGCGGGCAATCCCTGCAATTTCTACTCCATCTCCAGCGCTGACAAGTCCCCGCAGAATGCCGTCACCTTCCTCAAGGATGCGAACTTGAGTGATAGCGAGGTGAAGCAATTTGTTGCCGTAGGTGACATTCCACCGGTCGTAGGGCTTGAATCGCAGCTAGCCAATGCTCAGAACGGCGATTGGTTGCAATACAACTACCAGTTAGTGCAGAACGCACCCCATTTCCAGTTGTCCTGGGACCAGGCACTGCTCCCCGGCCCTGCTCAGGCGCTGCTCACCAATCTCAGTCAGTTGTTCTTGAAGCAGATCACGCCCCAGCAGTTCTCTGCGAACATGAACAAGACCATCGGCACATCGTAGAGTGAAGCAAGAGGTATCCGCAAGGAGTACCATCCACCGATAGAGCACCAAGCACCAGGATACCCGCAAGGGATATCCCTACTAAAAAGGACGCCAGTACGGTATAAGAGTAGGGCCACCCCTTGCGGGCGGGCAGTCTGGGTGACTGTCCGGGCCTGGGAATGAGGCTGTAGGAGTTTATTATGAGCACATCTCTAAAGACAGCGCGAGGGCCACAACGAGGTGGAACCCTGGTCGCAGTGCTTTGGACAACACCCGCGCTGGCTTTCTATATCATTTTCGCGCTGGTTCCCATGGTCATCGCGGTCTACCTGAGTTTTACACAGTGGAACGGCCTTTCGCCGGAAGTCTGGGTGGGATGGAAAAACTGGATAGCGCTCTTCTCCGATTCCGTCACCGGCCATGCGCTTATCCTCACCTTTGAGTTGATGATTCTGAGCTGGATCATTCAAACGCCGCTCAGTCTGCTGCTCGGTGTCTTTATGGCCGGACGCCAGCGTTACCGCTCCGTCCTGGGCGTTTTTTACTTCATCCCACTCCTTTTCTCTACAGTTGCCATCGGTCTCACCTGGGAATCTATTCTGGACCCGAACTTTGGCTTGCTGAACACGTTGCTCAGGACCATTGGCCTGCCGGGGCTGGCAAAAGGGTGGTTTGGTGATCCACATCTGGCGTTCTACGTCATCGTTGTCCTCATCGCCTGGCAGTTCATCCCTTTTCACGCGCTGCTCTATATGGGTGGCGCACGCCAGATTCCGAGGGAATTGTACGAGGCTGCAAGCATCGATGGGGCCGGAACTATATCGCAGTTCTTCTCGATCACCATTCCCCAGCTCAAGTATACCATCATTACCTCCACCACCCTGATACTTACCGGCTCTCTCACCTACTTTGATCTCATCTGGGTGACAACCGGTGGAGGGCCCGGCTACGCCACGCGCATCCTGCCCCTCCAGATGTATATCACCGCCTTCCAGAGCGAAGCGGTGGGCTACGGCAGTGTCCTGGCCGTCCTGCTGGCTGTTATTGGGATCCTCCTCTCGTTTGTTCTCCTGCGTTTCAGTGGCTTTACCAGGATGTCAAGCCAGCGAGAAGGGTTGTAAAGTAGATGTGACGATACAAGAAGAAGGTGAGGAAAATACATGGGTGTAAGCACAACTTCTGGCACAACGCCTGTAGAGGCTGCCGGAAGACAACAACCGGCAAAGCAGACACCGCACTGGAGCCGATTTGGAGAACTTATCCCGGCCTTTTTTGGCATTATCTGGCTGGTGATCGCGTTCTATCCCATCCTCTTTATGCTGATGACCAGCCTACGTCCGCTGGCAAACTTTTTTACGGACGTTCCCTGGCTGCCTCCTTCACATCCCACGCTGGCGAACTATGAGAACGTTTTGCAGGCCGATTTTGGCACCTACTTTGTCAATACCGCGTTCGTCACCTTTATCAGTGTCCTGCTGATCGTTGTGGTCTCTCTTATGGCCGCTTATGCCATTTCGCGCATCCGCAACCGCTTCACGCTGGGAGTTTTCAGCCTGTTTCTCTTCGGGCTGGCAATCCCCTTGCAAGCAACGATCATCCCGATCTATGCGATGATTACAGCCTTGCGTCTTTATGATACGCTGTTCGCTCTGATTCTGCCCTATGTGGCCTTCGGCATTCCACTGTCGGTCCTTGTCCTGGTCACGTACATCAGAGATATTCCGAACGAACTGCACGAATCAATGTACCTGGATGGTGCCAGCCATTTCCGCATCTTACGGGACCTGGTTCTTCCCCTGTCGCGGCCAGCGTTGATCACGGTGACCATTTATGAGTCAATCCAGGTCTGGAACGGTTTCCTCTTCCCGCTGGTGCTGACCCAGAGTCCGAGCGTGCGTGTCCTCCCGTTGGCCCTGTGGAGCTTTCAGGGAGAATTTACCACCAACGTCCCGGCTATTCTTGCCGCTGTCTTCCTTTCGGCAACACCCATCATTCTGCTGTATATCTTTGGCAGGCGTCAGCTACTTGCAGGGCTGATGGCTGGATTTAGTAAGTAATCAACGATATAGCAAGGAGTAGAGATTTGGCAACACCTCTCTATCGCGACCCGAACGCCCCCCTTGAGGAGCGGATTGCGAACTTACTCTCTCTTATGACGCTCGATGAGAAGCTGGCCCAGCTCGGTTGTCTCTGGAGTACCGCCTTCATAAGCGCAGGCAGCTTCGATCCCGACAGGGTCGCCGCGCTGATGCCGCATGGCATCGGGGAAGTCACACGCATTGGTGCCTCAACCGGCCTGCACCCTGAGGAGAGCGCCGCGCTGATGAACGCTATCCAGAAAGTCGCCGTCGAACAGACGCGGCTGGGCATTCCCGTCATCGTTCATGAAGAGTCGACCGGGGGCTTCTTACAGCGAGATGCGACTGTCTTCCCACAGGGGTTGGGGCTGGCCGCGACCTGGGACCCTGACCTCGTCAAAGAGGTGGCCGGGGTCATCCGCACGCAGATGATGGCCGTCGGGGCCAGGCACGCGCTGGCGCCGGTTCTCGACGTTGCCCGCGACCCGCGCTGGGGCCGGGTCGAGGAGACCTACGGTGAGGAGCCTGTGCTGAGCGGGATTATCGGCACCGCCTACGTCCAGGGCTTGCAGAGCGACGATCTGCGGCACGGCGTTGCCGCCACCGGCAAGCACTTCCTGGGCTACGCTATGTCAGAGGGCGGGCGCAACTGGGGTCCCGTGCAGTGTGGTCCGCGAGAACTGCGTGAGGTCTATGCCGAACCTTTTGCCATCGTCATCCGCAACACCGAACTCGCAACAATGATGAACTCCTATGCTTCCGTTGACGGCATTCCCTGCGCGGGCAGTCCTGCCATCCTGACCGGCCTGTTGCGCGACGAACTTGGCTTCTCCGGTGTGGTCGTCGCGGACTATTCCGCCATCGTGCAGCTCATGACCTACCACCATGTTGCCACTGGCAAAGGAGAAGCAGCCCGGCTCGCCCTGACCGCCGGACTCGATATGGAACTGCCCGCCGTCGACTGTTATGGAGCGCCATTGAAGGCCGAGGTTGAGGCCGGGCGCGTGCCAGTGGAGGTCATAGACACAGCCGTTGAGCGTGTGCTGCGCCTCAAATTCCAGCTCGGCCTCTTCGAGCATCCCTATGTTGACGCCGGGGCCGCCGCTGCCGTCTTCGAGACGCCTGAACAACGTGCGCTGGCTCGTCAGGCTGTGGCAGAGTCAACCATCCTGCTGACCAATAATGGCATTCTGCCTCTCGGCCCTACGGTTAAGCGCATTGCGCTCATTGGCCCTGGAGCAAACGATGAGCGGCTCCTGCAAGGTGACTACCACTACCCGGCACACCTGGAGATTATTTACAATGCACCTCAGGACGTCGAGGTGGCTGGCATGAACATCCCACAGGCAAACGGCAACTACAAGCCCGGCCCTTACTATACGCCGCACGTCACCCCACTTGCCGGGCTGCGGGCTGCTCTTGGCGCTGACGTAGAGCTGCTCTATGCCAGGGGCTGCGATGTGCTGGGCGACGACCGCTCCGGTTTCGCAGAAGCGGTACAGACAGCACGCGATGCCGATGTGGCTGTTGTCGTGGTGGCAGGCCGTAGTGGTCTCCGGCGTCCCGTGACTTCCGGGGAAGGCAACGATGCGACTAACCTCGACCTGACCGGCGTGCAGCAAGAGCTGGTCGAGGCGCTTGTCGATACGGGGACGCCACTCGTCGTGGTAGTACTCAGTGGGCGTGTCCATACACTCGCCTCCCTTGCAACGAAAGCTGACGCGCTGCTGCAAGTGTTTCCACCAGGAGAAGAAGGAGGCAACGGCCTGGCCGATGTGCTGACCGGAAAAGTCAATCCCAGCGCTCGCTTGCCGGTGAGCATGCCCCGCTCGGTCGGTCAGGTGCCAACCCATGTCGGGTTCCGCGCCGGGGGCGATATTGCCATGCTCTTCGGTGATTACATCGACTCGCCGACAAGTCCGCTGTTCGCTTTTGGACATGGCTTGAGCTACACTACCTTTACATATAGCGACCTCACCGTGGAAGCGACGAATACTGCTGAGCCAGTCAAGATCTCTATCGAGGTACACAACAGTGGAGAACGTGCCGGTGACGAGGTAGTGCAGCTCTATTACCGTGACGTGGTTGCCTCTGTCGCCCGCCCCCAGCGCATGCTGCTCGGCTTTGCCCGCATCTCTCTCACAGCAGGTGAGACAGGCAGAGTGGTATTCACTGTACACCCCTCTCGGCTCGCCTTTTATAACCCGGACATGCGTTTCGTTACCGAGCCGGGCGCGTTTACCTTCAGCATCGGGGCCTCCTCCGCTGATATCCGGGCCGAGCAGACGGTGACACTTACCGGTCATGTTGTAGAATACCAGCAGAAAGCAGTTGTGGACACAAAGGTAGAAGTTGTACAGCTTTCACGTGAAACAAGAAGGAGCTAAGCCAGTGTCAACATCAACACCGCAGAATGCTACATACGAGCAGACCAGCGATCAGTACGCACCGAAAAAAACGGATAAATTCAGTTTTGGCCTCTGGACCGTCGGCAACCGGGGGCGCGATCCCTTCGGCGATTTCGTGCGCCCGCCACTTGATCCCGTCTACACTGTGAAGAAGCTCTCGGAACTGGGGGCCTGGGGCGTGAGCCTGCACGACAACGACCTCGTTCCTTTCGATGCAACACCAGCCGAGCGTGATCGCATCGTGCGCGACTTCAAACAGGCTCTGCACGATTACGATATGGTCGTGCCAATGGCAACCACCAATCTCTTCTTCCATCCCATTTTCAAGGACGGTGCTTTCACCTCTAATGACCCGGCAGTACGCGCTTTTGCCTTGCAGAAAACGATGAAGGCGATCGATCTGGGGGCCGAACTGGGAGCCAGCGTCTACGTGTTCTGGGGCGGGCGCGAAGGCGTGGATACAGAAGCGGCCAAAGATCCAATTGTGTCCTTGCAGCGCATGCGCGACGCTATCAACTTCCTGTGCCAGTATGTCATCGATAGCGGCTATAACCTGCGCTTTGCCTTAGAGCCGAAACCAAACGAGCCGCGCTCCGATATCTACCTGCCAACCGTCGGCCACATGCTCGCCTTTATCAATACGCTTGAGCACCCAGAGATGGTGGGCGTCAACCCGGAAGTAGCGCACGAATATATGGCAGGCCTGAATTTCGTCCATGCTGTGGCGCAGGCGCTGGACGCGGGCAAGCTCTTCCACATCGACCTCAACGACCAGCGCGGGCCGCGCTTCGACCAGGACATCCGCTTTGGAGCCGAGAACATCAAGAGCATGTTCTTCCTCGTCAAGCTGCTGGAAGATCAGCACTACAATGGCGCGCACCACTTCGACGCTCACGCCTACCGCACCGAGGACGAACAGGGCGTGTGGGACTTCGCCCTGGGCTGCATGCGCACCTATAATATGCTCAAGGCGAAAGTGCAGCGCTTCAACGCTGACCCGCAAATCCAGGGGCTTCTGAACGACCTTCACGGTGGTGACCAGACCTATGGAGGGCTGTTGAGCGGATATAGCCCTGAGAACGCCCGCAAGCTGAAAGAGACAACCTTTGATGTAGAGACACTGGCAGAGCGCGGCTACCGTTATGAGAAGCTCGATCAACTCACAGTAGAGCTTATTATGGGCATCCGCTAGCTCAATCGACTCCTCTAAGGGATGGGATACCCCTCGGCATGAGTGCGAGGGGTATCTCAGATTGCGGGCACAACAGCGGCATTCTTTCTCTCCAGGCCCTGGATCATCCGAGAGGACATCGCTTACGTGAGGCAAAAGCGAGCACGTGGAGGAGCGCATCTATGCAGATTATCCGTTACCAATCGTCCGATGGCACCATAGCTCCCGGTTTGCTGCGCAATGGCCAGTTAGCCGGTCACTTCCTGCCCGGCATCGAGCTGCATGACCTCTTGCATTTGAGAATCGGTGAATTGCGTACGCTCGTCGAAAACAGTATACAGATGGGGCTGAGCGATAATATAGCCTTTACGCTCCTCGCGCCAATCGACGGAGAAACCGAGGTGTGGGCCGCCGGCGTCACCTACAAACGCTCCGAAGAGGCGCGCATGGAGGAGAGCGGCACGCCGGATATCTACGCGAGAGTGTACACGGCGCAGCGGCCCGAACTCTTCTTCAAAGCAAATCCACGACGAGTCGCCGGACCCGGCGCGCCCATAGCGATCCGTGCCGACTCAACATGGGACGTACCGGAGCCAGAGCTTGCTCTCGTCATCAACGCTTCCGGTGAGATCATCGGCTACACCATTGCCAACGATATGAGTTCGCGCAGTATCGAGGGCGAAAATCCTCTGTACCTGCCGCAAGCCAAAGTCTATGCCAACTGCTGCGCTCTAGGGCCTGGCATTACCCCCACCTGGGAGATACCGGACCCCTACAACCTCACCATCGGCCTCACCATTGAGCGCGAGGGCCACGTCTACTGGCAGGGCGAAACGAGTACCGGTGCACTCAAACGCCGCTTCGATGAGCTGGTCAGCTATCTCTTCCTCGAAAACGACTTTCCCGATGGAGCCATTCTCTGTACAGGGACAGGTCTTGTGCCAGAGAGCCAGTTTACCCTCCAACCCGGCGACATTGTCCAGATCACCATCAACCCGACTGGCATCCTGCGCAATCCTGTTGTACGTGGCAAGGGAAGATTGCAATGAGGAATACAAACATTGGAAAGGTAGGGGGCGGGCGCACGTGAAGATTCGCAGCATGGAGGTATTTAGAGTCCTCCCCGCGCTGGCTCTTTCTAAAAATCAGCACGGATGATGGTCTGGTTGGCTGGGGCGAACCCGTTCTCGAAGGGCGAGCGGACACGATTCAGAGCGCCTGTGCTGGCGGCGCAGGTTGACCCGGCAGGTATTTTCTGCTCCGTTGCAGTACTCAACCCAGGCCTGCGCCTCATCCATCATCCCGCTGCCCGTGTTGACGCAGATATACGGCTCGATGCCGGACAGTTCGCAATACCGTAAAAATTCGTTGGTGCCGCAGCAGTTGGACTCCCCGGCATACCAGGCCAGTTCCAGACGACGCGGGCGCTGTTCTTGCGGCCCCACACCATCCAGCCAGTGATAGCCGCTGGCGAAGTTGCCGCCGGGCCTGCATCACATCCCGCTGGAAACCGTGCTCGTCGCTCAGAGGAGACCCCTCGTCAAAATGCCCCTGTAGATACAGCGGCCCAGGTGTTCGATAAACCCGCTATAGATTCTGTTATCTACAAGGCCAGTCCTGCGTTCCAGGTCAATTGCGATCTTCGCCACTCCTCATATCTCTCCCTTCACGTGGATAGCCCGTGTAATCGCCTATCGCGGAGACCGCGGCAGCACCAATGCGCGCTCCCAGTTGCAGCGAAGCTTGCAGTTCGTAGCCACGGAGCCAGCCCGCCAGGAAACCGGCATTGAAGCCGTCGCCCGCGCCAACGGGATCAACCACGGCGCTGACCGGGTATGCTGCTACCTCGATGCGCGTGTCACCGGCTATAGCACAGGCTCCACGCTCGGCTCGCCTCAGGACGATCAGCCCGTCTCTCGCTGCTGGCTGCCGCGCCAGCACGCGCTCCTGCTGCTCGTCATCTTCAACCCCAAAAATTGCCCGCACATCCTCATGGCCCGCGAGCAAAATATCCGCGTGCGGTAGTAATGGCAGCAGCATCTGCCGCGCCTCTGACGGATTCCAGAGCTTCGCCCGATAATTCAGGTCGAAGGAAACCAGTGCACCGGCTGCGTGCGCAAGCTCTATTGCACGTGCTACTGTCGCGGCACAAGCAGGGCTGAGCGCGGGCGTGATGCCGGTCAGGTGGACAATACGCACCCCTGTAAAAGCTTGCGGCGCCAGGTCTTGCGGCACAAGGTGGCTGGCTGCCGAACCGGCACGATAGTAGTAGACACGCCGCTCCCCATCAGGCAGCCATTCCCGGAAGAAGACGCCTGTATGCGCAGTCGCGTCGGTCAAGAGATAGGTGGTATCGACTCCCTCGCGAGTCAGCGTCTGGCGAATACGCCGCCCGAATGAATCATCGCCAATCCGGCTGAGAAAAGAGACCTGGTGACCCAGGCGACTTAGACCTATCGCCAGGTTGGACTCGGCCCCGGCAATATCGAGCAGCACGGCCTGGGCCGCGTCCAGTGGGACGGGTCGTTGCGGATAGAGGATCGCCATACATTCTCCCAGCGTTAGCACTTCAGGCATGACAGTCTCCCGCGCAAAGCCAACATCTCTCATCTGATCGCTTCGACGCTGAGCGCCCCACAAAGGATGGGGAGATGGGCAAGCTTACAGGAGGCGATCACTTCCGGGTCCGTGACAGGGGTCACGACAAACTGCGCTCCCGCGTCAAGAGACCCCTGCACCGCGCCCGGCTCAAGCACCGTTCCCACGCCAACCTGCACGCTCTCGCCAAGCGCCGTCCGCACGGTACTGATGGCGTGATAAGCGCCCGCGCCCGTCAGGGTGAACTCCATCACCTGAATGCCGCCTTCCAGCAACGCACGCGCTATCTCCAACGCCTGGTCATAGCGCGGCAGGCGCACAATCCCAATGATACGGCTCCTTTCAATTGCTTCGATCACCGCAGGCATAGCCTCTCGCTTTCAAACATCATCCCCTGAAACAAGCACAACCACATCTTGTCCGGCAACTTCTACCTCAGCCTCAACCTCTTTTCCGGTCAGCAAAGCGGTAAATGTGCCTTCGGGCAAGATCACTACTTCCGGCCTGTCCGTATGATTGAGGAGGAAGTAGACAGCGCGTCCATCGGCTTGCACGCGCCGCGTGACCTCCACACCTGCGGGCGCTGCCAGCACCGGGGCCACGTCGGCTTGCCGACAGAGCTGCTGTATCAGCTTATCCAGCAGCCCCTCGCCCACCTGCGTTGCGAGGTAGTATGCCTCTCCCCGTCCAAACTGATGCCGGGTTAAGGCAGGGCCACCGGCATAGTAGTCGTGCGCAAAGGTGCCAATGGCCTGCGCGCCCTCAAGATGAATCAATTCTCCCCACAGCGTACAGCGATAGATGCCCTGTAAAGGGCCTTCTCCAATGACGACCTGATTGGTCATCGCCTCCGTCCAGGGGTCGAACTCTTCGATGTGGATGCCCAGCAGCTTGCGCAATTCGCCCGGATAGCCACCCAGCGTGACATGATTATCCTGATTGACAATGCCGCTGAAGAAGGTGGTCAGGAGAATGCCGCCACGCCGCACGAACTGTTCGAGGTTCTGGGCCACACCGGGCCGCAACATGTAGAGCAGTGGCGCGATCACCAGGCGGTAGTTGCTCAGGTCTCCGGTAGGCTGCACGATATCTACCGCTACCTTGAGCCTGTGCAACGGCTCATAATAGGTCTTGATCTGCTCCCAGTAGTGCAGGCGATTGCTCGGCCCCGGCATATACTCGACGGCCCACCAGTTTTGCCAGTCCATGAGCAGGGCTACCTGAGCGGGGACACGTGAGCCGACGACATGCGGCGCAAGCTGTTCTAACTCGCCCCCCAGTTGTGCGGCTTGCCGGAAAATGCGCGTGTGCTCGCTGCCCTCATGCGTCACCACCGCGCTGTGGAACATCTCCGCCCCAGCCTGTGATTGCCGCCACTGGAAGAACATAAGGCCATCAGCGCCATGCGCCACATTCTGGTAGCTCAGCATGCGCATGCGCCCCGGACGCTTCTGTGGATTCTGCGGCATCCAGTTGACCTGACTGGGACTCTGCTCCATGAGTATGTAGGGCTTGCCACCCTTGAGCGAGCGCATGAGATCATCAACGAGCGCCGTCTCCCACACGGGCGCGCTGTTGGGAGGATAGCTATCATTGGAGATAATATCCACGTGTGGCGCCCACGCGAAGTAGTCGAGGGGCTGGTAGGCGGACATGAAATTGGTGGTGACGGGCACTTCAGGGGTAATCTCGCGTAAAATACGGGCCTGGATAAGATAGCATTCAAGGAACGAATCGGACATGAACCGCTGGTAATCTAAGAACTGGCCCGGATTGGGCTGCCCAGGGGTGGGACGAGGAGGTAAGACATCCTCCCAGCTATAGTAGTGCTGGCTCCAGAAACCCGTTGCCCACGCCTCGTTCAACGCCTCAAGCGAACCGTAGCGCTCCCGCAACCATTGACGAAAAGCGGAGGCGCACCGATCACAATAGCAGGCGGAGGAGATATGGCAGCCATATTCGTTATCCACATGCCAGAGTTTCAACGTCGGGTGATTGACATAACGTTCAGCCAACCGCTGCACTAGTTCCGCCGACTCCCGCCGGTAATCCAGGCTATTGGGACAATAGTGGCGGCGCGAACCATGCACAAGGCGTACCCCTTCACGTGTCACTGGCAGCAGGTCGGGATAGTGACGGCTCATCCATGTCGGCGGCGAAGCGGTTGCCGTCGCCAGGTCAGCCGCAATATCATGCTCCGCCAGCAGGTCCATGATGCGATCTAATTGCTCGAAGTGGTAGGTATGGGGCGCTGGCTCAAGCGAGGCCCAGGAGAAAATATTGATGGAAACCATGTTGATATGCGCCAGCTTCATCAAGCGCATATCATCTAACCAGATGTCTCCGGGCCATTGTTCCGGGTTGTAATCGGCACCATAGAGGATTTTCGTTGGAAAGGGGTAAGGCATGCTACTATCTCCAATCTCGTACCAGAGCGAGTGCTGAATTACTTGATCACATATCCAGGCAGAAATCATCACGTCCTGTTCAAAAAAGCGCGCACCGCTGCCATCGTTTCCGCGAAGCGGTCGCGGTGGATGTTGTGGCCCGCGCCAGCAACATTTACCACTTCACCGTTTTTCCAGAGCTTTGCCGCTTCCTGGGCCGCTTCAGGGGTGACAATCGCGTGCAACCGGGGATCGCCTGTAATGAGCAGGATGGGACACTGGATGCATGCGATGATCTCGCGCCACTGAATGTCATTCACTGCCACGAGTGCAGGCTCCAGAATGCCGATATTCATTTCGGCTTTGGAATCAGCCCAGGGGGGAATTTCCTCTTCCGCCCAGCCAGGATTTATGGCAAACCCCCTGACGACGCGCTCAGCACGTGGCAGTGCCCTGAGGTCGAAGAGCCACTGCCAGCCTTGCCAGACCTGCTGCTCCTCATTCGTCACAAACTGCGGCCTGCCTCTCAGAGGCGGGTCTTCCAGCACCACAGCCCGTACCAGGTCAGGATAGTTTGCAGCAAGCACAGCGGCGGTGATAGCCCCCATCGAATGCCCCCACACAAACGGCTTTTCCAGACCCAACGTCCGAATGACCGCTGCCGCATCGTCAGCCAGCAGTGCAATTGAGAAATCCGCCGAGGCGCCAGATTGACCATGCCCACGCGCATCAGTTGTGATTACATCGTAGCTACTTGCCAGCTCATCAGCCACACACGGCCAGCACAGGCCATTATCCGTGATGCCATGCAACAGGAGAATAGACGGCCTGTTTCTGGCGCCTGTGCGATAATAATGCATGTTGATGCTATTGGCCTCCACCTTGCCTTCAGACCACATCGGCATGTATCGTACTCCTTCTCTTTTGCCAGAGCCATTGGTTGTCTTCGGCAATTCGTGTGAACGACTTATTGCCAGTTCATGAATTTCCACAATCGAAACCGGTAACGCATTTAAGGAATCAATCTTCCAGGTTGAGCCAGCGCACTTCTTGCGGTGTCAGTTCGATATCGAGCGCTCGCAGCGATGTACGTGTCTCAGAAAGCAGTTGCGGCCCGATCAGCGGAAAGGTTGGAAACGGCTGGCACAGCACGTAGGCCAGGGCAATCACGAGCGGCAGAACTCCGCGCTCCTTTGCCAGCGCATTAACCCTATCGAGGCGACGGAAATTATCCTCGCTATACCAACTGCGCACAAACCGGGTATCTGAACAGTTATCGGGGCTTGCCCTGCCGGTAAAGAAGCCTTGCGCCTGGCTCGACCAGGGCATCAGCGGCATCTGGTGCTCAGCGAACCAGGCCCGTGATCGCGCATCCGACGAAGAGAGGCAGCCCGCCCACATGGGTTCAATCATCCGTGCCAGGCTAAAGTTATTGCTGACGGCACTAAAACCGCTCATCCCGTGCTTAATTGCCCAGGTGTTGGCCTCCTCTATACGTTCGAGCGACCAGTTTGAGGCTCCAAATATACGTATCCGTCCGGCGTTCTTCTCTTCATTCAGGGCAGTAATAAACTCGCCCACGGGAATGTCTGGATTATCGCGGTGCAGCATGTAGATATCGACATAATCCGTCTGCAGCCGCGCCAGGCTTTCGCGCAACTGACTGACAAGCGCCTGGGGATTGCAGTGAGGGGTATGCGCCCCCTTATCCAGCAGCACCACCTGTTCCCGAATCCCACGATTGTTCATCCAGTACCCGAGCATCTTCTCGCTCGCGCCACCGCTATAGATATAGGCGCTGTCAAAGCAATTGCCCCCCTGCTCGAAGAAATCGTCTAACATGACAGAGGCGTAAGGCCAGCTTGCCAGAGAGACACAGCCCAGCACCAGCCGCGAGATCGGCTTCTCAAGGCCAGCAATGGAACCATACTTCATGCGGTTCCCCGGCTGTACCCTCAAAGGACGTTTATGGAGAGGCAGGCTCTGTCTCTCGGGTTTTTCAGCCTCATAGACAACACCCAGAGCTGCTCGCCAGCGATCAAGCGTTTTCATATTCCCCAGGGTATCGTTCCAGCTCATGGCAGGTGCTTGCCGTTCGTCAAGGTATGCTGCTACCGTATCAGCCTCCAGAGCGTACTGATCTTGCGTATTATCGACCGCGATGCTCTCGATAGCAGAATCCTGATCCTTCTTGACCAGGATGTGAAGATCAGCACCAGCAGGGGAGAGCCATGGAGAAAAGAGCGAGACGGAGCCTTGAGACCCGAAGATACGTACGACATTTTCCCCGTTGACCTGCACCCCGCAGAAGAGCTGTGCCACGATATCATCGGGAAAAAGCAATAAGGCACTGGCATACTCGTCGATACGTGTGCTCTCGCCGACATGGCCGACAGCCGCAAGCTGCACCGGCTCAGCAAAGGCCTGACCCGTCGCTGCCCCGGCAATGAGGCGAGCCATCGATGTGCAATAGCCACCGACATCGAGAATACCTCCGCCGCCAAGGTCGTTGTTCAAAAGACGACTGCCGGGAGGAACGTGCGCGTGAAAGCTGAAGGTAGCCTCGATCAGACGAACCTGACCGATCACGCCCGAACGGATCACTTCCAGCAATTGCCTCGTCTGAGGATGGCAACGATACATATAGGCTTCCATCAGGAAGACATCCTGGCGCTGCGCCGCTTCGACGACCGCCATAGCCTCGGCAAAATTGAGCGCGATCGGTTTCTCACAGAGCACATGTTTTCCAGCCTCAGCAGCTTTGATAGCCCATTCAGCGTGGAAAGGATGAGGAAGCGCTATATAGACAGCTTGCACACGCGGGTCAGCCAGTACATCCTCGTAACGGCTGTAGCGATGGGGAATCTGCCATGTTTCCCCAAAGGTATCGGCAGCAGTCTGAGAACGGCTCCCAACAGCGACGAGTCTTCCCGTCTGCGATTGCCTCACGCCACTGGCAAAGATGCCAGCAATCCGTCCTGTCCCAACAATGCCCCATTGGAGTGTTCTACGCATAACGCACTCAGCCCTTAATACTACCAGTGCCGAGACCACCGCGCCAGTAGCGCTGCAGGATGGCACAGCCAATGAGCAGGGGAATGGCGGAGACCAGCGCGCCGGAGATGATGAGCGTGTAGAGAAATTTATTGGCTCCCCCCGTCGTCACGTTCCAGGTCTGCAAGCCCACGGTAATTGGGAAGAGCCTCTCATTGCTGAGCATGACCAGAGGCAGGAAGTAGTTGTTCCAGATACCTACGAACTGGAAAAGAAAGATCGTCACCAACGCGGGCGTCATCAGGCGCAGAGCCACGGTAAAAAAGGTACGAAACTCACCGGCTCCATCGATGCGTGCCGCCTCGATCAGTTCGTCAGGAACGGAGGCCGAGGCATAAATGCGCGAGAGATAGACGCCAAAGGGGCTGACGACGCTGGGCAGCAGGACCGCCCAGTAGGTGTTGGTTAAATTCACACCGCTCATAAGCAGGTACAGAGGCAACACCAGAGCGGTACTCGGCACGAGGATGGCCCCTAAGACCACTGAGAAGATGAAATCGCGGCCATGGAAGATGTATTTGGCCATAGCGTACCCGGCCATAGAGGCCAGCAGCGTGCCAAAGAAAGCTCCCAGCCCCGCGTAGATGAGCGTATTCCACAGCCACTGCAGGTAGATAGAGCCATTGTAGGTGAAAAGCTGCTGCAGGTTGGCGAATAGATTGAAATTCGGCGCAAACCAGAGGCCAAACGTGTTGAACAAGTCGCCAGTATTCTTGGTAGAGGCTACTACCAGCCAGAAAAAGGGGATGAGAAAGTAGACGGTGAAAATCAGCAGGAAGGTCATAGCCCCGATACTCTCCGGGTTGAAGCGTTGTGATCGGGCCTGGTGACGCCTGGAAGTAAGCAGTTCGCGTTCGGTGGGAAAGGGGACAGAAGCCAGTTGTTCACTCATAGTTTTACACTCCTGCCTGTCGCTGCGTGATACGTAAGAAGCCGAAGGAGAGTACGAAGGTCACAAGGGCCAGCACGACGGCAATGGCGGCGGCATAATAGTAGTTGTTGTTGCCGAAAGCCGTGTAGTAGGCATAGATGTTGGGTGTGTACGAACTCGAAATGTTATTGGAGATTGCCCCCAGTACCGTCGGCTCGTTGAAGAGTTGCAGTGTGCCAATGATGGAGAAGATGGTGGTCAGGATCAGGGCCGGGGCCACCAGCGGGATTTTGATGTGCCAGGCCACCTTCCAGCCCGAAGCACCGTCGATGCGGGCAGACTCGTAGATCTCGCTGGGAATGGCTTGCAAAGCGGCGAAAATAATGAGCATATTGTAGCCGGTCCAGGCCCACGTTGCGATGTTGGCGATCGACCAGAGCACCGTCCCCGGTCCCAGAAAATCGGGTGCAGGCAGGCCGAGCGCCTGGGCGCCTTTGACAATAGGGCTCAGCGTCGGGTCGTAGAGGTAGCCCCACAGCAGAGCCGCGATGATGCCAGGAATGGCATAGGGGACAAAAAAGGCCAGCCGGAAAAAGCCCTTGAAGCGGACTACCGTCGAGTCCAGCAGTAAGGCAACCACCAGGGCTAAAATCAGCATCACGGGAACCTGCACGATACCATAGAGCAAGACGCGGCCAATGCCCGACCAGAAGTTGGGATCGTGGATGACATCGACATAATTTCCCAGACCATTAAAGCCAACCGTCGCCGCCCCCAATCCCAATCCGCTGCGCTGGGAGCGGTATAAACTCTGATCAATCGCGTAGATGATCGGGACGATAAAGAAGAGTAAGAAAAGCACCCCGAAGGGTAAGATAAACAAATAGGGAGCCACGATATGCTGCCAGTCGACATAGCGCCGGGCAGTCCGACCAGAACGCCGCGATAGCTGTGTGCTCGCTCCTGCTTGTGGGGTTGATTCAATCGCCATACGTTCATACTCCTCTCTTCCTGTAAATAAAGCTTGCTGCAAGAAAGCAGGCAGAGCACGATTAGAGGGACCCGGTCCACTGTCCTCCTCCGTTTTTCGTGCTCTGTCTTCCTTCTCTGTTTACCATCTATAACCGGCGTGGATAGGGCGTCGAGATGATGAGCAAACAGGGCAGACGCGACAGTACTAGGTGGTCACGCTGAACCCCTGCGATTTCATGAAGGTAACGGTCTGTTGCTGTAACGTATTGAGCGCGGTAGAGAGGGTACCCTGTCCATTGACAACATTGGCAAAATCATCGCCCATGTCGGTGTAGACCTGGTTGATGGTTGGCCCCCACTGGAAGCTGACATTCACTTCCGGGGATGCATTCTTGAACAACTGGAAGACGTTCTGATTGCCGTAGTAAGCCAGCGGGCTGCTGAGAAGGGACGAACTATCCGCCGCCTGGTCTGCCGGAAAGATCGCCGCTCCTTGAATCATATCGTTAATACTTTGCTGATTCGTATTGAGCCACATGGCAAACTCGGTGGCCTCTTTGGGGTGCTTGGAACTCTTGAACACCGCTGTCGTAGAGCCACCCCAGTTGCCATCGACGCTTTGACCTGCCTGCCACTGCGGAATCGGCGCGACCCGCCAGTCACCGGAGGCTTGTGGAGCATTTGACGAGATGGTTGCGGCCCCCCAGACAGCGGAAATCCAGGTAGCCACCGTCCCGGTCGACAGGTCGTGGTACCAGGCATTGGCAAAGTCTGGCTCTGTTTTGACCAGTTTCTTGCTCAACAAATCTTGCCAGAAGGAGCCAACCTGCTGGGACGCGGGGCCGTTAATGGACACTTTCCAGGATTGCCCGTTGATGCCGAATAACTGCCCACCGGCCTGCCACATCAGTCCAGTAAACCAGCCGGGTTCTTTGGGTGGAAAGTCGGTGATGTACTCATTGGGGTTGGCAGCATGCAGTTTGGCGGCATCAGCGGCATACTGCGCCCAGGTGGTGGGAACCGGCAGATTGTACTTCTTGAAGATATCCTGGCGATAGAACATAGCCATGGGGCCGCTATCCTGCGGAATGGCGTAGATGGCACTGCCCAGGGTCACCTGGCCCCAGGTCCATGGCACAAAATCATTCTTCACCGCAGCCGCTCCATACTGTGACAGATCAACCAGGCCGCCGGTCGCCTCAAAAGTCGGCAGGTACTGGAACTCGACCTGACCCAGATCAGGCTCGTTATTGGCCTTGATGGCCGTAAATAACTTGTCGTATTCGGCGGGACCTGAACCTACATTGTTCACAGTGACGTGAATATTGGGATGGGTCTGGTTCCAGAGCGCAACCGACTTATCGATACCGGGAACCCAGGACCAGAAAGTCAGGTTCACCGGACCGGTCGAGGTACTACCAGAGGAACTATTGCCGCCCGAAGTGCTGCCACCACAGGCAGCGAGAGGAAGCGCAACCAGCAAGGCGAAACCGATATTGGCCAGCCAGAAGAGGAGACGGCGGGGCCAGACGCCCGAAGGAAGAGATCGCATAGCTACCTCCTAGTTTTAATCCCAAACGGGAGGCCGGGAAAGGGTCTGGTTCCCGCTGTTTCCTCCCGGCTTCCGCCTGGAAAAGGATACCATCACACCCGAAAAGGTTAAGAGCAGAGGACATGGACCGTTCCATGTGAATAGAGTACACTGATGGACCGGTCCATGTCAAGTGGTATTTCAATGATTTTTTATACAAGCGGTCCTTTTCCTGCCAGCTCAGAAGTTCCTTCGAACAACACCCTTCCTTGACATGAAAGGGGCCATCAGGATACTCTATTCACATAGCCTGTTCAAATCGGCTGTCAGTTTCATATAAGTATAGTTCTGTATTCTAGAAGGATCACATGGTCACAATTTATGACATTGCAAAGGTAGCGGGCGTTGGCAAGAGTACAGTCGCAAATGCTTTGACCGGAAAAGGTACGGTGAATGAGGCAACACGCCAGCGCATTTTGCAACTCGCCCGCGAGATGGGATATCGCCCTAATCTTGTTGCGCGCAACCTCTCTCAACACAAAACCCTGACCATAGCGCTCATTCTCCCAACCCTTGTCAACCCATTCTATCCTGAAATCGTGGAGGCGGTCGAAAACATTGTGCGCCAGCACGACTATCAGACTGTGATCTGTAATACCCACTATGATTTCGCGCTCGCACGAGAACAGATGGACCGGTTGATAAGCCGTTGGATCGATGGCTATATCATCATGGGCACAAGTATGGAACTCAATGATATTATCCGCTATATCAAACAAGGGCTGCCCATTGTTCTCTGCGACTGGCAAGAGAACGAGTCCGCGCCTGGCATAGCTCAGGTCAGCGTAGATTTTTATCGGGCTGGTCAGATCGCCGCTGAACACCTGCTTGAGCTTGGGCATCGCAGCATTGCCGTTATCGTTGATAAGCCGTGGCAGGCCCTCCGCCTGGAGGGATTCCAGTCGATGATGCTGGCTGCGGGTATTCCTGTACCAGTGGAGATGATCGAGGCGGGAAATTCAACCTTCGAGAGCGGATATGCTGCCACAAAAAAACTGCTTGCTCATCCGGTTCTTCCAACAGCCATCTTTGCTGCAAACGACTTGATGGCGTTTGGGGCAATGGAAGCTGTCCTTGAAAAAGGGCTTCGCGTTCCCCAGGACATCTCTATTATTGGTCTGGACGATATTGCCATCTCTGCCCATTTACGCCCCCCTCTTACTACCGTCGCTTTACCGAAGACCAGGCTGGCAAAGGAAGCGGCCGAACTGCTGCTGGGTCAGATCAATGGGAACAAGGATATGCAGGTTTCATGCCTTGTTGAGCCATATCTCGTGGTGCGTCAATCCACTGCACACCCGCCGACATAATAGGCGTTGTGACTTCGTCTTGACAAAGACGAATACCCCTTGCTCGGTGCTCTTGCCCGTCCTCGTCAGTCCTTGCGGCGTCTATCTCTCGCGCATCTACGTGGCTTCATCGGTAGCCGATGAACCGATGGAGGCGAGCCGCCAGGACGGGGCAGGCGAGTTGCGCATCTTCGGCGCGCGCGAATTTTGCAAATCGAACACCGACCTCACTTTGCCCGCCGCCATACCTGTTTTCATTGCTTCATGTTTCTGGCTTCTCTTCTGGTACGATACGTGGGATCTTCGGCGCCTGCCCGCGCTTATAGACCATGAGGGTGCGCTTGAAGGTGATGACGACCTTGCCGTCCTGGTTGTAGCCAGTGGTCTTGACCGTCACAATACCGACATTTGGACGCGAGCGCGACTCGCGCTTCTCCAGCACCTCGGACTGGGAGTAGATGGTTTCGCCCTCGAAGACCGGGTTGGGGAGCCGGACTTCATCCCAGCCCAGGTTGGCAAAGACGTTCTGCGAAATGTCGATCACACTCTGTCCTGTCACCAGCGCCAGAGTAAAGGTCGAATCGACGAGCGGTTTACCAAATTCGGTCTGGGCCGCGTAGTGCTGGTCAAAGTGAATCGGGGCGGTGTTCTGGGTGAGCAGGGTGAACCAGATGTTGTCCGTTGTCGTGACGGTTCTTCCCAGGGGATGTTGATATACATCGCCGACCTCGAAATCCTCGAAAAAGCGGCCCTGCCAGCCCTCCTTTATAGCCATGAGCATCTTCCTCCTTAATCAGTCTGCGGCAAGAGGTATCCCGCTTCCCATCTACTCTTGATTTGCGGCCAGGGGAAGTGTCAGAAAGAAGGTAGAGCCTTTGCTTTCCTCTGATTCAAACCAGAGCTGGCCACCATGTTGTTCGACCAGCGCACGGGAGAGATACAAACCCAGCCCGGTCCCACCGATGCCCCGCGACTGGGCATTTTCCGCTCGCACGAAGCGCCCAAAAATCTGCCCTTGCTGGTGTGCGGGAATGCCGATACCATGATCCTGCACGCTGAGGTGAACTATGGGGGTTCCCTCTCCTTCCCACAGGTTGATCGTAATCGGTCCTCCCTGAGGACTGTACTTGATGGCATTGCCGATGAGATTTATCAAGATTTGCTCAGTACGTCCAGGATCAATATCGGCCACCATCACTGGGCGCGACGAATGTACCTCCACCAGGTGGCGCGTGGTCGTTTTTTGCAGAGAAGCAGCGACACGCTGGGCCAGAGAAACGATGTTGGTAGGGGCGCGCTGCAAGATCAAGCGCCCTGCCTGCAAGCGAGTTACCTCCAGCAGATCCTCGCTGAGCGCTACCAGGCGAGCAGTTGCCTCTTTGATCTCTTCGAGAGCCTCCCGCTGCCAGTCGGCCAGTTCCGGGCCATGCTGGCGAGCGGACTGCACGATGAGCATATCGGCATAGCCTTTGAGCACGGCCAGCGGCGCGCGCAGTTCGTGGGCGGCAATGCCGACGAATTCATCTTTGAGGTACTCCGCCTCCTTGAGCGCGGTCACGTCTTGATGCATAACCAGCGCCAGTTGGCTGCCCGCAGCACCCATCTCAGCATCCTTTTGAATATAGGTCAGGGATCGGGAAAAAGGTAGCGCCAGCGCATTGACCAGAACGGGGAGGCTGGAACCATCCGGGCGGCGAATGGTTTCCTGGTGTTGCAGCGTCATTTCTCCCTTCTGAACAGCACGCATCGTAGCAAACTTCTCTGGTGGAAGAGGTCGCCCCTGTGTATCGAAGATCATAATGCCATGACTGGACAGAAATTCCAGCATAGGCTGGTGAACCTGCCACTGCGCCCCCCAGACGCTGGCAGCGCTGCGATTGGCAAGCGCCAGCCGCGCCTCGGGACCATAGACCAGATAGACGCTGCCGGGCAACGCATCAAGAACCTGCTGGAGGAGATCCAGACGCGCTACCGCCTCCGCGTGAGCAGCCTGCTCCGCCTGTTCCCGGCGGCGGCGTTGGGTAATATCGCGGTCGATTTCCAGAACAGCGATAGGCTGATTCTGCTCGTCACGAACCAGCACGTGGCGACTCTCGACAATAACCGTGCTTCCATCGCTCCGGGCATGCATCAACTCTCCCTCCCACTGCCCCTCCTGCTCAAGAATCCGCTCGACTTCAGCACGATTGGCAGGGAAGCGCGTCTTGAGCAGAATATGAGTGATGCGGCCCAGCGCTTGCTGCTCCGTATAGCCGTAAAGCTCTTCGGCGCCACGATTCCAGGAAAGCACGCGATTGATGGGGTCGCGCATAAGAATAGCATCGTGGGAAAGATTGATCAACTCATTCTGCAAGCGAATCTGCTGAAGCTGCTGGGCACGCTCGCGCTCGGCTCGTTTTTGCTCGCTCACGTCGCGCACCGCCCCGATGACATGAGGTACGCCTTCCACCGAGAGCGGGCGCAGGCTGATATCGACGGGAAACTCTATGCCATCCTTGCGCAACCCAAACAATTGCAGTCCCGCTCCCATCGGGCGCGTGCGGGGTGCCGCTACATAGCGGTTGCGATGTCCGACATGCATCTCGCGGAAGCGCGCCGGCAGCAGCACTTCGAGCGGTTGTCCCTCAAGCTCCCCGTGGCTATATCCAAATAGCTCCTCTAATTGCGCATTTACCACCACGATGGTACCAGTACTGTCGACAACCACCAGGGCATCAGGTGAAACCTCTAACAACTGGGTGAGCGCCGCCGAAGTGATGTGCATGGATTGAGAAGAGAGAGATGCGTCGGTCTTAGATCGCTGTAAAGCATCGGACACCGGCATTCTCCTTTCTGGAACATCCCACCACATGGTACTTACTACAGTCTATAGCCAGTGTGACCAAAAAGCAAGTGCCTGTACCGATATACCGATATCACCGTCCTTGAGGGACAGGCCCATCGGTTTTGGCTGTTAAATTTCATAAGCGAGGCCTACAAAATTCTATTTTTATGAAAAAAGCGTTCCGAGTGCTTCTTGTGATTTTTTATCCCTGCTTTGTGATAAATCCGTGACTTGAGGGTCTTATGCTTTGTGCAATAAGCAATTGTACTTAAGCCGAACATCGCGAGTGATCTTTCCTGACCAACCTGGTAAAGAGGCAGGGAAACGCTAAACGGTGTTCTGCCTGAAAGGAGGTAACATGGCCTATCGGTTTCAGGTCAACCAGCAAACCTGTATTAACTGCGGCATCTGTATGGATCTCTGCCCGGTGCGCTGCCTGGATATGAGCCGTCCGGCGGGAAATGGGACGCTGGGGAGCGACGAGGAACGACTCAGCCCTATTCCAGGCGAGCAGGCGGAGCGTTCCTGGATGATGCTGGCCCCAATACAGGTCGCGACCTGTATCGGCTGCCAGGTCTGCGCGCAGGAATGCCCCACCAACGCCATTACTATTGAAGGGCATATCAAAGAAGTTGGATACGCGCAACGCGGGGATATCTCGCACGTACCGCCAGAAGGGGGCTGGATTCCACTGGATGCCTACACGCGGGCAACGCCTGAAGAGCCGGGTGAGGTGCCGTGGGGAGCCGATCATGCCTGGCACGTAGCAGAGCGCAAGGCGACGTGGCAGAGCTGGCGCACGTGGCTGGGCGAGCGCAAAGAGGATTTACGCGCTCCCTGCCAGGCTGCCTGTCCGGTCGGAACGAACGCGGGCCTCTATGTCAGCCTGATCGCGCAGGGGCGCTACGACGAGGCGCTACGCGTGGCAGCAGAACCCAACCCGTTCCCCTCTATCTGCGGGCGCGTCTGCACGGCTCCCTGTGAGGAGGTTTGCCGACGCGGGGAGTTCGACGCACCCATCGCTATTCGCGATCTGAAGCGCTTTGCCACCGATCATAGCGCACCAGCAGCGCGGCGCGTTCGTCCTCCAAAGCAAAAGCGAGCCGAGCAAGTCGCCATCGTAGGCGCGGGCCCTACCGGTCTGAGCGCGGCCTACTATCTGGCGCGCCGGGGCTATGGCGTGACCGTCTTCGACGCCATGCCGGTCGCCGGGGGCATGATGGCTATAGGCATCCCCGAATATCGCCTGCCACGAGCGGAGATGAATCGCGATATCAACGCCATGCGTGAGTTGGGCGTCGAAATCAGGCTCAATACGGCCATTGGGCGAGACGTGAGTCTCGATGAGTTACAGCGCGACTATGTTGCTGTATTGCTGGCTGTCGGCGCGCAACTGAGCCAGCGTCTGAGAGTCCCTGGCGAAGATTTACAGGGCGTGATTCCGGCGACGACCTTCCTGAAAGAGTATAACCTGAATCCTGAAACACGCATCGAGGGAACAGTGGCCGTGGTGGGCGGCGGCAGTACAGCGATGGACGCGGCACGTTCCGCCCTGCGTGCGGGTGCATCAACCGTTCATATTCTCTACCGCCGCACGCAGCATGAGATGCCCGCGCAGGTCGAAGAAGTGCGCGCCGCCATCGAGGAAGGCATCCAGCTACACGAACTGGTCGCTCCATTAGAAATCCTGGGCAACGAGCAGAGACAGGTACAGGCGATCCGTTGCCAGCGCATGCAACTGGGCGAGCCAGACGAAAAGGGACGCCGCCGCCCCGTTCCCATCCCCGACGATACCTTTGATCTTCCCGCTGACAGGATTCTGGTCGCCATTGGCGAGGCTCCCGACCCCTCATTTCTGCCGGAAGGAACAAGCGTGATGGTGGCTCCCTGGGGTGGCCTGTTGATTAACCCGGAAACACTGGCAACTGGAGCGCCGGGTGTTTTCGCAGCCGGTGATGTCACCTACGGTCCCAAATCGATCATCCATGCAGCCGCGCACGGACGCAAAGCGGCGCGTTCTATCCATGCCTACCTCTCTTTCCTGCCGCCATCCGAGGTGTTGGAGATGCCGGAAGATGAATTCGAGACAGCATCGACGCTGCCCGAAGATGGAACCATCGAGCTGGATTTGCGTCCGACCCCGCGCGAGGAAATGCCGCTGCGCAGCGCGCAGGCAGCGCGCAACCGCTCCGTTGAATTCGCCCTCGGCTTTACAGAGGAACAGGCGCGCCGCGAAGCGAGCCGCTGCCTGCGTTGTGACCTGGCTTATCTTTGCCCATCCGTCAAGGTGATTGCGCCCGAAACGGTGGCTGCAAGGACGAGGCAGTGATTTGTAGTTGTCTTTTCGAAAGAAGGAGAATTTGCGATGTCAGTTCAAGACCTGACCAATGCCATCATTTCGGGCATCAACGCAGGCGGCGAACAGTTTCTGGAAGGAACGCTGGCCGCCGCCCTGCCCATCATCTGGCTGGCTATCCTGGGGCTGCACCTGGGCCGTCCCTATATCCTTGACATGATCGACCGCTTCACCCTGCGGCTGGGCGCCGACCTGCTCTGGCTGGTCTACATAGCCCTGCGTGATCTGCTGATCGTCTCAGGCGTGGTGATGAGCTTCATGTTCTTTTTCCCTGATGTGGTCACCACCGACGAGTTGCCACTGACGGGGGCGCTGGCGGCTGCCGCGCTCTTCGGTGTGCTGCTGGTCAAATTGATGGGCGATCCCGATACCAACCTGCGCGATTTCCAACTGGTAAGCGGCCTGCTTGCCCTGGGTGCGGCCCTCTACTTTATTCCCTATGTGGTCGGCGTGCAGGGCAACGCGATCACGGTCGGAACAATGGCAACCATCAGCTCCTTCCTGGTGACGAATAGCAACCCCAACTGGGCCGTTGGTATCGGATACGTCGCGACGGCGCTGTTCGCCATCATGGGCGCTGTCGCCACCGTCTACGTCCTGAGAACCGGGGGGCGGGCTGAGGTCGAAGAGACAACCTCTACGAGAAAAGGAGCATAAGTATGAAACCTGATGATATCGCTACCGCCATTACGCAAGCATTAATCCAGGGTGGGTCGCAGTGGCTGGTGAGCACGATTGTGGCCTTCATCCCCGCTTTGTGGACCATGACACTGATGCTCCACCTGGGCCGTCCCTACGTCCTGCGCACGCTGCGACGCTGCGGCTTGCGCCTGGGAGCCGATGTGTGGTGGATGTCCTACCTGTTGATGCGCGACGCTGTTCTGCTCATCACCTTTGCTCTGGGCTGGATCTTCTTCTCGCCCAATATCGTTGCTAACGCTGCCCTGCCAATTACGGGGCCACTGGCAACGCTCTGCCTGCTGCTGGCCCTGGCGGTCAAACTCGCGCGCCGCGTGGACGATGACGCGACAGCCTACCGTGTCGCCACCGTCTTCCTGGTGCTCGGCGCGACACTCTACTACGGCCCGCAGGTCTTCGCCATCGAGGCGACGAGCCAGGCATACCTCTCCGGCTTCGGGCAGATCTTCACCAGCAATACCAACGTTACCGCTGCCCTTGTCATCATGTGGATCTCGCTGGCTGGCGTCGCGATCGTCGCAGGCTGGCTCTTCGTGCGGCTCATGATAAGCGCCAACCGCTCCATGGCGCGCCGCATTGCCTCCCGCCAGACCCAACCCCCCACGAGGGAACCGGCTGTTACCGTTCCGTAATCTTTACCGCAACTCTATTAGAGGGAGGGACAGGCCTGTCCCTCCCCTCGCTGTTCTTCTGAAGAGAAGTTTCAATTCGACGCCCCTTCTGTGATAAGTCTTCGCATGTAGAGATGAAGAAGACAAGAAACAGTGACAGGAGAATTTGTCTGGCATCCTCATAATGAGGAAAACGAGCTTTTTTTCGTGATTAACGGGCGTCTCCTCTGCCAGATCAGGGAACCATGACCGCAATTTCTTGCTGCCCCAACGCTTGCAATCCCTACCGTGTTCTCGATAGTCGCACTACACCACCGCAGGTTCTTCGATTTTGGGGAAGAGCGGCCTGGGGGTGGGCAGCTTGATAGCGGCGGGGACGCTCGTTAAGCGCCAGTGGCCCTGCGCGGCCTCGCCTTCGAAGCCCAGGTACTCGTGCAGTTGCTGCGAGGAGAAGGGCAGGTAGGGCGAGAAGAGAGTGTGCAGGCCACTGAGCACCTGGAGCATCACGTAGATGGTTGTGCCTGCCGCCTCGCGGTCGACCTTAATCTGCTTCCAGGGAGCCTGCTCGTCCAGGTAGCGGTTGGCCGCGCGGGCGACGGCCATAGCGGCGTTGATGCCCTCTTTCAGGTGGACATTGGCAATGCTGTGCCCTACGACTGAGAAGCCGCCCTCGACCTCTGCCAGTATCTCGCGATCGGCCTCACGCAAGGTCTGCGGCTCTGGCACGACGCCACCGAATTTGCTCTGCAAGAAGGTGAGCGTGCGGTGAACGGCGTTGCCATAGGTAGCAACGAGTTCATCATTGTTGCGGCGCACCAGTTCTTCGTAGGTGAAGTCGGTGTCGCGCCCTTCAGGAGCGGTGACGGAGAGATAGTAGCGCAGAGCATCCGCGCCGTAGCGGTCGAGCACCTCCTTTGTCCAGATGACATTGCCCCGGCTGGTCGAAGCTTTCGCGCCACTCATTGTCATGAACTCGTTGGCCGGTACGTCGTAGGGCAGGTTGCGCTCGCCGTAGCCGATAAGCATGGCGGGCCAGATAATGGTGTGGAACGGGATATTGTCCTTGCCGATAAAGTAGTAGGACTTGACCGGCGGCTCCGTTGCGCCTGGCACCCACCAGGTTTTCCAGGCTTCCGGCGTCCCCCGGCGCCGCGCCCACTCAACGCTGGCCGAAAAGTAGCCAATGACCGCGTCGAACCAGACGTAGATGCGCTTATCCTCATAGCCCTCAAGCGGAATCGGTACGCCCCAGTCCAGGTCGCGCGTGATGGCACGCGGGCGCAGGCCCTCCTTGAGCCAGTTCGTGGCGAAGCTGAGCGTGTTGGGCCGCCAGTGGTCTTTGCCCTCGGAAAGCCAGGCCAGCAATGGCTCCTGCAATTTGGGTAGATCCAGGAAGAAGTGCTCCGTCGGGCGAATCTCAATTTTGCTTGTTACGCTGCCACACAGGCGACAGCGTGGATTGATCAGATCAACCGGGTCGAGCGTGTGGCCGCAGTTGTCGCACTGGTCGCCGCGAGCAGAGGGATAGCCGCAGTCGGGGCAGGTGCCTTCGATGTAGCGATCGGGCAGAAAGCGGCGGTCGGTCGGGCAATAGGGAGACAGCATAGTATCCTTATAGATATAGCCCTTTTCATAGAGCTTCAGAAAGAAATCCTGTGTGATGCGATAGTGGTTCTCAGTGCCTGTCTCTGTGTAAAGATCCCAGGACATACCCAGCCTGTCCCAGATTTCCAGTATCTGCTGGTGGTAGCGGGCCACGAACTCTCGCGGGGAAATGCCCTCGCGCTCGGCATCCACCAGGATAGGCGTGCCATGCTCATCGCTGCCGGAAACCATCAAGACATGGTTGCCCGCGAGGCGATGGTAGCGCGCAAAGGTGTCGGCGGGCAGGTACGCGCCAACGATCTGCCCCACGTGCGTGGAGCTTTTCGCATACGGCCATGCCACGCAGACAAGAATGTGTTCATTCATACGGTTATTCCTCACTCACATACCGATATAGCGTGCATAAACAGAGCGTGCGACCTGCTCGTCATCGGTGCCTTTGATGATCGCACGCGCATCGGGGAAAATGGTCAGTTCATACCCATCGACCAGGAAGCGTAGCAAGAACTCATTATAGCTGACCTTGCCAACGGGGCGCAGGCGTTCGGCCAGTTCGGCCAGGTTGAGCGAAACTCTGGACATATCTGGACGCTTCGCAGCGCGCACCTGCACGGCATTGCGCCCGCACAGACTGGTGCTGCCGGTGCTGCCGCTTAATGTATCGAGAAATTCGTAGTGGTGCTGTCCGCAGGCGGGGCAATCGGGCTGGCGTGGCACTTCGACGCGATCACAGGAGTTGTCCCACAGATCCAGCCAGAACATGGAGTGGCTGACCGCATCACTGCCAATCAGGATTTTCATCGCCTCGGTCGAAGCCGCGCTGCCGATGGCCCCGACGATGCCGTTAAGCACTCCAGCCGTGTCGCAGGTAGGGGTTGTGCCGGGCAGGGGCATATCTGGATAGACACAGCGCAGGCACGGTGTTTCGCCGGGGATAATATTCATCGTCACCCCGTAAGAGGCGATGACGCCACTATAGATCCACGGACGCCCAAGCTTGACGCAGACATCGTTTAGCAGGTAGCGCGTCTCGAAATTATCGGTGGCGTCCAGCACGAGATCGGTGTTTTGCACCAGTGATTCGATGCCATCGGCGTTGACATCCTCGACCAGCGTCTCAACCTTCGTCTCGCTGTTCATGCGCCGCAGCTTCTCGGCGGCAGCGATGGCCTTTGGCAGGTGGCGTGCCACATCCTCTTCATCGAACAACACCTGCCTCTGCAAATTGTTCATCTCGATGAAGTCGCGGTCGGCGATGGTGATATGCCCGACCCCGGCGCGACAGAGATTATTCGCCAGCACCGTGCCCAGCGCGCCACAGCCGATAATCGTCACCGACGAAGCGCGCAGCCGCTCCTGCCCCTCTTTGCCGATGGGCGCAAATAGCGTCTGCCGCGAATAACGGTCGGGTTCCAATAGAGTAGCCATAGTTATTGTTTCTCCTGACAGGACAGCCTCACAGTTGCCCTGAAATTTCCCCCATTTCGCTCTGGAAATCACTCCCCGTATTTTAGCATAAAACGCAACGAGCGTCTCCTGGTATTTTGTTGCGCCAGCAAGCAATACTGCGCATTGCGTAACGATGGCAGGACACGGCAGTTGTACAATAGGCATAGGGAACTGGAAAATCTTCTTACAGAGAAAGCGGGTACCAGAGATGTCGAGTGAGCAGGATCACGAGGCTGTGGTTGTTGGTTCTGGCCCCAATGGTCTTGCCGCAGCGATTACACTGGCGCAGGCGGGCCATACGGTGCGTGTTTATGAGGCGAAGGAGACGATCGGCGGCGGTTGTCGCACTCTGGAGTACCCTCTGCCGGGTTTCTGGAGCGACGTCTGCTCGGCGATTCACCCCCTTGGCATAGGTTCACCCTTCTTTCGCACCCTCCCGCTTGCGCAATACGGCCTCGAATGGATTCAGCCGCCACTTCCTCTAGCCCATCCACTCGATGACGGCACGGCTGTTGTGCTCGAACGCTCGCTTGAGGCAACGGCTGAGAAGCTGGGCGAGGATGGCGCGGCTTATCGCAGGCTGATGGGGCCGCTCGTAGCAGACTGGCCCAAACTGGAAGGTTCGTTACTCAGCCCGCTGCGCATTCCTCGCTTTCCACTGGCTCTCGCTCGCTTCGGCCTGCGCGCCATCAGTTCCGCCAGCTTTCTCGCCGAGCACACCTTCAAGACGGAAGCAGCCCGCGCCATCTTCGCGGGCCTGGCCGCTCACTCGATGCTGCCCCTGGAACAGCCGCCTGGCGCCGCGTTCGGTCTTATCCTGGGCATCCTCGCCCACGTCTACGGCTGGCCCATTCCACGTGGCGGCTCGCAGAGCATTGCCGACGCCCTCGCTGGCTACCTGCGTTCTCTCGGTGGAGAGATCACAACGGAAGTGGAGATTAAGAGCATAGATGAATTACCTGCGGCTCAGGCCGTCCTGTTCGATGTGACGCCACGCCAGTTACTGCATATCGCGGGCGATGCGCTCTCCGGCGTCTATCGTGATAATCTCGCCCGCTACCGCTACGGCCCCGGCGCCTGCAAGGTCGATTTTGCTCTCGATGGCCCCATTCCCTGGCAGGCCGAGGCATGCACACGCGCCGGAACGGTGCATGTCGGCGGCACGCTGCCAGAAATAGCTGCCGCCGAGCGGGCCGTCTCGCAGAGCCAGATTCCCGAACGACCCTTTGTCTTGCTCGCCCAATCCAGCCTCTTCGACGCGAGCCGCGCGCCACAGGGCATGCATACCGCCTGGACATACTGCCACGTCCCCAACGGCTCAACCGTTGATATGACCGAACGCATCATCGCGCAGATTGAGCGTTTCGCCCCAGGTTTCCGCCAGCGCATCCTGGCCCATCACGTCATCACGGCAGCGGAATACGAGCAGTACAATCCCAACTACATTGGCGGCGATATCAACGGCGGAATCCAGGACTTCTGGCAGCTCTACACGCGCCCCACCATCCAGCTTGTGCCCTACAATACCCCCAATCAGCGCATCTACATCTGCTCCTGCTCCACGCCACCGGGCGGCGGCGTTCACGGTATGTGCGGCTACTTCGGTGCCCGCGCCGCGCTGAAGCGTGCCTTCTAACCGTTTATAGATGGCTTTTGCTCCAAAAACACTGACATCCCCTCAGAAAGCGGGGCGCAGGGGCAGAGTCCCTGCCGGGCAGTGGGGTGTCCCCACCTCCTCTCCCTCACCTCCTCACAGACCACAGGCCTGATAGAAGAATTATGAGGGGAGTCAAAAAAAACATGCTTGACAATTCGCATAAAAAGGTGTATCTTTGATTCAATTAATCGCAGAGAGACAACGCATTGATCAGGATCAGTAGGCGCTGGCAAGTCGAGCAGCGAGCCGGGAGAGTGAAAGCCGGTGGATGGTTGAAGCGTCGAACCCACCTGAGAGCGTCAGTGAGCGATAAGCGAAACTGACCGGAGTCTCACCGTTATCAGGAGAAGCGGTTACTTCCCGATTTCTTCTCATCAGAAGCAGACCGCGTGAGTGGAGTTATGTCGTGAGGCGTAGCTCAAAGAAGGTGGCACCACGGGAATCTCTCGTCCTTACATAAGGGCGAGTTTTTTTATGCCTGAATAAACAGGCTGAAAGGTATTGCGCATAACAAAAGAGCGTAATACAGCTTGAAACACGTATCGCGTTAACGATAGCGTGATATGAAGAGGGCGCAATGGAGAGCGTCCAAAGGAGAAACTATGGCAGAAGAAACAAAGTATGTCGAAGAACTTGTAGATCAGGAAGACAATTTTTCACAATGGTACAATCAGGTGGTACGCAAAGCGGAACTGGCCGATTATGCTCCTGTGCGCGGCTGCATGATTATCCGCCCTTACGGCTACGCCATCTGGGAAAATGTCCAGCGCCTGCTGGATGAGCGTTTCAAGGAAACAGGCGTTATGAACGCCTACTTCCCTCTGCTCATCCCGCGCAGCTTTCTGGAGAAAGAGGCGGAACACGTCGAGGGCTTCGCGCCGGAGGTAGCCTGGGTGACACGCGGCGGCGGCGAGGAACTGGAAGAGCCTCTGGCTATCCGCCCTACCAGCGAAACTATCATCGGCCACAGCTTCGCGAAGTGGATTCAGAGCTATCGCGACCTGCCTATTCTCATCAATCAGTGGAACAACGTGATGCGCTGGGAGAAGCGTACCACCCTTTTCCTACGCACGGCTGAATTTCTCTGGCAGGAGGGCCATACCGCGCACCGCAGTGTCGAGGAAGCGGAGGAGCGCACACGCATGATGCTGGAGGTCTACCGCTCCTTCGCCGAGGAAGACCTTGCCATTCCGGTCATTGCCGGACGCAAGAGCGAGAACGAGAAGTTCGCGGGCGCGCTGCGCACCTACTCTATCGAGGCCATGATGGGCGATGGCAAGGCGCTGCAATCTGGCACCAGCCACAACCTCGGCACGAACTTTGCGAAGGGCTTTGACATCCAGTACCTGGATGCCGATGGGCAGCGCAAATATGCCGCCACCACTAGCTGGGGCCTCAGCACCCGCGTCATTGGTGGCATCATCATGGTGCATGGCGACAAAGCCGGTCTCATCCTGCCTCCACACGTCGCGCCTTATCAAGTCGTGATCGTTCCCATCTGGCGCAAGGAAGCCGATAAGACGCTGGTCTGCGAGCAGGTAGCACGCATCGAGAAGATGCTCAAAGGCAAAGTGCGCGTCAAGGTCGACATGAGCGAGAACACACCCGGTTGGAAGTTCAACGAGTGGGAGATGCGCGGCGTCCCTGTGCGCATGGAGATTGGCCCTCGCGACGTACAGAACAACAGCGTCGTGCTGGTGCGCCGCGACACTCGCGCCAAAGAGGTCATTCCCGTCGAAGGTCTGGCCGAACGCCTGCCCGAACTGCTCGAAGAGGTACAGCACGCGCTCTACCAGAGCGCGCTTGAGTTCCGCGAGCAGAACACCCACTATACTGAGCACTACGAGGAGTTCAAGCAGATCATCGAGGATCGCGGCTTTGCCCGCGTGAAGTGGGCGGAGGACAGCGAGGCGGAGAAGGCTATCAAGGAAGAGACCAAAGCCACCTTGCGCGTCATTCCCTTCGATCAGCCAGAGGGCGGCGTTCAGGGCAAGAGCATCTACACTGGCAAACCCGCCACTGTCGAAGCCATCTTTGCCCGCGCCTATTAGCCGTGACACCATGATATCCGTAGATGCCGATCAACCGACAATGGACGCGATAAAGCGGGGCCTACGGATGTCTTGTGAGGAGTTTATCGTGTTGATTTCTTATGGAGACTTCGAAAAAGTAGATATTCGGGTCGGGAGAATCGTCAACGTGGAGGATTTTCCGCAGGCGCGCAAACCTGCCTACAGGCTGACGATTGATTTTGGCCCGGAAATCGGACTGAGAAAATCGTCTGCCCAGATCACGAAACACTATACAAAGGATGAACTGCTGGGCAGAGAGGTGATGGGAGTGGTAAATTTCCCGCCAAAGCAGATTGGCCCTTTTATCTCCGAGGTGCTAACGCTCGGCGTTCCTGATGGAGAAGGCGGCGTTGTCCTGCTTGCCCCAACGAAGGAGGTTCCGCCTGGCGGGAGAATGTTTTAGTCGTTTCAAATCCAGACGGGAAATTGGGAAAGAGCCAGGTTCTTGCCAGTTCCTCCAGCTCTCGTCTGGGAAAGTATAGCATCAAATCCGAAAAGGTCAAGCGCAAAGGCATCAGGCCGTTTGTTTGTGCTGGTAGTAGCGTTGCACCCATTCTTCCGACAAGGCATCGGCCTGCCGCTGCATGCGGCGCTCTGTAAACGTTGGCCTGTGAGTGACAGGAATATCGAGGAAGCGGAGAATGTCCAGCGCGGTCTCCTCGTAAGCCGATACTAGCTGCTCATACACAACAGTGTATGGCTGAATATGGTGTTTTTTGAAGTAGCCTTGCCATGCTTTCTCATCAGCCTCAATCTGCTGAATGAGATGATCAATGGCCGTGAAGTGAAAGAGAGGTTCTTTTGAAGGCTGCGGCGTGTCTGTTTCTTGCCGCCAGACCCATGTCTGAAGAGCCTTCCAGAGCGATACAGCCTGTCTCACTTTGTCCTGACGGGTGAGCCAGATGTAATGGAGATTGGGGAAAACTGCTGAAAGGAGGTCGTTACCTTTCATCTCTCTATAGTGCGGAATCTCGCGGAGCTTGCTGATAAAACCGCCGAAGTAGGCCCACATGATCTTCGCACCAAAGACGCCATTGGGAGTGGTGCCACATTTGAGCACCTCTGCCAGAAAATCTGCATAGGATTGCCCCTCTGCCTGTGGCAGAGGGAGAGAAGGTGGGGATGAGTCATTGAGATAGCTCATCATATCTGCCGCGTTCAACCCTTTGAAGTAGTCTTCCGGTCGCCGGATACTGCCGCTCTTTTTATGGATCTGAAAGTATTCTTCAGGCCATCCTGCGAGTCCGGTATTCCGCAGCGCCTCGCAAAGGAGCGTGCTACCGCTGCGCTGGGTAGCACAGATAAGGTATGATGTACGTGGTCGCATAGCAACCTCCTATCCTTCTAAAGAATTTCTTACCGATTCAGATACGGGCTACGGTGCTAAAGGGTATACGAAGACAGATACTCCCTTATTCCTGCCAGTTGTGCATGGGAATCAGGAAATTGTCGTAGCGGTAATCAACGAGCTTTTTTCAGCTACGTTATTGTCTTCTTTGCTTTTATTCATGGAGCTACTCGCTCCCTGGAAAGAACTGTAATAATGCAAAAGGAAAATTATCCAAATATTCTTTATCTTCATTCGCATGACACGGGGCGCTATGTTCAGCCTTATGGTTATGCCGTTCCAACGCCCAACATCCAGCATTTTGCCGAAGAGGGGGTGTTGTTTCGCAAAGCGTTCTGTACCGCGCCAACCTGCTCTGGCAGTCGCTCCGTCCTCTTAACAGGTCAGTATGCGCATAGCAATGGCATGATGGGACTTGCCCATCGCGGCTTTGCGCTGCGTAATTACCAGCAACACATTCTCTATACATTACGTAAAGCAGGTTATTACTCTCTTCTTATTGGTGAGCAGCACATTTCAAAAACTCCTGATATTCTGGGCTATGATCGAGTTTTTGATATAAAGACAACGCATGTCGATATGGTTGCACCGGCCGCGATCAGTGTGCTGCGCAATCCGCCTGAACAGCCCTTCTTCCTCTCCGTCGGCTTCTTTGAAACGCACCGCGAGTTCTTCCAGCCCGCTTCGCCCGAAGACGCAAATTACTGCCTGCCGCCCGCCAATCTTCCGGATACTCCTCAGACACGCCGGGACATGGCCGCGTTTAAGGCCAGCGCGCGCGCCTTAGACCAGGGCGTCGGTGCGGTACTGAATGCGCTTGATGCTTGCGGACTGCGTAATAATACACTGGTTATCCTGACAACCGATCATGGCCTGGCTTTTCCGGGCGCGAAAGGGAACCTGTTTGATCGCGGGATAGGAGTGATGCTCATGATGCGCGGCCCCGGCGGTTTCGTGGGCGGTCAAGTCTGCGATGCACTGGTCTCACACATCGATATCTTCCCGACCATATGCGATCTTCTAAAGATTGAACCTCCTCGATGGCTGCAAGGCCGGTCTTTTCTACCTCTGATTCGCCACCAGCGCGCTGAGGTCCGCGACACTATCTTTGCCGAACTGACCTATCACGCGGCCTATGATCCGCAGCGCGCCGCGCGCACGCAGCGCTGGAAGTACATTCACCGCTTCAGTGACCATCTGGGGCCGGTTCTGCCCAACTGCGATGACGGTCCGAGTAAGAGCCTGCTTCTGACATACGGTTGGAAAGACCGGCCAATCGCAGCCGAGCAGCTCTATGATCTGATCTTCGACCCCAACGAAATGTGCAATCTGGCCAATGATCCGGCTTATGCTTCCGTCCTGGAAGAGATGCGGCAGCGACTCGAAGCCTGGATGATCGAGACCGACGATCCCCTGTTACAGGGACCAGTTCCCGCCCCTGCTGGCGCCATGTTAAATGACCCGGATCAGGTATCTGCTGGCGACCCAACGTATATTGTCGAATCGTCAAAGCCCGCAGCCACTGATTGATCGAGCCGATGAGGAAATCTAACAAACAAGGTTGGTAACAGACGTGTCATTCTTCGCTGTCGCTCAGAATGGCATGGGCTACCACAGCACAAGAAGGAGGAACATATGCGAGTTGCCCAACAACTGACAAAGACTTTGCGCGAGGCTCCCCGCGAAGCAGAGGGTGGCAACCAGGAATTGCTGGTGCGAGCTGGCTTCATTCGCCAGCTCATGGCAGGCATCTACAGCTTCCTGCCGATGGGCGAGCGCGTGCTGCGCAAGCTGGAGCAGATCGTGCGTGAGGAGATGGACCGCGCCGGGGGGCAGGAGATACGCATGCCCGCGCTGCAACCGAGGGAACTCTGGGAAAAGCGGCCCGCCAGTGGCCCCAGCCGTGCGGAAATCTACGAACCGGTTCTCTTCACTCTCAAGGACCGACGTGGGCGCGACATCGTGCTCGGCCCGACGCACGAGGAAGTTGTCACCCTGCTTGTAGCAGAGTTTATTCGCAGCTACCGCGACCTGCCACAGCGCATCTACCAGATTCAGAGCAAGTTTCGCGACGAGCCGCGTTCGCGCGGCGGCCTGTTGCGCTCGCGAGAGTTCCTCATGATGGACCTCTACAGCTTCGATGCCGACGAGGCCGGTCTGGATCGCAGCTACAAGGCCGTGGCAGATGCCTATGTCGCAGCCTTCAAGCGCATCGGCCTGCGTTTCATCGCCATCCACGCTGAAAGTGGCGGCATGGGTGGCCGTGATTCGCAAGAGTTCATCGCTCTCACTGAAGCCGGAGAGGACAGGGCTCTTGTATGCACCGGCTGCGGTTATGCCGCTAATGTGGAGAAGGCCGAGTTTGTGCGCAGCGAACTGCCTTCCGAGCAGGAGGCACCGTTGGAAGAGGTCCACACGCCTGACTGCAGGTCCATTTACGACCTTGCCACTTTTCTCAATGTAGCGGAGAACAGGACCATCAAGACTGTCTGCTACGTTGCCGGTGGCCGTATGGTGCTGGCTCTAGTACGCGGCGATCTGGAGATCAACGAGGTTAAGCTCGCCAGCACCCTCTATCGTGCCGGTATCAACGCCAGCGACCTGCACCTTGCCCCGTCCGAAGAACTCCAGCAGGCGGGCATCGTCGCTGGCTTTACCTCGCCGCTCAACAAGGGGCCGGAAATGCTGATCGTAGCGGACACATCATTGCAGCAGGGCAACAACTTTGTCGCGGGCGCAAACCGCGTTGACTACCACATCAAGAACGTCAACTATCCGCGTGACTTCCGCGTCGACATCTGGGACGATATTGCGTCTGCTTATGAAGGGGCGACCTGCGCACGCTGTGGCGACACGCTGCACAGCGTGCGTGGCAGCGAAGCAGGCCATATCTTCAAACTCGGCACGAAGTACAGCGATTTGATGGACGCGGCCTATCTTGATGCGCAGGGCAAGGAGCATCCCATTCAGATGGGCAGCTACGGCATCGGCATCAGCCGCCTCGTGGGCATTGTCGTGGAGCAGCACCACGATGAAAAGGGCATCATCTGGCCCTTCAGCATCGCTCCTTACTCCGTTGCCCTGCTCGGCCTCGATCTCGACCAGGCCGAAACGCGCCAGGCCGCCGACCAACTCTACGCCGACCTGACAGCAGCGGGCGTCGAAGTCCTCTATGATGACCGGCTCGAAACGGCGGGTGTCAAATTCAACGACGCTGACCTCATCGGTCTGCCCCTGCGTGCCGTTGTCAGCAGGCGCTCGCTTAGAAATGGCGGCATCGAACTCAAATTGCGTTCTCAGAAAGAGAGCCGCATCGTCCCGCTTGCCGAAGCCGTGCTGGTTATTCAGGAGGAGATTCGCAGGGGCATAGCGCAAGGAGGTTGAGGCCTCATTTCGTCTTCACTACAATCACAATTGGCAGGGGCGTCACTGAGTCGATGCTGACATGCTGGCTGCCTGCGTTGACATAGAGGCCGGTTGAGGCACCGCCATCGAGGTTGAGCGCGGTATCGATGGAGAGATCGGATGAGACGAGCAGGTCAGCCAGTTCATCCAGCGAGAAGGCCATACCGGGGCTGACGATGAAGAGCAGGCGGCCCTGCTTATCCATCGCCACCACGCTGCGCCGCGTGCTTGCCGCGTTTGCCTCAAATTGCGTGCGTTTGCCGTGCAGCATAAGCAGCGGCGACGACTGTGTGGCCTGCTCCAACTGCTCGCTGCCGGGGTTATACGGCTCTTCGCTGAGCGAGCGCAGGCTGATTTGCCCCTGACGGTTAACGGAAAGCATGCCGCCGAAGCCGCTATAGGATGAGCCATAAACCTGGCCGTTAGAGACCACCAGCCCCTCGGCATTGTTCTGCTCGTCGAAATAGCCACCGTTTATGATGGCCGTCGCCTGCTCCTTTTTCATCCAGTCGCTCATGGTCAGGGGATTTGTGGGCTGGTAGGCGACGCTCAGACGAATGTAGCGCACATCCAGGCGCACAATCGTCACCGTATCTTCGTTATCGCCCGGACTCGTCCATTGCTCGTAACGCAGTTGGACACCCGGCGCGGCCTGTATCCACGTGTTCAGCGGAGACTCTGCGCTGCCTGTGGTGGTGCTTGATGACGATGCGGATGGATTCTCGAATGTCAGATTACAGCCAACCAGTATACAAAGCAACAGGGCGAACAGAAAGTACAATTTGAGCAGTTTTTTTAACGGCATCTGTCTTTCCTTCATAGCATATCTATACAGTTTTTGTCCCTCGCATGTCATTTTTCGCTGCGCGAAGAATGACATATCCGGGCCAGGTTCCTCATGGCATGCTCTTCTACGCGTCAGGGCGGCACGTGCATAGCCGCAGTGCGCATGTGCCGCCCTGACGCTCCAGACAAAGCTATCGATGAATATACGTCTAGCGTCTCCAGGGAGTTGCTTCGATGGCGGACATGGTGCCTTTAAATTCCATTGCCAGCTTGAGGGCTGCATCATGAGCGGCATTCTCTGTGCTGTCATCGAGGGGAGCGAGCTGGACATTCCCCTTACCGTAGCGTCTTTCCAGTGCCAGCAGGATCAGCAGGTCGGTAAACCAGGGATTTTTCGGCAGCACCGGCCCGTGTAAGTAGGTGCCGAAGACATTTTTGTAGATAGCGCCCTCGTAGCTATCCTTGCCATTATTGCCCCAACCTGCCAGCACTTTACCCAGCGGCTTCGCCTTCGGTCCCAGGTAGGTGCGCCCGCTGTGATTCTCGTAGCCCACCAGCACATGCTTGCCGGTTTGCTCAAAATCGCATTCCAGCGCCATATGCGTCATGAAACGCTGATTACCGCCCTCCGTATACAGATCGAGCAGACCAACACCTTTCAGTTCCGGCCCCTGAAACGGCTTGTAATAGTGTCCGAGCAACTGATAGCCCGCGCAGACGCTCAAAAACACCGTCCCGGACTCCGCCGCCTCGCGCAGCGAAGGGGCCTTCGCCTGAATATCGCGAGAGGCCAGTTCCATCTCACGGTCGGCACCACCATGAAAGAGAAGCAGGTCATATTTCGTGAAATCGGGTGTCTGCTTCACAAAAATCTGCTCAACCTCGGTGCGAATGCCGCGCCATTTGCAGCGTTTTTCGATAGAAAACAGGTTGCCACGATCCGCCGCCACGCTCATCAACGTCGGGTACAGGTGCCCAATTTTTAATATCATGCCCGTATCTTGTTCTTGTCCGCTCACAGTTATCAAAACCTCCTGGCAGTGGTCTCATTATTCAGCATTTAAAGTCAGATCACAGTATACTACATCAAGTAATAACGAGGGAATAAGGCTCCTCTGGCAGCAAACCCTACCTTCAGGCTATTATTACTCTTCGCTGAAACGCGCTAACACCACTGCATTATCTGGCCTCTCGAGACAGCGTATACATATAATGATCTATCTCATAGAACGAATTTTTTGAATTTAGGATATAACAGTCCTAAAACCTTGTATTTTGACCGACTATGATATACACTTCTATTTGGCCTGGATTATTATCTTCACTGATGTTTTGAAGTGCAAAGTTCTCGTTTTTCCTGATTGGTGCTCATTCAGAAGGATGAGTGATAGGGTAAATTGCACAAGAGCAGGGGGCCAATATGCAACAGCATTTTCCTATAGAAGACTATGCTTCGATCAGTGAGAAACCACAGTCGTTCATTTTGCCAGAAGAAGATAAGGACACCTGGCTTGAGCGACAATTGAGTTTCTTGGACAGGCAGCAGCAACATTTAAACCACCAACAAGCTATACTGGACGCCCAGCAAAGGCATTTAATCGAAAAACAATTGTCTCTCGAAGCCCAGCAGGCAATCCTGGAACAGGATCGCGTAGACTTAGACCGTCTGCAAGGAGAAATCTTTCGCCAGCGGTTCGACCTTGAGAAGCAGCGCCTTCTCCTTGAGAAGCAGCGCCTTCTCCTTGAGAAGCAGCCGGGGCTTTCTCCTCAGTAGTAAGAACGGGTCGAAGTCCTCTCTTGCCGATGTCGTAGGGTTAAACGAGGCATAGAGGCTTCATCAGGCTGCCGATATTATCAGCCCTTTCAAAGAGACGCTCCGGATGATCGGGCATTTAAAAGGTTGCAGGGCCTTATCGCAAGGCTCTCAATTCCCGTACCTTCTAGCGGTACAGACTTCTGATTCTCTACCCATAGAAGCGGCTACGGCTATTCTTCCCAAAAGTGTTTGACCCAGCCGCGTTTTTGCATGATGCGGCGCAGTTCGTGCGTGGGGGTGTAGCTGCACATGATGTAGAGAGTTCCGCCCGGCCCGGCGTTCTTCAGCGCCGCGTCTAATGCCGCCGCGCGGTCCTCGATCAACTGCATCTTATCGACGGGAACCTCGGCGTATTTGAGACGCATCGCCAGTTCTTCGGGTTTGTTGCCGCTGCACACTACATCGAGGATGTCGGGGACTATACCTTCGACGTCTACGTCCCAGAGCCAGGCAAAGTCTTCGCCGTCAACGATGGTGTGGCTGGCAGCCAGCAGCAGGTGCTTCTTACCGGGATGTTTGGCGATGAGACGCAGCATAAGGTTGAAGGAGGTCGGATTCTTCACAAAGGCCAGATAAATGGTCTGATCGTCCGCCTGAATCTTCTCTAAGCGGCCAAAAGCGGTGCGAATATTGCCGAGGGCGGCGGGAACTTTCTGCAAGTCGAAGCCGGAGGCCAGCCCGGCACCGATAGCGGCAGCGGCGTTGTAGACGTTGTGCAGGCCGGGCAGCGGGATGTCTAATTGCAGCTCACCCTCTGGCGTACGCATCGTCACATGAGTCGGGCCTTCACCGTCCGGGGCCAGTTGGATGGAGGTCGCGGCGATGTCCAGCTTCGGCAGCGTGTAGCCGCAATTGGGGCAGCGATAGATGCCGAGGTGCGACATATAGGCCACTTCGTAGAGCAAATCTTCCTGGCAGTGGATGCAGCGAATGATATCTGCTGATTGTTCGGGAACCGGCGTGCCAACCTCTCGCGATTCGAGACCAAAGAACAGGCGGCGCGCCCTCGCGTTCTGCCCAAAATTTGCCACCTGCGGATCATTGCCGTTCAGGATAATTGTCGCCGAGGCGGGTAGAGACTCCAGCAGCTTATTGAGCGCCTTTGCCACGGAGTACAGTTCGCCATAACGATCAAGCTGGTCGCGGAAAATGTTGGTGATGACAACCACATCAGGCTCGATCTCCGGCATAACCAGCGGCATCGTACCTTCATCGATCTCGAACAGTAGTACATCGCTATCCAGCCGCCCGAAAATGTCAGCGAAATTGACGGCCACGGAGGTGACGCCTTGCAGCATATTGGAGCCGGTGCGGTTATGCGAGACGCGCTGCCCGCTAGCATCGGCAATAGCGGCGGTCATGCGCGCCGTCGTGGTCTTGCCATTGCTGCCCGTAATGACAATCTTCTTCGCCTTGCTTGCGCCAACGACCGCTTTGAGCACGTTAGGGTCGATGCGGCGGGCGATCATACCGGGCAGACTGGTGCCGCCGCCGATCCGAAAGAAACGACCGGAGGCACCGGCCAGCTTTCCTGCAGAAATGGCAAGGGCCAGTCGCGCCCGTCCCAGACCCGAAGGCATGGTGGCACTGCCATTGCTGTCCTCGTTACTCTGCTGCCCTATGCTCATTCCGTTTGTCTTATCATCTATCGCCATAAATCAAAACCTCTCGATAAAAACGCTTGTATATGTTGCTGTGCAGTATAGCAAACCCGATCTCAGTGGGCAAGTGAATAGGCAACATGGTCAAGCTGGTGGTACCCTACCATCAAACTGCCTGGCACTGTTTCGTGCTCAGATTGCACTGAACGGTTGCATGCTGAAACTGTTGGCTGATGGTCTGCCCGTTCGGCACTTTCGGCATGCTAGTGGGATAGCCGAACTTCTTGAGGCCCCCAGATGAATCGAAGTATTTCATGATGGGGCCGGAGATGCTGTAACCGGTATAGATGTAGTAGCGCCCGCCATCAGCAGTCGGGACAGTATTGTTCTGTTTATCCTTGACGAAAAAGTTCCACAGCGTGTCGTAGGGAATGGGATGCTGGAAGTCCACGATGTAGGGCGAAACCCAGGTGAAATTATCGAAGCCCCAGTTCATCAGGTCGCGCATATCCGTCCACCAGTCGTTGGTATGCATCACGACGCCGATCAGTTGGTGATGGTTGCGCGTGACGGAGACCACCTGCACGAAATCAGAGGCTCCATCATAGCCTGTTTTGCCGCCATCGACGCCGGGATACCACCACATGAACTGGTTCTCATTGATAAGAAAATGTTCCTGGTGCGTCGCCGTTTTCGGGATGTGATATTGCTCCGTACCGCTGATCTGGTGAATAAGTGGGATGTTCAAGGCATAGCGGGCCAGAACCGCCAGATCGCGCGCGCAGGAATATTGCTGCGGGTCGAGCAGGCCATGTGGATTGGCATAATGGGTGTCATAGAGGCCAAGCTGTTTCGCATGCTGATTCATATCGGCCACAAAGCGTGCCTGGCTGCCATCAATGGCGTCGGCAATAGCGACGGCGGCATCGTTGCCAGAAACGAGAAACAGCCCGTAGAGGAGGTCGCGCAGGCTGTATGTTTCGCCCTGCTTCATGCCGAAAATTGAACTATCGGCGCTCAACTGCTGGATGTCGTGCTCGATGGCCGGAGTAATCGTAATCAGTTGATTGGGATTGCCCTTCTGCACCGCAATCACCGCTGTCATCAGCTTCGTTGTGCTCAGCATGGGCAGGTGCATGAAGGGATTGTACGCGTAGAGCGTCACACCCGTATTCGCGTCGAGCAAATAGGCCGATTGCGCGAAGACCGGCGGGGGCGGATGGTTGGTGTCGGACGGAATAATCACCAGCTCGTGCGGGTTGGCCGCCGATGTGATGGTGGTTCCGCTTCCCTTCTGTGCGCTGGTCTGCGTAGCGGTGACAACGAATGTGCTGCTACGATGCGTGGCCGAGGAAATGATATTCGAGAGAACGGGAACCAGAATCAGCAGCGCCACGAACGTACCAACAACAATCATCGCCGGTTTGTGATACGGCCACTCTTGAAACAACACCAGCAGTGGCTGTTGCCCCTGCCTTCCGCGCCTTCTCTGTCTCGGAGCCGCATGAGCGCTGGGAGGCTGGGGTGAGGCAGGGCCAGCCGCATGTTGCGGCGGTCGCCTCGCGGGCGGAATCACCACGATTTTTCCCGTTTGCTGGGATCGCGGTTTCGGACGTGCCGGATACGCAGGATGAGGTGGCGGAGTATCGCGATATTCTTCCCCACTTTCGCTTTCTCTGGTCTCTTCTCTCAGGGAAGAGCGATATGGTTTTCTCGCCTGCCTTGTTTCGGGAATTGGAGTAGTGCGCTGCCGCCGTCCGGCGCGGCGCTCCTCTTTCTCAACCTTCACCGCCTCCTCTTCCCCCCGCACCCGGCCCTGCCGTACCCCAGGCTCGTTGGGAGGAAGCATGCGGGAAGCGCGCAGTACCTTCGGACGATGAGGGAAAGCGTCGTCATCATATTCCAGGGAGCGCGTGGTTTTTAAGCTCGATCTGCGCCGGGGTATACGAGTCGCATAGGTTTCATATGACTCCTGTTCTTCTTGCGTCTCCATCTCATCTGCCGCTAACTCGTCCTGCTGGTCGTCCTCTGGCGGCCTTCTCTGCATGCCCCGATCCTCTCTCTCGTCTGATCCTCTGGCAAAATACCTGTAATAACAAACGCTCGTAATGCTCAGTTTCTCTCGCTATTTCGTCAACCTCTATAAGTTTACTCGCTGCAAGCCAGTTCGTCAACAATCTCAAGCGTTCGGGGAATAGTGTGTTCTCTTGACGCCTACAACCTTCTGGTGTTACGCTGCATGCAAATACGTAACCTTAACCCTGGGTGCTGCCTTCATTGAAAGAGGAGAGTTCGCTATGCAACTGAGAACAGCAGTGATCCAACTGAACTCGCGGGATAATCCTGCTGAGAATCTGGCTACCGTAGAGCGTTTTCTGGATCGTGCCGCCGATATGGGCGCGCAGTTTGTGGGGCTGCCCGAATACTGGATATACCTGGGGCCTTACGCGGGCTTCGATAACGCGGCGCAGACCATTCCCGGCCCCGCCATCGAGCGTTTGCAGGAGAAGGCGCGCAAGCATAAGATGATCGTGCATGGCGGCAGCATCATCGAACGTCATCCCGACCTGCCGGACAAGTTCTATAATACCTCCGTGCTGATCAATCCTGAAGGGGAGATCGTTGCCAGCTATCGCAAACTGCACCTGTTCGATGTGCAGCTTGCTAACGGTGAAAAGCATTACGAGTCGGAGCGCATTGTGCCGGGCAATGAGGTGGTGACGGCTGAGGTGAATGGCATCACTTTTGGCCTCTCCGTCTGCTACGACCTGCGCTTCCCCGAACTCTATCGCTCGCTGGCCCTGCGCGGCGCGCAGGTGCTGCTGGTGCCAGCAGCTTTCACCCTGCACACGGGCCGTGACCACTGGGAAGTCCTGCTGCGGGCGCGGGCCATCGAAAATCTCTGCTACGTGGTCGCGCCTGCTCACTACGGCACCTATCCGCCGGGCAAGCAGTGCTTTGGCCGCTCTATGATCGTTGATCCCTGGGGTATCGTGCAGGCACAGGCACAGGATATGCCCACCGTCATCATGACCGAGATCGACCTGGAGCGCATCGGCCACGCACGGGCGCAGATTCCCTGCCTGGAGCACCGCCGCCCTCAAGCCTATCAACTGTAAAATTTCCCAGACCCGTATTGCCGTGCTATAATGACTGCACTTTATAGACGCAGGTTTGTCTATTTTGAGAAAGGAGATCGTCAGCATTATGGAGACCGCGGATATTAAAAAATTGGCCGAGGAAGGGAAGATGGAGTTCGTCAAGATTGGCGCTCCTGATATAGAGGGGGTGTGGCGCGGCAAGCGCGTCGCCTCGAAATTCTTCCTCAACTCGCTGGAAGACGGCTTCGCGCAGTGCGATGTGCTCTTTGGCTGGGATATCGCCGAGAACGTGTTGCCCAATTTGCAGTTCAGCAACTGGGAGCGCGGCTTTGCCGACATCGTGATGAAGCCCGACCTCTCCACCTTCAGGCCCGTTCCCTGGGAAGAGAACGTCTATTCCGCTATTTGCGACCTGTGGACGGAGCATGGCGAGCCGGTGGTCATCGCGCCGCGCTACGTGCTAGGCAAGGTGGTCGAGCGGGCGCGGGCACTGGGCTTTGAGCCGATGGCCGCCGCCGAACTGGAGTTCCGTTTCTTCCGTGAAAATCAGATGTCCGTGCGCGACAAGGATTTCGGTCCGAACCTGACGCCGCTCAATCCTGGTATGAACTGCTACGCCATCAGCCAGTCCAGCGCCGACGATCACCTGCTCGGTCGCATCGCCCGTATGATGCGCGACCACGAAGTGGAGATCGAGGGCTACAACCGCGAGCACGGCCCCGGCATGTACGAGATGAATATTCGCTATGCCGATGCCGTTGGTGCCGGAGATCGCACCATGTTGTTCAAGACCGGCGTCAAGGAAATCTGCCACCAGGAGGGCCTGACCGCTACCTTCATGGCGAAGTGGAATGACCAGGAGGATGGCAGCAGCGGGCACTCGCACATGAGCCTGTGGGACCTCAATCGCGAGCGCAACCTGTTCTGGGATGACGAGGCGGAGGGCCACATGTCCTCTACCATGCGCCACTTCCTGGCCGGTGTGCTGGCGAAGATGCCCGAATTCATGGCCCTCTACGCTCCCGTCATCAACTCCTATAAACGCTATGTCGAGGGAACGTGGGCACCGTTGAACACCACGTGGGGCATGGATAACCGCACCTGCGCAGTGCGTATCATCAACAACGGACGGCGCGCTATTCGTATCGAGAACCGCGTACCCGGCGCGGATGCCAACTTCTACCTCGTTTTCGCTGCCACACTGGCGAGCGGCCTCTACGGCATCGAGCACAGGCTCCAACTGCCCCCGCGCCTCGATGGCAATGCCTACGATCAGGCCACCATCGACCGCGCCATTGAGGCCGGGCATATCCACCCGCTGGCCCGCAACCTCTCGGCGGCGACCGATAAGTTGGAACAGAGCGAGGTCGCCAGGGAATACCTGGGCAACGCCTTCGTCGATCACTTCGTGGCGACGCGCCGCTGGGAGGTCAGAGAGTACGAGAAGTCCGTCTCCAACTGGGAGCGCCGCCGCTACCTGGAACTGATCTAACCCGATCAATCGGGGCCTACGGGCTGGTTCGTTACTGAGGAGACGGCACTTCCTCGATCCAGCCGTACTCTTCCCGGAAAGGCAGCCCCTCTTGCACCGCCCGCTCAGCCGTCAAATAGGGCAGCAGGTGGCCGACGAGGGGCTGCTTCTCTTTGTAGCGTTGCAGGTTCTCCCACGCTCGCTGCGCCAGCAAGCGCATGCCAATCTGTGGGTCGCCCAACGTTTCCTGCAAATACTGCCATGTCTGCGTGGCTCCCGCCTGTTCCTGCGGCAACAGGTATTCACCGCTCAGGAAGCGTCCCAGCGCGAAAAGGCGTTCCTCGTTTAGCAGTCCGAGGTGTTCCGCCCACAGCAGCATACGCAGCCCGCGTGCCAGGCGCGTGTCGAGGGCGGCTGCGTTGATTTCAGCGTCATTGCGCATGCCCCGGTTGTTCAAATTGGCCGAGCCATCGGTTGACCAGAGGTCATCGATAATTACGACCTTCGCGTGGACGTAGATAGGGCGATAATGCGTCTCTCCCGGCCCCTGCGTCGAGGTACCCAGGCAAAACGCCTGAATTTTCCCCTGCAAATCGGCCTCTGGTGCCAGCGAGCGCAGGAGCTTGAGGCCGGCATCGGTGAAGGCGCGTCCCACGTTGGGATGGTCGGGCAAGATGATGGCGAACGAAGCTCCACGCCGCAACGCAGCCGCGATGTCGTGGATGTTGCGCTCCATGTCTGGACTGTCCGGCCCCAGGAAGGAGATATCGACGCCCGTGTAGGCATGATACCAGAAGTATTGATTTTCCAGGTAGATGAAGCTCTGCGCGTTACCGAAGGCATGGTTGTAGAGTTGGGCGATGCCCTGAATGCCTTGCGGGGCGAACTTGTAGGTTTCCGGCGGAATGGTGCGTGCCACCTGCACTACCATCTCGCTCTGCATTGGTGGCGCGAGCGGATGCTCAGGCACCAGTAGTCCAGCGGCCAGATTATGCCGCTCCACCACGCTATTCCAGCGCTGCCGGAAGTTGGTTTCTACGTCTCCCGCCGCAGGGCCCATCACGTAGGTATGCACATCGTGCCAGGGGTGTCCCGTCTGCCCCTCGCTGTTGGCTCGTAAAGGATTTGAGTAGAGGTGTGCCTGTGTATCCCAGCGGTCAAAATCACCGGTATGCTCTATCAAGGGATCAATGCCGCCGACAAAAGCGTGCAGCCCATCCACGACTGACATTTTTTGATGCAGCGACTCGGTTGGATGATGCACGAGGCCGCGAGAACTGTCATCCAGCAAGCAGGTCACACCAACCTGCCGCAGCAACTCGCAAGCCCTCTCTGGATTCAGGGGCATGAACTCTTCCACCGCGTCCCAGATCAACACCTTGACCTCCACGCCCTTGCGCACCACGTATCCCAGAACGTTCTGCAAGGTGAGCGGCTGCGTCGTCCAGAAGGCGATATCCGGCTCACTCACCCCCTCGGCTCGCAGCCTGGCGAGCAGCGCCTCCTGTGCGGGGCTGCCATCCGGTCCAGCTCGCCAGTCCGTCCCGCGCACCAGCGTCATCGTCGCCGTCACGCCCCAGTTGGCCAGATAGATATACTTCTGCGCCAGCAGCAGGTGGCGGCAGAACGCCAGCAAAAACATGCGCCCATCGACGTAGTACGCGATGCGAGAATCGGCATGCACCGGCGCATCCCTATCAGCCCACCAATCCACAATGGGCGCTTCGGCTCCCTGTCCCTGAGATATAGACACAAACATCCTCCTTTAAACTTGTTTCTTTGCTTGTTCGGCTGCACTGCTAGCTCCAGCCTCTTCTGGCTCTTCCAGGTGGAAGAGGCCCCGGTTTTCGTTGAAGGTGAAGAGTTCGGCGTAGCGGCCCCAGTTGATAGCCGTTTCCAGTTGCTGCTGCGCCTCCTCTTTACTGAAGTGCTTCTCAAGCAGGCTCAAGAAGTACTCTTCTGGCAAGCTGTGCCCGGGCGCGTTCTGCAACTCTTCCACAATCTTTTGCAGAAGCCTGACGTGAGCCAGCGCCTGCTCGCGGAAGACCTGCTTTTCTTCCAGCACTCCGGCTTCGGCAAAATGCTTCCCGGCCTCCGTCAGCACCAGATCGCCCTCCTCGGTATCACCCATATCTAGCACGTCCACAGCTTCGACGATGGGCAGTAGATCATCGATCTCTAAATGAAGATGCCGACCCAGTTGGTAGAGGTCTTCGCGACCTCCGCGTGCATGGACCAGTTCAACGAGTCCTGTTATATCACCGATTGAGACGTGGGGCAATATCTGGTAGGGACGGAGTGGCACTGTCAGCGGCACTGTCTGTGCCTGGGGAACCTTTGCAGACAGCAGCGTGGCGACATCCTGCTGCGGGCTGGTCATAATGCGATAGATCAAATCTACCATCTCTGTATGCGCCTCACTCTGGAAGCTACGCTGAGCGCGAGGCAGGCCGGGAAGCGTCACGCGAATATGCCCCGGATTGGCCCCCAGGATGATGATGCGGTCTGCCATGCTGACCGCCTCGTCAATATTGTGAGTGACTAACAGGATCGCCTGTGTGGGAATGCTCTTGCTTTCCCACAAGCTGAGCAGCTCCTTGCGCAGATTGGCCGCCGTCAGGACATCCAGTGCGCTGAAAGGTTCGTCCATGAAGAGCAAGGTCGGCTCCACGACCAGCGCCCGCGCAAAACCAACGCGCTGACGCATACCGCCGGAAAGCTCCTTTGGATAGGCATCCTCAAATCCGTCCAGCCCGATGGTGTCGATGGCTGCCAGCGCCCTCTTGACCTGCTGAGTGGGAGAGAGAGCCAATGCCTTCAGGCCCAGTTCCACGTTCTGCAGCACGGTTAACCAGGGGAAGAGGGCGAAGGACTGGAAGACGATGGCTACATTCGGATTTGGGCCATGCTGCGGCACTCCTTTAAAGAGTACCTGACCCGAAGTGGGCTGAAGCAAACCGGCCAGAATGCGCAGAAGTGTCGATTTTCCGCAGCCGGAAGGGCCGAGCAGCGCCACAAACTCTCCATCGGCTATATAGAGCGAAACATCATCCAATGTCAAGGGAGCCTGCGCTCCTCTGGTGTGGCTTCCCTCTTCCTGATAGCGCTTGGTGATGTGTTGCGCCCTCAGCAATATTCCTGCTGACTGGGAGTTGCTTCCGTTTTGCGTCTGCTGAGAAATTTCATTCACGGATGTCTCTCCTTCCTATGCAAGGGTGTAGCGCCGCTCGGCAAGGGCGTACAGGCGCTTCCAGACAAGGCGGTTAAGAACGACCACGAAGAGGGCCATCAGGACAGTGCCTGCCAGCAGAACAGGCCAGTTGTTTGCTGCCGCTGCTGCTGCGATACTCGCTCCCAACCCAAAAGTCGTGTGCGTCTGATTATTAAACTGGACATATTCTGAAACAATGCTGGCATTCCAGGCTCCTCCACTGGCGGTCAGCAAGCCAGTGATCAGGTAGGGGAAGATGCCTGGCAGGATGAGTGTGCGCCAGCGCCGCCAGCCGGTGGCATGGTAGATGGTTGTCGCCTCGCGCAAATCGCTGGGGATAGCCATAGCTCCGGCGATCACGTTAAAAAGGATGTACCACTGCGTACCCAGCAGCATGAGCAGGATTGCCGCTGCTGAGAGTCCACCGGGGAGGTCGACGAGAAACAGAAGCAAAATGGGAAAAAGAGCGGTTGCCGGAATGGAGGCCACAACCTGAACGATCGGCTGCAAGCGGCGCGACCACTTCGGTGAGAGGCCAATGGCGACACCAACCGGTATTGTCCAGGCTGCGCCAATGAGCAAAGCGACCAGGGTGCGCAGCCACGTGGCGAAGGCAGCCAGGATGAGCGTACCCCAGGCCGCGGCAGGAACCTGGATGAGCGTGCGCATCATCGTCCAGAGACCGAAGACGACCAGCACCGCGAGCAGGAGGAGAAACAGCCACGTGACAAACTGGCGCACAGGCAGAGCGTGGGAAGATTGTTCTTTGCTCTCCCGTGAGGGCTTGCTCTCCGGTACCGGCTGCAAGCGATCCAGCAAATTTGCTATCCACGTGCCGATGGGGTGAAACACCCTCTGGTTCATTACGGCAATCAGTGCGGAACGGCGCAACGCATCAAGCACAGGCGAGTGTGGAGCTTCGCCGCTGCTCAACTCGACCTTAAATTTGTCGGCCCACGCGACCAGGGGGCGCCAGAAGAGCAGATCGAGCAGTACAATGAGCAGGACGAGAGTGAGCAGACCCAGCAGGATTGCGCCAGTGTTGCCCGCATTGGCGGCGACTTGCAGGTACGAACCCAGCCCCGGCAGTTGGAAGGAGTGTGACCCCAGGGTAAACTGTTCGGAGGCCATCAGAAAGAACCAGCCCCCGGCCCAGCTCATCATGCTGTTCCAGATCAGACCGATCATCGACGAGGGGACTTCCAGCATGAGAAAGCGCCGCCAGGGCCGCAGACGGGTAATGGTCGCCACCTCTTTGAGGTCGGTGGGCTGCGTCCGCGCCGAGTGATAAAAGCTGAAGGTCATGTTCCAGACCTGGCTGGTGAAAATGAGTATGACACTGGCCAGTTCCAGGCCGATATTGGAGTGTGGGAATGCAGCCACCAGCGCCAGGGTAACGACGGGCAGAAACGAGAGAATCGGGATGCTTTGCAGGATATCGAGGATAGGAAGCATGACCATCCCTGCCCTGCGGTTCGTGGCTGCGATATGCCCGTAGATCAGGGTAAAGAACAGCGAGAGCAGGTAGGCCAGGATCATGCGCAGCAGCGAATACCCGGCGTAGACCGGCAGGACGGCCGGCGAGAGATCGATTGTAACCGCAGGTGTGAGCGGAGCAGACCAGCGTTTAGCAGCAACGACAAGTAACGCGATCACTGCGATCACGCCGAGGAATACAACAACATCAATGCCCCCGAAGCGCCGTGTCCTCGGTGAGCGACCACCTGCTCTTTCCTTGAGATCAACCGTCGTCTCTCCCCGCACAAGCTGCTCACGCTCGCGGGGATTGTCGGGAATGAATACTTGAGCCATCAGGTACCTCCATACAAATTTCTCTACAGCATGGAGGTACCACTTCTACACGGCGGCTATGCCCGTCTCCAGAGGAGAGTGGCAGAGCGCATGCGGAAGTTTCCTCCCTGCTGTAAGCCAGAAAAGGATTGCTTCACTTTTGAAAAACGTTGTTCAGGGTCGGCGCTCACGCCATCTCACCTCCTCAAATTGTTTCTTCTCTAATGCAAACCCCCGACCCTTCAGGGAAAACGAAAAGAGCGGGGACACCCCGCACGGGCTTCGCCCCCTGCACCCTCATTCCCTCCAGGGTCTCCTGTTTCTTCTCTAGTAATATATCATAGCCTGTCTAGCCTTGAGACTAAACAGGCTACCTGTGCGCAATTGCGTCGCCTACTCGCTCGCCACCTTCGGCGGTGTTGAAGTCGCGCCGACAGCAGGGCCGACCCAGACAGTCTGGATGTTAACGAATTCGCGAATGCCGAACGAGGAGAGTTCACGTCCGTAGCCGCTGCGCTTGACGCCGCCAAAGGGCAGGCGCGGATCAGAGGCGGTCATGCCATTGATGAAGACGCCGCCGCTTTCGATGCGCCGCGCAAGCTGGCGACCGCGCTCGACATCACCCGTCCACAGGTTGCCGCCGAGACCGAACTGCGAATCGTTCGCCAGTTCAATGGCATGTTCGGTGTCGCGGGCACGAATGACGGCTGCCGCCGGACCGAAGGTTTCTTCACGGAACATCGGCATCTCCGGCGTCACGCCTGTGATGATGGTTGGCTCGTAGAAGTAGCCCTTGCCCTCCACCGGCTTGCCGCCCAGCAGCACTCGCGCGCCCATCTTTATGGATGTCTGTACCTGCTGATTCAGCGTAGCACGCAGATCACCGCGTGCTACCGGACCGATCTGCGTCTCGCGCTCAAGCGGGTTGCCCACGCGCAGCTTTGAGGCCGCCTCGACGAATTTCTGCTCGAAAGCATCGGCCACCGCTTCCACGACGATGAAGCGCTTGGCGGCAATGCAGCTCTGTCCAGTGTTCTGGAAACGGGCGCGGGCCGCCATCTGCGCCGCTGCGTCGAGATCGGCGTCTTCCAGCACGATGAAGGCGTCTGAGCCACCCAGTTCCAGCACATTCTTCTTGAGCACGTGCCCGCTCGTCGCCGCCACCGACACTCCGGCCACATCGCTGCCCGTCAGCGTCACCGCCGCGATGCGTGGGTCTTCGATCAGCTTCGCGGTCTCGGCCCCTGGCACCAGCACGGTCCTGAAAAGTCCTTCCGGCGCTCCGCATGCCTGGAAAATCTTCTCCATCTCCAGCGCGCAGAGCGAGACATTGGAAGCGTGTTTCAGCACGGTCGTGTTTCCCGCCATCAGAGCCGGGGCGGCAAAGCGCAGTACCTGCCAGTAGGGATAGTTCCAGGGCATGAGGGCCAGCACAACCCCCAGCGGTCGGAAGGCGACATAGCTCTCACTCGCGTTCGTCGCCACCGGCTCATCGGCCAGAAATTGCTCCGCTTTCTCCGCGTAAAATTCACAGTTCCACGCGCACTTCTCTACCTCAGCCTCCGCTTCGACGATAGGTTTGCCCATTTCCAGTGTGGCAAGGCGCGCCAGTTCCGCTTTATGTTCCCGCAAATAAGAGGCAATACGGCGGAAAAGGAATCCGCGCTCGGCAAAGGACGTGTCCCGCCAGTTGTTGAACGCATGCCGCGCCTGTTCCAGCGCCTGGTCTATCTGTGCCGCGCTATACGGCTCAAATGTCGCAATGACCTCTTCATTGGTCGGATTAACCGATTGAATACTCATCGTTGTCTTCCTTTCAAAAGACTGCCTGCACCATTACTTTCTTCATTATATACTCTGAAACGCTGCCTCTGCTCTCTGGCAGGCTACCATTCGCAAGGCTAATCTGGCGTACTATGCAACCTGGTAAACCACCTCTACAAGAGAATAAAAAAAGGAAAATTATAAATTCATTACTGGATAGGCAGAGTTATAACCGTTTCTCAACCCGATGTACGCCATTTTCACACCTGGGCGCGTGATATGCTGCTTGCATAGAGAAAAATATATTGATGCGAGGGAATATTTGTATGTGGGAAAACTGGGAAGTGATTGATAGCATAGATAGCACACTGAAAAGAGAAGAGCAGACATCAATCGCTGGAGTCATGCCGGAACCGGAACCATTGCCGCCCACAGCCTGGAACGCGACCGTGAAGGAATATCCGCGAGGGGTCTGTGTGCCCCAACTGGTAGCGCTGCAGGCGGCAGCAACACCGGAAGGGGTGGCCATCGTAGCAGACGAGCAAGTGCTGAGTTACCGGGAACTCAACCGGCGGGCCAACCAGCTTGCTCACTATTTGCAGGCGCTTGGAGTGGGGGCCAATGTGCTTGCAGGTCTCTGTGTTGAGCGTTCCGTGGATATGGTGGTTGGGCTGCTGGGCATTCTTAAGGCAGGGGGAGCCTATGTTCCGATGGATTCCACCTATCCACAGGAACGTCTCGCTTTCATGCTGGAAGATTCTCAGGCACCTGTACTGATAACGCAAAAGCGGCTGGCGCTCCAGCTTCCCACGTCGGTGCAATGCAAGATTGTTTACCTTGATGATGATGCGACCATGCTTGCGCAACAGGATGCGGCAGAGCCGACTTGCGTCATCAGCGCTAACGATCTGGCATATGCCATCTATACCTCGGGTTCAACGGGGCGTCCGAAGGGAGTGTTGATTACCCATGAAAGCCTGCTCAACCTGGTTTTCTGGCACCGCAGCGCCTTTAGGGTGACGGCTGCCGACCGGGCCACGCAGGTCGCCAGTCCGGCTTTCGATGCCACCGGCTGGGAAATCTGGCCCTACCTGACCGCCGGAGCCGCCGTATATATGCCAGATGAAGAGACGCGCCTCTCACCGCCCTTGCTGCGCGACTGGTTGGTCAAACAGCGGATTACCATCTCATTCCTGCCCACCATTCTGGCGGAGAGTATGCTGCAACTGGAATGGCCCCGTACAACTCCCCTGCGCTCTCTGCTGACCGGGGCAGATATGCTCCAGCACTACCCTCCGGCAGACCTGCCTTTCGCCTTCATCAATAACTATGGTCCGACCGAGGCAACCGTAGTGGCGACCTCTGGCCGGATTTTCCCAGAAGAGCACCCCGCAGGCCCACCCTCGATCGGGCGTCCCATCGCCAATACGCAGGTGTATATCCTCGATGAGCAGTTGCGCCAGGTGCCTGTTGGTCAGAGCGGTGAACTCTATATCGGCGGCACCGGCCTGGCAAAAGGCTATCTCAATCGTCCGGAGTTGACCGCCGAACGCTTCATCAATCATCCCTTTGAAGCGGGCAAACGTCTTTACAAGACAGGTGACCTTGTTCGCTATCTGCCTGATGGACAGATTGCCTTCCTGGGTCGCGCCGACCACCAGATCAAGCTGCGCGGCTATCGCATCGAACCGAATGAAATTGTTTCGGTGTTGAACGCCCATCCCGCTGTACAGGCAAGCACAGTCATCGCCCGCGAAGATACTCCCGGTGATAAGCGGCTGGTCGCCTATGTGGTGCTTGCTCCAGAGGCCTCCGTTCCGGCCAATGCCCTGCGCCAAACCCTGGCCCAATCCCTGCCTGATTACATGATTCCCTCCGCCTTTGTGCAACTGGAGACACTGCCACAGACTGCAAATGGCAAGATAGATCGCGCCGCTTTGCCCGTTCCTGACACAGCTAATATGCTGCCCGAAGAGAAGAGCGCAGAGCCCACGACACCGGTTGAGGAGCGATTAATCGAAATTGTTGCAGCACTGCTGGGTCTCGCGCAGGTGGGTATCGACGATAACTTCTTTATGCTCGGCGGTCACTCCCTGCTCGGCACGCAACTCGTTATGCGTATCGCGGAAACTTTTGCCGTCGAACTGCCTCTGCGCCGTCTCTTCGAGGCTCCAACGGTGCGGTTGCTGGCCGGAGCGATAGAAGAGGAACTCCTTGCTCGCGTTGAAGCCATGAGCGACGAGGAAGTGCAGCGCCTGCTGGCCTGAGCACAGATGGAGGTAAACTGTGATGACTCTTTCGGCAAAATCATCATCGACTCGTAAGAAGGCAGAGCCGCCGTTGAGCCTGTATCACCTGCTCGACCCGGAGGTACTGGCGAATCCGTATCCGCTCTATCACCGGCTGCGCAGCGAGGATCCGGTGCATTGGGACCCCTACCTGCATGCCTGGGTCGTCACGCGCTACGCCGATGTCGTGACAGTCTTCCAGCGTTTCTCGGCCAACCGCACGCCTACGCCTGAGCAACTGGCCGCTCTCGGCCTCACTGCCCTGACGCCTCTGGCGAAGGTGATGGTGCATCAGATGCTCTTCCTTGACCCACCCGCGCATGGTCGCATTCGCGGCCTCGCCTCGCGTGCCTTTACACCGCGCCGCGTCGAGGTGCTGCGTTCTCACATCCAGGATATCACCAACACGCTGCTCGACGCTGTGCAGGTGAGGGGAGAGATGGATGTGCTCGCGGACCTCGCTATTCCTCTTCCGGCCATTGTTACCGCCGAGATGCTGGGCGTCCCCACCTCCGACTGGCGGCAACTGACGGCCTGGTCATCAGATTTTGCCCAGGTGCTGGGCAATTTCCAGCACAATCCCGATCGCGCCGCTCAGGTCATTCGCAGCCTGGACAGCATGTGCGTCTATTTCCAGGCCGCTATCGATGAGCACCGCCAGCACCCACGCGACGACCTCATAAGCGCCTTCATCGCAGCCGAGATCGATGGGGATCACCTGAGCGATGAAGAGATGGTGGCAAATTTGATTGTCACCATGGTTGGCGGACAGGAAACGACCACGAACTTGATCGGTAATGGCCTCCTGAGCCTGCTGCGCTACCCGGATCAACTGGGAAAGCTGCGTGCCGACCCATCTCTGACGCCTTCAGCGGTAGAGGAGTTGCTGCGCTACGAGAGTCCGAGCCAGCACACGGCCCGTCTTGCCCCGGATAATGTAGAGCTTGGGGGCAAGCTTATCCGCAAACGCCAGGCCGTTATCGCGGTGATGGGGGCAGCGAACCGCGACCCGGAGCGTTTCCCCGACCCCGACCGGCTCGATATCTGCCGCCAGGATAACCGGCACGTCGCCTTTGCCTGGGCCAGCCACTTCTGCTTCGGCGCGCCCCTGGCAAGGATCGAGGGCCAGATAGCTTTTAAGACGGTGTTGGAGCGCATGCCCAATCTGCAACTCGCCTCCGGCCCACTCACCTGGCGCGAGAATCTGGGCCTGCGCGGCCTGAAAGCCCTGCATGTCACATTTTAATGTCGCCCACGTTGAATCAATGGAAGAGCTTCTATGTCAGAGAAAGACAGCGCGCAGGCCAGACGTGCTCTGCTTGAAAAATACCGACGAGGCCAGATGTCCCGTGTCGAGGCTATCGCGCCTATTCCCCGGAGGTCAACTGGTGATGTCGCACCTCTCTCGTTCGGGCAACAGCAGTTATGGCTACTGGCCCAACTGCTTCAAGACGTTCCCGCCTACAATGAGTGTGTCACGCTTTCTATGCCAGGCCCGCTCGACGTAGCCGCGCTTGAGCGTAGCTTTAACGAGCTTCTGAAACGGCATGAGGTATGGCGCACCAGTTTCCCTCTCGTCGAGGGGCAGCCTGTGCAGCAGATTCATCCCGCCCTCACTCTCTCGCTGCCTGCCATCGACCTGCGCCATCTCCCTCTTCAGAAGCGGGAAGTGGAGGCTCGCAGACTGGCAACTGAGGAGGCGCTGCGTCCCTTCGATCTTGCCGTCGGCCCGCTCCTGCGCGCTTCTTTGATGCAGTTGGACGACGAAGACTACCGTCTTTTCCTCTGCCTGCACCATATCATTTTTGATGGCGTCACCATCTATCAGGTCTTTCTGCCGGAGTTGCGTTCCCTCTACGAAACCTGTTCTCGTGACCAGACTGCCCCTTCACCGCTGCCAGACTTATCCATCCAGTACGCCGATTACGCAATATGGCAGCGCGAACGATTACAGGGGGATTTGCTCGCGAAGCAGCTCACCTACTGGAAAAAGCAGCTCGCCGGTGCGCCTACGACGCTCGAACTGCCTGCCGACAGGCCACGCCCTCCTGTTCCTACCTATCGCGGCGCATCGCGTCAGTTCGCCCTCTCGCCCACCCTGACTGAAGCCATCAAGACGCTCAGTCAGCGAGAAGGCGTGACCCTCTTCATGACGCTGCTGGCTGCATTCAACACCCTGCTTTACCGCTATACGGGCCAGGAAGATATCCTGATCGGTACTGCCTCCGCCGGGCGCAATCACCCAGATACGCGGCAATTGATGGGCGTCTTCATCAACATGCTAGTCATGCGTACCGACCTGCAAGGGGATCCTGGCTTTCGTGACCTCCTGCAGCGTGTGCGTGAGGTCACTCTTGAGGCGCAGGCACACCAGGATGTGCCTTTTGAGTATATCGTCAAAGAACTGCAGCCCGAACGCGAAAATGGTCAGAATCCGCTCTTCCAGACACTCCTGATGCTTGAACCATCGCCACCGACCCACCCGTCGGGCTGGACGATCACTCACCTGGATATCGATACCGGCACTGCCAAGTTCGATCTCTCACTCATCCTCGAAGAACGACCGGATGGTCTTCTCGGTCGTTTCGAATACAGCACCGACCTCTTCGATGACGCGACCATTGAGCGCATGGTACAGCACTGGCTCACTCTGCTGGAAGGCATTGTGGCGCATCCTGATAAGCGCCTGTCTGAGTTGCCACTGCTGACGGAGCAGGAACGCCATCAGTTGCTCGTTGAATGGAACAACACGACTGCTCCCTATCCTGCCACGACCTGCGTTCACCACCTGTTTGAGCAACAGGTTGAGCGCGACCCTGACGCTACAGCCCTGCTCCTCGATAATGAGCGTATGACGTACCGCGCGCTGAACGAGAAAGCGAACCAGTTAGCGCACTACCTGCAGCGCCTGGGTGTGGGGCCGGAGGTACTGGTTGGCCTCTACATGGAGCGTTCCTTCGAGATGGTTATTAGCCTGCTTGCCATCCTGAAAGCAGGTGGGGCCTATCTCCCGCTCGATCTGGCCTATCCCAGAGAGCGACTGGCCTTCATGCTTCAGGATACAGAGGCTCCAGTGCTCTTGACGCGCAGCGGCCTGCAGGACAACCTTCCCTCCTCGCTGTCGGGAACGCAAACCGTCTGTCTGGACCAGGCATGGGAAGATATTGGCCGCGAAAGCGTGGAAAATGTCGTTAGCGGCGTGAGCGCCGAAAATCTGGCCTATGTCATGTATACCTCCGGCTCGACTGGCAAACCGAAGGGTGTGGAAATCGTGCATCGCAACATTAACCGCCTCGTCTTTGGCATCAATTATGCGCAACTGGATGAGACGCAGACAATTCTGCACATGGCCCCAATCTCCTTTGATGCCTCGACGCTCGAGGTCTGGGGCGCATTGCTGCACGGGGCACGCTGTGTCCTCTTTCCGGCGCGCATTCCCACCCCAAAGAGCATCGGCGAAACCGTGCGCAAACACAATGTCACGCTGACCTGGCTCACCGCTTCCCTTTTCAACGCGGTCATAGATGAAGCGCCGCAGTCCCTGCAAGGCGTCACCCATGTGCTCACGGGCGGTGAAGCCCTTTCGGTCACCCACGTTCGTCGCGCTCTTGCCGCGCTGCCCACCACACAATTTAGTAATGGCTATGGGCCGCACGAAAGCACCACCTTCGCCTGCTGCTACGCCATTCCCCGCCCACTGAGTGAAACCGGGCGCTCCATTCCTATCGGGCGTCCCATTGGCAATACCCGCGTTTATGTGCTGGATCGTTACCTGACCCCCGTTCCCATCGGCGTACCAGGAGAACTCTATATTGGCGGCGCAGGTGTGGCCCGCGGCTATATGAAACGCCCGGACCTGACGCACGAACGCTTTATTGCCGACCCCTTCAGCGATGAGCCGGGCGCTCATCTCTACAAAACGGGCGATCGCGTGCGCTACCTGCCGGACGGCACGATAGAGTTTCTTGGCCGCCTCGATCAGCAGGTGAAGCTGCGCGGCTTCCGCATCGAGCCTGGTGAGATCGAGGTGACGCTGGGCCTGCATCCCGCCGTGCGCGAGGCGCTGGTACGGGCGCAAGAGCGCGGCGGCAAACGGCTGGTGGCTTATGTTGTTCCCTTTCAGGGACAGCAGGTGGTCACCGAAGAGTTGCGCCGTTTTCTGAAAGACCATCTACCTGAATATATGGTGCCATCTGATTTTGTCCTGCTAGACGCCTTGCCGATGACGCCTAATGGCAAAGTAGATGTGCGCGCTCTGCCCGAACCGGCAGGAAAAAACACGGAAGAGAGCTATGTAGCACCCACGCTGCCGGTACATCACCAGCTTGTACGCATCTGGGAAGACCTGCTTGAAATCCATCCTATTGGTATGCGTGATAACTTCTTCTCCCTGGGCGGCCATTCACTGCTCGCGGCGCGTATGGTCGATAGAATCGAGCAGGTGTGCGGGAAGAGGGTAGCGCTTTCCACGCTCTACGGTGGGGCAACCATCGAACATCTGGCGGAGATCCTGCTGCAAGAGGACGACCATGAGAAGGCGCAGGACGAGTCGAGAGCGAGGGTGGTAGTGGTGCAGCCGGGCAAGCGCGGCACGCGCCCCTTCTTTTTCCTACATGGTGACTGGTACGGTGGCGGCTTCTATTGTCTCAACCTCGCTCAAAGCCTGGACGACGACCGCCCATTCTACCTCCTCGAACCCTATGACTTTGAACGCCAGCAGGAGCCGATCTCCTTTGAAGAGATGGCGGCGGCGCACATCGAGGCGCTGCGAGCGGTACAGCCGAAAGGGCCGTACCTGCTGGGCGGCTTTTGCAATGGTGGTCTGCTCGCCTATGAAATCGCCCGGCAATTGCAAGCCGAGGGTCAGCAGGTCGATCTGCTCGTCTTAATCGATCCGGCAGACCCGAAGGCGCACAAATCGCTGCGTAAGGTGCTTAATAGGGTGGGTAAACTGCTCCATCTCAACCAGAATATCCAGCTCAACTGGTTCCTGCGCTACCTCTACCTGCGTATCCCATCTTACCGGGCAAAGGTGCAGGAGACAGCGCCGAAGGCCATGCAGCAGGTAGGGCAGAGATCGTCTCGCCTCTCGAAAAAGCTGAAACTGGATAAGCTTCTGCCCTCACCCACTGCCCTGCGCTATCAGTGGTCGGGCATCTATCGCTGGGTCGCGGCTGGCTACACACCGGAACCATACGACGGTGAACTTACCCTGTTCTGGTCAAGTGAGGCATTTTCACATAAGGTGGATTGGCGTGCCATCTCCGGTTCGCGCAAGGTGGAAGACTATGTGTTTCCCGGCACCCATATGAGCTGCCGCAACGAAAATCTACATATCCTGGCTGAACGCCTCGACCTCCGTCTGCGCGAGCACTAAGCTGAATTGTGCCAATAATGTTCAGGTGTTTATGCCGCGTAGCCTGACCAGTTTGCTCATTGCCGCGTTGCCCCTGTCTCCCTGCTCCGGCCCTTGATGTTCGATAAATAGCTCGTCCAGCACGCGGCCATCAAAGGGGTAGAGGAAAGGCAGGTTCATAGCGCGCAGCACAGTCGGCACGAGATCGTAGATTTCAGCGTTAGGCGCTTTGAAGCCGCGCTTGAATCGTGTTCCATAGGCATAGAGAACGCCGTCCTTGTGGTGCGAGCCGAAGGACTTGCCCAGTTCCTCCCAGAGATAGGAGTTGCCGGGCTCGACCCGGAAGGTCACTCCCTCCTGTGGCAAGAGGAGCAGGTGCGGCTCCCGTAGCGCAAAGGGACCTGTTCCGTAGACTTCGTTGGTGTAGATAGCGTCGATTAAAGGTTTGCCACTGGCAGGATTTCTTTGTTGCTTGAGGTCGTCGCACAGGTCGGCAACCTGCTCTTCACGTAGCGAGGGGTGCAGAAAGATGTCAGCAAAGCCGCCTGGAAAGCCGGAAAGCGAAGGTACGAAGGCCAGCGTTCGTTCCCAATCGACATCTTCCAGGCCCGGACTACTGAGACCAGCGGGCGCGAAGCTGGAGCTTTTCCAGAGGCCGAGCGTCTTCAGCGAGCGTTTGAGCTTCCTCGCCGGGGAACGCAGCCCAAGCTGTGATACGAAGCGGCGCAATTGTACGGATTGTTTGACTTGCTTCCGATGGCGCTGGCTGGCCTCACTCTGGAAAAAGAGCAGTCCCTTGCCATAAAGATACTCATTGATATCGAAGTAGCTGCTGTGGCCGCAAAAACCATGATCAGAGACGATAAACAGGCTATCACCCACTTCAAGTTGAGAGAGAATAAAACCAAGCAACTCATCCAGCAGGGCAAAGTAGGCATTGGTGCGGGGATGCAGGCCGCTCACCTCTTCCCAGAAAGGATGCTGCAAGCGATCAGCGCCCATAAAGGCCAGATAACAGAAGTCCCAGGGCTTCTCGCGCAGCATGTAGGTGATGAGCTTGATGCGCTCCTCCGTCATGTGCAGCACAGCGTCCGCGAGCAAATCCACCTTGCCGGTGATGTTCAATTTTTCGCGATAGGCGATATCCAGGTCAATCTGGTAGCCGGGAACGACACGGTAGAGTTCATCCTTAAATGACGAGGGATAGGTGAAATCAACGTGCGCGCCTGGCGATGTATAGCCGCTGACCATAATGCCGTTGACTGGCTCCGGCGGGTAGGTCATGGGAACATTCACCACCAGCACCTGCTTGCCATACTCGCTCAGGATATTCCAGATTGCTTTGCCTCCTTTGCGGTGTGTGAGCACATGCGCCGCCCGAGCTTTCCCCACCTCTGCCTCTTCTTCATAGGTCCAGAAATCATAGACGCCGTGACGCGCTGGCTTCAGGCCGGTTGAAAGGGACACCCAACCAGGAGGGGTCAGGGGTGGGTATTTCGATTCGAGTATCGCCTCACAACCTTCCTGGCTGATCTTGCGAAAATGTGGCAGCATCCCACGCTCCATCAAAGGATGCAGCACGCGAAAGGTGAGTCCATCAACACCGAAGATCACTGTACGCATCATCTAACCTTCTCTCCATTTAGCCTGTAGACAGTGTAGTGATAAACTGGGAGACAGGCTATTCGAGAATGGTTCCAATCTGGTTGAAAAACGGGCCAGACAGTAGTGATTTCTCAACCAGATAGTAGCAGTTTTTCAACTTACAATTCAGTTGCTGTGTTTTTAAAAACGCAGCAATTCATGAGGAGATATTCAATTGAAGAGATATTTTTTGTTGATAAAACTATTGACTTAGTAGATGGAAAAAGTATAATTCTCTATAGGAGAATATTGGTTGCTCGTATCGTCATAGAAAGCGAAATACTGATGAGTGTGTTATCATATGGGCAAAAGAGTATACAGGTCGAACTCGCTGGAGAAACTCTATCATTACGCGGCCTTCAGATCGATCCGGTGCGGCAGCAAGTATGGATTGACGGTATCTTGAAACCGGACCTGCTGACAGCCCACGAATTGAAGTTGTTGCAGGTACTCGCCTCGCGCCAGGGACGTATTTGTTCACGCGCATTTACCGTCCAGCAGGTCTATGGAACGGTGTACTTAAAAGAGTTGGACGATGATCGCCTGGACGCTCTGGTGGAGCGGACGCGCAAAAAGATTGAGGATAATCCCCGGCACCCACGTTTTCTGCGTACCATCCACGGGCGCGGCCACCGCCTGGATGAGTACATTGGGCAAAAAGCTTGACAATGTCCTCTACACTGGAGATACTAGAGGTAAATTTTGTGAAGAGGACGACAGAAGTATGTACACAGCTGAACGCCAGCGCGCCCAGCCGTATCTCAACCATATATCTCAGCCGCTCTTTGAGCAGTGGTACCTGCTGCATCACCGTATGGTGCGTGTTGTGACAAATCGCCTGCAATTCGCGGAGCAGGTGCGCCAATTTCTGTACTACGCGGAACTGCTGGCAGAATATACCTACGATCAGCCGGATCAGCTTCCGGTTGAGATTCCTGTTGCTTTGCTCTGGCAGGCGGGTGAGCGGTTGTACAGGCCCGTTGCCCTGACCTGCTACATCTTTGCTACGCGGCCAGACGAGCCATTTCCGCCCGCACCTGCCGAGGCGAAGCCTGACGATATTGAATGGGAAGAAATTACCGGTGTCGATGGCCCTCTACGCGCCCGCTGGAAGAGGGGTTCGCTGCGTTTTCGTGAATACCAACCCTATCCAGACGTATCAGGCCGCATCTGCTCGGTGATGGACAAGGTTGATCTGCATGCCTCCATTTTTGTTGAGAAGCCGGAGATTACGGTCCCCTGGTTCCTGATGCGTTTCGTCTTCTATATGGTCATCGGGGCCATGTTTGGCATCGATGGCTACGAAATTCTCCATGCCGGTGCTGTTGCCCTGGATGAGACAGCTGGAGCCTTGCTCGTTGGTTCGCCTGGCAGCGGCAAAAGTACGCTGGTGCTTTCCTGTCTGAAGCAAGGCATGCACCTGCTGGCCGATGATGTGCTCTTCCTGGCAAAGGATGATGGCGTGGTGAAAATCTATTCCTTTCCTGAAGATATCGGCGTGCGTGAAGGTTCTTTCGACCTGCTCAAACATTATGACTTTATGCAAACAATAGCGAAAGATAATCGCCAGAAGGCTTTTGTCGATGTGCAGCGCTATTTCCAGGGGCAGGTCGTGAGTTCATGCCCGGCCCGCGCCCTGCTCTTTATCAGTGCAAAGCGCCGCGACGCTGAATTTCGGGCCGAACCGATCACGCCAGTGCAGGCAGTCAGCATCCTGATGCAGGAGTTTATTTCGCAACAGCACGCCAAAGATGGCGAGGCGGACTATATGTTTGGTATCTTTGGCGACCTGGCGGCGCAGGCCCCTGCCTACCAGCTCTGGCTCACTCCCGACATTCGCTACAATGCTCTCCAGGTACGTGATTTGCTGGAACGGTATCGCCAGGGAGCATAACTGCTCCAGATACCGTAGAGATGAGCGCCGTTGTGGTCGGCAACGGCTCCGGCTGGGGAACCTGGGGGTGGGGCTGTAGCGCCGGACAGGTCATCTTCCTGCCCACCACTTGCGCCGCATCCGGCTACATGTATTGCATATCATAAAAGCTGGGCCAGATCTGTCATGGTGAGGCGTCCTTTTTCAGAGCAAGAAGCATTTCCACTGCTCTACAAGCCGTTTGAGCGTAGTTTGAAGACTTTGATGGCAACCTGGAGCGTCAGCCAGTTGGAGCGTTCCTGCAAATCGATCTCGCAGAGCGATTGCAGGCGCTCAAGGCGCTGGATGAGTGTGTTGCGATGCACGAACAGGCGGCTGGAGGTCTTTGTCAGATTTCCCGCGCATTCCAGGTAGGTTTCCAGCGTATCGAGCAGGTCGGTGCCCTTGCGACGATCATAATTGTAGATGCGCGCCACCTGATCCTGGTATGCGTCGCGCAAGTCATCCATACGCGCAATTTTGTACAGGTAGCGATAGACACCCAGATCGTTGAAGTAGGTGACGCCTCCTTCACGATTGAGGCTCTGTCCCATTTGCAGCGCATCGTTGGCCTCCGCGAAGCCGCGCCGGTAATCGCTGAGATTGTGGCAGGGATTTCCTACGCCTACCGATAACCGTATCAGGTAATCGATACGCATCTGCCGTGTGAGATCGCGCAGCCACGTCTTCAGCCGCGAAGCCGCAGGGTCTTTGCTCAGGCAAATTACCCCTGTCAGGAGATTCTCGTGCTCGTGAACCAGCGAACCGGGGTAATTCTCCTGAATGCGGCGTTTGACCATGCCACTGATGCGTTTGAGCGCGGCCTGTCGCTCCTCTTCCTGCAAGAGGGAGGCGCTTGAGCGGGAAGCGGGGACTGCCTTGCCATTACCCTCAGTGCCGTCGGATGGGGCCTCAACGATGGTTTCTTCCTGCTGTGCCCGCTCCTGACCGATGTTTTCTAATGGAGTGACCTCTATCATCACAATGATATGCGGTTTGTTCAGGTCACAGCCCAGGAAATTGGCACGCTGGCGCAGCGATTCTTCGGAGTCGTAGGTGCCGTGAAGCAGGTCGTCGAAGAAGCCCTTGACCAGATTTTTCTGTGCCAGCAGGTCAACCAGGTGGCTATTCTTGATGGCAATAGCCGTCTGGTTGGCAATCGTGTTGAGCAGCGTTTGATCCTCCGAGGTGTAGCGGCGCGCCCTCAGCCAATAGCAATTGATGAGGCCCAGGTGCTCGGTACCGGCGATGAGGGGAGCCGAAAGCAGGGCCTTATAGTGTCCATCCTTGAGCGGGTCTAGCCGTTCGAGGGAGGCCATACTCATCTCCACAGGCTGCTCGGAACCGCTGAAAGCGCGCAGCCTTTCCCAATCTTGCCGGTCAACATCGATTTGCTGGAAGTTCAGAGCGCGGTCGTTGAGTGTGGGAGAGGAAGCCCGCACGGTCAAGCGCCCTTTTGCCTGATCGAGCAGCATAATCACGGACAGATCGCATTCCATGATCTGCGTGGTGAGCGTCGCCAGCGAGCGCAGCATCTCATCAAGGTAGAGACCCGAACTGAGCGTCTGGCTGAGCACCGAGAGCGAGGTAAGTATACTGAGCTTGCGCTGTGTGTTTTCATACAACTGCGCGTTCTCGATTGCCCCGGCCACCAGGGCTGCGACGTTACTGGCAAACATCTGGTGTTGCTCCGTAAACTCGTAAGGGGCAACGGTGCGCGTGGTGATTACGCCGACGAGGCGACGATCTTTAGTCACGATCGGGATGGTCATGATCGACTGGAATTTCTCTTCGTCCATGTTGGGAAAATACTGGAAACGCGGGTCTTCCAGCGCGTCTTCTTTGAGGATCAGCGGCTTGAGTGTCAGTGCCACCCACCCAACGATGCCCTCGCCCAGCGCCAGTTGAATTTTGCCGGTGAGATGCTGGTATTGTTCGCTTGTGCTGGCCAGAATGAGGCGTTCTTTTTCTCTATCAAATAGATAAATAAAGGCGGCATGGCACGAGGTAGCTCGCACAATGGTATCTACCAGGTGACGCAGTACTTCATCGAGCTTCAGCGTCGAGCCAACCGTGGAGATAACATCGTTGAGCAACGCAATTTCCTGTGTGCTTTCCGTGAGTTTCCTCTGCAATGCGTTGTTTTCCTGCCGCAATTGCTCAAGCGCCTTCTCTTCCATGTATCGTTGATCGTTGTATTCGTGTCCGTTGCCCACCTGGCTGGCAGCTTTGCCCGATGAGCTTCCTTTGGAAGACATATCAACCCTCCTGGCCGTAGTGATAGTGACGATTCCTCATCTATCAAAACAGGTGATCTATAAGAAAAAAGTACTAATTTCTGCTGCAATTATCAGCCGCAGGCATATGACACGCATAATACATGATAATGAGCAGAACCAGCAAAAACTCCTGCCTACACCTTCCATGTATTATGCACCATGCTTTCCCGATGGCCGATAAATGTATGATGATATGATGTCTTGCTTGCCATTGTACCCATTTTTGAGCCAGTAGTCCAGCATTTTGCTCATATATAGGATGCATGGCCAGATTTTTTAATCTGTGCTACATGATGGAAAAATACTAGCCAGTTTGTTGTGATTCTGGTATACTATAGCCATGATCTTCCCCTGGAACAGTTTAATTGCACAACCCGAAGTTGGCCGGGTCGGGTGTAACTTTTCAGGCGAGAAGGTGTAATTATAGAGGGACGTGCTTGTAGATTTATCTTTCCGAATATCTCACAACAGATTTAGAGGAGGACTGAATGGCATCCGAGACAGTACAAATTCCAGAGCTTGAGCATGGTATTGAGACACACGGTATAGAACGTGTCTCACCGGCTACTCGTGCCCATGTCCGCATTCGCGATAATTTCACGATGTGGCTGGCAGCCAACCTGGTTATCTCGACTGTTGCTCTTGGTACCTTACCTGCGTTCTTTAGTATGGGTTTCTGGGATAGCCTGCTCGCTATCGTTATCTTCAACGCGCTTGGTGTCTTACCCGTCGCCTTTTTCTCGACGCTGGGACCGAAACTGGGATTACGCCAGATGACGATCTCGCGCTTCTCCTTCGGCTGGGTCGGGGGCATCATCATGGCACTCTTCAACGTCGCGGCATGCATCGGCTGGTCCGCCGTCAACGTGATCGTCGGGGCGCAGTTGATCGTCGCTTTGAGTGGTGGCGCAGTGCCACTCTGGGCCGGTGTGATCATCATTGCCTTCCTGACAACTATGGTCAGTATCTATGGATATAGATATGTGCATGGATACGAGCGCTGGGCCTGGATACCGATGGCGGTGATGTTCCTGATTATTCTGGTGCTGGCGTTGCCTCATTTCAGTGCCATCGCCACAAAGAACGCAGGTGGGGCGGAGGTAGCTGCCTTCATCACCTTCGGTGGCGCTATCTACGGTTTCGCCACCGGTTGGAGTTCTTACGCAGCTGACTATAATGTCAACCAGCCGGAAGATACTCCCGCCAGCCGCGTGTTCTGGCTAACCTTCCTGGGTGTCTTCATCCCCTGTGTCCTGCTGGAGACGCTCGGCCTGATCCTCGTCACCGCCGCCGTTCCAGCCTGGCAGACCGCATTCAATAACGGCAGCGTTGGTGGCCTGCTCGCTGCCGTTGTCGGCCCTCTGGGAGGCTTTGGCAAGCTGATCCTGGCTCTGATCGCCTTGAGCATTGTCGCCAATAACATTCCAAACGATTACAGCCTGGGTCTTTCGGTCCAGGTGTTTGGGCGCACCTTCCAGCGTGTTCCGCGCTACGTCTGGACGCTCATCGGCGCTGTGCTCTACGTGATTATTGCCATCGTGGGTAGCAGCAACTTCGCCAACACGCTCGACAGCTTCCTGCTGGTCATCGCTTACTGGCTCGGCCCCTGGGGTATTGTGCTCATCGCGGAGCACTTCTTCTTCCGTCATGGCAAATACAATGTCGATGACTGGAACAATCCGAGCAGATTGCCACTTGGCTGGGCAGCCATCGTCGCCCTCGCACTTGGCCTGGTTGGCGTCCTTCTGGGTGCCTCACAGTCCCTGTATACCGGCCCGCTCGCCAAAGCTCTCGGCGGCGTGGATATCGGGTTCGAGCTGGGCGTCATCTTTGCTTTCGTCTCGTACCTGATCCTGCGCCCCATCGAACTCAGGAACAGCGCTCCTGAGAGAATGGGTGCTGGCGAGATTGCTGAAAAAGCAGGGATTGCCGGAAAGTAGTAAACACAAAGGTATGCTTCGCCTTTGACCTGGGAGGTAAGCGGTTCTATCGCCGCTTACCTTCATTCGTTTTTATGGGTGATGGTTCGATCTAGCTAGACAAGGTTACTATTGCCATGCACTATGATGTGATTGTTCGACATGCCAGCCTGCACCGCCGCGACGGACTGTTTGACATTGCTGTGCAGGGTGGACAATTCGCTCGTATTGAACACGAACTGCCAGCTGACACCGCTGCCTACGAGCTTGAAGCAAATGGCAACCTGGTTGTGCCGCCGTTTATCGATGCGCACGTGCATCTTGACGCGGTGCTCACGGTGGGCAGCCCGCGCTACAACGCCAGCGGTACCCTGCTTGAGGGCATCCAGATTTGGAGCGAGCGCAAGCCCAGCCTGACACACGAGGATGTCAAACGCCGCGCGCTGGAAGAGATTCGCTGGGAGGTGGCACAGGGAACGCTGCACATTCGCAGCCATGTCGATGTGTGCGACCCCAACCTCATCGCCCTGCGCGCCCTGCTTGAGGTGCGCGAGGAGGTGCGCGATATCTGCAACTTGCAACTGGTGGCCTTCCCGCAAGACGGCATCCTCTCCTTTCCCAATGGCCGCGAGTTGATGCGCCAGGCGATGGAACTGGGCTGCGATGTCGTAGGCGGTATCCCACACTACGAATGGACGCGAGATATGGGCGTCGAGGATGTCCATTATGCCTTCGCCCTTGCGAAAGAGTTCAACCGCGACATCGACTGCCATTGCGATGAGACCGATGACCCCATCTCTCGTTTCACCGAAGTCATGGCGGCTGATACCATCGAGCAGGGCTGGCAAGGACGCGTCACAGCCAGTCACTGCACAGCCATGCACTCCTATGATAACGCCTACGCCTTCAAACTGATACGCCTGCTTGCCCGCGCACAGATGAACGTCATCGCCAACCCCTTCGATAACGTCGTTCTGCAAGGGCGTTTCGACACCTATCCCAAACGGCGCGGCATTACCCGTGTGAAGGAGTTGCTGGCTGGCGGTGTCAATGTCTCGCTCGGCCACGACTCGATCATGGACCCCTGGTTCCCGCTGGGCAAGGGCGATATGCTGGCAGCGGCGCAGCTCGCGCTCTTCCTCTGCCACATGAGCGGCTACGAGGAGATCAACGATGTGCTTGACCTCATCACCACCAACGCGGCCAGAACGCTACGCATTCAAGATCGGTACGGCATAGAAGAAGGCAAACCCGCCGATTTCCTTGTACTCGACGCTCCCTCGGCCTTCGAGGCGCTGCGCCTGATTCCTGCCCGCCTGCACGTCTTCAAAGGCGGGCGTGAAGTGGCCCAGAGCACACCCGGCAAGAGCGTGCTCCGACGTGGCGGCGAATCCGAGTGGCAACCCGTGACATATCGCGCCTGAGTTTTTAGCTCGCAGCTCATGCTATTAGAAATTGGCCCGGACATGTCATTGTGAGCGCAGCGAAGAATCTGGGCAACCCCTCTTGGACAAAGGAGGCCACCGAGATTCTTCGCTGCGCTCACAATGACATATAGTTACTGTCCTTATTCATAAACATCTGAACAAGATTAAATAATGTTAACGGTGCAGGCGACAAGCAGGGCGATCAGCAACTCTGTCTTTTCACGTTCCGTCTCGCCTCGCTGCATCGTATTCCGCTCCCGCATCTGGCCGGTCACTGTCCGCTTTCTGCGTACTAGCTGCACACATAAACACTTTTTCCAGCTATAGCCATTGTAGCGAATACTCATATTGCAGGCAAAAAAACTGGTTCTCAGCGATTGTACCGGGTTGAGGTGTAGAACTTTACAATCCTTTAATAAAGTTGCATGCATATAGAAAAATCGACAGACAATCTGGTATAGTTAAGGACAGAAGCGGTCAGCGTAAAGTATCCGGCAATTGTGTGGGAAATGAGTGTGTTATCCGACGCGGAAGGCAGTACAATTCCCGAAGACTTGCTCTAGAGAGACACTGGAGGTGTTGCCGTCCGCGCAAGGGTATAGGTGGTGGAGTATTTTATGGTGATGGATGTAGAGCAGTCTGGTCTGCAAGCGGGGATTCTTAGCGCCCCTATGGTTGTCACTGCTATCCTTGAGGAATGTAGCGCGATTACGAATTATCGCACGCTGCGCGATACCTTGCCCCGGCGGCTGGCAAGCATACTCAGGTGTCGCTCTGTTCTACTCTACCAGCGCGTGGGTGATACCTTGCAATTCGCATCAGGGACCTTCGACGACAAACCGGGTTGGTCTGCTTCTCTGCTGGCAGTCGCGCACATCAACCCGATCGCGTTGAATAGCAACCTGCCCGAAGCGACCGCGTGGCGCTCGCAACATGCTGTGACGGCCCCGGTCAATACTCCTCACCCCATGCTGGTAGCCGTTCCCCTGATCTATCGCCAGAAGCCGGTTGGCGTCCTGGTTGCCATTCGTACAAAGGAAAGGGACTCCGGTGAACTCGAAGTCCTTCAGCGTGAGGGACAGGATTCACCTGTCCCCCAACAACCGGTCCTTCCAGATTGCTGGGACGCCGGAGAGGTGGAGATTCTTGAAGCTGTGGCGGCCATTGTAGCGCTCCTGCTGGAAAATACGCGCCTGCTCGAACGCGACCGCGAACGCATTCACGAACTCGCATTGCTCAATAGTATCAGCACTCAGATGAGTGGCGCGCTCTACGAGTGGGAGCGCATGCAGAGCATCATTATCCAGCGCACGCGAGAGATAGCTGCTACCGACCTTTGCGCTGTGCTGCGCCCATCATCTTTTCCACGTGAATCTTCTTCCTGGCTTGTCTTCAACTTGCAGGAAAAGCTTTTCCAGCATTTCAACCGCAACACAGCCCCTCTCATCATAGAGCGTCCGGGCGATGAAAGTACGCGGGCATACCTGGATTATATCCCGCCGACGATCAAAACGTTCTTTGCCTTTCCCTTGCTGAGCAGCCGTACAGGGAATGGGAGAACAGGCATCTCTTCACGCGCAGCGAGTTTACGGGCCAGAGAGAGCGCCGCCCGGTTGGAGGAAGGCGAAGACAAAGTGCTTGGGATAGTAGTGGGGGCATACCATCGTCCCTGGAAGCTGCACCACGAGGAACTTGTGATGCTTCAAGTGCTGGCAAGCCAGGCCAGTGCGGCGCTGGAAAATACGCAGCTCATGGCCGAGGTGATGGAGGCGCGCAACGAGGCGCGCAAACTGCTGCGCCAGGTGCTCGAAGACCAGCGTTTGAAAGAGCTTATCCTTCAGAGCATCCCCAGCGGCCTCATCACCGTCAACCTGGAAGGGCACATCACCACCTTCAATCAGGCCGCGCAGACCATCCTGGGCTATGACGCCTGCGAGGCGCTTGGACAACCCTTACAGTCGCTTTTTGTGCTGGATGCCGTGCGCAAGGTGCTGACCAGCGGCCAGGAGCAGCACAGAACTGTTGAAGTCGCAGGGCGCAACGGACAGAAACTTATGCTGGATATGCATATCATGCCGCTGCGCGATGACCGCAACGTACAGATAGGTGCGCTGCTTACGTTCACCGATGTCACTGTCATACACCGGCTGGAAGAAGAGAAGCGCCGCCTCGACCGCCTTGCCTCACTGGGCGAGATGGCCGCCAGCGTTGCGCACGAAGTTCGCAATCCCCTCGCCTCGATCAAAACGTCCATGCAGATGCTCATGGATGATCTTACAGCCAGTGAGGCGGCAGGAGACGAACAGCAGGCGTTTTCGATAGCAATGAACCAGGAAGCACAGGAATCCATTGCTGTCGTCTTGAAAGAGGTGCAGCGCCTGGATAGTATCGTGCGCGACCTGCTCCTCTTTGCCCGTCCGCGCCAGCTTCATCTGGTTCCCTGCGATCTTACTGCATTGAGCGACCACGTACTCGATCTCATGCAGGGACAGTGTACTGACGCTGGTGTGGAGGTGCAGCGCCTCTACACCGACATCCCTCCCTTGCGTGTAGATATCGCCCAGATGGAGCAGGTCTTGTTCAACCTCTTTACCAACGCCATTCAGGCTATGCATAATGGAGGCATCCTGACCGTTGCCTGTCGCAGCATGAGGGAGAATAGAGGATACAATGCCGGGCAATGGCTCGAATTCTCGGTCAGCGATACCGGTCCGGGCGTAGCGCTGGATCAGTGCGAGCGCATCTTCCAGCCATTTTACACTACCAGAGCACACGGCATCGGCCTCGGTCTCTCGATTACGCGCCGCCTGATCGAAGACCATCGCGGCTCCATCCGGGTAGAAAGCCGACCGGGCTGCGGCGCAACTTTTCTCCTCCTGCTGCCGGTAGAGAACCAGGAGGAAGATGGAGAATAAGCAGAAGAAAGAGATATCCTGGCACGCTCGCCGGATAATATGGAAATAAAGGGAGAATGGGAAGTGAGTCTGAGCATTCTCATTGTAGATGATGAGCCACATTTGCCGCATCAGTTCGCGCGTTACCTGAGAAAACATGGCTACGAGGTCAGCACAGTTTCAGATGGGGAAGCTGGCTTGCAGGAGATTCAGAAGAACAGTTTTGATCTGGTGCTACTCGATCTACGCCTGCCCAGAATCGACGGCCTGGAAGTGCTGACGCAGATTCGCAAATTCGACCAGGAGCTGCCGGTAGTCATGATTACCGCTTACGGCGATGTGAAAACCGCCGTTGCTGCCATGAAGCTTGGTGTCTCCGACTACCTGCTCAAAGGATTCGACCTTGATGAATTGCTGCTTGTGGTCAAACGGGCGTTGGAGACCAGCGCCATGTCCCGCGAACTGCGGCAGTTGCGCAAGGAGCGCAGCGACAACTACCATTTCTCCTACATCGTAGGACACAGCGAGCGCATGCGCCAGGTTTTTGATATGGTGGCCCGCGTGGCGCGCAGCGATACTGCCTCGGTACTCATTACAGGCGAAAGCGGCACCGGCAAAGAGGTCGTGGCCCGTGCCATCCACGACCAGAGCCAGCGCGCATCCGGCCCATTCCACCCGCTTAACTGCGCAGCTATTCCCAGCGCCATCCTCGAAAGCGAACTCTTCGGCTATGAGCAATATGCCTTCACCGACGCGAAGAAGCAGAAGCGTGGCCTGCTGGAACTGGCCGATGGCGGTACGCTCTTTCTTGACGAAATCGGAGAAATGCCCATTGAAATGCAGGCCAAGCTGCTGCGTGTGCTCGAAACACGCTCCTTCTTTCGTCTGGGCGGCAGCAAGGAAGTCAAAATCAACGTGCGTGTGCTCGCCGCCACCAATCGCAACCTTGAGCAGGCGATGAAAGAGGGGACATTTCGTCCCGATCTCTTCTTCCGCCTGGCCGTTTTGCAGATTGCGCTCCCGCCCCTACGCGAGCGCCCCGACGATATCCTGCTCTTTGCCTCCCGCTTCATCGAGGATTTTAACAAGTCGTTGGGACGCAATGTGCGCCATATCTCACCGGAGGCTCAGCAATTATTGCGGGCCTATAGCTGGCCCGGCAATGTGCGCGAGCTAAAAAACGTCATCGAGCGTGCCATCATCCTGAGCAATGGTGATGAACTGCTGCCCGCCCATCTTCCCCGGGAGATTGTAGGATACGGAGAAGTTGGAGACCGTGATTCGTTTGACCCCTGGGAAGAATGGCTTCGCTCTCGTCCGCCCGCGCCAGCCACCTTTGAGGAGATCAGCGGGCGCGTGGAACGCTTCCTCATCCGCAGCGCGTTGGAAGAGGCGGAACATAACCGCACTCGCGCCGCTGAACTGCTCGGCTTCCCCAAAGTTGACCAGTTGCGCTATCTGATGCGCAAATATGACATCGAGTAGGTAGCTCAGAGAGCAAGGAGTTCTTCCTCAATTTCCTGCCAGACCTTGCGCTCTGCCTGGCTGTTGCTGATATGCCTTCTCTCCTGCGAACTTTGCAGCAGCACCCGCGAAACTCTTTGCCGGAACGTCGCGAGGATGGGACGCTGCTCCTCAGGCAGTGGCAACACGTGCAGGGCGACCATATGAGGAGGGTAGAAATCATCCGGGGAGAGCGCGATGGCAATAAGATCGCTGAAAGCCGCCAGAAGGGTCAGGCGCTGTTGAGAGAAATAGCCGATCTGTGTACTGGAAGCGAGCAGGCATCCCGCGATAAGGCCGCCCAGCCAGATGGGGTGGGCCGCGGAACTGACCTCGAACTCGCTCTGGTAGGCCGGGATCAGTCTGTCCTTGCTCAGATCCTCGACGCTCACCACGCGACCCGTTTCCACACAATACCCGGCCAGAGACTCCATACCGAGGAAGAGCGCCATGTTTTCCAGGTTTGCCGACCAGGGTAAGGTTCCTTTGCCGATCGTCTCGCGCAGACTGCGAATCTGGCCATTCACCGGGGGCATGCACTGAACTACCGAAATAACCAGTCCCAGCCCATTCGGGTCAAGCAGGTCGAGCGCCTGCTTTAAGATTATCTCGCTCAGCCGCCAGAAGGACAGGGGCTCAGCGGTAGTAGTACGAGCGCTGAGCACTTCGGCGAAAAAGCTGGAAGGTATGCGTTCGGCCCCTGCACCCTTCAGCGATCGCTCAATATCGGGGTAGACAACGGTGAGCGCAGCGAGTAGTTCGTCGCGCATCTGAGGCTTCACTACTCTGACCAGCCTGGCAAGCTGAGACATCGGGGGAGCTACCTCACCACTTGCCCAGCGACCAAGCATATCGGGGGTGATACCAAGCAGAGTAGCCAGCCGCTGCCGTTCCTCCGGCTCGTTGATAATCGTTTGCAGAATATTTGTCCAGGTTGGCGACGAGAGAATCATACGCTTGTTCCTCTTACATGTTCAGGATTATCACTTTATCTGTATAATAGCAGAGGCAGTGCATAGAGTCAATTGCAGGATATGCTTGTATACCTGAACACTCTGGTATCCCCTTAGACAGAAAAAAACGTCATAAGATAATGGGGTGAAACCAATTGTGTTTCTTGCCGAAAACACGTATTATAAGCAATGTAGACAGGTTTGTATGTCAGGAACTCCCGCGTCAATGGCGGGATTTGCACAAGGGGCAGGTCAGCAAAATGGATATGCAGGCACGTGTACAGAAACGAAAAAGCAAGTGGTATGCCGGGGGTGGCTCATGACAAAACGTGTTTTTATTGTAGATGATGACAGGGAAATACGCGAAATCATCACCTTTGTGCTCAGTCAGAACGGCTTTGAGGTGGCTGTCGCCAACAACGGTGAGCAATTGCAGAGTCTGCTCGCGGAGCAACTTCCTGATCTGATTATTCTGGATGTCATGATGCCGGGCGAAAATGGCTACCAGATCTTCAGCACCTTGCGTGGTACACCACAGACACAGCATATTCCTGTCATGATTATGACGGCCCATAGCGAACATATTTACCAGCGCATCAGTGTTGATCTCGGAGCTGACGAGCACATTACCAAGCCATTTCACCCACTTGATCTGGCCGAACGAGTCAAATCGCTCCTGCAAGCAACGGCAAAGCAAAATTGAGCGAGAAAACACTTGTGTGCAGACTCAAAAGTTGGTATCATTAGATATAAGGTGATTTGGCGAGTTCAAGGAAGCAGAGGACCATGCCAAACAGATACGAACGCGAGATTGAAGAAATCCTTCGCAACTTAGACAATTCTGAATCCAGAACGACGAAGGGGCCGCGATTTGGCCAGCGCAGCCGACGCGGACCGAGCGATTACAATCGTCGTCCGCGCGGATTTCCCTCTATCCACCTCAGACCCGTGGACTGGTTTCTTGTTATCGCTGTAGTGACTGCGCTTGTTGCTGGAGGCTATGCTTATGCCAGCTCTACCGATCATACTGGCAATCCGGTGACCGGGGTTCTGGCTATCATCAGCGCTATTTGCCTGCTCTTGGTGCTCGTCATTCCATTGCTATCGCGCCCTCGTCGCTCAAACCGTTATGGAGAGATGAAGGTAACTCCTCTCAGTCGCAATCCGTTGAGTAATCTTGCCACACGCTGGCATCTCTTCATGCTCAAGATACGCTATCGCCGTCGCCGCGACCATTGAAGGGGCTTGACAGATCACTACAGGCGTGCTATAGTGCGGTTGTTCGCTTCGAGAGGAAGCCAGAGAAGCAAGAGTCAGGCCACGGGGTGTGGCGCAGTTGGTAGCGCGCCTGCTTTGGGAGCAGGAGGTCCGCGGTTCAAGTCCGCGCACCCCGACCGATCAACCACACATCTCATCAAAACAATGAAATAAGCGGGAGTAACTCAGTCGGTAGAGTTCCTGCCTTCCAAGCAGGCTGTCGCGGGTTCGAGTCCCGTCTCCCGCTCCAAGTAAACAACCGTCTCTCTGGGAGAGCTTCATACGCTGTTTGAAGACAAGCAGGCAGTGATGGAGACCAGGGCAGGCGGTTTTGTTGTGTGCGCAAACGCGTCCAGCGACTATCTGCCTCACTACCGTTGCGACTATCTGCCCCGGCGCGTGCGCGCGCATTACCTCACGAGAAATCGTACCTATGGGTCGGATTTCCCCCCCTTATTTCTCCGCACATCGCCAGTCCCCCCATCGTTGCCCGTTGCTGTCGTTTCCTTTTATAGCAGCGGGAAGGATGGCTCTTCGTTGTTGAACGGGTACGATTTCTCGTGAAGCCGACCTTTCTGGGGCTGGCGGTCCACTTGCGTGACGGGAAGGACCACTGGCGCGTCTGATCTGCTGGGGAGGACCTGGGCAACGGGAGTACGAAGCGGGTGTACGCACTGCGACACGCTGATGGGTCTCCTTGCCCCCTTCACCGATGGAAATCTCGTTGTTTGGAGGCAGGACACACCTATGCTTCACCGAGTCTCACCTGGCTTTCAGGCCTGCCGTGCGCTGCTCCGGCTATTGGCTCCGCGCTACCGGCAGGCATCCCCGGCCCAGAAAACGCTTCTGCTGAATGTGTTTGTGGAGTGGACGGGCTACAGCCGCAAGTATGCTATCGAACTGCTCAACCATGGGGAGCATGACCAGCAGACCATCAAGCGTCATCGATCTCCCCGGTACGGTCAAGCAGTGCAGCAAGCCCTGTTTCTGAGCTGGAAGGCGGCTCACTACGTGTGTGCCAAACGGCTCCTGCCGTCGCTGCCCACGCTGGTGACGTTGCTGGAACAGCACGGTCACCTAAGCCTCACGGAAGAAGAGCGCCGCCAGTTGCTCGCCATGAGTGTCTCCACGGCGGAGCGCTTCTTGCGCACGCAACACAAACCCCGCCTGTATGGTCTGTCCACGACCACTCCTGGTTCATCGAACAAGGGCCAGGTCCCGATGCGCGTATTCTCCCGATGGGACGAGAATCGTCCAGGCTTTGTGGAAATGGATCTGGTAGCCCATTGTGGCGACCATCTCGACGGGACGTTTCTCTCCACCCTGACGCTCACCGACCTCGCTACTGGCTGGACCGAATGTCTCCCCTTGCTGGATAAGAGCGCCGAAGCGGTGCTGGCCGCCCTTGTGCAGGCTCGCATGCTCTTCCCATTTCCCCTGCTGGGCATTGACACCGATAGCGGCGCTGAGTTCCTCAATGCGGAGCTGGTCGCCTATTGTGAACGGGAACAGTTGACCTTCACGCACGGACGCCCAGGGGCCAAAAACGATCAATGCCATGTCGAGCAGAAGAATGGAGCCGTGGTGCGCGAGGCGGTGGGCTGTGTGCGGCTGGCGGGAGTGCAGGCGTATCTTCAACTCCGTGAGGTCTACCGGACACTGCGCCTCGTGGTCAATTGCTTTCAGCCCTCCCTCAAGCTCCATGCCAAAGTTCTCAAGGGCGAGCAGATGCGTCGCGTCTATGATGCGGCCCAGACGCCCTTGCAGCGACTGCTGGCCTCCGGGGTCCTCTCGCAGGCCCAGCAGCACGAACTGAGCAAGCGTGTTGAGCAGGTCGATCCGGTTGTGCTGAGTGAGTACCTCGATGTCCTGCGGCACGCCCTGCTGCGTGGGACCCACACGACCGCTGCGGATGGTGAAGGGGAGTTCGTGTTGCCCCTGCTCCGCTTCTCCCTGGTGGCCTGTACATCCGGGCCACTGCCAGTATCCGAGGAAAGGCCCGCACAGGCTAGCCACCGCGAAGAACCCTGGCCACCAGAACTCATCCAGGGAGATCGCTCGAAGCTATTCCCAACAGAGCCGCACCTCCCTGAAGAAGCGGTCCCGGCTGCTGACCAGCACTCCGAGCAGGCTCAGCCCATGCACGTACTACCCCCTGGCACGGCGAGCAGCACCACTGTGGAACACGAGGTCGGCCATCGTACCCTGATCACCATTGAGCAGGCCATTGCGGCCTATGTGCAGGAGATGCATGCACGCGGGCGCGCCCCCAAAACGCTGCAGTGGCATCAGACCTCGCTGGGAGCCTTGCGACGCTATCTGTGGAGGCAGTTCTGTCTCTCCGACGTTCGCTCCCTGACTACGACATCCCTGCGAACCTGGTTGAGCGAGCTGTCCATCGCGCCGTCGGCTCGGACCGGGGCGAGGCGAACCGTCAGTACAGTTGCGGCCTACGCGCGTTCGGCACGTGCCTTCTGCAACTGGCTGGTTCGGCAGTGGTATGTCTCAGAAACGCCCTTTCCGCAAGACGGCGTACCCAAAGCCCAGCAGGGATTGCCTCTACCGGTGGAGCCAGAGGCATTTGTTCGCCTATTGCGTGCCTGCCAGCTCACAGGCTCGCCTGGAGGGCAGAATGCTGGCATGACGGCGCGCAATCGCGCCATCCTCTGGCTCTTGTGGGACACCGGCCTTCAGGTTTGCGAACTGTGCTGTTTGCGCCTCGCGGATGTGGACCGCACCAGCGGGACGGTAACAGTGTGCGGAAAAAGGGGACACGCCCGCATCTTCCTCTTGTCGAAAGACGGACAGCGCGCCGTGTACGCCTATCTGGATCAGGCACGTCTCACACCGATCTGGGAGCCTGCGGTGCCAGAGGCACAGGATCGGCTCTTGCTCACCGACGGCGTCATCCCCTGACCAAGAATAGTCTCACCCTCTTGTTTAAGCGGCTGAGCCAGCGGGCGGGGTTCAGCAGGACGCCCATCTGCCCGTCCATGCTGCGCGATACCTATGCCATCCGCTTTTTACAGACAGGAGGCGGTCTGGCAGCCTTGCGGGAACAGCTAGGCGTCGCTGATCTCGTCTCGGTGAAACGGTATCAGCATTTCTCTGAGCAGCGGAGTTAGGAGTGAGAGGCCCAGGTATGTTCGGAGCAGTCAATGTTCACCTGGCAGTCCAGGCGAGGCAAGGGCAAACGCTGGAAGGAACAAGGATAGGCAAGAGGTCACAGACCCCCTTCGTGAGATAAAGAGCGGTTTTTTTGGAAAACCCCAGGCTGTGTTAAGATGATCAAGCTGTCGTTCCCTCCCGCTGCCGGATGCGCTGCATGAGCTGATTCGCGCAATGGCGTCTCCTGGCTCTTGAAAAAGAGTAATTTCTATGGTACTTAAACACTGAGTCTACTTTTCTTCTGGCACAGGCAATTTGAGAGCTCTTTCAAGAGGTTCTGTGCCGGACGTCTGACAGATGAAGATCAGGATGCTCACGCTTTGGTTGGAAGGGAGGAGAAACAATCCTATGCAACAATCTCCATCGCAACCAGGACACATTCCACGTGTCCTGGTTTTTCACCTCAACGAATACGGGCAACTGAGGGTAAAGACGCGTCTGGTGCTGACTGCACCAGAAGTCGCCGAACTCTTAACGATTGGCACGCAGAAAGCTCGCTGGTTGTTGTACCGGCGTGAGATCCCCTCATTCCATATCGGAACTCGTCGTGTAGTGAGTCTGGATGCACTGGAACACTACATACGCGAACGAGAGATTGAGGAACAACAAGAGCTATTGTCCTTTCTCGAACGGTATTATGGCTCTTTTCGCTTTGGTGATCCCCACCCAGAAATCCAACGGGCGCGAGAAAGGTTGAACGCTATGCAGCAACTGCAGGGACAGGTACCAGCAAAAGGGCAAGGGGGCGTCGCTATCGAGTCCGCTCTGTATCACATTACAATTACAGAATCTGGACGTCTAGAATGTACTCCCCGCTGGTTGCTGAGTATGTCGGAGGTCGCACAATTGCTCGGCATTAGCCGTACATTCCTTTGGAAACTGGCCAAAGAAGAGGATTTCCCCTCAATTCGTCTTCATCATCGCCAATATGTTCGCGTTGAAGCGCTTCTTGCCTGGATTCGTGCAAAAGAGCATCCAGAACGAGCACAAGCGACACCAACGTCGGCAGCTCAGAGAAGGAAAAGATCTACAAAGACGGAAACAAAAAACCGACGCAGGGTCCAGCGTTAGCCAAAAAGATTGAGCGTGGTTGCGGTGGTATACATGTGCTGTAGCAGGTACAGGAGTTCACCGTGTTTTTGCAACGTAACCGCTCTTTATGATATGCTCTTGATGCAACATCAAGAGCATATCATACCATGCCTTTGCGCACGGCATCCTTTGCTATAGAAGGAGGAACCGCCTATGTTACTCAAAACACGAGCCGCCACGGAAATCGCACGGTTTCTGGCGCATCATCCCACACCTGAACAAATCGTGGCGTTCCATCCCTCACCTGAGGTGGCTGAACGAGCCTACAAACTCATCCATACTGAGCGTGATGGTTCGCTGAGCGAAGAGGAACGCCAGGAACTGGAGAGCTATCTGGTGATTGAATACCTGATGGAGCTGGTCAAGCTTGAGGCTCACCAACAGTTAAGACAGCAGGCGTCCTGAGGATATGGCCAGGAAACCCGCCGTTCCCGAACGTCTCCGGCGCCAGGTGCAAGAACGCGCGCAGGGACGATGTGAATACTGCCTCATCCACGAAGCAGACATGTACTATCCGCACGAGCCTGATCATGTAATTGCCGAGAAGCACGGGGGCCAACTTCCTCTGAGAATCTGGCGTGGGCTTGCTTTAATTGCAACCGGTTCAAAGGTTCGGACCTCGCTTCGGTCGACCCGCTCTCAGACAAAATCGTCTTCCTCTTCAACCCACGTGAGCAGCGATGGAATCGCCATTTTCGCCTCAACGGCGGTCGTATCGAAGGGATTACCGCAAGTGGGCGCGCCACGGTCGCGCTTCTTCATCTCAATGATGCCGAACGGGTAACGTACCGCCTCGGGCTGATTGCTCTCGGCCACTATTCTCCCGATAGAGCCTGGCACAACCGATGAAGGACTTTTAGGGAACCCGGCAGTTGTCTAAACGAGGTTAAGCTGGAGCCTCGCCGAGCGGGAGGGCAAACGCTTCTGGGACACCAAACAGTCTGATCGTTGCATTGCCTCAGGAAAATCTTCCTCTGTTGGTCCCCTTCGTCTTTCTCTTCTTGGAAGCCAGTGACGCTGCTACGAGGCCACAAGCGTACCGATGACCTGTGGTCAGACCAGGAGGCAAGCGCTATACTGCTGACAAAAGGACGAGGGTCGTGAGGCAAGTGGAAGGAGATCTGTCGCACGCGATTTCCGGTTGCTTAACCGACAAGGAGGAACAGGTGAGAAACGGCGGGGAGTTTATCAACGAAGAGGTTGCTGCGTATTGCGTGCGTGAGCAGATCACGTTTACGCGAGGACGTCCGTATGAGAAGCAGGACCAGTGCTTCGTCGAACAGAAAAATGGAGTGGTGGTGCGTCAGGTGGTCGGCTATGGACAACTGGCTGGGGAACATGCTTATCAGCAACTGGCTGAACTGTACCGCGCCTTGCGCCTGTATGTGAACTGCTTTCAGCCCTCAATGAAGCTGGTCGCCAAACAGGTCCAGGGGAGAACGATCCACCGGACCTATGATGCCGCCAAAACCCCGCTCGAACGCCTCCTGCTCTGGTATCCTTTGAACTCGACGACATCACGATCGAGCATTGCCTCTGCAAAGCAAGCGAAGCGAAAGAGGACGCCATTCCTGTGGGTGCTCAGCAGACCCCCGGAAAGCACGCGCATCCTGAACTGGAGACACACCTGCAAAGACCCGTTCGTGGGACAGTGGGAGCAGATTCTCGCCTTGGTCCAGGCCGACTCTACTCTCAGCAGTGGAGCTATCTTCCGCCAGCTCCAGTCCCAGTTTCCCGGATGCTATCAGCCCGGCCACCTGCGGACCCTGCAACGAGGCCTGCGCAAGATCCGGGCCTATGTGCTGGCAACGCGCGAGGAGCCCCAGGAGTACGAGGTGATCCAGTCATCAAGCCAGAAACAAAAGAAAATTTGCCTCACAGCAATCGAAACCGAATGTCTGAACTGCTTACAAAGCGGACCTGCTCCTCACAATTCTGTAATGTCATAGAGAAGATGATGGCTGATTCCTTCCTGATACGCTTTCCTGCCCTGTTCTTGCATGGCTGCTGCCAGAGAGGCGAATTGTACAGGGAGCCGCTGGAGAGCGGCGAGATCGTTGCTGTCGAAGCTTGCGCTCCTGTGATGCAGGGCTGCGAGGTAGGAGGATGCATCGAGGTGCCAGAGCCGACAGTGGGCAGGATAGCATTTTTGCAGGTAAGCAGCGATCCGTAACCCTGGCAGGTCGAAATCCCCGCTGTAATGCAGGGTAATGGCCGGGTCTGCTTCTGTGAGCAGGTTGAGCAGCCGGATAGCGGCAACGCTCGGCCAGCCCGCGGTGCAGATGAGTGTCGGCCATGCCTTGTGCCGGGCATCGTCTCCGCTGATGGTGCGCTGCTGGAGTTCGTCAACGATGTCCTCAAAGACTTGGGGATTCTCGAACAGATATACGTGCTTGGAGGCAGGGACGAGCTTTTCCCAGGCCAGCAATTGACGCAGGGGCAGAACCAGGACGCGTGATCCTGCGTATGTTATAAGCGGGTCGGGCTGGCCTGCTGCATCTTCGGCACGGGCGAGCTGAAAGGCGGCAACCGTGGATGAGAGGGTATCGGTGAGCAATCCCGCTTCGTAGTAGAGAAGGTGACGTTGCTGTTCGCGCTCTCGCGAAGGCGCGGTATCCTCCTCTTCGAGATCGCCATGTTTGGCCAGCATCGGAGCTGCCTCCCCTGTGCTTTGCGTATCCTCCCCATCTATCGCCGGTTCGCTGCTTTGAGAATGCGCCAGATCCGCGAGGTCTTGCAGCGCGTGCAGGAAGAGGCGCCCGGTGAAAGACTGCGCATCCAGGTAGTGCGGATCGCCGCTGATACGCTGGGCAAACAGTGAGAAGCGTTCGTAGGCGGGCGGTGTGGGGAGGTGGTTGAGCGCGTCAACGACGTTATGCACAGAGAGCAGCAGCTCTTCCTGGAATGCGGGAGTTTCATTTTTATAGCGCCGGAACAGGTAATCACGCCCGTGTGTACCCAGAAGCAGCCAGCGTTGCCCGGCTGCCTCGGCAGGCAATTCGAGTGCCTGGGCTGAAAGATCATCATAGAAGCGCTGGTGAGCCTGAACGCGCCTCTCGCGCGCTTGTGGTCTGGTCACGTGCGAGCGCTGGGGGTAGAGCGCGGCCAGCAGAGCCGCCAGTTCGCACGGGAAGCCGCTTTCATTGAGCGCGCGTTGAAAATCACCGAGGCGCACAATCAGCGTATCATCCGATGAGAGGCGCTTTTTGAGGAAACGGGCAATCTCGCGCTGCTCCTCCGCTGTGCAGGCGTGCAGCACAACCTGGCCAACGATGCGCCCCTGCGCAATATATTTCTCATAGATGGCATCGAGCAGGCGCGACCAGACGGGCTGGCGGAAAAAGGCTGCAGCCCGCTGCGTGTTCATGGCCTTCGGCTCGTCCTGTGTCATATACTGCTCCCAGCCGGTAGCGCTGCGCTCCAGAACGAAGGGAAGCCGACGGCCAGTTCTTTTTCTTTCTGGCAAAACATCGTATATTTGACGCAGGCGGGGATGGCAGCGCCTTCGCCGGTGGCGCGTGGCCCGCTCATGATCCACTGGAACTGCTGCGAGGCCAGGAAGCCGAGGAGGTTGCGGGTATTCTCCTGGCTGACCTTTTCAAAGGCTTCATCCAGGGCGATGAGACGTGGTGCGCCTGCCCACGCGCTTTCGTAGAGCGCTGAGAGGGCCGCGAAGAATGGAATGTAGAGCATGACAAATTGCTCGGCGCCGCTACCCTTTTTGAAGAAGCGGTTGGTCAGGTGTTGCGGTGAGCTATTTTTGCGCGTGATATATAGCTCAAACTGGAACCACGTGCGGTAATCAAGAACGTGGGCAAGAGCCTCGGTAAAAGTAGCTGCGCCGGTCGCCTGCGTTCTCAGCGTGTTTATCTCCTGGCGGAACGCATGCACAAGCGCCTCGATCTCCTCCTGTTTGAAGGTCTGGACCTGGCGGCGCAGGAGTTCATGATACTGGGCGAGGCGAGGAATTTCCTGTCCCCGTTCCTGATCCGACTTCCTGGGCACCCATCTGAGACGATAGTATTCGCCGACGAACGCGGTCTGGCCGAGCAGCGTGTTCATGCGTTCAACCCATTGCTCGGCCTCGGTAATATGCTTGCCGACGGTATCGGCCATCTCTTCCAGCAAGAAGTTCTGGAAAAGTTCGCGTTCTCTGGCTTCGAGCAATTGCTCGTGATGGCGCAGCTCTTCGTTCAGGCGTGTGAGCAGTTCGAGCGCATTGATGCGGTCGGCGTTGAGGAAGCGAATAATGCCCAGTTCGTCGAACTGCGGCCCATACTCGTGCAGCAGGTTATTGACTTCACTGGCCGTTTTGAATAATGTATTCTGCTCCTCGGCTGCATGCCTCTCCAGTCGGCTTTTCATCGCTTGATAGGCGTCTTCTTCCGGCGCAAGCGGCTCGCCCAGTACATCCTGCGCTATTGCCAGACGCGGCTTGATATTCAACTGCTGCTTGATGGCGATGAGCATTTCGGTTGGATAGGTGTCGAGCTGGACGAGCAAGTACTGGTAGGCGCTGTCACACAATTTGCGCGCCTGCTCATCTTCGAGGAGGGCGTTGGTGTGTTCTTCTCTCTTGCTCTCGATGATGCCCTGGGACTTTGCACGCTGCTCCTGTGCCTTGCGTAGTTCTTCGGGAAGGCTCTTCTGCCGTGCCTGCAATTGCTGCTGGCTGGCGAGCAGTTCGGCGATATTCGTGTGCTCTTTCTCATCGACCAGGCGCTCAAGCGTTCGTAGGTGGGTGCGAGCCTCTGTCAATTCGCGTTCGACCTTCAGCCTTGCCTGTTCAGCGCGCCATTCGGCGGCTTTATCCTGATCGAGCTGCATTTGCGCTGATCGGCGTGTTAGCCAGGAGGTGCGCAGGTTGTCGAGATAGCTGAGAAGACTCTTGTACTCGCTCTCCAGCCGGTTTGTCGAGTCATAGGCTCGTTCAACGCTTTCGCTGGTGGAGGAGAAAACGGGCACGTCACCGGCTTCTTTTTGCAGGCGGACCTTCAATGTGCTGATCTGCTGGCGCAAGGCCTGGACTTTCTCATGCTCTCGCTGGTAGCGACTTTGCGCTTGTGTGAGCAGGCTGAGTGAGGATTTGAGGGCGGCAAGTTGCTCTTCTACTCCGCTTTCTTGCAGGACGAAACCAAGCTGACTGCGCAGCGCTTCTTGCTGATCTCGCTCTTGCGCAATATCTGTGAGCTTCCGTTCGATGGCCTCAAGTTCGCTCTCAAGCTGCATGCAGCACTGGTGCAGGCGCTCCAGTTCGCGCTGCTGCTCGCGCACGCGGGTGGCTTTGCCGATACAGCGCGCTGCTCCATCTCCCGCGATGCCCCGCAGCAGGCCATGCACCCAGGTTTTGCCCTGCGCGAGATCTGGATAGACGAATTGCTCCAACACCTGCACAATCGGCCGAGCGGCCTCTTCCCAGGAAGCGCTCTCCTCACCAAAGGTGTCGCGCAGGGCAGGATCGATGCGCAAGAGCGTGCCCTGGCCGTCGGGCAGGCCGTTCGAGCTAATCCCAGCAGGCTGTTGTGTACGTTTTTGCGTAGAGAAGCGATCCAACTGCTCGCTATCGATACGGCAGTCGCTCAGACCCTCGTCGCGGAGGATGCCATCGGCTGCGGCGCTGTGGGTGGGGGACACAACCAGCGCGTCAAGCAGGCCGGCATCTTCCAGCAGGTCTTCGATGCCCCCGGCTGCGGCGCTCTGACTGTCAATTTCGGGCACAAAGTCGATGAGCATATACAGCGGCAAGGCGGGAATGCCGCTAGCCTCAAGACGCTTACGCGCTCGCCATCGATGCTCGGAACGATGGGGAATATATTCCGGTTCCTGACGCTTTTGCTCGTAGGTGGCTCTTGCCTGAGAGAGCGCTTCCGCCTTCACTGCCTGCTCACCCTTCATCTCTGCGATGCGCTCTTGCAGTCGGCCAAGCGCTGCTCCAAGTGCGTCGAGCGTTTCTGCGACGGCTGCGGTATATTCTTGCTGGAGCGCTCCCAGGCGCCCGACGATCTCCTGGGGCGTTCCGCCTTCATCCCAGGCGAGCGCGGCCTGCTCGCCCAGGGTGATGAAGCACGTTTGCAAATCGCTCTGGTCCAGTAGCGTATCGATTCTATCGGCAAGGTTCTGCTGGGCCAGACAGACCTGCTCGCGGGCCTGACCAAAGGCTCGCGTTGCTTCGTCCAGTGCCTCGAAAGCCGCTATTTCCTGCTGTTGTATGATCTGCAATCTGGTTGTGGTATCAGCAAGTTCTTGATGCAGTTGTTTGAGGCTGCGCAGCCATCTGAGACGCTCCTGGACGGGCACCTCCTGCAAGGTAGAAACTTGCGCGGTCACGTCGAAAGAGGCGGCATCGGAGAAAAGCCCTCGGACCTGTTTGAGAAGTTCCGCGAGCTGATCGGCTGCGAGTTGCCAGAGCGCTTGCTCCGTAGCCAGAGTATGGAGTGTGCCAAGCAATTGCTCGCTGTTCTGCCGGGCCTGATCGAAGACCTTGCCTGCCTTTTCGATCTGCTCCGTCCTCTGCTCACGGTGACGAATGCAGTCGTCGAGCGTCGCTTGTTGCGCTTGCAAGTCCTGTTCGAGATCGGCAACCTCTCCCTGGAGCGCAGCGATTTTCTGGACCGCCTGCAAGCCTTCGCTATCTTTGAGCGCGGACAATTGGCCTTCGATCTGAAATTGCTCTTCTTGCAGCTTCTCTATACTTGTCGTAAGCTGCCTGATATCGTTTTCGGCTCGCGTGATGGCACGTTGGATGCGTTGCAGTGCCGCCGCGATTTCGTCGGCTTTGAGGTGCACGTGGATATACTCGCAGGCTGAGAGGCGCGCCCGCGCCATGATGACGATTTGCTGTGCCTTATGCAATCGCTCGACTGCGGCATATGCGTCCTTGCGCCGCTCGATCTCTTCCTGCAACGATTCCATGATCTCCAGCGTCGTGGCTGCATGCTGTACTAGTTCGCTGGGCAGTGCGGGCAGCGATTGATCGAGGAACTCGCGCACCGCTTCCAGGGAAAGGACACTGCTGATGTTGGGCTGGCGCAGGTAGAGCAACTGCCTGACTAGCCGCCGGAAATCGTTGATGTTGCTAAAGTTGAAGAGGTAGCTTGCTACCTTCTGCTCATATTCTGCCTGCGTGTTGCAGATCATGCCGTGATCGGCCAGCGTCTTTTTGAAGGTTTTCAGGTCGCAGGCGTATCTTGCCGCACCCCTGCCTTGAACAGTGGGAATATCATATTCCAGGCGTGAGCCATCGGTGATAAGGAAGCGCAGCGATGTAATTGGCGTGGCGTTATTGCGGTTGCCGTGGAAGGCCAGGCCGATAGTGAAAAAGCGCGCACTTTCGCGCTCGCCGCGCTCCCAGCGCATGCGCAGTTCGGAGGTAAAGGGAGGATGAGCGGGATCGCACCATTCAAACTCCAGCGCAACATAGCTGGTGCGATTGTCGCGGGTATATGGCGTTTGCGATTCGAGGCTACCGAGGATGTAGTAGTCGATGCGCTTCTCGCGTTTGCCGAAGGTATCGATACGTTCGGGGCGATAGTCACCGTCGAGAGCAAGCGTAATGGCGGCAGTGAGCACCGTTGACTTGCCGGAGCGGTTATCGCCAGCCAGGAAAAGGCGACCATGCGGGAGCTCGAATTCCTGGTGGTCGTAGAGCCAGAAATTCGTGAGGATAATACGGCGCAGTCGATAGCCCGGTGGGCCATCTGGCACCTGCTGGAGTATCTCTGCCTGCATACGAGCGGCCCGGCTTCCTGATTCATCCCAGAGGGTTCGATTTTCGGTACTGGCTATCATATCTGCATTCCTTACTATTGCCCCTTTGTTCTCCCGTCGTTGTCTGCATCGTCCCAATCGAATGTCATTTGTGGCGCGACGTTCTTTATCTCCGTCTTCCTGCTACGAGTGCGTGCTGGGCGTGCGCTGCTTGCTGCTGGCGCAGGCGAATCTGTAGCGCTTGGCTCTGTTTCCGTCGGCTCGCGGTCATAGCTAACGCTGTAGCGGGCTGCGGTAGGCAGGATGAGCATATGCCCTTCCAAGTCGGGACCGCGCAGCAGGCCGAGCAAGCGCATGCGGGCGTAGATATCATTGAGCAGATCGGTCGCCTTGCTCTCTTTGACCGTTGCTCCCCAGTAGGAGCCGTAGCGCAGGCGAAGATCGCTGAAGAGCGTGTTGATGTCGAAGCTGCTGATATGCAGGCAGCCATAGGCATCGGGCGACCAAAGGCCCTGTTCGACCGACTCGCGGAATGCCGTGCAGAGCAGCAGAATGATCTGGTCAAGCGCGCTGTTCAGTGCCAGCGTCGGACCGGCGGCCGCCGAGAGTGTCCCGCCGCGCACAATGCAGGCATAGTCGCTGTTCAGTTCCAGCAGCCAGCCAAAGTTCTGTGCAAGTTCTTCGCTCACCTGTTCGGCATGGGCGACGAGCGCGGCGAAGGCGGCGGCATCGTCGTAGCGCAGGAGGGCCGGGCCAAGCAGCAGCGTGCGCCATACTCGTACCAGAGGCGGCAGGTCCTGGGCCAGCGCAGGCAATCCCAGATCGGATGTCAGCAGGTGATTATTCTGCGTGGCGATGCGCTTTGCCATAGCCGAGACTCTCTGCTCGCTTAGCGCCTCGATCAGCGAGTGGCTGATCGGCGTAAATTCATAGAGCACTTCCTGATCGGGCGCATCTTCCGCCCAACTCCTCACCTCTCCCTCCAGCGCTTGCAGCCCCCCAAGCTGCGTCAGATATTCCAACGCCCGCCGCATACTATAGCGGTCTTGCAGATTGCGAAAATCCAGCGCGGTTCCCGGCCCAGGCTCGGATTGTCGCTGGAGTTCTTCAGTCAGTTGCGAGAGCAGAAATTGCTGGTTTCTGCCGCCTCCTGCAAGAAAGCGCTGCTCCGCGAACCAGAGAATCCAGGTCAGGCAGACGAAATCGCGCGGCCTCTTCAATCTGTCGTCGAGAAATGGTGATACGGGCATCTGGAGATGTCGCTCCAGGCGGAAAAACGACGGGCCACGCTGGATGCGCCAGCCCGTATGCTGTTCGTGCCATTTCGCGAGCGCCGGGAAATGCGTGCGCACCAGTCGGTATGCCTCGGCATCGTCGTGGAGCGAAACGATAGGGTTGTCCAGCAAGATCGTATGCGCCTGGAGCATCTGGCGCGGCGTATGAACCGGCAGGGGAGCAGCCTGCGGTTCCTGTTCCTCGGCGCCCGCCGCGTTGCCCCACAACTCCTCGTCTATATCAGTATAGAGTAAGATCTGCTGTTCATCGTTTTGCATCAGGACGCCTCCTCACCCTTCTCAGATCCCATCCGCTGCCGGTGCAGGCGATAGCGCGGTAACAGGAGTACACCATCGCAGGAGCGCAGGGCGACATAACAGGACTCATAACGATTGAGCAGCGTAACCAGCGATCCATCTGGCAGGCGATATTCAAGCGCGGGATTGCAGAGACAGCCATCGATGACCTCAGTCAACGCCGCGCGCTCTTGCGAAGTAATCTCACCAACCTCCCCTACATCAAGTATCTGCCCGTGCAGCAGGCGCTCAAAACGTTGCTGCTGCAGAGCGACTTCGGCATCGTGCTGCTGTTTGAGTTGATACAGCTCCTGCTCGCTATGCTTCATGGGCTGCTCAATAGTGCGCTCCACGTTGCCTTTGTAGATGGGGCGCAGAGAGCGGACGACCGTTGGCGGACTCTGCCACGTGCTGCGCTCATCCAGCGCACTTGCTACCTCCGGTTCGCCGGTAAAGCCTTCCGGCAGGTGGATCGGCGTGGCGCTGGCAAAAGCGGTGGCGAAGAGAAGCTGCGCCGTCTCCAGGTCTTCAACCAGCATGAGTTCACTGGCGAGGGTAGAGAGCATGCTTACATAATCGGTCTGTGGGCGCATGGAGGAAGCGAGTGCATAGGCGCGATGAACAACTTTCTGTACCGCATTGCCAGCCGCTTGCACAAATAGATCGACGTTGCCACTATCGAGGAACCAGCGCTCAAGCGCCTCGATCTGCCGCCTGACATCCTCATACCACACGTCAATATTCTCGGTAAGCGACGGCATCGGAGATGGCGCCGACATGATGATCTGGAGCAGCCGCGTTTTTTTGCCGCCAGGCGACCAGGTGGAGAGCAGAGTGCGAATCGTGTTGCTGTAGTGTACAAGCTGCTGGGCGAAGTTGTGGATGTAGTTGACCACGATATTCTTGTAGGCAAGATAGGATGCCAGGTCGGCGATTTGCTGCGAACTTTGATACATGCTGCTCAGGTATTGGGCCGCGTCGTTGGTGATTTTCTCCCAGGTCGTAAAGGCCCGCTGCCACAGATCGGCGATCTCCTGACGGCGCTCGGGCGTCCAGGCCGCCTGATCCTCCTGCAGCCATCTGTCCACTTGCTCAAGCGACTGCCAGAGCAGCGAGAGGTCTCCCTGGCTGAGTCCGCCCTCGCTCGTTCCGATACGCACATGGCTGGCGAGAAAGGCCTCGATGGCAAGCGCCTCGGGGGTGGCCTGGTAGCGCAGAATGGGAGAATAAAAATCGGCGATGGTCGTGACTCTGCTCGTATCGTAGAGTGTGGTGAGATTGCCCCATTTAGCCAGCCGCTCCAGGTCTGCCTTGCAGGCCTCCAGGTAATATTCCTGTCCAGTCTCCTCGCGCACCGCCTCCATGACATCCTCAGCAGTGAGCTGATAGCGATAGTGGCGGCTCTGTCGGAAGAAGGTGCGCATAATCGCACGATACCAGTCGGTGCGTTCAGAAATGGGCGTCAGGTAGTTGAAGAGCTGGATAGGGCCAAAGAGCTTGAAGGTAGTGGATAGCTCCCCAGGGCTATCCTGTCCCTGCTGCAATGGATCATGTCCATTTGAGCCAGAGATATCTGTTTCTGTCGAAGAGGATAGAGGCTCATATGAGTTAAACATCACGAAAGAGATGGCCCTCCCGCGCTCACGTCTTGCTCTTTTACATGGCTGCTGGCTCCATCTCGCCCTCCCGCTACCACAAGAAATTGTCGCCTCCTGGAGCATGTATCACTATTATAGCATGTGAGGGAAGATATAGCGTAGAGTGTCCCGGAGATCGTTTCGCTTCCGTGTCGGGGAACTCCGCAGTTCACTTTGGGAGATTGATCTGCTCGTGACCGATGGACAGGAGGGACTATTGGCTGGCCTGCCCGATCTTTGACTCCTTGCCATGGGATAGGATCGAAGAGGCTTTCTTCGGGGCTGTGCGTGATGGGTTACCTTCTCTGCAACAACGAGGACCGTTTCTGTATCTATGGCTTTCTTCTCGACATCGTACCCGTCCACACCTCGCCTCTCTTCGACGGAGGCGAGGTGTGGACGGGTGCCAGGGAGCGATGCAGTTGTAGCTGGGCCTACCATGTCATTTCTCTCCTGCTGCTTTCGTTTCTCTTGTTCCCGTCTTATCCACATCGCGGCTATAGGGGTGGTAGTCCTCCTGCTCGATGCCCCAGGAGACGATGTGGGTGGGCCAGATGCGGATGAAGGCGGGGTCGCCACCGGGCTGGAGTTGCTTGCCTCCTGCGGGGTGCGCTTCTGCTCGCCCGCGAATCTCGATGCCGATAAGGTGGTGGGGGGGGAGGATGTCGTCGGCGACGAGTGAGGCGCGACTCGTTTGCGCGACATCAAGGCCCAACTTCATAAATCGCTCATGCATTTGCTGGAGCCGTGGCAGATCTTGAGGTGCCGCGCAGAAACGCTCACAGAGAAAACACTTGACATCACTCTCACAATGCAATTTGGGATTTCTGCGGCAAAAGCCGACAGGCAGTTGAATCCAGCTCACGGAATCTCCCTCGGCGAAGAGCGTGTAATCCTCTTGCACAAAGAAGTTTGGAACCCAACTGTTTGGCCCCTCTTCCATCTGTGAAACAGCCTCTGTAAATGACCGTTCAACTGTTTCATCGAGGATACGAGCATATTCCAATGTCATGCCTAAGTCTGCGTGGCCCATCAGTTTCTGAAGCGCGGATTCTCGAATACCATAGTTAAGCAGAGCAACTGCAAACGAATGGCGAAAACGATGCGCAGATAAGTCTTGAACGCCAAGCTTGTTCCCCAGTTCACGGACGCGAGCCGATACAGTACCGCTTGTCTGCCAATGAACACCATGTCGTGTAAACAAATAGTCAGTAATGTGGTCGGGTAGGCGGCTGGCGCGTGTTGTCCACTTCCGAACAGTGGTTATCACGTTTCCATCCGCCCCCCGCCGAACCGTGCTTGCACCTTTCAGCGCACACGGCTCTCCAGTCTTACAGTGTCTTTTCACTTCTCCATTGCTGGCTTGCCACGGGTTCGCCATGCATGAAGCCGGTTTGCGTCTCTTTGCGGCGCATGGGGCATCCGGCATGGATGTCTCCGTGACAAGTTCGGCAGACGACCATCGTTTTGCGCTGTCGGGCGGCCATCAGCACCATCCACTGGGGCTTTGGTTGCCTTCCTTTTACTTGGAGGTCTTTCAGGGCGCGGACGTGATGCACCTGACATTGCTCATGAGCACCACAGTACTCACACGTATCCGCCAGGAGCCTCTCTTCTAGCTCTGATCTTGTACTCCAAATGTGTTCCGGTTGGTCGTTGAGGGTTGCACCGATATTCCACACAAGGGGTATTCCTCCCCATTCCGCTTTGCAGTTCAAGCGGCTTCTCACTGATCATCTGTGCAGCACCTGAGACCCCCAGCAGGAAAAAATGCACGTTTCCCATCTGGAACGAGATAGAATCAGAAGTACTCTCGCTCTCTTGCACTTCAAGCCCGAGCGTGTCCCGATAAAACGCTGTGCATCTGGCCAGGTCACGTACTAACAACTCAATCGCCATGATATTGTGAAACATGATTGCTATCCTTTCTTAGACCGTGTTACGCTGGGCATCCCCATTTCTATCTATGTGACCCCTGCCGACATGCATGACACCAGGGGAGCCCGTTGTCTGCTCGCAGGACTCAAGTTTTTCGTGCCGCGTCTGAAAAAGATTTGGGCGGATGCGGCCTCCGGCACCCGTGGCTTCAGCGTGGTGCCTCTCCGTTGGGTCGTGGATCGTACATTCAGTTGGATTTCTCGCAACAGGAGAATGAGCAAAGTTTACGAGCAAAAAGTGCAGACCAGCGAAACACTGATCCAGTTGGCGATGATACGGCTGCTCCTCGCTCCTTTGGCGCGGCATCCACGAACCCGTTCCCCTTCTGACAGTCCCCCAGACTGTCCGCCACCATTAGGGCGTAAACCGTTTCCAATGGCCTTCGGAGACCACTTCGACTGCTCCGTCGATCACTTTGATGGCGGTCTGATCGTCAATCAAGTACGCTGGCACCGGCATGCCAGCGGCCCATTTTTCAGCATTGGCCATGGAATTGTCCGGCAGAGAGGGGTGATCCAGGTGCGGAAACAGCGCAAAATCAACCAGTCCCAGCGTTCTATCGCCACCGGTGGGCGGCTTCCAGCCGACGAAGTCCTCCCCGATGCTGGGGGACATCACCATGCTCCCGGCGCTCAGTCCCACATAGACCGTCTCGCGCCCAAGCTGCGGCAAGAGGTCGGCCAGTCCGGATTGCCGCATCCAGTAGCACAGATACAGGGGATCGCCGCCTTCCACCAGCAGGGCGTCCGTCTCTTGGACCAGCGGGAGCCAACGCTCTTCATCGATACTGGGCAGCGCGGTGAGCTCCAGCACGCCCAACGACTTCCACCCCAATTCGCACAGGGAGACGAATCCGTCAGGGAATGGAGCGCTGTTGGTCTCTCCGCGGATGAGCCGGGCGACCATGACCGGACCATTGGGGTTGGCGTACAGCGCGGTGGGAATGTAGAGGGCGCTGGACTTGGCAATCGGTTTGCCCAGCAGATCAACCAGAGCGTTGCGAATGCTGTCGTTGCTGATGCCACCAGAGGTAAGCAGAAATTTCATCATTCCTCTCCTTGCCAATTGAATGGGAGCCGAAAGGCTCCTCCAGTCCCTCTCTTTGAGGCTGAAGCAGAACGACCCCAGAACGGAACGACTGCGTTTCTCCCAACTTGAGTCGTATGCTCTCCTGGACGTCTTGAAACAAAGGTCTTCCGCTCCCTAATTGCATGCAAGACATTCTACCATCTTACAAAGCAGAAAACTTCTCCTATTTTGCTCTTTTGGCCATGCAGCATTACCGCCGCGCATTCCAAAACACGGTCTTAGATTACGACCAACCAACGCCCGGCACTGTCACCTGCGCGGTGAGAACCTGACCTGTACGTTTCGCTTCCGGCCCCCAACTGGTGGGTGGATACTCCGCAGCCATCAGAAACAGGGTTCTCCTGTCCGCGCCTCCCAGCGTACAGGCGAAGCAGCCGCGGTCGAGTTCGATGGTCTGCACCACCTCGCCGCCCTCGCGCACACGTACACAACGCCTGGCGGGAACATCCGCGTACCAGACAGCGTTCTCGGCATCGAGGCAAATGCCATCCGGGTAACCACTACCGAGGTCTGCCCACAGCCGTCGGTTAGACAGGTTGCCGGAAGCATCAATGTCGAAGGCCGTCAGTCTATGGCCGTAGGACTCTGCCAAAATCAGCGTCGCGTTGTCTGGGGTCACGACCATACCGTTGGGGAAGGCGCAGCCATAGGCTACCTGCCTGATCTCGCCATCGGGCGTGACCAGAACCAGGATGCCAGGGGAGAACTCACCACCTGGAAAGTTGAAGCCGAGGTTGCCGATGTAGGCGTTGCCCCGACCGCCTACCACCATGTCGCTCCAGGGATAGCGAGAAAGGGAACTCAGATCGGCATGAGTTACCAATCTGCCATCCGGCTCCCGGCGCAGGAGCAGACCGTCGCGCATGGAGACGATGAGCAGGCGACCATCAGGCAGGAAGCCCAGCCCCATGGGAGCGCCCGCGATGCGGGCAATGACTTCATGCTTGCCAGAGAGATCGACGGCTCCGACCTCCTGGGCGCCGAAGTCGGAGAACCAGAGGCGGTCATCGTACCAGCGTGGTGACTCGCCGAACATAAGACCGGTCAGCAGAGTGTGCAGTTCAGCCATGTAAAACCTCCTTCTGTTCTCGCATCGGCTCAGGTTCGTTCGATAGCGCGCTCAACTGCACTGGGCAGGCGCGTCTCAAAGTCCAGAAGCCCGACCCAGTCCGGGTGGATGAAGATGCGCGTCATGCGCGGATAGAGGCGAGCTGCCCCAGCAAGGTTCGCTTGTGCGTCTTCCTGGCTCATCGTCCGGCGGATCATCGCAACGTACTCCGGGGCGAGACCCTCGACCACGTCGGTGCGCACCGTGCCGCGAATGAGGAGAATCCTGGGAGGCGACACATCGCGATCGATGCTCACGGCCACCTTTGTACCATTCGTGAGGACCTTCGTTTTCGGGGCATCCACTGCTGTTGCCAGCACGATTTCCTCTCCGTTCCAGTGGAATCCGATAGGTACGACACGGGGTGTTCCGTCGCGCCAGTTGTAGGCCAGGTGTGCTAAACTCTTCGACTCGAGCAATTGCTGGGCGACTGGCTCTTTGAGCAGGCCAACGTCTCCTTGTTTGGTAGGCATGACAATCTCCTTTCGTTTGATGAACGACAAATGGTGCGGACAGCTACCGCCTCATCGATTGAAGAACTCTACCAACACAGGAGCAAGAACCTGCGGAGCGACATCGTGCGTCTGCCCTTCCAGGATACGGAACTGCGCGTTGGGGAGGGTCTGTGCCACCGCTTGCGCGGCATTCTGCATGAAGGCGGGACTTGCTCCATCTGCCACGACCAGCGTGGGGACGGTGAGAGATGCCAGCCGTTCTGTGGGGATAGAACCATCTCCCATGATAGCATTGTCGTAAGCAAGTGTCGGTGCCACCGCCTCGAAGAGCGGCCAGATAAGGGTTTGACGCATACCGGCAATCGCTTCGGCAGGTGCACCCCACGTCGTCATGGCGAACGCGGCAGCATCTCCCCGCCGTCCCTCGCCCAGCAACGCACTGAGTTCTCGCGTATAGTGTTCTGCCGCCTGGCGTGCCTGCTCGTCACCAGCGTTGAAAGGTGGCTCATACACGGCAAGTCTGGTGATCGCAAGACCTCGCGCCGCTGCCTCAAAGGCCAGAGCCCCACCTGAGGACATCCCAAATACGAGCGCCGATCCCCCGGCCTCATTGATGAGTGCTTCAAGATCTTCTATCTCACGCTCAACTGCATAGGGCTGTGTATCACTACTGTCACCTCGCCCCCGCCGATCATAGTGGAACACCGTGAACTGCTGAGCCAGGAGTGCCGCCAGTTGCGCCGTCGGCTGGTCAATGGCCCGATACTGAAATGCTCCTCCTACCAGGATGAGCGCCGGTGCCTGGCCCGCTTGATCGAAGGCAATGAGTGTGCCGTCTTTTGAAAGAACTTTTTGGCGTCTTCCTCTTTTGGTTCTCCGTTTGCTGTTGTCATTGTCCTCTCCTTTTATCTTATTCTTCTCTAACCCTGTCAGCTAGCACCAATATGGTGGACCCAAAAGTCAAGACACTGACCCAGGAGTGATTAAGGTGTCTCCTCCTCTCGGTGAGTTAGTTGTTTCTGTTTGCAATTTTTTTTTGTAACCAATTGACCTGCATCGTCAAAACGTCTCTCTGCTGAAAAAGCGACGTGGAAAATCGGTACAGGCTCACAGCCTCGAATGGCTGTTCACCAATCCGCTGATTTTCCACCGTTCCCACGTGATTTCGGTCGAAGTTTCACCTCATGCATCCCTCTCGGCTTTCCACCACCCGCACCAGTCGGGAGTGCTCCCGCAGCGTCGACTCCCAACACGCGACCTCCACCAAGCATGGCCACGGTGAGTTTGGACGCCGCGCTGCGTGTCAGCACCACATCGGTGTTGCACGTATAGGCTCATGGCTGCTTTGGGCGACCGTTGGGGGCAGTGGTTTTGGTGCCGAGGTCGTCGGAGTGTCCGGCGGCAAGCCGGGACCATTGGGCAGTTGGGCGGCCGTCCAGCCGCATCTGGTCACCTTTGGAATCCCACCGCTGCGGCCAGCCCTCGGGCGAGTCCTCCCAGAACTCCTGCCGACCGTAGACGGTCAGATCCAGCAGTCCGTACGACGGTGCCATCACTTCATTGCCGCGGCCGGTGGTCCAGTAGGTCTCGAAGACCTGGTCACCGTCTCGGAGATAGCAGACCAGGATGCCGAAGTGCCGGTCTGCGACCAGCTGGTCCACGGCATCCAGCGGCACCGAGTACCAGGGAACGGTCCAGCCCATGAAGTCGCGATAGCGCGAGCTCTCCTCGTAGGGACCTTCGCAGAACGTGGCGTAGGTCACGTCGCGGGAATGCAGGTAGGACAGCTCGTTGATGTGGGTGGTGGAGAAGGTACAGCTCTCGCACTGGGCTTCGGCAGGTTGACCGGTGTACCACATGTGAGAGTAGACGATCAACTGTCGTCGGCCCTCGAAGACCTCCAGCAGCGGGACCGGTCCGTGCGGGCCGAGAAGCTGGATGGAGGGGTCTACCTCCACCATCGGCAAGCGCCTTCGAGCCGCCGCGATCGCATCCCCTTGGCGGGTGTGCGCCTTTTCCCGAACGCGCAGCTTGTCCAGTTCCGTCTGCCAGCTGGCCCGGTCAACCACCGCAGGCCGCGCGGGGGTGTCGAGGCCTTTGGGGAAATGGTGCTGACCATGTGTGTTCATAGGTGGTTCCTTTCTTTTCTCTCTTGCATTCGGGATGACTGATGGAGAGCCTGGATGTTCTTGCCATTTGCACGTGTATCTATTCCACGAGCCGAGAAAGAAAACGGTTATTCGGATGTTGCTTCAATCCAATGATCGTCCATGGGGTTTCTCTCAGGCACTTGACCATGGCATCGCTTACCCTTCTGTCTTCGCCTCAATAGACTGGTTGATCTCCCACAGGTTGCCTTCAGGATCGACAAAGTGCGCGGTGCGTAACCCCCAGCGCTGGTCGGTTGGCGGTCGAAGAAACGTCACGCCCTTCGCTTTGAGTTCCTTGTATGCGGCATCGACATCCGCAACGCTAGCGGCCAGAAGCCCACGCGATCCTCCCTCGATCTTCGGCTCATTGGGCTGCGTTCCTAACAGGTCTGCGGCACCTCTTGGCGAGAGCAAGATCAAGTACAACCCATCTTGCAGAAGGAAACTGGCAGAATCGGCATCGCTCCCTTGATACTGAAGTTTGAACGTATCCCGATAAAACGCTGTACACCCGGCGAGGTCCTGGACGAACAAAACCATCGCTTCGATCTTGTGAATCATGACTTCCACCTCTTCTTTCTTTTATGGAATGGTCTCTATCTGTGCCGCTTCCACTTCCCATTATGCCAGGAGTACCAATCAGATCAAACCTTCTCTTCTCGGCTCTTCCCCTGGAAAAACCAGTGAACACCATATTGATCGGCAAGATGTCCATAGCTTCCAAATGGCATGTCTCGTAATGGATCGAGCAGTGTTGGGTCTGCCCCCTGGGAAAGCTTCTCGACGATCTCTCTGAGTTCCGTAAAGGTCGCTTCGCTCAGGTACAGAGCGACGGTATTGCCTGGATGTGGAGTTCTGCTCTGATGCAGCCAGTCTGTTGCCGAAAGGTCTATGGAACTGCTGATGAGCCTGGCATAAACCACTTTGTTGTGCTGCTTCGCTGGATACTGTCCTTTCATGGGCGAGTCGCCGACCTTCAGGATCGTCAGCTCTCCGCCAAGACAGGAATGGTAAAATGCCATCGCCTCTGCACAATTCCCATCGAAGAGGAGAAAGGGTGTCAGTTTCATAGCACGTGTGATGTCTCCTTTTCTTTTGATCCCTGAAAATAAGGTACTTGCCCGAGAGGCTAGACGGTATCACGGCCACCCGGCCCCGGGTGCCAGAGCCGGGCAGATGACCACTTCCCCAACTCTGGCCTCAGCTACTTCCTTCACCTTATCAGCACCACGGAACTCGGTAGCCAACAGAAACAGGGTCTTGCCATCTGGGCCTCCAAGTGTCACTGAGAAAATATCCTTGTCGTGTTCAATGCGTTGCAGGACTTCTCCGCCTTCGCGTATTCGATAGACTACTCCTTCCGGAGAATCTGCTCGATGCGTCACTGCCCGGATGTCAGCTCCCTGAACCCATACAGCTCCTTCAGCATCTAGTTTAATGCCGTCAGGGCCAAGGCCTTAGGCCCACACGCGCCGATTGGAGAGACTGCCATCTGAGGCGATATCAAAGGCAAGAAGCCGACCCGTGAAGGACTCTGAGACGATCAGTGTTGCGTTATCAGGGGTGACCACCATGCCGTTGGGGAAAGAGAGATCATCCGCAACTTTCCGAGCTTCGCCATCCGGGGTGATCAAGGCAATCAGACTGGATTGAGGTGGCTCACCAGCAAGGAACCCGAAGTTGATGCTGTTGACATAAATGTTGCCTCGACCATCGACGACGATCTCATTCCAGCCCAGTTGAGCAATCCTGCTCAGATCTGCATGGCGAACCATCGACCCATCCGGCTCCATACGCATCAGCTCTTTCCCCGTTACCAGAAGGTGGCCATCGGGTAACCAATCGATGGACCACCCAAAAGCAGGAGGAGCATGGCGAGTGATGACTTCGCTTTTTCCATTCAGGTCTACAGCAACGATTTCACCGGTTCCCCAATGGGCAAACCATAATCGACCCTCATGCCAGCGAGCCGATTCAGCCATGGCGAGCCCGGAGAGCAGGACGGTGGGTTGGGGCATGGACGATGCGTTTTTCTTCCGATCTACGTTGCTGTTCTCAGAGGTTGACATGCGTTTCCTTCCTTTTATTAACGACGGTGTATACTCGAGCCGGTGAAGAATTGACCGACCCCCAAGAAGGCTGTAAGCTGAGGAATACCAAGATCACCTCAGGAGAACAGCCGTGCTTAGGAGTCAGACAGTGCTCACCATACACAATCTTCATC
>DATGLM010000014.1:0-43386 GCA_035294125.1 Ktedonobacteraceae bacterium | reverse complement strand
CACCATCTCCTACGTCGGCGATATACTGATGGCGCTGGCGGTGCCCTGGTTCGTGTTGCAAACGACGGGCAGCGTGACAAAGACAGGGATCGCAGCCTTCTTCTCAACGCTGCCCACCATTATCTCGGCTTTCTTTGGGGGGGCGCTGGTGGACCGCCTGGGCTATAAGCGCATGAGCGTGGTGAGCGACATCACCAGCGGCGTGAGCGTGGGGCTGATTCCCCTGCTCTACTACACGACGGGGCTGGCCTTCTGGCAACTGCTGGCACTGGTTTTCTGCGCTGGACTGCTGCAAGCGCCCGGCATGACTGCCCGCTCATCGATGATACCAGACCTCGTGGCGCTGACTACTATTCCGTTGGAACGAGCCAACGCGCTCAGCGATGGCATCCGGCGCGTTTCCGGTTTTCTTGGAGCGCCTCTGGCCGGGCTGCTGATCGCATTCAGTGGTACAAGCAACCTGCTGCTGGTCGATGCCGTATCATTCTTCATTTCAGCGCTGCTCATCGGGCTGGCGGTGCCGAAAATGGCCGCGCTTGCCAGCAGCGAGGGAGTACGCAAATACGTGGCAGATCTGCTGGAGGGGCTGCGCTTCATTCGTCACAGCCCGCTCATCCTGACCATTGTGCTGACGGTGATGATTACCAACATGCTCGACGAGGTGCACTTTGCTGTGATCTACCCAGACTACATCAAGCACTTCTTCGGCAGCGCGGTCGTGCTCGGAGTGCTGGTCGCGGCGTTTGGCGGCGCGGCCTTCGCGGGAACGCTGCTCTTCGGCGTCATCGGCCACCGCCTGCCACGCCGCCTGACGTTCGAGGTCTGCTTTATCCTGATCAGCCTGCGCTTCTGGATTATGGCGCCGGTGCCGCCTCTTTCCATCCTCGTCCTCACCAACATTCTCAGTGGCCTCTCCGCCGGGCCGCTGAACCCGATCATGTTAACGGTGGAGCAGGAACAGGTACCGCAGGAGATGCGGGCACGCGTCTTTGGCACCACGACGGCGGGCGTTTTCCTGGGCATGCCACTCGGCGTAATCCTCAGCGGCTACCTTGTGCAGAGCATTGGCATTCGCGCCAGCCTGCTCGTCGTCGGCGCGTGCTACCTGGCGACTACACTGAGCCTGTTAGTTAGCCCGGCGCTGAAGAGCATGGAAAAGAAGTGAGCAGACCACCCGCCCGCATCAGGCCAATCGCAAGGGGCGGCCTGATGCGGGCGGGTGGCCTGCTTCGCGCTCGCACGGCCTTCAGTTAACGCTTCTGGGCCATCCCCTTGCCGGTGGCCTGGGGTAATCCGCTTGCTGTAGATCGTCCTTCCGTACAGGTTCATTTCTGTCCTTGAGAACGATACGAAAAAATTTTGTTACGAATTATACTGAAAAAGGCAAAAAAGGTCTGCTCTGCCCTTGACAAAACAGGCTGCGTTCCATATAATTAGAGTGTACGAAATACTTCGTACGTATAAACATATTGAATGACAAATGTTTTCGGATAGACGGAGAATATCGAACGCAGTGTGGGAGGTATTGCTATGGCAGTACAGGATGTAGCGACGAAACGCAGCAGGGGATTTACACCTGGCTTAGAGATTGAGGCCAGCGCGGCACATGAGTTCTTGATGACACTGCATCTGATAATAGATGAGGATAAGATTAACCCGGAACAGGCATATGAGGTGGGGGACGAGTGGTTCGCAATGATACGCGAGAAGGCAGGGGCGGCCCTGATTAGCGCCATCAAAGAGGCAGGTGGCGAGTCCTGTGAGATATGGGCGCACCTGCTCGGTCTGGCGTATGATTGCCCGGCTCCGCGAGATGTCCCTGGCTTCCTGTTGTATCTGGGAACTATCGACCCATTTGAGCTGCGCCTGCACATGTTCGGCTACTATCAGCGCAGATTTCGGGTACATACCCCGCTTGATATCATCCTGCGGGCTGCGGAGGGCGATGAGGAGGCACAGCAGTTGTTCCTCAAGACCTCATTTCCTGAAGATGCTGGCTGGCAGCACACGTTGCGCCACCTCTTCGCCCAGGACCCACTTGAGACCAAGAGGCAGGTACTGAATATCCTGGAACGCTGGTACGAGCGCGTCTTCCGCGATCTGGAGCCGGAGATCATGTCTATCATTGAACGCGACGTGGAAGCAAAGCGGGCGCTGAGCCAGTCGGTTTCGCTGGAGCGTCTGGTAGAGGTCGCCACCAACGGCTTTGAACTGGTCCCTGAGCCGGGGCTGCGCAAAGTAGTGCTCATACCGAGCTACGTTGATCGGCCCTGGAATGTCCCTACCGAGTACCAGGATGCCAAAATATTCATTTACCCGGTGGCCGACGAGAGTATTGCAGAGGATACTAACACACCACCGCTACGCCTCGTGCGTTTGATGAAGGCGCTGGCCGATGAGCGGCGGCTGCGCATCCTCAAGAAGCTGACGACGGGCAGCTATACCTTGCAGGAGATCGCCGATGACTTCGGCGTAGCAAAGACGACGCTGCATCATCACCTCGCTATTCTGCGCTCCGCCGGTCTCGTGCTCGTGCAGTCTGATGAAAGATTGTACAGCCTGCGCCAGAACGGCATGCCCGATGTCAACAAGATACTCGATAGCTACCTGAAAAGATAGCGTTCCAGATTTTTCGTATGCTTTGAAGAAACATCCCTTCAAGACTGCCCAATGTTGCGCGGCCTGCATACGGCTCGCTGCCGTAGAAGAGGATCGAGATGACCTTGTAGGGAGTGCAATGAATATTGCACTTGCAGGCGTAGGGACAAAACGTCCCTACAGAAAGGAAAAGACGATGCATCAGTTATTCAATGAAGCGATGGCAAGGCAGCACAGAGAGCAATTGCAGCGTGAAGCGCTGGCTGCACGAGAACGGAACGCGACCCGGGTACAGGTGCAGGGCAGGAGGACTGAAGACCCGGAGAGTGTAGGGGTCCAATGGCATTCGCTGGGTCTTCTCCACCTCTACTGGGTTCGTGTTGTCGGTTTGTTCGGTCGAACGCTCATCATCCATCGTCTGAAATCACCAGTACAGAATGCTGACGAACTGAGGCAGGAGCTGCATCCAGCGCTCACCTCCATGCGCGAAGTCTCCCCGGAGTTTGATGACGAGTTCGTCGAGCATATTGTGCGCAGTCTTGAAGAGCAATTTCGCGAGAAGCTGCATAGTAAATAATAAATAAGAGGAACGAGCATGCAAAACGGCACATAGCGTGGGCTATGTGCCGTTTTGCATGCTCGTTCCTCTTATTTACAGAATTATCCAGCAGGCACGTACAGATGGGAAGCCGGATCATAGCGATAGATGGGATTCCCCTTGTGGTAAATCAGGTTGCCGTTGTTATCGAGAGTCAGCCAGAGCAAGACCTGAGTGCCGGTGGGCAGGTGCAGATTGTAGTTCCAGTGATTGAGGCCACCGGGGCCTACAACGCCGAAGAGCCAGGAACCACCATCATCATCAATGGTGTTGGGAGAAAGCTGGTCGCAGGAGAGCGAGTTGTCATCGTGGACGTTGTCGACCTGGAGATCACAGGCGCGCAGCGACATGCCGTTGAGCGAGGCGTTCGGGTCGGCATAGGGATAGTTGGTGAAATTGGGAACGGACTTGCGTGCCAGCGCCGCCTGCGCCCAGATCCAGGAGCCAACCTTCACCGGCAGCGTGGTCTGCACAGAGAGATAAATCGCAGTCGACGGCGAGAGGCGCACGACCAGATTGCAGCCGCTTGAGCAATCCACACCGGCCTGCTGCGTCGGTGCCACGTTGATGAGCGGCGTCGGCAAGACCTCTTGCGGCCCCGTCGGAGTAACCTTGAGAACAATGCCGCCGAGGGCGACAAGTGGATATTGCGGGTAGAGTGTGAGCACCATGCCCGGCTGTAAAGCGTGACAATCCTGGCCGATGACGGCGTCCAGCGCCTTGACCGTCTGCGGGTTGGCATCGCTGAAGATCGTACTGGCATCTGTCATATGCATCTCATAGGTGAGAATGGCATCACAGTTATCGCCCGCCTGCACAGTGTAGAGAATCGGGCCAACCTGGGGCAACCGCGTGGGAAATGGAGGATAGGGCGTTGGCACCACGGTTGGCTGGGCATTGGAAAGGTTGTAGAAGTAATTGGTAACTGCCGGCAAGATGCGCTGCCCGGCATGCGTTCCGAAAATGAAGGCCGGAATCCCAACAAGGGCCAGCAGCGGTAAGAGAAGCAGGAAACGCCAGGGGAAAGTTTGCAAAAAGTCGCGCATGAGTTCCCCCGCCGAGCTACGTTGATGAAAGTGCCGCGCCATAATTTCTCCCATCCAAAAGATGTTTCCAGAATATTATAGCAGTACAAAACACGAAACACCATAGAAAAACGACAATATACGTAAGAGTTTTAATGCTGCAAATAAAATACGTTCTTGTGAAGCTATAAGTTCTCTCGATTACGCTGGTTCTTCCAGAGTTCCTTAGACTAGAACGAGCGAGAAGTATAGGAAGCAACCGGGCATCGAAAATATATGGTATTCTATGAAGGATAAAAACCTGATTAGCGGAGGAGAAATCCATGAGCGCATATGGATGTTATGTCAAATTCACTGCCAAACCAGGACAACGTGATGCCCTTGTCGAACACCTTTTGCGGGCAGCAGCCTCTGTCGAGAACGCTCCTGGCTGCGAGTTGTACATCATTAACACTTCAGCAACCGAAGCGGAGTGTGTTTGGGTAACTGAGGTGTGGAGAAGCCAGAAAGAGCATGATGCGTCGCTGACTGTCGAGGGCGTTGAGGATGCTATCAGGCAAGTTCTTTCACTGCTGGCAGGCCGTCCCGAAAAGATCGATGTGCTGCCCGTTGGCGGAAAAGGCCTGACCCCACACCATTGATATATGACTCCAGGGGCGCAGGCAAGCTGGCGCCCTGGAGTCAGCCCACTTATGCTCAGTGAAAGTTAAAAACGTCTAACGACCGCTCATCGTCAAAGCCATGATGGCGTTCTGGACGTGCATACGGTTCTCGGCCTGGTCGTAGACGACGGATTGCGGGCCGTCGATGACGGCGTCGGTGACTTCGATGCCGCGATCGGCGGGCAGGCAGTGCATGTAGATGGCGTCCTCTTTGGCCAGGGCCATACGACGCTCGTCGCAAATCCAGCTTGAGTAGCGGTTAATGACCTCTGACATTTTGGACTGATCCTGAATGGCGACCAGCGGCCCCCAGCTCTTGGGATAGACCACATCGGCGTTGACGAAGGCTTCGTCCATGTCGTGGACGACTTTGAAGCTGCCGCCGGTCTTGCGCGCGTTGGAGGCGGCATTGTCGAGGATTTCCGGCATGAGTTCAAATTCGGGCGGGTGCGCCAGCGTGACATCGGCTCCGAACTGCGTGAAGAGTTCGATGACGGACTGCGGCAGTGAGAGCGGCTTGGTGTAGGATCTGGCGTAGGCCCAGGACATGACCACCTTTTTGCCGCGCAGATCGCCCTTTTTCTCGATGACGGTCATCAGGTCGGCCATCGCCTGACAGGGGTGGTAGACATCGCACTGCATATTGATGACGGGAACGCGGGCGTGTTCGGCCACGTCGCGCAGGTACTGGTTGCCCTCACCCCAATCACAGTGGCGAATGGCGATGCCATGTCCATAGGACGAGAGGATGCGCCCGATCTCTTTCGGCGTGTCGCCGTGTGAAATCTGCATCTTGTCCGGCTCAAGGAAGACGGCGTGACCGCCCAGGCGCGTCATACCGGCCTCGAACGAGGTGCGGGTACGTGTCGATGAAAAGAAAAAGAGCATGAAGAGCGTCTTGTCCTGGAGCAGTGGCGTGGGGATGTCGAGGCCCCACTTCATTTTGAGGTCAAAAGCAAGATGGAAAACGGTTTCAAGTTCTTCCTTTGTCCACTCCTGCGTGCTGATAAAGTCGCGTCCGCGCAGATCTGTTTTCATTTTTATCTTATCCTTTCTCTGTTGTAAGCTCCGGCAGGCCACCGGCAAGAGGTAGCCCCAGAGGCGATCACTTCTGGTCACGTCCCCCCCCGCCCAGGCCACCGGCAAAGGAGTGGCCGCAGAGGTGGTCACTTCTGGTCACGTCCGCCTCCGAGCAGGCCACCCGCAAGGGAGTGCCCGCAGAGGTAGTCACTTCTGGTCACGTCCCCCCCCGCCCAAGCCACCCGCAAGAGGTAGCCCCAGAGGCGGTCACTTCTGGTCACGTCCCCCCCGCCCAGGCCACCCGCGCAGGCCACCCGCAAGGGGTGGCCCTACTATATACGGCGCACCAGGTAATCCGCGTATAGTAGGGCCACCCCTTGCGGGTGGCCTGCGCGCCGACTAGCCTGGCGCGCCGACTGGCCTGGCGCGCCGGTGGCCTGGCACGCCGGTGGCCTGTTGGCGGGTGGCCTGCGCGTCGCGTGGTCGGCGCGGCGGGTGGCCCCTTGCGGGCGGCCTGCTCGGAGGCGGCTTGCAGCCCTTTCAGGGCTACTTAGAGCTTATCCGAAAACCTCTCTGAAGCCGCTTGAATACAGAGCCAAAAGTAGGTTTTCGGATAAGCTCTTAATCGGGTACGACCCAGGTGCCGGTCTCGCCGACGAGGGCTTTGCCGATGGTTTCGGGCATGGTGATGAGCGCGGCCTTGCCGCCTCGTTCAAGATAATTGATGACGGCCAGCACTTTTGGCCCCATGCTACCTTTCGCGAAGTGGCCCTCAGCATAGTAACGCTTAGCCTCGCTGAGCGTGATACGGTCAAGATCGCGCTGGTCGGGCTTTTTGAAGTTGATGGCGGCCTTCTCTACCGCCGTAGAGATGAGGAGCAAATCGGCATCAAGCTGCGTGGCGAGCAGGCTGGAGGCGAGATCTTTGTCGATGACGCCCTCGACGCCGGTAAGATTGCCCTTCTCATCGCTGACCACAGGGATGCCGCCGCCGCCAACGGCCACGACGATGAAGCCGTTTTTGAGCAGCGTATCAATGGCGGCGCGTTCGATGATCTCCTGCGGCTGCGGAGATGAGACGACGCGCCGCCAGCCGCGACCGGCATCTTCCACCATGACCCAGCCCTCTTTCTCCATCTTCTCGCGGGCCTCTTCCTCTTTATAGAAAGAGCCAATGGGCTTGCTTGGATTGTGCAGAGCCGGGTCGTTTTTGTCGACCAGCACCTGTGTGACGACGGTGACACACTGGCGCTGGATGTCGCGGCGCACAAACTCGTTATGCAAGGCCTGCTGGATCATGTAGCCAATCGCGCCCTGGGTATCCGCGCCGCAGGAGTCGAGCGGCACAGGGTGCAGGACTTTGCGCGAATACTCCGCGCGCAGCAAGATAAAGCCCACCTGCGGCCCATTGCCATGCGTGACGACGACATTCCAGCCCTGCTCGATCATTTCCGCGATATGCACGGCGGTCTCACGCACAGCATTGAACTGGTCGGGGACCGTCTTGTGCGCCTCGTCCTTGATGAGAGAATTTCCGCCAATAGCGACAACTGCTAGTTTATTATTCATAATCTGTCCCCCTTGACAGGTTTATTTCTCTGTTAAAAACAATGGGAGCATGGCGTAGAAGTCGGCGCACTGGACAACCTCTGCGGCAGGGACCTGGTCGAGGACGGTGTGCGCCCAGTGCTCTTCGCCCGGGCCGAAGCCGATGGAGGGAATACCCGCTTTACCCATCCAGTAGGTGGCGTTGGTGGAAAAAATCCACTTGCCCGTCTTCGCGGGCCGCCCATAGCAGCTTTCAAAGGTCAGCTTGCCAGCCTGCACATAAGGGTGATCTTCCGGCAGTGCCCAGGCGGGAAAGATTTTCTCGACCGGGAACGTGAAGCCGGTATAGCTTGGCTCCTCGTACATGGGAACCACGATCTCGGCAAGGCTGGCATTGGGCAAGGCGCGCAGTTCGTTCAGCACCACCTCTTTCGTCTCGGCGGGATGCATGCGCCGATCCAGGTAGATATAGCAGTCGTCCGGCACGGCATTGAGCGAGGCGCTGCGCGTGCTGATGTGCGTGACGGTGATGGAGCCGGGGCCGAGGAACGGGTCGGGCCGCGTCTTGAGTTCTTCATTGAGCCGCTCCACACCTTGAATGAAGGGAATGGCTTTGTAGAGCGCGTTATCGCCGCGTTCGGGCGCGCTGGCGTGGCAACTGACGCCCTTGAAGGTCACGCTGATTTCGGTGCGCCCGCGATGACCGCGATAAATCTCCATGTTGGTGGACTCACCAACAACCACGAAATCGGGGCGGATGTCCTCGTGCTCGACCAGCGCGTTGCCGGAAATGCCGTCGCACCACTCTTCCATGTTGCCAAAGTAGTAGAGCGTCCAGTCTTTAGCCAGGCCCAGTTTCTTGAGCGCCGCCATTGCATAGATCATGGGAGGCGTCGAACATTTCTCGTCGCCCGCGCCGAGGCCATAGATGATGCCATTCTCAAATTTGCCTTTGAATGGGTCCCACTGCCACGCATCCGGGTCGGCAATGCCCACAGTGTCGATGTGACTATCATAGAGCAGGGTGCGCGGGCCATTGCCGACGCGCCCCAGGATGTTGCCCATCGAGTCCCGGCGCACCTCGTCAAAGCCAAGCTCGGCCATACGCGCCCCAATGGCATCGCCAACCGGACCGATCTGGCTATCATAGCTGGGAATGGCAACGATGTCGCGCAAAAACTGGATCATCTCGTCATGGTGCTGCGCCAGCTCTTGCTGAACTGCCGCCTGCATCTCACGAATGTTCATACATTACTCCTTTTCAAACTAAAAAAACAATATCCTTTTTCTTGCATGTCACTCTGAGCGAGAGCGAAAAATCTCTCGCACACGGTACCAACTGGTTGGCTATCTCAGATTCTTCGCACTCTCGCTCAGAATGACATGATGTAATATCATAATCGCTTCCAGAGAGCCAGTGAGAGTTCTCGCGTGCGGGCGTGGATGCGCGCTTCGTCCAGTGTGAGCACCTGGCGATTGCGCATGAGCCAGCGGCCCGCGACCATAGTAGAGTTGACATGATGGGCATCCATGCCAAAGATCAGATGCCAGGGCAAGTTGTTGCTGTTGAGCTGTGTCGGCGGCAAATAGTCGAGCAAAACAAGATCGGCTGCTGCGCCAACGCTCAGTTCACCCACTCGTGGGAAACCTGTGCTGAACGGGCTGAAGACGGCATCGATAATTTTCGCGTTCTGCTCAAAGGCCAGCTTCAGCACGAAATCAGCAGACATGACACGCGGGTCGGCAAGGGCGAATTTGTGCAGCAGGTACGCTGCCTTCATCTCCTGCATCATGTTCATGCTGAAGCCATCGTTGCCGAGGCCTACGTTGACGCCCGCCACCACCATCTCCTCGATAGGAGCGCGACCCACCGCATTGTTCATGTTGGAGCGCGGGTTATGCACGCTGTTTGTATGTGTCCCGGCCAATCGCTCGATCTCGCCGCTATCAACATGGACACAGTGAGCAGCGATAGTGCGCGGCCCCAGAATATTCGCGGCTTGCAGCCGTTCGGCCACGCGCATACCATAGCGACCGAGGCTATCGGCTTCGTCTGAGCTATCCTCCGCGACATGGACATGGAAGCCAACGCCGAGGTCAACCCCACCGGCGGCGCAACGTTCGAGCGTGGCTGGACTAAGCGTAAAGGAAGCATGCAGGCCGTAACTGGCAGCCAGCAAGCCCTTCTCAGCAGCAGAACGGCGCTCGCTGCGTAGGGAGCGGATAAAGCGCTCGTTTTCACGAATGCCGACATCGATGACCGCCGGGCCATCGCGGTCGGAGACTTCGTAGGCAAGGCAGGCGCGAATACCGGCCTGCTCCACAGCGTCGGCGATGACATCCAGACTGCCATCAACAGCGTTGGGGCTGGCGTGGTGATCGACAACAGTGGTGGTGCCGCAGCGAATGGCGTCGACCAGGAACATCTCGGCGCTGGCCCGGCTGTCTTCGAGCGTAAGCAGCTTATCCAGCTTCCACCACAGGCTCTGAAGAATTTCGAGAAAATTGCGCGGCTCCGGGCCGCTGGCTGGCATGCCGCGAGCGAACGCGCCGTAGAAATGGGTGTGCGTGCAGAGGAAGCCGGGCATAATCAGCCCGCCACCGGCATCGACATACTCCGCCAGGGGATATTGCTGGCGCAGCGTCGCATCTCCATCGATAGAGGCGATGCGCCCGCCACGCACCAGGATCGCCCCTTGCTCGATCACGCGGTTGTCCGCCCCCAGCGTCACCACAGTTCCGTTGCCAATCAAAATATCCTGCATGATCTTAGCCTCCTTGCTCCCACGCCGCAGACCACCGCACCGGCCCCCATGCTGCAAACCACCGCACCCATCCCCACGCCGCAAACCACCGCACCGGCCCCCACGCCGCAAACCACCGCACCCACCCCAGGCCACCCGCAAGGGGTGGCCCTACTATATACGATACCGGCGCGCTTGCAGCACGCCAGGGCTGTGCCTGCTTTGCGTCGGCCAGGAATCATCGGTTATATTCCTTTACTGTACGATCTACCATTGCCATGCCCTCGGCGCCCGTTGGAATGGGAATAACGGAACCGGCAGCACTGGCAACGGCATCGATGCTTTTGAGGCCACTGCCGGTGATGAGCAGGACGACGCGCTCATCCCTGGCGAGCCTGCCCTCATCGAGCAGGCGCAGCAAGCCAGCATAGGCTGCGGCTCCTGATGGCTCGGCGAAGATGCCGGTGCGCGAGGCCAGGGCTTTTTCGGCGGCGAGAATCTGCTCATCGGTGACGGTGAGGCCGAAGCCGTTGCTGGCGCGGATGTCTCGCACGGCCATCGCACCGTTGCGCGGCAGGCCGACGGAGATACCATCGGCGACGGTACGAGCTTCGCAGAAGCGCACAACGCCATCGCCTTCAAGGGCGCGCACGATGGCGGGCGAGCCAGCCGCCTGCACGGCGATGAGGCGCGGCATACGGTCGATCATGCCCAGGCGGTAGAGGTCTTCAAAACCGCGATAGACGCCGCTGATGATGCAGCCGTCGCCGGTGGGAACGATCACGCTCTCAGGCACCTGCCAGTCCAGTTGCTCGGCGATTTCCAGACTGACCGTTTTCTTACCCTCGACGAGATAGGGATTATAGCCCGTGTTGCGATTGTACCAGCCGAAGGTGTTGCAAGCCTCGATGCAGAGATCGAAGGCGTCGTCGTAGCTGCCCTGCACGGCAAAGACTGTCGCCCCGCACATGAGCAACTGGATGATCTTGGCACGCGGCGCGTTGCGCGGCACGAAAATATAGCAGGGCAGACCCACAGACGCCGCCTGCACGGCCAGCGACGAGGCGGCGTTGCCGGTCGAGGCGCAGGCAACCGTTCTCCCCTCCGCCAGCAGCACGGCAATCATGCTGGCGCGATCCTTGAGCGAGGCGCTGGGATTGCGCGTATCGTCCTTGACCCACAGATCAGACACGCCGAGATAATCGCGCAGCCTGCGCACCGGATACAGCGGCGTCCCCCCAATCGCAAGCGGTGGCCGCATCTTATGGCTATAAGAAATCGGCAGCAGCGCACGATAGCGCCAGGCCGTGAAGTCGCGATCTGCCGCCAGTTGGGTGCGGCTGATATGCGGCGCGATCTGCTCGTAGTCGTAATGGACATCCAGCACGCCCAGCGAGCCACAGGCCGGGCAGGTATAACTGACCGCAGCGGGGTCGTAACTGGCCCCACAGAGCACACACTGTAAATGAGAGATATGGCTGGCTGGCATAATACACTTCCAATGCTAGCTGCTCTACCACTCTGCCGTCCCACCCCGGCACCCAGGTTCCCAGGTTCCAGGTTCCCAGGCCCCAGGCCCCAGGTTCCCAGGTTCCCAGGTTCCCAGGTTCCCAGGCCACCCGCAAGGGGTGGCCCTACTATATACGGCACCGCCATTACTCCGCCGCGTTGTAGCTCGCTCACATGGCGGGCGAGCCGGTTCGCGTATAGTAGGGCCACCCCTTGCGGGTGGCCTGCGACGGCGGGGCCGACGCGCCGCTGGCCTGGCAGGCAGCGTGGTAGAAGGCAACATACTTTAACGGATGACTTCCAGTTTGACGCTTGCCAGTTTGGCTTTGTCCTCGTCGCTGATGGGGTGCTCGCGGTCGGGAACCTCAAGCTCGCTCTCCACGCCGCACAGTTCGGTGGAGAAGTAGCGCAGGCCGTTATCGTTGATGGTGGTGACGATCATGCCGATATCGGGATAGCGGCGGGCAACTTTGAGCGCGGCTGCGACATTGCAGCCGGACGAGATGCCACAGAAAATGCCCTCCTCGCGGGCAAGGCGGCGCGCCATCTCCAGCGCCTCGTCCGAGGTGGTGGTGACAACCCCATCCAGGTATTCGACATGCAGCACTTCGGGAATGAAGCCGTCGCCGATGCCTTCGATCTTATGCGCGCCCCAGGAGCCACCGGAGAGGATATCGCATTCGGCTGGCTCAACGGCAAAGACTTTGATATCCGGGTTCTGCTCTTTGAGGTATTTCGCGCTGCCGGTGATGGTGCCGCCGGTTCCCTGTGAGAGCACAAGCGCGCCCACCTTGCCCTGTGTCTGCTCCCAGATCTCCGGCCCCGTCGTGCGATAATGGGCCTCGATATTGTCGGCGTTGACGAACTGGCCCACCTCCCAGTATTTGCCGGGCGCGGCGGCTTTCAGTTCTTTGACCTTCTCGATCACCAGGTCAACATCGCTCTCCGCGCCGGGGGTGAGCACAAGTTCGGCTCCATAGGCGCGAATGGTCTTTTTCCTTTCGTCGCTCATCCCCTCCGGCATGACAATGACGACGGGATAGCCCTTTGCCGCGCCCACACAGGACGTGGCAATACCGGTGTTGCCGGTGGTGCCTTCGATGATAGTCATGCCGGGGCGCAGCTCACCGCGCCGCTCGGCCTCGGAGACGAGAAAGGGCAGGATGCGGTCCTTGACGCTGCCACTGGGATTAAAATACTCGATTTTGGCAACGATTTCGGGTTTGACGTCGCCGACGACGCGGTGCAGCCGCACCATCGGGGTCATGGCAGCCGCGTCAAGAATGCTATCAACAACACGCGCGCGTCGATTCCAATCGACCATAACAAAAAACCTCCAATTTGTAGGGACGCCATTGATTACGTTAGTTTCACCAGCGAGCGGTCGATGCTGGCGATGGTGGGGCGACCGGAAAGCACCATCGCCAGTTCAAGCTCGCTGCGCAAGATTTCCAGGATGTGAAAAGCCCCTGCCTCTCCGCTGACGGCCAGGCCCCAGAGAATGGGGCGTCCGATAAGCACAGCTCGCGCTCCCAGCGCCAGGGCTTTGAGTACATCGGTGCCGCGCCGGATACCGCCATCCATGTAGACCTCGCAGCGCCCATTGACCGCCTCCACCACTTCCGGCAGCGCCTCGATGCCGGAAAGCACACCATCGAGCTGCCGACCTCCGTGGTTGGAGACAATAATGCCATCGACGCCGTGCTCAACTGCCAGCAGAGCGTCCTCTGCGGTGAGAATGCCTTTGAGCAGGATGGGCAGCGAGGTCAGGGAGCGCAGCCAGGCTATCCTGTCCCAGGTAAAGATGATCTTGTCGCGGCTGCGAATCTTCTGCTCGTTGACGAAATTGCCCTCGAAGCTGATGACGAAGCCGCTGCGCTTATCGCGTTCGCGGTTGCCCAGGCGCGGCAGGTCTACCGTGACGACAATGGCCTGATAGCCGGCGGCATCTGCCCGCCGCACCAGTTTTTCGCCCACTTCGAGCGTGGGATAGACATAGAGCTGGAACCAGAGCGGGCCGGTCGCCGCCTCAGCGATCTCCTCCAGACTGCGCGTGGACGAGGTGCTGGCGACCATAATGGTTCCAGCTCTGCCAGCAGCGCGGGCGGTAGCGCATTCCGCTTCGGTATGCGCAAGGCCGTGCTGCGCCGTCGGGGCAACCATGACAGGCATACTGATAGACGTGCTAAGGGCGGTGGTGCTCGTATCGATGGTTGAAACATCGACCAGCATGCGCGGGCGCAGGCGGATGCGCTCGAAAGCCGTGCGGTTGGCCCGCAGCGTCACCTCGTCGTCGCTGCCACCATGATAGAAATCCCAGTGCTGCGGCTGTATTCTGGGACGAGCAAGCTCCTCGTATTCCAGCACGTTGATCGGTTGTGACTGCTCTTGCGCTTGCGATTCCACGATCTGCCTCTTCTCTAGCTATTATTGCTCTGCTGCTGTGCTTGTGCCTGCTGGATAGCACACAAAACACGTTCGGGCGTGAGCGGTATCTGGTTGATACGCACGCCCAGGGCATCGGCAACAGCGTTAGCCACGGCGGGAGCCATACCATCGATGGGAATTTCAGCGATGGCTTTGGCTCCGAAGGGACCAAAGGGGTCGCTGGTCTCGACGATGTAGGTCTCCATTGTCGGCATGTCGGGCGCGCTGTAGATGCGGTAATCGCTCAGGTTAGTGGTAAGCAGAGCGCCTTTTTCGTCGTAGATCATCTCCTCACAGGTGCCGTAGCCCAGCGCCTGCGTCGCGCCGCCCTCGATCTGCCCCTCCGCCGTGACAGGGTTGATGACGCGTCCGGCATCCACGGCTGAAACGGCTTTGAGGACATGCACCGCGCCCGTCTCGGTATCCACTTCGACCTCCGCGCCCTGTGCCGCGAAAGGCGGCGGCGAATTGAAGCTCATCCAGGAAGCAGTTGCCATGATCTGCTGCTGGTTCTCAACGTGCAGGGAGTGCAGCGCCACCTGGGAAACCGTCACCGCCTGCCCGTTGGGAGCACTGATGACGCGGTCTTTGATGGTCAGCGTTTCGGGGTCGGCGCGCAGCATGTCCCCGGCCACGTCCAGCATCTGCGTCCGCACCTGCTCCGCCGCCCGCTTGACCGCGCCGCCACTGATATACGTGGTGGAAGAGGCATACGCGCCGGTATCGAAGGGTGTGAAGTCGGTGTCGGAAGAGTGGATGATAATGTCCTCGACACGCACGCCCAGCACCTCGGCTGCGATCTGCGCCAGCACGGTATCGGAGCCGGTGCCGATATCGGTCGCGCCGACCAGCAGGTTGAAGGAGCCATCGTCGTTGAGCTTGAGGCTGGCCCCGCCCATGTCCAGTCCGGCGATAGCGGTGCCGTGCATGGCGAGCGAAACGCCGACGCCGCGTCGGAAACGCCCCGTGCCGCCCTTGCCGCGTTTCTCCTTCCAGTTCAGCCTCTCCTCAACAATCTGCAGGCACTGGGGCAGGCCGCAGCTTTCGATGATCTGCGCGTAGCCCTCTTTGCCCTCGCCCAGCGCCCGTGCCAGCGGGTTTTCGTCGCCTTCTTTAATCCAGTTCTTGCGGCGGAATTCCAGCGCGTCCATGCCCAGCCGCTTCGCAATCTCGTCGATATGGCTTTCCAGGGCGAAGAAGCCCTGGGGGACGCCGTAGCCACGGAACGCGCCCGGAGGCGGCAGGTTGGTATAGACGACGTTGGCCTCGAAGCGAATGTTGGGGCAGGGGTAGATCGGCAGCGGCTTGGAGCCGGTGTTGCTCTGCACGGTGAGCGAGTGCGTGCCATACGCGCCCGTGTTGGCAAGCACGGTCATCGAGTTGGCAACCATCGTGCCGTCGCGCTTGACGCCCGTCTTCATACGGATAATCTGCGGGTGGCGCGAGCGACTGCTGCGGAACTCGTCGGCACGCGAGTATTCCAGCTTGACGGGCCGGTTGGTGGCGATGGTCAGCAAGGAACAGATATCCTCGATCAGCACCTCCTGCTTGCCACCGAAGCCACCGCCGATGCGCGGTTTGACGACATGTATCTGGCGCGGCGGCAGGCCAATCACGGGGGCGATGATGCGCCGCACGTGGTAGGGAACCTGCGTGCTGGTGCGCACAACGAGCCGGTCATCCTCATCCCAGTAGGTGATGACGATGTGGTTCTCAATAGGCGTCTGCTGCACCTGCGGCACGATGTATTCGCCCTCGACGACGAGATCGGATTCGGCGAAACCACGCTCCACGTCGCCCACCTCGGCTTCGATATAAGCCGCGAGATTGCGCGAGGCGTCATGAATGCGGTACGACTCCGGTTCGGGATGGATGCGCGGCGCGTCGGTGTCCATGGCGTGACGCGGGTCGAGGACGGGGGGCAGAACTTCGTAATCGACTGCGATCAGGCGCAGGGCCTGCTCGGCGATTTCCGGCGTCTCCGCCGCCACGGCAGCCACACGATCACCGACGAAGCGCACGCGGTTATCCAGCACGTACTGGTCGTGCGGGCCGGGTTCGGGCCAGGATTGCCCGGCGGTAGTGTAGGGTATACGCGGCACATCCTTGTAGGTGAGTACAGCATGCACGCCGGGCAGCGCCTTTGCCTGCGAGATATCGATATCGCGAATGATAGCGTGCGCGTGCGGGCTGGTGAGCAGGCGCGCATGCAGCATGTCACGCAGGTCGATATCATCAACGTAGGCAGGCTTCCCGGTCACCAGCTTCACGGCATCCACCTTGCGTTCGGGCTTACCGACAACACGCAGGCCGGTTGTAGTGCGCGTATCAACCATTGTCGCGATACCACCATTGCCCTCTGTGCCACCTGTGGGACGGTCTTTACCAGCGAAGAATGTGCCATCGTCAGGAGGATTCGCGCCATGTTCGGCATGTTCTAGCGGAGAGCGGCCAGGGTCCCAGGGCTTGAATTTCTCGTTAGAGCCGGGGCGGCTGATAGGAGCAACGGGTTCGCCGCGCATAATGGCGGCGGCACGCAACACGGCCAGCACCGGCTTGACGTAACCGGTGCAGCGACAGAGGTTGCCGGAGATGGCGTCGCGCACCTCATCTTCAGTAGGGCTGGGATTGTTCTTGAGCAGGGCGTAGGCGGAGAGCACCATGCCGGGCGTGCAGTAGCCGCACTGGATAGCCCCGGTGTCAATAAAAGCTTCCTGAATGGCGTGCAGCTTGCGGGCATTGCCCAGACTCTCCGCCGTGGTGATGGTGCAGCCGCCGGCCTGCGCCGCCAGCATGACGCAGCTTGGACGAGGCACGCCATCCACCAGCACGGTACAGGCACCACATTCGCCCGTCTCACAGCCATGCTTGACGCTAAAATAGCCCTCTTTGCGCAGCAGCGCCATCAGCGATTCGTTCGGCGCGCAGTCCAGGCTCTTAATTACTCCATTGATGCGTAGTTCCAGTTCCATAGTGACTTACATCCCCCCTTCTGACGAGACCATGCCACGCCAGCGCGCCACGTTGGTAGCTTCCTCAAGCACGCGATACACCAGGTTCAGGCCGCTGGCGCGGCGATAATCGCTACTGGCGCGAAAATCGGACGGCGGCTGAAATTCCTGCCAGCCAGCCTGGACAGCAGGAGCTATCAATTGGACGTCGGCAGGCTGTCCCTGCAACTGCCGCTCCACGCTTTGCAGGCGTATCGGCTCCATGTTGATACCTCCGAGCGCCAACCGCACGCGCTGGTAGATGCCATCCCTGACCTCGACCGTCGCGGCGGCATTGATCAGGGCAATATCGGTTCTCGTGCGTCCGACGCGCATAAACGAGCCGCTGGATGCCAGTGCGGCATGTGGAATCAACGCCTCGATAATCAGTTCGTGGGGGCGGCGCTCAAGGTTGAGCGCGCTGAACGGCACGCGCCGCTCTTGCTTGCCCTTGAAGATCACGCCCGGCAAGGCCAGCCCCGGATGATCGGGCGTGCCACCGCTGAGGTTGACCTGTGTCTTCGCGCCGGAGCGCAGCAAAATTTCGACATCCAGCACGGCCAGCGCGGTGAGCAGGTCGGCCTGCGAAGCTGTCCAGGCCCCCAGCGTGCCGCCGAGCGTGGCGCTGTTGCGGATCAGGCGCGAGAAGGACGAGGCCCGCGCGGCCTGCGAGAGAATGCCCGTCGCCAACTCTTTCAACACGGGCGAATCGGCCATGCCCTGCAGGGTGGTCATAGCGCCGATATGCACGCCCTGCGCATCCTCGGAGATATAGGCCAGTTCGAGGTCGCGCAGGTCAACGACGGCCTGGATGGTGTCGTCGTTGAGGCCGAGCAGGTAGGTTCCCCCGGCCAGCGGCACTGTGAGCGTATCGGGGCGCGAGAGCAAGATCAGCGCGTCATCTATCTGTTCCGCCCAGTGATATTCAAGCAGGTTAAGCAACATCGTTCTTACCTCTGTAAGGGTAGCAGCGTAAAGGTTTCGACATCGATCAGGCCCTGATCGGTCAGTTTGAGCGATGGAATGACCGAGAGCGAGAGGAAGCTGAGCGTCATGCAGGGATGCTCCAGCGTGCAGCCAGCATCGGCTGCGGCGACATCAAGGGCGCGCAACTGCCGCACCAGTTCTTCGGCAGGCAGCGGTGAGACAAGACCGCCGAGCGGCAGCGGCACGCTGGCACGCACTTCGCCATTGACAACGAAGGCGAAACCGCCGCCCATCTCTTCCAGCACACGAGCTGCGGCCAGGATATCAGGATCGTTCGTACCAGCAATGACAAGGTTGTGGGCATCGTGCGCCACGCTGGAAGCCAGCGCCCCTTCGCGCAGGCCAAAGCCCTTGACCAGCCCTAATCCAACGCGCCCGCTGGCATGGTGTCGTTCAATCACCACCAGCTTGAGCAGGTCGTGCTGCGGGTCGGCGACAATCTCTCCATCACGCACGGTAGGCTCCTCGCGCAGGTGCTGCGTGGTGATCTGCCCCGGCTGTATCCCAATCACCTCGACCATCCCATCCTGCGCCGGAATGCGCAGGTCGGCCTCGGAGACGTCACCGATGTGGACGGTACCAGTGACGCCGGGAAAGGCGAACGAGGGCGGCTCAACAAGCAGTTTGCCATCCTGCGCTACCAGCTTGCCATCTTTATAGACCGACCCGACGGTGAAGGTAGTGAGATCATCCAGCACAACAAGGTCGGCCACGAAGCCGGGGGCGATGGCGCCGCGATTGTAGAGACGGAAATATTGTGCCGTGTTATAGGACGCGAGCCGTATCGCCTCCACCGGGTCAAGCCCCAGCGCGATGGCGCGGCGTACCATTGAGTCGATGTGGCCGCGCGTGGTTAAGTCCTGCGGGTCGCGGTCGTCGGTAACGAAGAAGACACGCGGAGGGTGCAGTTCTTTGACGAGCGGGAGCAGGGCATCGAGGTTGCGAGCAGCCGAGCCTTCGCGAATCATCAGCCACATGCCGAGGCGAATACGCTGCCGTGCCTCCTCAAGCGCCGTACATTCGTGGTCGGACATGACGCCCGCGACGGCATAGGCGTTGAGGTCGCGCCCGTTGAGGCCGGGAGCGTGTCCATCTACGACCAGTCCGCTCTGCTGCGTTGCTACAATCTTCGCCAGCACCTGCTCGTCCGCGTTGAGCACACCGGGCATATTCATCATTTCGGCAAGGCCCAGCACACGCTCCTCGTTCAACAAAGGCAGCAGATCATCGGCCAGCAGGACGCGATAGGGGCTTTCGTAGGCCGAGGCAGGCACGCAGGAAGAAAGCATGACATACGCGGAAAGCGGCAGCCCGCGCCCGGATTCGAGCACATAGCGAATGCCCTCGACACCCATTACATTGGCAAACTCGTGCGGATCGAGCATGACAGTGGTGACGCCGCGTGGAGTAACGATGCGGGCAAACTCCGAGAGAACGAGCATGGTGCTTTCAATATGCATGTGACCATCGATGAGGCCAGGGGTCAACCAGCGTCCCTGCAAGTCGCGTTCCTCGTGCCCCTGGTAAGAGCCATCGGGCATGCTCACCCCGACAACGAGGCCGTCAGCGATGGCGACATCGGCGGGATAGATTTCGCCGCTGCACACGTTGACCAGCATCGCATTGCGCAGCACAAGATCAGCAGGGATGTTCCCACGAGCAATCGCAATGCGGCGCTCAATTCCATCCATAGGTAAAAACCCTCCGTATCTAGTGATGTAGCAGAGTTTCAGGTAATATTGCAGCATATCGTACCAGAAACTCAGCACAGAGTCGAGGGTTTGAGGCGTGTTTGAGCAAGCAACATACGTAAAAACATGCAATTGTCCTTCAGGACCACACTCCCCTCGTCTCCCACACACTAGAACAGTCTCGTTACTATTTAGTATACTCTGGAATAGCAGCCAGTGGAACGCTTTTCCGATGAATGGAATAAAACGTGATAGATGAAAAAATACTTCTGAACTACCCGGCTACCTCGAAGTATTGATCGATCAATTCAAAATGCTCGGCGTCGTGCTCGCAGATGGAGACAACGATAGCACCAACAGCCTCGTCAGCCTCCGCAGGCCATGGCGGGCGCACCTCTTCTTGCAGTCTCTTGTCGTCGAGGTCGTCAGCGACCAGGTGTGTGAGGCGTTCGTGCGTCTCTTCCCAGTAGTTGCGCGCCTGAGGCAGAGAAAGCGATTTATCCATCTGGCGCGCCTCCTCGTTCGCTTCATCGCCCGCAGGCATAACAGGCGGTAGCGGTTGATCGTGGATGTACGCGACAAGCAGCTTATGCGTTGCCTCCTTCCAGTGGCTCATGTGCGCCAGGAAATCTTTGACGGACCATCCTTCAGGAGTAAAGGCCATCTGCTGTTCCTCGTCATTCAGGCGCGTAATCAGTTGCTGGAAACGCGCCAGATCGTCCTGAAGGGAATCGAGAATGTCTTGCTGTGTTGGTCGCTGTATTGCCAAAATTTTCTCCTTATCCTGTTGTGTCCCGCTATCGGTCACTGTCTCTATTACGGTACACCCTGAAGCAGAGGATATGCAAGGACTATGAAAAGTACTCTTCCCTCTTTGTCTGTCTGTAACGTATACTTTTTATGAGGCATGTTTCTGGCAGGCTACTTCAGCGAGAGGAAAGGACGGATGATGAACAATCTTGGAACAGCACTGGTGAAATTGCTGGCGCTGGCAGGCGGTGCCGCCGTAGGGGCCCTGCTTTCGCGCCTGTATGATGAAGTGATGACGCAGCGGGCAAAAGAACGCTCGCTGCGCGACAAGATGCGCTACGAACAGGGCCTTTCCGCCCTCGATGAGCAAGGCCAGAGACAGGGACAACAACCATAACCGTAAATGAAAGTTAGTAAGGAAGTGAAAAGGGATACAGTAGCATGACAACATCGTCACAGGGAATGTCGGCAAGCGAGCGCGTGCATGCCGCCATCCAGGGGCAGCCGGTTGATCGCGTGCCGCTCGTGTTCTGGCACCATTTCAAGCCGGAGGGTTCGGGCCAGCGCCTGGCGGAGATGACACTGGATTTCTTTATCGGCAAGTTCCGGCTAGATATCGTCAAGATCATGCCCGATCTGCCCTATCCCGCGCCGCAACAACCCGTTACGCAGGCAGTGCAATGGCGCGACCTGCCACGCCTGAGCGTCGCTAATACAGAGAGCTTCCAGCAACAACTGGTCTGCATCCGCACCATTCGCGAGAAACTGGGCAACGACTATCCATTAATTCTCACACTGTTCAGTCCGCTTACGATGTTAATGCGCTTCGTCGGCAAACCAACCGCCGAGCAAATGCTGCGCTCAGACCCCGATTCGTGTGAAGTCGGCATGAAAACCATCGCGGCGAACCTGCGCGACCTGATGAAAGCAGCCATCGACACCGGAGTGAGCGGGATTTTCTTCTCCTGCATGGGCGCGACCAACGTGAACCTGACGCGGGAAGAATATAAACAGTACGGTCGCCCCTACGACCTGCAGGCGCTGGAAGGCGCTCAAGACGGCTGGCTCAATGTCGTCCACGTGCATGCCGACCCCAATCAGGCCGGAGACGAACTCTACTTCGATATCTTCACTGATTACCCGGTCTCCGTCATGAGCTGGAGCGACAAGCTGACGGGTCCGAGCCTGTCGGAGGCGTTCACCATGACCGACAAGGGCCTGATGGCCGGTCTGGCCGAACGCGGCCCGCTCACACAGGGACCCGAAGACGCGCTCGCCGACGAGATGCGCGCCGCCATCGCCCAGACCAACGGTCGGCGACTCATCCTCGCCAACGGCTGCTCCGTCCCCGATGACACCCCCGAAATCTGGCTCCACGCCGCGCGCCGCCTCGTGGACACCATCGTTATCAATCGGTAACTCATTTGTGCGCGGTGGCTCCAGGCCACCCACAAGGGATGGCCCTACTATCTGTCGCGCTCATCTGTATCGAGGTACAGGAGAGCGCGGTGGCTCCAGGCCACCCGCGAGGGATGGCCCTACTATATACGATACCCCCTGCGCGGGCAGCGCAGGGGGCAAATTTGTTATTTGTGGGGGAATCAGTCAGGAATATGTCCCTCTCGTACCAGATTCTCGTACATCTCATCAATCCAACGTTTCATCAATGCCATTGCCATCAGGAAAACGCCTGTTCAGGCCGTCTACAATATGATAGAGCTTTTCGAAGTAGTCGTGATTAGTCATGTGGTTACTCACTCCTTTCTGTACAGAAGAACGCAAGCCAGTTTTTTTGAAGGGAATTATCCCCCATTCGAGGGAGAGAGGTTGGCGATAACGAGCGATCACTTTCTGGCTGCATCCCTTCTATACTGCTTTTAGTAGCTTCACGCTACCGTCAAAAGCGAGAGGAGAGCCGGAATGGAGGATAAGATGCAGAACATTGCGGAAACTGAGAGTGTTACAGGTAAACAACCTGGTAGCTATAAGAAAAGGGGGCCTGTCCTCATCAATCGGAATTTTGCGCTGCTGTGGAGCGGGCAGGCTGTTTCCATTCTGGGTGATTTTGTCTTCAATACGACGCTAGTCGTATGGATTGCGGTTGAGCTGGCGAAGGGACAGAGCTGGTCGCCGCTGGCGGTGAGCGGTGTTTTCCTGGCTTCCTCGATTCCCACTTTTTTGTTCGGGCCGGTAGCGGGCGTGTTTGTGGATCGCTGGGACAGGCGGCACACCATGATGACGGCGGACGCTATCAGAGCAATCCTTAGCGGGCTGTTACTGGCGGTAGAAACGATTGCCAGTGCCTTCCGAGGTGGACAACTTACCCTTTTCTGGCAGCTTGGCATCATCTATGGCGTGGTCTTTCTGGTTAATCTGTGCGATCAATTTTTCCGTCCATCAATGATGGCGTTGATCGGGGATATTGTAGAGGAGCCGTTACAGCCACAAGCGATGGGACTGGGACAGGTCTCGGTGAGCCTTGCGACTCTCGTCGGCCCGGCGCTGGCTCCCCCGCTTTTGCTGCTCTGCGGCGTGCAATGGGCCTTGCTGATCAACGCATGCTCGTTTGTCGTTTCGCTCATTACCTTGCTCCTGATAAGGTCGCCTCGCTTCTCACGAAGCGAGAAGGCCGAGCAGACTGGCAGCTTTGTGAAGGATTTTATGGAGGGCATACGCTTTCTGACGAAAACGCCTGTTTTGTGGGCGCTACTGGCCACAAATATGATAGCGATGCTCGGTGGAGGCGCGCTCTTCGCGCTGGACATCTTCTTCGCTACACGGAACCTGCACACACCGGCGGCGCTTTATGGTTTGTTGGAGACAGCACTGGGCACGGGTACGATTATTGGCGCGATTCTGGCAAGCATCTTTGTACAACGCCTTGGACTTGTCCGCACCATCTGGTCTTCCATGCTCGTACTTGGCGTACTGGTCCTCGTCTATGCACGTCTGACTGGATTTGCGCCTGCCGTGGTAGTGCTCTTCATCATAGGGGTGCCGCTGGCTGCGCTCAACGTTGCCGCCGGGCCGCTGCTGTTGAAAGTCACGCCGCGAGAGATGATCGGACGTATCTCTTCGCTCTTCAACCCACTCTCGACTGTGGCCTCTATCGCTGGCGCAGGCGTAGCTGGCTACCTTGCCAGTTCGGTAGTGCAAGGCCTCCACATCATCCTCTTCGACCTCAGCTTTGGTCCGATTGATACGATCTTCAGCGGTGCGGGCCTGCTCATCATCCTGGGTGGCATCTACGCTCTGTGGCAAATGCGCGCCACCCCTGTAGAACAGAAACATTCTGAAAAAGTAGCACGCTAAAAAAGGCTCTCCATCCTTGCAGGGGAAACGGAATCCCGCAAGAATGGAGGTATGTCACAAATGGTAATATCTTGTTAGAACAATCAGACAGGAGGCAAAGAGATGCCAGGAAGAACATGGCAAGCGGTCGTCGCCGCGCAATTACTGCTGAGCTATCTGATTGCCAGCACGCTGGCGACCGGTACGGCACTTATCCTGGTCAATATGGGGTTCAAGCTGGCGCTTGTGCTGCTGGCAGCAACGGCGGTTGGAGGCACTGTCGGGCTAGCGCTGACACTCAATATCCAGCACAGCCTCTATGTGCTTGAACTGGTGTTGAGCCAGCTTGCCCAGGACATACAGGTCAAGCGACTCTCGGCACACCGGCACTGGCCGCTCACAGCGCTCTTTGAGCAGGTGCAGGCGCTTGAACAGCATATGGCAGAGCAGGAAAGCAGCGCACGCCTGACCACGGAGCAACGGAACCAGTTGCTGCGGCAGGTGAGCGAGGCGGCGGCGCTGGAGGAACGCAACCGGTTGGCACGCGAACTCCACGATTCGATCAAACAGCAGCTTTTCAGTATCAGTATGAGCGCAGCAGCCATTCGAGCACGCCGGGGTGAGAGCCTCCAGAGCGCGAGTGAGTCGTTGGACGATATTGTGCGCAGCGCTCAGGAGGCCCAGGTGGAGATGCAGGCGCTGCTCCAACAGTTACGCCCGGCGGCGCTGGATATGGCAGGGCTGGTCGAGGCGCTGCGGACACAGTGCCAGGCCATAGGCTATCGTACCGACGCGCAGATCACCGTCGAGATTGGGAATCTACCGTCCGAAGACTGTGTGCCACCGGGAACACAGGAGGCACTTTTCCGTATCGCCCAGGAGGCGCTTGCCAATATTGCTCGCCATACCCGCGCGCGCAACGTCTCGCTGAGCCTGTACCGGCAGGACAATGACCTGCTGATAGAGATACACGACGATGGGCAGGGCTTCGATCCCGCAACAGCACACGCAGGCATGGGACTGGTCAACATGCGAGAGCGCGCACAGGCCATGGGCGGCAGCGTGGAAATCGAGAGCAGGGTCGGGCATGGGACAACGCTCACTGTGCATATGCCCCTGATTGACACCGCTCTGTTGCGACAGGCACAGGAGCAGCGGGAACGAGAAATTGAAGTGCAGCGGGTAACAGGCAGATTTGAGCGGGCAAAGGAGATCGGCATGCTCGCGATACAGGTAACGGGCGTACTCATTCTACTCGGCGCGCCATTTCTGATCGTGGGCCTGTGCCTGTGCGCCTCGGTCTATGAATATCTCGCAGCCAATCGTTTCAAAACGCATGTGAGCTTGATCGCGGGGAGGAATAGCCGCCAGATGCTTGCGCTGCGCTGCCAGCAGCAGGAACTGCTTGCGAGTATCTTGCTCCTCGCGGGCCTGTGCTCCTGGTATCTGCCCGTTGTGGCGCACATGTGGTCTGTACAGATTGCGGGCTGGATAGCAACAGGCCTCTCAGCCGTTGGTGTGACGCTGGTTCTCTTTACGCTGGTACAGTTCTACCGCAATCAACACAGCTATTACAGCCTCTTAAACAGGCAAGAACGAGATAGCGAAATCAAGCACAGCCAGAACACCGACCTTGCTAACCTGGGAGTGTGGCTGGTAGTAGTTATTCTCGCGTTCTTCATTGGAGGTTTCTCGCCGGGCTTTCCGGCTCACAGCTTCGATCAGTGGAGCAGTGATGCCACACTTGCCCTCTTGATTCTCTGGCCTACACTTGCTCTAATAGACCTGCTCTGGCTTGCATTGCAGAAACAGGCTCCGCTCAGAATGGAGGACAACTCGTGAAGGATAGTATTCGAGTCGCGCTGGTAGACGACCATCGCATCGTGCGGCGCGGACTGCGCAGCTTCCTGGAAGCTTTTCCCGATCTGACCATTGTCGGTGAGGCGGCAAGCGGTGAGGAGACGCTGCAACATATTGAGGAATGGCTGCCCGACGTGGTGATTATGGACTTATTGATGCCCGGCGGCATGGATGGTGTGGAAGCGATTCGCGCCATCCGTCTGACAACGCCACACACGCAGGTCGTAGCCCTGACCAGTTCTACGGAGGATGCCAGAGTGATCGCCGCGTTGCGAGCAGGCGCTATCGGCTATGTGCGTAAGGATGCCGACCCGAACACCCTTCTGGCCTCGGTACGGGCGGCGGCGCGGGGACAGTCGGTACTGGACCCGGCGGTGGCGAACACCGTGCTGCACGAGTTGACGCGACAGAGCAAAGCAGGCAACACCGGCAGCGAACTCACTGAGCGCGAACAGGAGGTGCTGCGACAAATCGCATTGGGATGCACAAACCGGGAAATCGCCGAAACCCTGGTGGTCAGTGAAGAGACCATTAAAACGCACGTTGGCAACATCCTCACCAAGCTACAACTCGCCCACCGCATGCAGGCCGTTATCTACGCCCTCAAACACGGCCTCATCTCCCTCGATGAGATCAACCTTTCATAGCCTTTAGAGAGCCAACCACTCTCGCGGCTTCTCCGAAGCCAGCACACCGGCAATACGCGGCGAACGACGCACCAGTGCCGCCAGTTCCTGCATGGCCTGCTGTCGCTCCGGCGTGGCATGGGTGAGCAATAAATAAGCCGGGGCCGTTTCAGGGATGTGTTTGAGCGCGCCCTGCTCGCTGGTCACAAGCCGCGCAACGTGGGCAGGCGTGAGGATGTCACCGGGATTGAGGCCGGTGACGCTGGCGACGTGTTCGGGTCGGTGGGCGATATCGGGCGTGAGCGGCTGCTTGAGGGCCTCGGCGCTGATAAGCAGCAGAGCGAGGTTAGTGTGAGTGGGGATAACGGGTTCGTGCGCCGCCGGGGCTTTAATCATCAGGTGGCGCGCGCCGTCGGCCTCGACGATCACGACATCGGCCCCGCTCCTGGTCAACAGTTCGTAAGGCTGCTCCGGCGGTAAACCCGCCAGTTTGCTGGCGGCAATGAGAGCAGAGGCGACGGTGACGCGGCGGTGCTGCATCCATGCCCCGGCAGCCATGCCCAGCAGGCGCGGCAGTTCTGGCGAGACAATGAAGGTATCGGTCTCGCCCCGCCTCGGGATAAAGATATGCGTCGTCGTCGTCGTAATGACGCGCTTCCCCTGCGCCGCCAGTTCGTCCGCCAGCGTGTACATCGTCGTCGTCTTGCCCCCCGCGCCCACGATGGCAATGAGCGGATGCGCTGGCAATGCAAGTAGTTGCGAGAGTGATGGCATGGTCAGTATATCCTGCTTTTATGAGATCAGGTGATAGCCAATTATATCACGCCCTGTTTTTTGCAGAGATGCCGAATATCGCAGACTCGACAAACCTCTGGCTCTGGTGGCTTGACGACGGCAAACTCCCGCCGTTTAATCCTGGCAGCGATATCATCAAAATGACAGCCCGCCTTCTCAACATGCTCAGATTGACAGGGAATTTCCATAAGCGCGTCTTCCTTGCGCTCCTCACCTGTCCAATACAGGAACAGCTTTTCCGGTAATTGTCCCTTGCTTTTCTCAAGGGCAAGAGCATAGAGGTACAATTGTTGTCTGTACAATTCGAGTAGCCACGAGTTGCTGTCCGGCCTTTTGCCCGTTTTGAAGTCCATTACTTCCAGCCCGTTGCAGCCTCTCATCAACAGATCGATCTTGCCCGTCAAAACATAATCTTCCTTCTCTATCTGGATATTCAATTCGGCGGCTTCAACTCTGTCCAGTTGGCTATAATTCTGAAGATGTTCGGAAATAAGCTGATTACAGATACCATGAATGGTCCCAATCCTGAGCTGTGATAAGTCACCAGTATAGTCCACATCGCTCGCAAGATGCCCGATACGATCTTGCATTTCGTATGCTGCTTTCTCTGTAAAGGTGCAGAGTACCAGTTCAGACGGTCTGGCGTCACCACATAAAAGTAAATTCATTGCCAGAAGAGTAAGGCTGCGCGTTTTACCGGAACCAGGACCAGCGATAACCAGCAAAGGCCCTTCTTTGTGAGAAACTATAGAATGCTGGGCTTCATTCAAGTAGTTGAGATATCTATGAGACAACTCAGGAGCAATGAGCATAACAGAATCCCCCTCTCATCTTTTACCAGATCAATATACATGGAAATCAGAATACAAGTCAACAATAATAGGAAAATTGTATGTAGTATTATGTAAACTACACAAAAAAACAAGGGGAATCTAATATTTACCAGCTAATGAGAGGCAAAGAGTAATATAGGGATTACAGGAAAAAGCTAACAGGTTATTCATAGAGCCACACAAACAAGGAGCACAGTGGATTACTCCACCATGCTCCCAGCTTTTTAGTTGTGCTAATTTCCGGGTTGTGTCTGGAAATTAGTGGTGAGATTGGGCTGCCATGATGTTGACCTGTTGCAGGAGATGCTGGCCTTCCGAGATGAGTTGCTGAGCCTGCTGCTCATTGATGGGCTGGTTGTTGAACTCGGCGTTCTCCAGCATGGTGATCATCTGCCCGACATAGCCGTCACGCACCTGACCGAGAGAGATGAGCTTGTTCTCAAGGTTGGTGTAAACACTGTCGTTGGAGGAACTGCTCTCGATAGCCTGGGTTGAGATGTTGAGCGTGGAGAGACCAAACTCGCCGACATCGGCATCGAGTTGCTTGTAGACCTGGTCCATTTGCAGCAAGGTGTTCATATGAGCATGCGCAGAGGCAGGAATGGCCCAACTATCGAATTCCTCGTAGAGGACGCGCCCATCGTGGGTGTAGTCATCCTTGAGGCCGAGCAGGGCCATCATGGTCGGGCGCACGTCGGTATGGTCTGTCCATGTGGTGCTATCAACGCCGACATGGCGAATGCCGGGGCCAACCAGGCCGAGCCAGGTAGTGTTGATATCGGGTGCGACATCACCGTGGTTCCAGGCAAATTCAGGTTCCTCCTGCACGCATGGCGAGCTACAGTTGGCTGCGCCCGTGTACAGATAGTAGTTGGGGTTGGCAAACATGGTGAGCGTGGGGGTACGCGCCGGGTCTGCCGTTACCATGTGAAGTATGTTCATCTCCACTGGATCAGCCAGGTAGTTGGTGAGATTATCTGTCTGATTCGTGATGGGATTAACCGCCGTCAATTTGCCCAGAGCCTGCCCAAACGTGCGCGTGACCGTGGCTGTGCGAGCAGGGTTGCCGGTGATGTAGATGGTGGGAGCAGAGTCCGCGTGAACCGTGAAAGGCGTCGTGACATTCTGCTCCGTCGCCAGCAGGCCGGTCAGATTGGCGTTAATCTCACCGATCTGGCTGTAGGTGCAGGGGACGTTCACGCCGTCGCAGTCAGCCGGGCTGGGCGCTCCGCCGACGAAATGGTCGCCCTCGTCTGCACTGAAGACGAAGAGCGTGTTACTCTTGTTGATACCATCTTTCGCCAGGCGCTGGAAGAATCTGGCGAAGGCCTGGTCATAGGCTTTGAGGGCCGCGACGTAGCCAGCCTGACCGGGGCCATAGGCCGGGCCATTGGGCTGCGCATCGTGCGCGTCGGAGATGTAAGCGTAGGTGATAGGAATGCCGTGCTCCTGCATGGCAGCAACGTAGGAGAGCGAGACGGTCGCCTCCATGCCGTTAAAGCCGGGGAAGCCAACATTGCCCGTGGGACTTTGAATAACGTTCCCATTAAGGTCGGTCATCGGCCCGTTGGGGCTGATCTGCGGCGCAACGTACTTGTTGCCGTAAAGAGCCATGTAATTAGAGTAGCCACCGGGTTCATCGGGGAGCAGATCGGGTTCGCCTCCGTTAGCCGAAGAGCAGAGTGTACTCGTCTGAGCACAGTGAACGGCGATACCGACGAAATCAGCATTCGCCTGATTCGGATTGCTCTGGGCTTCCTGCTCCTGCGGAGAATTTGGCCCGAAGACGGTCGGGATATCGGTAGCGATATTTTCCAGATCGATATTCGCGATACCGGCAGCACCGACGTTACAGCCCGCCCGTGTGAAGGGCACCCAGGGAGCGGGCGCATTGACATCGGGAGCAGCCGAGATCATGTTGTACTTCGTGTCCGACGGCGTCGAAGTAGTGTAGTCGTAGATAGGATCGGTCCAGTAGGTAAAGGAGACGCCGGGGTCGGTAGTGCCATCTGGATTGAAGTAGCGATAGCTGTTGGCAACCGGCACGCCCATATCGTTTCCATAGAGACCGGTCATGGTGCTCAGAATATCGGTAGCGGTATGAGCGATGAGCGGCGTGTACTGTTTGGAGATCATGACGCCGTTGTTCTCAATGAAATTGAGCAGGTGAGGCATCTGCTCCAGGTCGGATGGAACATTGGGGTTGTCACGCGTGAAGTGAGTGTTGTCGAATTGAATGTAGATGACGTGCTGGATATTGCCTTTGGCCGAGTTAAGCTGGCAGCCGCCACCACCGGATGCATGAGCAGTGGCGAGTGGCCGCGCAAATTGGAAACCCCCGAATCCCACCATCAAGGCCAGAACCGCCGCGATCACCGCGACACGGGCCGCAGGTGTTTGCAAGAATGCTGTTACCTTTTCCATAGTTTCCCCTTTCTAAAAGTAGGTGAGTCAGGCTGAGGAAGACACGCGCATCGAAACCCGAAGGTTGCCTGTACTGTCGCAGTCCGCGCTACGTTCGTTTAGAGCAGGTGCTGCCAGCATGGTATTGCCACCGTCACTTGTTGTTCTCTGCACCTGTCAGACTCTTCAGAGAGTGTAACATGTCAGAGTTAGCAACGAGTTATGCCGATATTAAAGCTCGATTAAGAGAGCAGACAGCACACAAACTCAGTAAAAACAGCAGAAGCGGAACCGCAGCGAGACGCAGAACGGGGTAGCCAGGTCCTAAACTCCTCCTTTCTGAGGAAGAACGTAAGAAACGCCGTAAAAGGTCTTACAAAGCCGGGCAAAAGGGCACAGTGGGAAACGTGCCGGTAAAGCCAATCCCCCTGGTCTTACCGGAAAAACCCTTACAGGCAAAAGTATACCATAAAAAGTAGAAATATGGTAGAGTAATACCACTGAGCGGAACAATACACCCGATCATAAGTAGGAGCGCAACGAAAAGGTGTAGAACAGCGATCGATCGCTGTTCTACACCTTTTCGTTGCGCTCCTACTTATGATTGTGTTATTCGGCGTCGCCGAAGATGGTGTAGTGCCAGGCTTTGCGGGCATCGCCGCTGAGTTCGACCATAACATGCTTGATCTGTGTGTACTCTTCGAAGGAGTACATGGACATATCCTTACCGACGCCACTTTCTTTATAACCACCGTGCGGCATCTCAGAGGTGAGCGGCAGATGATCGTTGATCCAGACGGTGCCGAACTGGAGCACACGGCTGGCACGCATGGCCTTGAAGATGTCCTTTGTCCAGACGGATGCGGCGAGGCCGTAGACGACATCGTTGGCCTTTTCCAGCACCTCGCCCTCCGTCTTGAAGCGGGCAACGACGACGACGGGGCCGAAGACTTCGTTCTGCATGATTTCAGAGTCGTTGCGATCCTCGGCAATCACGGTTGGCTCGTAAAAGAATCCTTTTTCAAGGCCGGAAACGAGCGCTCGCTTGCCGCCTGTCAGCACATTGGCTCCGGCACGCAGGGCGCGTTCGACATAACCCTCGACGGTAGCAAGCTGGTTGGCCGAAATTAGCGGCCCCATATCGGTGCTTTCGCTGGCCGGGTTGCCGATACGAATCTGCCTGACCTTGCTGAGGAAGGAGTCCATGAAGGCGTCGTAGATGTCGTCCTGCACGTAGATACGGGTCGCGGCAGTGCAATCCTGGCCGGTGTTGACGAAGGCCCCGACGACCGCGCCGTTGGCGGCTGCCTCGATATCGGCGTCGTCGAAGACGATGAAGGGCGCTTTGCCACCCAGTTCGAGATGAACATGCTTGATGGTATCGGACCCGGCGCGCATGACGAGCTTGCCGCTCTCGGTGCTGCCCGTCACCGAGACCATGTTGACATCGGGATGGCTGGCAAGGGCCGAGGCAACGCCGGGGCCGCTGGTGATGACATTGAGCACACCGGGAGGCAGACCGGCTTCCAGCGCGATTTCGCCCAGCTTCAACGAGGTCAGCGGCGTTTCAACTGACGGCTTGAGCACTACAGTATTTCCGGCGGCGAGGGCTGGACCAATCTTCCACGCCGCCATCATGAAGGGATAGTTCCAGGGGGCCAGTGAAGCAACCACGCCCACCGGCTCACGGCGGATGATGCTGGTATGCCCACCGCTATACTCGGCGGCTGCTGTTCCCGCGAGATGCCGGGCCGCGCCTGCAAAGAAATGCAGGTTATCGAGCGCGAAGGGGATATCGCTATCACGCGCCAGCTTGATCGGCTTGCCCACATCCTGCGACTCCAGCTCGGCCAGTTCCTGAGCGTGCTCGCCCAGCAGCGTCGCCAGCTTTTCCAACGCAGCGGCACGCGCACCATGCGGCAGCTCGGACCAGCGCCCATCCTTGAAAGCCTCACGCGCCGCCGCGACGGCACGATTCACGTCCTCCAGCGAGCTTTCAGGAACCTGTGTAATCGCTTCGCCGGTGGCAGGGTTAATATCAGGAACCGTCTTGCCCGAACTACTATTGACGAGTTCACCATTGATGAGAAGTTTGTATTCGGCCATACTCATCGCCCCTTTCGGCAATCAGAAATAACGAAACTCGCAAGATTACTCACACTATCGCGCGCTATCCGTACCTCTCTTCTCAAAGAGCCACGAATCCAGCACTCACAAGTTCGACGTCAATCGCTATTTTATCACAGCGGCAAGGAGATTGTTAGAGAGAATATGAACACGAACAGGGCGAGCGCAAGGGATCGCCCCGACGGAATTGTCCCCTTCTCAGATGTGAATGGCTCCCGACTTGAATGTGGAAATACTAACGTACAACGCGCGCAGTCTCTTCCACCTGCATATTATACTGCGCCAGTTCTCGAAAAAACTGCCCGGTTGGAACGCATACTTCAGGGCCGTGACAGCCGCGACGGGTAATTGCGCCGCGTGCCAGCATGCGCCCGGCGATGGCGAGCGGCACGCCGGTATCGAGCGCGCCCGCGCTGAGACCCCAGCGCCGATAGGGCAGCACGACGATCTGCTTGGTGATCTCCAACTGCTGCCCGCCTGCTTCGCCTGTGACGATGACGCGCAGCACATCGCAATCCTGCGGCTCGACCGGCTCAGCAGGGGTCAGTTCAAGCAGCCTTGCCAGCACCTCTCGCGGCGAAACGTCGACCCCCTGCACGCGCACCGGCTCGTCGCTGCCGAAGCCGAGGTCAACGAGAAACTTGAGCTTCGCCAGAAAGTTGCCGGGGAAGGCGATTTTGAACGAGACGTGCCGGACGCCTTTGTCGCGGAAAGAGAGCGGGAAGGTCGCGCACTCGGAATGCAGCGAGTAGACGGCGCTGGCGCGACCAACCGGGGCGGGAAATTCCAGCTCTTCCTGACCCGAGAGCGGAGGCTGAGGCCACCATTCGCCATCCTGAAAGACCTGCGGCTCCTTCGTAAATTCGTCCAGAATCGTGCGAATGGAGTAGGGCGCGACCAGCGGGGCCGTCGAGAGCGTCGTATCGCTGCAGCCGAGCTGAACTTTGATGCTCTCAACGCGATCGAGCTTATCGACGGCGAGACGGGCGAGCAGGTTGGTAATGCCGGGAGTGCCACCCATGCCCATGATAGCGGTGATGCCAGCCGCCTCAGCCTCGTCACTCAAGGCCATCAGGGCGCGCGTCATGTGGAAAAGGCCGCCGAGATCGGCATAATGCACGCGCTCCTGAATGCAGGCTTCGAGCACAGGAATGTTGTAGGCGTAGTCGATGGCGCTCAACACGGCATCCGCACCCCTGACAAGGGCACGAAGCCGCTCGAAGTCGCGCACATCAACCTGCTGCGCTGTGAGCTTATCGCTGCTCTTGCCTCTCTCACGCAGAGCGGCGGCGAGTTCGTACGCGCGCTCAGCGTTGTAGTCGGCGATAGTCACACGCTCAACGTCGTTGTATTCGCTGAGGGCGCGCACGGTGACACGGCCCATCGCGCCCGCGCCGCCCAGCACTATGATATGCATAACGCACACTCCATCTTACAATCAGGCTATGCTACCGCCGCACCGTTCTGGCTCAAAACGGGCGCAACCGCGCTCACAACATGAGAGACAGGCACAGGAGCAGGAACAGAGACGGGAGATGCCAGCACCACCGCGTGCAACTCCTGCAAGGTGTCTTCCAGGCGATTGAGAATGGTGTCGATCTCGTCGCAGGTGATGACCAGCGGCGGCTCGACACGAATAACCCGCGAGTTATTCAGCGTGCCAGAAATGAGCACGCCACGCTTAAAGAGGCCGGAAGCCACAGCATAGCCGATCTCATCGTTGACGAAATGCTGGCCGATCAGCAAACCCTTGCCCGTGATGTTCGTGTAAATGTCTGGGTGATGAGCCGCAATGTCTCGCAAATGCGAGATGAAGTAATCGCCTTTCGCGGCAGCCTGTTCGACGATATTTTCCTCCAGCGTGACGTTGATGGCGGCAATGGCGGCGGCGCAAGCCAGTGGGTTGCCACCGGTTGTCGAAGTATGGATGAAAGGATTGCTGTTCAGGACGCTCCATATTCTGGATGTGGACATGAAGGCCCCGATAGGCATGACGCCGCCGCCGAGAGCTTTGGCTGAGGTCATAATATCGGGCACAACATTCCAGTGCTCGACGCCCCAGAGCCTGCCGGTACGTCCCATGCCGGTCTGCACCTCGTCGGCGATGAGCAACACCTCATATTCATCGCAAAGCTGGCGCAGGCGCGGCCAGAAATCGTCCGACGGCACAATTGCGCCCGCCTCGCCCTGCACCGGCTCCATCACGACGGCGGCAATATCGTTGCCAACCTCGCGGGCAATACGCAACTGCTGTTCTACGGCGTCGGCATCGCCGAACGGCACGTGATAGATGTTATTATGCAGAGGCAGCGCGGGTTTGCGAAAGGCAGCCTTGCCGGTGAGGGAAAGCGAGCCGGTGGTCTTGCCGTGGAAGCCGCGCACGGCGGCAATAAACCCGCTCTTGCCTGTGTAGAGTTTGGCAAGCTTCATCGCTCCCTCAACGGCCTCGGTGCCGCTGCCGACGAAGAAGCTGTATTGAATCTCTCCAGGTGTAATCTCGGCCAGCAGGTGAGCCAGCATGCCGCGCAAGGGATCAAGTAGTTCCTGTGTGGGCAGCGGACTTTTCGCCAGTTGCGCCTGCACGGCATCGACAACCTTTGGATGCGCCCAGCCAAGATTGAATAAGCCAAAACCACCCAGGCAGTCGATGTATTCGCGGCCCAGCACATCTCTGAAGGTCGCGCCGCGCCCCGTCCATTCGACTGCCGCGAAATCACCCGCCTCCGCCACAGCTTTGCGGTAATCGATAAAACCGCTGTTATAATACCGGGCAAAGTTGCTGACCGTTGCTTCGATCAGCCATTGCGCTTCATCTGCAGACAGTTGTGGTTTCTGTACGATATTCAGGTAACGTTTTGAGTCTTTGAGGGCTTTGCGTAAGCCATCGGTACTCATAAAAATCCTTTCTGAAAGGTGCGGACTTTAAGCCATGCATTCCCCAACGACCGGCCCGCCGACCGGTTTAACTCTCTAACTCGCCATACAGATCAGTAATATGGTGTGGTGGTAACACCATTCAATGGATGTGGGAATGCGAAAAGATCGTCCATACTACATATCCACAGAGATAACCGGGCAAAATTCAGAAAGCTTGCCACAGATTACAAAGATCTGCGGAAATAGTACGAGACTGTACGCCGAACATGGATGCAACAAGAAACGTGGATTGTTGACCTGGATAAGCCGGGACAGAGTGAGAAGAACGAACGCATCCAGGCTCAAGTTAACGAGAGAAAAAGGAGATCAAGGATAGCAGGTAGACAGATGGAAGCCACAAAATACGACGTATTTTGGTATGTACCCCTCATGTTTTCTGTGCGGTAATTCGGTTGTCTGCATAGGACACCAGTTTTCTTTGCTTTTTCCAGAAAGCTTCTGGAAACTCTCTTCCAATAAACAGTATAACCGACGATTGGCTGAAAGGCAAGCCCAGGTTGCCATATTGCCATATGCTATACTGTCATAAGCTGTAACATGAGCAGGTGAGCCATGCCATTTCTCGCAACGCCAAATTGTACGTTGTATTACGATGTTTTCGAGCCTGATGTCGCCGCAGCCGGTGAAGCAGAGACGGTTCTGCTAGCGCACGGTTTTGGTGGAACGGCAGAGAGCGATTTCGCCGGGCAGTTGCCGAAGTTGCGCCTCCGCTACAGAGTGGTCGCGCCGCATTTGCATGGCTATGGGAAATCTTCGCAGCGCAGCCGCTACCCGGTTTCCTATTATCGTGATGATGTGGTCGATTTGATCGCGCTGCTGGACGCTCTGCATATTGAGCGCGTGCTGGTGCTGGCCTTCAGCGATGGAGCCATTTCTGCTCTGCTGCTGGCCGCGCTGCACCCCCAGCGAGTGATGAAGCTGGCAGCAATGGGCGCGCAGCCTTCGATCAACGAGGAAAATGTGGCCGCGATTCGCCACTGGCTGTTGGAACGCCCGCTCTCTGAGGAATGGCAGGAGGAGCTGGCAAGGCTGCACGGCGAACCCTACTGGCGCGAACTGCCCCGTATGTACGTCGAGGCGCAGGTGGCGCTGGTAGGAGCCGGGGGCGTGCTGATTACCGACGAGGAGCTGGCCTCTATTCGCTGCCCCTCCCTCATCATGCATGGAATCCGTGATCGCATCGTCCCGGCAGACTATGCCCGCTACATCCAGCAACACATCCCCAACTCGCAACTCCTGCTCTTCGACGCCGGACACGCCGCCCACCTGCGCTGCGAAGAGGAATATACCGCAGCTGTAATGAGGTTTTTTGAGAGTTAAGTGTCGGAAAATACCTGCCGTGTCTGCACTCACTCTGTGATATCTGTGTTACGGATGAGCACGATTGTAAAAAATCTCCTTTGCCATCGTGCTACGTAGTGTGTCAAATTTTAACGTTGCGAGTCCCAATTTTTACCGTCACTGTAGTAAGGGAGTTGTATTGCTTATGACAACCGGAAAGGTTGCGATTGTGATCCCGGCGCTGAATGAGGAAGCTGCGCTACGCGCGTTGCTGGCAGAAATCCCCGGGGAGAGCGCGCAATGGATCATTGTGGTTGATAACGGGAGCACCGATCAGACGGCGCATGTGGCGCGCGCAGCCGGTGCTCTCGTTGTCACTGAGCCGGTACCGGGCTACGGACGCGCCTGCCTGAAGGGTTTTCAGACAGCCCGCGAACTGGGTGCGGAAATAGTTATCTTCATGGATGGTGATGGCAGCGATGATCCCGCCGACCTGCCGCTCATGCTGGCTCCCATAGAGGAGGGGCGGGCAGATATGGTGATCGGCTCGCGGGTGAGCATCCGTGCGGAGCGGGGAGCTATTCCGGCACAGGCGCGTTTTGGCAACTGGCTGGTCAGCAACATGATTCGCATCTTGTACGACGTGCGTCTTCACGATATCGGTTCGTTTCGTGTACTGCGCTGTGCTGCTTTAGAGCGACTACAGATGCGAGAGATGACATTCGGCTGGCCGGTTGAGATGCTCGTCAAGGCGGCACGAGCAAAATATCGCATCGTAGAGCTGCCCATTCATTACCGTCGCCGCAGCGCGGGCCGCTCGAAGGTGGCCGGTACCGTTGTTGGCAGCGCGAAGGCCGCTTATCACATGCTGCGCACAACACTGCGCTATGCAGATGTAAGGGGGATCCATGTCTGACACCGCACTCGTGATTATGGCCCGTTATCCAGAGGCAGGCAAAACCAAGACGCGCCTGGCACGGACTATCGGCAATGAGGAAGCGGCAGAACTCTATCACGCTTTTCTCACCGACCTCGCCCGTCGCTTTGCCGGAGCAACCTTTGATCTGCACTGGGCCTTTACGCCGCCGGATGTCGACTACCAGAGCTTTGTCGCCACGCTCGTACCCCCGCTGGCGCAGTTTATGGCCTGTTTCCCGCAACAGGGAGACGACCTCGGCGCACGCCTGTATCACGCGTTCAGGTCAACCGCGGCTCGCAGCTATCCGTATACCATCCTTATCGGCTCAGATTCGCCACACATTAGCCGCGAGGTTGTGGCCGGGGCGCGAGCGGCACTGGCAGAAGCCGATGTCGTGCTTGGGCCTGCCGAGGATGGTGGCTATTATCTGATCGCCATGCGCGAGCCGCACGATGTGTTCAGTGGCATTCCGATGAGCACAGATCAGGTTTTGCGGTTGACCGTTGAACTTGCGCGGCGCCAGAACCTTTCGGTTCGTCTGCTGGAGCCGCTCTTCGACGTCGACGAACTGCCTGATTTACAACGTTTAGCGCGGACGCTTGAGGAAGATGCCGCGCTTGCGCCCATGACTGCCGCGCGCCTTGCTATTAGAAGGAGCCTCTATGACCACTATAGCCGTCGCTAAGCTGCCCCGCTCAATCTATATCGAGCCGACGAGCCGCTGCAATGAATTTTGCCAGCAGTGCCCGCGCACGCTGCTCTCACGCGAGGATGATCGTGACCTGACATTCGAGAAATTTTGCTACATCGTCGACCAGTTTCCAGAGCTGGATCGCGTGGTGCTGCACGGTCTGGGAGAGCCGCTGCTGAATAAAGAGCTGCCGCAGATGGTGCGCTATCTCAAGCAGCGCGGTACCTACGTGCTGTTCAACTCCAACGGCATCGCCCTCACCCCGAAAAAGGGGCAGGCGCTGATCGACGCGGGCCTGGATGAATATCGACTGTCGATGGACGGCGCGACCCGCGAAACGTATGCGCGGGTGCGTGGCGTCGATGCCTTTGAGAAAATCTGGCGTAACGTGCGCGCCTTCATTACGATGCAGAAGGAACAGAATGCCAGCAAGCCAGCAGTTTCGCTCTGGTTTACCGCCATGCGCGAGAACCTGCACGAGCTACCGGGACTGATCGAACTGGCCGCAGAAAACGGCGTGCCCGAAGTCTACCTGCAGCGACTCGTCTATTTCGAGCATGGATTGGCCCACTCCAAACAGGCGCTGTTCCGCCGCTCTACGCCTGAAGAACTGGCAATTGTGCGGCGCGCCGACGAGATGTGCAAAGAGTATGGCATTCGCTTCAACGCCGCCGGGTCAGCGACCCCGCTTGAAAGCCTGGTACGCGACTTCGGCGAACGTCCCTGGTCGGGCTGTCGCCGCCCCTATACGCTGACATACATCACGTCAAGCGGCAACGTACTCTCCTGCTGCTTCGCGCCTTTCGGTCACCGCAGCGCGAAAGAATATTACGAGGAGCGCGTGCTCGGCAACATCTTCCAGGAGCCGATAGAAGCCATCTGGCACGGACCGCGCTACGAAGCCTTTCGCCGCGCCTTTGAAAGCGAGCATCCAGCCCGCCACTGCTCACAATGCGGGCTGAACTGGAGCTATTGACAAGAATGAGAAACAGCGTAGGCCGTAAAAAGTCCTGCTATGGGGAAAAGCGGAACAGAAATATGGTACCGGAAGTGGATAGCCGGTACCATATTTTTTCCTCACATGTTCATTTACACTACTGTGCGACGACCGGTGAAGAGGTTGACCAGAACAACGATTGCGGCAATAACGAGCAACCACCAGACCAGAGCGCCAGCCACATGGAAAAGCAGACCCAGCAGCCACAGCACCACGAGAATAACTACAACCGTCCACAGAATACCAGCTAACATACAAAACCATCCTTTCCTTTCATCAATTCAACATATTCCGTCTTCTCTCTAACCCTACCAGCATGGAGGCAGCGCTCCATATACAATCTCATACACGATTCATTCGTGTCACTAGTTTTAGCTTGACAACACCATTTGCCACAGAGAAAATGAGATCACACGAGTTTTAAACACATTCTAAGGAAAAGGATAATGACACGCATTCGAGACTTTGGGGTAACGCCAGGCTATTTGCAGCCCGGGCCGCTCAATACCATTACCGATGTTTCCGGTGTGCGCGTTGGACATGTTACAATCAACCGCGCTGTGAACGGTATTCCCTGGCGCACTGGCGTCACCGCTATCTGGCCGCACCAGGGCAATCCCCTGTTAGAACCCGTCTATGCGGCAGTATTCGCCTTGAATGGATTGGGCGAGATGACAGGGCGCACACTTGTTGATGAGTGGGGACTGCTCGGCTTTCCCATGCTCCTCACAGGCACTAACTCTGTGGGCATCGTCTACCACTGGGCGCTGCAATATCTGTTTGAGCACTACGCCCGCGAGGCTAATATGACCTCGCTCATCACTATGGTGGCCGAATGTGACGACAGCTATCTCGATGGCTCGCAAGGGCTGGCAATCGGGCGGGAAGAGGTCTATAGCGCATTGGACAGCGCGGTCGGCGGACCGGTAGCCGAAGGCTGTGTGGGCGGCGGTACAGGCATGCAGCTTTTTGACTTCAAAGGCGGCATCGGCACCTCCTCACGGCTGGTGCCAATCGGCGACACAATCTACACAGTCGGTGCGCTGCTTATGACCAACTTCGGCACTCGCCACGAACTGCGCGTTGACGGCATACCGGTGGGAAGAATCCTCAGCGAGACAGAAAAGCAGCAAAGTGAGTCACGTGGACAGGGCGGCGATAACCAGAAAGCGCACGAGGGAAGTTGCATTGTGGTGCTTGCTACGGATGCCCCACTCAACCCCAGACAATGCGAGCGCATGGCAAAGAGGGCCGCGCTGGGACTGGCTCGTACCGGCTCAACCGCCAGAGACATGAGCGGTGAAATCATCGTCTCCTTCGCCACCGGCAACATTATCCCGGCCAATGCCGGGCCAGTCATCGGCGTGCGCACGCTGGTCGAAGGTCCATCCGACGCCGGAAATTCTTCCCTCAACGGCCTGTTCACAGCAGCCATTGAGGCGACAGAAGAGTCAGTCTATAACGCGCTGGTAACGGCAGAAACCACAACAGGCGTTAACGGCCACACCCTGGAAGCTATTGCCCACGACCGCTTGCGCGCCATTCTCCAACGGTAGTTGACACCTGAAGATATCTCCCGCCCCATCAACAAAGCCTTTGGGGCGAGGGATATTCCCTTAAGCTACTCCATAACTCCCATTCACAGGTCAAATCTCCACCATACAGGGTTTATTTTTGAGAAAGCACTCGCGGCACAGCATGAGGACTGGTTAAGATGCAGGATGCATAGTAGCCTATTTGCGCTATCGTCAGCTTGTATAGCTAGCCAGCGCTGAAAATCTGGGCTAGAGTGTTTCATAGAAGCTCAGCTTTGTATTTTGTAACTGTAAGAGGTTGTATATGTTTCCTGAACCAGAGCGAGAAGACCTTCCCCTGCTTTCCCTGTATCCAGTCACGGACAGCCTGCCTGCGCCTTCAATGCCCTCTGTAACAGAGAGCCTGCGCACGCCTTCCTCGCTGACGACCGTCAAGCTGCCCACGATTATCCCTGCCGAGAAGAAGAGAGCGCGCCGGGAGCGAAGCGAGGAATCCGTAGCGCCGCAGCATCGCAGGAAAATTATCTTTCCCGGCGTCCTGCTGGGCGGCGTGCTTGTTATTGCCCTTGTCACCCTGCTGGCTTCTCCACTCAGTAGCGGGCAGGAAGGAGAGGCGCAGAGTCTGGGACAGTCGGTCGTCAACTGGATTACCAACGGGCAGGTCGATCACTACCTGACGACTTCGCAGCAGATTGATCCCCCGACAGCAACGCCTGCGTTGTTAACGGGCGAGGGCTACTGCGGGGGCACCGATCTCTGGGGCACATGCGCGACAGCAGTGACCGCCAGCGGCGTGATGGGAACGGGGCAGATGCAGCGCCCCATCATCGGCTCGGTGATTACGCAGGCCTTTGCTCACCCCGAATACCAGACCTGGTGCGGCTGCTGGCGTCCGCACACGGGCATCGACCTCGCGGCCCCCTACGGCACCCCCATCATGGCGGCGGATAGCGGCCAGGTGATCTGGACGGGCTGGGACTGGTCGGGCCTCGGCTGGGCCGTGAAGATCAACCACGGCCACTACATCGCTACCATCTACGGCCACCTGTCCCGCTTTATCGTCACTGTGGGGCAGAACGTGACAAAGGGTCAGGTCATCGGCTACGAAGGCAGCACAGGCGCATCAACCGGCCCGCACCTGCACTTCATGGTCATGGTTAACAACATCTGGGTCAACCCGATTCTCTACGTCCAGCTACCCTGACAGAACAGGCAAAACAAAAAGGCTGGCTTTTAACAAGCCAGCCTTCACTGTGTAAACAAACCTACTAAGCCTGTGCGGCGTTGTTCGCGTTCTTCGGACGGCGGCGGCTGATAGAACCACCCTTGCGACCGGCAGCCTGAGCCTCTTCGCTCGTCCACTTGTGGGCAGTCCCCAGAGCATGGGCAGCCTTCCCACCTTTGCTAGCAATCTCGCGCTTCTTCTCAGGACTCATTGATGCAAAACCACGGCCACGACCCTTTTGTACCTGCATTGTTGTTCTCCTTCTGAAAAACTTTCATAGGTTCCTTTGAGCAAATACCATTTTCCACTCAGAAGAAAACCCGCTGTCATCTGACCTGTCCACCCTCCCTCTTAAGAGTGGCTCATGTGTTACATCTAAAGCATAACAGGAGAGCTACAGCCAGACAAGTCAACAATAAAAACTTTCAGCGTTCTCTAAGGTAGACTCAGCATTTTCTAAGGAAATGCTGAGGTTATGGTATACACCGGCTCATGGGTGGTGAAAACGCATGAGAAGCGGCTCCCTCATTTGAGGGTGTCCGTATGCATCCGCTAAAAATCACCAAAAATCGTGGGTTTTGCTGTCAAAAGTGCTGTCAGGGTTGGGTGAGGAAAAGAGGGCGTAAACGCGCTTGTTCGCTGGTGTTTGTCTGTGTTCTTTTTTGTATGGCTTGCCATTTTCCCTAACAGAAAGTGCCAATAGGCGGATACGATGCGGTTTGTTTGTAGGTATCCTTTATCATCCTCTCAATGCTTAAATGCTCCTAGCCTCATCCCTTTTTGTTGTTCAAATTCCCTTTCTGTTTGCAGAGGTCGCTGTAGTTGTTTGTATCTCAATAGTCCCATTTGCTCGCGAGCCGTTTTTGGCGGTTTTCTTGTCCCTCTCGATGCGTGTCACTCCGCTTCTAGAGGCAATTCAGTGTGTAAGACTGTGTAAGTGTTGGTAAAGGTGTTTCTTCTATTCGCTGTCAGTTTCGCTGTCATGTTGTGAGCTATCTCCTCCGATCCTTGGAGTTGGTTTCTCTTGCCAAAGATGTATTTCCTGAAAATGGCTATGGTGCCTAACCCCATTTAGGAAACCAGGGCAAGTGTGAGATATACTGAAGCAACAAGGAGGTATATCTCATGGGAAAGCAGCTCAAGAGCCATCCAGCGTCCTTTAAATTCAAGGTGGTGCTCGAATCGTTTACTACCAACAATGTGGCAGAAACGGCGCGCAAATATGGCATCCACCCTAACCAGCTTTCCACTTGGCGCAGTTACTTTCAGGAGCAAGGGCCCAACCTGTTTCAAGCGGATACCAGCAAACGCGAGCGG
>DATGLM010000013.1:0-5564 GCA_035294125.1 Ktedonobacteraceae bacterium | reverse complement strand
CTACCCTCTGACGATCCACTATTATAACTTGCTCTTCAGCGGCCAGCTTGGCTTCCACCTGGCCGCGCAGTTTGTGGTACGCCCCAGCTTCCTGGGCATTACGCTCGACGATAGCGGCTCCGACGAAAGCTACACAGTCTTCGATCATCCCGACGCCCGCGTCTACGTGCGCGATAATCCGTTCCCGTTCCAGAACGCGGCCCAGATAGAGGCAAAGCTCCTGCAAGGCGTGCAGCTCCCTCCGCCCAATCCAGAGCAGACGAGCACGCAAAAGTCGCCGTCGCTCAGCCCGCAGGCACTGACCAGCAACCAGACTACGCCGCCGCCCGCGCAACAGCTTCCCGCGCAGAGTCTGGTCAACTCCTGGCCGCTCCTCTTCGGCTGGCTGGCTCTGGCCCTTCTACTGCGTATGATCTTAGCGGGGAGAGTGTTTCTTGTTCGCGTAAGAGCTAGGACCGCTCTAATTCTGCCAGGAGGGGTAGCGAGGCAATACCGCCGTAACGCGTGCAGCTAAGGCCCGCTGCTCTGTTCGCAAACTCGCCGAATTCTTGCAGTGTACGCGAAGGCAGCGCGGCTAGCTGCGATGCGTCCGGCCAGTTCTGCTGCATGAGCTTGTAGAGAAGCGCTCCCATGAACGCGTCGCCTGCGCCGGTGGTATCGAGCGCCTGGAGCGGCACGCCAACCGCCTCGACGCTCTGCTGTCTGGTGAGCAGCAAAGCCCCCAGCGGGCCACGTGTGATGACGACCAGGGAAGGCCCGCGGTCGAGTAGCTTTTGTCCGAGTTCGCGCAGGCGCGGCCCATCGACCGGATTAAGCGGCTCAGTGAGCGCAGGATCAAGATAGTGTGCCTCTTCCGCGCTGAACTTGAGCAGGTCCACGCGCTCGACAACCTGCGCGAGCAGCGCGCGAATCTCAGCCTGCGAGGCCCAGAGCAGCGGGCGCACGTTCACATCGAACGAGACCAGCAGCCCGCGCAAGTGCGCCTGCTCCAATGCCGCCAGCGTGGCGGAGCGCGCAGGCTCGCTCGCGAGCAACACAGAGCCAGCGTGACAGAGTGTCACATCCTGCCAGACTTCTCGCGTCAGATCGCTCGCTTCCAGCAGCGTGTCAGCAGTTCCTTGCCGGTAGAAGGTAAACTCCGGCCTGCCCTCCTCTTGCAACGTGACCAGCGCGAGGGCTGTATTGCCCCGCGAGGTCAAAGGAACAAAGCGCGTATCGACCCCGTTCTCCTGCAATGTGCGCAGCAGCAGCTTGCCGAAGCCATCCTCGCTCAGCTTGCCCACGAAGCGAGCCGCGCCGCCCAGGCGCGCCAGCGCCACCGCTGCGTTAGCCACCGCCCCGCCCGGATGCGGCTGATAGCATATCACACCGTCCAGGCCAGGAAGATGAGGGATGAAGTCGATCAGCATCTCGCCAATGAAGAGCGCGCACGTCATAAACTAAAGCGTTTTAATAGCATTCAGCGCTTCAGCAATATGCTTCTGCGCATGGAACATATCGTTGAAGACATGCCGGACGATGCCCTGCTTGTCGATCACGTAGGTTACACGCCCCGGCAGAATGCCCATCGTGGCAGGAACGCCGAAGAGCTTCCTGACCGTGCCGCCCTTATCGCTGAGCAGGAGAAAAGGCAGGCGATACTTGGCAGCGAACTTCTGGTGCGATTCTTCGGAATCTGAACTGATGCCAATGACCTCTGCGCCCGCTTCCTTAAAGACTTCGTAACTGTCTCGGAAGGAACAGGCTTCGTCTGTACAGCCCTTTGTGTCGTCTTTTGGGTAGAAATACAGGACAATCACCGCTTTGCCGATCATATCTTGCAGATGAAATGCTTCCCCGGTCTTCTGCGTAGGGAGGGTAAAATCGGGGGCCGGATCACCTACTTGCACGGGTTTCGTTTGCTGACTGCTGGCCATCTCGTTATCCTGACTGTATCTTGATACCTTTGCTTTCAATCGACAGGCATGAAGTTCTATACAATTCATACCTGCCGATAGTATGATACGGCGATGCTATCGCTGTCAATGACTACTCATATTATGGAAAGGTCGCGTGGCTCCTCTTCACGAGAAGCGAAGAGGAGCCACGCGACCTCTGCTTTGCCTCGCTATGCTTGAGCGACCAGTTTTTCTGCTTCCGCCACCAGGTCTGCAAAGCTTTGACCAGGATCATAGTTACTCAGAATCACAACAGTCCAGCCCAATGTGGGGAACATCAAGAGGTTCGTGGCTATGCCAGCCGCGCCCCCGTTGACCGAACGATCAGGAGCTTTGCCGGACGGGGGCGTGGATTTCCCAAACAGCAGCAGATTCGTTGAAGTCTGGTCCAGCAGCCGGTAAGCCTGCAACGCCCGGCTATAGTGCAACATATCCTCGACAGTAGCATAAGCCCCACCATCTGGACCTCCGATGAAATCCTGCGTACCACTGACATCGATGCGCGGTGCATTGGGATTGCTCTCTGTTCTCCGGCTATAGGGGTGGGCAATCAAGGCATTCTGCTCACGCTGGGGCCGGGTATAAAAGTCGCTCTGGGTCATGCCGGCTACCCGAAAGATGTGCTGGCGGATGTAATCGTAATAGCTTTGCCCTGCCACTTGTTGCACAATTCCTCCCAATGTGACATAGCCAGAGTCGCTGTAGGAATAGCGTGTTCCTGGCGGAAACAACAACGGCTGCTGGCGAATGATGTCCAGTAGACCGGTCATCGTTTGGGCTGCGCTGGTCCAGGAGCTTTTTTCGCTGAGAAACTGGGGCGTCTGCGTATAGTCACCCATGCCCGAGGTGTGGTTGAGCAACTGGTCAATGGTGACGGCGTTGGCAATCGCAGGTGGAAAGCCGCCCAGATGCATACCCAGGTGATCTTGCAATGTGAGCTTCCCTCGCTCTGCCAATTGCAGGATCGCCGCTGCCGTGAAGGACTTGGTGATCGAAGCAAGCGCGTAAATGGTCTCGAAGCGGTTGGGCAAATGCCGGGCCTGGTTGGCCCAGCCATAGGCTCTCTCCAGCGTGACTTGCTCGCCTCTGGCAACCAGCAGCGTACCGGAGAACTGATCTTGCGCGGCCTGCTGTGCGATAAAATGATCCAGGGTGTCTCCCGGTGCCAGGGCAGCCGGAATAGTTGGGGAGGAGGCCACGTGCGCGCCCGCCGGGGTTGTGGAGCAGGCTGCAAGCAGACCACCGGCCATCCATGGTAGAGTACCTATCAACCGGACGGCAGTACGTCGGGTCATAGGATAAGTAAGGCGAGAAGACATTTTGCTCATGAAAAAGGTTCCTTTCGGTAAATGGAGAAGAGCACGTCAGGTGCTCTCCCGGTCGCCTTGTTTCTCCTGATCCGCTTCTTCATGATCAGGAGGAGCTTCTTCTTTCTGGTCCCCGGTCATCAGATCAGAGGCAATGGCCAGGGCAAGGCAGATGAGCATGCGCTTGGCCGGAGCCAGAGTATAATCCCGGCCTCCCCGCTGGATAATCAGGCCAGCCGCCAGCAACTCTTTGAGATGATGATACAGTTGCCCGGTGGAACTCATCCCCACTGCTTCCTGCAAAGACTGACTGCTGCGTGGTCCATCCCATAAGGTCCGCAAGATGACAATACGGTGCGGACTGGCCAGGGCAGCAAATAGTTGTGCGAGCGGTTCAGGCGACGCGTCAAACACAATGGAAAGCGCGTGTTGGCGCTGGAACTGATAGCGCTGGCGGGCTAACTGAGCCACACCACGATAGCTCAGCATCCCTTGCCAGTTACCCTCTTGAGAGAGCAGACCTGTGCTTTGAGAAGAGACGGTCATCGGATCAAAAAGGGGCGTGGGCTTCGCGAGCGAAGCTTCCGGCGGCGCGGGAGTAAGCTGTGCTTCCAACACCCGCAAACGCTCTTGAACAGCGGCCATTTGCTGTTCTAACGTAGCGAGGCGGTCCTGGGACCCCTGCATGTCTCGTGCTCCTTTCCTCGCGAGCCTGCCGATGCAACACCCCATCTCACAGGTCTCTCTTTCTATCAATATATCCAGAATATCAACATTCTGGATTTTTGTCAAGAGGCGTGATGAGAATCGGTTGTCTTCCACCATTCCCGCTCAATCAGGTCGCCGGAGAATGGTGGAAGACAACGGGTAGTAATCCTCGAACGAAGGCTATGATTTTTCCAGGATCGTCCAGGGAGCGGCGTTCGACTGCTGAACCTGGAGCAACTCAATCGTTCCGTTCTGCCGGACAAAGGTCATGGAGAAGCCGCTGGGAAAGCCATCGGGTTGATAGCGGTCCCCGCCGAGCGGTATGAGCGCGACATCCTCAGATCCGGCGTTATAGAGCACCTGGGCGAAGAGCTTGCCATTCTTTTCCAGGACCGTCACCGGTGCGCCCGGGTTTCCACCCTGTTTGGGAATGTACCGGCCCACCAGTTGAGCAGCGGTCAGGCCAGGCGCGCCACTCAGTTTTGCCAGCGAGAAAGCCTGGAGCCATGCCTGTGTCCCTTGAGCGGTCGCATTCGTCTTAGGACTCTTGACGGCTAAAGACCAGGCGGTTGTCAGCGCCTGATCGGCGGGAACTGCGACGTTGGGCTTGACGCCGACGCCTTCCCAATTCGTCCCGGTGATGGCGTTGACGACGTAGCCATCGGGCATGTTGACGAAGAACCCGTGGCCTAACGATACGGAGCCGAAGTTGGTGGGATTGGCGACGCCGCCCGTGGTTTGCCCTACAATCGTAGCACGCTTGAACGCCTGGAGGTCGTAGGCGAGTCCCTCGGCAGCGGAGAACGTCACCGGCGAGGTGAGCACGAAGACCGGTTTGCTGGTGCCATACGAAAGCTTGCCCACGTCCGCGGTCTTCGCCTCCTGCTCCCTGATTTTCGGTCATCAGGTGCGAGGCAAGGGTCAACGCCAGGCAGACGGGAATCTGTTGACCGGGCGCAATATCATAATCTCGACGCCCCCGCTGGACGATCAGGCCCACCGCAAGCAGTTCTTTGAGATGATGATAGAGTTGGCCGGCCGAACTCATTCCCAGCAGTTCCCGCAGGGCCTGGCTACTGTATGGTCTCTGGCACAAGAGGCGCAGGATGATGATCCGATGAAGATTTTCTAAAGAAAGAAGGTGTCTGTGGTTATGTAAAGAAACCGTGCATCATCTACGCGAAATAAATTGTTTTCCGTCATCGTGACCCCGGCCGTTTCCTGTCATGGCGTCTTTTCCTGAGAAACAGGGCCGCGATGTGGCGAAACGGCCTGGCTCACGAAGCCGGGCAATCGTTCACGAAATGCCAGAGAGGGCCGCTTGATCGGGTCCTCTCCCGCTTGATCGGGAAACGCCTGATATACACGAATTATTCGATGCACTGGACCTGCCGGCAGATGCAGCAGGCCGATCGTCGTGAAAGCCGCTTGATCATGCGGCACGCGGCCCTCGCTGAAGCGGGGCAGGACCCGATGAAATCGGCCCTCTATTTGTGCTGATCAAGCCTGATCTTTCCCTACCTATTCGTCCGCTTCGTCCGCCTCGTCTTCCTCATCCTCCTCAAAACTCGCCAGCAGCAGATCCTCGCGGTCGCCCCATTTTTCCAGGAAG
>DATGLM010000012.1:0-17174 GCA_035294125.1 Ktedonobacteraceae bacterium | reverse complement strand
TATGCACAAGCGCATCCATTCTGCCTTGGGCTATCTCACTCCAGCCGAGTTTGAAAGCCAATGGCGACAGCAGCAAGCACAGCAGACCAATGTTCACTAAGCATCACGGAATTTGTGTCCAACCTCAGGGGGGCAGTACAGAACCTGCCAGAGAGGTTAAATTTCTCTACGTGCTTCCTCTTGTGATATGTTCGTGAGAGTCCCAGTCTCCCCTGTGACGAATTTATGACATCCACGAGCTACGCTACATGCAAGATGAATACATGAGAAGAAGCAGGAGGTTATAACATGACGGAAGTTCCTTCACGAGAAAGCACTCTTGTTCAGCCTGAGATCAGACTGGCTTCGACAACCGCTGGCTCTTCATTTCTCTCAATGGCAACATCCCTCCTGACCCTGGACTGCTCCAGGAGCAAGATCTCTGGATATGCTGGATTGAGCAGTTGTGGAAGGCCGATCCTTATAGTGACTTATGTGCTGGAGAAGTGAGAGATCAGCGTGCTGCTGAGGACAGGGGCGCGGGCGCAAACAGAGAGGCGTCCATATCCTCTCCTGGTCAAGAGAGAAAGTGAACGGCGTTGCTATGGAGACGATAGAAAAGCAGACCTTTATTGAGAATCGGACATTTGATGAAATCCAGATCGGGGAAGGTGCGAGCCTGGAGCGCACGTTGAGCAAGGAGGATATCGAACTTTTCGCGGCCATGTCAGGTGATATCAACCCGGCCCATGTCGACGAGGAATATGCCCACAGCGATATGTTTCATACCATCATTGCCCACGGGATGTGGGGGGCCTCGCTGATCTCGACCGTGCTGGGCACCAAACTCCCTGGCCCGGGGGCGATTTACCTGAGTCAGACGCTCTCCTTTCGTCATCCGGTCACCATTGGTGATACGATCACTGTCACTGTCACCGTCGCTGCCAGGCAGGAGGATGGTCACCGCGTCAGCTTTGACTGTGAGTGTACGAACCAGCGCGGGCAAGTGGTTATCAGTGGAAGCGCCGAGGTGATCGCCCCGACGACCAAAGTGAAACGACCGCGCGCTCGCCTGCCAGAAGTGCATCTGTACGAACGTGGTGCCTGGTATCGGCACCTGCTTGAGTTGACCAAAGGACTCGCCCCGCTGCGCACCGCTGTCGTTCATCCGGTGGATGAGCATGCCTTGCTCGGAGCAATCGATGCTGCCCACGACGGGCTGATTATTCCGGTTCTGATTGGCCCGCAGAAGAAGATTTTGGCGATCGCAGCCTCGCTCTCGGTAGATCTTTCCCCCTACACGATAGTTGCGACGGAGCATAGCCATGCTGCCGCTGAAAAAGCGGTAGCCATGGCGCGGACTGGCGAAGTGGAGGCTCTTATGAAGGGGAGCCTGCACACCGATGAACTGATGCATGCTGTGCTCGCGCCGAAAATTGGGCTGACGACAGACCGGCGCATGAGTCATGTCTTCGTGATGGATGTGCCGACCTATCCGCGCCCGCTCTTCATCACCGACGCCGCTCTCAATATCGAGCCTGACCTGGAGGCCAGGCGCGATATTGTGCAAAATGCTATCGATCTGGCGCGCGCCCTGGGTGTCCAGACACCAAAGGTGGCGCTTCTCGCAGCCGTGGAAACGGTCAATCCCGCCATGCGTGCCACGCTGGATGCGGCGGCGCTGTGCAAGATGGCTGATCGCGGCCAAATCAGCGGGGGGATCGTGGATGGCCCACTCGCCTTCGATAACGCGATCTCAGCGTCAGCCGCTCAGACGAAGGGGATTGTTTCTCCGGTGGCAGGGCAGGCCGATATCCTCGTCGTACCCGATCTAGAGGCGGGTAACATACTGGCCAAGCAGCTAGAGTATCTGGCTGAGGCGCAGGCAGCGGGGATTGTGCTGGGAGCGCGGGTTCCCATCATCTTGACCAGTCGGGCCGATAGCCCACTGGCACATGCGGCCTCGTGCGCGCTGGCTTTATTTGTGACACGCGGGGCGCTCGATCCTGGCGCCGCCCTCTCCTGCCGGGCGAGCGGCAGATGACTCTGGCCGGGGCGACGGGCCTGCTCTATCATCGTTTGGGCCTGCTTGGAGTCTTAAGACATACCCATCACAAATCCTTTATAGACTGGAGCTTCATGCTCTCGTCTTTCTCACTTTTGTCCATTTTCTCCACTGACCTGGCCTGGAACGAATGTCGCAGATTGAGTTTTCTCTGTGATTTGTGAAGGGCTGTTTGTGATGATATGGAGAGTCTGGCGGTGTAAGCTGAAACTGTATCGACAAACAAAGTCTGTCTGTTCAATGAGGAGGTTAGAACACTATGACAGCGCAACAAAATCAGAATATTGCACAGCTTTTTGATCTAAAAGGGAAAGGCGCTCTTGTGACGGGGGCAGCGATGGGGATTGGGCAGGGCATTGCTTTCCGACTGGCGGAGGCTGGCGCGGCAGTCATGATTGCTGACATTAGCCAGCAGGCTGCAGAAGAGACAGCCAGTCAGATACGCGCCAGACGAGGAGAGGCACAAACCGTCAAGGCAGATGTTTCCAGTGTAGAGGACGCCAATCGTGCGGTTCAGGAAACTGTGCGGGCCTTCGGGCGACTGGACATTCTGGTCAACAATGCCGGGATCTTTCCTATGTCCCCTGCTCTGGAGGTGAGCGAGGCGCTCTGGGACAAGGTGCTCGACATCAATCTCAAGGGCATGTTCTTTTTCACTCAAGCGGCGGCACGAGAGATGATCAATGAGGGCCATGCTGGCAAGATCATCAATATTGCCTCCATTGATGCTTTTCATCCAACCGGCAACCTGGTGCATTATGACTCCTCCAAAGGGGGCGTGGTAATGCTGACGAAATCGCTGGCCCTGGAGTTCGGCCCACGGAACATCACTATCAACGCCATCGCTCCTGGTGGTATTCAGACTCCCGGGGCGAGTGTCCCATCCGCCCCAGACGAGTTGATTGAGGCGTTCGCCGCACGCATTCCTTTGCGCCGTATGGGTGTGCCGGATGACATTGCCAAAGTCGCCCTCTTCCTCGCCAGCAGCGCCTCCGATTACATGACCGGGAGTGTCGTGGTGGTAGATGGTGGCTTCCTCCAGGCGTAGTAGGGAGAATGTGCGACTCTTATATGAGAGACAGGGGATACCCCTGTCTCTCGTCTTTGGGCAAGCGTTTCCGGGCGAGAAGCCTCAGGAAAGCCATGCGCATGGCTCTTCTTCCTGACCCATCGGGCGCATTTCCTCACGTGTGGTTTATTGTTCTTGTAGTGTAATCATGATAATCCTCCTTATCAGCTTGCATTACAATATAGCGGGAAATTCTGGGAAATCTCCTTTCTCAGCCTCGGTGTGCAGTTTGTCGGTATCTACATCGACCTTTTCCGGTTCCGACTGCACCATCTTGCCGGGACGCACCACCAGGAGTGGCAGGTTCGTGTGGTGCAGGACACGCTCGGTGATGCTGCCTAGCATCCAGCGAGGGAGAGCGCCACGGCCATGGGTGGCCATCCCAATCAGATGATAGCCGTGATAGCCGCCCTCATCAGGCTTGCCGCCTGCTTCGGCCCCCTTGATGATGGCTGCAGCCACATCGGTATCGACCACTACCGCCGCGCTAATCGTGATCTGGCTGCTCTCTGGGATCTCTTTCTGCAAGCGATGGGTGAGCGCGACGACATAGTCCATGGCCTCCTTTTCGGCCTCGGCGATGATGCTGGCGGTGAGATGGGCCTGGGACTTGCCAACACCGGCAATGGCGGGCAGGTCAACGACGCGCAGCAGGTGTAGTTCCTTTGCCGTGTCGGGGGCCAGCGTCATGAGCATTTGCACGGTGGGTTCCAGCGCCTCTTCAGACAGTTCAGAGCCATCCAGTGGCACCAGAGCACGCAGCGGAACCGGGCTGACCATAATTGGGGTGAGCGGTGCCGGGCCATGCTCGCGCAGGATTAAAACTGGCACCGGTGTATGTCGCGCCATCTTGTCAGCCACACTGCCCAGCATCCAGCGTTTGAAACCCGTGTAGCCATGGCTGCACATCACGATCAGGTCGGCATGAGATGTTTTGGTAGCCTCAAGCAACATGGCGGCGGGCGCGCCAAAGAGCACTTCTGTCTTCACTTCGAAGCCTGTCAGGTCTTTGGACTGTGCGACCTGATTCAGGTAATCGGTAGCTTCTTTCGTCGCCTCATGCTCATTCGTCAGAGGCGGCTCAGCGAAGTGCGTGGGGTACTCGCCTGGAATTTCTACCACACGTACCAGCAGAATCGACGCAGAGGAGGCGCGAGCAATGCGCGCCGCGACCAGGATGGCCCGTTCTGCGCGCTCCGAGCCATCCAGTGGAACGAGAATTTTTGTGAACATCTTTCTTCTCCTTCTGGCCTCCCGTTGCAGCCTTTTCCTTCACCGGCTGCTTGCGGCAGGCTCTCTTCTCTGTTAATCAGCATAGCTTCTCGCTGACACAATCGGATCACAAGCGGCCCGCCTTCTCTCACAAACTGCTCACAAGTTCGTTCGCTGGTAAGGGTGCCGGGAGAGAAGGTCGTGACACACCTGTGAGATTGACGGATACCGTCGTGATGCTGCTGTGATACAGGCCACGTATGCTTAAGGGCAGATAGACGCTATCCCGCTGCTGGATGGCAGCTTGATAGAGGGGGGCAGGGTTCCAGTGCTGCAATCCTGCCCTTCATGATAAAACCAGACAAAAGCAGCATATTGGTTTGAGAGAGTGGAGAGAGCTATGCACCATACCTGGATCACAGCGGAGGGCAACGAGGCTGTAGCGACAGTTGCTCATGCCTTAAGCGAGGTCATTGCTATCTATCCGATTACGCCTTCGACTCCGATGGGCGAATTTGCCGATGCCTGGTCGGCGGTGGGGCGCCCCAACCTGTGGGGGACGGTGCCGCTAGTGGTCGAAATGCAGTCGGAGGGAGGCGCGGCTGGAGCCATTCACGGGGCCTTGCAAACCGGCTCGCTGGCGACGACCTTTACCGCCTCACAGGGTTTACTGTTAATGATCCCCAATATGTACAAAATTGCCGGGGAGTTGACGCCGACCGTCTTTCACGTGGCGGCCCGTTCGCTGGCAACACAGGCGCTCTCCATCTTCGGCGATCACTCCGATGTGATGGCGACCCGCGCTACGGGTTTTGCGCTGCTTTCGTCTAACTCGGTACAGGAGGCGCAGGATCTGGCCTTGATCGCCCACGCCGCGACGTTGAAGGCGCGGGTGCCGTTCCTGCATTTCTTCGATGGCTTTCGCACCTCGCATGAGATCAATAAGATCGAGCCACTGGAGAGCGAGACGATCCGCGCTATAATCGATGACACACTGGTCATGGCTCACCGGCAGCGGGCGCTCTCGCCCGATCATCCCTTCATTCGCGGCACCGCCCACAACCCCGATACCTACTTTCAGGCGCGTGAGAGCGTCAATTCCTATTATCTGGCCTGTCCGGCCATTGTGCAGGAGGCGATGGACCGATTCGCCGGACTGACCGGGCGGCAGTACCACCTCTTCGACTACGTGGGCGTGCCCGATGCTGAGCGCGTGATCGTGCTCATGGGTTCGGGCGCCGAGACGGTGCAGGAAACGGTCGAGTATCTGAACGCCTGCGAGGAGAAAGTGGGCGTGCTCAAAGTCCATCTCTTCCGCCCGTTTTCGGTACAACACTTTGTGCAGACACTGCCACCCACAGTCAAAACGCTGGCCGTGCTTGATCGCACCAAGGAGCCGGGCAGCTCCGGCGAACCACTCTTCCTGGACGTGGTCGCCGCCTTCAATGAGGGCTGGCAGCAAGAGAGCCGCCCACGGGTGATCGGTGGGCGCTATGGCCTCTCCTCGAAGGAATTTACGCCTGCCATGGTCAAGGGCATCTTCGACGAGATGCGCAGGGACGAGCCGAAAACCCATTTCACCATCGGCATCGACGATGACGTGACACACACCAGCCTGGCCTACGACCCCGCCTTCTCGCTCGACCGGCCCGGCACCGTGCAGTGTGTCTTCTGGGGTCTGGGTTCCGATGGCACCGTGGGGGCCAACAAAAACTCGATCAAGATCATCGGCGAGGAGACGGAGAACTACGCGCAGGGCTACTTCGTCTACGACTCCAGGAAGTCCGGCTCGGTGACGATCTCGCACCTGCGTTTCGGTTCCCATCCTATCCGCGCGCCCTACCAGATCGGAGTCGGGGAAGCCGACTTTGTCGCCTGCCACCAGTTCACCTTCCTGGAACGCTTTGAGGTGCTCAAATATGTCCGCCCCGGTGGCGTCTTCCTGCTCGACAGCTTCTACGGCCCGCAGGAGGTCTGGGAGCACCTGCCCGTCGAGGTGCAGCGGGACCTGCTCGCGAAAAAACTGCGTTTCTACGTCATCGACGCGCACAAAGTGGCGCACGAGACGGGCATGGGCGCGCGTATCAATACCGTGATGCAGACCTGCTTCTTCGCCATCAGTGGCATCCTGCCGCGTGACGAGGCCATTGCCCAGATCAAGCAGAGCATCAAGAAGACCTATGGCAAGCGCGGCGAAGCAGTGGTGCAGCGCAACTTCCAGGCCGTTGACCGGACGCTGGAGCGCCTGTACGAAGTGGACATACCGGTGAGCGGCGCGCAGGAGAGTGAAAGCGCGGAAGCCGCCGTCACGGGCGCTCCTGCTGGAGCGACGGTGACGCAGAGGCGACGACCTGTTGCCTTGCCTATGCGCCCACCCGTGCCGGAGCAAGCGCCTGATTTCGTGCGCAACGTGATCGGCCCCATGATCGCTCTCGAAGGCGATAGCCTGCCCGTCAGCGCCCTGCCTTGCGATGGCACCTATCCCTCCGGCACCGCTCGCTGGGAGAAGCGCAACATAGCGGAGGAGATTCCTGTCTGGGACCCGAACATCTGTATCCAGTGCGGCAAATGTACGATGGTCTGCCCGCACGCGGTCATTCGCATGAAGGTCTTCGACCCCTCTCACCTTGAGCAGGCTCCTGGGACCTTCCAGTGGATGGATGCCCACTTCAAGGAATTTCCAGGGATGAAGTATAGCTTGCAGGTCTCACCCGAAGACTGCACCGGCTGCGGCCTTTGCGTCGAAGCCTGTCCCGTCAAAGACAAGGGCAACGTGGGGCGTAAAGCGATCAACATGGCTCCGCAGCCGCCACTGCGCGAGCAAGAGAAGGTCAACTGGGAGTTTTTCACCTCCCTGCCCGAGGTCCGTGGTGAGCACCTCAATCTGGCGGCCATCAAGAACACGCAGTTGCTTACGCCGCTCTTCGAGTTCTCCGGGGCCTGTTCCGGCTGTGGCGAAACGCCTTACATCAAGCTGGCAACGCAGTTGTTCGGCGATCGCATGCTCGTCGCCAACGCCACCGGCTGCTCCTCCATCTATGGCGGCAACCTGCCCACGACGCCGTGGAGCGTCAATGCCGAAGGGCGCGGCCCGGCCTGGTCGAACTCGCTCTTTGAAGACAACGCCGAGTTTGGCCTCGGCATGCGCCTGACGCTGGATAAGCAGGAAGAGTATGCCCGCGAACTGCTGGGGCATCTGCATGATCTGGTAGGTGAGGAACTGGTAAGCGCCCTGCTCAACGCAGATCAAGCGAGCGAGGCCGGTATTCAGGGGCAGCGCGAACGTGTCGCCATCCTCAAGAGACGCTTACAAAGCGCTGAGATTGCGGATCAGCAGCAGGTAGCTCGTGCTCAGAGCCTGCTCAGTATCGCGGATGTGCTGGTGCGCAAGAGTATCTGGATCATCGGTGGCGATGGCTGGGCCTATGATATCGGCTATGGCGGCCTCGATCACGTGCTGGCCTCCGGGCGCAACGTCAACGTCCTGGTGCTCGATACGGAGGTCTATTCCAACACGGGCGGCCAGGCCTCCAAGTCCACGCCGCGTGGCGCTGTTGCCAAGTTCGCGGCTCGCGGCAAGGCCATGCCCAAGAAGGATCTGGGCATGCTGGCGATGTCCTACGGCTACGTCTACGTTGCGCGCGTGGCGATGGGAGCCAACGACCAGCAGACGCTGCGCGCCTTCATCGACGCCGAAGCGTATGATGGCCCTTCGCTCATCATTGCCTATAGCCATTGTATCGCGCACGGCATCGATATGGTCAAGGGGCTTTCCCAGCAGAAACTGGCGGTGCAGTCCGGCTACTGGCCGCTCTACCGCTACAATCCTGATCTGCTGGAGCAAGGCAAGAACCCGTTGATCCTCGACTCCAAAGAGCCGAGCATCCCGTTGGAGCAATTTGAGTACAACGAGACGCGCTTCAAGATGCTGCTGCAAAGCAACGAGGCGCGCGCCGAAATGCTGATGCACGAAGCGAAGGAGGACATAAAGGAGCGCTGGGAGCACTACCGGGAACTGGCAGCAGAGTCGGCACCAGTTCATTCAGTTTACAAGGAGAATGGTCATGCCTGATCTTACCACGACCTACCTGGGTCTCACCTTGAAAAATCCGCTCGTGGTCTCCGCTTCACCACTCTCGAAGAAGAGAGCGATGGCGCAGTTCCTGGAAGAGTGCGGCGCCTCAGCTCTCGTGGTGTATTCGCTCTTTGAGGAGCAGATTAGCCACGAGAGCCAGGAACTGGACCATTACCTGGAGCGCGGCACCAACTCCTACGCGGAGGCGCTGTCGTACTTCCCCGACCTCGAAAACTACAATCAGGGGCCGGAGCCGTATCTCGAACACCTGCACCAGTTGAAGCAGGCGGTACATATTCCCGTCATTGGCAGCCTCAATGGTGTCTCGACGGGCGGCTGGATCGACTACGCGCGCAAGATCGAGCAGGCGGGAGCAGATGCGCTGGAACTCAACATCTACTACCTGCCCACCGACCCCAATCTGGGCAGTGCGGAACTGGAAGAAGACTATGTGAACCTGGTAGCGGACGTGCGCGACACGGTTCACATTCCGCTCGCGCTCAAGCTCAGCCCATTCTTTACCTGCCTGCCGAATATGGCCCTGCGCCTGGCCGAAGCGGGAGCCGACAGCCTGGTACTCTTCAATCGCTTCTACCAGCCCGACCTTGATCTGGAGAAACTGGAGGTCGTGCCCAACCTGGACTTGAGCACCTCGTACGACCTGCGCCTGCCCCTGCGCTGGATCGCGCTGCTCTACGGGCATGTTCCCACGGACTTTGCTCTCACTGGCGGCGTGCATACGGCGCTGGACGTGCTTAAGGCCATGATGGCGGGCGCGAACGTTGCCATGATGGCCTCCGAACTGCTGGCCCACGGCGCGCGCCGACTGACGGCCATCCTCTCCGACATGGAACAGTGGATGGTGGAGCATGAATACGAGTCCATCACGCAGATGCGTGGCAGCATGAGCCAGAAATCCGTCGCTGACCCGGCAGCCTTCGAGCGCGCCAACTACATGAAGGCCCTCAGCACCTTCAATCGCTACCTGCGCTAACGGAGATGGCTTTGTGGTTGCTCACAGCGGCAGAGAGTCGGCACAGCTACAAAGGGCTGTGCTGGCTCTCTCTGCTTTTCTCTTTGTTACCTCAGGACGCATTGCCATACAGCGGCGCTCACCAGAGGGATACTCTGAGCAACTCTGGCTGAGAGGTGTTCGCCGAGGCGGAAATCAGCCCCGGTCAGGCTGACAACCACCATCGGTGGGCATTGACCATAGACCAGAGTTGTCAGCGCGGCGAGTTCTTCTGGTGTCGTATGGTGTGTTCCCACAGAGCCGGGTTGCGTTGCGAGAGAGAGAGGACGAATGCGCCATTCTCCAGGCTCTCCTTCGCGGCTGGCATCAATCAGGACGACGAGGTTTGCTACCGCTATCACCTGAGCTAGCTCCGGCGTCAATTGATGAACCGTGTGAATATCACACTCTCTGTCGTCTATCTGGCAATCCAGCGCCATCTGCTCGGCCACGGCCCATCCCAGCCCATCGTCGCTGCGTAGTGGGTTGCCTATGCCAATGATGAGCGGACGGCCCTTAGCGAAGACGCTCATCGATCAGAACTCCTGCGGCGTCGAACACTTGAATATGCAGCGGCATCTCCCCCAGGGCATGAGTGGAGCAGCTTAAACACGGATCGAAAGCGCGAATGACGGCTTCCATGCGATTGAGCATACCATCGGTGATGTGCGCGTCCTTGATGAAATGCCGCGCCACCTGCAGCACGCCGCGATTCATGGCCAGATTGTTATGGCCGGTGGCGATGATCAGATTGGCCGAGCGCATCAGGCCGTTCTCATCAATGGTGTAGTGATGGATGAGTGTGCCACGCGGCGCTTCTGCGACGCCGATGCCTTCAAGCTGATTCGGCTCGGCATGCGCCCGCACTCGTGGGTTCAGGATATCCGGCTCGTTCAACAGCACCTGCATGCGCTCGCTGGCATACAGGATTTCGATCAGCCGCGCATAATGGTAGAAGAACGAACTGGTGCGCGCCTCGCCATAGGTAGAGAAGAACTCCTCCCGCTCGCGATCCGCCTCCGCTGTGCCACAGCGCTCGCTCACCAGCAGCCGTGCCAGCGGTCCGACGCGATACATTCCCTCTTGTTGGCCTGATGGTTTGTAAAAGGGAGATTTGAGATACGTCCAATTTTCTACCTTCTCTTCAATGAATTCCTGATAATGTAGTGGATCGAGCCGCTCCGCAACGACATCTCCGCTCGATGTGACGATGCGCCAGTGACCATCATAATGTTCCAGTTCATTCGCGTCGTTCACCAGTGCCATGAATAACGAAGGGAAATTCGCGAAGCTGGTGATCTCCTCCTGGTACTGCGGCAATACCCTCTTGAACCACGCTAGCGCGCGCAGCGTGATTTCCCTTGCTTCCGGCAGCATGGCCAGCATCTGCTCGCGCTTCTCCGCCGTCAGTGGCTCGCTCACGCCTCCGGGTACTACCCAGGCCGGGTGGATGCGCTTGCCACCGAGCATTTCGATGATCTGCTGCCCGATGGAGCGCAAGCGAATGCCGTCCCCGGCCAGCTCGGGATGCTCAGCCACCATACCGAAGATGTTGCGTTGGGCAGGATTCGCGTCCATACCTAACAGCAGGTCGGGAGCGGAGAGGTAGAAGAAGCTGAGCGCGTGGGATTGCATGATCTGCGCCAGATTGATGATGCGGCGCAATTTGACAGCAGTGGGTGGAATGCTCACCGCCAGCAGGGCATCACAGGCTTTGCTCGAAGCAACGAGGTGACTCACCGGGCAGATGCCGCAGATGCGCGCCATCAGCGAGGGCATCTCGCTAAAGGGGCGGCCCTCGCAGAACTTTTCAAAGCCGCGCACCTGCGTCACGTGGAAATGGGCATCCTCGACTCTTCCCGCCTCGTCCAGTTGCACGGTGATTTTGGCATGGCCCTCGATGCGAGTGACCGGGTCTATCGTAATGTGTTGTGACATGGCTTTCTCACTTTCCAAAGCGGGTCGAGCCGCTTAGATCAGGAACGCGTCCGGCCAGTAACTCAGTCAGCGCAAAGTAGATGACATTAGCTGGCGGCGGGCAGCCGGGCAGGAAGGCATCGACAGGCACGACCTGGTGAACCGGCAGCACCTTCGGCAGCAAGCGGGGCACGATCTGGCTGGGAGCGTGCTTCAGATAGACATGCTGCAAGATCTTTTCGGGGCCGAAAGGGTTGCGCATCGAGGGCACATTGCCGGTAACGGCGCAATCCCCCAGCGCGACCAGCACGCGCGTGCGTTCGCGAATGCGCAAGATCTTTGCCAGATCGTCCTCACTGCTGACCGAGCCTTCGACCAGGGTCAGGTCTACCTGCTCTGGAAAGGTCTTCGTATCTACAATCGGGCTATAGACAATCTCGATGGCAGTCGCCAGTGCGATGAGGCGCTCATCCATATCGAGGAAGGACATGTGGCAGCCGGAGCAGCCATCGAGCCAGACCGTCGCGACTGAGACTTTTGATGTGGATGGCACGCTCATTTCTCCTCCCCTCGCATTCTCTTCAAGTAGGGCAAAAATTCTGGATGCTTCACCGATTCCGCCACCGACTTCCCTTTCTCGACCAGCGCACCCGTCGGGCAGACCTGCACGCACTTACCGCAACTGGTACACGATGTCGACTCACCCCACGGTTCGTTCAGGTCGGTAATGACACGGCTGGCAATGCCACGGCCCATCACGTCCCAGGTGTGCGCGCCCTCAATCTCATCACAGACACGCACGCAGCGCGTGCAGAGGATGCAGAGATTGGGATCGAGCAGGAATCGCTCATGTGAGGCATCGAGCTGGCGGCGCGGCGAGATGTAGGGAACGCGCACGTGATCCACGCCCAGTCGCTGCGCCATCGATTGCAACTCACAGTGTCCATTGGCGACACAGACGGAGCAGATGTGGTTGCCTTCCGCGAAGAAGAATTCGAGCACTGTACGTCTGTAACGGTCGAGACGCTCAGAGCGGGTGTATACCTCCATGCCCTCTTCAACCCTGGTAACGCAAGCAGGCAAAAGCTTGCTGACGCCTTTCACTTCCACCAGACAGAGGCGGCAAGCCCCAACCTCGGATAACCCCTCTAAATGGCACATGGTGGGAATGAACATGCCCTCTTCCTGCGCCGCTTCCAGAAGCGTCTCGGTTTCGCGGGCGCTGACATCACGCCCATCAATGCACAGCGTTTTCACCCGTACCTGCGTTGTCATCTCTCCACCTCCTGCTCTACCGTTGGCGCTACGGTTTCAAACTGGCATTGTCTAGCCGGGCAAACGTGGTCGACAATGTGCGCCAGAAACTCACCTTTGAAGTAGCGAATCATGCTGAGCGTGGGATTGGGCGCCGATTGTCCCAGGCCGCACAGGCTGGTCTGTTTGACTACCTCGCACAACTCCCGCAACAACTCCAGGTCATCTATCCTTGCCCGCCCTTGCACGATGCGTGAGAGCAGTTCATACATCTCCGCCGTTCCGACTCGGCAGGGGACGCACTTGCCGCACGATTCCGACATGCTGAATTCCATGAAGTAGCGAGCTACATCGACCATGCACGAATACTCATCCATGACGATCATGCCGCCCGATCCCATAATCGACCCCATTGAGGTAAGCGATTCGTAATCGACCGGCGTGTCCAGGTACTCGGCAGGAATGCAGCCGCCGCCTGGTCCACCGGTCTGCACGGCCTTGAAACGGTGTCCTCCGGCAATCCCCTCGCCGATATCGTTGATGATCGTGCGCAGGGAGGTTCCCATGGGTACCTCGATCAGACCGGTATTAATGATCTTGCCTGCCAGTGCGAAGACCTTGGTCCCTTTGCTGCGCTCGGTGCCTATGCCTGCGAACCATTCCGGTCCGTTGGCGATGATGGGGGCGATATTGGCGAAGGTCTCCACATTATTGATTAAGGTCGGGGCTTTCCACAGTCCGCTCTCTGCCGGATAGGGCGGTCGGGATCGTGGCTGGCCGCGCTTGCCCTCGATGCTGGCGATGAGCGCGGTTTCTTCGCCGCACACGTAGGCTCCGGCTCCTAAGCGCAGGTGAACGTGGAAACTAAAGGAGGTTCCCAGGATATTCCTTCCTAACAATTGCGCTCGCTCTGCCTGCCGGATGGCTGTCTGCAGTCGCTTGATAGCCAGAGGATATTCCGCCCGGATGTAGATGTACGCCTCTTCGGCCCCGATGGCGTAGCCAGCGATAGCCATGCCCTCCAACACGCGATGGGGATCGCTCTCTAACACGCTGCGATCCATAAACGCGCCGGGGTCGCCCTCGTCGGCATTACAGATAACGAATTTGCGGGGCCAGCTGGCCTTGGCGACGGTACCCCACTTCAAGCCGGTGGGATAGCCTGCACCGCCACGCCCGCGCAAACCACTGCGAGCGATCTGATCGATAACCTGAGCGGGAGTCAGATCGTTCAGCACGTAGGCTAATTGCTGATAGCCGCCGACCGCGAGAGCATCCTCCAGTCGCTCGGGATCGATCTCGCCGGAGTTTGCCAGTACAATCCTGGTCTGCCGCGTAAAGAAGGGCCGATCGGTCGGGCAAACCAGGTGCTCTACCGGCGCGCTGTCCAGACTCTCAACGATGGCTGGCGCATCATCCGGCGTGACTCCCTGATAGAGCGTTCCTTGCGGGCGCACAGAGACGAGCGGCCCGGCCCGGCACAGTCCCATACAGCCCACACCTTTGACACGGCAGTGGCTCAAGCCACGCTCCTGCACCTCGTGCTCCAGATTTCTCTGCACCTGGTCGCTGTGTAGTGAGAGGCAGCCTGCCGCGACACAGACGTGGATGGTATGCTCAAAGGTAGCGGAAGTCGCGTTTTCAGCCTCGGCGATCCGAGGCAGATCGTCCGGCGTGAGTCCTTGCAAATGGATCATGGTTTGATCAATCCTTCCAGTGCAGCGACTGTCCGTTCGGGCGTCAGGTTCCCAACGACCTCCTCATCCAGGATAGCCGCCGGGGCTAAACTGCACGATCCCAGGCACCGCGCCGTCAGCAAGGAGAGCGCGCCGTCCTCCGTCGTTTCGCCGGGAGCAACGTGGTAGGTTCCTGTCACCGCCTGTAGAATAGCCTGGCTGCCTTTGATATAACAGGCGGTTCCCTGACAGAGAATGCAGCGATGCTTCCCTTCCGGCTTGAGCGTGAAAGCGTGATAGAAGGTTGCCACGCCATAGACCTTGCTCAGGGGAAGGTGCAGGTCACGGGCGATGGCGCGCAGCGTGGTTGCATCGAGGTAGCCATAGGCATTTTGCACTGTATGCAGCGTTTCGATGAGCGCGTCGGGAGCATAACCATTTTTGCGCATCGTCGCCTTGACCATGCGCCACCTTTTTTCCTCCAGCGAGAGGGCCTGGGCAGTTTGCGTCATGATGTATCTCCTCTTCAAAGAGTTCATTCTTCACTATCCACCAGCAAAGTTCCATCTGTGCTTGAACTATACGCTATAGGGGTGCTTTCCGTGTCACAGTTTCACGTCAAAAACATCACAAACGCGTCACAAATAGAGAGCTACCCTTCAAACCGCGTTTGCCGGGCCACTGGGGAACCTTGCCAGGCCTCAGCTTCATTGTTGCGCAGCCCCCTGGCATCCATGAAGGGGTATACGTTCACCCTTTTGCGTCATGAGCGACGTATCTCGGCTCAAGAGCGCCATGAATTCCTGCTGGCGATCTCCATTGCCCCGACACATCTTCTCCCAGTTCAACCAGGGTTAGAAATTGGCACACGCTCACCAGAGGTCAGTTGTGCCTGGAAGAGCAAACACACTTCGGGCAAGGGGGTCACCGCCGAGTTCTCCCAGTCTGGCAAGGAAGAGATATCCCTCATATTGCTCCGGCGTGAAACGGACCTCCACTCCAGGATAGCTCGTTCTATCCGGGATTTTTGGTAGCGTCACGGTTTCCACAACTCTGGCCTGCTCCAGGGACGCGTCTTCAATGCCAATGCTATAGCGGGCCTGGCCGGATTCACGCAGCACGCGATAGGTTTCTTCGCGAAAGCGATGGAAGGCGGCCAGGCGCTGCGCCCGTATGCGCTCGCGTCGCTGTGTTTCCTGCCATTGCCGCTCTCGCTCCGCCTCACTCATGCCCTCCAATTCCTGCTTGAGCGTGGCGCACTGAGCTTCTGCATCGCGTTTGGCCTGCCTCTCTTCCTCCGTTCTCCCCTCCATTTCCCGCAACTCTTGCTCCGCCTGCGCGATACGTTCGGGCAGCGTGAGTTCAAATTCGGGATTGTGATAGATCCTGACATGCAGGCGCTTGACGATCATACTCCAGTAGAGTTGAAGGATTCTCATCGCTTCCAGATCGGGATTATCCTCCGCAAGCACGTGTTGCAAATGGGCAAAGCTGGCCCAGGAGTAGGCTTCAACCGCCTGTCTTTTCAGGCTTTTGAGCAGTTCTGCTCCGATGCTGGCTTCTTCCAGCAGAATGGCCTCCGCTGTCATACCGGGCAAATCTGCCGTTCTCTGCGAGCCAGCATAGTAGCCTTCTAACCCGGTGTAAGGAAGCTCCTGCTGCTTGCCATCTGTGATGGCGTATGGATTGCCGACAATCTCCCCACTTCTACCTGCTTTGAGCAACAAGAACGCCAGGTAGCGAGTATCGCGAGCATAACTGCCTTCGTCGGCGTACAACTGGGCTATCAGGGCGCTGCGCAGCGTTTCCTGTCTTTCCCGGGTTTTCCGCTCGCTCATGGGCTGGCGACTGGCGACAGACGTGTCTGCCAGTTGGAGTTCGAGCAGATACAGTGCCTGACCCAGCAAGGGCCACTCGTGGTGCAAGGGCGGAAGCGTTGTATCCGTCACGTAGTTGACATCCGCTTCTACGTTCTGGTGCAACTCATCTATTTTCTGCATATCCTTTTCTCCTTGCTCTTCAAACAGAAGACACCCTTTTGTTTCTGCTCTCATTACATACTACAGACAGCACAGAACGATCACAAAGTGCGACGTGAGTCTCTCAAAAAGGTCAGAATATGCCGTCTCCTCCAACAACGAATAGCGTGGCTAAGCGTCCTGGGCTGGTAGTGCGCGCTCTGGAGCCAGGAGGGAGCGTTGGCCGGGTACTCGCGCATATAGTATGAAGGGCCGCTAGCCCCCTCAGGAAACAGGCGTAGTGTCATCAGCGGCCAGTTGCAGCAGGAAACGGACCTCCTGAGGCGTGGAGTCGTCCAGCTTCAAAAAATGGCGATTTCTCAAGTTAAAGGCCATACTCTTCCTTCGTCTTCCTTGAACTTCGGCTGCATGACCGTGTCGTTGCGCTTGCCCGTATCCCACTGTAGCCGTGGCTAGAACCTCGACCATTCGCGTGAGCGGTGTCAGAGCTTTCTCCCAACTGGGTCAGGATCAGAACCAGTTGTCGAATCTGCTCATCCTTTTTCTTCAGCTCCCTATGGAGGCGCTCCACTTCGGATTCCTGAAGCGAACGAGTAAGGAAGCCGCTTTCCGTTGGTCTGCCACAGTTGGGGCAAAACCGGGTGGTATCTGCGAACCGAAGACCACAATACAGACAATCTTTCGTCATAGCTGTTCACCTCCTCGTTCCTCTCATCTTCTCTCTGCTAGAGTCAAGATGTTTTCCTCTCCTGTTTGCTCTCCAATCTTCCTCCTCGGCTCACTCTGAAACCAGTGTAAGATTAGTACCATGCAAGTCGGCGCCGGTCAGGTCCGCCGCGTGCAGGTCGACACCGGTCAAATCAGCCTCGCGTAAATTCGCTTTCCTGAGCAGGGCGTAGGAGAGGTCGGCCTCGTGCAGATCAGCGCCGTGCAGGT
>DATGLM010000011.1:0-78846 GCA_035294125.1 Ktedonobacteraceae bacterium | reverse complement strand
GTTTATGTTATAATAAGCATCAGAACATATCAGGAGAGACTTCATCCTCTCTTATGGAGTGCTATAGAAGGAATCATTCGCGATGAATAAGAAACTGCTCAGCACCATCCTGTTATTTGCCGTCTTTATCGGCTTCCTCTGGTGGGGAATCTCCATGCTTACCTCTCCCGGCAAAGATGTGGAGACGGTTATTTACGCCATTCTTATCCTGGCCTGTGCAGGCTACGCACTTGTCTCTATTTTGCTGTTGCCGCGCAAGAAGCAGCGCTAAACTACAGCAGAGAGTAGGTCTTAGAAATATGGGGAACACGCCGCCAACAGCGCCGTTGGCTATTCGCCTGGCTACGCCAGATGATATTGATATTATCAACTATCTGGATAGTTTCAGCACTTCGCCCACGCGCAATATCCACCGTGAGATGCAAAAATACTTCGGCTCGGTCGACCCCTCCACGCACGAGCGCACCCTGATCTTCCTGGCCGAGGCCGATGGCACTCCCGTCGGCAAAGCGGAATTGATGCTGCCCCCCGCCGATGGCAGCGGGGCAGGCAGTAGTACTGGCTACGTCAAGCGCGTCGTCGTTCAGCCCGATTACCGTGGTGCAGGTGTCGCTCGCCGCCTGATGGAGCATATCATTCAATGTGCTCGCAGTGAGCACGGGTTGGACGCCATAGACCTCCATGTCTGGGAAGGCAACACGTCCGCTATCCGGCTCTACGAATCGCTCGGCTTCCAGCTCCAACACCGCGAACTCTACTTCCGCCTCCCTCTATAGTGTCAGACATCACTATTTGTGACGAACCTCTCTTCCCCCTCGTTTTAATACGCAGATCGGAAACCTCTTGCATGTTTGCGCAAGCGGACCATTTTCTGATACTTTGGATGGGAGGCAAAGGGACCTGATAACAGGCACACGTCTATGGAGCAACGAGTAATCACGACACAGACCCCGCAGGCAACGAAGATCCAAAAGCAAAAACAGACCTCAATCACCCATCAGTTGATGTGTCTCTTCTTCACCGAGGATACTTCCCCGGATAATCACCGGCTCATCGAGCTTCAACGGCGCGCCTGCTGGATCGGTATCGCCCTTATTTCGCAGGGACTTAACGAGCTGAATCAGGACGTGGTAACCACCCTGCGGCCATCCCTGCAATCATACAGTTCGCTCGTTAGCTTTGCTCTGCTGGCAGGCAGCTTCGTCGCCATCTGGATAGCTTTCCGCCCCAGAAAGCAGATATCCCGCGACTTGCAGAGGCATCCACAACGCTGGCAGCAGCGCGCCCTGATACTCATTATCATGGAGGCAGTCATCGGCGCGTTCCTGTTGGGCTATATCATTGGTATGTGTTTCCTGCCACCTCTGATGGCAAACGATGGTACCTCACTCGACACCAACGCTGCTATTTTGCTCACACAGGGACGCAACCCCTACACCGATTCCAGCATTATTGAGGTTGCGCAGCGTTTCTCTATCCAGCCAGGCTGGACCACGCCGCTGCGCGCGGGGCAGTTCGCTAACCAGCTCGATTATCCCACCGGGAAAGAGCTTCAATCCGTCTTTGATGCCGACCTCAAAGCCGGTCAGGCCCCCGAATTCGAATCGAAAGTGAGCTACCCGGCGCTCTCATTTCTGATTCTCGTCCCATTTGCGCTGCTCAAAGACTATAATGTCCTGCCCTTTTTCGTGATGAGCTACCTGATTCTGGTCGTCGTTGCCTGGAAGGTGGCACGTTCGGAACTACGCCCCTGGGTGCTGGTGCTCGCGCTCGCCAACATTCCCATGTGGAGTTCTGTCTACGGCAGCAACCTGGACATCTTCATCATCCTGCTTGTTGTGCTGGCGTGGCTGTTGCGTAACAATCGCTGGTATTCAGCCCTCTTCCTCGGCCTCGCCCTGGCAGGCAAGCAGACCTCGTGGTTCCTCATTCCCTTCTACCTCATTCTGATTACGCGACAGTACAGTTGGAAAGAGGCGCTGGGCCGCATGAGCATCGCCGCAGGCGTCGCCCTGCTTATTAACCTGCCCTTCATGCTCTGGAACTTCCACGCCTGGATGGCCGGTGTGATGGCCCCGGTCGCTGATCCCATGTTCCCCATGGGTGTGGGTCTCATCGCGCTGAGCACAACACATCTGCTCCCCTACCTCCCCGGCCTGGTCTACACCTGTCTGGAGGCGGGCGCCATGCTCGTCATGCTCGCCTGGTACTGGTCGCTCTGCCGCAAGCGCCCGGAGGCCGCGCTGCTGCTCGCTATGCTGCCGCTCTTCCTGGCATGGCGCAGCCTGCCTTCGTACTTCTACTGCATCGCCTTTCCCATCTTCATCTTCCTGGCGGCTCGCCCCTCCACCGGCAAGGCTGCTCTCCGCCCTCTTCCCGCGTTAAAAATGCGCTGGCGAAACAGGGCCGGGCGTGGCCCTGTTTCGCCAGCGCATTTTTAACGTTTCCCTTCTCGACTCTTTTGCTATTTCGTGGTACAATCGTCCTACGCTAAGATATCTTACTCTTAATAAGAGGGAAACCATAAGATCATGCCTGCTAAAAAGGAAATAAGAATTACACTTTCACCGGAAGATGAGGCGCAGGTGCAGCAACTGCTCGCGCAATATCATCAAATTGCGACAAATTTACATGGCAGTCAGACACAGGATGAAGTGGAAACGGCCATTAGCGATATCGATGATCTCACGGAAACGGCGCAGATGGCGCTGCTCAAGGCCCTTGCCCGCGAGACGAACAGCGACGCCGCCGATGTCCTGCAAGCCCTGCACGAACTCAGTCCCAATAAGGCCGTGCGCAAGGAGGCGAAGCGTGGCTTGATCCGCCTGGAAAGCTCAAAGATCTACCCACGCTGGGAGCCGCCTGTTGACCGCACGCTGCTCGTCCAGCTTGTGCGCCAACCACCCCGTTTCTGGAAGGGCTACGTCACGCAGTCGCGAGAAGAGGGCGAAGTCCAGCTTATCCTCACATGGGAGGAAGGCTACGAATACAATGAAGTACGTATGATGAGCTTCCTGCTCGATTTCTGGGAGCAAGGCGTCAAGGATTTCGTCATCGAGAACTTCACCAAACGCAGCTTCGACGAGCACATGCGCGAGCTGCAAACGCGCCTGTCCGATATTACCCTGCTCGATGCTACGCTGGCGGAGGGCCGCCGCCTCATCGAAGACGCGCTTTCCGTCAATAAATGGCGCGGTACCGCGCCCCATAAGGAGTACCGGCATCACCTGCCTACCATCAACCAGTTGATCCTCGAAGCCCCCAACGCGGGCGAGGATCGCGGCGAGACTTTCATCAACCCTTCGCTGGAACCCGACGAGGTTGCAGCCACCTTCACCGGCGCCTGGGGACTGGGCGATTACGCCCTCGACTACGACATGCTGAGCAGTGAGAGCAGGCTGCGCGAGGGTCTGGAGCGCGACGAATGGATTGAGCGACGCCGCAACTGGGTCAACGAGGCCCATCCCACTCGTATCGAACTCAGCCTTGTACGCGAGCGCGAACCCCAGACTGTGCAAAGCTCCGGTCTCTGGGTACCAACGCTCTACAGCAGCCGCTCGACCACGCGCAAAGAGGTCGAGCTGATCTGGTCGCTGGAGGTAGGGGAGACACCGCTGAGCGGCACGCTGCCCGAGATGCCGATGGGAACCATCGTCTACAAAGAGATCGGACGGCACTGGTACTGGACAGTCTTCACCCTCGCGCAGGAAGGCGGGCGCTGGCGCATTCAGAGCATCAGCGACGAGGGAGCCAATGTGCAGGGCCTTTCCATCGAGGAACTCCAGAAGCGCATCGAGGAAGAAAACAAGCATATCGAGGAAGTCAGCAATCGCCCCCAGTCCACCAATCAGGAGGAGGTACAGGCCAACTACGAGGAAGCTGCCCGCAGCATGCTACACAGCATGTTCTATGATGATGCCCTCCTCGTCAAGTTGCCACTCGACCAGACCATCTACGAAGACGCCTTCGACCGCGCTATGACGCTGGGCAACTTCGAGCGCGCCGCCGCCTATCTGGATCGCATTGCGCAGCGCTTCGGCCAGGGACGCGCAGAACACCTGCAACGCCTGGGCATCTTGCAGTCTATGCTCGCGGAGTCGTACCAGCAGCGCGGCCTGCGCGAGCGCAGCGAGCACTTCTTTGAGCTTGCCGAGTCCACGCTCAGCCAGGCGCTGGCTATCAACAATACCGTCATCGGCCACGTGCGTATAGCCGAAATCCTCATCAATCATAACAGTCGACTGGATGAGGCCGAGACGCACCTGAATCAGGCCAGAGAACTCGCCGTCGCTAATGCCAGCACCGACGAACAGGCCATGATTGAGGCGGACCTGGGCAGTTTGTCCATGGTGCGCGACCAACCCGAAATCGCGCTGCGACACTTCCAGCGCGCCGCCGAATTGAATCCCGCCCTGGAGAACGTCTGGTTCAGCATCGGCATGGTGCAGCGCATCCTCAAACGTTTCGAGGAGGCCGAAGCTACCTTCAAACACGCCATGGAGGTTGAGCCGCGCGATTTCCGCACCTACGCTGAGCTTGCCGCCATTTACATGAACCAGCGGCAGTATCCACAGGCTCGCGAAACGCTGGAACAGGGCATCCGCAACATCCCCGCATCGGCCTACCTGCGCGCCTTGCTCGCCTCAGTCTTCCTTGAAAGCGGCGACCGCCGCCATGCACAGGCTATGCTGGAAGAGGCCGAGCGTATCAACCCGCAAGACCCGATGGTTCAGGCTGTGCGTGAGGAAATGGCTAAAAGAAAGAGATAGCCCTACAGCACAATACAGGAAACGATGATTTCGCAGGAACAAAGCATCACGTATTATACCGTCACACTGGGGGAAATGACCCGCGATGGCGATGTACTGGCAGAGATTCACGAGCAGGACGAGACGGGTGAGGAGCACGCGCGCACTTTGCATGTTCCCGCCGGTCTGCCCGGCGAGGTTGTCACCATTGGCGTAGAGAAGCCGCCTGTCCATCGCCCTGGTAAGAAGCGCCGCCACTGGAAGCCACGCCCTCCCCGCGTCTGGATTCAGGAAATCCACGCAGCCTCGCCTCTGCGCATCGCGGCTCCCTGCCCGGTCTTTGGCACCTGCGGAGGTTGCCAGCTTCAGCATATGCGCTACGATGCCCAACTGGCATGGAAACGCGACGTGGTCACACGCCTCTTGCAAGAGATCGGCGGCTTCGACAATGCGCCCGTGCAGCCAACGGAGGCGTGTGACACTCCCTGGCACTACCGCAATCACATGCGCTTCTCCGTGAACCGCAGCGGCCAGCCGGGCCTGACGGCGCGTGGAACGCATCGCGTGTTGCCGCTTGCCTCCTGCCCCATCGCCCACGAGCAGATCAACCGGGCACTCTCCGTGCTCAGCCAGCAGCCAAACGCACGGCCACAGGTGCTGATTCGCTGCGGCGCCAACAGCAAGCAAATGCTCATACAGCCATCCCAGGGCGAGGCCACGCTGCAAAAGCTCGCCGAAGCCGGTCTCGATGTGCGCGCTGAGACGATGGAAGAGCAGTTGTGCGGCGAGACATTCCGCATTCGCCCCAGTTCCTTCTTCCAGACTAATACCGCTCAGGCCGAGAAAATGGCGCATATGGTGCTGGACGGCCTCCTGGACCATCCAGGTCGGTCAGGTCAGCTAGAAAAAGACCGGAAGTCACAGGATTTGACCGTCGTCGATGCCTATTGCGGCGTCGGCACCTTCGCGCTCCTGCTGGCCCGTCACGTCAGCAAAGTCATCGCTATCGAAGAATCCGCCAGCGCTATTCGCGACGCACAGTGGAACCTGCGCGACGCGGCAAACGTAGAGATACTGAAAGGTAAGGTGGAAGATGTGCTGCCAACACTTGGAGCCGGGCTTGATGGGCTGGTTATCGACCCGCCGCGCGCGGGTTGCCAGCAGGTTGTGCTTGACGCGCTGCTCCGGCATCCCGTCGCCCGCGTGGTTTACGTCTCGTGCGACCCCTCGACCCTGGCCCGCGACCTGAACATTCTCTGCCATCCCCACCATCTCAACAGCGCTTCCGGGCAGCCCGTCTACCGCCTGCTCTCGGTGCAGCCGCTCGATATGTTCCCCCAGACGGCTCATATCGAGTGCATCACTACGTTGGAACGCATTAAGCAACCGGATGAAATATAATGGAGCAGATACAGCAGAAGCACAGAGAACAACAAAACGAGAAATTGCCTTTAGTGCTCGCCTCAGCCTCACCCAGACGGCGCGAGCTTATCAGTCTGCTTGGCTTGCCCTACATCACCTGTGTCTCACCCGTCGAGGAAGAGATGCTAGAAGCGCGCTACATCGGGCCTGCTGATGGGCTGGCGCAGTGGCTGGCGGAACAGAAGGCTCTCGCCACCCACACACTGCCTGGCTTCGACGGCCATATCGTTGTCACCGCCGACACCACCGTCATCCTCGATGATAAAATACTCGGCAAACCACGCGATGAGGAAGAGGCTCGTGAAATCCTCGTCGCCCTGCGCGGTCGCAGGCACTACGTCGTCACAGGTGTCGCAGCCAGCAAGGTGGAGAACGACATTCTCAAAGTGCAGAGCGAGCGCGTCGTTACCCCCGTCACCATGCGCAATTATAGCGAGAAAGAGATCGCTGCCTATGTCGCCAGCGGCGAACCGATGGACAAGGCTGGTGCTTATGGCATTCAGAATCTCTCCTTCCACCCCGTTGAGCGCATTGATGGCTGCTATCTCAACGTCGTCGGCCTGCCACTCTGCGCTCTCGTCGATGTGCTGGCCGAATTCAACGTCTATCCCGTCCTCCACCCGCACGAATCTCCCTGCCCCTGGTCGCCGCGATGCAAAGTGTAGAGACGTTCCCCACCGCAACCGTGCGCGGACGGTATGCCCCCAGCCCGACCGGCGATCTCCACCTCGGCAATCTGCGCACAGCCTTGCTGGCCTGGCTTTTTGCCCGCGTCGCGGGCGGCCAGTTCGTGCTGCGCATCGAAGATCTCGACCGGCCCCGCGTGCGCCCTCACTCAACAGAACGCATGATTGCCGACATGCGCTGGCTCGGCCTCGACTGGGATGAAGGCCCCGACGTCGGCGGCCCCTACTCACCCTACACGCAGAGCGAACGCCTCGACATCTACCGGTACCACCTCCAGCGCCTGCTCGACTCCGGTCTCGTCTACCCCTGCTACTGCACTCGCGCCGAAATTGCCCGCGTTGCCAGTGCCCCGCACGGTGACGAAGGGCCACGCTACCCCGGCACCTGCCGTCATCTCACACAGGCACAGCGCCGCCAGCACGAAGCCAATGGCCGCCATCCCTCCTTGCGTTTCCGCGTCGACGATGAGCGCGTCGTCTCCTTCACCGACCTGCTCATCGGCCCCGTACAGCAGCATGTCCAGCAGGCCACAGGTGACTTCATCATCTGCCGCTCCGACGGCATCTTCGCCTATCAGTTCGCCGTCGTCGTCGATGACGCGCTCATGCAACTCAATCAGGTCGTGCGCGGCGCTGACCTGCTCTCGTCCACGCCGCGCCAGATTCTGCTCTACGAAGCCCTCGGCTTTCCCATCCCTACCTTCGCTCACGTTCCCCTCGTCCTTGACGAACAGGGACACCGCTTCTCCAAACGCAGCGAAAGCGCGGGCCTTGCTCCCCTGCGTGCTGCCGCTCTGACCCCAGCGCAGATCGTCGGCCAGCTTGCCGCCTCCTGTGGCATCGCGAAGCCAGATGAGAGCATTACGCTAGCCGAACTGGCCCAGAAGTTTACCCCGCAAGAACTGCATGCTATAATGCGCACAAAGCAAATTGCATAAACCAAACGGCACAGCATAGTGACTGCGCCGCCCTCACTATCGTCTTTCCCTGAGAAAGAACTCAACTGACTGAAACGCGCATTTGTAGTACAGAAGGGATACCCCTCGCGGGCATCCAGGGAATCAGCATCAGGATAGAACTATGTCACCGGATACAAGAATTTTTCTGACAATCATCGATATATTGGTAGCCCTCATTATTGGATTTATCCTACGGCGGCGAGTCGTAGAAGGGCTGAGAAATAGCATACTGGATAAATGGCTTATCCAGACGCTGGGCTTGCTCGTCATTGTTCCTTTGCTCCTGCTCGCCGTGGCTATCACGCCCATTATCTGGGATAATAGCATTCTCTTCACCGCCTGGGACAACTTCAAGAAGCAGTTCAACATCACCAGCGTGAATCAACTGGTCGTAAACATTCTTGGCAGTCTGTTCATCCTGGCAATTGGCATTGGCGTTGCGCGCACCCTCATGCAACTTGCCATCCGTGGTCTGAGTCAACACGTCGATATCAACATTCGCACGTTGATCGGGCGTATCTCCTACGTCATTGTCCTGGCCTTTGCCGTCTTATGCATTCTCTCTATCTGGAACATCTCGATTGGCGTTCCCGTCGCCGCCCTCGGCCTCATCACCGTCGGCCTGACCGTTGCCTTGCAGAACATCCTCAAAGACCTTGTCTCCGGTTTCTACATCCTCGTGGAGCGCCCATTTCACATCGGCGATCTCATCACCGTCACCGACGTTGTGAGTGCTTCAGGGCGCACTGGCCGCGTGGAAGATGTGCAACTGCGCACCACGCGCCTGCGGCTCACCAGCGGCGAGCTGGCGAGCGTTCCCAATAGCCTCATTTTCGGCGGCGTGGTCATCAACAGCAGCTTCTTTCCCGACCGCCGCGCTACGCTCACCGTTACGCTGCCACAGGAGATGTTCGTGAAAGACGAGACGCCGCCGAGAATCAGCGGGGCGCTGCAAGAGATCGAGGCAATCATGCCCAAGCCGGAACCGATCGTCAGGATCAGCAGTGCCAGCGCGGGCAAGATTACGCTGATCGTGCGTTTCTGGGTCGCCAACGGTCATACCGAAACCGACCTGAGCATCGTCTCCGATGCCATCTGCGCCCTGCTCTCCATTCTACCCGGCGCCGACATCACCGTCATCGAACCAAGTGCCACTATTTCATAGTGGGAATTTTGCCGACTCCCAGCTCCTCTTGTTTCTCTGAGGGGACGTTATTCGTTGGAAAAGTATTAGTCAGCAGTGGAGATAGAGGCAGAGATGCAGAGGCGCCGCATAGGTCTCATTGGTGGCACATTCGATCCGGTCCATTATGGACACCTGGTAGTTGCGGAAGAGGTCTACTACGCCCTCGGTCTGGATGAAATAGTTTTCATTCCAGCCGGGGAGCCGCCTCATAAACGCGGGCAGATAGTCACACCGGCTGCTGAACGATTGGCAATGCTCGAACTGGCGATTGCGCCCAATACGCATTTCTCGATCTCCAGGGTTGATCTGGAGCGGCCCGGCCCATCGTATACCGTCGATACCCTGCGACTGCTGCGCGAGCAGTGGGGCGACACGGTGGAACTCTACTTCGTCATCGGCTGGGACAGCCTGGAAGACCTCGCGAGCTGGTATGAGCCGCAAGGCATTCTGCAGCGACTGGACTATCTCGTGGCCGTACATCGCCCCGGTCATCAGGAAATGCCTGGCTACCGCGAGCAGCTAGAGGTACGCCTGCCCGGCATCAAACAGCGACTGCTCACTGTAGCGGTGCCGCAGTTGGATATCTCGGCCTCGGAACTGCGCCTGCGCGTCGCCGAAGGTCGGCCTATCCGCTACCAGACACCGGACTCAGTAGTTGAATATATTCGAGAACACAATCTGTATCACGAGCAAAACTAACATAGAGAGAGAAACGCGCATGTCGACGCCAATGCATTTTGAAATAGGTGATCGGTTGCGCCTGCGCAAACCACATCCCTGCGGCAACTACGATTGGGAAGTCGTCCGCCTGGGAGCGGACATCGGGCTGCGTTGTGAAAAATGCGGACGCCGTGTCCTCCTGCCCCGCGCAGAGGTCGAGCGCCGTGTCAGGCAAGTGCTGCCCCGCGCATCGGGAAGCGCTGCTACTGACGATGACGACGAGGTCTGACCTGCGGACGCAGATCAAAGAAAAGGGAGACGCCGCAAGGCGTGAGGGAAAAAGAGAATGGAAGCACACGCTTCACGTGAGGGTTTTTTGACCCTGCTCAGGAAAAAAGATTTTTTGCGCCTCTGGCTGGCTCAGCTTATTTCCATGACCATCCTCAATGCCTCTAACTACGCGCTGCTCGTGCTCATCGAGGAAGTCACCGGCTCGACCACCCTGGTAGGTCTCGCCATTATCTGCTTCAGCCTGCCGGCGCTGCTGCTGGGCGCGCCTGCGGGCGTCTTTGTCGACCGCATGAACAAGCGGCACGTGCTGTGGATCAGTAACTGCCTGCGTGCCGTCGCCAGCTTCGCCTTCGTCATCTCCCTGCTCATCAACCGGCACCAGCTTGTCCCTATCTATCTGCTCACCTTCCTGATCTCCGGCATCGGCCAGTTCTTTACGCCCGCCGAAGGCTCTACTATTCCCCTGCTCGTCAATGAGGACGAACTGATGCCCGCGCTCTCGCTCTTCAACCTCACCTTTATGCTCTCGCAAGCCCTCGGCTTCATCCTGCTCGCGCCGCTCCTGCTCAGCCTGATTCCGTCCTTTACCCTTTTCGGCACGCTCTTTTACCCGGTAAATATCCTCTACTTCATCATTGCCCTGCTCTACGTCGCCTGTGCCATTCTCACCGCGCTCATCCCCGCCTCGCGTTTTGAACGCACGAGGAAGCGCAGTTTGGAACATATCAAGACACAATCACTCAGCGCTATCAGCACCGTCTGGCAGGAGATGTATCAGGGGTGGAACTTCATTCGCCGCAATCAACGGCTCTTTCTGGCCGTTATCCAGCTCTCCTTCGCCGGTACTCTGATACTGGTCATCGGTGAGCTTGCCAGTCCGATTGTAACGAAGCTGCTGCTCTTCGCTCCCAACGACATGGCCCTGGTTTTCGCGCCCGCCGGGATTGGCCTCGTCCTCGGCTCCATCCTCACACCGCATGTCACCAAACAGATCGGCAAAGGGCGCACCATCCTCAGCGGCTGCATTAGCCTTGCTACCTGTAGCCTTCTACTGCCGCTCGTAACGCTGTGCGCGCACAAACTGCTCCCGCAGGGCTGGAAGCCAGACCCACTCTCCAACATCCCCCTGCTGCTTACCGTCGCGCTCATCATGTTTATCGCCGGTATCGCTATCGACTTCATCAACGTCCCGGCCCAGACTGCTGTGCAGGAGCAGACGCCCGACTGGATCAAGGGCCGCGTCCTGGCCCTGCAACTCACACTCTACAACGCCGGTTCCATCCCCGTCATTCTCTTCATCGGGGCCATCGCCGACCTCTTCGGCATGAATAACGTCCTCTACCTCATGACCGCGAGCGTCACCGCCTTTGGCCTCCTGAGCCTGTTTTACGAACGCAAATGCAAACAAAGCGGCTTCTTCGAAGAGAAAACCGAAATCCAGATCGAACTGGATGAAATCGCACCATAGCATGCCAGAAAAATCACCGATTGACGTGGGCCTGAAGAATGTCTACAATTATCTCTGAGAACAGAAAAACGCAATGCCAGGTATATACAGAAAAGGAATCGCATGGACCCAACGCTGAAAGCCGAAATCGCGCCATATGAACCCTGGCTCATTATCGCGGGTGTCATCGTCCTTTTCATTCTCCTGCGCCTCACCCGCAAGCGCCTGCGCCAGCACATCGACCAGATTGGCTATTCGCTACTGGGGGAGCGGGGCCTGCTTATCTGGTTCTGGTTCAACGCTCCCGGCGTCATTCTGCACGAACTGAGCCACGCCTTCGTCGTTCTGCTGCTGCGCCCTTTCGGCTTCCGCATCACCAGCATCGCTCTCTTCCGCATTCGCCCGATGGAGCAGCGCTTGCCCAACGGGCGCGTCGTCAAAAATAGCGGCAAACAATCGCTGCAACTGGGCGAGGTGCAGTATGTGCGCCCGCAGGGAAAGCTCATGAGCAATATCGGCGACGGTCTGAGCGCCATCGCCCCCCTGTTCGGCGGCATCGCCATGTTCATCTTCCTCTACTGGGTCGCCACCGGCTACAATCTCTGGGAGTACAATCCCCTGCTCGCCAACTATCACCTCTTCCGTCCTGGCTGGCCCTGGTGGACGCTGCTCTTCGCTCCCTACCTCATCCTGACCGTCACCTCCGAACTCTGGCCCAGCAGCCAGGACTGGAGAGGTGCGCGCTGGCTCGTCACCGCTCTGCTCCTTATAGCCCTCCTCGTCCTCGGCCTGCTCTGGTACGCCAGAGTGCTCGTCTTCAACACAGCCCTGCTCTACACCATCTCCGGCATCGCCGCCCACGTTGACTTCGCCCTCCTCATCCTCCTCGCCCTCGACCTGGTACTCCTTTTGCTCTCCTACGGGCTACTGCAACTGGTACGAAGATAGCAGATTCTGCCCGAAAATCCCTTGTAGAAGCAATCGCGCTATGTTATGACCTTGTAAAATTTTTGTAGGACAGCCTTTTCCGCTCTCGTCAACGCCTTCTTCATCTCGGTTGCGCGCTCATCCCAGGCACGAATATTGGTCAGCAACAAACAGGAGATAGGCAGACTGAGAAATTGCAGAAGAAGCCCAACCGACAGAGCGAGCATTACCAGTCGAACCTATCAATCAAAAACGCCCGGCTGTAGTGCAGCAGGATCGGGCTGCCGTGCGGGCAGACTGCCGGGGCCGAGGTGCTGGCAAGGGCGTAAATTAGCGAGCGCTGCTCGTCTGGCCCCAGTTCTCGTCCGCGCCGCATGGCTGATCGGCAGGCAAGGCCGATGAGCAGGTGTTCTTCCCAGTCGCTGCTGTCTTCTGCCGCGATCTGCGCCAGCTCTTGCAGGTGTCCTACCAGTTGTTCAATTCCGGCTCCCGGCCAGGATGGTACGGAGCGTATCAGGAAGCTGCGGCCACCGAAACGCTCGCATTCCAGGCCCAGGCCGCGCAGCATGGGCAGACGCTGCTCGAAGAGAGCGGCCTCGTGCCGCTTGAGTTCGAGGACTACCGGCTCCAGCAGCAGATTGGCGTCGCTCAACTCCTCTGGCTCTTCCATTTGCTGTTCTCGCGCTTGAGCGCCAATGTAGTTACTGCGCAGGTGTTCGTAGATCACGCGCTCGTGCGCGCGGTGCTGGTCGATCAGGTAAAGGCTGCCATCGGGTGCTTCGGCGAGAATGACCGCCTGCTGCAACTGAGCCAGGGGACGCAGGCTGTTGAGTATCTCCACCGTCCCTGGTAACGCCGACCCGGCTTTGTAACCTTCCGCCGATTCCGCCACATGCAGGCCGCGACGGCGCGGGCCGGGCAGATGCCGCTGGTAGACCAGTTCAGGGCCGGGAAATTGTGCCGATTCTGGCAGCACCGGGCTGCGTTCCAGCACAGAGCGCACGGCTCGCGTCAGCATCCCCACCACCTCGGCCTCGTGCTGCAAACGCACCTCCGTCTTCGTTGGATGCACGTTCACATCCACCTCTTCGGACGGCAATTGCAGGTGAAACACCAGCAGTGGATGCCTCCCTTTTGGCAGCAGGCCGCGATAGCCAGCCTCCAGCGCCTCTTGCAAGACTCGCGACTGCACCCAGCGCTCGTTCACAAACAGCATCATGTGCAGTCGATTGTGCTGTGCCAGCGCCCGGTTGCCCACGTATCCATGTAGCGTGTAACCCTCACCCGTCTCGATATTCACCGCGTTGAGCATCTCTGCCAGCGGCAAGTGATATAGTTCCGCCAGCGATGTGGCGACATCGCCTGTGCCGCTCGTCTGCAACACCGGATTCTCCTCTATCGTCAGGTTGAAACGAACGCCTGGATAGCCAACGGCGTAGCGCCGCAGCAACTGTATAATATGTCCATTCTCAGTCCGCGCCCCGCGCATAAACTTCAGGCGCGCCGGAACGTTATAAAACAGGTCGCGTACCGTGACCGTTGTGCCATGCAATCGCGCCCGCTTGCCGCGCTCCACGACCTCGCCGCCGCGCAGCATCAGCAGCGCCGCAGGATGCTCCTCGCCCGCCATTTCCGTCTCAATGGCACGGCTCAGCAGCGTCAACTCCGCGACGGCGGCAATACTTGCCAGCGCCTCTCCGCGAAAACCCAGCGTGTGCAGGCGGTACAGGTCTTCAACCGTATTGATCTTGCTCGTGGCATGGCGGGCGCATGCCCGCCCCAACTCATCTTCGAGCATGCCGATGCCATCGTCGGTGACGCGTATCAGGCGCAGGCCGCCACCGCGTATCTCCACGCGCACGTCTCGCGCACCAGCGTCCAGCGCGTTCTCCACCAGTTCCTTCACCACCGAGACAGGCCGCTCGATCACTTCACCCGCCGCGATGCGCTCCGCCACCTCCTGCGGCAGCACGAGAATTGGCTTGCGCATCTGTAAAGCTGTATTGTTCTGTTCGAGGTTATACATCTGGCTCATGTCGATTTCTTGTGTCGTTTCTTCTGTTGTATCAAGAATAAGAGGTTCAGCGCGTCGAGCGGCGTGATGGCGCAGATATCCACCGCGTCCAGATCGGGTTCCTGCCCCTGCGCGCTCGCTTTCTCAAGGCTCTCAGCCACCGCCTGCGCTGCCTCGCTCTGCCATGCATAGCGCCAGCGCCCTTCCGGCGCCTCCGCTACCTTCAGCCCGTTTCCATTGCCGTTGACCGTATACAGTTGTAACGCCTCCTGCGGCACTGCATGCCCATTCCGAGATACCATCATACCGTGCCTGTTTTGAACCGGCAGCGCATCTTTGCCTGCTTCCAGTTGCTTCAGCACCTCTTCCGCGCGACGCACGATGCTCTGCGGCATGCCCGCCAGCCTTGCCACATGCACGCCGTAGCTGCGCCCGATGCAGCCCGGCACCACGCGGTGCAGGAAGATAATCTCCCCCTGCTCGTCATCGCTGATCGCCATTGTATAGACGCGGAGATGCGGCAGTTCATCGGCCATCGAGGCCAGTTCGTGATAGTGGGTGGCAAAAAGCGTGCGCGCTGCCGTCTGCTCGTGCAGGTGCTCTACCACCGCCCGCGCAATCGCCAGCCCATCATATGTGCTCGTCCCTCTGCCGATCTCATCAAGGATAATCAGGCTGTTGCGCGTGGCGTGATGCAGGATGCTGGCCGTCTCCTCCATCTCCACCATGAAGGTACTTTTGCCCGTCGCGATATCATCTTCGGCTCCCACGCGGGTAAAGATGCGATCAACCAGCCCGATACGCGCTTTGCGAGCAGGGACAAAGCTGCCGATCTGCGCCATGAGCGCAATCAACGCCACCTGCCGTAGATACGTCGACTTCCCTGCCATATTCGGCCCCGTCAGCAGCAGGATGCGCGCCCCCTCATCGGCCTCCATCACAGTATCGTTGGGAATAAACACATCACCGTCCAGCGCGAATTCGACGACAGGGTGCCGCCCGCCCATGATCTCAAGCCCGCGTCCCACTTCCAGTACAGGCCGCACATAGCCCTGGTGCGCCGCCACTTCCGCGAGGCTCAGCAGCACATCCACCCGCGCCACCACCTCAGCCGTCTTCATCAATTGGGGATAATAGACGCTCAACTGGCGCAGCACGTCGGCATAGATGCTGCGCTCCATCTCATCGATGCGTTCCTCCGCGCTCAGGATACGCGCCTCGTGCTCCTTCAGTTCCGGTGTGATGTAGCGCTCCGCGTTCACCAGCGTCTGCTTGCGCATGTAATCGTCCGGCACGAGGTTAGTATGGGCATTCGTCACCTCAATATAGTAGCCAAAGACTTTGTTGAAGCCGATTTTCAGCTTCTTGATGCCCGTGCGCTCGCGTTCGCGCGGCTCCAGCGAGGCAATCCAGCGCCGCGATTCCCGAATCGAGGCGATCAGTTCATCCAGTTCGCTGTGAAAACCCGCCCGAATAAGTTTCCCGTGATCTTCCTCATCGCTCTCCTCATCCCGGTCAACCAGCGCCCGGTCAATCAGGTCAATCACCTCCGGACAAAGCTCAAGCTCGTCAGCCAGCGCGCTTAGCAGGCCAGCAGCGCAGCCACGCAGCAGGTCTCGTAACTGTGGGATCAGGCCCAGGTATGCTCTCAGGCCCAGCACTTCGCGCAACACCGCTGTTCCTTGCCGCACCCGTCCAGCCGTGCGTTCCAGGTCGCCCATCCCTTGCAGACACATCGTGAAGCGGCTGCGTAGCGCCGGACTCTCATACAATTCCTCCACGCTCTGCAAGCGCGCCTCCAACTGGTTCAAATCGAGCAAGGGCTGTGTGATCGTCCGCCGTAACAGACGCGCCCCCATCGGTGTGATTGTCCTGTCCAGAACGCCGAGCAGGCTTCCCTGCACCGAACCACTGCGCGCCCCCTGCAACAGATCCAGATTATGCTGCGTGTGAGCATCCAGCAGCATGTAGCTGGTCGTGCTGTACGAACGCAAACCGGTCAGCAGGGTCAGCAACGAGGTATTCATCTTCTCTAAATAGGCAAGAATCGCGCCCGCCGCCGCGATCGCCTGCGGCACGTGCGCGCATCCATACGCTTCCAGCGATTGCACGCCGAACTGCTTGCACAATCTCGCCCGCGCCGCCTCCGGCTCAAAGAAATAGGCAGGACAAGACGTTAGCGTCATCGTACTCGAAGGAAACTGGCAGATATCGGTTCCGCTCCCTTCTATAAGAAGACACTCAGCCGGGTCAAGGCGTTGCAGTTCCGCCTCCAGCGCCGTGGGCAGCTCTGAGAGCGCGAACCATGTCACCATAAATTCGCCTGTGCTTACATCGACCGCTGCCAACCCTGTCTGTGTGCGTCCCGGTACAATCGCTACCAGATAATTATTTTGCCTTACTGGCAGCAGGTTCGGCTCCGACAGTGTCCCAGCCGTGAGAATGCGCGTCACCGCCCGGTCAACGACACCATGACCGGCTTCTCCCACCTGATCGCAGATCGCTACTTTGTAGCCGCGATGCACCAGCTTCCCTACATAATTTTCCAGCGCGTGCAGCGGGATGCCGGCCAGTGGTACGCGCTCATCCCCATACAGGCGGCTCGTCAGCACAATCTGTAGCTCGCGGGCCGCGATCTCCGCGTCTTTATCAAACGTCTCGTAGAAATCCCCAACCTGATACAGCAAAACAGCATCAGGGTACTGGCTCTTAATCTTCAGATATTGTCTGCGGGCCGGTGTCGACATGAGCCTCTCTACCTACCTACCTTGTCAATTCCAGACATTTGCTCAAAGTGAACGCCTGTACTATATCATATTCTGACAGACCTGACAAAAAACGGCATCCCCCTTGCATACGCAGCAAGTATATTCCTCCCTGCCCATTTATGCAATAAGAAGCATGACGTTTTCGATTGACATTACCACAGCAGTACATTATGCTAGACGAGAGCAGTTTTGTTTCTTTCTGACAGAAACAATTGGAAGACGAAAGCGAGAGAGAAGAGAATGGGCGAACCACGCAGTCCAATGGATATCAAACCAGGCAACTACCGGGGACGAGCGTTCACATCCGATCTGACAGGGCAGGAGTTCTGGCTGGTTATCGACAAGGGCTTTCAGCCGATGGGCATGGTGCTGGGCAACAGCATCTACTCAATGGGTGCCATGCGCAACTGGCTGGCAGGCATCAAGGGCAATTTCCAGGGTGAACTGAGAGAATACACACAGCTCATGTACCAGGCCCGAGAACTGGCACTCAGCCGCATGCAGTACGAGGCCGACCAACTCGGTGCGGATGGAGTTATCGGGGTCGACATCAAGGTGGAATACCTGCACAACGGCGAGTGGATGGAAGTTACAGCCATCGGCACAGCCGTGCGCTGGGTCGGCAGCGGTCCCAATATGCCTCCCACTGGACAGGGCAGGGTCACCATCCCGGCAGGCTAGCATTTCGTATGCGACACGCTGATAACATCGATCGTAACCTGCCGGTGCGCGATCAATCGGCACTTACGGAAATTTATTAAAAACTCATTGACACGCTGGCATGCGTCTCCTACAATGAGGCAAATATGTAAGATGAGTTTAGGGGACAGGCATGGCAGATTTGATGGGGAAAATCGGCGATTATCACCTGCTGCAACTGCTCTGGCAGGGGCAACTTGCTAGCGTCTACCTCGGCGAGCACCGGCAGTACGGCTCGCGAGCGGCTATCAAGATACTGCATTCCGCGCTGGCTGACGAGGAGGCAGAGAAGTTCCTGGCGCAGGCACAGATCACCGCTAATCTCGATCACCCCCATATCGTGCGCTTGCTGGACTATGGCATCGAAAACGCTATCCCTTATCTCGTCATGCAATATGTCCCTAACGGTTCGCTGCGCCAGCTTCACCCCAGAGGCTCACAGTTGCCGCTCCCCACTGTCGTTTCCTACGTCAGGCAGGTCGCTTCTGCGCTGCAATACATTCACGATCAGGGACTCATTCACTGCGATGTGAAGCCGCACAATATGCTGCTCAACTCGCGCCACGAGGTCATGCTCAGCGATTTTGGTATCGCCGTCGTCTCTCAAAAAGGTGGCTACCGGCGCATAAGCGTCTCTGACTTCGAGGGCACTGTCCCCTATGCTGCTCCTGAGCAGATACGCGGCAGGCCCCGCGTCGCCAGCGACCAGTACGCCCTCGGCGTCGTCGCCTACGAATGGATCACCGGCAACTGGCCCTTCAGCGGCTCCGTCGACGAGATCGCCAGCCAGCACGTGCTTAACCCGCCGCCCCCGCCGCGCGAGAAACTTCCCACCGTCGCACCCGCCGTAGAACAGGTTATCCTGAAGGCGCTGGAAAAAGACCCCGCGCAGCGTTTTGAAAGCGTGCATGCTTTCGCCATCGCCCTGGAACGCGCCAGCCGACTGGAAGCGCCTCAGAACAGCGTCATACCAGGCTCCCCCCTACCCTTCACACTGCCATCAAAACGCGCATTATCTTCTACTTCACCCGCGCCATCGCTCACTTATCGCGGCCATAGCGACCATGTCTACGCGCTCGTATGGTCTCCCAATTCGCTTAACGGCCCATATATCGCTTCCAGTGGACTCGATGAAACCATTCAGCTCTGGCACGCATACACGGGGCAAACGCTCGTCACGCACCACACCAACGCTTTGAAGGGACAGGCGCTGGCATGGTCCCCGGACGGAAAATACATCACTTCCACCGCCGGTCTTCTCTGTGAAACCATACAGACGTGGCAAATTTCCACCGGCCAGAACACCGCCGCATATCCTCCCTGCAACGGTCACTCGGAACCCATCAACGCGCTTGTGTGGTCGCCCGATGGCAGCAAGGTCGCCTCCGCCAGCGACGATGGCACCGCCCAGGTCTGGGAGGTACGCAGCGGGCGCTCCATCCTCAGCTATCGCACCCATGCAATGGGCGTCAAGGCTGTGGCGTGGTCGCCCAATGGCAGCTATCTCGCTTCAGCCGGTGAGGACAAAACGGTGCATATCTGGAATGCCACAACGGGCCGCAACCTGCTCATCTACTACGGCCATCGCGATAAAGTCAACGCCGTCGCCTTCTCGCCAGATGGCAGCAAGGTCGCCTCCGCCAGCGATGATGGCACCGTACAGGTCTGGGATGCTAGCAGTGGACGCAAAATCCTCAGCTACTCCGGCCATAACAGCTTCGTCACGGTACTCGCCTGGTCGCCCGATGGCGGCAAAATCGCTTCCGGTGGCCTCGATGACACGGTACAGATCTGGGATGCCTCCAACGGTACATCCTTGCTCACCTACACCGGTCATACCGACTGGATCAGCACGCTGGCATGGTCGCCCAATGGCTCCCACATCGCCTCTGGTTCCTGGGACAAAACGGTGCAGGTATGGAAAGCAAAATAATGGCCTGGGCTCCTCTACAGCATACGATCTATCGCCTCTTTCGCCTCCCGCAATCCCGCTCCTGTCCTCTCGCGATACAGCTTAATCGCCTCTATCTTTCTGCCCGCCAGCAGCAACTGTTGTAACTCTGCCGCAAACGACGCAGCGGCACCCTCATCCAGATCAGCCACACCATCAGCAGCATCCATAAACGATTGTACGGCCATCGCTGCCTGCGGCCCCATAACCAGTTCTCGCTCCATCTGCTCCACCGCAGCTACCGCCTCCCGCAATCCCGCTCCTGTCAGCTCCCGATAGCGCTTGATGGCTGCAATCTTCTGCTTCCTCGCCAGCAATTGCACAATCTCATCCTGATTTACGCCTCGCATATCCAATTTCTCCAATTCCTCCGACGAGCGCATCGGATTGTCTCTCCGGCTGTGCGCCCCAATCAAATAGCCCAGGAGAAAGACCACAATAATAACAACCAGCAAAATCACCAGTACAATAGCATTCATCTGCTCTATCCTTTACTGTAATACTGGCACATAGCTCTACAATAATATCATACGAAAGGATTACTCCGCAATGCATCTGACCAGGACATGTCATTCTTCGCTACTGAAGGAGAGATTGATAGCTTCTGCCAGACACTGGAAACGATGATATAATCTTATGAGTTGCTATTGGGAACATTCTCCCATATGGCATTCTGAGCGCCGCGATGCATCTCAGCCTATCATCGCCTACGCGGCTCACGTGAGATGCATCGCGGCGCTCAGAATGCCATGCAAGATGTTTTCATGACTATATAAAGGACAGGTATGCAAAAGCTCTACTTTGAAGATTTTCACGTGGGGGATAGCTTCGATCTCGGCAGCATCTCGGTAACGCAGGAGGAGATCATCGACTTTGCCAGGCAATTCGACCCACAGGTCTTTCACATCGACCCCGAACAGGCGAAACATTCCTTCTTCGGCGAGCTGGTCGCCAGCGGCTGGCATACGGGGGCGCTGCTCATGCGCCTGCTGGTCGCTGGATTGTTCCACAAGGTGGACAGCATGGGTTCGCCCGGCGTTGACGAGCTTCGTTTCCTTAAAGCCGTCCGCCCTGGCGATAGCCTCTCTGGCTGCTTCACCGTTATCGAGACCAGGCCCTCTAAAAGCCGCCCCTATCTCGGCATCATCCGTGCGCGGAGCACGCTGCACAACCAGCACGGCGAACAGGTACTGAGCATGGTCAGCACACACTTCTTCGGATGCCGACCAGCAGAGCATACGAACAGGGAGAGCTATTGATGCTGGCGCAGCAATAGGCTCTCCCTCTGAAAAACGATTTCTCTACACACTCAAGCTTTCAGATTGGGATCGACGTACTCCGGGTAAGAGGGCCTGTAGCGATTCTCCACCAGCGTATCCGCCGCATCTGGCGTTGTCGCTCTGTTCGCCAGGTTCTTCAGCCCACGCTCCACGGGCGACTCCGGCCCCATCGCCTGCCGCACAATCTGGTTGAGTTGCTCGTTGCTGCTAAGCTGGCCGCCCAATTCTTGCAGCCGCTCGCCCAGCATTTGCCGCATCTGCTGCCCCGGCATCGGAGCCAGCAGCATGCCGATTCCAACACCGATCAAAGCACCGGTAAGAAACTTGTTCATCTCCCACTCCTTTCCGCTGTACTGCTACTCTAGCTTCCGCACAATACAGCGCGACAATACTCCTCAAAAAGGTCAACCAAAAACTACACGGGAAGCTGGCAATAGTAGTTTCAATAGCATCAGCTTCTCAACCCTGACAGAAAAAGGGCGGCAAGGCAACAGCCAATGAGCCAGTATGCGCCTGAGCCATTATCACAGAGACCTACCACCTTCATGATATAATGTTCGATAGTAACTTCACGAGGAAAGATATAGCAAAGGAAGGAGCGAGCATACGATGCGGCTACAGGGAAAGAAAGTCGGCGTTTTTGTGGCGCAGGAAGTGGAAGACCTGGAATTCTGGGTACCTGTTATGCGCCTGAGCGAAGAGGGCGCGCATGTTGTCATTATTGGCCTCAATACACAGACAGTACGGGGCAAGCACGGGTTGGAGATGACGCCCGATGTTGCCATTGAGGAAGCGCCGAAGGCCGAGGAACTGGATGGCCTTGTCATTCCTGGCGGCTGGGCGCCCGATAAATTGCGGCGCAACCAGGCCGTTTTGCAACTCGTGCGTGATATAAACGAGCAGGGCAAGATCATCGGCACCATCTGTCATGGCGGCTGGGTTCCCATTTCGGCTGGCATCATGCGCGGCCACAAAGCCACCGGTTCGACCGGCATCAAGGATGATATCATCAACGCGGGCGGCATCTGGGTTGACGAACCGGCCTTCCGCGAGGGCAACCTTGTCTGGGGGCGCGTCGTGGAAGATATTCCCGCGTTTTGCCGGGAACTGGTTGCAGCCCTGGCTGAATAGGAGATAATAAATATACAAGGGGGATGGGAGCGTATGAGCAGATTTTTAGAGGCCCTGGCACAGCGCGTCTTGATTTACGACGGCGCGATGGGGACAAATATACAACGCTATCAATTGACGGCGGAGGATTATGGCGGCCAGGCCACGGAGGGCTGCAACGAATACCTGGTGCTGACAAAGCCAGCCGTCATCGAGGAGATTCACGCTGGTTTTCTTGAGGTCGGCTGCGATGTGCTGGAAACGGACACGTTTACCGGCAGTCGCCTCAAGCTGGATGAGTATGGCCTCGGCCACCTGACGCACGAGATCAATCTGAGCGCCGCTCGCCTCGCACGGCGTGTGGCCGATCGCTATAGCACACCTGAGCAGCCGCGCTTTGTCGCTGGTTCCATTGGTCCCACCGGTATGCTCCCATCCTCGGATGACCCATTGCTCAGCAATATCAGCTATCAACAACTGGTCGAGGTCTTTCGCGAGCAGGCGGTTGCGCTGCTGGAAGGCGGCGTCGATGTCCTGCTGACGGAGACCAATCAGGATATGCTGGAAGTGCGCGCTATCATTACCGGCATGCGCAAGGCCATGCAGCAGGTCGGGCGCGGCGTCCCCATTCAGGCTCAGGTCTCGCTCGATACCGGCGGGCGCATGCTGCTCGGCACCGATATCGCCGCCGTGATGACCACGCTCGCCAACCTGCGTGTCGACATCATCGGCCTCAACTGCTCGACAGGGCCGGATTATATGCGCGAGCCGGTGCGTTTCCTTTCGGAAAACTGCCCGCTGCCCATCTCCACCATTCCCAACGCGGGCATTCCGCTCAATGTCAACGGACAGGCCGTTTACCCGACGGAGCCGGAGACGATGGCGGCTGCCCTGCGCGAATTCATCACCGAGTTCGGTGTCAACATCGTCGGCGGCTGCTGCGGCAACAGCCACGAGCACCTGCGCGCCATCGTCCGCGCCTGTCGCAACGCTCGCCGCCGGACGCGCCCCATCGCCGACCACAACATCATAGGAAAAAATTTCACGAAAATCTCCATTCCCCTCGTCTCAAGCGGCATTCGTGCCACCACATTGCAGCAGGACCCGCCGCCTTTGCTGGTCGGCGAGCGCGTCAACGCGCAGGGAAGTCGCAAGGCGAAACAGGCACTGCTCAACGATGATTATGATACCCTGCTCGGCATTGCCCGCGAGCAGGTCGAGGGCGGCGCGCACGTGCTGGATGTGCAAACGGCGCTGACCGAGCGTACCGACGAGGCCGAGCAGATGGCAAAGACCATTAAAAAGCTCTCCATGGGCATCGAAGCGCCCCTTATGATCGACACCACCGAGGCCAATGTCATCAAGGCCGCGCTGGAAGCCTACCCCGGTCGCGCCATCATCAACTCCATCAACATGGAGACAGGACGCGCGAAGATTGACAGCGTGCTGCCAATGGCGCTGGAGCATGGAGCCGCCGTCGTTGCCCTGACTATCGACGAGGTGGGCATGGGCAAGACGGAAGAGCGCAAGGTCGAGATCGCCCACAAAATTTATGAGATTTGCGTTAACGAGTATGGGCTGGCCCCCGACGCGCTCATCTTCGATCCGCTCACCTTCCCCATCACGACCGGGCAGGAAGAACTGCAAACGGCGGCCATCGAGACGCTCAACGCCCTTACGCGCATCAAAAATGAACTGCGCGGTGTGCTGACCATCCTGGGCGTCAGCAATGTCTCCTTTGGCCTGCAGCCGCATGCTCGTGCCGTGCTCAACAGCGTCTTTCTCTACCACGCCGTCAAAGCCGGGCTTGATCTCGCCATCGTCAATCCAACGCATATCACACCCTATGCCGAGATCGATGCCGAGCAGCGCCAGCTTGCCGAAGACCTGATCTACAACCGGCCCGACGCCTTGCCGCGCTACATCGCCTACTTCGAGGCTCACGCGCCTCAGAAAGAGAGCGAGAGCGCTAAGGCCGACCCGACTGAGGGCATGACCAGCGACGAAAATATCCACTGGCATATCCTGCACCGGCGCAAAGAAGGCATCGAACTGCTCATCGATCAGGCTATCACACAGCGTGCTGAGGAGCAGGGCATTCCCACGAGCGAGTCCGCTGTGCAGGTGCTCAACACTGTGCTGCTGCCCGCCATGAAGGACGTGGGCGACCGCTTCGGCGCGGGCGAACTCATCCTGCCCTTCGTGCTGCAATCTGCCGAAGTGATGAAACGCGCCGTGGCCCACCTGGAACAATACCTGGAAAAGAAGGAAGGCTATACGAAAGGCAAGGTGGTGCTGGCAACCGTCTTTGGCGACGTGCATGACATCGGCAAAAACCTGGTCAACACCATCCTGAGCAACAACGGCTATACTGTCTACGACCTCGGCAAACAGGTGCCGCTCAATACTATAATCGACAAGGCCATCGAAGTCGAGGCCGACGCTATCGGCCTCTCGGCCCTGCTGGTCAGCACATCGAAGCAGATGCCGCTCTGTGTCAAAGAGCTGCACAAGCGCGGCCTCAGCTTCCCCGTCATCGTCGGCGGCGCGGCTATCAATCGCTCTTATGGGCGGCGCATCCTCTTCGTCGACGAGCAAACGACGGACGCGACGCCCATTCCCTACGCACATGGCGTCTTCTATGCCCGTGACGCCTTTGAGGGTCTGGAAATCGTCGACAAATTGACCAATGGCCCTGAAGAGCGCGCCGCTCTGGTGCGGCGCACTATCAACGAGGCCCTGCGCGAGCGGCGGAAGAAAACTGCAACGGGCGCAGCCGACGATGCCGCCGTTACAACAGAGCAGGCAGTACCTTCGGCCAGCATTCAACCGCTCGCGGATCTTCCGCAGCCACCGTTCTGGGGACCGCGTGTGCTGGAACGCATCGGCCTCGAGGATGTCGCCACCTGCATGGACCTCAACACCCTCTTCCGCCTGCACTGGGGCGGCAAGGCGCACGGCGAGGATTTCAACCGTCTGCTGGAGCAGGAATTTCGCCCGCGTCTGGAACGCATGTTGCTCCAGGCGCGACAGCAGCGATATCTGCAACCAAAGGTCGTCTACGGCTACTTCCCCTGCCAGTCTCGCGGCAACGAACTGATCGTCTACGACCCCGGCGACCCTCGGGCCAGGCGCGAGGTGACGCGCTTCCAGTTCCCGCGCCAGCACGAGCGCGAGCGGCTCTGCCTCGCCGACTACTTCGCCTCCGTCGACAGCGGCACGCTCGATGTCGTCGCTTTCCAACTGGTAACAATGGGCAAAACAGCCAGCGAAGCCGTACAGCGCCTGCAAGACGAGGGCAACTACGCCGAGGCCTACTTTCTGCACGGTCTCTCTGTGGAAATGGCCGAGGGTCTGGCCGAATATACCAATCGCCTGATACGCCAGGAGCTTGGTCTGAACGAGCGGCGCGGACGTCGCTACAGTTGGGGCTATCCGGCCATCCCCGACCTGGAAGATCACACCAAACTCTTCCAGCTACTCCCCGCGCGCGACACCATCGGCGTTGACCTTACCGCGTTCTACCAGCTCGTGCCAGAGCAGTCCACCGCCGCCATCGTCGTCCACCACCCGCAAGCTGTCTACTTCGCGGTGCGCACACAGCAGGAGATGGTGAAAATGGGATAAAAATGGGGAGAAGCCCGTCTAATGACAACCGGCTTCTCTCCTGCCTTTCTTCCCATCCCCATCTCCGTCATCCTGACCGTCCCTTCCCTGATCCTGGTCATCACCATTCTTGTCGCTGCTATCCCCATCACCACTGTTGTCGTCATCATCGTCATCCTCATCATGAGGCCCTGGTCCATCACTACCTGACACTTGCTTGCCGCTATCTTCCTGCCCAGGTGCATCATCTCCTGAAGGGTCATCATCATCTGGAGTGGGAATCTCTTCCTCTTCATCTAGAAACTTGTAGCCAATACGTCGTGTCATAGCTGCTCCTCCTTTACCCGCGTTCTTCTGCCGCCTTTGCGTACCAACGTAAGCCAGGAATGCCCAATATGAGTTTGTTGTTAATTCCCATTGGGGTCAATTGTGTATAAACGTAACTACACGAAATTATCTTCATTTGCAATATATAAGACGAATAAATTAACGAATGTCAAAATGTTTTTATTGTCATAACCTGCATTGGTAATATGGTGATGCTTGTATCATTCACGCTACAGAGACGATCAAAAAGAAAGAACGATAAGAGGTAGAGAGACATGGCGGGTCAGAAGGGGGAAAATCACCGGCAAAAAGCTATACGTGCAGCGTAGAATGTGATATACTATCGGAAAATGACAAATGACCGGCGCAGCGGGCCAGTTATGTTTTGGAGTCTATGGTGAAATCTGTAGAGTTTTCTGCACAATATACGAAGCACTATTGCACCTGTCCCGGCGTTCACAGAGGAACAAGAGAAACGAGAGAAACCACCGGTAGCTCAGCCCTCTGTGAACGTAAATGGAACTGCGTGCCTGTTTCTGTGCATTTCCTGTAATTAATGGAATGCTCCAGCATGTCCCCAGCCTGAGCTACTACCTCTTCCCAAAACCCGTTTTTTCATCTTTGCGTGTCTTTGACAAACTGACTTGCGCAACGCAACAAGAGGAGAATGCTCATGACTACACATACACACGAAGATACACATAAACCTGTTTACCTGTATAATACTTTGACCAGAAGCAAGGGGCAGTTTGAGCCGCTCAACCCGCCCCGCGTGGGCATCTACTCGTGCGGACCCACTGTCTACAAAGATATCCACGTCGGCAACTTGCGCACCTTCGTCATGACCGACCTGCTGCGCCGCATGCTCGAATACAACGGCTACGATGTCTTCCTGGTGCGCAACATCACCGATGTCGGCCACCTGCAAAACGACACGGAGGAGCGTGGCGAGGATAAACTGGAGTACGAGGCTCGCGTCACAGGCCGCTCGGCCTACGATATTGCCGCCCACTACACGCGGCAGTACTTTGAAGACGCCGCCGAGTTGAATATCCTGCCGCCGCACCTCAGCCCGAAGGCCACCGATCACATCGTGGAGATGCAGCAGATGACGGAGCAACTGCTGGAAAAGCAGCTTGCCTACGTCACTCCTGAAGGCAACGTCTACTACGATGTCAGCCGTTTCCCGGACTACGGCGAGCTTTCCGGCAATACCGTCGAGAAACTCCGTGCCGGAGCCAGTGGCCGTGTGCAGGAAGAGGTCGCCGAGGATAAGGAGGCTCCGGAAGATTTCGCTTTGTGGAAACGTGGCGAAGAGACGCGGCAGATGAACTGGGAAAGCCCGTGGGGCGTTGGCTTCCCCGGCTGGCACATCGAATGCTCCGCTATGGCAACGAAATACCTGGGCGAGCAGTTCGACATCCATACCGGTGGTGTTGACCTGATCTTCCCGCACCACGAGGATGAGATTGCGCAGAGCCAGGGTGTTTCGGGCAAGGAGCCGGTGCAGTTCTGGGTTCACGGGGAATTTCTCATCTTCGGCAAGACCGATGCCATCAAGATGTCGCGTTCAAAAGGGAACGTCGTACTGCTGCGCGATATCAAGGCACAGGGCATCGAGCCGCCTGCCTTCCGCTACCTGTTGCTGACCGCGCACTATCGCTCGAAGCTGCACTTCAGCGACGAGTCGATCATGGCAGCGCAGAATGCGTTGAACAACCTGCGCGCCGACCTGGCGGAACTGCCCGTCGAGCCGGGCATTGAGCAGCAACCCTGGTCGGAAGAGGCGCTGCATGTGCGCGAAGCCTTCCACACGGCTATCAACGATGACCTGGATATGCCGACCGCGCTCAGCATCACCCGCGAGACGGCGCGCAACAACCACATCGCGCCCGCCGAGCGCCGCCGCCTCATCCTCGACTTCGACCGCGTGCTTGGCCTGCGCCTCGACACCGTGCAGCCCAGAGGGCCGCGCCAGCTCAGCGAGGAGGTACAGGCCCTCGTGCGCGAACGCGACGCTGCGCGCGTCGCCCGCGACTGGAAACGTTCCGACCAGATCCGTGACCAGCTCAAAGCCCTCGGTTTCGAGGTACGCGACACCCCACACGGCACAGAACTGCTATAATAGAATAGCAGAGAAAATACAGGGCGGAGGCAAGCTCCGCCCTGGCCGACACCATCCTGGCTGCATCGCTTGCTCGCGCTGGCACAATCAGTTGCGTTTTTAACATAAAAACTCATAAGAGCTAGATCAAGGAGACACGTATCATGGCATCGTGGTGGCAAAAGACGTTGCTAGCTGGAGCGGCTCTCACGGGGCTGGTCGGGGGAGCATATTATGTGTTGATGCGGCGACCGCTGGCACAGAAAAAGGGAAAATTGCGCATGTCGGGCCTGCATGCACCCGTTGAAATCATCACCGACCGCTATGGCGTGCCTCACATTTACGCGCAGAACGAAGATGACCTCTATTTCGCGCAGGGCTACATGCATGCCCAGGAACGGCTCTGGCAGATGGAATTTAACCGCCGTATCGGCTCCGGTCGCCTTGCCGAAATCTTCGGTGAAGTCGCTATTGAGGCGGACCGCTTCATGCGCCGTCTGGGCCTGCATCGCGCCGCCGCACAGGAGCTGGCTCGCCTTTCCAGAGAGAGCCGTCACCCGCTGCAAGCCTACGCGAATGGCGTCAACGCCTACATCGAGCGCAACAAACATAAGCTCCCCGTCGAGTTCACCCTGTTGCGCTTCACACCCGAGCCGTGGAAAATCGCCGACAGTATCCAGTGGAGCAAGATGATGGGCTGGAACCTCGGCGGCAACTGGGAGACCGAAGTCATTCGCGCCCTCCTCGTGAGCCAGCTTGGTCCCGAACGCGCCGCACAGCTCGAAGCAGGCTACGATCCCACGCACCCACTCATCATCCCGCCCGGCGTCCCCTATGGTGGCATCAACGCCGGGATGCTCGAACAATACGAAAATCTCAAGCGGTTGAGCGGCTTTGGCCTGATGGGAGCCAGCAATAACTGGGTAGTAGATGGCGCCATGACCGTCACCGGCGCGCCCATCCTCTGTAACGACCCGCACCTGGGGCAGGCCGCACCTTCGATCTGGTACGAGTGCCACCTCAACGCCCCCGGCATCGACGTGGTAGGGGCCAGCTTCCCCGGCACGCCCGGCGTCGTCATCGGCCACAACCGGCACATTGCCTGGGGCGTCACCAACGCCATCTCCGATGTCGAAGACCTCTACATCGAGAAATTCAACCCGCAGAACTCCCGTCAATATGAGTACAAGGGCCGGTGGGAAGAGGCCGAGGTAATTCGCGAAGAAATCCGTGTCAAAGGCCGCAAGGAGCCAGTTATCGAAGAGGTGCGCGTTACCCGGCATGGCCCGATTCTCACTACCCTGCCGAATCCACAGGCCGTTGAGACTGCTGACAGCAACGGCCACACTCCCGGATCGGCGGAATTGCCTCTCGCCTTGCGCTGGACGGGCCTGGAACAGTGCACTATCATCACATCCATCCAGAAACTGAATCGTGCCACCGACTGGGAAGAGTTTCGCGACGCCATGCGCGATTGGGATGTGCCGCCACAGAATGTGATCTACGCCGACCAGAAGGGCAATATCGGCTATATCATGGCCGGAGCCATCCCCATCCGTGCCAGAGGACAGGGACTGCTCCCATCTCCCGGCTGGACAGGCGAGTACGAGTGGATCGGCTTCATTCCCTTCGATGAACTGCCCCAGACCTACAATCCTGAGCAACATTTCATCGTCACCGCCAATAACCGCGTTGTCGACGATAGTTACCCGTATTACATCACCAATGAATGGCTCAACGGTTACCGGGCGCAGCGCATCCGCGACCTGCTGCTGGCAAAATCGGGCAAGGGCAAGCTCTCCCTCTCCGATATGGCAGCCATCCAGGCCGACCAGTATTCTATCCCTGCCTCGCAGATTGTGCCATTCGCGCTGAAAGCGCAGCCGGAAAACAATCTCGCGCAAGCCGCCCAGGACGTGCTGCGTAGCTGGGATTACGTGCTTTCGCCCAGCAGCGCCGCTGCCGCCATCTATGCCACCTTCTTCTACAAGCTGGAACGCATCGTCTTCAGCGCGATGCTCGGCGATGAAAAACTGCGCGAGCGCTATCTTGGCACAGGCACTCTGATGATCGCTCCCACCAACGGCTACACCAGCCGCGACAAGCCCTTGCTCACTCGCCTGCTCAACGAACAGAACGACGCCTGGTTCGCCAACTCGGCCATCCCCAACGGCCCGCGCACCTGGCAGGAGGCCATCAACAGCGCCTTCGCAGCCGCTATCGAGCAACTGCGCGAGAAGCTGGGTGATGACATCCCACGCTGGCAATATGGCAAGATACACAGAATGACCTACAATCACGTGCTCGGCAGCGTCAAGCCGCTCGACAGGGTCTTCAATCGCGGCCCCTTCCCGGTCGGCGGCGACATCGATACCGTCAACATGGGCGCGACATACCCGGACCAGCCCGAAGTCATCCTCACGGTGCCCTCGTTCCGCCAGATCGTCAACCTGGCCGACCCAGCCGCCTCGCTTTCAGGCCACGCACCCGGCCAGTCCGGCCAGGCCGCCGACAGGCACTACGACGACTTCATCAAACCCTGGCTCAACGTCGAACACCACCCCATGCTCTTCGAGCGCCAGCACATCGAAGCCAACGCGGAAGGCAGGCTACAATTATTGCCTGCCTGACGTGACGAACAAGTTCGCCCCCCCTCCATCATTACCGTTTCACCATCGCCACCCGGCATTTTTCCAGTCCTTCGCGACTGAAGCCACGAGTGTAGCCTGTTACATTGAAGCCCATTTCACACAAATACTCATCAATCCAGTCTCGTGTGAGATCTTCTCGCGTGCTGCGATACTGTGCCACCAACAGCGTGCCACCCTCGCTCACAAACTCACCGAGGAGCCGGTGCAGGAAGTCGCGGCGCATATTGAGCGGCACGTATTCTATGCTGGTACGAACATAGTCAAAGCGCACCGGTGGCTGCCAGTCCAGCGCGTTGCCTACAAAGAGATGGTCGGGGAATTGTGGCAGTCGTTCCCTTGCCAGTTCCACCAGCCGTGCCGACATATCCAGTCCGTAGGGTGTGATCTCTATACCTTTCAGTCTCGTCCACGCCAGCAGGCATTCTAGCAGGAAGCCATTGGCGCAGCCCACGTCCAGAAATGTTCCTGATCGCTCGATACACTCACAGATGGGGATGCGCAGCCGCGTCCACTCCTCAAAATTGCCCGACTTCCCCGACTGCTGCCACGCTGTCTCAGCCGCCAGGTAAGCTTTCTCAACCCACCTTCTGTAATCTTCATACCAGTCTGCCAGTTCATCCGCCCTGACCACAAACCTGTAGCCGCACTCGCAGCGTTCCTCCATATCAGCCGTAACACGGCTACAACGTGGGCATATCATCGCTCTTCCTCCCGCTCGTATTCCAAAACTGCGCAAAAATTGTGAGATTGCTTCACCCTCTTGTGATTTCCTCGTGATACTGCTATTCTATCTTTAAAACTAAACAGGTTTCAAAGAGAGGCAGGATATGCTCCTGGAAATATGGGAACCTGCATACAAAAGAGGCATAACGTTTAAGGGAGTTTAATTTATGGAACAACCTGGTACGACAGACCGGCCATTGCGTATTGCCATCATCGGGGCCGGCCCTGCCGGTTTTTACGCCGCCGAGGCCCTCCTCAAGAAAAGCGATCTCTCGCTCACCATCGATTTTTTCAATCGTTTCCCCACACCTTTCGGACTGGTGCGCGACGGCGTTTCACCTGACCACCAGTCAATCAAATCGGTGATTCGCGTCTTCGATAAAATTCTGGCGGACCCGCGTGTGCGTTTCTTCGGCAACGTGACCTATGGAACTGACATCCATCATGATGAATTAAAGCAATTCTACGATCAGATTATCTATGCTTATGGCGCGCAGGCCGACCGGCGCATGGGCATCCCCGGCGAAGACCTGCCCAATAGCTACCCGGCAACCGCCTTTGTCGGCTGGTACAACGGCCACCCCGACTACTGCACGCTGCCCATCGACCTCTCGGTTGAGCGCGTCGTCGTTGTTGGCAACGGTAACGTGGCTATGGACGTAGCCCGCATGCTTGTCCTCTCGCCCGATGTGTTGATGAAAACCGATATAGCCGATCACGCGCTGGAGAAGCTGCGCGAGAGCAAGGTGCGCGAGGTCGTGGTGCTGGGGCGGCGCGGACCGGCTCAGGCCGCTTTCAAAAACCCGGAGATCAGGGAACTGGGCAAACTTGAGGGCGTGGACGTCATCGTTGACCCGCGCGATCTCGAACTTGACCCGATCAGCAGGACAACCATCGAACAGGATCGTTCGGCAAAGGTCAACCTGGACATCCTGCGTGAATATGCCAGTCGTACAGAGCATACAGCTCCGCGCCGCATCATCATGCGTTTCCTGGTCTCGCCCGTGGAAATCATTGGCACAGACGGGCGCATTACGGCGGTAAAAATCGAGCACAACGAGCTTGTCCCGGATGCCAGGGGCGTCGCGCAGGCAAAAGGGAACGGCACATTTGAGACCATCGAGGCAGGCATGGTTCTGCGCTCCATCGGCTATCGCAGCGTGCCAGTCGAGGGCGTGCCTTTCAACTTCAAGAACCACACGATAAACAACATTGCCGGGCGCGTTGTGCAGCCGGAAACGGGCGAGGTCGTAACAGGGGAATATGTCGTTGGCTGGGCCAAGCGCGGCCCCTCCGGCCTGATCGGCAATAACAAGCCGGACTCCGCCGCTACCGTCGAATCCATGCTGGCCGACCTGGAAACCCTTCCCGGCATCAGCGACGACCAGCGCGACCCCTCACAGATCGAGGCATTCCTGCGCGAACGCGGCGTAGACTATGTGACGTACAGGGACTGGAAGATTCTCGACCAGTATGAAATTGCCTGCGGCGCGCCGCACGGTCGCCCTCGTGTCAAGCTCACCACCGTCCCGGAAATGCTGGCAGTGATCCGGCAGGGGAGATAAAACGAGAACGTAGACGTTGCCCCAGGCCAGCCGCAAGGGCTGGCCCTACTATATACGACCGCTTCTGAGGCGGCGCCACTGCTAACGTATATAGTAGGGCCAGCCCTTGCGGCTGGCCTGGGGGTCGCCGACCGGTGGGTCAGGCTGGCCAGCTCGCTGGCTGGCCTGGAGGCAGTTGGTCTGGTGTGAGTCTCATACTTTACTCTTTTTTGACACTTTTTTTACTTTTGCCTGCTATAATGGCTGCGCGTATAAGCCCGGTCTGAGGAAGAGTGGAGGAAAAGGGGCGCAAAACGGAAATCACCGACACGGAGAGGTTATTATGAACCAGAGAGCAAACGACCCATCGGTAAAGAAACGCACAGGTACGGGGACAGGCCAGGGACAACCGGCAACCCAGGCGAAGGCTTCCCAGAAACCGCAGAGGCCACAATCCCCGCCATCATCTCAATCGTCGCAGCCATTACCGCCGCCAGTGCCATCCTCACCACAATCGAAGCAGCCAGCGTCCGCGTCGTGGAAAGCAAGCCGCTTTGTTTTGCCGCTGCGCCTCTTCCTGGGCATCACCTTCATTTACGCAGGCATCCAGAAACTGACCGACCCGCAGTATTTCAAGACCTCCGCACCCGGTTACATCGGCAGGCAGATTGCTGCCTTCGCTACCGGTTCTCCGTTGCACAACTTTCTCGTGCAGGCTGTGGTGCCACATGCCAGTTTCTTTGGCGCGCTCATCGCCTATGGAGAAATCGCCATAGGCCTCGGTGCGCTCGTTGGGCTGTTGCTGCGTCCAGCCGCCTTCTTCGGTCTCCTGCTGAACATCGCCTTCTTCCTCACCGCGACCTGGCGCGTCTATCCCTACTTCTATGGTTCCGATATCGTTTTTATCTTCTGCTGGATCACCCTGATTCTCGCCGGGCCGCTCAATAGCGGGCTGCCTTCACTCGACGCCTACCTGGTGCCGCGCCTGCTCCAATCGCTCTCGCCACAACAACGCGCTGCACTGGCGCAACCCCTGTCTGTTCTCATTGGCGTACACGAGGCTTCCACGGGAGAGCAACAAAGCGGCCTGTGGCTTCCCAGACAGGCACAGCCGCGAGGGAAGTTTGCCGCCAGCCGCGCTGCACAGGAAAGCCGCCGCAGCTTCATATTTGGTGCCATCAGTGGCGGTGTGGGTATGCTCGTCCTCACCTGGTTCGCCCTCAGCCTCCAATCCATCCTGCGACCCCTGGCGGATAACGCGCAGAGTGCGCCATCCACAACCGGCAGTAGCTCAACCCCCGGCAGCACGTCAGGCAACGTCATTGCGAAAGTCAGCGCCGTTCCCGCAAACAGCTCGGTTAGCTTTACCATTCCCTCAAACAATGACCCCGGCATCCTTGTGCATCTCGATAACGGGCAGTTCGTGGCCTACGACGCCACCTGCACGCACGCCGGCTGCCCGGTTGACTACGACCCAAACCAGCACCTGCTCGTCTGCCCCTGCCACGGCGCGGAATTTGACCCCGCCAAAAACGGGGCCGTCGTCCAACCACCGGCCCAGACACCGCTTACCAGCGTCGCCATCCACATTGATAGCTCTACAGGAGAAATTACGCTGCAATAAAATCTGGTGCCTTTCCCCAATCACCCTTGACGTAAGCTCTTTTTTTCTTTATACTCAAATTATGAGTACTTGAAAGATGAGTAGCTATCGCCAGCCTATTCAGAGCAATGCGCGCTTCATCGCCACGGGGATACTACTTAGCCCGGCAGCTTTAAGGGAAGTGCTCATATTTTTTTCCACTCCAGAACGAAGAGAAGATATGACATGGGAGTAATCGCCTGTCCTCGTGCCATATCCTCTCTTCCAGAGCAGAGTACGATGCTAATCTTTGCCGATCATCACATCGGTCGATTTGATAATCGCCACTACCTGGTCGCCCTGCTTCAGACTCAGATCTTCAGCAGAACTGCGCGTAATCGCCGAAACGACTTCCTGTCCATCCGGCAATTGCACCACCACCTCGGCCATTACGGTTCCCAGCTTGACCAATTTTACGGTGCCGCGCAGTTGATTGCGGGCACTAAACTTGCTCACCATGTCGTAAAACTCCTTTCATTCCTATTTAAGACTCAAGCATATATATGCCTGAGATGCGCGCTTCATTACAGAATATATTATACCTGTTCCCCGCAAACACAGTCTCTCCTGCCTTTCACCTCTTCACGACCTATCGGGCCATTTTGCTCTTGCCAGATTGCGAAAAACGAGACACAATGGTGATAAAATTCACGTGTTTCCCCCTTGACATTGAAATAACAAATAGCTATACTAAGTATAGCAAGCAGCAATGGATAGAGAGGCTAGTTATGAATCTAGCGGAGAAAATCAAACACTTGCGGGAAGTTGAGGGCGAATTGCGCGGTCTCAATCGTCCGATGACACAGGTAGAAGTTGTGCGCGCTATGCAGGAAGAGTTAAACGACCATCTCAGTCAGGCCTATCTCTCTCAACTTGAAAGCGGCAAGCGAGTTCATCTCACAGCTTCCAGTCGCGACTTGCTGGCCCGCTTTTTTAAAGTTCATCCCGGCTACCTTGTCAGCGATCCGCCTGATTATAGTGTCGATCTGCTGACGGATATGGAGCAAGAAACGGACCGACTGGAAACCTGGCTGGCCGCCAGTATAGAGGAATGGAACGGCGAACCGGAGGTGCAGCAGTTTTTCCAGACTCTCAGCAGCGTTGATGAGCCGCGCCGCTATCTCACACTGTTCACTGAGTTGTCGCGCCTGCCACTGGAGGAACTCGAAGCCATTGTTGACGCAATCACCCAGGCCCATGCCGACTAATGTTTCCATCCCGAACGGAAGATCGAGACAGAGCCTGGGTTCTGCCGGGTTCTCCCGAGGAAAGTATAGCATCAACCCCGAAAGGGTCAAGTACAAAGGTATGAAGAAACTCTCATTGGATTTTTGACACTGTTTAACGTTTAGAGTAGTACAAAGGGCTTTTCGTCGAGGAAGATACTGATCATCGCAGGCTCGTTGGCATACGATAGAGTTAGAGAGAACAAGTCAGTGATTAAGGAGTAGTTATGATCCAGGATTTTCAGCAATCTCCTGGTCAACAGCAGTTTCCAGTGGGGCGCGGTAGTAGATCCTTGCGGCATAGATATCCTGTGCTGCTTCCGGTTCTCCTTCTAAGTGGCTCAGCAGTTCTGGGGATCGCCAGTGTATTTGCCGGTACACTTTTTCCCTTACTGGCACTCATCGGTGCGCCTGTCGGCTCGCTCTGCTTCGCCTTCGCTTTTGTGCTGGGCATCACGGGTCTGCTGACGGGCATTATCGGTATTCTTGAAAGTATTGATCGCCATTGTCTGAAGGCTGCTTTGCAGCCGAAGGAGCAAAGCTATGGCAACTGATCCACTTTCTTTATTCTTTATTGGCTGTTTCCTGTTCGGTCTGCTCTTCCTGCTAGTCACCAGCTTGCTCGGCACTCTGGGCGGCCATGCCGGTCATGCCAATGTAAGCCATAGCGGTCACGTTGGTCATGTTGGAGCGGCACATGCTGGCACAACACACGCGGCAAGCCATGCAGCCAGTTCTCACGCGGCTCACAGCAGTCATGGTACAACTGCACAGCCGCACACGGCACAGGGACAGGGAAACCAGGGAGGTGGCTTCTCCTGGTTCGCCTATATCAACCCTACCTCTATAGTCTTCTTTCTGATTGGATTCGGTTTCTTCGGGTACGTCTTTCACAACACAGTCCATTTCCTGCTTCCTGTTACTCTGATCCTCGCCGCAGGGAGCGGCCTTGTCATAGCCGGTCTGCTCCTCCTCCTGTTCAGCCGCATCTTCGGGAGCATCGAGGGAGAGACCGAGCAAGACGTGGCAGACCGCACCGGATTACTGGGAACAGTGAGCATCACCATTCAAGAAAAAGGCATGGGCGAGATTCTCTACACATCACCCGCTGGCCTGCGCAAGAGCATCCCGGCTCGCAGCGTCAACGGCCAGCGTCTTGAACGGGGTCAGGAGGTAGTTGTCGTCAACTATACGCAGGGAGTTGCGGAGGTTGACACCTGGGACCATTTTATTAACGAACCAGCCGGAGCACACGAGGAGCACGAAAAGGATACAGGATACGAAGGGGGATACACAGGCAACAGGGGACAGGCTCAGCCTCAGTCTCCAGCACCTGACTCCGACGAACTCGCCAGATTACGCGCACTCCTCGAAGAGTCCGGCACCGACAACAGCGACGTGGGATTAGTAATACGAAATGAAATGCAAAAGGAGTAGCATGCCATGAGCGCACTTCTGCTTACCATTGTAGTAATCGTGGTGGTAGCTCTCGTTATCGTTTTCTTTGCCATCAGCACCATCGGGCGTCTCCTGCGCAAGGTTGGCCCGAACCAGGCACTCATCGTCTACGGTGCGGGCGGCACCAAAGTGGTGACCGGCGGTTCGCGGCTGGTCATTCCGCTCACGCACCGCGCCGAGGTCTTCTCGCTTGAGTTGATGTCCTTCGACGTCGCGCCCTCGCAGGACCTCTACACCATTCAGGGCGTTGCCGTCAATGTCGAAGCCGTCACGCAGATCAAAGTGCGCTCCGATGAAGAGAGCATCAAGACTGCTGCCGAGCAGTTCCTGAGCAAGCGGCAGGAGGATCGCGAAAATCTTATTCGGCTGGTCATGGAGGGCCACCTGCGCGGCATCGTCGGCCAACTCACCGTCGAAGACCTGGTGAAAAACCCTGAGCAGGTGGGCGCGAAGATGCTTCAGACCGTCACCCCCGACATGCAAAAGATGGGTCTGGAAGTCATATCCTTCACCATCAAGGATGTGCGCGACAAGAACGACTACATCACCAACATGGGTCGCCCGCAGATCGTCGAGATTCGCAAGAATGCCGATATAGCCGCCGCTCTGGCTCAGCGCGACACGCAAATCCAGCAGGCCAACGCCGCTCGTGAGGCAGCCGTGGCCAAATCGGCAGCAGACCAGGAGCGCGTGAAAGCGGAAACCGAGTCACTGGCGCTGCAGGCCGAATCGCAGCGCAACCTGTCGCTGAAAAAAGCCGCCTTCGACGCCGAAGTCAAGAAGCAGCAGGCCTCTGCCGACAAAGCCTATGATATCCAGGCGAACATGATGCAGCAGCAGGTAGTCACTGAGGCCGTCAAAGTGACCGAGGCCGAGAAGATGGCGCAGATCAAAGTGCAGGAGGCTGAAATCCAGCGCCGCGAGCTTGAGCTGCAAGCCACAGTTCAGAAAGCAGCCGAGGCCGAGCGCCGCCGCATCGAAACCGTCGCCGAAGCCGAACGCCAGCGCCTCATCCTCGAAGCGCAAGGTCAGGCCGACGCCGCCAAAGCACGCGGTATCGGCGAAGCCGATGCCAACCGGGCCAGAGGTCTGGCAGAAGCAGAAGTCATCCGCGCCAAAGGCCTGGCAGAAGCAGAAATCATCCGCGCCAAAGGTGAAGCCGAAGCCGACGCGATGAAGGTCAAGGCCGCCGCGTTCCACGAATACAACCAGGCTGCCGTGCTCGACAAGCTGCTCACCAATATGCCGGAGATCGTGCGCGCCATCGCCGAGCCTCTGAGCAAGGTCGACAAAGTCACCATCGTCTCTACCGGCAGTGGTGCTGGCACCCACAACGGTGGTCTTGGCGCCAGCCGTCTCACCGGTGACATCGTCGACATGGTTGCCCAGGTCCCGGCCCTGTTCGAACTGCTCAGTGGCACCCGCGTTGGCGACCTGATGAGCCGCATCCCGGCGCTGGCAACTCAGGAGAATCAGGCCAGCAGCAACGGCAAGGTCAACGGCTCCACTATCCCCGTCGAAGCCAGTGACTCCGCTCCTGACGATCATCAATAACAGGTATGGTAAGTTTCAGTTCGTGCGCAGGCTCGCTGGCTACGCACGAACTGAAACTTGCCGCTATCCGTATTCGCATTTATCTTAAATACCATATATCTGGCGGAAGGGGCGCACATGAATTTGTTGGAAAGAGTGCTTATCTTACTGCGAGCAAACCTTGACAGCGTGGTCGAGAAATCAGATGACCCGGAAAAGGTGCTGCGGCAGCTTCAGCTTGATATGCGCAATCAACTGGTGCAGGTCAAGACACAGGTAGCTACCGCTATTGCCGCGAGTCATAAATTGCGCACGCGCAGTAAAGAGAAGATGGCGGAGGCAGAGACATGGCTCCACAAGGCAGAGCAAGCCATCCAACAAAATAACGACGATGCCGCCCGCGCTGCCCTCACGCGCTATAACGATATCCTCAAGCAGGCACAACGCTACCAGCAACAACAAAAGGAACAGGAGCAGTTGGTGGTCACCATGCGCGACGCCCTGCGCCAGCTCGAAGCCAAAATTGCTGAAGTCGAGACGACGATCGAGCTGCTTGTTACCCGCAAGCGCAACGCCCTCATCCAGCAGCGCGTCCTCGAAGCCCTCAACAAAACAGGCAGCCAGAAAGAGCAGGAACGTACCAGCCGCGCCCAGGAAGCCGTTATGGAGGCTGAGGCTCGTGCCCGCGCCCTGGCCGAACTGCACAAACGCGACCTCGACTTCGACTCCCAGCTTGAGCAGGTCTCCAGTGAGCAGACCGTCGAGCAGCAGCTTTACGCCCTCAAAGCGAAAAAACGTCAAGCACAGATAGAACCACCGCTCCTGGAAGAGGGGAAACCGCATCTCTCGCCGCTCATCCCTCCACAGCCAGAAGAGGGCACGCCAGCCAGAAAGCAGGCCCGGCGGCAGCCAGAACAGCCACGGCAACCACCCGTGTCACCTCAATCGTCCCCACCTCCACAGGACGAAGAAGCTGCCGTGGAACAACTAAAGAAATTGCTAGAATGAAGGCGTGAGATACTGATTTGACGATGCGAATCTCATGCCATAAAAAGACTCTCTCAGAATGACACCTGAGAGAGTCTTTTTATGGCATGAGAGAAGCGCAAAAACTGATCAGAGGCACTCAAGTCTTGAAAAAGGCGTTATCAGAGCTTATAGAGCAGAACCTATTTCATGTACCCTGCCAGGTACAGGATAGTAAAAAGTGCAATGATCGCAAAACCGATAAAGATGCCGATATAAAAGGATCGGCGGTCAATCCGCTTCTCCTCTTCGGTTCGAGGACGTTTCTCCTCGCTCATGCCTGTCTCTCCTCTTCCAGCTTTATAGTATATACCCGGTTAGCGCAGAGCCGCGCTGATAGCTCCTTCGACATTCGCCATCACCTCCAGGCTCTCCATGGGTTCGGCCTCGCGGGTCGTAATCAGCACCTGGAACGCATTGCCCTTGCCGCTTACAATGCGCAGCAAGATATGCCTGCTCTCGCTTGTAATGACTGTCTCCTCGTGTCCACCCCAACCACCCTGTTCGAGCGAGCGCAATACGCCGAATAAAATATTGCTAAAATATCTGCACACCTGTGAGATGTCCAGGTCGTCGACGGCCACCTGGGCTATTGGCTGACCATCCAGACCGACTACCGCCGCCGCGACAAAGCCGGGAATAGAATAGCCCAGCGTTTGCAGCGCAGAGATCAGGGCCTGATAGTTATGGCGTGTTCCCTGTGCCTGTCGCTGCGAACCATTTCCCTGTCCCGGCACGGTGACATCTGTCTGCTCTCCCTGCCATTGCTTTCCACTGCTGTCGGCATGGCTTCCCGGGCCAGGATTTGATACTCTCGGCCTCCGGGCTGTTGTATGCAACGCCCCGCTCGGACTTCGATCACCAGACGCGGCCTCTCTCGTCTTTCCAGTTGCAGGAGGAGTTGGGGTCATCAGGCTTTGTAAGCGGCCCTGGCTCGCCTCCTGCTCCGGCGGTTGCCATTCCAGCGAACTCTGTCGTGACGCCCTGGATGTTGGCGCTGAGATACTCTGCTGCATCCCTGTGGTCTGCCCTTGCGGCGACTGCTCGCTCACCTTCACCACAGGCGTCGGCTGTGATGGGGTCGCGGGTATTCTCGCATCCGTCGGCACCGACTGCGCAGGCGGCTGGATAGGAGGTAGCCATTCGGTCGGAGAGGGTTTGAAAGACGGAATCGCCGGTAACGGCGTGCTGCTGGAAAGCGCTGCGGGGCGCAGCGCGGGAGAGTCGCTCTTCGTCGGCTGCTCTGTCAACCACGCAGGTAGATCGGGACGCTGGCTGGCGAGCGTCTTGCGCACCACAGAGGGCATGATATTTGTATTACCTGTCAACGGACGTCCGGGTGTCTTCGGTATCTCATCGGAAACATGATCATCTCTCGCCTGCGCTCCATTCGCCAGCCCATGCCCCGTCTCCTGCCACCATTCCAGTCTTTGCTCTCCCTCCTGTCCCCTCTGTTCCTGATTCACTGCCGCCCTGGCCTCTACAGGAGTAAAGATCGCAGGCTCATCGGAGAAGACAAAAGGTGAATCGTCAATCTCGTCGGGCACCAGCCTCTGTGCCTGGCTCTGCGCCACTGGCTGGCTTGCAAGCGCTGCTTGCTCGCCCGTCTGCTGCTGGCGCACCGCGTACTTGCTGCGATATTGCAGCGCCTGAAAAATCAGGCGAGAAAGCGGCTGGGAGACATTGGGCTGAATGCGCTCGTTCCAGGGCTGGTGAATGACCATGCCATTCATATGGGCGGCCAGCGCGAAGAAGGCCTCTTCGCCGCGCAGGGTTCCATACTCCGCCCAGATCAACTCCCCATCCTGAAAACGCAGCACGCCGTGCTCCTCCAGCCCCGTATTTATCAGCAGCGCAATACTCTTACGGCTCATATTGATAATCTGAATGACATCGAGCAGATCAAAAGAATCCAGGCTGGCGGAAAAGCCGGTCTGCTGGAGCAGGCGGCGCAGTTCCTCTTTGAGCAGATGCAGGTTAAGCGGCTTCTCCAGATAGCTGACGGCCCCACTCTCCAACGCCTGGACGCGGGTCTCCGGTGACCCGTACTCAGAAAGCATAATCATGCGGGTATTGGGCCGGTTGGTGCGCAGCCACTGCAGCAGTTCAAAGCCGTCGATACCGGGCGTCTTCTGGTCGCTAATCACTACGTCGCATTCTTCCGTCCACAGGATACGAATCGCCTCCGCACCACTCATCACCCCCTGCACCATATAGCCATCCCGGCGCAGAGAGTTGACAATACTCTGGTTCAGAGTCTCTTCATCTTCAACAACAAGAACGCGAAACCGTTCAGACATTATCGCTCACCCAATCTTTAAAGTAAGGTTTGCCCATACGCTTCAGCCTGGTGAAGCAACTATATCACGCCGTCTTTACCTTGACAAGCCTCTATTTTTTCCCATATCCATCCTTGAGCCTGCCATAGGGGCTGGAGGTTTCCGAGCTAGTTTTTTACAGCTCGCGATGGGGCTGTACCGATCTGAGAAGCCATTACCTGCTCGTCTGAAGCCTCCAGTTGCGCTTTCCGACCTCTCTTGCCATGAAAGTTGAACCATAAAGTGGCGATAGCCGAAAGGTAACAGCAGGCTCCGAGGATGAAGATGGGTGAATAGCCTGAAAAGGCGATGATGAAGCCGCCGATGGGAGCGGTAATGGCCCAGGCAACCTGATAGGCAGCCTGATAGGCGCTGTTGGCGAGGCCGCGACGTTGCTGTGGCACCACCTCCATCGAAAAGACTTGCAGCACTCCATTAGACATATCCATGAATCCCTGCCGGAACGGATAGAGCAGAGCGGCCAGGGGCAACAGGCCCGTCAGGCCAATGGTGAGCATGAGAGGAATACTGACCAGCTCAGACAAAACAATGCCCCTGATTTTGCCCAGACGCTGCGCCAGCCAGGGCGCGACGAGAGTGAGCAGGGCCGTCAGCGCGTTCGCCCCGCCGTCGATCAGGCCAAACAGCGCGGAGGAGGCACCAAGGTGATCGACAAAATAAATGTTGAAATAGGGGATAAACAGGCCTGCGCCCAGCCCGATCAGCACCTGCACCATCACTAACAGGAAAATGGCGTTGTGCAGCAGTTCGCGCGAACGCACATACCTCCACGCCAACCACATCCACCCGGCCAGCGGAGCCAGTTTGCTGCGAATGAAATCCTTTGAGAGATACTGCCGTATGGGCGGCAACGGGGCCGATAAAGCAGCGGTGCGCTCGCTGAATCGTGCGCCTGCGGGCTTTGTGGGGCGATCGCTGCTTAACAGAAAGAGGGGGATGAGGCTGGGTCCGGCGATGACACCGGCGAAGAGCAAGGCAAGCTGGTAGGAGCGCGGCAAGGCTGCGCGCGCCAGGAGAGGCGAGATGGCGGGTGGCAACGGTGCCATGAGCGCGGGCATGCCGCGAAACCAGATCGGCAATATGCCGCCGAGCACTTTGCCCAGCACGGTGGTAATCAGGGAGAGAGTGATGTTCAGGCTGAAAAGATACGTGCGCTCATCCGATGTGCTGTTCGCCGTTAAATAGGGGGCGTTGACAACGAGCAGGGCCGCGCCCGCCACGCCAGCGAAAAAAGCCGTGACCAGCAGTGGCAACGGCTGGCGAAAGAGAATCTGCCCGATACCGATCAATCCCAGGATGAGACTTGACCAGATCATCACCAGTTTGCCGCCGAAACGGTCGATACAGACACCAGCGGGGAAGATGGCTATACCCGCGCCCAGCGTGCCAACGAAAAGGATGGCACCGACAAAATCAGTGCCATACCCCAGTGAAACCAGGTAAAGATTGTAAAGGACCAGCACAATGCCCGTCGAGACGCCGCCCAGCGCATTGCTTATCAGATAGAGACGAGCATTGCGCTGCAAACGTCCAAACTGCTGGATGTAATCAAGGAGTAGATGCATCTCTGACTTCGCCGGACCGCACGGCTCCCACGAAAGCATCGCCGATCTGATTCGGTGCTTCCGGCACCTTCTCCTCGACCAGCATGCGATAGCCCGGGCTGGCGAATCCCACCTCTTCCCGGCGCTTTTCCAGTTCTCGTCTCACCGTCTTCGGGGCAAAGAAGGCTTTCACGATGCTCTCGACCATCACCGTGCGAGCGCGAAACTCGATCACCATTTCCGCCACTTTATCAGCGCCCTGGTCGATCTTCTTCTCAACATCATCGATCTTCGCCGGGACCTCGGCTATGGTGTGGATCACCTTGTTTTCATGTGGCCCAGCCGGTGGCAGCGTGCCATGAATCGCCTCTTCCGTCTTCGTATTCACGCCTTCGACGGTAGGGCGCAGTTTCTTGATGAGTTCTGTCTTCTCACGCAGCCAGGAAAGGCCGAACATCAGCCCGCCCATCAGCGCCAGGCCAATCAGGACAAAGAAGAATAACTCGATCACCAGCAGAATCGCCGCGGCCTGGCCCCAGGCAGCGAGAGGATTGCTTGCGAATACATAGAGCATGATTATTCTCCTCCACCGGCGACAATGCCGGTGCCAGCGTTCGCCACGGCATTGGCGGCCTCTATCGCCTCCATCTGCTGCTGGCGCCTCCGCTCGCGCTGGCTCTCCGCACGCCGCCCACCAGTCAGAATGCCCAACACCTGTCGGGCCGCAACCAGTCCGGCCACCACACGTATCGTCGGCCTCACCGCAAATTCCTGGGTCAGTTTGGCCGTTGAACCAATCGTGCTCGCCGTCTGGCCCGCCGTCTTCGCCGTATCCTGCACAATGCCCACCGTCTGCTGCACCGAGGCAATCAGCGGCTTCATCTCATCCCGCACCGTCGTGATGGAACGAATGAGCATGAGCACAGCATAAATCTGGAACGCGACGGCGAGGAGTGTAAAGGCGGCCAGGATAATCAGAGCAATATACAGAATGGTCAGCCAGACGTTGAAGATGGCAGCGAGGATAATACCGGCAATTAAGAGTATCCCCACCACAATGCCCACAATGATCGCATAGCGTTTCGCCTTTTGCATAGCACATACCTCCCGGCAATATTTATATCAATCAAGGCTCCCTTTGTGATTATAGCGCATAATCACCCTCTGCTACTAGTGTTAAAGCCTAGCAGCAGCAGATTTAGCAAATGATTGTTCAGCATAGGACGAATGCGCTTCCTGATAATCAGGTAAGCAAACCCATTATCTTTGTACACGTTAATGAAGCTTGTATGATATACGTCACTGGTCACTCATCTGTTATTCTTCGTTTGTTATTCTTCGTTGCGTTCAGAATGACAGATCTGGATATGGCGGCAAGCTTAGAAAGCTGAGCATATTCTGAAAATTCACTGAGACTTTTTATTGTTGACTTGCTTTCTTACAAGCAGAGAGTTATGTTCAACAATGGAACACTTATATTCCTGCTATCAATGGAGTACATAAGAGAGCAGTTCAGGAAGACAAGATACCTGAATGAGAAGGAGGTAAATATAATGTTTACACTGGCTACGTTGCTCAGCAGTCCCGTAGTTGTCACCATCAATTTCGGCTCAACGCACTGGACCATCACGCTGAGCATGATTGTGTACCTGATTATCGCGGCCATCATCGGCCTGATCGCCGAGTTCATTGTCGGATGGCGACTCCCGTTTGGCTTCATTGGAGCCTTGCTGGCCGCGCTGCTTGGCATGTGGCTCATCACAAACGTCGTCAATGTCGTCATTCCCGGCGACCCCATCATCTACGGTGTGCCCATCTTCAAGGCGCTGATCGGGGCGCTCATCGTCGTCATCCTCTGGTATGTCCTCACCTGGGGCCTCTGGCACCGCCGCCGCCCCTACTACCGCAGGGCGTAACGTTCGATCCTGCTGACCTGTAGGGGCGAGCACCGGACATCGCCCCTACGAGATTGCTGGCAATGGACAATCATTGTCACCCGGAGAGAGACATTCAACCCCTGTGATATACTAAAGGCAAATCTTGCGAGGTTTGTAGCTTTGGTTATCACGTTTACATTGCGGGCCATTGTGGCTTTTCTCACCATTATCGACCCCGTCGGTCTCGCGCCGGTCGTTATTGCGCTCACTGCGCATATGAGCCGGGCGCAGCGCAATACCATCGTCACACGAGCAGTCATCATCAGCGCGCTCATCATCGCCTTCTTCGCCATCGTTGGACGCTTCATCCTTGAAAGTCTCGGCATCAACCTCTACGCCTTCAACATTGCCGGCGGCATCCTGCTCTTTCTTGTCGGCGTCGATATGCTTTTCGGACGCTCATCCGGAGCTCGCGAGACAAAGGCCGAAGCGGAGGAAGCGCGTACCCGTGAGGACGTGAGCGTCTTTCCTTTAGCTATCCCGATGATTGCCGGTCCCGGCACCATCGCCACCACCATCCTCTATGTCGACCTCGCTACACCCAACCCGCTTGACCTCGCTTCAGTCGCCATCGCCATTGCCATCGCCCTCTTTGCCGCCTGGCTCGTCATGCGCAGTAGCAGTTGGATTATCCAGCACGTTGGCCGTACTGGCATTTTAGTCCTCTCGCGTATCCTGGGTATCTTGCTGGCCGCACTGGCTGTCCAGTTCGTCCTCAACGGCATCACTACCTTCATGCATACCCTGCACTAAAGGAGACGAAATTGGATATAATAGAAGATATATCGTCACAGTATGTGACCTTCGCTCGTCTGAAACGTATACATTATGAGGTTTGCTATCACAGCAAGGGCCGCTGTTTTTTTGTCAAAGCATAGAGGTGAGAGTGGAACAAAGTTACACGGCGAATGACTCTATAAGCCGTGCCATACGCACACGCATCAGCTACCGAACGGCCTTAGAGCAGTACCGTACCTTGAGCCGCTTCGCACGTATCTCCTGGGTCACCTGGATCGTCGCCATCGTTACCATCGCCATCTGGTGCTTCAGTGCCTACCAGTACGCGCTGGCAACGGGCGCGCACAGTCTCTCCGGCGTGCTGATGAGCATACTGGCAAACGCCATAAACGTCCAGAACAATGATACCCTGGCGAATGTGCTGATTGCCGACGGCGCGAAATACAATCCTGCCATGCTTCAGGGGCAGTATTGGCGCTTCGTCACCCCTATCTTTCTGCATGCGAACCTGCTGCACGTCGGCCTGAACATGCTCAACTTCGTCGTACTGGGCGTTTTCATCGAGCGACTCGTTGGACATCTCCGCTTCCTGCTGATCTACACCGTGACCGGCGTGGTGAGCATTATCGCCAGCTTTGTCTTCTCGCCGCAGGAAGTCAGCGTCGGGGCTTCGGGTGCCATCTTTGGCCTGGTGGGAGCGTACAGCATCTTCGTGCTCGTCCACCGGCGTGCGTTCAATCGCGGGGGCATCCCGGTTCTGCTCTGGCTGCTCTTCATCATTGGACTCAATCTGAGCATTGGCTTATTCGTGCAAAACGTTGATAATTTCGCGCATCTCGGCGGCTTGCTCAGCGGCTTTCTACTCGGCTGGTGGTTCACCCCGCTCTATCGCACAAACCCGAACGGTACGCTGGTCGACGTGCATAGTCTTAGCCGTTGCTGGCCGTTAGCATTGTTGACAATAACAGGTACAATACTTTTAGCTATCATCGCCTTACATTTCGGTGGAGGATAATTCTTTGGAAGCACAAACTGATATACAGGCATACCTTGAACAGGGCAAACTGGCGCTGGCGCAGGGGCAGGCCCGCGAATCTGCCATCGCTTACGCCCACGCTGCGCAGATTGAGCCAAACAACCCGATGGTGCATCTCGGGCTGGCCGAAGCCAATCTCGCGCTCGGCTCCTACGGTGTTGTCTACATGGCGGCACGGAAAGTAGAGGAGTTGCAGCCACAGGGTGGTGTCGAAAGCACGATGGCAAAGGCGCTGCTCAACCTGCTGGATCGCCGCTATGACCGCGCCTTGCAGGACGTTGACACGGTAATCAGCCAGGACCCCGGCATGGCCTACGCCCACGCCCTGCGCTCCTACCTGCTGCGCGCCACCGGCCACGATTACGATGCGCAACTGGCCCGCGCTCGCGCCGCCCGTCTCTCCTACGGCGGCCACTTCGACAACGATTTCCCGCCGCTCGAAAACGCGCCTTCGGGCTACAGAGGAGTTGGCTCATCCAATGGTGCTGGAACGGCGCAGCCCAACGAGCCATACACCTCCCCTTCGCAGACAGGTGCAGCAGGGACAAGAGGCGCTCCAGGCGCAGAACCCGTGCCGACCTGGTCTCGCCCCAACGTCATGCAGCGGCAGGTGATCCGCACGCGCTTCGCCCTCAGCCAGCGCCCGCGCATCGTCACTTACACCCTCATCGCCATCAACGTGATCATTTTCATCATCATGGCTATCCAGAGTCAGAATGTGATGGATGTTACATCGACACCTCTCTTCAACCTTATGGCTCAGGATAACCTGGCAATTCTGCGAGACGGCCAATTCTGGCGCATCTTCACCGCCATGTTCGCGCACCTCAATATCCTGCACATCGGCCTGAACATGCTCTCGCTGTTCTTCATCGGCCCCGCCGTCGAAGTCTTCTTCGGGAAATGGCGCTACCTGGTCATCTACTTCGGCGCTGGCATTATCGGGGGCATCGCGACACTGCTTCCAACACTGCTGGGAGGACCAGATATAGCCGCAGCAGGTGCATCCGGTGCCATCTTCGGCGTCTTCGGCGCGCTCGGCGTCTTCTTCTTCGCCAACAGGCGTGTGCTTGGAGGAGCCCTCATCGGCCAGTGGGTTTTCTGGCTCGCCATCAACATTTTCTGGGATTTCTCGCAGACCGGCATCGGCATCCAGGATCACATCGGCGGCCTCATTGCGGGTATCATCCTCGGTCTCATCCTCATGCCCCGGCTGAGGCCTCGCCGCAGGATATAATATTGCTTATAACATCCCGCTAAAAAGACCTTTTCGCATGTCATTCTTCTCTGCGCGAAGAATGACATGCGAAAAGGTCTTTTTACGGCAAGCCATGTCAAAGGGCTTCCTTAATGGCGGCTTCTTGCCCGGAACACCTCAACGACGCTCGCTTGTTGGTCCATTTCGTACACTAAAGGTAAGGAAGTTGAGTCAGCAATCTCGCTGTGACCCGGCTGAGTCACAATGAATCCTATCCATGCCCTTTACCCCCTACTCAACTTCCTTCATTTTTGCCTTTTGTGACTAACACCATAATTTGGCCGCTGCGGCCAAGATATGCCGTTTTTGGAAGATTCCCCAACGGATTTACACCTGCATTCTCCTGCCATCAACTACTTGCCGAAGAACTTCTGAGTGAGCATAGCAATAAACACTCCCTCAATGACAAGTCCGGCAATCGCTTCAAATGCTGTAACCCACTGCTGAGGCTCACCGGGGCGAAGAAAAGGCTCTGAAAAGACCCTCCCGTGAAACGCTGTAACACTGGTCAGCACAGCCTCAAGGAATGACAAATGCGGCTGGTAGTACATGCCTAGCACGAAGTAGGCTCCAGCACAGAGCAGCACAATAATCAAATAAGCAACAAGAATACGCCCCATGCGGTAGCCATATCCCGCTAGTAGAGCTAGCAACATAGAAAACAGCCATTTCCCGAAATCATGCTGTTTCCACAGCACTTTCCGCTGTAGGATTTGGGCACGGTAGGCAAAACGCGCAGCATCTTCATTCAGTCCTTGGTTTTGCAGAACGACAGCAAGTTGTCGATTTGCTCGGGCAGCTTCATCATACTCCCAATCTGCTTGCTTGATTTTTGTATTACTTTGCCTGACCCTACTTTCCTCACCAAGCATTTTCACTGCTTTCCAATCGATTACTGAAAGATTAACAGCGCCCCAACGCGCATCGATTACTGAAACAAATCCATGCGTCTCATCTCCAAGAATAGCATTGTCGAGTACTGTCGCATGATCAAAATAAGCTAATTGTAAATAAGCACCAGCTAGGTTCGTTCCTCTGAGACGCGCCCCTTCCAAGTGAGCTCTGAAGAGATCGGCGCCTTCTAAGTGAGCATTTGCCAGATGTGCGTACTCCAAATGTGCAAATGTAAGGTCTGCTTTCTCCAAATGCGCATTTTTGAGATACGCTCCTTCCAAATGAGCCTCTCTCAGGATAGCCCCTTCCAAGTGTATCCCTGCCATGTCGCGTTGCTCTACAGTTGCCGCATCCCATTGCTCCCGACGTAGACCGCCATAAAGGTGAGCTAATGGCAATCCGTGTAAATCAACCTGGCTCAAATTAGCACCACGCAAATCAAGACCCGCATACCGATCATACTCCCAATCTGATGGCTCAAGTTTGTCCTCATGCGTCGCTAAGAGCCACTCTACATCAGAACGGCTCAGTTTCACCCCTTTAAACGGGTATATTCCTTTTTCAAAATCAGGAGCGACAGCCCGTCGCTTGCTCAATTCTTCCTGGCGCTTCGCGTCAATCTCTGGTTCCGTTCTCCACGGAAAGCCCTTCGCTTGCCAATACTGACGCCATTCTTCAGGAGATGTGGGTGAGTGTTGCGGTTGGATATGAACGATCTGCCGTGTTGGCTGACTCTGAAACATGATTCCGAAGAGCTTGCGAACATACTTGTTCATCGTAGCTTTTCTCCATTGCTGATCTCTAGCTCACGACAGACTTCTCGCAGGAGTTCACGTACTTCCGGATCGCGCAAAATGGCCGGTTGCACGAGATACCGAGCGATATGCCGCTGCGTCAGCGCAACCTGCTCTGCCTGAAGGTACAAGGCAATCCGCCGGATCTCTTCGCGATATCCTTGCAGCCGTTTTTCCCGAAGCTCTCGGCGATATGCGGTGTAGCGCTCAGCAATGGCATGACAGGCAGCCCGATTGATTTTGTACAAGGTGGTTGGCTGATAGCCGAGCTGCTGGCCTACCTCTTTCAGTGAGGGAGGAGGATTTTCGGCTCTCCTCGCTGCTTGTTCCAACTGATGAGCAATACTCTCCTTGTTGATCGCGGTTCGTTTCCTGGACGGAAAGAGCGCTGGTGGCACCGGATCTCTCAGAGACGGTTGAAGCCTTTCCTCTTCCTGAAGCAGCACCTCACACAACGAGAGATCTAATCGGTAACAGAGCCGTAAGAGCATACCTAGTTCTGGTATCCGCTTGCCCTGACACCAATTCTTCACTGTGTTCGTTGGCAAGCCAAGCAAGTGGACAAATGTGGCAATATTTCCGTCTGCCAATCGTTCTACTGCATCGCTCACCACCTGGCGAATCCTTTCTCGTTTTGGCGCAACCCTGATCTCAGCAAGCCGCGCGATCACTCCTCCCAGGGCATGAGAGACCCATTGCTGCCAGGCGAACTCATGAGAATCAACGGCCACGGTCTGCACACCATCTTCTTGTTTGACGAACAGCGCACCGGAACAAAACGCACAGTATCCTGGCCGCGAGCGCCAGGTCAGGTGAGGAAGCGATCTGGCGCAATGAGGACAATGCGTCTGCAAACGCACCCCATGATGCGTACAGGTGGTGATTTCCCGAAACGTCCACAGGAGGGGATCATACAGCATCTGCCATTCTTCGTAACAGAGCGGGCACCAGGCTAAGGTCTGCCGAGTTAATCCTCGAATCGGTAGGACCTCTGTTAACGCGAAAAGCGCAAGACTGCCCAAATCCGTGCGCAGTGTGAGCCTTTCAAGGGCATCTAGAGCCGCACGTGCGCGAGGGCTGGTCACATTGACCAAATGCGACCCGCTCCCATCGCGTCTCCACAAGGGATGTTCGAGATCCCCACTCGTTTGCGACTCCAGTTCTTTCATGAGAGGAACCAGCATCTGCTGGAGCAGCACGCCTGGGTAGACACAATGCGCCTCGGCCAGGCGGGCAAGGTAACTGGTCAGGCTTTCACATTCAGCGGTTCCCACGCCAATTGGTGCTGGCGCGTAGAGCGTACTGCGTTCTGGCAAGGCGATGGTTGTCAACTGCCACCAGGGAAACTCCGCAAGCTGTGTGTTACCCATCGGTTTCCACCTCTTTCTTGACCGCATCACGCGTCGGGTTGCGTTGCCCTACACGTCTGCGGCGCGACGGTGCCGCGGGCGCAGACTGTTCTCCTTCTTGGTCGGTTGGCTTCTCTCGGGTTCTTCGCGGGCCTAAGCCCAGGCGTGCCAACAGTTTCTCTGTGGCTTCCGGGTCTGCACGCAGCGCGTTTTCTCCCTCTTCAATATCCGTAATCATCTGGTTGCAGCGGTCAATTGAGGGAGCATGAGCAGCGAAGAGACTGGGAGAAATGGTCGTGGCCCCTGTTTCTACGGCTTCGGCAAGGGCTGTGGTCAGCCAATCTTTGAGCAAGCCGATACAGCCAATGGTGTGCGCGTAGCAGGTCTTCCACTGATGCACCAGGTCAGGCGCTTGTTCCAGCGGAAGATGCCGCTGGAACGTCAGCAGTGTTCGTTGAAACGCTTTGCGCTCCTCTGGCTTGGTGGCGTCATACCGAGGAAAATGCACATCAATACTGCGACGGGAGAGTTGGGCATTCAAGTTACGGAAGAGCAAGAGATCGTAGGTTCCTGCCAGGATGTGAACCGTGCGCGTGGCAATCGCCAGCGATTTCACATGGTCGAGCTGATCTTCCAGCCGCGTGCCGCCTGCCGTTTTGGCAAAGTGTTGGGCTTCATCGATCAGGATGGCCTCTGGTCGCCGATATTTGAGCACCTGTTCCCAGGATCGCTGCAGGGCGGCAGCATCCCCAACCAAACGAGGTGGTACATGCCTGCCCATCCTTTCATTAAAGACTGGCAGAACAGCTCCTCTTTCCACTTTGTAGTCAATGAGCGGCTCAGAGACCGCCATCAGCGCGCGCGTGTAGAAATCGGGCCAGCGGAACTGCCGGGCTGAAGGAGCCATGGCATCCAGCTTAATGACCGGCACGTAATCTGGGTCGTGTGAAAGCTGATCCTGGGCAAGCTTCAGCAAACGCTGTTCGATGAAGGTCAACAGGGTCGTTTTGCCTACGCCTGTCGGTCCGATGATGAACAGTAACAAGGCCCCTCCCGGTTCACGCAGCGCGCTGCGCACCTGCTCGTCTGCTCGCTCCAGGAACGGATGCGCGACGGTATATGCCTTGAAATAGCTGAGGCGGGCCGAGGGAGGTTGGTCGAGTAATTCACGCGGAAAACTCTGTTTGAGGTTCCGCTCTGCTTCCTGTGTCATTCGTGAAACTCCTCATACTCGTCGAGATCCTCCAGGTCTGCATCGTCCTCGATGATCACGGCTCCTTGCGACTTTCGACCGTTCCTGTTTTTGGGGACAAGCGGATCGGTTTGCTCAGGCGAGGACTCCGAGTGAACGAGAGTAAGCACAGGCACACGCTCCTCCTGATCCTCGGAGTGAGAGACGAGCACCTGGGAATCCTCCATCTGGGCGAAGACATCACGGGCTTCGGCGTCTTGCCAGTGCTGACGAAGCACGGCATCGTGGCCGGAGAGGTCAGCCAAAAAATCGGCCAGGCGCTTCGCCGTGATCGCAGCATCGCGTGTGTGCCTCCGATGCTGCTGGTGCAGTTCTGCGCTGGCAAGCTCTCGTTCACGCTCCGTGTGGCCGCGCAGTTGCAGGTAATGTTCGGAGCGAGCCTGCACCCAGCGCCCCTGCACGTAGGCATACGCTGTGCCCAGGTCGAACGGGTCGTACCGCACGGGCACTTGCTTGTTGTGGACCTCACGCACATCCAAGGCTTTCGCGTAGTAATAGACGTAATTGATCTTGACCCCCCGTCCCGACCTGACTTGCGCCGTTTGCTTGCGCGTACTCGCTAACGAGACGTAGCGAAAATCGTCATCGTAGAGCGCCTTGAGATGCTCGCGCGATCCTCCAAGCGTCATGCCCATCGCGAAAGCATCACGCGGGCTCATTCCCAACGCCGGATGGATCTGCTGATCATAGACCTCGTAGGCCCAGATACACAGGTAGGCGTACAGGTCTCCCAGGGTCCAGACGGCTTGTTCGCGCGGCGCGATAGATTTCGTCACCTGGCGGACCTGTTTCATGATCTGAGTATTGCCCGTCAGGTTGTGGACAAACTGCGTGTTGGCCGTCCCAAACAGGCGCTCGATCACTGACCGATAGCGGGGTTTGGCTCCAGGACGGGTCTTCTTCTCACACCCGTAGTAGGTCACCAGCGTCTCAAAGTAGGTGCTCCGGAAGTCTGGACCTCCGTCGACGACGAGGGTTTGAGGGAGTCTCCCGTAGCGACTCACGCACTCACGCAAGGTCATCATACAGGAACGGTAGGAAGGCGGATCAAAGGTGAGATACACCGCCAGTAGGCGACGAGAAAAGGCATCCGTCAGAAACGTCACCCAGGGTCGCCCCAGAGGGCGTCCCGTGCGCGCGCTCACCAGTTCGATGTCGAGTTCGGTATGGTCCAGGTGGGCCACTTCCAGGGGGCGCGATCCATATCTTGGCGTGGTCAGTTCCAATTCCCAGTACCACTCCTCAACTTGAGCCGCGGCCCGCGGCCCCTGGCGTTGACGGGTTTGCTCGACCAGCGGGCGCGATTTCAGGCGAGCAAGAAACGTCGTGTAGCCGGGAGCGGGGATCTTGCGCCGCTCGCATTCCCGTTGCAGCAGGAGAAAGACGGCCTTCTTTGACTGCTGTTTGAGCGTCTCGTACTGCTCGGCGATGAAGGTATCGATCAGCGCCTCGGTGCGTTCATCCAACCGGGAGCGCCGGTTGCCTCGCTTCTTCACCTGTGGCAGCAGCCCGATGAGGCCATTGCCAAAGGTCGCCAATGCCTCTGACCATTGCGCTCGCCATCGCCTCAGCGTGCGGGCAGGGGTCTTCGTCGTTCGATCAGCCCCGGTAATGATCGCGTACCGGCGGTTCCCTTCCTCCAGCGCTTTCGGGCTTGCCTGAACCAGCAGTTCGCGTCCCTCTGCATACTTCGGCGGTGCGACTGTCTCTTTGAGTCCTGTCAGCCGTCCACTGCGGATCAGCTCTTCAAAAGCGTCATTGGGCACAGGCATGACCTGCTTGTCCTCTGAAAGCAACAGCACTTCCGTTGCTCCGGGATTGAAGATGATCCATGCCTTCCCATCCAGAATGATGGGCGCTCCGATGGCCAGCCGCAGGGTCGATGGGCGCGGAAGAGATGTGGCAGTAGGTTGGAGGGTGGCATATGATTCGGCCTGTTCGCGATCCAGGAAGACCTGGACATGCTCGTAATCGGTCAAGCGAACGGCCAGCAGATCGACATACAGTTGATGGGTCAAAATGAGTTGGTAGATATCATCGGCCTTGCCTCGGTGCAGTGCCGTAATCAGATTGAGCAGGCGAATCCCCGGCTGGCTCAGCACCATGGTACGGATGGCTACTGTGACGTCCGGCGACACAGGGGGAGGAGAACCGCGCAGGTAATCGCCCAGAAACCGCAGATTCTCGAAATAGGTCCAATCAATCTCGCTCGAAGAAAAGAGCCGGTACGTCAAACCATACTTCGAGGCTTCAGCTTCTCCTGGTGGGCAGGACCAGGTGCCATCAGGTCGCTGCTGGTAGCGAAAAGGCATGTTCACCGCCTGCCGCTTCAGGTTCTCTTCCATCTTGCATTCAACCCAGCCCGCTCCATCTTCGCGCAAAACAAAAAAATCTGGCGTATGCGTGGCGGTCACGTTTCGCGTGTCATCCCGGTTGCGATACTTCAATTTAAGTTGGCCGGCGGGCTGATCGTAAAACTCCAGCACGTGCGGATCATGGTCCATCAGGTACACGAAAGGCAGTTCATCCCGGTGGCTCTCAAACTGGATCGCACATCCCATTTTGAGGGAAGGGTAGGTTCCGCTCACATTGCCAGCAGAACTTTGTACATGACGCGCCGGCGGTGAAGTGCGAATGTGCGTAATGGCCGCTTTGGCCTGGTCTGAAAGGCCAAGCTGCTGACACCACTGCTCAAATGCCTCTGTGCTGAGCGTCACGGCGCACTCCTCTTCTTGCAGAGCACACAAAGAGTATGGGAAGGCTTATTTGTTCAAAAAATAGCTGTTACCTGTCTCTCCCTATCCATCAAATCATATCACACAAAAAGGATTCCCGGCCAAGTTATGCCCGATTTTTGCACACTCGGCCAGGTTATGCTGTACTAACACAACAGTAGGTGAGCGTGAATGCTCCTGCTTATCGGCCAAGATATGCCGTTTTTGGCGGCCAGGTTATGCCGTGAGTGACACCTTTTGCCACGCGCAGCATAAACTGCTATGATCTATTTCCCTACCCCTTCAGGCCCCAGGCCGTAAGCTGGTTCAGCATGGCGACAAAATCCGGCTGCTGCATCTCGTTCAATGCCTGTTGGCAGAGTTCCTCGTAATCATCAGGAACCTGAGTCCACTTGCGCAGAAACGGCAAGATCGTCCGAACGAAGTGTCTTGCATCTTCCATAAAAGCCTGCCCTTCAGGTGTGTCGGGGCGGTACTCCAGGGCATAGACACGTGTCCGCACCTGCTGGACCTCATGCTGCTCTAACAGGCGCGTAAGCTGGTTGATTACGCCGTTCCCTTCCGGGGTGAAGAGGTGTCCTGATTGATAAAACGCTTGCACAAAAAGCTGCGTAATACGGTTCAGCGCCGGGCTATCACTGGTCACGGCATCACCTTTCGTGACCCGGATTACGCCGTCTGGCCTGGTCACGCGCTGGAACTCCTGTAAGAGTTTGGGCCAGTCCCAGGTGCGCGGCGTTGTTCCTTCTGGTAGGCCAGGAGTAAAATTCACCTGCTTGATTATACTCGAATTTTCGGCATCTGTCGAGTAGCAGGGCTTATCATCCCGTGCTCCATGAACAAGCTTCCTTGAGAGCTGATAGCTCTTTCCTGACCATATGCCTCTATAAGTACCGTCATAATCTGGCCGCAACGGCCAGATTATGACGGCAACCGCGTTCATTGCCTCGCAGCAGCGATCTCGTGATCTTTATAGAATGAGCGCCAGGGGCCACAGCCGAGCATGAAGGGCTGCATGAGCGCCCGTTCGGCCTGGACGGTGTGGTTCAAATCGTGAGCCGCCCATGTGTGAAGCATCTGCGCCAGTGTAACTGTTCCGAACTGTGGATGCTGTACCGTCCGTTCCAGATCGTCCTCCTTCACCTGCTTAATCAGCGCAAGGTTTTCCTGGCGATATTGTGCGAACGCAGTCGCCAGCTGCTCAGGAGTCAGCGAAACGATATCGGCATATTGCTGGTTCGGGTCGAAAGCGGTAAAATTCTGCCCCACCAGAAAAGCGTGGAGGCGGGCAGGAAAGAGATCCCGCTCCGCGACCAGTAAATGCTGCAAGCAATTGAGTGCCGACCACTCCCCTGCGACCGGTTGACGTGTCAGTAGATCGACGGGAAGCACGCTGACCAACAGCTGCCAGCGTTCGGGAGTAGTAGAGAGAATAGCCAGTACGTCTTCTAACCAGGTATCCAACGAAAACCTCCTTTATCTCGCTTCATTCATATTTTCAGGAAACGAAAGCTTCGTGTCCAATTGCAGGGCGAATTCGGCCTTGATGTCCATGTTCTCTCCTTTCTTTAAGGAATAGCAAGCTTGATCTGCTATCTTCATAGATGAAAATGCTCCTCTGCCGGTGATTTGATATACACATCTCTGATAGGATCAAAACGTCGTTCATCGTCCGAGGCCGGGACATAGGCAAAGACGTAGTTCTTCGGGTTATTGAGGCGGATTAAGAGGCCATCCAGGCCTTCTTCATATTTGCCGCCATTTTTCTCTGCGGAGACAGGGGTATGACCGTAAAACCAGCGTTGGATGATGCTTTTGATGCCCAGATTTTCCAGCGTTCTGACAATAGAGTCACCGTTAACCCCTCTGCGCTGCGTCAGCTCTGAGGTTACCTCTCGTGGTTTGCCGGGATCATGAAGAGCAGCTTCCGATAGAGGGATGCGGGGGAGAGTATGGCTGACCACGAAATAGCTCCCTTGCGCAAACAGGGGTAGCGCTCGTTCAAACTGCGTCCAGGCATCTAAAAACGCCTGTCCCCACCCTTCTCTGGTCAGCACCCAGTCTCTGACAAGCTCCGATTCCCCTTTGTCGCCGGTTAAGACGGGACGTCCCTCAACGACTACCACTTCATCCTGCTCATCCCGACGTAACCCTACGAACTTCCTGAATGGCCCAAATTCCATGACCATGTCATCGTGATTGCCCCGCAAACAATGGAAATGATCAGGAAATTGGAGTTTCAGGTACATGACCATGATACCCGCTCCCAGTGAACGCACCATTTCTTTGTCCAGCAGCGCGGGTGTCCATTCTCCATCTCGATTGATCACCCAGTTGGACGGTTCTTCCGAATGCACAATATCGCCAACGCAGACGACATTGATGAGTCCCTTTTGCAAGAGTCCAAAGACCTGTTCACCGGTAGAAGAGCCCGCGCCAATCGGAGCACTAAGAATATCAGTGAGCATTGTTCTGCGGGCATGCAAATCAGGAATGATGATGGTGGGTAAATTAGACAGGCGGGGTACAATGTCTTGCTGAGATAGCACATCAACAACAGCTTCAAGCGCCGCTCGATAGGTCTCCGGTGCCTCATGGTGATCTCGCCCGGCAAATTCACTGAGCGCTTCAAGCGAGCTGGCTGGATTTTCTGATAAGTTCTGGCTGCTCATATGCCCTCAGCTTTCCACTTGAGAGATGCTTCCACATCTCCCGGTCATCTGCCGTAAAGGTCTTCTGGTCCCTGTCCCCTCACAAAAAAGAATATCACACCAAAAGGACTCTCAGCCATTCTATGCTAAAATACGTCCGAAAAGACTTGCATATGACGTAACGTCATATTGTATATTCCTCTTAGAACAGCATCGGCTACCTGCTGTGGATCAGGCGGTGTAGCGCTCCTGTTCTCTGCGAAAAAAAAGAGGAAGCGAGATCTCCTCCCTTTTCCCGGCGACACTCACTACAAACATTGAGCAGCGAGATTTATTCCCTCTTTGCGCTAACGGCATCCGTAAAAACTGGCCCGGACGTGTCATTCTGACTGAGCGCGGCGAAGAATGACACGTCCGGGCCAGTTTTTCATGGCAAATCAACTACGCATTATATGACACAAGATGACAGGAATAGTAAGTTATACTGTCCAGGTAAGCATTTCTAACTGACCACAAGGAGGGTATCGCTATGCGTATCGCGGTGAATATCAGGCCGACGGGAGACTGGGCTGCTATGCTGGCGGTGGCGAAAGCTGGGAGTCGCACGCGCCTTCATCACCTTCTGGCACCCCTTCGACAAATTGTCAGAGCTGGCAAAACGGCTCTTGTAGCGTTCATGCCGCTCTACAACAGCCTACAGGAAACGCCAGAGTTTCATCGTGCGATCCTCACCGCCGGTAGCGACTACGCCTGATGCCGGTTGTACCGCCATCGCAAGAATGCGGCGTGTGTGCGCGCGAATGGCGAGGTGATGGACTCCGCTTTCGATGTTCCAGCGGTACAGCATGCCGCTTGTATCCGCATAGATAATTTCGTGATCAAGTACGATAGCATTGTCCATTGACGCAGTCGGCGGTACAAGGTGTCTCTGGACAGTTCCTGTAGAGAGGTCTACTAGAGCCAGCATACCTTTCTCTGTCATGCAAAGTACCTGTTGCATGTCAAGGATCAGCAAGCGATGCACTCGTCCAACATCGCCGAGAGCGAGACTCCAGAGCGCCTGTCCATCTTTCAGACTCCACAACCCCACGCGGCCATCCTCAGCCCCCGCAACAATCAAATCATCTGACGGTAATGTCGCCAGCGACCAGATTGGCCCTCCGAAATGCCGGATACTGCGTAGCTGGCGGCCTCCCGGCAATTCCCAGCAGCGAAGCGTACCATCGCGCGAAGCTGAGACTAACATACGATCACTCATAGCGAGTGTAAGAGCCAGTACGAGATCGGTATGTCCTATCAGTGTACGCTTGAGCTGGCCCTGCGTGACATCCCAGAGGCGGATACTGCGGTCCCATGACCCTGAAGCGAGCAGCCGACCATCAGAGGTAATAACCAGCGACCAGATGGTACGTGTATGGCCCGCTAACTGCGCTACTGGATGTGGGTTTCCCACCTCCCAGAGAAAGACTGTATTGAGGATACTTGAGATAATTTTATTCGTTTCGGGTAAAAAGGCTATGGTGTCTATAGCTCCCGGTAGACTTTTCCACGCGGTCGTCATGAGAGGAATATGCACCCACTGACGCGGTGAATCAACCTGGCTGGCTTTCCGGGTAGAGTAAGCCGATATACCTGCTACAGTTGCTTCCTCTCCTGCTTGCGCGGTTGTCACCAGCACCGATTGTACCTTCGTGTCATCATTTTGACCTGTTTGGACGGTGCGAACGTTGCGAGGATCGAGTGCAGGGGGAACCGCAAAAGGATCTGCGCGCCAGTTCGACGGCATGCCCTGGAAAATGGGTGATACAGGCAAGGCCGAAGCCGGTTGTGCTGGGAGAGAGTTTTTCTCTTCCAGCGCTTGTTGAGCAGCAAGCGCAAACTCTGTAGCCGTCTGGAAACGCTGAGCAGGTTCCCTGGCTATCGCCCGGAAGACAACCTGTTCGAGCGCCTGTGGAACATCTGGATAGTGTGCGCGGATAGACGGAGGACTATTTTGCAAATGCTGGTGCATGATGCTCCCCCAATCATTCCCTCTAAAAGGGGGCGCTCCTGTAAGCAATTCGTAGAGCATTATACCCAGAGCGTAAATATCGGTTTGCGCGCTCACCCTGCGCCCGGTCCATTGTTCAGGAGCCATATACAGGGGTGTACCCACGTGACTACCAGTGGATTGTGTTATGCCAACTATCAACTTCGCAACACCAAAATCACTGAGCAACAACCAATCGTCACTCCACAACAGGACATTTGCGGGTTTAATATCCCTATGCACAATAGATCGCTGATGGGCAAAGTCCAGCGCGGTAGCTAGCTGCCCCAGAAACTGTACAGCGACTGCTGGCGATAGCGCGCCCTGTTGTACTCGTTCGCGCAAGGTACCGCCGGAAATGTAAGGCATGACGAAATACGCAATCCCATTTTGATAACCATACTCGTAGAGAGGCACAATATGCGGGTGTTCTAATGCTGCCAGCGCCCTGGCCTCGTGCTCAAAACGTTTGACGGCGCTTGTATTCTGGCTGCTGTCTGCGCGAATGACTTTCACAGCAACAGTGCGATCAAGTAATGGCTGTCGCGCCAGATAGATCTCTCCCATACCGCCTTTGCTCAGAAGTTTTAACAGAGTGCAAGAACCGAGTGTTGTATTGACTAGATCGGCCATGTGAATCCTCCTCGCCAGGTATGGCATTGCAAACGAAAGATTTTAAGAAAAATGATGCTCCCTATTGACAAACTATACCAGCGAATGCTAGTATACCCGTGCAATAATTAGATGTCTAGTTATTTAGTTGCGAAAGAGTGGTTATCATGAATAACAGTGGAACATCTTATGGTTTAGCGCTCGCATCAGGTGTTAATGCATATCTGCCTCTGCTATCGTTTGCAATCTCGGCACGATTCTTTCATTTATTTTCTATAAATCCTGAATTCACTTTTATCACACAAAATGGATTTATGATTGCACTCGCAATCCTTGCTCTTATAGATATCATAGCTGATAAAATACCGGTCGTCGATACTCTCTGGGATAGTATTCATACTGTTCTGCGTCCAATCGCGGGAGCCCTTGTTGTTGCTGCCTGTAGCAACGGAGCTTCTTCCGTCGAACTTCCAGTAGAATCAGTTTTAGGTGCGGCGTTGGCGGCTATGAGCCATATTACCAAAGCTGTTACCCGCCTGACTGCTTCAGTTTCCACTATGGGTTGTCTGAACATAGGATTGAGCTTAGGAGAGGACGTAGCCGTTTTTATTATAATTCTGCTGGCTATCTTTGCTCCTATTGTTATGCTCGTCTTTTCTATAGTCTTTGCTGTCCTTTTTATTCTATTTGCTCCGCTCCTGTTCAGCGCGCTCAGTTATCGTTTGCGTATCACATTTTCTATCCTATCCTGGTTTATACACTCGTACTTTTGGCAGGGATCAGAACCGGGGCCAGCGGATTTTCTTCTAGGTCTCTCTGATAACGATAGAGCATATTTGCGCCAGCTATCCGAAGGTGACACAGTATTGTCGGGAGGGGTCCGATTACTCTGGCTCAGGAAATCAAGTGGAAAGGGATTATGGAGCAGTAGACGCTCTGCGCCTTCCACATGGTTTGTTGCTACTGACAGCGCTATTATTTTGCTGCCCGTTTCACGCCCCAACCTGGCGCAGGTTATCCCTTTTTCCGAGGTGCAGACACTCGCTTTCGACCCAGGCTTGTTGATGGGAACGCTGCGGCTGTTAACACGACAGGGCCAGACCTATAACTTTACTGTCTTGCGCGCTTCGCTTGATGGAGCCGCCGAGCTGGTAGAGGTACTCCATATGCGTCACCGCCTGCCATTTGATACGAACGCATCGACAGGAACCAGACAGGGGCGAACCATCAGACCGCAACATATTTAACTTTACTGTTATTCATCTATGCCAAAGGAGATAGAGCAATGGGTGGATTCCTCGACAAAATGAGGCATGCAACAGGCATTAATCTTGATCACAACGAACTATACGCACGAGCATTTCAGAAAGGGGTACTACTAAACAAATTCGGCGAGGCAGCAGATATCTTTGATAAAGCTGCCAGGAAATTTGTTGAAACCGGCGACCAGATGATGGCCGCGCAAGCCGCAGCCAACTCTTTACTCTATCGTTACCTGTCAAGCAGTGATCCCGGAATCCTTCCACAGGCTATTCAGGCGTTGAACCAGTTACAGCAGATCGAAAAGATCCGCTCGCAGACAGAATTTATGCCTGTGGGTCCTCTGTGCGCAGAGTTGGACTGCCGTATAGTTGAAGGGGCTATCGCTCTGGCACAGGATGACGTAATACGCTCTTCCGATTTACACAAGCTCGCACGTGACAAGTTTCAACAAATTATCCGTAACGAACTCTACACCTATGCCTATGTGCCTGCAAAAGACGGACATAACGACAAGGCAGATATGCGCTATTTCTACCATAGCGGTATGTACTCCTTCTATGAGGCCATGGCGAAGAAAAACAGAGACCCTTCGGCGGCAGCAGACGACCTTTCTCTGGCAAGCCAGGCATTTCGCCGTTGCAATGACCAGGCCTGGTCGCAGAGAGTGAGTACTCTCCTGGAGAACTGGCGCATCTCACGCACGTGCTGGATCTGTCACCGTGAGATGCAAGGGGCCGACCTCCACTTCACGATGTGCAGGGCTACTGTAACTCCTTATACCATGCGCATACTCGAAAAGCTCAAGCAAGACCCCTCCACATTGAATATGGATGGCAGAGTTGCCGTTTGTAACACATGTGGTTCAATGGTTACTTTCAAAGCTATGGAGGAGGCGGATAAGGTACGCCAAGAGTTAAATGGGAAAATACAGGCTCTGACCACCACAGTAGCGAACCTTGAAAACCGTATTGGCTGGCTTGAGCGTAAAGCTCATACACATTAGGAGAGAGATCTTATGGAAAAGCAGGATATTCTCGACATTCTGGACTCACTGGATGTTCAGGTATCCATGGGAAAGATTGACCAGCCCACCTACGATAGTCTGCGACAAAAGTGGCTATCCCGGCTACAGGAGTTTGAAAGCGGTCCAGTCATAGCCACCAGTAATCTTTCAGTTCCCCCATCCTTAAACGGCACATTTTCGGCTCAAGCAGTTGCATCTCCTCCGCCGCCGGTGCTAGAGGTGCTTGCCTGCCCCAGATGTGAAGCCCCTGCTGAAATAGCCAGTATGGAGCAAGACCTGACGAAGCCGATGCAATGCTCCTACTGCGGGACCGTATATACGCTCCGTCAGAGTCAGGATAACTCTCAGAAGCTTAAACAGGAGTTAAAAGCGTGGCTAGATCAAATGATTGTAGGAAGTGGCTATGGCAGTTCTGGCACCATTGATGTGAATGCGCGCCGTTTCATATTCAGTGAAAACTTGTATCCTACACTGAAGAAAGAGATCGATCGTCAGCTCGAAGCTGTTGAATATGCCTCTGAAGCGCCTTTCATCCAGATTAAGATGCTCAATGATTTTCAGAACTATCAGCCAAATGAGCAGCTTGTGAGGGTGGGGCAGGGAGACAACCAGTGGCTGAAGACATTGATCACCCGCGTCTCAGCTCAACAACTGCAAGATTTTGCTGTGACACAAGATGACAGGGCCAAATTGAACTTGCTCAGTTTTCGCGTGCTAAGTCTGATCTACTATGCCAACATCGCTCAAAATCTCAAAACTCCTACCTTGCCTTCCTATCAAATTATAAGGCAGAATCTGTCAGCGCTACAAAAGGAATACCGGGAGCACGCCAGGAATCTTACAGACGAGAGCTATACTTCCTACCTTATGGCGGCTGATACACGCATTACCGGCAGCCTTCTCCTGCTTGAAGTTTTGATCTCTGCCCTGGGAGAGCAGAGAGGAGTAGCCCCTGAGGCAACAATTGATCAGCTTGATCGCGCGCTAGAGCAACTCAATAAGGCAGACCAGCAGGCGGCCTCCTGCACCTACAACCCGCTCTATACAGTGCCTCTCCAGCAAGGAATACAGAAAGATATCATGGCAGCCCACATCTTCCGCGCCGTGGTCAAATGCTATGAGATCGTCACACGCACCCAGTCTGTAGAGTTTGAAATGTTCTATGAGCATCTCATGCAGTATGTTCGCTCTCTTGTGCAAATTCAATCGCCCGATCAGCTCCTGGGACTGCTTCAATCTATCTATCGCTTACTGGCAGCGCGTTCGGGCAATGAGCCTATTCCCATTCTTATGGATTGGAGCTGGCTAGAGGCAACGGTCGAGAATCGCCGTGGAAAACCTACCTTAGGCATGGGTGGTGAAACCGTTGGCACAGTGATACACCATTTCCAACCCTACTGGGTGGCCACATTGAACTATGCCGAGAAAAGCGGCCTCATTTTCAAATCAGGCACCGGTCGTTCCGCGCTTATTCTTGTAGACGCCACCTCGATAGAGAAGCCTATGATCGGGCATCTGCTGGTCAATGACCCGAACTTACCAGCCCTTCAAGCTGGCCTCAATACCTTTAATTTCCTGGATCAACAAACGATGGCTTTGCCCGCTCTTATCTCGCAGGATATGGCTGAGAAGGCAATGAAAGTGTATGCTAATCAACGCGCCTCTCAGCTAGGAGCCACCATCGTGACGATGATCGGGTTAATTTACCTGCCAGTGGCTTTTGTTCGCTATCTTTCCAAGAATGGGGACAAACGCGAAATCATTGTGGATCGTTTGAATCTCGTCAATCAGAATCTGGCTAACATGCTCAACCAGACATATCACTTCCTGCATCAGTACGGCCTGTAGTAAAGGCAAGAAAGAAAAGAGGATTTGCGATGGGCTTAATCCACAATTTTGTGAACTGGGGCATTGATCTCATAGACGACACAGAGAAAGACATGCGCCGTATCGGTCAGCGGCTGGGATTTATGCCTCTCACCTGGCGTCAGGTGGTGATGCAGTATCCCTCAAAGGACGGACTCCTATGGCGTGTTCCTGATCCAGACGTTGCTATGGCCAATTCCTTGAGCCGCATACAGGCAATCATTGTTTCTGAATACGAGCGTGCTCTGGTTCTCAAGGATGGTATGCTCACAGAACAGGTGATTCTCCCGCCTGGAAGCTACGATATCCGCCGTACTATGCAGATACGCGGCCAGATTGAAATTATCTGGACAACCACCAGCGAGTTTCAGATGCGCTGGGGAGTACCCGACGTGCTAACCAGAGATCGAGTGGGCATTGGCGCAAGTGGATATTGTACCGCGGCCATTGTAGCACCGGACCTCTTTCTGACTAATGTAGCCGGCAATGTGCAAGTCTATACCAGGGAACACATGGCTACATTTGCCAGACCAGAAGTTAGCTCTATCCTGCGTGATTTGATGGCTCGCAAGACCGTGATGGAGTTTATGGAAGCTCGCGATGAGTTTCTACAGGCTGCTCAGGAGAAGCTCCAGCCTGCATTTGATCGCTGGGGGTTGGAGTTTCGCGGATTAAACATTGAGAACCATCGCATCCCGGAAGAATTTCGCCAGGCAGCCGCGGCACGCAGACAGATTCAACTGGTGAAAGAGGCAGAACTGGAAGGTGCGCAGGCAGATGTCAACCTTGCCCAGCTAGAAGCTCAGAAACGCTACTTCCTGGCTCAGGCCGAAGCCACGAAATACTACGTCATTGAAGATGCTCAGGTGGAGAGTATGCGTCGGCAACTGAGTATCGGTATGGACCCGCTCAGACTGAAGATGGCTGAGGCAATGGAAACTGCCGCCGCTAATCCCAGCCAGGGTTCGCTGGTTGATAGCCGGGTGCAGATCATCAACCAGCTCTCAGGCCTGCTGAATACCCCTGCTCCTCCAGGAACACCGCCCGCCGTTCCCGCCAATCCTCCTGTAACGCCCGGGCCAATGAGTCTGGTCGGACCTACTAACCCGATGGCTCCCCCAAACGGCTTTTTCCCTGCTAGTGAGCCTGCTGCGCCACCTCCAGGCAGCGGCAATAGCGGTGGCTTTCCTTCATTTGTGCCACCGGTTCCTTCAGAACCGGTCAGTGGTTCCTTAGTGAGAAATGCTCCCTCTGCCGGGTCAACATCCTCCAGCGAAACCATGAATCGGGAGAAGATCGAAGGGATGCTTGATAAGCTCGACGAGCGCTTTGCCAACGGAGAGATAAGCGAACAAACGTATCTTATGATGCGTGACAAGTGGCAGAAGAAACTCGATCAGCTCCCATAGAAAAGTAATCATATCTGGTTCAGTCCTACAACCGCAATGATACGGGCATAGGCGTTGGTCTGGATGATGGTGGTCACGGCCATGGTCTGCGGGTCCATAGCGTAGAGCGTACCATCGGCGTAAAAGGTAAGAATATGGTCATTAAACCAGGGGCCTAGCTCAAGCAGACTGGCAGACGAGGTTGCCAGCAGTTGCGGTGCGCTGACGTGCAGTTGCGAGCCGGTTCCACTGACCTGGGCTTCGTAAATAGCGCTGACACGATCAAAAGGGGCCTGCGGTTCGCTGGAAAACTCGACATAGACCAGTGTATGCCCATCAGGACTGAAGACCGGCGTCGTCTCCCAGCGATAATCGGCGGGATTACTCAGGTTGCGCTGCTCCGGTAGCACAACCTGTGACGAACTGACCGTCAGGGGATTTCCGCCAATGTTCGCCAGGTCGAGGCTGTTGGCATAGGTGAGCGAGGCAATATCGGCTGGAATAGTTTCGTCCGTAGGAACAGGAACCGTCCCCTCGTTTGAAGAATAGAGCAGGACATTGCTGTAAGGAGCCATGAGCAGCGGCCCTTCCAGGTCGTCCTCGCTCATGAGCTGTGTCGGTGTATCAACCGGCGCTTGCGTCAAATCCATCGACCACAACCCGTACTGTACGCCGTTCTGGCTGTTCTGGCTATCTGCCAGCAATAAAGTTGTGTCGCCCCTCTGTCCCTGCCCATAGAGGAAAGAAAAGACACGGAAGCAGGGGCAATTAGCCGTTGTTTGCTGGTAGACTAGCGCGGGCGAGGAGAGCGGACCCGCGTAGAGATCGATATTTCCCCTCCCATTGGCAGGCTCAACGGTATAAGCCACTGTCGAGCCATCGCTACTCAGTGCCAGCGAGGTCACGACCTGGTCAGCGCCTATAGTGGCAATCTGCCGGGATTTGCCATCAAACACATCGGTAATCCAGATGCCATTTCCGGCATACAGCAACTGGCCCTTCGGCGTCAGGATGGGGCGTACTGCCTGATTGTACAGGTAGCCAGGAGTCGAAATGGCCTGAGGCAAGCCGCCACTGCTGGAAACCATATAAATGTTGTTCTGCTGCTCATAAAGCACGAAATGGCCCATCGACAATTGCAGCGACGAGACAGATTGCCCATTAGCAGTCAGGAGAGGTGGTACAGGCGTGGGCGATACATCAGGCTGCGGTGTAGCCGTGGGTATAGGAGCATGCGTGGCGGTCGGAGAGGCAGGCACGCTCGTTGGAGTGGGCAACTGCGCCTGCGGCATGAGTTGCTCAGGGTTGCGAATCAGCATACCGGTGATGGTGATGAGCAGCATGCCAATAAGTGCCAGCAGAGAAATTATCCCTGCTCTCGACAAACGAGTCTGCCGCGTCGGCAATGGCTGCGCAACCGGCTGTTGTTCTTCATGTTCTTGTTTCTGCTCTGGCGAATCACTCACCTGCGGTACCAACGTGACCTTTTCCTTCTCAAAAAATAAGGTTTTACCACGTGCCAGTATACACGATTACCGCTGTGGCGGGAAGGGGGTATAGCGTATCCGCGCTCTATCTGACCGTATAGAGATTTTCTACGCAGTCTGTTCCTCCTGCCCGGTCGGGCTATTCTTTGTGTGGCGCTGAACAAAAGCGAGTGTTTTAGAAAAGACTTCCTCCTGGTCGTGGTCTTTCATGATGACATGATAGGAGCGATGAAAAGTAACGAGATGCTTCTCCTGCGTGCCGAGCAGGCGATAAATCTCCCGCCCATCCCGCGCTGGTACCACATGGTCGTGCAGTGAGACCATTACCAGCGTCGGAGTGGTAATTCGTGGTAACTCCGCGCGCAGTTGTGGCAGGAAGCGCAGCAGGCTCTCGACCGGCCACATTGGCGTCCAGCGATACACCTCCCTGGCATAACGGCGACGTGCCTCCGGGTCTCGCACATCTTCGCGCACTGTTGGTAACAGGGGAGTAATGTATTTCACCACACGCACGCCCAGCCGCGTCAAAGGGTGCATATATAGAGGCGCGCACATCACCACAATGCCATCTACCTCTTCATGCGCGGCCGTATGCAGCGTGAGCGCACCGCCAAGCGAATGTCCAACCAGAAAGACCTGATCGCAGCGCGCCTTCAGCGCCAGCACCTCTTTTCGCACAGCAGCCGCCCAATCATCCCATCCGCTCGACATCAAATCCCGTACCCTCGTCCCATGCCCTGGCAAAAGCATATTATTCGTCAGATAGCCATGATCCTGAAGCACCATTTCCAGTTCCGCCATATCGCTGCGGCTGCCATTCAAGCCATGCACGAGCAGCACTCCCACGACCGGCCCGCGCCGTCCCTCCACCTGCTTTTGCAGATGTACATCAGAAAGTGATTGAGAAGATTGAGATGTATCTCCCGCCATAGTCTTTTGTTTCCTTGCCAGCACGGGCTGCTCGCCACTATATTTTTTTCACCATCTATACGAATACTGTTTCCTCAGAGTTCTTCGTATAGCATATCATATCACGACGAGGCACGTACCCATGTCATGCCAGCTATCCTATCAGAGGGTCGTCGCCAGCACCTACGGTTATTCATATCATATCGTTATAAACAACAACGGCTGGCAGGAAGTCTTTGTCAATAACGTAGCTATTGGCAAAGACTTCCTGCATCAGAGAATAAACGTGAACGAGCAAGATCAGCGATGAGAGCTGGTCTCATTCATGCCACAAGATTAGCTGCACTGTCCTGCAGGCTTGACCTGCGATGAGTTTACCTGATCAGGGCTGCTGGATATCACTTCCGCGATGTCTGGGAAGGTATGATCGGAAGAGAGCACGCCCGAGCTGGTGAACTTGTAGGTAACAGTCGTTGCGCCCGGGCTTGCAGTGACGCTGGCATTCGTACTGCCGCGCCCGTTAGTCGTCGTGTACATGAACTGAATCGTCCCACCAGAGCTGTTGGGAGCCACATGAAACGTGACGGTATAAGTGAATGTAACGCTGCTATTGCAACTCATTCCGGCTATCGAGGATGGACTGACCGCGAGGTCGATGCTCGTCACCTTGAACGCTGCCGAAGGAGAAACACACGTCCCTGTTGGCTTGACCGAGGGTGAATGCAGCACATTCGGGCTGCTCGTTACCACACCGCCCAGACCGGGATAGACATTATCCGCTGCCAGCGTTCCCTGCCAGTTGAAGGAATAGGTTTTTGTGGTCTCACCGGGTGCGAAGCTCAGACTTGCAGGCGTCGTTCCACGTCCATTGTTGACCGTATATAGAAACTGCACCGTGCCGCCCGGACTGTTAGCCGCGACATGAAACGTGGCAGTATAGGTAACGGTGATGTTCTGCCCGCAGGTCATGCCCGCGATAGACATGGGGGTGACGGCCATATCAATGCTCGTCACCTGGAATGGCTGCGAGGACGTTGAAGGTGCTGTGGAAGCCTGCGTCGGGACACTGGTCGGCGATGGTGCTGCCGTCGCTGTTGGGTTCGCGCTGCCAGCAGTGCCATTACCCGCGTCGGGTGTACCACAGGCCGCCAATCCTATAATAGTCAGGCATACGAATACAATGAGAATCACGCGCTGTTTCAACATAATAGATGCTCCTTTTCAAAAAACATATGAGTAAACATAGTCTTTACTAATCAAGATAATGCAAGGTCATAATGAAATATCTCGTTTCGGCAGAGTTTAGAAGAAGACTGTGAGGAAGTTCACAATTTTAGCGCATGGTCCATCGCTAGAAATAGCAACTTTGTGGCATCCATTGCCCTTTTACGCACTTAGTGTTATAGTCATTGCGAGCGCAATGACTATCTCAATCATCAAAGAGAAAACAGGACAAGACGCCCGACCGCAGAGCATATACGGTTCGTCACATTTATGACTATATGAAGGAGTTACATAGGATGAAGTTTTCGACCAGAGCTATCCACGCGGGACAGGAACCGGACCCGACGACGGGTGCTGTGATGATGCCCATTTATCAAACGTCCACCTATGCGCAAGCAGGAATAGGTGACCATAAAGGCTATGAGTATTCACGCACGCAGAATCCCACCCGCAGCGCGCTTGAAGCCTGCATTGCCTCGCTGGAGGACGGAAAATACGGACTGGCTTTCGCCTCCGGCATGGCGGCTGAAGGCGCAGTCCTCAGTCTGCTCGGCGCGGGCGACCATCTCGTCGCCTGCGACGACCTCTATGGCGGCACTTACCGCATCTTCGAGCGCGTCATGAGCCGCTACGAGGTGGAAACGAGCTACGTAGCGGCTCATGACGTGGCAGCTTACGAGCGCGCCATCCGGCCCAACACAAAGATGATCTGGCTGGAGACACCGACCAATCCCCTGCTCAACCTTGCCGACATCGCGGCGGTCGCCGCTATCGCCCATCGCCACAATTTGTTACTCGTCGTTGACAATACGTTTGCCAGCCCCTATTTCCAGCAGCCTCTGAAGCTGGGGGCCGATATCGTGGTACATAGCACGACCAAATATATCAATGGGCACAGCGATGTCATCGGAGGCGCGCTTGTGACCAACAACGAAGAGACGTACCAGTCCATCAAATTTTATCAGAACGCGGCAGGAGCCGTTCCTTCGCCTTTTGATTCCTGGCTGACACTGCGCGGCATCAAGACGCTGGCCGTGCGCATGCGCCAGCACGAAGAGAACGCTATGGCTGTTGCGCGCTTCCTCTCGGAGCACCCGCAAGTAGAGAAGGTCTATTACCCCGGCCTGCCAACGCACCCCGGCCACGAACTGGCGCTGCGCCAGATGAGCGGTTTCGGCGGCATGGTCTCTTTCCAGTTCAAGGGTGACTACGACGACGTCGACAGGGTCGTGCGCCGCCTCAAAATCTTCACCTTTGCTGAAAGCCTGGGCGGCGTGGAATCGCTTGTCTGCCATCCTGCCTCCATGACGCATGGCTCTATCCCCAGAGAAATTCGCGAGGCGCGCGGCCTGACCGATACCCTGCTCCGTCTCTCCATCGGCCTTGAAGACAGCGAAGACCTGCTCGCCGACCTCGAACAGGCCCTCGATCTGTAACAAAAAGAAAGTGTAAGCATGCAGTGGCTCATAGTGCATGCTTACACTTTCTTTTTGTTACTTTCCATGCTTTCAAGCGATGTAATAAATGGAAGCTTGTACGTTTTCTTCTATAAAGGGATATGATTCTTTCTCTATTATACTATGTGAACCCGGAAACATAGGAGGCACCAGTTACAATGGCATATCAACCCGTTTCCCGGCAAGCCAGGAAGGGCGCAAGCACTATTACACTCGCGACCCTTCTGATGCTGCTGCTCAGCCTCGCGCTGAGTGCCTGTGGGGGCAGTTCTCAGGCGCGGCAGCAGGCCACAGCAAGCAAGGCAACACTCGACCAGCTTCTTGCCCATGCCCAATCTATCGGCGTCCCCGCCACGTTGCTGCAACCCATCCAGCTACAAGAGGCTCAACTCAGCCATACCAGCGCTCCTTTCGGCATCTTTAGCGATGAATCGACGAATGATTACTATAACAATCTTACGCAGCGTTATCAGGCATTGAGTGTCCAGGTAAAGGGACTGGAATACCAGGCTACTCAGCAACTCGACTACCAGGCTTCGCTCGACCTGCAAAGCTTCGAGAAATCGCTGGCTGTACGGCAGGCGCAGGGCTTTATCGAGGCCAAAACGTTTGCCAGGCAGCTCACCCAGGATCAGCAAGCTCTGGCAAAGGCGCAATATCCCAAAGACTACCTGCAAATCAGCAATGATGCGAAGCTTTCTACCCAGGCCCTGCAATTGATGGGACCGACCTACAACGACCTGACCACACTCCAGCAGGATATCAAACAATTGCAGGCTTCGCACCTGGATACCACAGCGTTGAATCAACAGTACCAGCAAGACCTGCAACAGTTTCGTGCCGCCACGCAACCGCAGGACTTTTCCAATCTCATGACACAATTGAACGCCCAGTTACAGGAGACGACCGTCTACTCCACGCAGGCTATCCCCTACGTTGGCGCGGCCAAGCTCCGGCAATTCAGCGCCGATATTCAGCAGCTCAAAACGTATGGACAGTCTACTACAAGCTTCCAGCAAAAGCTCAATAACGATCAGCAGGCGCTGAACGCGGCCCAATCCATCAACGATTACCTGAAAGTCTCCGCGCAGATTGATCGTGATATTGCCTCGCTGCAATACTCGCTCATCGTGGGGCAGGCAAACTACCTGCTCAAGCAGTTCCACAGCGCCGTCACAGCCTGGGGAAACACGCACCAGTATCACGACTCCTATGATGGCAACACCTACAATCTGGATTACGAGTACGATGAGCAAGGCATTGGTTCAGACGCGGATAGCGCCGTGCAGTACGCTCAGTCCACCGGCGCAGTCTCCGATTACCAGGCGGCCATCGACCTCATCCAGAACGATATGGTGAGCTTGCAAGCGATGGAAGCGGACTATAACGACAATACTCCCTGGAATCAGCCGCACAAAACCGATATTGAGTTGATGCAGCACTACGGTGTCTATGGCCCCAACTCTGGTCAGGTGCTCGTTGTCTCACTCGTCGAGCAGGTGCTGCGCTACTACGACAACGGCAAGCTTGTGCGCTCCTTCCAGATCGTCTCCGGTCAGTACGAGAAACCATCTCCTCCTGGCTTCTGGAGCATCTTCCTGAAGGAATCGCCGACAGTTTTCAAGTCGAGCGAGCCGCCCGGGTCGGCCTTCTGGTACCCTGACACCAACATTAAGTATGCGATGGAGTATCACGAGGGGGGCTACTTCTTCCATGATGCATGGTGGAGATGTACCTTCGGCCCCGGCACGAACTTCCCGCATGCCGACGCCTGCGGCACCACCGCCTTCAACGGCAACGGCAGCCACGGCTGTATCAACATGAACTCCAATGATATCGCCTGGCTCTACCCACAGATTAGCTGGGGCGCCTCCGTTATCCTGTATTAGATTTTCGCCGTCTCCGGTCAGTCCTGGTAGGGGTTCTGCGGGTCGTTCGCCACGGCGAACGACCCGCAGAACCCCTACCAGGACATTTGCGAACCGCGCAGTGGTGAGGAGGAAGGAAACGAGCAAACCGGTTGGTAAAAAATTTGACAGGTATAGTGCCAATCTGTTATAATCCTTGCGCACTGAGTCCAGCCCGGCTGTCGGTTGGCTTTTTTTAGATTCGCCCGTTGTAAGGGACGGATAATTTGGGGAGGATTTGTAATTACATGCCCAATAATGCATCTGCGGAAAAGCGCATGCGTCAGGAGCGAAAACGCCGCATGCACAACCGCATGGTAAAATCAATTGTGAAGACGCAGATAACCAAGGCGCGCCAGGCCATCGCAGGCAACGCTGACAACGCTGAAGAGGCGGTTCGGGCTGCTGTCAGCGAACTCGACCGCGCCGCCAAAAAAGGGGTTATCCACAAGAACAACGCTGCTCGTCGCAAATCGCGCCTCATGAAGCAGCTCAATGCCGCAAAGTAGCTTTTCGCGCTCAATGCTCCGCTGACTGAACTGATCATTTCTCACGGCTGAGCATGAAGCGCCCAGGAGGTTTAGTAGGATGGCCGACAAACAAGTCGTAACGAAGCCAGCAGGGCAGGCGTTACTGGCCGCTGTCGAAAATGCTCAGTTACGGAAAGATATTCCTGATATCCAGACCGGCGATACCGTTCGCCTGCAAGTAAGAGTTGTCGAGGGGAACCGCGAACGCTTACAGCCGTTTGAGGGTGTGGTGATGCGCCTGCGCGGCTCCGGCGTCAATCGCAATTTCACAGTTCGCCGCATCACGCACGGCGTGGGGGTCGAGCGTACTTTTCTCATCAACTCCCCGCGTCTCGAAAAGATCGAAGTTCTGCGTCACGCCCGCGTGCGCCGCAAGCAGCTCTACTACCTGCGCGGCCTGACCGGTAAGGCTGCCCGCTTGAAGGAACTTCGTCCGATGACAAGCAAGGAAGCCGCCGCCAAGGAGGCCGCCCGCGCCGCCAGAACCGCAGCGGCTGCCGCTGCAGCGGAAACTGAGTCACCGGTAACGACAACGCCAGAAACCAGTGAGAACGCCTAAATTTCAGGCCCCAACGCTCGAAGAAGAAATGGCCCTGTTCCAGCAGGGCTATCGCTTTGTTGCGGGATTGGATGAAGCAGGTCGCGGCTGCCTCGCCGGCCCGGTAGTAGCAGCCGCCGTCATCCTTCCCCTGCCGTTCGACGAGGAAGGGCTGGCACGCTTCTGCGGTGTGCGCGATTCCAAACAACTCACGCCGCAGGCCCGCGACACGCTCTACGATATCATCGTGCAACATGCCCTCGCGGTTAGTGTTGGCATTGGCTCCGTCGAATTGATCGACGAACAAAATATTTTGCAAGCTACCAAACACGCCATGCGCGCCGCCCTCGCCCAGCTATCGCCACCACCGCAGGCGTTGCTGCTCGATGCTGTGCGCCTGCCCACAGTGCCGCTGCCCCAGCGCGCCATCATCAAAGGCGATTCCCGCTGCCTCTCCATCGCCGCCGCCTCTATCGTCGCCAAAGTCACCCGTGACCGCATGATGCTGACTCTGCACAAACAATATCCTCTCTACGGCTTCTCCCAGCACAAAGGCTACTGCACTGAACAACATCTCGCCGCCCTCAAAGAACATGGTCCTAGCCCCATCCATCGCAAAAGTTTCTCGCCTGTGCGCGAACAACTTGGCCTCTTCCCTGAAATCTAAGCTAACTCATTTGCCTGTCTGAAGATAAACAAGATCTGGTTCATTTATGTTATACTCTTGTCAGAGAGAGTTCTCATATATAGTAGAGGTGGGTAAATCTATGGCTGAGTCTATAACTATCTATGGTGCAATTGGCTGTGAGCATACCGCCCGAGTAAAAAATAAGTTGCGGCAGGCTGGCGTGCCTTTCCGCTGCATCAACGTCAATTATAATACGGCGGCGGAACGCTTCGTCCTCTTCGTCAATCGGGGCCTGCTCATTACTCCGACAGTGGTCATCGATCGGGGAAAGCAGAAAATTATGCTGGCAAGGCCGGACGATAACGATCTGGACAGAGTGCTGGCAGAACCTGGCTACCTCGTGGTGAAGTGAGGCCCGGAGACAGTTCCCACGTCACTCCAGATATGCTATACTTTTCAGCAGCGAGAAACATTTCTTGATGCTTGAGAGGTGTTATGCCTGAATACGTCTGGGGTCGCAATCCCGTCTTAGAAACGCTCCACTCTGCGCGACAGGTTAAACGTGTCTTGCTGGCAGAGGGTCAGCGTGAGTCACCCGCTCTGGCCTCTATTCTGCAAGAGGCCAGGCAGCGTCGTGTTCCGGTGGAGGCAGTTGCGCGTGCGCGTCTTGATCAGTTAAGTCATGGAGCGGTTCACCAGGGCGTGCTGGCGGTTGTTGGCGAGCGCAAATATGCCGATATCGATGAGATCCTGGCCGCCGCCGAACGCAAGAACGAGCCGCCATTTTTGCTGATCCTCGACGCCATTCAGGATGTCAACAACCTCGGCTCACTCCTGCGCACAGCCGAGGCCGCGAGAGTGCATGGTGTCATTATTCCAGAGCACCGGGCGGCGGAAGTCAATGCAACCGTCATCAAAACCTCGGCGGGAGCGACCGAACACCTGCTGATCGCGCAGGAAACTAACCTGACGCGCACCATCGAAGAACTTAAAAAGCGCAACATCTGGGTCGTCGGGCTGGCCGGCGCAGCAAAAACGCTCTACACACAGGCTAATCTCACCGGCCCGCTCGCCCTCGTCGTCGGCAACGAGGGCAAAGGAATCAGCCGCCTGGTGCGCGAGCACTGCGACCTGCTCATTAGGCTTCCCATGTACGGCCACATCAACTCGCTCAATGCGGCGGTGGCAGGCAGCATTGCGCTCTATGAGGCCCTGCGCCAGCGCGAACAGGCTCAATAGTCTGAAAAATAACCTCTTTGCCTGTATTGTTACACGTCTTGTACAATAACGTCGTAATCTTACAGGAGATCTTATTGCGGGAGACAGGATGTGTTCAGGATAGCTGGTTGGCGTCGTATACTGGCACTGTGTTGCCTGCTGACAGTTGGAATGAGCCTGCTGTTCTTCTCAAGCATCTTCACGTCAGTCGCATGGGCAGTGAGCAATGTCATCCCAAACGGCCCCCAGGTCTCCATCACCTCTCCCAACGTCAACGGTACCGCCATCGGTCACGTGGGCACGCAGATCACTATTAGCGGTTCCGGCTTCTCTACCGGTTTTGCCAGCCTCTACACCACAACCAGCGGTAACCCGGCGAAATGCACCGATGGCGGCAATCCTTCTAATCTTGGCCTCACACCCTTCAGCACCCATCCGAGGGTCTTCATTGTTGGTAGCAATTTTCAGGTACAGAGCACGTGGCCCGACAACGCCGCAAATACCGGCTCACAATACTACATCTGCGTCGTCAAACACGGCTCCAGCACGCTTTCCTCAAACACCTTCACCGTCGCGCCGCTCGCCACCATTTCCATCGCTCCCTCCACAGTCGCTCCCGGTGCTCAAGTCACCGTCACCGGAGCCAACTGGGTTCCTCCGCAGCCTGTAACCGTCTCTATCGTCGCAGGCAACAATACCAACCAGAAGATTGTCAACCAGAGCGATACTCCTGACTCAAACGGCAACCTCAACCTTTCTCTCACCATTCCCGCCAGTACGCAGCCAGGAACATACTCTGTCACCGCTATAGCTCAGAATGAGACCACGATGTACGCTACCGACTCTAATGCGCTGACCATCTCCACGACAACAGCCACCCCTTCAGCATCACCTTCACCGTCGCCTTCGCCCTCACCATCTCCATCAGCCACAGCCTCATCCACAGTCACGCCCGCTCTGTCACCATCGCCCACTGCCACGCAAGCCAGCAGCGCGAACGGTACCAGTTCCGACGGGAGCGCATCGAGCAGCGCCATCCTCTTCATCCTCATCGGCATCGGCATCCTGCTGGCCATTGTCGGCTCTATCCTCTTCATTGTATATGGACGTATTCAGTGAAGTACCCGCAGCCTTTCGGCAAGGGGCTTCTACGCAGGTTGTCCCACGTTGGCTTCTTCCAAGTCTGAGGATGTTTCTGGCGGCGTTGGTATCTCTATCGAGAACGACCCCACAGTGGATACAGACGTGTGTTCGTACATCCAGTTCCTTGTGGGGGCATTCTCGCAGACAGGCGCTGCATATCTGGCTGGTTTTGTAGGGGTTCACTTTGACCACATTGCGACCGGCGCATGCTGCCTTGAAGGAACACACGTCAACGAACATGGCCCATCCAGCATCAAGGATTGATTTATTCAAGCCAGCCTTTGCGCTGGCCCCGTTGGGGAGGTACTTGCCGTTCTCATCCTGCTTCGCCTTTGGGCGCTTGACCAGATGTTCGGTTTGCACATCCTCAAAGACGATGGTTTGATAGCGCTCTACAAGCCTTTTTGCCTGTTTATGCAGAAAATCACGGCGCTGGTTCCTGATTTTCCGATGGGCCTTTGCTACCTGCCGACGAGCTTTTTCACGGCGATGCGAACCGCGTTTCTTTCTGCTGAGAACTTGCTGCCTCTTTTCAAGCGTCTTCTCTGTCTTGCGGGAGTACCTCGGATTGTTGATGAAGGTTCCATCCCAAAGAGCGGCAAAATGGAGAAGCCCCAGGTCTATACCCACTTCTTCTTCTGAGACAGGCAAAAGTTGCCGGGCTTCACACTCGCAAGAGAAGACAGCATACCATTGTCCCGCTTCATACGTGATGGTGCAGGTTTTGACGGTTCCTTCAATTGGTCTATGCAGCTTGATCTTGATGGAACCGATTTTCGAGCGGGTGACCCGTTTCTCGGAGAGGGTATAGCCCCCTTGCGGATAGGTGAAGCTATGGTAGCGATTGCGTCCCTGAAAGGGAGGATAGCCCGGTTTTTCCCCGTTGGCAACTCGTCTAAAGAAGGCTTTGAAGGCTCTATCGAGACGCAGCAGAACATCTTGCAACACCTGAGAGTGTATCTGCTGGTATTCTTCTCGCAAGACGTTTTTGATCTCAGGCAGATCGCGCTGCTGTTCGTAGTAGCTGATTGACTTGCCCGCCATACGATAGGCCTCTTTGCGTTCGGCAAGGCCAGCATTGTACAATTCTCGACAGCGTGCCAGTGTC
>DATGLM010000010.1:0-6680 GCA_035294125.1 Ktedonobacteraceae bacterium | reverse complement strand
ATGGCCTCGCGTTGCCGTTCGGTCGGCACCCGACGGGGTGTGGCCTTGCGGATATCGTAGAGCAAGCGACGGTAGGGAGCTTTGACCAGCGGGTAATAGCCATCTGGCTGCTCGCCTGGCTTGAGCTTCATACGCCGTAGTTGGGTGGCGGTGTAGAGGGTGTCAGGCCAGCAGCCGTACTCGTAGCAGGGGACGCCCACGCAGGACGAGCGCGGCTTTGCGCGCCAGCGCCGTTGGCAGAGCGCGCAGGTGTATTGCCCATCGGACAGTTGAGATAGCTGGTGATCCATGACATGTTCTCCTGAAAGCAAAGAGGACAACAAAAAACGCGCACTGTGGCGCGTGAAAAGACGAGGTGTTCGATTGCCTCAAACGCATTCGGCCCCCATCGAAGGGGGTGGAAACTTGCTCCTTCTGTTGGTTCGTGTGTATAGACCATTCCCGCTTCTGGCCTTGCCGCTCCCATCACGAAATGATAGCAAAGAAGGGAACACAAATACCCTGTGAAGCGGTCTGGGAGGAGCCATAAGCCAAATTCTGTCTCTCCCTCCTGCTGGCTCTGGGCAACAGAGGTGGCAATCATCTACGAAGAGGATAGCTGTTGCTGCTGACATCGCTCCATGTAGCAACAATGTAGCAACTCCGACAAGTTTAGGTAAGCAATAGAAAGCAACGATAGGCAACGAACGCGCCATAGAAGCACGCCGAACGCAACTACAAACAACGAAAAACAAGGTGCGGGTAGTTCAAATCCTCTCGCCCCGACTCGAACAACGAGGTAGGAAAAAGCTTCTGAAACGGCTTCCTACCTCGTTTTATGCATCTTTTCTCTTCCCCCATTCGTTGCCAATTTGCTATGATTATGATACAGTGATGCCGTCTGGGTAGCCGTTGCAGTCGATATCAAACGGGGGTCTTTATATGCCTTCACATCAGAATGAATTTGCCAGCCTTCAGGACACGCAGGCGTGGAGGTTTGCCGGTCTTGTTCAGGATCGTCTGATGAACCCGGTTGACGAGAAAGAGGTTGCGACCCCTGAGAGCAAAACTCCGGGATCACAGGATTGGAACGGTGGAGTTTTTACCTACATAGCGCCCGATGGTGAGCAGATCAGGGTGGGGCGGACTCGTAACGGAATCGACCGCGGCGGCGCGACATGGATCGATTTATCCCGAGACGGCGGGAAGACCTGGCAGCGTATCACCGCTATTACAAAAGACGACGAGACCGCCGGTGGGAAGGCAATTGCCTCGGTCGAGCGCCCCTATGTGTATGGAAAGATGGTGAATGGGGAGCCATGGGTCGTGCTCGGTACCTGCGCCGCCGAGAAAGGCACGAAGTGCTGGGACATCCACGAAAGAGAAGTACCGCTTGCTCATCTCGAACGGCTGAAGAGAGCGCCCGTTCGAGTGGCTCTTGCCGGTAATGCCAGGTATGCTTACAAGGACGGCGTTCCGCTTCAGGCTCCTGATGGCAAGAGCGTTTTTCTTGGCGTGACACGGCATCATATCGGCGGCTCTGCTGAATCTGCTGTCAATGCTGATACCGTTCTGTGCAAACTTGATCAGAGAGCAGGGCTTTATGCAGTTACTGGCCTTCTCTTGCCACGAGGCGCACGAGGTGATATAGATAAGACATGTAACCGCCTGAGCTGCGAGCTTGTTTTCCCTGACGGAACCAGGTTCTGGGGGTGCGATATCCGCAATGTCGAGGAACCCAATGCATCCTTGAAAAGTCCGTTGAAACCGGGTGAGCTTGCGAGCTGGAGACTGGGTGACTTTGATGAGATAACATCTTTTGCGGTAGCCAGGTGGCATAAGGAGGCAACTGCTCCCGAAGTAGTGTCCGTGAATGCTATTCTTGGCAGATCAACACAAGCTCGCTATCCGACGCTGCGCTACCTCGGTATTGCCTCTCTTGTTTCCTCTGTGGAACTCGCCGGACTTGCCACATCAGCACAGGGTTCGCGTTCCAATGGTTCTAAAGAGGGTAATGACCCTGCCGTTGTGCTGACCTATGAAAAAGCGAGCGCGACAGGTTCAAAAAGCACCTACCAGCAGACTATTTCCCGGAAATATCTTGCGACTGCTCTGGTCGGTAGAGGGCCTGAATTGCTTGTAGGGCAGGACCCGGGGCAGGCCAGAACACAACAGCGCGCTCCATATTGATCCACCTCTGGAATTTACTACAGACTCTTGCGTGCCGTAATCAGCGTTGCCCCTGGCGTGATGAGCCGGTGTTTGCGTACCTGTGCTAGCCCGGCTTGCTCCAGCCACTGTTTGACGGTGAAGAAGGGGTAGCAGGTGCCCCCGACGGTGGTCATAGTGAGGGCCATGAATTGCACCATGAGAGAGGCGAGGCGCGAGCCATGCATCTGATCGGTTACCTGGTCGACGAAGATGAGCATGCCGCCCGGCTTGAGCGCCTGCGCTACTTTTTTGAGCAGGGCTGCGTTGACCTCCGACGGGAGCAGGTGAGCGATGTGGAAGTAGAGGGCGGCGTCAAACTGCCCGATGAGCGGAGAGGCGAAATCGCCGCGCACGATATCAGCGCGGAGGAAGCTGAGGCGATCCTCCATGCTTTCCTGCATGGCCGTGCGTTTCCCTGCCTCAATCCCTGGCTGGATATCCACGATGGTCGCGTGTAGATTGGGATATTTGCGGCAGAACAGGACGCTGTAGGCCGCGTGCGAGCCGCCGACATCGAGCAATTGCCTTGCGCCTTCAGGCAACCGCACGCGGCTGCTCACCTCGCGCCCAAGCGTCATTGCCAGCGCCGCCAGCCCGGCATAGTGACGTCTCAGCGCCGCCTGCATCTCTGGTGATGAGGCATCTTCATCATAGGGCATGCGCATTACCTGCTCGTTTGTGCGCGCCACCTGCGGTAGATGGTCCCAGATTGCCACAATATCCGGGCTGTGAATGATGTAGGGCGCGACGTTGAAGGAGGAAGCGCTGGTGAGCCAGCGCCGCGCCACCCGGCTATTGCTATACTGTTCGTGTCGTACTCGCACGTAGCCAGCAGAGACGAGCAACTGCATCAGCAGCAGCAAGCCCTGTGGGTTGCAGTCCAGTCGCTCGGCCAACGCCTCCAATGAAAGAGGGCTTGTGCTGAGCGTATCAAAAACGCCCAGTTCACAGGCAGTGACCAGCACCTTCGCGATGCCGGGCGCGAGCGGCGTATCGAAGAGGGGAACCGGCAGTAGATTCAGATGGGTCAGGATACGTTCCAGCAGGTTCAGGCGCAGCGGCATCAGATCAACACTCCTACCAGCCAGCCACCGGCCAGCACGATGCTGGTCAGCGCGATGAGATAAAAATAGTGTGTGCGTGTCTCTGCGGGGTGTTTCGGACCAAAAAAGAGCAGGCATACAATCAGCGCTACAGTGTTCAGGAGCAGCGTCGCCCCGACAATCAAGGATTGCGCCGGAATCAGCCGCGTCAAGGTCAGTACGGCAATCAGGACCATACTGAGCAGGAAGCATAGCTCGCTGACGGCGAAAGAACCTTGCACTCCGAGCACCACCGCCAGTGTTCTGGCGCCCTGCGCCGCGTCCTCTTCCAGATCGCGCAGGGAATTCGCCAGATTCAACGTGATACCCAGCAAAAAACCGGCAGGGATGAGCCAGAAGATGATCGGCAGCACACGTCCGAGGCCCGCGAAGGCATAGGCGGGAATGAGTGGCATCGCCAGGGCGAAGATCAGCCCGCTCAACGGCGTCGATTTCAATCCCAGGTTATATGCCTGGGCCAGCGCGAGATAACACAGAGAGAGAAGCAGCGCCAGCCGATTGAGCGGCAGCAGGAGCAGCAGCATCACTACCATCATGACCACGCCCGCAATCAGCGCCTCCTTCGGCGTCACCAGCCCGCGCACCAGCGGCTTCTCCGGCTTGCTGGCGGTATCCAACTCGCGGTCGCAGTAATCGTTTATCATGGCAATAGAGACCTGCATCGCCGCGTGCGCCCCGATCACCAGGGCAATTGCTTCCCACGGGAAAAGCGGCCACGCCGCCAGCAGCGCGAACACGCTGACAGCGACCACGTGCAACAATACCGGCAGCGGGTGACTCAGCAAAAACAGTCCCAGAACTCTATCACCCAATCGGCGCTTCCCGGCAATCTCCATAACCGATCCTTACAGATGAGTCATTCAACCAGTCATAACACACAATATGTTGTATACCTTCGTGACAATCATAGCACGACTTGCTATGATAAAGCCAGAAAACATCAAGCAGCTAGTAAAGAGAGAAAGCATATAAGAACGCAATCACCCAACATCCATCCAGAAGTGGAACGAGTCCAGATCGAACTGTTGCGCAAAGCAGGGCCAGCACGCCGTTTAGAAGTGGGTCTTTCCTGTAGCCATGATGCGTGAAAGCTTGCGCGAGCAGGCATCAAGCGAGTACATCCGAACGTGGGTGAGGAAGAAATTAGCCTGATCTTTATCGAGGTTACCTGTGGTAAGGATTTAGCGGACCGTGTACAGGCCTATTTAGCGCACAGGCAGGCGATCCATCATGGCTTTGAACCATTCGGAACGCACATCTTCACCAACGAGAACCAGCGTGATGAAAACGCCGAGCAGCGCGCCGATGACCCAGAGGGCGAGGATAACCGCGCTGACACCATAAGAAAGAAGCTGATGCAGAGAATTCAGGAAAAATAACGAGACCGCATCATGCCCGTTGGCGAAGGGCAGTACTGCTCGCACCGATGGCTGCGCGAGAATCACGCCGAGGGTGGTAATCGTAGCCAGCAAGACCACGACTAGCAGTTCCGCGAACGTGGGTCGTAGCAGCGAGAAATCGGGCATGCGACGCTGCTGTGTGATTGCAACACGCTGCATGATACGCTCTGTCAGATCTTCTGGTTCGGCTACCATCCTGAAAGTCCGCACATACCCGACCGCCTCTTCCAGCAGAAACAGTTCTTCCTGGCAGTCAATGCAGCCGGTAAGATGCGCTTCCAGCGCAGTAACCTCTTGCAGGGAAAGCCGATCATCTATATAAAGCTGTAGCTGGCGACCCGCCTCTGAACAGCGCACTAATAGCCTCTCGTTCTGGCAGTAATTTCCCGATCAATTGCCTCCAGGCGTTCCTTCAGCAAATTACGGGCACGGAATAAATGCGTTTTAATCGTTCCAATAGGCATCGTCAGAATCTCCGCCATCTCTTCATAGGTCATTTCCTGAAGATGGCGCAGGATTAAGACAATACGATACTTCGCAGGCAACTGAGAAAGTTGCTCATGGACCAGTGCCTGACGTGCATGGGATTCTATTATAGCATCCGCATGCCTTTCACCGCCACCACCGACTAGCCGCTCCGCCTCCATCGCCGCCTGCAGCGCCTTGTCGCGCCGACGCTGCTCAAGCTGTTTCAACGCACAATTATAAGCAATGCGATGCAGCCATGTGGAAAAACGGGCCTCGCCACGAAACGCGGGGAGCCCCTGCCACGCAGCAAGAAAGGCCTCCTGTGTGATCTCGCTGGCCTCCTCATACTGTTGCAGCATGCCAAACACGAGATTAAAGACACGACGCTGATAGCGTTGTACCAGCAGAGCAAAGGCTTCCTGGTCCCCTCGTTTACTGGCTGCCACCAGTAAAGCGTCGTCCTGCTCGGCGCTTGACGAGATTGCGCTCGTTAGCGGTATGCCTAAACTATGCGGTGTTTGCAAGAGATGCTCTCCCATATTTCGATTAGAGTCCGTGCAAGTAAAAAAAAGTTTCAACCTCCCACACTGAAACATCTTTACTCTTGCCGGTATCATATCATAAAATTATCTCAATGTATAATGAGGGAATGTCCATGTCTTCAGAGTTCCTGCCAGTGCTATTTAGTTGGATCATCGCCCTGGCCTTCTTCTTTGGCTTCATGGTGCTGCTACGCTATCTCCAGCACCGCGAGCGCATGGCCATGATTTCCTATGGCCTCAACCCGCGCCTGCTCGACAAGCAGCGTCGCAGTCGGGGCATCCTGCGCGCAGGACTCATCATCACCATGGTCGGTCTCGCCCTCACCATCGGTCTCTACCCCATTGGCTTTATTCTGCCACCATCCTTCAACGCCATCCCTCTACATTTCGGCCCCTGGCTCCTCCCCGGCCTCATTCCCCTCGCCGTCGGCATCGCCCTCACCGCCAGCTACTATCTCGAACGCGACACCCCCACCGCTTTCGATAGAGACAAAGACCAGAAGGAAAATACTGACCGCACAGACAAGACTTACGAGCAATAGTTACTCATAAACACGAACCGTTTGCCAAAAGAGATACGTTTCCCTTTTAGGGAACCAAATTTTTGGAAAACTCCAAAAACTCACAGAAAACCTCTTGACAAGGCGCAAACGTAGTGGTATCATCTCCATGCGCTTGAGAGAGACGCAAGCGCGCCAGATGCGGATGCATCGGGAGGAACTTGAACAACTGAAGAGTGGTAAGGAACCAATAGTAACATTTGACCCTGTCAAGGTGACCAGACTTGTCATTATACAGAACGTAAGGACCTCCGCAGAGAGGTTCTCAAATAAACAGGATGGCGAGTTTGATCCTGGCTCAGGATAAACGCTGGCGGCGTGCCTAACACATGCAAGTCGAACGCCCTTTTGCTTCGGTGAGAGGGAGTGGCGAACGGGTGAGTAACACGTGGGAACCTGCCCTCAAGTGAGGAATAC
>DATGLM010000009.1:0-2278 GCA_035294125.1 Ktedonobacteraceae bacterium | reverse complement strand
ACCATCGCCTCGCTGCGCGGTTCGGTCTCGAAGGTGCCCACACGGTCTTCGATCCCCTGATTATAGATCGCGGCGATGGCGGCCGCATCGGCTATCGTGGCTCGTCGCACGCGCATGCCGTCACTCCTTCCGTGCTCGCTGTCGCTTCCTGGGTGAGCGTAAGTAGGGCCTGGTGGAGCAGTTCCAGTGAGGCACGAACCATCGCATGGTGTTCGGCAGGGATAGATTCAAAGGCTTGGTAGCTGCACATGCAGACGGGCCACCTCGCGCAGTAATGCCCCGGTAGAAAGGATGCCTTGCATGTTCCGCTCCTTTGCTCTCCTGTATTCGTTGCGAGCAGCAACGTTCTGAGCAGAAGGATATCGGTTCCTGTTCTCGTTGTCAATAGCAACGAGAAAAATCGAGGCGTTTACTCGTTTTTGCCGATCATTACCTCGGTGGATTTGATAATTGCCAGCACGGCGTCTCCCTGCTTGAGGTTCAGGCTCTGGGCCGAGGAGCGCGTGATCGCTGAAACAATCTCTTGCCCATCGGGAAGCTCGACCACCACCTCGGCCATCACTTCCCCGAGTTTGACCGACTTCACCTTTCCCTGTAACTGATTGCGTGCGCTAAAACGAAATGGCATGGGAAATCCCTCCTTCTACATCGTTATGAGAAACGACAGGAGCTGAACCAACCAGAACGGCCCGGCTCTTTCTGATGACTCTATCCTCTCTTCACTATACCGCTCCTGCTCAAGCTGCGCAATCACAACAGAGGACGTGGCCTGACTTCCCGAAAGGCTGGTTGCAGCAACATGTGGGATGCATCAAGGCGCCTCGGCGCTCGCGTCCCACACGGTATAGGGAAGACGCAGAATGGTCCCCGGGGTCTGGCAGGTCGAGAGCATGTGGAGGGCATCCAGGACGAGCCTGCGTTGCAGAGCTTCATTTCCCGGAAGGCCGAGTGGCAAACTAAGCAGATACTCATCACGGTAGGTAAACCCTCCGTTTGTCACCCGGCCTGGACAGGACATCTTTTTTCGTTTATACTCAAAATAACTGGATGGTCAGTCATTAACCTGGATCGATTTGAGAGGGAGCTGCTCGCACCCTATCGAGCAGAAGAAAGAACAGATCATGCGCGTCTTAATCTCTGGCGGCGGTATTGCCGGCCTCACCCTGGCCTACTGGCTGCACCACTATGACATTCCAGCCGTAGTGATTGAGCAGGCGCAAGCCATGCGCCGTGGCGGCTACGAGATTGAATTTGTGGGCACGGGCTACGACGTGGCTTCCCGCATGGGCCTCATCGACCGGCTGGCAGCCCGGCAAACTCCCATTGAGAGGCAAGTCTTTGTGAACAAGGACGGCAAGCCGATCGCCACCATGGATGCGGCCCTGATTCGCACCATCACCGATGGGAAATACATGACACTGATGCACGCGACGCTGGAAGAAGTGCTGTATGCAGCGCTGGCAGGGAGCGTTGAGGTGCGCTTTGGCCGCTGGATCAATGCCATTGAAGCTGGCCCGGATGCCGTGGAAGTGACCTTCAATGATGGCACGACTGAGTCCTTTGATCTGTTGATCGGGGCCGATGGCGTGCACTCGGCTACGCGCGCCCTGGTCTTCGGACCCGAAGAGCAGTTCAGCCGCTATCTGGGCTACAGCATGGCTTTCTACTCCCCACTGGTCGACCGCTACGGTATTGGTCAGACAGCCCAGACGTATACCGAGCCGGGACGCCTGGTGACCGCCTATTGCACGCCACAGGCGGGCGAACTCTTTCTGTATTTCATCTACCAGTCAAGCCAGCCTGAGCATGTACCACGTGAGCAGCGGCTCTCCCGCTTGCGCGAGGTGTGTGCCGGCATGGGCTGGCTGACTCAGCAGTTCCTCGCCGATGTCAGCTCAGCCGAGAGCGTGTTCATGGATGCGATGATCCAGATTCAGATGCCCACCTGGCATCAGGGCCGGGTGGCCCTGGTGGGCGATGCCTGTGACTGCCCCTCGCCGCTTGCCGTGCATGGAGCCTCTGTGGCCATGGCAGGGGCCTATCTGCTGGCCGAAGCGCTGCACGAGAGCGCCGATTACCAGGAGGCGTTTCGTCGCTACGAAGAGCAGATGTCTGTCTACGTCCGAGAGCAGCAAAAGAGAGGCCGCCGTCTTGCCAAAACCGTTCTGCCTGGCAGTCCCCTGGGCCTGTTCGTCCTACACACGCTGTTGAAGGTGGTGATGCGACCGATGTTTGGTGGTCTGCTGCGACGCCAGATGATTGTACCGAGCATCTTGCC
>DATGLM010000008.1:0-82831 GCA_035294125.1 Ktedonobacteraceae bacterium | reverse complement strand
GGGCACTCCTGCCTCTCCTGCCACGGCACGGGCCAGCAGCGTCTTGCCGGTGCCCGGAGGGCCGACCAGCAGCACTCCTCGCGGTATCTTGCCGCCCAGTCGCTGGAATTTGCCCGGCGTCTTCAGGAACTCAACTACCTCGACAAGGTCGTTCTTCGCCTCGTCGACGCCCGCCACGTCAGCAAAGGTCGTGCTGGGCCGATCTTCGAGAATCAGCCTTGCCTTGCTCTTGCCGAAGCTGAAGATGTTTTGCTGCCCCGCTGTTGCCCTGCGCGCTATCCAGAGGAAGAGCGCGATCAGCAAGATCCACGGCACAAAGTCTTCGAGGATAATCAGTAACAGGTTATTATTATTCTCCGGCTCTGCCTGGAAATTCACGTGATGCTGGATGAGCAGATTTGTCAGGTTCTGGTCACCATTGGGCAACTGCGTGAAATGGAACTGCGTTCCTGTCTGCGTTTGACCGTTGCTGTTCGTTACTGTGATTGCTTTATAAAATGTACCGGTCGCATCCTGTCCCTGGAAGACGACGCTTTTGACGTTGTTATCTTCAACCTGCTGGTAGAACGTGCTATACGGTACTTCGATTACATTAGAATTATTGCTACTGGAACTGGATGTGAAGTACTGGAACAGGTACCAGCCAAGTAGCAGAACACCAACGAGGAGCAGCGAACGGATAATCAGCGAAGTAGCATTGGGGCCATTTGACCCGCCACCATTTCCGCTGCCGCCATTCCCATTGTTGTCACCGGGACGGCGCGCACCGTTCGGTCCCTCGTTCGGATTGCGCTGGTACAGCCACGGCAGCATCCATTGCAGCCATGACTTCCCGCGCAGCCGTTGAGCCTGATTTTCCATGTATTCAGACCTACTTTCTTCCGAAGGTACCGGAAAAGGTACCCTATCTGTCTATCTATCTTTCTGTTTCTTTTTTTCGAGAAACAGGTAATTGCTTCTAGTACGATAGAAATACGTTTCAGTTACCCTCAAAGTTATGAGGTATATCCCTACTATCAAGACGTTTAAAAAGAAAGAACAGTATACGTCAGACGCCGTGACAGCCGTTCCTGAAAGCTCTTAACCTGCTCTCAGAAGTGGTTTACTCAGCCATAAAAATTCTCTCTATGTAAGTATACTCAGAGCAAGATGTGAACGTCAACAAAAGGGGCGCTGAAATATCGGTCAGGGATTTCCTTCCTGTATAGATCATTACAAAGGAAGCAGCTATTTTATTCCGCTGTGTCGGCGATCAAGCAGGCAGAGAGCCGATTGGTCAATTTGTATGGAAAAGAGCCTCAACTATTGACAGGGAGGGCAGATTTATTCACAAAAATTCAAGTAGACGCATCCATCCTTAATAGTAAAGAATGATTATGGGTTGCCGCGCAGGCGTTTGGCCTCGGCTTCTGCCTCACGTGCCTCTTTTCGCTTGCGCAGTCCCTTAAGAGCTTCCGCTTTGCGGTCCCAGTTATCGGCGTCGTTCGGGCGAAGCTCGATCGCCCTTTCGGCGGCTTCCAGAGCCTCGTTGTAGCGTCTGAGCCGATTGAGGACCAGCGCCTCGTTATGCCAGGCGCCGGGCATTTTTTCGTTGAGTTGCAGAGCACGTTTATAGGCTTGCAGTGACGACTCGTAGTTGCCGACATGGTAGTAGGCATTGCCGAGACCATTCCAGGCCGGAGCGAAGTTGGCATTGGCGCGTAAGACGCGCTCGTAGGCCATGACGGCTTCAGAATAGCGACCGAGCTGGGCGAGCACGCTTGCTCTCCCGTTGAGGGCGGGAATGTAGTTGGCATCGATATTCAAGGCGCGGTCATAGGCGCTGAGCGCGTCATAGGGCTGCGCCAGCGCGCTGTATGTACTGCCCAGTTTCGCCCAGGCGCGCATATAGCGTGGGTTAATTTTGACGGCCCTGTTAAACATATCCAGCGCGCGATGGTATTCCTGGCGGGCGAAGTAAACGTTGCCCATGCCGAAGAGGGCGGGGGCGTAGTTTTTATCCAGATTAAAGGCTTTCTGGTAAGCCTGCAAAGCCTCGGCATAATTCCCCATGTCGTAGTGTACGGAGCCTTTACCCTCCCAGGCCGTGACCAGGCGGGGGTTGATGGCCGTTGCCTGCTCGAAAGCGTTGAGGGCGGGCCGCAGTCGTCCCATGTCGTGCAGGATGCTGCCTTTGCCGCTCCATGCCGTGGCAATGGAGGGGTTGTAACTCAATGCCTGCTCGAAGGCCTCCAGCGCCTCACTATAGCGTTTGAGTTCGCGCAGGACGAGGCCCTTATTATTCCATGCTTCAGCCAGATGCGGGTCGAAGCGCAGGGCCATATCGAAGGCGTAGAGAGCATCGTTCGAGCGCTTCAACGCGTTGAGGACAGCCCCCTTGCCGTTCCAGGCCGAAGCGTTGTTCGGTTCCAGGTGCAGGGCTTCATCGAAGGCATTGAGCGCCTCCGTGTTACGCCCCAGACGGCTGAGGGCGGTACCTTTGCCAATCCAGGAGACGGCGAGCTTCGGGTCAATTTTGAGCGCGTTCTCAAAGGAAGCCAGGGCCTCGCGGTGAAGCGAACGCAGTCCCTGGGTCAGGCCCTTGCCCTGCCATGCCAGCGCATTTGTCTTATCAAGCTGCAGCGTTTGTTCGTAGAGTTTTTCGGCTCGTTCGTAATTCTTTTGCAAACGCTCCGTGTGGGCCTCCTCAAGCAACCGTTCCGTCTCTTTCTGCTTTATCAGTGCTGCCGGCGTTGTTGTAAGCGTCGATGAAAGCGTGAAGGGTGTCGTGGAGGCGGAGCCGCTGAGGCGGAGCCGCTCCAGCACCTCTTTCGCGCTGGCTGGGCGGCGTGCTATCTCCATCTGTACCATCTGTTGCAGCAGGGCGTCCAGATTGGCATCAACCTCTGGATTGACGCTTGAGGCCGGGACGAAGAAAAACGGGCGCTCACTGGGATCGAGGCCGGTTAGCAGGTGGTGAAGCAGCGCTCCCAGGCTATAGATGTCTGATTGCGGCGTGCTCTGCGCCTTGCCGTATTGTTCGGGGGCCGCGTAGCCGGGCGAGCCGAGCGCGACAGTATCGCGCGACTGGCCGGGCTTGAAGATACGCGCAATGCCGAAATCGATAAGAAAGACGTGACCACCCTCGTCGATCATCACGTTGCCTGGTTTGAGGTCGCGGAAAATGATGGGTGGCTGGCGCGTGTGCAGGTAGTTGAGCACGTCGCACAACTGCTCGGCCCAGCCGATGACCTGCTTGACGGGCAGTGGCTTATTCCCCGTTCGTTCGAGATAATGTTCCAGCGTCTCACCCTCGATAAAGTCCATGACGAGATACGAGCGATCATTTTCCGTGAAATGCTCGTGAATGCTGGGCAGGTTCGGGTGTTTGAGTTTTGAAAGCAGGAGAGCTTCGCGTTCAAAGGCTGCCTCCGCCTCCTCGATCTGGCCCTCCGGCACCGCCGCCTTACTCATCTCTTTGATGGCGACAAGACGATTATCCAACTGTGTATCTGCCGCTTTGTAGACGGCACCCATACCGCCCTGGCCGATGCGATTGATGAGCCGGTAGCGGCCCGCGAGCAGAGTTTCTACCGGCAGCGTGCCAGTCAGGAATGCAGCCAGCGGCCTGGCACAATGCATGCAAAAACGCGCCTGCGCTGAATTGACCGCGCCACAGTTGTCACAAATCTGTTCCTGCTCTACTGTTGTCTTTGTTGTATCTGTGTTTGCGTCTACATCCGACATGAAAATGTTACAATCCCATTACATAATTCTTCTCAAAAAGAGATGACATCCATATAAGTGCAGCACCTATATCATAGCATATCTGGGAAGCTGTTGTGTTGCCAACTCCATAGTGCAGGCGGCAGGAAATAGTGCCGCAACTCACCCATTCCGCTCCTGTAATTTCTTTGCCGTTTGTGCCTCTCTTGCCGCTTCCACTGCCCGCCAGACCCGAAGCCATTCATCAATACTTAACGTTTCGGCGCGACGGCTGGTCTCAATACCTGCACTATTGAGCAGGGCGCGCACCTCCCGGTCTTTGATGTGCAGCCCGCTGGCAAGCGCGTTGTGCAACTGCTTGCGCCTTTCAGAGAAGCCAGCCTGAACGACTTTGAACAGGCGGTCGCGTTCCGGCTGCGTCAGAGGGGCCTGCGGGTTGACATCCACACGCAGGATGGCCGAGTCGACCTTCGGCGCGGGGTAGAACGCGGCGGCTGGGACGCGGGCGACGATGCGCGGGCGTCCATAAAACTGGATGCTGACCCCCAGCAGGCTGAGGTCGCCGGGAGCTGCGACGATGCGCTGCGCCACCTCGTACTGCACCATGACAACCAGCAGGCGCGGCGGATTCGCGCTTTCCAGGAAATGGCGGAAGGTGGGAGCCGTGATATAGTAGGGCAGGTTGGCGACCAGCTTGTACGGCTGCGTATCGAAGACCTGTGCCGGGTTGAGCAGGAGCAGGTTTTGCGCCACAATCTCGACATTGGGGTAGGCAGCGATTGTCTCGGCCAGCAGCTCAAGCATGTCGCGTTCGAGTTCGACGGCCACGACGCGTCCCGCGCTGGCCCGCTTCGCCAGTTCGCGCGTGAGCACCCCGGTTCCCGCGCCCACCTCCAGTATTTGATCTTCCGGCTGGATGTCCGCTGCCGCGACAATACGATTCAACACAGAACGATCGACCAGAAAGTTTTGTCCGAACGCTTTATTAGGGCGCATCTGGTGCGCAGCAAGTAAGCTGCGCAACTCGCGCATATTTGTCAGATCTATCTCATCGCGTCGCTCCGACTGCCAGATGGCCTCTGAAGCCGGAGATGACTGGCTATCACTCATGTTTTCTCTCCGACACGGTGTTGTCACCACCGGTAGCCTCGTCTGTAGCGCCGCCAGTAGCGCCGGTCGTAGAAACGACGCGGGCGGAATGCGCTCCCAAAAGCAACACGCATGGCGAGCAGGACGCAGGCCAGAATGATGACGAGGAGCAGCAGCGGGAAAATGATGGCGAACAGCACAATGCCTATGGTGGCTCCAAGCAAGGCCAGCAGGATGCCGCCCACAATCAAGAGCGGCTTGATCAGTATCAGGCCCGCTATGATCAGCAGAACGATGAGGACGCCGCGCGAGTTGTTCTTTTGCGGGCGCGCCCAGGCTGGCACGCTCTGTTCTTCTCGCGTCCGCCCTGTATGGGCATGTTCTTCTGAAAAAGGCGCCGCGTGCTCCTGCTCCTGCGGGCCATACTCTCGCGCCCGGTAGCCATGCAGCATCGCGAAGTCATCGTCCCCTACCGGCTCATCCTTTGGCATGCCGCTCTTGCGTCCGCCCCGGCCTGGAACGTGGTAGGAGGAAGTTTGTCTCTCTCTTTCAGAGCCTTCGGGCTGCTGAAAAAACTCTTGCTGGCTCACAATAGTATCTCCCGCTCTATTTTAGATATCCTCTAGTAAGAGGTACGAAATCCGTCAGGGATAGTTGCAGAGAGAGGGTAGTAATGGGTGTATCAGGGACTGCCTGTGAAACGTTTTAGACCAACGAGTCGTTATATTCTCTAGCATACATTGCTTGCTTCTCGTTTACCAACCAGGCAGGCTAGTGAAAATGAGCCATTTCCTGGAAGTATTGCTTCGTGTTATTATGTAATGTAGGGGTAAGGACGAACTGTGCGGGGGCGCCGCGCATTTCCCGGCTATTTCAGGAAGGACACAGTTCTTTATGGATGAATTGAATGACGAGCAAAATAGTCAGCGCGGTCAGAACGACCAGAATGGCAAAATTGGACATAATGAACTTGAAAATGAATCGTTTGCGCTTGTTGCGTCAGGAAGTAAGCAGGCTACAGAGGGCGACCGGGCGCTGAGGCCGGTCGCGCCGGATAACCTCTACAAGAGAAAGGCGTCTGTTTCCACGGCGCCGGGATCGGAGCAAGAGACCGCCTTGCGGCGCGCCCGCATCAACCGGCTCTTGATGCGCAAGCGCCGTCACGAGCGTGAGGTGCGCAATATCTCTAAGTATCTCATGATTGCGGCGACTGTACTCATCGTTTTGATGATCTTATTTCTCTCAAGTGGGACCGGAGCGGCCTATGCCTACTATCGCGCGCAATTGCCCCTGCTGAATGGCATTGCCAATCATTCGCTTTTCCAGACCACGCGCATTTATGATCGCAATGGAAATCTGCTCTACGAGCTTTACGATCCCAAGTACGGGCGGCGCACCTATGTGAATTACAACGATATCGCGCCCGTGATGGTCAATGCGACGGTTGCCGCCGAAGACCATACCTTCTGGACGAATAGCGGCGTCGATTTTCAGGGTATTGCTCGTGCTGCTCTTGCTGATATCGAGAGCCACCAGATTGTGGAGGGTGGCAGTACGGTAACACAGGAGGTCATCAAAAACACGGTTTTAGCTGGTGATGAGCGCACCTTTCAGGTCAAGGGCGAAGAGGCCGTCCTGGCCTATGGTTTGACGCAGCAATACCCGAAGTGGAAAATCATGGAGATGTACCTGAACACCGTCTACTACGGAGATTTGAACTACGGCATTGAGGCTGCCGCCGAGAGCTACTTCCGGCTGAAACCAACCTGTACGCATACGAAATGCATCCCTGCCGTCGCGAAACTCGATCTCGCGCAGGCCTCCATGCTGGCCGGTTTGCCGCAAAGCCCGTCCTATTATGATCCCACGATCAACAAGCCAGCGGCGCTTGCCCGCCAGAAGGTGGTGCTGGATGCGATGGTGCAACTGGGGATGATTACGTCTGTGCAGGCTCTTCAGGCTGAAGAGGAGATGGCGAAATTCAATTTCGAGCCTTTCGATCACAGTATGCAGGCCCCACATTTTGTACAATATGTCATCGACGATGTGCTTGTGCCGCTGCTGGGCGCGCAGAATCTGCTGGATGGCGGCTATAACATCTACACGACGCTCGATTTGAACCTGGAAAAGAAGGTGGAGCAGATCGTCTACGACCATCTCTACAAGGTGGAATGTGATAACTACCTGGGCTGTTATGGGCCACTCAACGTGGTGAACAATGTGAATAACGGGGCGGTGGTGGTGCAGGACCCGACCAACGGCGAGATTCTGGCGATGGATGGCAGCGCCGACTACACTAACAATAGCCCGCAGGTACGCGGGCAGTACAATGCTGCGCTCTCACCACGCCAACCCGGTTCATCCTTCAAACCTATTGTCTACGCCACGGCCTTCCAGATGGGGTGGTATCCGGCGATGATCTTGCCGAATCACAAGACCACCTACCCGAGCAATCCGCCGTACACACCAAATGACTATGGCGATGTCTACCTCTCCGGCTTCCCGATGACGATTCGCAATGCGCTGGCGAACTCGATCAATATTCCAGCCATCGATGCGATCGAGTATACCGGCATTCCCGCCGTCGTCAACACGGCTGAGCGCATGGGCCTGAGCGAGCTTGCTCAAGACCCACCTTCGTCATTTGGTCCTTCCATGGCGATTGGCACGAAGGAGGTTTCCCTGCTGGACATGACGCAGGCTTATTCCGTCTTTGCCAATGGCGGTGTGCGCGTGCCGCCGGTCTCCGTGCTCGAAATTACCGATAGCTCTGGCCATCCACTCTATACCTTTGACGCGGCCCATCCGCATGGCGTGCGCGTTCTGGGTCAGGACGTGGCCTTCCTGATGAGCAGCATTCTTTCGGATAAGGCGGCGCGCTATCATGAATTTTTCCCCGGCAATCCCCTGGAAATGGATTTCCCCGCGGCTGCCAAGACCGGCACCACGGATAGTTTCCGCGACAACTGGACGATGGGCTATACCCCCTACCTCACTGTCGGTGTCTGGGTAGGCAATAGTGACAATAGCGCCATGAATAATGTCATTGGGATCACAGGAGCAGGCCCTATCTGGCACGATGTTATGCAGTACGCCACTGACTTATACCATTATCCGCCAAAGGACTTCGTGCGCCCGCCCGATGTACAGGCGGCGACCGTTTCCGCCTATACTGGTCTGCTAGCCCATCCCGGCGAGCCAACCGTCACCGACTGGTTCATCGATGGCACGGAGCCGACCATCTACGGCAGTGGTTACACTCCCGTCTGCCTCGGCCCGCGCTGCAACAAGAACGGCGGCCACTAATCCTGCCAGGCTTGATTAAGCGGGGTAGGAGCCATAAGCCAGGGCGAAGCTGGCCTTCGCCCTGTCCCATCACCTCACTCCGGCCCTATCACTATCTATCACAGATGCATACGTGCCGCGACCTGTCGCGCGAGTTGTTGCTCGTAGGCGTCGGCTACCGGAAGATTGGGCCAGTAGCGGTGGGCCACGTCGTTGGCGGCCAGCAGCACGCCGAAGCGGTAGAGGCAGTACGCCACCGGTGGGGCGCTGGCTGGTGGAACGCTCTGGTTTTGCGGCACAATAACGGCAACGCAGCCATCTGCGGCATTCTGTCCGCTGAGATAGCTCCAGTTCACTGAAGTTCTTGAGGCATCCTGCGTCGTGGTGTAGTCCGTATTGCTGCTTGTGAGAACCTGCAGCGAAGTACAGCCCAGGTAGTTATTGTCCAGTGTGACACACCCATCAAGTACCTGTGTCGCCGTATCATGGATGGACTGGCACGCCGGGTTCTGCTGGGAGACAGGATTGACACCGGCGAAAAACGAGGGTGATGTGTTGTCGACGCTGACGTGCCACTGCTGGTTTGTCCAGCGAATATCGAAAAAGACAGGATAATCATCGCTGGCATTATACAGGAGCGTGGTATCGGGCTGGCCTTTTGCCACCGTCTGACCGCTCAGTGTGCTGTAATCCCAGGTGGTATAAAATAAGCCCACTGTCACCCACGTTGCCGAACTCGTTGTTCCTGGACTCGGCCCCAAACCGGATGGGTAGGTACAGAACTGATAACAGTCGCCGTTCGGGAGGCCGTTGCCGTTGGAGCAGTTTATTCCACTATCAGGGTTACACGATCTATTCGAGTTTGGGTTGGCATCCACGTAGAAATGCTCAGTGGCTTGCAGAGCTTGCTGCGCTGTTCCGGTGCCCACCGCTTGCGGCGGCACAAATCGGGCATACAATTCTCCAGGCTGCACCGTGGTTGTGGCTTGAAATTTATTCAAAGCGGTCTGGGCTGCCGAGGCTAACGAGGCACGCTGGTTGGCCGACAGGTTTTCCAGCGAGGCGGTAAACGTGATCAGCCTGGGGTTGCCCGGCGAGATGTTCTCGTATGGGCAGGGTTCTCTTGGCAGCGAGGGAACATAGACGGTGCAACTCTCCGTCTGGAAGGGATCGGCCTGCCAGACGATGACGTGTGTGCCTGGTGACAATATCAATGGCGGCTGACTAAAGGTCGGGAAGTAAGAGAGTGGGTGTCCATCGACGCTGACCGTTCCCCAGGCAGGTGCGACCTCGATATAAAACTTATTGTCACCGGGGGTAAGCGTCGGCACCGGCGGTGGTGTTGGGCTGCTGACATGGGTAACAATATTTTTCAGCGGCGTCAGCGTCCCCAGGATAACCAGGACGATGATGGCTAATACGCCCAGTGTGATGATTGCCTGCACGCGGTTGCTTGAGGAGGAACCGGGGATGCGTGATGGCAGTTGGGATGGTGATGATGATACGTCTCCTGGCTGCTCGTTCTCATTCTGCTCGTCCATACATAAGCCTCTTCCTGAAAGATTTTGAACAGAGTTGGTTGTTCGACAATGCGATTAATGCACGGCTTGCAGCCGCTACGCCTGCTTTTTCTGCTCTAGTGTGACGACCTGGAATTGATCGGCGAAAGTAATGAGCGTGCTGATGGGCAGCAGGCTGGCAAGCTGGCAGGTCAGGCCATCCTCTGTCCAGCGAATGGTATAGAAGCCGGTATCGTTGCGAAAGGAGACGCCGGAGAGGCCGCGCACGGTAATCGGCTGGACGCCGCCGGGCGCCACCGGAAAGGCGAAGAGCGAGGCAGGCTGCTCGTAGAGAAAGATATCCAGTTCTCCTTGTCCCGTAATGCGATACTGGGCATAATAGCGGAAAAACGCCCCATTGATGAAGTCAAGACTGCTGTCAATGAGGTACTGGTGCGCTGGCAGCGGTGAAGCGGCGTGGATGAGTTCGATGCGCTGCGTGGGAGTCAGCGCGGGAGGAACGGCCCGTGTCCCGATGGTGCCTGTCGCTGCGGTAAATTTTGAGGCCGAAGCCGGAAGGACGCTATGATGGGGCGCGCCGTCGAGATTCACCATAAAGATCAGGCCGGGGCCGAGCAGCAGAAAGATGAGCACGGCGGCGGCAAGCACGAGCGAGCGTGTCGCCCAGACTTTAAGTGTCAGGACAACGCGGCGTGTGCGCAGCCGGGAGCCGACATGCTGGCGGCGCGCTTCGGCGGTGCTATCAAGCGTGCGCAGGGGAGTCAGGGCGGCGGAAAGCTGCCCGGCGACGTAAAGCAATTCGTCATCATCCGCTGATGGAAGTTCCTCCCCGGCAGCAATGGCATCCAGTCGTTCCATCCAGGTCTCATCGACCTTCTCGGAACGCTCAACCCTTTCAAACCCCTCTTCGGAATGCCTATCTATAGGCTCCCCGTCGAACTGGTGCGTCATCGCCTTTCTCTTTCCGCGTAGAGAGCGTCTCGTAAACGGCCAAGCGCCCGGTGCAGGATAGACCCGACCGTACCTGGCGGGATGTGCATAACACGCGCAATTTCGCAGTTATGCAGGCAGGCCACGAACTTCAGCCCGATCACCTCGCGTTCGCGCTCAGAGAGGCGACTGAGGTGCCTGAGCAGGCTTGCCCGCTCCTCGCCGAGCAGCGCGACCTCCTCCGGCGAACTTGCCAGCGGCAGGGTATGGCTGCAATAGTCAGGATAGTCGGAATCGATGAGCATATCGAGTGAGACATCCTGGCGGCGACGCCGGAAATAGTCGGCGGCACAATTGCGGGCAATGCGAAAGAGCCATGCCCCGGCGGCCTCGCCGGTCTGCAAATCAGCGATGTGCAGCAGCGCCCGCTCAAAGACCAGGGAAGTCAGGTCTTCGGCCACGTCCGTCTGCCCCATGCGGAAGCGCAGGAACGCCAGGACACGCGGGTAGTAGCGCTGGTACATCTCGTCGAAAGAGAGCGTTTGCTGCTCTTCCGCCGTGCTGGCAGCTCTCGGCGCACGCGCCTCCTCCACCTCCACTGATTTTGTTGTGTTTGTGGGCAATACCCACAGAGAGGAGATAGCCGCTCTCCCCGCGTCCATATCTCGTAACTCCGCGTGTAGTAGCTCTTTCACTCTAAGAGACGCTAAAACGGAAAAAGTGTTGCAGTGAATAGCACCTTTTATATTACGTTGTTACGAGATAATTTCCTCACTTCATTGTATCTGCGGCGGTTGCTGCTCCAATTCCTGTGTATTCCAGTGAGCCAGCTTCGCACCGACCTCGTAGGTGCTCTGGAAAAAATCCAGCAGCGTCTGCTCCGGCGCGTTGGATTGGCGCACATCATCGTAACGCAGGATGAACTCGCCGAGGTTGTTGTCATAATGGGCGGCAGAGGGCTTTATCGATGCGTTCTTGAGTCCCTGTGGCTCGGGATAGGTGAAGGAGTAGAAGGCGGGGGTCTGAAGCCTGCTGCTGCCGGGCCAGAACCCGCATTCGATGCCTTCCTCGTTTGCGGAGAAGCGCATGATGCGATCTGCTCCCTGCGGCGGTGAGGCTCGCTTTCCTGAATAGCGCGCCTCCGCCAGATCGAACGTTCCCCAGAAGAACAGGATGGGGCTGCTCTTGCCCCTAAAGTAGGACCGGTACTGCTCCAGAACCCTTGTCGTCTGCACCAGAATCCGCCACCAGCGATTGACGTATTCGGGATCATACGATCTGTGGGTGGTATCCTGCTCAAAGGGAATGCCATTGCCGACCTCGACCGGCTTCGTGTTGATTTTCACCTGAATGCTGAGGGCCTGTAGAGCGGCCATGAAATCCTTGTAGAAATCGGCTACCGTGCGCTCCATCAGCGCCAGCTCTTTGACCCTGCCATCACTGGTGCAGATGGCAAGGTTGTGGTCGATAAAATCGAAGCCGATCTGGAAAGCGCCGCCCGTTGGTGAAGGGATGAGCATTGTCTCAAGGCCGCGTGCCGTGACCGAGAGCGCCACTTCCCACCACTGATTGAGGAATGGGACCAATTCCAGCGCCACCTTGCCCACAATCTGGGTCTCCATATGCAGCGTCTCAAGGGTATCCTTCCACGCCTCATATGGCAGAGCAGGCCACAGATACTCCTTCTGCTGCTGGTTCACGCCCTGTGCCTGTGTTGTGTTCGTTGTCATCTATTTTCTCCTCTTACAACCAGAGCTAACCGGTACAATAGGATGTTATCCATTGCTATGATGTTCACGACAGGGTTTGTGTGATAGGTTCATCACTCATTTGTTCTAGTCCCCCATTTCCCCTAGCCAGAGAAGAGAGGTTCATGGTATAATAGCATACACTGTGCAAAGTTGAGAGGTTGCTATCTTTATGTTTCGTAAGATTTTGATTGCTAACCGTGGCGAGATCGCGCTGCGGGTTATACGAGCCTGTAAGGAAATGGGTATTCCGACGGTGATTGCCCATTCCGAGGCTGACCGGGATTCCCTGCCGGTGCGATTGGCCGATGAACATATCTGCATCGGTCCGGCGGCAAGTGGCAAGAGCTATTTGAATATTCCTAACATTATCAGCGCGGCGCTTGTTACCGAAGCGGAGGCAATTCACCCCGGGTATGGCTTTCTTTCAGAGAATACCAGCTTTGCCGAGATTTGCTCGGATGTCAATATTACCTTTATCGGGCCAGGCGCCGACGTGATGGCGATCATGGGCGATAAGGTGGCGGCGCGTGAGACAATGGCGCGCATGGGGTTACCTATGCTACCCGGCACGTCTGTACTGCGCACGCTGGATGAGGCGTTGGAGGCGGCGCACGATATCGGCTTCCCACTCATGCTCAAGGCGGCTGCCGGAGGCGGCGGGCGCGGCATTCGCCAGATTAATCGCCCGGAGGATTTTGAGCGCGTCTTCACGCTGGCGCAGAACGAGGTGCGCGAAGCCTTTCACGACGATGGCCTCTACCTGGAACGCTATCTGGCGCGGGCGCGCCACGTGGAGATACAGGTGCTGGTTGACAACTACGGGCACGGTGTGCATCTGGGAGAGCGCAACTGTTCGGTGCAGCGCCGCAACCAGAAGCTACTCGAAGAGTCGCCGAGTCCCATTCTCTCGCCGGAACTGCGGGCCGAGATGGGCATGAAGGCCATTCGAGCGGTGCAGGAGATTGGTTATCGTAACGCGGGTACGCTCGAATTCCTGGTGGACGAACAGGGGCGTTACTACTTCATGGAGATGAACACGCGCCTGCAGGTCGAGCACCCGGTGACGGAACTGGTCACCAGCACCGATCTGGTGAAGGAGCAGATTCGCATTGCCGCCGGTTTGCCGTTGCAACTGCGGCAAGAAGATATACGCCCGCATGGGCATGCCATCGAGGTGCGCATCACGGCGGAGGATGCGGATCACGATTTTCGTCCGCAGACGGGTGTGGTAGAGAAGTACCTGCCGCCGAGCGGCCCCGGCGTGCGCGTAGACAGCCATCTCTACGCCGGTTACGAGGTGCCCCCTCACTATGACTCTCTGCTGGCAAAGCTAATTGTGTGGGCGGAGACGCGCGATGCCGCCATTGCACGCATGCAGCGCGCACTTGACGAGTATGTCATTGAAGGCCTGACGACGACCATTCCTTTCCATAAACGTCTACTCAGGCACGAAGGCTTTATTCGCGGAGATACCTATACCCGTTTCCTGCAAGAAGAAGCCGTGGCATTAGGAATTTAGCGAACGGAGGTGACTTTATGTCTCGAGTAGTTGTAACAGGACTGGGGCTGGTTACGTCGTTAGGGAACGATGTGGCTTCAAACTGGGATGCCCTCATTCAAGGTAGATCCGGCGTGCGCAATATTACCAACTATGATACCAGCCGGTTCCGCGTCCGTTTCGGTGCGCAGATCAGGGACGACTTTGACCCTTACCAGTACATGGATCGCAAGGAGGTGCGCCGCACCGACCCGTATGAACATATCTCGGTCGCGACCACAAAGCAGGCGCTGGCACAGGCCAATTTGCAGATTACCGGCGCTATCGCTGACGACGTGGGCGTCTATATCGGCAGTGGCATTGGTGGCTTGATGACGCTGCACGATCAGTTTCAGGTGCTTTTTGAAAAAGGGCCTGACCGCATCAGCCCGTTCTTCATCAACATGATGATTATCGACGGCGCGCCTGGTCTCATCTCGATTATGACAGGGGCGAAGGGGCCGAACTGGGCGGCAGTCTCAGCCTGTGCGACGAGCGGCAATACTATCGGCGAGGCGTGGGAAACTATCCGGCGCGGCGACGCGAAGGTGATGATCGCGGGTGGTTCCGAACGAGGCATCACCCCCATTGCTATGGCCGCTTTTGACAACATGCACGCCCTCTCGCGCCGCAACGACGACCCTGCGGGAGCCAGCCGTCCCTTCGACGCGACTCGCGACGGCTTTGTCATGGGCGAGGGTTCCGGTATGCTTATCCTCGAAGACCTGGAGTTCGCGAAGGCTCGCGGCGCGCATATTCTGGCCGAAATGGTGGGCTATGCCGCGACGAGCGACGCCCATCACGTCACCGAACCGGCCCCCGGCGGCGAGGGCCTGGTGCGAGCCATGCGCCGCGCCTTGCAGAAGGCTAATTTGCGGCCCGAAGACATTGATTATATCAACGCGCACGGCACCTCGACTGTCTACAATGATCGCACGGAGACGCAAGCCATCAAGACCTGCTTCGGCGACTATGCCTACCATCTGCCGATCAGTTCGACCAAGTCGATGACCGGGCATACGCTGGGTGCGGCGGGCGCGGTCGAATCGGTTATCAGCATTCTGACCATGCAAAACGGCGTCATTCCGCCGACGATCAACCTGCATCACCCCGATCCGGAATGCGACCTGGATTATGTTCCCAACGTGGCGCGGCGCGCCAGAGTGAATATCGCTATGTCCAACGTTATGGGCTTCGGGGGCCACAACACCAGCCTGATCTTTAAACGCTACGAAGAGTAGCGCACGTAGGGGCGACCTTCGAGGTCGCCCGAGCATAGAGAAAAAGCGAGTAGTGAGCGTAGTATGAACACCGATCATGAGCATGAAAGCGAGCAAGAAGCAAACTGGCTTGAGCGCGTCAAGAACCTGATTGCGATTCTGGAAGGCAGCACGATCAGCGAACTGGAATTGACTGAGGCCGGGACGGAGATCATTATCCGGCGGCAGCCTGGCATGATGATGGTTCCTGCCACCCTGCCAGCCAACCTGGTGCCGGTTACACAACCGGTAAGCGCTTCGCCTGCCACGAAAGCGGCACGCGAGGATCAGACCGTCCCGGTTGTCGCCCCGCTCACCGGTGTCTACTACTCTTCACCCTCGCCCACCTCGCCTCCCTTTGTCTCCATCGGCGACACCATCCACGTCGGCCAGGTCGTCGCGCTCATCGAGGCCATGAAAGTCTTCAACGAGATTCAGTCCGAGGTCTCTGGCCGCGTCGTCAAAATCCTCGCCACCAGTGGCGCGGTCGTCCAGAAGGGTGAAGCCCTGCTGCGCGTCGAGCCACTATAGCAAGTTTCATGCCCTCACATCGCCTGCCAGAGGTGTTTGCCGGTCAAGACATGCCAGACCTGCACCGTTCCATCGTCGCGGGCCGAAGCAATAGACTGGCTTTCCTCCAGTAACTTAATAAGAAATGGACGCGAAACATTTAACACATCTGCTGCCTCCTGTGTGCTGACTTATTTATGAGCTATGTCTGCAAAGCCCCATCCGCCCGTAGACAAAACGCCGCAAACACGCTATCATCAACTCGTTCATAGTGGTGGAGAAGCCTGGAAAAATGTATGTGAAGGTGAGTAAGATTATGGAATATGCCATATTAGGCGGTGGAGCGCTGGGGTTGGGAGCGGCGTATCGGCTGGCGCGCAAGGGTGAGTCGGTGATGGTGTTTGAGCAGGAGAAGGAGGCCGGGGGCCTGGCTGCCGGGTTTCGCGTGGGCGATGCCTGGCTGGAGAAGTTCTATCACCACCTCTTTCGCACCGATAAGACGATTATTAAGCTGATCGAGGAGGTTGGGCTGGGTGAGAAGCTGGTCTGGTCGGCGCCGCGCACGGTCTGTCTGATCGGCGGGGAGACGCACCGGCTGGACTCGCCTACCTCGCTGTTGCTGTTTGAGCCGCTGCGGGTGGATGAGCGGCTGCGCGTGGCTGCTGTGGCGGCTTTTCTGAAGGCGATCAATTCCGCGCCGCTGGAAGGCAAAACGGCTGTGCCGTGGCTGCGGCGCTGGATGGGCAAGCGGCCCTTTGAACTGCTGTTTGAGCCGTTGTTCGTCGGCAAATTTGGGTCGCTGTATGAGCAGATCGCGCTCCCCTGGTTCTGGGCGCGTTTCCATGACCGCACGACCAGCCTGGGCTACATGGTTGGCGGCTTCCAGCAACTTTATGAGCGCCTTGTTGAGCGCATCACGCAGGCCAATGGCAAGGTTTTGCTGGGGACTCGCGTGGAGCGCGTGGAGCAGACAGAGGGTGGACGCTGGCGCGTGCAGACGAGTTGGGGAAGCTGGACGGTTGATCGCGTCATCTCGACGCTGCCGACGCGGCTCACCTGCCGCCTCATTCCCGCGCTGCCGGAGGAGTACCGGGCGCGCTACGAGTGGGGCCAGGCGTATGGCGCGCAGTGCCTCATCCTCTCGCTGGACCGGCAAATGACCGATAGCTACTGGATCAACATGTGCGACCCCGGCTATCCCTTCACTGCCCTCGTCGAGCATACCAACCTGCGCCCGCCCTGCGAATACGGCGGAAGCCACCTCATCTACCTCGGCAACTACCGCCCGATGGATGACCCCCTTTTCAAGATGAGCAAGGAAGAGGTTTTTCAGCAGTTTCTGCCGCACCTGCAGCGCGTTCGGCCCGATTTCTCGCCGGAGTGGGTACAGGAGATGTGGCTCTTCCAGGCCCCCTTCGCCCAGCCTATCGTCACTACGGAGTATCGCGAGCATATTCCGCCGCTGCACACACCACTGCAGGGCCTCTGGGTCGCCAGTATGTTCCAGGTCTACCCGCACGATCGCGGCCAGAACTATTCCTTTGAGCTGGCCGATCGGCTGGTGCGCCAGCTCCCTGATTAAGGGAACGAAGGCATTTTCTGATAGGGCCAGTCATGCTTTATCAGAAAGTGCTATTTGTCTATTGTCAAGTATTGACGGTTATGGTATACTACCAGTGAGTAGGGAGGGTGCGCAGGTTCACGGGATCGAGGCTCAGGCTTCGGGCGCGTCGTGTACCGGCACACGATACTCAATCCGGTCTGATATGTCGGATGAGGTTCTGCACATTGCACGGATTGTTCATCGGGGTGTAGCGCAGTCGGCTAGCGCGCAGCGTTCGGGACGCTGAGGTCGGAGGTTCAAGTCCTCTCACCCCGACCAGGATGGCACACTCGTTTCCAGAATGTATGTGTCAAATAGCTTTCTAAGAGACCAGGTTCAGCAAAACAAGGAGTTATGGAATGCAGGCGTATCGGTTCTTTCCAACAGCAACGGAACCTTGTTGCTATTGGGGTCTGAGCGCTGCTTGTTCCACCCGTTCCATCGATAATGTTGGAACCGGCTACCAGACAAGCAGTACGCGCCTGTCTGTGCCAGGCTCTCCTGGACGTGCAAAACGCTTTGATCCTTGTCCACCCAGTCAGCGCAGGCGGCGGTAGAAGGAAATGAGAGGGTAGGGTCTCCCTTCCCCTTCTCTCAGTTCGCTCTTCTTTCTCGCTGTCTGCTGTGGTTATCGGCTCTGACAGAGAGGAAGGAAAGCTATTCATGCCTGTTCTTGTATTGAATTCCTCACTACAGCCTCTTTCTGTGATTCCCGAACGCCGTCTCATCGTACTGCTTTCCAAGCGGAAAGTCACCTTTGTCGATGATCGCGCTCGTGAGTTGATCGAAGAGAGCATCAAAGCCCGACGCCTTGAACTGGAACACCCCATCATTGTGCAGTTGCTTGCCAATGTGCGCACTCCACGGGTGGCTCTTCAGCCTACGCGGGCCAATATCCTTCTGCGTGACGAGGAGACGTGCCAGTATTGCGGCAAGCGCAGCCGCGACCTGACACTCGATCATATCGTCCCACGCTCTCGGGGCGGCCAGAGCACATGGGAAAATCTGGTAGCATCTTGCAAGGCGTGCAACGGTAAAAAGGGCAATCGGCTGCTCAAGGAGGTGAATATGCGCCTTCTGCGTCCGCCGCGCCCTCTGTCCCAGGAGTACGCGGGCCTGTTCCTGCTCCGCTACCCCAGGCTGCGCGAGGCTTACGAGGAATTCTTAATGAGCGCGCAGGGACCAGTCCCACAGCAATTGAGCGCGTAGCTTTCCAGGGTGCAGGAGCAATGTTCCTGCACCTTTTTTGTATGGCATGTCACCATTTTATCTATTTCATCCGTTATAAAATTGAGCAATATGTTGCTCCTTTGATTGGTTCAAGGGAGCGAAGACATAAAACTCACCTGTATGTTACACTTATGAGGAGGAGATAGAGGTGGGAAGCCGGAGGAAGATAACCTCTGGCCGGAACACTGCGCGGTTCTGCAATTCCCATATAATGACGTTGATAAAGAATTATATACAGGAGAGTCGATTGTAAGCTCTGCTATAATAGATAGAAATAATTTTTGTGATCCGTTCTGGTAGGGACAGCGCTGATTTTGTTGTGTTACCAGTGAAGGTGGTTACATGCTTGAACAAATGAACATCGTTTCCTCTCGCCCGCGTGCAGGCCGTGCGTTTCTCTGCCTGTACGGGCACTTCTACCAGCCGCCGCGTGAAGACCCTTTTACCGGCATTCTCCCCGTAGAACCAGGTGCGACCCCGTATGCGAACTTCAATGAAAAGATCACTGCCGAGTGCTATCGTCCCAATGCGCAAGCAGGCAACTTTGCCGCCATCAGTTACGATCTGGGACCTACCCTTGCCGCCTGGTTAGAGCAGGCTCATCCCGATGTGTACCGGCTTATTATTGACGCCGATAAGCAGCACGTTGCTCGCTACGGGGTGGGCAATGCCCTGGCACAGGCCTACAATCACACTATCCTGCCGCTGGCAACGACCCGAGATAAGCGCACACAGATTGCCTGGGGCCTGAGCGATTTTCGCCATCGCTATGGCCGCGAGGCTCACGGTATGTGGCTGGCCGAGACGGCGGTCGACCTGGAAAGTCTCGACCTGCTGGCTCAGTACGGTTTGACCTATACCGTCCTTGCCCCCTGGCAGGCCGCTACTGCGATTGACCCGACAGAGCCGTATATTCTCCCGCTGTTCAATGGCCGCAGCATTACCGTGTTTTTCTACAACGCGCCCTTATCCGGCGGCGTCTCGTTTGACTGGAACACCACCAGCAACGCGGACCTCTTTGCCGCCTCTTACCTGCCGAACCACCTGGTCAGGGAGAAGCAGGAGGCTGGTGAGGATCAACTGATTCTCATTGCCACCGATGGCGAACTGTACGGCCATCACAAGCCCTGGCGCGATAAGTTCCTCTCGCACCTGATCCAGCACGGCGCGCCCGATTTTGGCTTCGAGGTCACCACGCTGGAACGCTACTTGCTGGCGCACCCTGCCAGCCGTGAGGTGCAATTGCGCGTGCCGAGCGCGTGGAGCTGCGGGCACGGTGTAGCGCGCTGGCACTCCGGCTGCGAATGTACCGAGGGCGATAGCTCCTGGAAGGGTGCTCTGCGGAGCGCGCTCGAACATCTGGCGCAGCAGGGCGACCAGTTGTTTGAGCAGTATGCCGGAGAGACGCTGATCGATCCCTGGGCCGCACGCGACGATTATCTGCCGCTGCGCAACGGCTGGGAGACGGCGGAGAGCTTCTGGGTGCGGCACGGCAAAGGGCAACACGCGCCCGAAGATGCCCTGCTGGCTCGTCGCACGCTCATGCTGCTCGAAGCCCAGTACTACCAGCAATACAGCTTCACCAGTTGCGGTTTCTTCTTTGAAGACCTGGACCGCCTGGAGCCGCGCAACGACATCGCCTTCGCTCGCCGCGCCATTAGCCTCATCTGGCAAGCTCTCGGCGTCGACCTGCAGCGCGGCTTCCTTGAAGATCTCAGTAAAGCGCGCAGTTGGCGTCGTCCACTGAGCGGGGCCGATCTCTACCGCCAGCTCTCAATCAAGCCTCAGGGCTTGCTGCCGCCCCTGCCGCTCACCAGCTCACAGAAGCAGGGGCCGGGTGACAAAGAAAGCGTGGCTTGAAAACGAACACAGAGACGAGAAAGCTCAGCGAGCGCGCTCGCTGAGCTTTCTCGTCTCTGTGTTCGTTTTAATAAATCACAATCTGCGTATTCCAGTTGGTGTTATCGTAGACCCAGGCGGCTTGCTGCTCCTGCATATTGACGCAGCCGTGGCTGCCGTTCCCGGCGAACGACTCGTCGCCGCCCACATCGTAGTGAGGGAACTGCGTGCCGGGGCCGAAGTTGACGCGCCACCACGCATCGTGAACAAAGTAGCCGCCCCAGTGATAAAGAATGGCGTAGTTGATCGGCGTGTCAGGATACCAGTAGGGCGAACCGGGTGGGTCATCCGATTTGAAGACCGTGGGCGATTGGCGGTTCTGCACCGTCCAGTCGCCTGGCAGCGAGGGCAGTTCCTGGCGACCGGTCGTGACCAGGAAGGCTTTGACCAGCTTGCCGTTCTGGTAGACGCGCAGCGCCTGCTCCACGAACGAGATGACCAGCACCTGAGAATGCTGCAAGCCGTAGTGCTGGATCAGCTCCAGATCGGTCTGATGCACCTGATTATAGGGGGTTTTATCGGCATAATCCTGCTCCATCATCTGCAAGCTGAAGAGTTCGTTGTTCTCTTCATCGACCACGGCCTGGAAATCGTCCGGGGTGTAGGCCCAGCTCAGGTCGCGCTGAATCCAGTAGCCGATGCCGTCAGTGGTGTAGCCTGCGGCCAGGTCGTAGTTGTTGCCATCGAATTTATCGTGATAGGCGTGAGCAGCACCCCAGGCGCGGGCCTGGCGATCAATCGCGCCAATCAGGTAGTTGGCCTCACCCTGTACAAGGTCGTCATGCATCGAGGCGATATCCGCGTCGATCTGCTGGGAAAAAGTCAGGTAATCTTGCAGATTCTTCGCTTTTTGCATCAGAGCCGTGTCTGTTTTCAGGCGTGCCTGATACGCGCTGGTATCCATGCCATACGTTTTCAACAGGCTGATTTGTGCCTGGAACTCGTTCAGCTTGGCCGCGGTAACATAGGGCAGCGCCTGGAACGAGTTGACGACGGCCTCCTGATATTGCGCGTTGATCAGCGTGTTCAAATACTCGATGGTGGGCGATACCGTTGCTGCATTCAGCGTCTGCAAGTCGCTCTTGTACTGAGTTTGCATCGCGGAGGTGTCAAGCTGCGCCTTCTGCATCTGGCTGATTGTGCTCTTAAACGTCACAAGTTGAGCGTAGGTAGCACTCAACTGATCGAGCGCAGCAGTCTGAGTGTCCGCGTCCTGGCTGACGGCGGCATATTGTTTGGGAGTCTGGGCCAGCGACATCAGAGTCTGATCTTTGTTAAACTGGGCATTGAAGACTGCAATATTGCCGACGCCTTTGGCGCGCTGCCGCGACAGGGCCAGCCCAAAATTCTCCATATCATGCTGGGCCTGCTGCTGGAACTGCGACGTGCTGCTCGCAATAGCATTCTGTACCTGATCAGTCAATTGTTGATAGTGTCTGGCAAGATTTTGATAATAGGCATTAACAGGTGCATCATTGAATGGTGAAAATGGAGCGCCGGTACTGCTGAGCTGCTGCTCCTGTTTCATAATCGGTTGGAGAAGTGATGATGGTACTCCGATGCTCTGCGCATGCGCCAACAGGGAATCGAGCTGTGTTTTATTCTGGTTCGCCTGCTGCTGCAAATGAGCGTCGCCCCCACAACCGCTGGTCAAGATGACAAGACCAAACAAGAGTACCACAAGAAATACCTGGCCTACCCGGCGAGACGGGTAGCCAGGACGAACGCTGGGCATAAAGGATTACCTCCTTCCGCTTCGGGCCTTTTGTTTTCTTTTCTCTTTGCGCGCTGCTTTGCCAGTCTTCTTTCCACCCCTCGGCGCACCCCCATTTGCCTTTGGTAGAGCTGGCGTACCAGGCATACCTGCGCCACCAGTATATTGACGCGCCAGTTGCGCCCACGGCCCCTTGCCGCTGCTAATCTGTCGCATCATGTTGCGCATCTCGTTGAATTGTACCAACAACTGATTCACGTCGTGGACATCCATTCCGCTTCCAGAGGCGATACGTTTGCGACGGCTCCCGTTGATGATGTCGGGATTGCGCCGCTCCTCTTTCGTCATGGAAAGAATGATAGCCTCGATGTGCTTCAGATGATCGCCTTCCAGCGCCTCTTCCATCTCTGGCATAGCGGCGAGCTTATTGAAACCTGGCATCATCTCCATGACCGAGCGCAACGGCCCCATGCGTTTCAATTGATGCATGGCTGTCAGGAAATCTTCCAGGTCGAACTTGCCCTGCTGCATTTTGGCTTGAGCCTTCAGCGCCTCTTCCTCGTCGATGGCTTCCTGCGCGCGCTCGATCAGGGAGAGCACATCTCCCATTCCCAGTATACGCGAAGCCAGGCGATCTGGATAAAACGGCTCCAGGCCCTCGATCTTCTCGCCCACGCCCATAAACTTGATCGGCACGCCTGTGACCGAGCGAATGGAGAGGGCCGCGCCACCACGCGCATCGCCATCCATCTTGGTCAGAATCATGCCTGTCAGTCCCAGAGCCTTGTTAAAGTCTTCAGCGACGCGCACCGCTTCCTGGCCGGTCATGGCATCGGCCACCAGCAGCACCTCGCGGGGCTGCACGCGATTGCGGATGTTCATGACCTCCTGCATCATGCGCTCGTCGATATTCAAACGGCCTGCCGTGTCGAGAATGACGACCGAAGCCGCCTGCTCGCGGGCGTAGCTAACCGAATGCATGCTGATGTCGACCGGGTCGGCCCCCATCGGCTCGGCATAGACCGGAACCGAAATCTGCTTGCCGAGCGTCTGCAACTGGCGCACGGCGGCGGGACGATACATATCTGCCGCCACCATGATCGGGCGCTGCCCCTGCTTGCGCAGGTAATGCGCCAGTTTGGCCGCCGTCGTCGTCTTACCAGCTCCGTTCAGGCCCACCAGCATAATCACATTCGGCTGCGGACCGGAAAGATCAAGTCTGTTCTGCTCCCCATCGCCGCCCAGCATCTTCACCAGCTCCTCATTCACGATGGAGAGCACCTGCTGCGCGGGCGAAAAGCTGCCCAGTACATCGGCTCCAATGGCCTTCTCTTTGACGCGCTCGACAAATTGCCGTACTATCTTCAAGCTGACGTCCGCTTCGAGCAGGGCCAGGCGCACCTCGCGCATCGCCTCGTTTACATCGGCCTCGGTCAGCTTCCCTTTTCCACTCAGATTTGTAAAAACGCCCTCAAGGCGTTTGGATAAACTCTCAAACATTGCCATAATTGCGCATTCCCTCTCTCATCAGGCGTACAGACACACCACGCCAGAATATCTCAATTATAACATGTTTGTCGCCTATTTTATGCCCTTTTTCAAAAGGATTTCAAGGATTTCAAGGAAGAGAAGACAAAACGCAAAAAGTGGCTGATGGGGCGCCCCATCAGCCACTTTTTGCGTTTTGTCTTCTCTTCCTTATTCCAGCCAGAGCTTCTTCTCTTGCTTCGTCATGCTGCTTTTCTCGATGGCTTCGGCGAAGCTCTGTTTCTTCTGGCCCTGCTTTTCCTGCTGTCGCGCCGCCTCGTCCGTCTGGCGACGATTGAGCGTGAGCGCGGGCTGGCTGTTGGTGAGCAGGGTGCCGAACTGTTCCGCGCCAACCTGGAAGAAGCTGGCGAGGCGTTCAAGCTGGCGCTGGCTCAGGCTTGCCAGTTCGATGGCCCCATCCTCGAACTTTTTCCACACATCGACGCCCAGGCGCAGGCCCCTGGCCGCGTTGACCAGCGTGAGACCACGCCGCGCCCGCAGTTCGCGCAGGTTCGTCGCCGCTACCTCCATCTGCGTATCGAAGACGCGCTCAAGAGCCGTCTGATAGGCGCGCTGCGTCAGAGGCAGCAAATCCTCTTCTGCCTGCCCCTGCTCGATTGCGGTGGCCGCGTAGCCCGCGATAAAATCGATCAGTGCCGCCTGCGCCTCGGGATGATTGAGCAACAGGTTCACCTGGGCCTGCGTGTCGCCCGCTTCCTTCGCCGCCAGCCATGCCATCTTCAATTGTTGCAATTCACGTGTATTCATCATCTTCATTCCTTCGAGACGGGCAGGGTATTTATTGTGTTCCCACCTCTACATAACTCTATCTTTTTCAGTTGCTCTGTTGCGGAATCTGCCGGTATTCTACATGCTCCCGACTCAAACATTCGCGCAGGTAGCTACGTGCTCGTTCGTAGCGCAGTCGCACCGTGCGCTCCGTCCGCTTGCAGACCTGGGCGATATCGTCCCATTTCATGCCCTCGATGGCGCGCAGCACCAGGATCGTGCGATCCAGCGGGTCGGTCAGATAGGTCAGGATGCGCAGGCTTTCGTCCGCCGCGTGCATCTGCTCGTACTGGTCATTCGGGTCGGCCACATCCGCCATGTAGCTGCCCTCCTCGTCCGCCTGCGGCGGGCGCAGCGGCTCGATCAGCGAGCGCGGTACGTGCTGCGGGCGTCCGGCAGGCCGTCCTTCCTCGTCTCGTTTATAGTACAACCCCTCCTGTCGCAGGACGCGGTTGAACTCATCGACGCACAGGCAGCGCAGGTAGTGAATAAAATTCTGCGTCATAAAAATCTCGCTGCTGTCCTGCGCCTCGCGCAGCAGATGCTCGCCCATGTTGGCGATAGCCTCTTCGCGCAGTTCTGGTCGGTGCCGCAGCCCATGCGTATGTCTCTGGAAGAGTGGCATGCAGCGTTCCAGCAGCGCCTCGCTCAGCACGCGCACAGCCTCGCGGTTGCCCTCCGCCTTACGCGCGCGGATATTCAGCACCAGGTCAATCTCGCTGACCTCGTACCGACCCTCCGCCGTCCGGCGCTGCAAGCGTTCCCGCAGCCCCGGGTCTTGCATATCAATCATGGTATCAGGCCCCCATTCATTAGCCCAGGCAAAATTATTCTCGTCAAGTACGCGGTGATGTGTGTTCTCGTGTGTCTCCTGTTGTCTATTCTTTTCCAGACGGCAAAAAACGGAAATGAGGTCAACCGAACCTGCGTTAAGCATAACAGAAATATGCGGAGTTTTGAAGCGTTTCACCTTCTAAAAAGTAGCCATTCCAGATGCAGTATAGTCGTAAGCAGGGAAACGGCAAGCATCTTGAAAGCTTCTCACGTACTTTCCTGGAACATTTCACAAACACAAGCGCATCTCGTATTATTGTAGGAGTACAGGTTACTGTTATGTAAATCGCACGGAGGAAAATATGCAAGAAGAGCATACCGCACCAACCGTTGCCGGGAAAGAAATGACTTCACCGGTGCAGGCACAACCGCAGCATCATAGCGGGGTACTTTTTCACCACGAGCCACACCGGCACCAGCCGCGCAATGTCAACCAGCTGCACGCGGCTGAGCAGGCGGAGCAGGGCTTTAATACCAGGCTCGCCGTCATGCTCACCAGATACACGGGTACGATGTGGACGGCCTATGTGTTTGCCGGTATCGGCATTGGCAGCCTTGTTGGCGTCTTCACGAACAATGTGTTTCTCGCACTGCTCTGCGGTTCAATCTCCAGCTACTTCCTGCAACTTGTTCTGTTGCCGATTATCATGACTGGTCAGAATGTCCTGGGCCGAAAAGCAGAACTCCAGGCTGACGAGGCTTTTAAGACAACGATGAGTACCTACCATGACATTGAGCAGGTGATGCAACATCTCTGCGCCCAGGACGCGGAACTGTTGCGACACGCGAAAATGCTGGAACATCTGCTGGAGAAAAACGGCATCTCGCTGCAACAACTGGAAGCCGAACTGGGCAAAGGCAGCCACCTGGAAGTTTACACACAACAGCTCTCCCCTGGTGTTCCTGCCACTGCCACTACTCAGGAAGGCGAGAAAGAGAAACCCTGAACGTAGTGGCGCGGGCGCTTCAGCTTCGTCTCTGTGTCAGGAGGTTGTACAGAAACACAAGAGGAAGGCAGCGAGCTATCTTACTGCTGAACCGATGAGTTTTCCCAGACCAAAGGTGAACCCTGCTGCCAGCAGCCCGAGGAGAATCTGTCGCCCACCTGATTGCCAGAGTGGGGAGCTGGCAGTCAGGCTCACCCCTGCGCCTATGCCGAACAGGCCAAACACGCTGAGGATCAGGCTGATGATGACTGCGGTGAAGCCATTGGTGAAGATGAACGGAAAGACGGGGATAATAGCTCCAATGGCGAAGAGGAAAAAGGAGGTGATGGCTGCGCCCCAGGCGGAGCCTCCTAACTCTCCGGGATCAATGCCCAGTTCTTCCCGCGCCAGAGTATCCAGGGCGCTCCCGCTCTGCTGCATCAGGTGGGCAGCCAGCTCTCTAGCTGTTTTCTCGTCAAGGCCCTTCGCTTGATAGATCAGGGCCAGTTCTTCCTGTTCCTCTTGTGGGGCGTCCCGAATTTCCTGGCGCTCTATGGTGATCTGATGCAGATTGAGTTCACGCGCACTCTGGACGGAGACCCATTCTCCAATAGACATCGAGAAGGCTCCCGCAAGCAATCCGGCCACGCCGGCGAACAGGACGGTATGACCGGTGAGGGTGGCTCCCGCGACTCCCATGACCAGGCTGAGGTTCGAGGTCAAGCCGTCACTTGCCCCTAGCACGGCTGCGCGCAGCTCATTGCCGCCCGCGCTGCGGTGTCGACCCTCAAACTGGGCCAGCAGAGGACCAGCAATGCCGCCTCTAGACGAAGTGAGAAGGTAGCTGAATAGACGCGCGTGAGAGCGTTCATCGGCGGGCAACCTGGCGCTGACAGCCTCGGGCTGGCTATCGTAGTCGGTCACGGCATTCTTTTCCATAGAGGAGAGAGTGGAAAGGACGGCACCTGTGCCAAGACGCCTGGCAATCCAGAGCAAGGTTCGGACGCGCCAGTCGGGTGTGTAGGTCGGAAGGGTTTCCCCTGCCTGGGTCAGGTAGTCCTTCCAGAGATCGGCGTGACGTTGCTCAATGGCCACAAGTCGCCTGTAGAGTTCTGCCAGATGCGCATCGCTTTCGATATCGGCCAGTTTGCTATACAGATAGATGCCTTCTTGCTCCGAGAGGTAGTCCGTGCGGTAGCGAGCAATGTCGCTGCTCGCCGCTTTATCGCCAGTCGAGTTCTGCTCAGCCATATGTCTCTCCTTGTTCTAAGGAAATATGCGCATCCCGCACCACGCCCTCTCTCTCCAACTGCTTACACTCCTCGTCTCCAATGCCGAGGGATTGCAATATTTCGAAGGAGTGCTGGCCTAGAACGGGGGCCGGTCGATAAAGACGCGGCGGGGTGGCGGAGTATTTGACGGGGAAGCCGATGGACTGGATACGCCCGGCGGCAGGGTGGTCGATTTCGAGTTCCATGTTGCGCGCCTGTGTCTGGGGGTGGGCGTAGACCTGGTCGAGCGTCAGCACTGGCCCGGCTGGCACTTCGGCCTGATCGAGCAGAGAGAGCCAATCGTGCGTGGGGCGTGTCTTGAGGGTGTCGGTGAGCGTCTCCACGAGGGCGGGCAGGTGAGCCATGCGTTGAGCGTTGTCGGTGAAGCGGGTGTCTTCCAGCAGGTCGGGGCGGTCGACGGCGCGCACAAGCCGCTCCCAGTTGCGCTGGTTGGCGGCGCCGATGGCGAGCCAGCCGTCAGCCGTGGCGAAGACCTGGTAGGGGGCGGAGAGCCGGTGCGCTGTTCCCAGGCGCTGCGGCGGCTGCCCGCTCGCCCAGTATTCGTTGGACTCCCAGACAGTGTAAGCCAGCGCGGCCTCGAAGAGCGAGGTATCGATGTACTGGCCCTCATCCGTGCGCGCGCGAGCCAGCAGCGCGGCGAGGATGGCGTGGCTGGCGAAGAGGCCCGCGTTGAGGTCGCTGATGGGGACGCCCACCTTCGCTGGCTCCTGTGGCGAGCCGGTGACGGACAGGACGCCGCTCATGGCCTGCGCCACCAGGTCGAAGCCGCCGCGCTCGCTGTATGGTCCTGTATGGCCGAAGCCGGAGATGGAGCAGTAAACGAGGCGCGGGTTGCGGGCATGCGCCTGCTCGTAGCCGAAGCCCAGCCGGTCCATCGTTCCAGGTCGGAAGTTCTCTATCAGCACGTCCGCCGCATCAATCAGCTTCCACAGCAGTTCCTGCCCGCGTTCCGTGCGAATATCCAGCGCCAGCCCGTACTTGTTGCGATTAACCGCCAGGAAGGCAGCCGACTCTCCATTGTAGTACGGAGGAGCCATACGGCGCGAATCGTCTCCCCCGCGTGGATTCTCAATCTTGATGACCTCGGCCCCCAGATCGGCCAGCAGCATGGCGCAGAACGGCCCGGCCATAATCTGCGTCATATCCAGAACACGCACACCTTCTAGCGCAGCCGTCAGCATAATACCCTCTTTCTTTGCTTCCCACGAGAACCTGGCCCAGCCATGTCACTGTGAGCGCCGCGAAGAATCTCGGCGACTCCTTTTTGTCCAATGGTGGGCCTCAGATTCTTCGCGGCGCTCACAGTGACATGCAAGAGGCCCATTGTGTGATATCATCCCTACAGGATTTCTATTTTCACTATATAGGGAGAGATGCTGCGATGTCAACTCATTCCAACGGGGCAGATGGTGACAGGAATAAGATCAGAGACGAGGGCCAGCGCGAGGAAGGTGCGGTGCTGCTGGAACAGAGTGGGCCTGTTGCCACGCTGACGCTGGCGCGACCGGCGGCGCTGAACGCGCTGAGCTGGGCGATGTACGGGCAGTTACAGGAGCATCTGGAGCGGCTGGCGGCGGACGAGAGCCTGCGCGTGCTCATCGTGCGCGGTGCGGGTAAGGCGTTTGCGGCGGGAACCGATATCCAGCAATTTCGCGGCTTCAATGGCGAGGATGGCATCGCCTACGAGCGGCGCATGGAGGAGGTGCTGAGCGGTCTGTATAACTTTCCCTGGCCGACCATCGCCGCTGTGCATGGCTACGCTGTCGGCGCGGGGCTGGTCATTGCTACCGCTTGCGATCTGCGCTATGCGTCGCCTGCCGCTCGCTTCGGCGCTCCCATTGCCCGCACGCTGGGCAACTGTCTCAGCCTCCAGAACTACCGGCGCGTCGCCCGCGCCATCGGAGCCATGCGGGCCAGGGAGATGTTGTTCACCGGGCGGCTGCTCACTGCCGGGGAAGCTTTGCAGAGCGGCTTCCTCACCGCTATCTACGAGGAGGAACAGCTTTTCCCACGGGTTCTTGAGGTCGCGCAGCAGATCAGCGCCAACGCGCCCATCACGCTCTGGGCGGCGAAGGAGGCCGACCGGCGCATAGCCGCAGTCGAGGCCGAGATGGATATTCCCTATGACGATGTGGTCAGCCGCGTCTATGGCAGCCAGGACTTTCGTGAGGGCGTCGCTGCTTATCTTGAGAAACGCAAACCGGAGTGGACGGGCCGGTAAACATTGGCACATTCCAGAATTACCTGTTATATTGTTTTCTGGATATATCGCATCCCCGGTTGAGGTTCTATGCGCTTTTTATGGTGCAGCTTCACCGGTTTCCTTCGTATCGAAAAGTTGGTCTCTCGAATGGAGCAAGTGATTCTATTTGACTTGAAAAAGGAGGAAGGTATTTATGGCAGCAAAAGCGGAACGTCACGCGACGGCAAACTGGCAGGGGAATCTGCCGCAGGGTAGCGGCACCGTTAGCTTTGGCAGCGGTGCGATTAGCGAGCAGGCGTTGACATGGGCCTCGCGCACGGAGGCGCCTGGCGGCAAGACCAGCCCGGAAGAGTTGCTCGCCGGGGCACAGGCCGGGTGCTACGCGATGGCCTTTGCGCACACCCTCGCCCAGAACGGCACGCCCGCCGAGAGTCTGACCGTTAACACCACCTGCACCTTTGAGCCGCAGCGTACAGGTGGCTACAAGGTCAGTGACATGGAGATCAATGTTACCGGAAAGGTGCCGGGGCTGGACGAAGCCAGATTTGAGCAACTGGCGCAGCAGGCGGAGCAGGGCTGCCCCGTCACCAACGCCATTCGCAACAACGTCAACATTCACCTCAGCGCACACCTCGCGCAATAACGTTCTTGAGTGTTTTGAACAGGCAGGCGGCGGCAATGCTCGAGCATTGCCGCCGCCTGCCTGTTCAAACATGAGTCTCTCAAATAAATAGTACATTGGTACTTTTCTATCTCTAAGTTGCTGGTTCTCTGCTCAACCGTTTAGTAGACTAGAAAGAAAAGACCATATGGGGGACAATTCACGAACCCATTACATGATCCTTTAGAAAAGTGATCTTTGACCGAAAAAGGAAGATAGAGAGAGAACGTGAATCTATTTTTCAATCTACTGTCCAGTCGTAAGGGAGGAACCAGACGTGCTTGAAGTTTTACCGCAAATTCCAAAGATGCAGGCGTCCTATGTGCTGGGCAAGCCGCTTGCCCTGCCACTCAATCTGACCATTAGCGTGAGCTATCGCTGTAATTCCCGTTGTAAAACATGCAATGTCTGGCAGCGGCCCAACGACGATTTTACGCTGGAAGAGTATGACAAGACCTTTGCTTCCATCGGGCGCGCCCCGTACTGGTTTACCTTCAGTGGCGGGGAGCCAACGCTGCGCAAAGACCTGCCGGAGATGGTGGGACTGGCCTACAAGCACTGCCGACCCGGCATCATCAACATCCCGACTAACGGTATTCAGGATAAGATTATTCCGGGCCGCGTGGAGCAGGTCTTGCAGGCCGCGCCGGGCTCAGAGGTGATCATCAATCTCTCGCTGGATGGGGTGGGCGTCAAGCATGATATCGTGCGCGGGGTGCGCGGCAATTTCGAGCGCGCCATGCGTACCTACGCGGGCCTCAAGGCGCTCAAGGGCCGCTACAAGAACTTCACGCTCGGCGTTCACACTGTCATTTCCAACTTCAACGTCGACGATTTCGACGAAATCTACGACTTCGTGACCAACGAACTCAAGCCCGATCAGTTCATCAGCGAGATTGCCGAGGAGCGCGTCGAACTCGATACAGTGGGCATGGGCATCACGCCCCCGCTGGAAAAGTACAAGCCGGTCATCGAGAAGTTGCAAACCGCTATTCGCCAGGCGGAGACCGATGGCGTCTCGCGCATCACCCAGGCGTTCCGCGATCGCTACTACGATATCGTCAAGCGCACCCTGGTCGAGAAGCGGCAGATCATCCCCTGCCTGGCAGGGATTGCCTCGGCGCAAATTGCCCCCAATGGCGATGTGTGGACCTGCTGCATTCGCGCCGAGTCGGTGGGCAACCTGCGCGAGCACAACTATGACTTTGCCGCCACCTGGAGCACCGTCAAAGCCGAGGAGATGCGGCGCAGCATCAAGGCCGGTGAGTGTTATTGCCCGCTTGCCAACGCCTCCTACACGAACATGCTCTGCCACGTCCCGACCGTGACCAGTGTGGCCCTGGAGGTTGCCAGAGGCACAGCAGCTTCCAAACTCGGTACGAGCGCGCGTGGCAAATCCGCCAAACTGCGCACCCTGCCCGTCATTCGCGCTACTGATGAAGCTGTCGGCCACAACGGAAGCGGCAACGGATATGTCAGCGCCAATGGCAATGGGAGCAGTGACGGCAACGGCCATAAAACCACTTCTGTCGACGAACTGGAAATTGAAGCAAAAGCTTAGCCGACGCGGCGGAAATCGTATGGAGTAGGGCCACCACCCATTTGAATGAAAAGGAGGAACAATGATGACAGAGTGTCCGCAATGTGGAACTCCAAACGAGGATGACGCGAAAAATTGTAAGGGATGTCGCATCAACCTGTACTGGGCTTTCCAGCATTACGAGGAACTGGCCGCGCTGCGTCAGGCCAGCCTGTTGAAGCCCAAACCAGACACTGCTCCGTTTCTGGTCGACACCAGCAAGCGTATAGATGATGGTCCTACCGCGCCCTGGCTGCGCAGCACCATCAAAAAATTTGGCTTCAAGGGAGCAGGCAAGAAAGTATCTACCATGTCCGAGTAGCGAGCAGACAAACAGAAGAGCCAGCCTTTGCGCGCGCTGGCTCTTCTGTTTTCTCTTATTTCCTTGCTCCGGCAAGGGGAGCGTTCTGGCTGGCCTGAGTCACGAAAGGCTGGTTCATGCCACCGGCGTTGAACCATTGCGCGGCCAGCAAAATGCCTTCGCGCAGGTCTACCTTCGGCTCGTAGCCCAGCTCGCGGCGCGCTTTCTCGACACTGTGGCGGTTATCGCTGCCGAACATGAGCGCGCCCAACTGTGTCACGATGGGCTTTGTGTGGGTGAGGCGAGCGAGGACCTTCTCGGCGACAATGCTGCCGTAGTAGATGGGCAGGTAGGGCAGGTGCAGGGTGGGCCGTTTGCCGCCGACGGCATCGGCGATGGCATCGAACATTTCCTGCTGCGTCAGCGGGCGATCATTCGTGATGTTGTAGACGTTGCCGGGTGCGTTCTTGTGGTAGGCCGCCAGCATGAAGCCCTGCACCACGTCGGTCACGTAGCAGAAAGGCAGCGCGTTGTCTCCTTTGCCGATAATTAAGCCCTTGCCGTCCTTCACTTTCTGTGCCATGCGTCCAAAGTGCAGGCGGTCGCCGGGACCGAAGAAGGTGCCGGGACGCAATATAACCGTCTCCACGTCGCTATCGATCATCAGCCGCCGCATCATACGGTCGCCCTCGGCCTTGGTAATACTGTAGGGATCGGGATCGGGCTTCAGAGGGTCTTCTTCCACCATGAAGCGACCATGTCCCAGGCCATAAACGGTATGAGAACTGGTATGCACGAAGCGGCGCACACCGGCGGCCTGCGCCGCCTTGTAGAGATTTTCCGTGCCGGTCACATTGACCAGCCGGTAGTCCGCCAGGGGACGCCAGACGCCCATCATCCCGGCGAGGTGAAAGATCAATTCGACATCTTTAACGGCAGGGCCAAGAGTGCTGGCATCCGTAATATCTCCACGCACCACCTCCACACCCTGCGCAACCAGTTTATCCGCGTTTTCCACAGGCAGCACCAGGGCGCGAATCCGCTCCCCCCGCTCCTGCAACGCCTGAATCAGGTGTCCGCCGAGCAAGCCGGTGGCCCCGGTAATCAACACGCGCATAGACGTTATTTCCTCCAAATCTCCAGTGCATTATGTCGGGCATTGCATCAATATACAAGGGATGGTGAAAACCCATCCCTTATACTATGCAACGTACTGCCCTTTATTGATAGGGACGAATGGCCCTGAAGTACCAGTCTTACGTCCCTCTTTAGCCTCCAAACAAGCCCGGAAAGATGGAACTGATGATAATGAGCAGCGTCAGCACAGTCATAACGATGGTGGTAATCCAGGCTATGGTATTGAGGACGAATCCATTGACGTAGCGGCCCATCAAACGGCGATCGTTACAGAGAATAAGCATTAAGACGAGAATGAGCGGGAGCAGCATGCCGCCAACGATATTGGGAAGATTGAGTACGAACACGAGGCTACCCGCTGGCACAAACAGGACGATGCCAGCTCCTAAGATGATGATAAAGGTGTACAGGAACAGAAACTGAGGCGCTTCCTGAAAGGTTCGCCCGACTCCACGCTCCCAACCAAATGCTTCGGAAATGGAGTAGGCGGTGGAGAGCGGAAGCACGCTGGCCGCCATGACCGAGGCATTGAGCAGGCCAATACCAAACAGGATCTCCGCGATCTGCCCGTTGCCCCCCACAAGCGGCGCGAGGGCCAGTGCGGCGTCTTTTGCCTGCGTGATCTGGATATGGTGGACAAACAACGTTGCCCCCGTGCAGACCACGATGAAGAAGGCGACAAATTCGGTCAGGGACGAGCCGACAATGGTATCAATACGCTCGTATTGCAAATGTTTGATAGAAATGTGCTTATCCGCAATGGCCGATTGTTGATAGAACTGCATCCAGGGGGCGATGGTTGTGCCGATAACGGCGACAAGGGTGAGCAAATAGCCCTGATTCAGTTGGATTGGTGGCACGATGGTTTCGTGGAAGACTTGCGCCCAGTTCGGGTGGACAAGAAAGCCGCTGGCCACGTAGGTAAAATAGATCAAACACAGCACCAGCAGGATACGCTCAACGTATTTATAGCTGCCGCGAATGACCAGGAACCAGACGACTATGGCCGCGACGGGTACAGAGATGAGTGGGCTGACCCCGAAGATATCCATTGCCCCGGCAACTCCCGCAAATTCCGCCACCGTCGTCGCCGTATTGGCTATCAGGAGCAGGAGCATGCTCCAGAACGTGATGCGCACGCCAAAGCGTTCGCGAATCAGATCGGCCAGTCCTTTGCCGGTGACGACGCCCATGCGGGCGGCCATTTCCTGCACAACGAACAGGCTGATCGTCACCAGCACTACAGCCCAGAGCAATCCATAGCCGTATTGCGCCCCCGCCAGCGAGTAGCCGGTAATACCGGTGGCATCGTTATCCACATTGCCGGTAATCAGGCCGGGGCCAATGACGGAGAGCAAAATGAGCATCTGCCTCCAGGCACGAGGGCGCTTTCTTTCCTGCGATTTTCTTTTCAAGGACACTTGTTTCATGTAGAACCTCAAAGAGCGTATTTAAGACAATGCCCCTTCCGGGAAAAAGGGGCATGATGGATGTTTTTATTTCTGTTTTGACTATAGCGCCTGGCATCAGGTCTTGTCAAACCTTTTCCTCTTAACATTGCTGAAATTGAAGGAAATATGTGGCACGAATGAATCGATGAGAACCGCTTTCCAGTCCGCGCCTGAAACGAAAGCCGTGACGATATATGTAATAAAAGCCGCGCTCATGATGATCTACTTAGAACACGTGTCGATTTATGAACTCGACTCGTAGCAAGAGGAGAATAGGGGGGCGGTGGGAAGATCAGTAGCGCTGGCCTTTTCGGGGAGATGTGCCTTCACATCCCTCTCATACGTGATAAAATAGAGGAAAAGGACGAGGAGGTAGCTATAGAGCTATGCAGTTAGAAAAAGAGCAGCAGGAGAGAGCCATCCAGCCGGTTGCAAAGATACCGCCATTACCAGCGTGGCCGACATCGAAGGCCGGGCCGCAGGTGATGCCACCGCCGCCAGGTGAGATGCCTATGCCGACACGCACCGACCAGATGGTTGAAATCGCCTATAACATGGAGACCGGCGTGTCCAGTGCCCGTGTGCCAGCACACACCACGCCCGATGTTACCCTTCCCGGCGCCAGTTCCTACAACCAGCAGGCTGAGGCTGTCGAGAAGCCGCGCATGGGGGTCGAAAAGCAGCGCCGGGCCGAAAAGCATAAAAAGGCAAAGAGATAGTTGTTTCAATCCCAAAGGAGAAGGTGGGGAAGGGTTTGGTTCTGACCGCTTCCTTCGAGTGGAAGTATACCGCCGAACCCGAGCAGGTCAAGCGCAAAGGCAATACGAGAGGTGCAGGTGATGGAAAAATGTGTCCATCGCCTGTACCTCTGTTGCTTTGCCTCAAGAAATTGGTATCCCTGACACACAAGCTGTTTCTATGATATGCTTTGCGGTAAGAGGCGATGATGCCTCGCTGAAGATGTTCCAGAGAAGGAAGGGACTTGTTATGGTCAAGAATATAGCGCCGCATAAGATACGGCGGCCCGCTCCCGGCGAGAGCACTTACGAGAAGTACCTGCGCACGGAGGAATTGCTCTCGCTGCAAAAGCCGGAGGACCAACTCGCGCACCACGATGAACTGCAGTTTCAGGTGGTTCACCAGGTGTTTGAACTATGGTGGAAGGAGGCCGCGTTTGAACTGCGCACCATTCGCCAGTTGCTCCAGCAGTTTGACCTGATCAACGCGACGCGCCTCATGCAGCGCGTCATCAAAATCCAGCATTTGATGCTGGGCAATATGCGCATGCTGGAAACGATGTCTCCCTGGGACTTTCACGGCTTTCGTCTCATGCTCGGTGATGGCGCTGGCACCGATTCGCCCGGCTTTCACGCGCTTATGGCGATTTCTCCCCTGTTGTGGGACGATTTCTCTGCCGTGCTGGAGCGCGAGCAGGTCTCGCTGCTCGATGTCTACATGCAAGCCGACCGCTACCCGCTCCTGCTGGCTTTTGCTGAGGCCCTTACCGACTATGACGAGATTTTTCAGATCTTCCGCGACCAGCACTTCAAGCTGGCAGCACGCATGATTGGCTATAGCTCAACCGGCACCGGAGGTACCCCGATGGAGCTGCTAGAGCGCACTCTCAAAGATCGTTTCTACCCCGACCTCTGGGAGGTGCGCAACCAGCTTACAAAAATCGCGGACGAACGAGGGTTGAAATGAATAGAAACGAGCATATGCCCTCGCGAGGGCAATATGCTCGTTTCTATTCATTGCGATTATTCCTGTCCCAGGGACGAGAACAGGTAGCAATTGAAACGCACAGCCTGTTGCAGGTCTGCGAGGCGGATGTGCTCGTTGGGGGCGTGCGCGCCGTTAGCCCAGTAGGTGGGGTTGCCGGGAACGGCGAGGCCGGGCACACCCACGAAGCGGCGCAACGCCCCCAACAGGGGCAATGTGCCGCCTCCGATGGGATTGATGACCGGCTTCTGGCCGCTGTATTGTCGCGCAATCTTCATCACCTGCTGCACGATTGGCTCCTCCATTGGCGTCACGACGGGTTCGGCAGCGCCGAGAACGGTAAGGCTGATATCGCTGTAGCCCTGCGCATCCAGGTAGGCACGCAGTTTGGCCGTGATGTCCTGCGGCTCCTGATTGGGGACCAGTCGGAAATCGATCTTTGCCATTGCCTTTGAGGGCAGTACCGTTTTGACGCCGGAACCGGTGTAGCCGCTGAGCAGGCCCGCGATGTTACAGGTCGGGGCGAACGCGAGCCGCTCGCGCAGGGCCGCGCCGGAGAGGTTGTCAACGAAGTGATCGACGCGGTAGGCGGCGCGCAGTTCGGCGTCCATGTTGGGCTGGTCCGCGATGGCAGCCAGTTGCTGCTGCGATGGCGGCAATACGTCTTCATAGAAGCCGGAAATGAGGACGCGGCCCTGCGGCGTTTTGAGCGAGGCCAGCGCGTGGACGAGCCGCCACGCGGGACTCGGCAGGATGGGCGCCGAGCCGGAGTGGGCATCGGTGCCCGCGCCTTCCGCCTCTAGCTGCACGTAGAGCAGTCCCTTTGTTCCCAGCAGCAGTTCCGGGCGACCGGTCGGCCCGAAATGCGAACCCTCCCAGAAGCTCGCGTCGGCTTTGAGCAATGGCGCGTACCTCTCGGCGATAGCCGCGAAATGTGGGCTGCCCACCTCCTCTTCGCCCTCGATGATCCAGCGCAGCGTGATCGGCAGTTCGCTATTGGTTGCCAGCAGAGCGCGCATGGCTGCTAAACGGGCCGCAATCTCCCCCTTGTTGTCGGAAGAGCCGCGAGCGTAGAGCTTGCCCTCGCGCACCGTTGGCTCGAACGGCGGCGTGTTCCACAGCTCCAGTGGCTCGGCAGGCTGCACATCGTAGTGGTTGTAGAGCAGGACGGTGTAGGGGCTGCGCCCGCGCAGTTCGCCATAAATGGCAGTTGGTGCGCCCTCAACATCCAGCCGCCGCGTGCTGAAGCCCGTCTCTTGCAGCAGCTTCTCCACCAGAGCGGCCATCTCCGCCATGCCCAGCCCCTGCGCCGCCACGCTCGGTTGCCGCGTCAACAGCTCCAACAACTCCCGCGCCTCGTCGGGATGGGTTTCAAGATAGCTATTTACAGCAGTTTCTGTCATGATTTACTCCGATCCCAGCCGCTGCAAGAAGCTGGCGACGGTGCGGATGCCCTTGTAGAATTGCGAGAGGGAGTATTTCTCGTTGGGGGCGTGCAGGTTGTCGCCGGGGAGGCCGAAGCCCATCATGACGACCGGGACGTTGAGCACTTCATAGAAAAGGGCGGCGATGGGAATAGAACCGCCCTCGCGCAGGAACACTGGCTCTTTGCCGTAGACCTCCTGCAGCGCTCCGGCAGCCGCTTGCATGGGCGCGCTATCCACCGGCACCAGCACCGCTTCGCCGCCGTGAATCTTGCGCACTGTCACCTGCACTCCCGGCGGGGCCAGTTCATGCACACGCTTCTCGAAGAGGGCGAAGGCTTCCTCCGACGTCACGTCCGGGGGCAGGCGCAGGCTGATCTTGGCCTTTGCCTCGGCGGGAATGACGGTCTTGGCCCCCTCGCCCGTGAAGCCGCCGACGATGCCGTGGACTTCCAGCGTCGGGCGTGCGCCAAGCCGCTCCAGTGGCGGGTACTCGTTTTCGCCCACCAGTTGTGGCACGCCCATCTCTTCGAGCAGCGCCTCCCCGGTGTGCAGCGGGTCTTGCTGCCAGAAAGCCTCTTCCTCCGCCGTCGGCTTGCGCACGTGGTCGTAGAGGCCGGGAATGTGAATATGCCCCCCGGCATCCTTCAGCCCGGCGATGATGAGTGCGAGGGCGTGCAGGGGATTGGGCGCGACGCCGCCGTACATGCCGGAGTGCAGGTCGCGCTTCGCGCCCCGCGCCTCGACCTCCGTGTAGACGATCCCGCGCAGCCCGTAGATCAGCGCGGGCATCTCCGGCGAGGGCATGCCGGTATCGCAGATGAAAGCGACGTCGCTTTGCAGACGTGCGGGGTAGGCGCGCACATACGCGTCGATGGACTCGCCACCGGCCTCCTCCTCACCCTCGATCAGCACGCGCACATTGACCGGCAACGCGCCATTGACCGTCATCAGCGATTCCAGCGCCTTGAAGACGAGCATGGTCTGCCCCTTGTCGTCGGCTGCGCCGCGAGCATAGAGATTGCCGCCGCGAATAGTTGGCTCAAACGGCGGCGACTCCCACAGCGCCAGCGGGTCGACGGGCTGCACATCGTAATGCCCGTAAATAAGCACTGTAGGCTTGCCCGGCGCTTTGAGCCATTCGCCATAGACGAGCGGATGTCCCTTTGTCGGAATCACCCGCACCTGCTCGAAGCCGATGCGGCGCAACTGGTCAGCGGCATATTCCGCCGCCTGCAGCACATCGCCCACGTGCTCCGGCAGCGTGCTGATGCTCGGAATGCGCAGCCACCCCTTCAAATCCTCCAGAAAACGGTTCTCATTCTCGCTAATATAGGTTTCCAACTGGCTTGCCATAGCAAACACTCCATCCTTTCTACCGTAATTAAGATATGCCCTATGGTAGCAGGAGAGAGCAGGATTGTCCAGTGGAGAGAGGGAAGGCGAACTGGCCGACCGCCAGGGTTGGCTCTACTATACGCGATTCCAGTAGCTGCACTAACGCAGCAACCCGTATGGTGGGGAAAGGGGTGAGGCGTATATAGTATAGGGCCAACCCTGAGGGGAGCGGCGTTGCACCATCTCACGCTCTTTTCAGCAGTTCATCGTGCTCCTGGCTGTAGGGAATAACGCGGCCTTCGGGCATGAGCAGGAGGGAATCCGGGCGCAGGTGGCGCACGAACTCCACATCGTGGGTGACAGCGATGATGGTGCCGTTGTAGTTGCCCAGTGCCTCACCGATGATATTGCGTGAGAGCACATCCAGGTGTGTGGTTGGCTCGTCGAGCAGCAACAGGTTGGGGCCGTCGAGCACCATTTTTGCCAGAGCCAGCCGCGTCTTCTCGCCGCCGGAAAGCGTGCCGACTTGCTGGAAGACGCGCTCGCCCGTGAACAGGAAGCGGCCAAGTACGGCGCGCACCCGTTTGGGGTCGTCCGGCAAAATGGCACCGGCCTCATTGATGACGATGTTGTCGTAATCCAGACCCTCGTTCTCCTGCGCGTAGTAACCTGTGCGCACGCGGTCGCCCGGCGTCACCTTGCCCGCGCTGAGGGGAGTCAGGCCGAGCAGGGCGCGCAGCAGCGTGGTTTTGCCCGCGCCATTCAGCCCGATGACGACCAGCCGCTGGCCACGCTCGATCTGGAAGCTGATGTTGCGGAAAATCTCCCGCGAGCCATAGCTTTTGGCGAGCCGCTCGGCGCTCAGGACGAGCCGCGAACTGGCATAGCGCACCGGAAAATCGATTTTGATGCGGCGGCTCGCCTGCGGCAGTACCGGTTTGCTTTTCTCCAGGGCCGCAATGCGCTTATCGATGGCAATGCGCTGGCTGACGCGAGTCGCGCCGAAGCCGCGCAACTTCTGCGACGTTTTGCGCAGGCGGGCGATCTCGCGCTCCTGCTGCGCCTTCGTGCGCTCCATCAAAGCGAGCGCATCGCCGGTAACGGTCAGGTAGTGCGAGTAGTTGCCGCGATACTCCTCGAGTTTGTGTGTGAACTCGTTGAGACGCAGCACCTTGTTGATGCCGCGATCCAGCAGGTCGATGTCGTGCGAGATGATGAGCAGCGCGCCCTCGTAGCGTTCCAGGAACTCCATCAGCCAGCCCGTGGCCTCGACATCCAGGAAGTTGGTCGGCTCGTCGAGCAGCAGGAGGTCGGGCGACTGGAAAAGCAGGCGTGCCAGCGCCAGCCTCGTCTTCTGGCCGCCCGAAAGCGTCTGCACCATGCGCTCAAGCGTCACGCCGCCCATGTTGAGACCGGCGATCAGTTCCTCGGCCCGCGCGTCGGCCTCGTAGTAGCCCAGGCGTTCGAGCGCGCCCTGCGCGCGTTCCAGTCGGAGCAACAGGTCGGGCATCTCTTCCCTGGAGGCCGAGGCCATCTGCAGCGTCACCGCCTCATAGGCAGCGATGGCGCTGTCCAGGCCCGTGCTATTGAAAATGTAGTCGCGCACGGTGCCGCCGCCGATAACTGGCGTTTCGTGGGCGACATCCTGCGAGAGGTAGCCGAAGCTGCGCGGGCGCAGGACATCGCCCCTGTCCGGTTCCTGCACGTCGGCCACAATCTTGAGCAGTGAACTTTTGCCCGCGCCGTTGACGCCGATCAGCCCGGCCTTCTCGCCAGGCGCGACGGTGAATGAGACATCATCCAGCACCAGGCGCGGGCCATAGGCAAGATGAATGTGATTAACCTGCAACATATGCTCTACCCTTTCTTCCGCTATGCCCGCCGTGCCATATCAGCAGCACAGCGCATAGCCATGCAGACATCCAATCCAGTTCAGTTTAGCAATAAAACAACAGAAAACCGCCGGGACATACGAAACGGAATACGGCCCGCGCTCGTCTTATCTCGTCTCGTCCTGTCTCATGCCTGGATGAAGGTGTCCGTCTGGAAGGAGCAACTCTCTGGAAGGAGAGGTGCCGCGTCACACCAGCACAGCAGAAGCGGAACGACACAGTAAGGGAGTTGAGTCGTACCCGTTCCGGTGCGGCGACACACGCCAGCGCCTTGAGGAGAGAGCTAAGGAGGAAGTGGGGAACAAAGATGGGAATAAGAAACAGAGCCCCAACGCTGGCTCGCGTTACAGGCCAGCGAGGATTCCATCAAAGCGTGCCACGTCCTGCCGCGTAGGCCCGGCGTGATCGCCTACGCGGCAGGAACAAGCGCAGCAATTTTCGCTACTTCGTTGATATTCTGCCTGTCTCTGGTATTCATGGGGATAATACTACCATTATGCGCCAGTTGTGTCAAGTTTTTTCTGGCCGCTTCGCGTTCAATGCTCATCAGCTTCTCATTACCTCATCAAATCTCTTGTAAAGCGCGCTGAGGGTATGGTATGATAGAAGCAAGCCCGTGACCAGCGGGGCAAAACGTCGGGGGAGCGTAGAGCATGTCAACCGTTGCTTGCAACCGGAAAGGAGAACACAATGGCACGAGAGATCAGCAACCAGGTGCGATACTACTACGATTATCACCCCACCGAGGAGGATTTGATGGGGGAAACCGCCTGGCATTCGGAGCTGATTGATTATCTCAAAGCGGTCCTTCTCTGGTTGTTCCACGGTCAAGCCTGCGCCATTTACAAAAATCTCAATTTCTATCAAACCTTTGAATATCGTGAATATCCGGTGGCTCCCGATCTGGCTGTCATCAAAGGCGTCCCGATGGAGCTGGTGCGTAGCTGGGGAGCGGACAGAATCGATATTCCGCCGCATGTCGTCTTTGAGATTCTCTCAGAAGAGACCTGGAAGAAGGATCTGCGCGAGAAACCCGCGAAGTATGCCAGTATGGGCGTGCAGGAATACTTCGCCTATGATCCCTACGAACCGCCCATTAGCCGCGCCACTGCCAGACGCCTCTCAGGCTATCGGCTCGATGCCAGACGTCGAGAGATGATCGAGATACAGCCCGATGCGATGGGGTGGATGTGGAGCGAACAGTTGCGGTGCTGGCTTGTCCCGGATGGAACCTATCTGCGCATCTATGATCGCGAGCGCCGACTCTGCCTGACTGAAGCTCAGGCACAGGCTTTGCGAGCCGCAGCGGAAGCTCGCCAGGCGCAGAGAGCCAGACAGGCAGAGGAAGAGGCGAGAAAGCGCGCTGAGGAGGAAGCTCGCCAGGCGCAGAGAGCCAGACAGGCAGAGGAAGAGGCGAAGAAGCGCGCTGAGGAAGAGGCCAGGCGGGCGCAGGCTCTGGCGGCGAAACTGCGCGCGTTGGGCATCGATCCTGATGATGTCGTGTGACGACTTTCATCATAGTAACAAGATGATGGCTGAAAACAGAAGGCAGTAGATGATTTCATCTGCTGCCTTCTGTTTTTCTCTTCGGGACGTATGTTCGAGCTTATTGCGTATATTTTCTGTTCCAGAGTATGGTCATCATAGCGTACTATATGAATAAGAGACATCATTGTTTTTTTGTAGAGGGGCAAGAACATGTCACGTGGTGAGACCAGGACGCATACTGATAAAGAGATGCAGGTTGAGCAGGGGTGGAACAGGCTCAATCTGGAACGGGCGCAGGGAGTGATGATCGGCGGCGCCGTGGTCGCGAGCATCCTGGCGGGCATACTCTCAGCGCTAGGCGCGAACGCGGTGCTGATTTTTGTGATTGCGGGGGTGGCGCTGGCGCTGCTGGCGGCGCTGGTGGGTGAGGCGACCGATCAGGTAGGGGCGCGGCTGGGGCCAGGAGCGACAGGCGTGCTGCAATCGGCGCTGGGCAATCTGCCGGAACTGTTCGTGGGCATTTTCGCGCTGCGTGCCGGGCTGCTTACTGTGGTGCAGGCGGCACTGGTTGGCTCCATTCTGGGCAATAGCCTGTTCGTGCTCGGCCTTGCCTTCTTTATCGGAGGGCTGCGCCACGGCACGCAGCGCTTCGGAGCGGATACACCCCGTATGATCGCCACGCTGACGATGCTGGCAGTGGCGGCGCTGGTCATTCCCACGCTGGTACAGGGCCTGCGCACTGCGGCAGCCGGTCACGAAGAGGGGCTGAGCATTGCCAGCGCCGTTGTCTTGCTGCTTGTCTTCCTCGCCAGTATTCCCGTCTCACTCCAGGGTGGGCCTACGAGTGTTTCCACCGGGAAACTCGCGCTGCCCCGCGACCTCTGGCCGGTCTGGCTGGCGATTGTCGTGCTGGTCGGTGCGGCCGTTGGCTCAGCCTTCGTCTCCGACTGGTTCACCAGCGCGCTGACACCGGCCATCGACGCGCTGCACATCTCACAAGCTTTCACTGGTCTTGTCATTGTCGCCCTGGCGGGCAACGCGGTCGAAAACGTCGTGGGCGTGCAGTTCGCGGCGCGCAACCAGCCTGACTTCGCCATCAGCGTCATCCTCAATAGCTCGCTGCAGGTCGCGCTGGGCCTGATTCCTGTGCTGGTGCTGCTCAGCTTCTTTATCGGCGGCGTCCACCTCACGCTCGTGCTGGCTCCCCTGCTCGTGGCCGCCCTCGCTCTGACCGCCACTCTCAGCACCATCATTACCTACGATGGCGAATCCACCTGGCTCGAAGGGTTGGCGCTCATGGGACTCTACGTCATCATCGCTGCCGCTTTCTGGTGGGGGTAACTACAACATCTCTGTCTGTTGCTCTTCTCTTATGGCCTCCACCAGCTCAGCATATTGCTCGCTGCTCTCCTCTGTGGCTCTTGTGGAACCGGAGATGAGGCCACGAGTTTCGGCGATGTGAATCATTGTGCCGCCGACGAGGATGAAGAAGCCGTAGGCGATGCCGAGTGTGAAGAGTGGGAGACGGTAGTTGAGGCCGTAGAGCGGGCTGAAGATGTTCGCGCCGACGAACGCGCCGATCAGACCGACGGTTGTGTACATGCCCTGCACACGAGCGCGCACATCGGCATCGGAGGCGGTGGCGACATGTGAGTCGACGGCGGGTTGCACGAAGGCATAGAAGCAACTCTGGACGGCGAAGAGCGCGACGATGAAGAAGACGGCGTTGATCAGGCCGTAGGCCAGGTAGAGCGGTACCTGCGCCAGGCCGCCGATGAGAATGAGCAGCGAACGCCGTCGCCGGTCGGCCACGCGCCCACCAAAAGGCGAGAGCAGCATGCTTGGAATGGCCCACATCATATAGGCGAAGCCGATGATCGCCACGGACGCTCCCAGGTGGTCGTGCATCCAGAGGGGCATGACGGTCTGGTCAAAGCCCAGGTAGAGATAGTCGCCAAATGCCAGCAGGTACGCGCCTACCAGGGGTAATGTGAACAACTGGCGATACGGGATGGCGGCGCTGCGCTTCGTCGTCGTGCTCCTGACGGGCTGCTTCACTTTGATGAGGGTGATGGTGATGACGACAGCGAGCAGGCGGAAGACGACGGCTCCGATGAAGGCAGCGTTATAGCCGGTCGTGGCAAGCAGGCCGCCGATGCCAGGCCCAAGCAGGAATCCGGCGTTGAAGGCCGCGCCAAAGATGCCATAGGCTTCACCCCGTTTCTCCGGCGGCACCTCGTCAACGATCAGAGCGCGGGCGGCGGGCAGCACACCGGCGGCGGCGGCGCCTTCGAGCAGGCGCAGGAAGACAAACTGGAGAGGGTCGGTGATGAAGAGGTAGGCCAGCGCGAGCATGGCCTGCACGAGAAAACCGACAATCAGAACCTGCTTGCGCCCCCAGCGATCGGCCAGCCAGCCCACCGGGTACTGAAACGCGAAGTTCGAGATGAGGTAGGCCGAAGCCATCGCGCCGATGATCGCCAGCGAGGCCCCCTGCGACTGCGCGTACAGAACGCGCACAGGTCCTACCATGCCAATACCCGTGTAAGCCACAAAAACGGCCAGCGAAATCGCCAGCAATGTCCGATTGCGCAGCATCTGCCCTCCCTTAGATGGAATACAAAGCAAGGTGTAGAGACACATTATACAACATCGGTGCTTTGATTGCCTGAGTATATGAAACCAGGGTTTGCCGTTTCAGGCTCAGCAAGATTCGCAAAAATGTGAGAGAATTAGAGAAAAACAACGGCAGGAGGTCATTTATGTCTCAGGAGAAAGATCAGAGTCTGATTTTAATTCTTGGCAGCATACGCAGCGATAAGCAGGATTTTCTCAGTAAATTGAATTCCTTCTCTTTTCTGCTGGTCAAAGATAAACAGGGACGGACGCTGCTCAATATTCCTCTCTGGATCGTGGCGGCTGCGCTTGTCGGCTTCTTTGCCTTGAGAGCTATGCGCTCCAGGTAAGAGAAGGAGGCTACTGATGTCGCCGCGCCTTACCGATTGGAGTCTTGCGCTTGCTGCTGCCCTGGCGTGTCTGAGCGGCATTATCGGGCTGGTCAGCGGGCAGCCCCAGGAATGGTTTGTCTTTGCGCTGCACGCGGTGGCAGGCTTCTGGCTGCTCTTGCTGCTATGGGGCAAGCTGCGGCGCGTCTGGCCTCGTTTGATTCATCTCCGGCGCTGGGATCGCCGCACCGGCCTTGCGCTGCTGGCGCTGATAGTGGTTGTGCTGGCAATCGGCACAGGTATCTGGTGGGTGGTCGGCGGCGATATCGATGTTGCCGGGTTGAATGCGCTGAACTGGCATATCGCTCTGGGATTCGCGCTGGCAATGGCAATTGTGTTGCATATGCTTGCGCGGGCAAAGCGGTTGCGCAAACGCGACGTAGTGGGAAGGCGAAAGGCGCTGCATTTCGGCGCGCTGCTGCTGGGCAGCACGGCGCTCTGGCCCCTGCAACAGGCAAGCGAACACGCGCTGCATCTGCCCGGCGCGCAGGAACGCTTCACCGGCTCACGAGAGATGGGCAGCTACGCGGGCAATGCTTTCCCCACCTCAAGCTGGGTAGCCGATGCGCCGCGCCCACTGGACACGCAGGCGTGGCGACTCTCGCTTGGCGGCGCGGTCAAAACGCCCCGCAGCTTCTCCTACGACGAACTGGTCGCGGCTGGCGATAGACTGGATGCAACGCTGGACTGTACCGGCGGCTTTTACAGCACACAGCACTGGCAGGGTATTCGCATCGGTCGCCTGCTCGATAGCGTTGTCCTGCATCCCGATGCGCGCTACGTGAGTTTCATCTCCGTCACGAGTTATCGTTGGAGCCTGCCGTTGGAAGAGGCGCGCGCCGCCCTGCTGGCTACCCATAGCGGCTCAGATCCCCTCTCGCACGAACACGGCTTTCCCCTGCGCCTGGTCGCCCCCGGCCATCGCGGCTTCCAATGGGTCAAATGGATCACCCGCGTTGAGGTGCTAACGGAACCGGATGCCGGGCAGATTGTCAGCATCTTCACCAGCAGCTTCACGGATGCCGGGCGTGGGAAGTGACAGCCCGCGTTGCTCAGCGTGTGGTGGAAAGCCCCGGTATAATCACCTCTATCCATTTCCTTCCATTTCCTTGCCGCTTCGAAATATTGTATCCTACTCTGGCGATAAGACCATTCGGCTGACCTTGAAAACCGATCCGCTTCCCCACAGAAATGGCCTGTATGCCCGACAGTGATTCTTTTGCTGCGCAAGAGACGTGTTAAGAATAGCAGCCTGCTCGCCAGAGCAGGGGCAGGAACTGAAGATGGAGACTTTACAGATTTTTTACATATTTCTGTACTTTTCTTGAGGAAAGGAAGCTAGCATAGAAAGGCGTGCGGACTTTCTGGTATAACAAATTCTGATATCCATCAGTGGAAGGAGAAATGACTTTTATGTCTGTACAACCCCAACAGGGTACCTTTGAGCATGTTGTTCCGCTTTACAGGCCTGGCATGCTTACGCCATCCGCGACCGCATCCCCTCAGCTTACCTATCGTGGTGGCCCCTTGCTGACCAGCGTCCAGGTCTACACTGTCTTCTGGGGCTCGGCCTGGCAACAATCCCCCATGAGCGACTTGATCCCGCAGATAAACGCTTTCTTCGATTATATTCTGACCAGCCCATTGATCGATCAACTGGCAGAGTACAGCACGCAGACAATGCCCATCGGGCACGGTAGCCGCATTGGCACGACCACTATCACTACCCCTGATGTCGGGCAGATAGTGGCCGATGCAGATATCCAGACGATGCTTCAGAACGCTATCGCCAACAACACCTTGCCGCAACCCACCGCGAACACACTTTACTTCGTCTACTTCCCGACAGGCGTTGTAGTAGATCAGGGTGGCAGCGCATCGTGCCAGGCATTCTGCGGCTATCACGACACCATCAACAACGGACAAATCTTCTACGCGGTCGAGCCATACCCCGATTGCAGCGGCTGTGCCGCAAATCTCGCCGTGTTTGACGCCCTCACAACGACCAGTTCGCACGAACTCTGTGAGGCCATTACCGACCCCATCCCCGGACAGGGGTGGTACGACGATACAAACGGGGAAATCGGCGACATCTGCGCCTGGAAGACGAAGCAGGTGGGCAACTACACCGTCCAGCAGGAGTGGTCAAACCAGGCCAACTCCTGCGTCTGATCGATTGTCTCCAGCACCGGCCAGAAGGTTCTCTCAAGAAGAGAGTCATCTCCCTTTTTCCTTTTCCTGGTGGATGGCTCTCTTTTCATTTTCTTGTTAAGACAGGCGAGAAAAAAGACCAGTAAAAGACTAGTGGATGATCTTATTTTCATGAAGCGGATACGGCATACTATGAGCAAGCAATTGAGGTAAGCGTCTTACCGGAGAAAAATTGCTCTATGAAATGTCTCTGTATAAACCGGCGCAAACTGTAAGAAGGTTTGCGCATTCTAAAACCAATGGAGAAGAAAAAACATGCTTAAACCGCTTTTTCGCCGCTTCATGATGGCCTCGATGCTGGCCTTTCTGGGCATCCTGCTGGCTACCGTAGCTGCTGGTGCCAGCCCCATAACTAAAACCCCATACCATTTCACGACCCTCGACAACCAGGCCGATGTGACCTTCAACCAGTTGCTCGGTATCAACAAACATGGGGAGATCGCTGGCTACTTCGGCAGTGGAGCCGACGCGCAGCACCCCAACAAGGGTTACACCCTTTCACGACCCTACGGCCAGGGCAACTACGCCAACGAGAACTTCCCCGGCTCGGTGCAGACGCAGGTCACGGCCATCAACAACAAGGGTGACACAGCCGGTTTCTGGGTTGATAGCTTTGGGAACAACTTCGGCTTCGTCGAGTGGAATGGCGTCTTCACCTCCTTCCGGGGTCCCGACGCTGTTGCTCCGGTCACTTCCTCCAGCCCGAGCAATGCGAAACCGTCGTTCACGCAGTTGCTTGGTATCAACGATCAGGGATTCGCGGTTGGCTTCGACATGGATGGGCAAGGGAACACGCACGGGTTCAAACTTAACCTGTCCACCGGCCAATTCACTCACATCCACCCACCCGACGGCGGCAGCAATTTGACCGCAGCGGCGATCAATGGCAATGGCGATGTGGCTGGTTTCTTCACGGCGTCTGATGGCAAGACCGTTCTGGGGTTCCTGTTCAAGGGAGGGACCTACAGCGTGTTCTCGTTCCCGAACTCGGCTACCACGATGGCTCTGGGCGTCAACGACGCTGATCAAATCGTTGGCTCCTACGTGGACAGCAATAACCAGACGCGCGGTTTTCTGCTGTCGAATCCGCTGCATCACGCGCAGTGGCAGACAATCGATGACCCACATGGCATCAGCAACGGGAAGACGTTCAATAGCAACGCTATCCAGGGCAGCAATGGCACCACTGTCAACGGTATCAATGACGACGGTCAACTGGTCGGCTTCTACGTCGATGCGAAAGGCAACACGGATGGCTTCCTGGCTCAGCCCGTTACTACAACCTCAAATGGCAGCCAGCAGCATACGGCCTCGCAGGCTCCGTCACCTATGAATATCATCCAGTGGTTCATGAACCACCTGTAGTCTCACAATCTCAATAACGGCATCTGCGAAGGAGTGGGATGGCGATGAGTTCGCCATCCCACTCCTTTTTTATTTTGACAGTTCCAGTAAAAAGAGAATATACTGATACCAAAAGATCCATCTGGCACGTAGAGATGTTGCTCTGGATGACAGCGGTCAACAGGGGCAAGAGGAGTTGTTTGCGGCCATGTCCCAGATAGACTACCCGGTGGCAGAAACGGGCGATCAATTCCTGCTGGCGACCAAACTTGTTATTCCTCCCACACGTTCGGTCGTGACTGTGCGACCGCGCCTGATCGACAGGCTGCAAGCCGCCCTGCACGGTCCGCTCACGCTGCTCACAGCCCCGGCAGGGTCTGGCAAAACGACTCTGCTCAGCTCCGTGCTTCAGCAGCATCAATGGGCGTCGGCCTGGGTTTCTCTGGATGGCGGCGACGATGATCTCACACGTTTCTGGTCCTACGTGTTGGCCGCGCTGGAGAGCGTTCAGCCAGGAGCAAGCAAGGAGGCCAGGCCGCTTCTCGCGGCGCTCAGGCAGGTATCAATCGAAGCGATTCTGACCACGCTGCTCAATACGCTGGCGCAGGTCGAGCGAGATATCATCCTGGTACTGGACGATTATCACAGCATCACGGCGCAACCGGTTCATACCTCGCTCGCCTTCTTCCTCGAACACCTGCCGCCTCGCCTGCACGCCGTCATTGCTACACGCGCTGATCCTCTGCTGCCTCTGGCGCGCTGGCGCACGCGCGGGCGATTAACCGAATTTCGCACATCAGATCTGCGCTTCACACCGGAGGAAACTGCCGTCTTTTTTCAGCAGGTGGCCGGTCTTCAGCTCTCTACTGAGGAAATTGAGGCTCTGGACATGCGGGCGGAGGGCTGGATTGCCGGTTTGCAGTTAGCGGCCCTCTCGATGCAGGGCCGCAAGGACATTTCTGGCTTCATCAAAGCCTTTACTGGCAGTCACCGCTACATCGTCGACTACCTGATGCAGGAAGTCTTTACGCTTCAGCCTGCTGAAGTACAGGCGTTCCTGTTACACACCTCTATCCTTGAGCGCATGTGCGGCCCATTGTGCGAGGCTGTCAACAAACAGGCGGATGGGCAGGCTATGCTTGAGCGGGTGGAGCAGGCCAACCTGTTCCTGCAACCTCTTGACGATGAGCGGCACTGGTATCGCTATCATCACCTCTTCGCCGAGTTGCTGCGCTACCGTTTGCAGCGCGAGCAGCCCGAACTGATACCGTTACTGCACAGCAAGGCCGGTACGTGGTACGAACAGCATGGCTTGCTGCCCGAAGCCATCCAGCACGCGCTGGCGGCAAAAGATTTTCCACGGGCGGCGCAATTGATCGAAGCGGTGGGCGTCGCGCTGACCAAACAGGGAGCATTCGCTACTCTCTCTTCATGGCTGGATCAGTTGCCTGCGGAAGAACTGCAATCCCGTCCCGGCCTGAGCGTTTTGCGTGCCTGGCTGCTCTTCCTCACGGGTCAGTATGCCGACGCCGAACGCCAGCTACAGGAGATAGAGCGGCGCTACCACGTCCATGCTGCCAGGCAGAGTCTTGAACGCCTCCCTGAGCCAGCGGCACATATGCTGCCGGTCTACCATCTGATAGGAGAGATTGCCGCCATACGCGCCTCGATTGCCATTATTCAGGAGGAGAGCGAGCGTACTATTGTCTTCGCACGGGAGGCGCTCACCTATCTGCCAGAGGATGATATTTCCACAGGATTAGTCACGTGGTATCTGGGAATAGCGTACTGGATCGCCGGTGATGTGGGTGCTGCCGTGCAGGCGATGGCAGAGGCGGTAGCGCGCAATAGAGCCAGCGACAATCTGTACATGGCGTTTATGGCTACCCACGAACTGGCTTCATTTCAGGCCGTACAGGGATATCTGCACAGGGCGGAAGAGACGTATCGGCAGGCGATTCAGCTTGCTCACCAGCAGGGTGGCGCAACGGTGGTGCTGGGGCCGATCCACGTGGGCCTGGGTCGCCTGCAATACGAGTGGAACAATCTGGAAGCAGCCGGGCGTCTCTTGCGCGAAGGCGTCGAACAATGCCTGTACATGGAGAATAGCCGCACTGCGCTGGAAGGATATCTTTTGCTGGCCCAGCTCAGCCACGCTCAACGAGATCAGGAGGGTCTACAGGAGTTATGGGAGAAAATCGACCGGCTGGCGCGCAACCCGAATATACCTCCCACGCTGGTCTCTTTCTCCGCTGCCGTCCAGGCCCGGCTGGCGCTCGCACAGGGCGATCTGGAGGCAGCAGGACGCTGGCTGCGGCGATGCTCTCTGCGCGCGCAGGATGAGGTAAATCCGCTGCGTATCAACGAATATCTCATTCTGGCGCGCGTGCTGATCGCGCAGGGCAGCTTCGATGATGCCTTCACCTGCCTGGACTCGCTCTTGCGGCTGGTACAGACGCGCGGGCGCATCAAAAATAGTATTGAAATTCTCGTCCTTCAGGCCCTCGCCCACCAGACTCAGAGAAAGCAAGAGATCGCTACAGATTTGCTTGAACGTGCGCTGCTTATCGCCGAACCGGAAGGCTATATCAGACTCTTCATTGATGAAGGTGCTGCACTGGCAGACCTGCTCGTACTCATTCATACACAACTGTACAGGCAGCATCCCGTGTCGCAGCAGGATCGAAAGCGACCTTCAGCATCCTACATCGAAAAACTCCTCACCGCTGCTGGCGTTGAAAACAGCGCCGCTTCCGGCGCTGCGTTCCGACCGCCAGATACGCCCCCGCTCACCACAGCATCACCGCTGGCCGAGCCGTTGAGCGAGCGCGAACTGGAAGTGCTGCGCCTGCTGGCTGAAGGGTACTCCAATCGCGAAATCGCCGATCGCCTTGTGCTGGCCGTCAGCACGGTGAAATGGTACGTAAATATCGTTTACGGTAAGCTCCACGTGCAGAGCCGCACGCGGGCCGTGGCGCGAGCAAGAGAACTGAATTTGCTCTAGCTTCTCCCATCTCATCCCTCCATCGGTGCAGCTAATTGCGCCCCTACTTTGTACTGGTTATGCTCCTATCCACAAATCCCACCCCTTTTCCCAACTTTTGATAGGTGCTAACCCAGACGGCGGGTAAGTATACTTTCCTCAACAAGAGAAACAACATACTCATTCTCGACAGATAGAAAGGAAACATACTTATGACCCAGACTCCAGTAACTCCAACGGCGGCGGATCTCAAGCCACCTTCGTTGCGCGTGATGATTGTAGGGCTTTTACCGAGCGTCTTTGTAAATGGCGTACTCGTCATCCTCATTTACCAGCTCGTCAAGCACTATACCTCCCTCTCGGATGTCAGCGCGTTATTCATCTCCGCGATCCCGGCGATGATTGGCACGATCGTCAGTTTGCTGCGCCAGAGGAGGGTTGATGTACTGGGCGCGTTCGCGTTGACCACGATAGCCGTCTCCATCGTCCTCACCTTCGTCAGCGGTGATGCCCGTCTCTTCCAGATTCGTGAGTCGTTCCTGACGGTGCTGTTCGGCATCGTCTGTCTGATCTCGCTGCTCTTCCCCAGACCACTGTGGTTCTACATCATCCGTTACTTCACGACGGGCAATAACCCACAGCAGGAAGCTGCTTTCGAGGCTGCCTGGCAATACCCGGCCTTTCGCGGCTATATTCGCACCGTCACCATTGTCTGGGGCGTTACCTACGCCGTTGAGTTCGTTGTGCGCCTGCTCCTCGTCTACTCTCTGCCGCTCTCGCAATTCCTGATCGTTTCCCCCATCATCTTCTACGGCATCACTATCGCCGTCATCGCCTGGACGCTGCGGGCTGGCGCTCTGCTGCGCAAACGAGGGGAGGCGCGGCGGCTTCAGGAGACGAACCTGTAGGACAGCGATTGATTTCCGTGCGAACAGGAAAGGAAGCAACATCGATGACCAATCCTTTTGCCCTGGGTTACACTTCGCTGGACGAAGAGATCCAGCTGGACAACGTACCCATCGAGGGAAGCATTCCGCGCTGGCTTGCAGGCTCACTGCTGCGCAATGGGCCGGCGAAGTTCGAGGTCGGCTCCGAACAGGTCTGGCACTGGTTCGACGGCTTAGCTATGCTGCATCGCTTCACCTTCCGGGACGGCAGCGTCTCCTATGCCAACAGGTTCGTGCGCAGCGAGGCGTATAGAACGGCCATGCAGGAGGGCAGCGTGTCGTATGCGCTCTTCGCCGTCGACCCCTGCAAGGCGCTGTTCAAACATGCGATGAGCGAGATGATGAATCCCAATGTGAGCATCCAGCGCGTCGCCGGTGAGTTTCTCGCCATGACCGAGGCCCCTCTGCCCATCGCCTTTGACCCGCGGACGCTTGAAACGCTGGGTATCGTTCATTACGAGGACAGTTTAACTGGTCATTACGGGTCAGCTCATCCCCACTATGATGCAGCCGGGAAGAGAACGATCAGCTACCTGACCGAATTTGGCATGCAAAGCATGGTGCAGGTCTTCGGCATCACAGATGATGACGGTCGGTACCGGCGATTGATCGGGGCGTATCCCACGTCGGAGCCATCCTACATCCATTCCTTCAGCATCACCGAGCATTTCATCGTGCTGGCCGAATATCCCTTTCGCGTCGCGCCCATCGAACTGCTCGGTGGGAATAAAGCCTTCATCCAGCATTTCACCTGGCGCCCACAGGAACCGACGCTCTTTCTCGTGATGGCCAAACGGGACGGCATGATTGTGGGCTACTACGAAAGCGAAGCTTTTTTCTCCTTCCACCACATCAATGCCTTCGAGCATGGCGGCGAAATCGTGCTTGATCTCGCCGCCTACCCGGATACGACAATCATTGAGCAGACCAACCTGCCCTCCTTGAGAAAGGGGAGGGAGCCGGGGAAGCAACCCGCACAGAGCGAGTTTCGCCGCTATCGCCTGCCGCTGAGCATCTCATCGGCCATTGCCACTTACGAACGCATCACGGACGCCGAGATTGAAATGCCGACCATCAACTACGCGCATTACAACGCCCGTCGTTACGGCATCGCCTACGGCATTGGCACGGCAAGGGAGGGCGCGGCTCTGCTGGCTCACCGGCTGGTGCGCGTCGATATCGAGCGCAACGAGGTGCAGATCTGGGCGCAGGATGGATGTTATCCCGGCGAACCGGTGTTTGTGCAGGCCCCGCGAGCGCAGGCGGAAGATGATGGCGTGGTGCTCTCGGTGGTGTTGAACGCACAGAAAGGCAACTCTTTCCTGCTGGTGCTGGATGCTCACACCTTGGAGGAAATTGGCCGGGCAGAAGTGCCTCACCACATCCCGCTCGGCCTGCACGGCCAGTTCTTTCCCACTCAGGACGGCTGAACCACTGATAAGCAATTGAAGAAAGGATTTACCATCGCTATGCGACTCAAACAATTTCGCTTCCTTTTGCTACCGGCGCTCTGCCTGGTACTGCTGACGCTGGCACAGCTACCCGGTAGCACGGCAGCCTTCGCCTCAACCGGCACTGTCCTCGTAGTCAGTCCAACCAGTATTAATGGCACGACCGATTGTTCCTATAGCGCGACGGCGGGCTGGACGTGTCAGGTGACGTTGAGCCGGGGCGATACGCTCAAAAAGAATCTCACCTGGTCCGCCTACGCCAGCGGTCTCACCGGCGTGACCTTCAGTCCCGCCAGCGGCGTGCTGGCGCAGGGCGGGGCGGCTTCCGTCTCCATCTCGATCCCCAACGTGGCCTGCGCGGTCAGCGCCACGCTGGTGTTCAAAGGCCCCGCCAATACCGTGCGCGTCCCCTGGACGTGTACCGCCCCGGCTCTGACGGTCAACGGGGCCACCACCGGCCTGAGCCTGGCAGCCTGGGATAGCAACTGCCCGGCGATACAGAATGGCTGGAACTGCACCATCACTCTGGCCCAGGGCGGTTCCGCGCAGGGCGAACTCAACTGGTACGCGCTCAGCAGTCTGAGCGGCGTGACCTTTACACCGGCCAGCGGCACCCTGTTGCCGGATACCTCAACTCCCGTGAGCATCTTTGTTCCCAATAACGCCTGTGTCAAAGGCAAATTCAGCTTCATTGGCCGTAAGAGCAATACGGTAGCCGTGCAGTGGAACTGCTCTTCCCCACCGGTACTGACTGTAGATGCAGGCAGCCTGGTTCCGAGCAGCAGCAACTGCACAGCGACGAGCAGCACCTACCAGTGTGCGCTCTCGCTGGGAGAGACCTCGACCTCTCACGGCAAGGTCAACTGGGCGGTGAGCAGCAGCCTGGGCGGCGCATCGTTCAGCCTCTCAAGCGGCACGCTCTCGCCGGGGGAAACGATCAGCCTGACCGTCTCGTCTCTTCCCTGCCAGGACGGCACGTTCACCTTCTACGGCTCTAACGGGGCCAACACCGTCGTAGTAAGCTGGAATTGTGAAGCGGCGACGCTGCAGGCCAACCCCTCGACGCTCGATCCCACCAACTCCGCGTGCAGCCTCGATGGAACCTACGCGGCCACCTATCAGTGCAGCGTGATCCTCTCACTGCCCTCCGATGCCGAGCCTCTTAGCTGGTCGACGTCCAACGATCTGGGCGTGCAGCCGAATACCGGTTCGGGCAACCTCTCAGGCGGGCAGCAAACGACCGTCACCTTCGACCAGATGCCCTGCCAGAATGGCACGCTCTCCTTCGCGTACAGTGGAGCGAGCAGCGGGGCGGTGGATGTGCCGTGGAGTTGTACGCCGCCCGTGCTGGAGGTTAACCCTTCCAGTTGTCCAACAGACGCCAATTCCTGTACTGTCACCCTGACCAATGCCTCCACGACACAAAGTGTGAACTGGCAGATTTCTTCGGCAGGCTTTAACTCTTTCTCTACATCAAGCGGCACATTGTCGCCCGGCGCGTCAATAGAGATAACAGCCGATTACGTAGGTTTTGATCTTTTCTGTGTGATAGATGACTTCACCTTCTCCGGCTCCGGTGGCGCTCGCTCCGTAACAGTTTCATGGCAGACCGGGGGAGGCTGTTGACACTGCCAACGTGTACAGGGCAGGGCGTAACAGTATCAGGGGAAGATGTTCCTGACACCGGGTGGGAGCGATGTAAAACCAGGGCGCAGCTTGCCTGCGCCCTGGCCCCCGCCATCCATACGAGCGTATTTTTCATAGCATCTGAGGGGCTGATCTTGCGGCAGCAAACCGGTAAGATTCCTGGGACTGGCTGTCATGGTTTGCACTGGCGCGCCGCAGGTCATACAAAAAGGGCCTGCGCTGGAAACATCTTTCAAGGAAGAAGCTACAGGCATCCGCAGAAACTTACCATACCTGAACACGGCCTCATCCAGTTCCAGCCTGTGCTTGCTATTAAAAACGGGCCGGGACATGTCGTTTAAGGAAAGTCATGTCATTCTAGGCGCAGCGAAGAATGACATGGCAGATCGAGGAAGAGAGATGAGTATCTTTCCTATCTTAGTGGGCTGGAACGGATTGTTGAAGGATAGCCGCTAATTTGTTGCCAACCACGCGGGCATCATAAGCGCCCTTCAGGCTCGTATAGACTCTGGCGGCAATGGATTGCTCTTCTTCAGGGTGCAGCAGGAAATGGATTTCTCGCTCTACCGCCGCCTGCAACACCGTCTCCTGCACGTGAATGAGTCCCGCTTCATCTCGCATGTACTGGCTATTGTTGCCGAGAGAAATGATGCCATCAGGAGCAACAACAGGCAGAATATCGGCCTCCATCACAGGATATTCGTGGGCTACGACGACACCTTTGCCCAGGGCGACCGCTTCCAGGTACTGATTGCCAAATCCCTCCTGATAGCTGGGAAATGTCACGATATCTACCTCGCTGTAGAGACTGTAGAAGGGAATCTTATCCGCCTCCCCTCTATAGGCGCTGTCCGCCACCACCTTATCGCCTATGTAGAGCAGGTCAACTTTTGCTGCTCTGGCATAGTGACGCAGTTTTTGAAAATAGGCGGCATTCTCAGGCTCATCCAGCCCGGCTGCTTGAGCAAGGAGGAGCACAAACCTGCTCGCTTCTGTAATCGTTCTGCCATGGAGGCCGCGCCTTTCTCCCACCACCTCACCTTTGCGTTGCTGCAATTGCGCGACAAATTGTATCGCCACTTCGATGGCTTTGCGAGGAATGATCCTCGTCATCATGCCGATCACGAGATCATGTTCACGCAGTCCCAGTCTTTCTCGCAAGGAGGGTATGCGCAGCGGTTGAGTCTCAAAATCAAACGAGTCAGGAATAATAGCGGCATGGATGCCATATGCTGCCAGAAGACGCTTTTGCATCAGCGAATTAATCACGGCATGATGCACATTGGGTGCCTGATACAAAAGCGCGTCCTCAACTCGCTGCTGTATCTCTGGATAAGGAATCTCATACGCTCTCTTGCGGTCTCCCGGTTGAAAATCATCCTCGAAGCTAAAATCATGATGCTGAGCAAGGAACCCAATGTCGGGGTTTTCGGCGATAAATTCGGCCATAGCGACGGTAGCGGCGGGGTGGATAGGGAGTGAGAGCATATTGCGCGCATGGATCACCTGTGGCCTCGTCCTGCACACCATCTCTCGCAGCCCCTCTTTTATCGCCTGCACCTGCCTCTCAAAGGCCTGTACCATCTCTGCTTTATTCTGTCCCCCAACTTTCAACGCCAGCACTTCGGGTGTCGTGTAATCTAAGGCAGGCAGCATAAAGCCATGTTGACCCCTGGCATCGGCGCTGCACTCAATCACCTGCCACCCCAGGCTCGCTAAGACGCGATCATTCTCCTGTATTTGCAGCGAGACGCCATCGGTGCGTTCAGAGAAAAAGTGAATGACGGCAACTGTTGCCGTGTTGGACCTGCCCTCATGTATCTCACGCATAACCTGATATCCCTTCTACTATTGCTATAGGACGCAGGTTCAGACCTGGCATTCTTTATGAGGAAAGGTCCACCTGCGGCGGAGTCGAAATTGTCGAAAACAGGTTCTGTGTTGGAAAACATTATACCTTGCTTTACATCCGTGTTGCAAAGTAGGCACGGCTCAGCGCGGCTGGCGCTTCGCAAACGCGGCGTGCGCCGCGAAGAATGACGTGCCCGAGATTGTTTTCAATGGTTCGCCGCTTTCAAATACGTTAAAAAGAGAGATGTATGTCGAGAGCTTTGCCGGAGAAAGTGCCGGGCGTTCCCCTTGCTCATGGCGGCATCATTCCATCGTTTGAAGTTGAGGATGCTGACGCGGTCTATCAGCAGTGGAAAGCGCAGTCTCTTGAGGTTGTTGGCACTGGTTTAAGCTATCGATCATTCCCTTCTCGAAGCAATACCTCTTCACACTTGACCTGCGGACGTATATTGAATCCAGGAGGTCAAGCGACGATGGTGATTTTTTTGACGCGGGCGTGAGAAGAGAGCACGGAGACCAGTGAAAAGAGAGGTAGGGTATGAGAACATTGTATATCGCAACGAATACGGCGCTGGCTATCGCGCGGCAGCAGGGTGGGGAATGGGTTGTCGATCCACAACTCACTGGCATGGCTACACAATGTCTGACTGTTGATCCGCAGCATGCAGAGGAGGTCTATTGCGGCACCTTTGGGCAGGGATTGTGGCGCAGCATTGATGCCGGGCGAACGTGGGGAAATGTAGGCTCAAACATCATTCGCGAGCAGGTTATGTCGGTTGCCATCAGTCCATTAGAGCGTTCCAATGGAAAGAGCGTTGTCTATGCGGGAACAGAACCGAGCGCCATTTTTCGTTCGGCGGATGGTGGGGCAACGTGGCGGGAGCTGGCTGCGCTGCGCCAGTTACCCTCTGCTCCCACCTGGAGTTTCCCACCCCGCCCGTATACCAGCCACGTGCGCTGGATCACGCCTGATCCACTCCACCCCGGTCGCCTCTATGCCGCTATTGAGGCCGGTGCGCTTCTGCGCAGCTTCGACGGTGGAGAAACCTGGGAAGATCGCAAACCGGATGGACCCTTTGATACGCACACCTTAGCCATGCACAAACTTGCGCCCGATCGTCTCTATTCCGCCGCCGGGGATGGCTTTATGCGTCCAGGCAACGGTTTCGTCCAGAGCGATAATGGCGGAGATACGTGGTATCGGCCCGATGAAGGTCTCCATCACCACTACCTCTGGAGTGTCGCGGTCGATCCCGCTGATCCAGATACCCTTGTCATCTCTGCGGCACACGGCCCGCAGCAGGCGCATAATCCCGGAGGCGCGGAGTCAGTCGTGTATCGCCGCAGCCACAACAGCCCCTGGCAGCAGGTGCGCTCTGGTTTGCCCGAAGAAAAAGGCTTACTGACATGTGTTTTGACCGCCAATGCAGCCGAAGCGGGAGTCTTTTATGCGGGCAGCAATAAAGGCATTTTCCGCTCCACCGATACGGGCGTGAGTTGGGAAGAAGTACCTGTGCGCTGGCCCGACGATTTCCAGATAGGGCGTGTCCACGCGCTTGTGGTGGTAGAAGAATAGCGTCACTTTCAGGCGCGTGGGCTATCGAGCAGCAAGTTGTACCTCTTGCCAGCGAAAACACTCGACGATGTGATCGTTGACCATCCCGATGGCCTGCATGAAGGCATAGCAGATAGTTGTTCCGACAAAGGTGAACCCCTGGCGCTTCAGCTCCTTACTCATCGCGTCTGATTCGTCGGTGCTTGCCGGAATATCCTGCAAGGTTTGCCAGGCGTTCTGACGGGGCTGCCCACCCACGAATTGCCAGAGAAACGCGTCGAAACTGCCATAACGGGACTGAAGCGCGAGAAATGCACGCGCATTCTGAATGGCCGCCTGAATCTTCAATCTGTTTCTAACGATCTCAGGATTCGCCAGCAACTCCTGGACTTTCCGGTCGTCATAACGCGCGATTTTGTGCGCGTCAAAGCCATCGAACGCCTGGAAATAGCCTGCTCGCTTTTTCAGGATCAGCGACCAGCTCAGACCCGCCTGTACTCCTTCGAGGATCAACATCTCAAAAAGCTTGCGATCATCATGCACGGGTACCCCCCACTCATTATCATGGTACTCGATATATTGCTGACTGGATAAAGCCCAGGCGCACCTCTTGACCAACGGTGTCTCACTCATATTCATTTCCTTGTACTCATCAGATCTCATTCATTATATGATACATTACGGGGAAAACACACGTTATCCCCTGGAAGACATTATCATCCTCTGGCAACGGCTGCGCAGGAAACTTTCCATCTTTTCTTCAGAAAATCGGGATCACATCGGGATGAGAATAGGAGATTGACAGTTCTGCCAAAAACCGGGGCGAGGGGAGGAAATCTAGGGGCGCAATTCGTTACACCCCTACATGGCCCCCAATATTTAGGAAAACCGAGATTGACGAGGCTATACCAGACATATCAGACACTTCACTTAAAGAAATTTTTATGTTATATTTTATTCATAAAAGTAAAAGACGTCCATAAGTTTAGAAGATTTTTTTACTCCATTCTTGTAGATTGTTACTTCTTAGTTCCAGTTCAGGGCGTGAGGAGAAAATGGATAAGAAGATGAGTCTGGTTGAAAGAGTCCTGGCTATGGTACTACAAGAATGGAATGAAGAAATAGCTAAAACCCTTGAGGTCTCCGTTATGGGTCAGGCTGGCGTTGGTAAAACTTCACTCATGAATGCTTTATTTGATACGCACTTTGAAGTTGATCCGATACGACCCGCAACAAAAGATATTCAAATCTACTCTGAGAAAACTTCCACCGGTCACGAAATCTTGTTTAATGATCTACCTGGTGTGGGTGAATCTGTATTGGAGGATAAGCGGCGTATTGATCAATATAAAGAAAAGATGGAAAGTTCCCAGGTGGTGATTTGGGCAATTCAAGCAGATAGCCGCTCGTATGTCTTCGACAGTGAAATCCTCCAAAAGATACTGGCTATGGTAGCAACAAAGGAGAAACAAATTGAATTATTGAGCAAAATCGTTTTTGTCCTTACGAAAGTTGACCATCTTATGTCTGATCAACAACCCTCACCCTGGATTCTCTCGAAAGAAACAGATAAAGGCGTATTCAAACCACAGAAATTAACACGAGAGCTTATAGCACAGAAAGAGGAATATTTTCGTAGTGCGTTTATTACTCAATTCGGAGAGTTAATTAGAGGAAAAACATATTGTAACAGTAATTTTACGATTAAAAATCATCCAAAGATACGTCGTACAGGGAGGAGGATATATTATGAAGGACTTTTAACGAAAGCAGAGAGAGACTTCTTGAAGCAATCTTATCCTCAATATGCTCAAGTATTTGATAGATTATATGATAGTTATCGTATAATTCCTTGCTCAGCGCGGTTTCGATATAACCTGAATTTTCTTATGCGAGTTATCGTCGATCGGCTGCAATCGGAATCAGTAGGTCCGTTCGGAGATTTCATCAAATTAGATGTTATGAGTCATATGCCTCTCTTACAGGCAAAGCAACTCCGTAACATAGTGCTTTTGGATGAAAAACGAGGATTCAGTTTAGATATTGCCAATGTTGATTTCTAGGAGGTAACACAAGATGGCCAACTATCCTGATTCCGATTACGAAATAGCGCAGCTTGCTGAAGAGGTGCGTACACAACTGGAACTAGATAGAAGATATGCCAGAGAAACGAGGGAAGCTTATGAAGCTCAGAAACATTACCGACTCTACGAGATAGTAACTAGAGTGGTGATAAACGTCTACGGCTTCCTGCGAGAAGATATAGTAGGACGAATATTACAGCTTCTTCGAGGTAGAATATAATAAATAAGGCAGGCGGCACATCCCATACAAATGCATTTAATCATAAAATGATACGAAGGGAAAGATAATGAACGGGATCCCTCATCAGTCGGTCTGGTGGTCTGGAAGCCTCACCGCGATCAGTTTAATTATCATGCAAAGCTTTATTTCGTTAAATTATTTAGACGTCGCGGCATGGATTTCCATCATAACTCTTGCATTCGCTATACCAATTTTAACCAGCAATACTCTTATCAAGATTACAAAAGCAAGGCGGCGATTAGACGTTCGTGATACAATGCAAGAAGTACTTTTCTATACTACAGGTATGGCGGTTGCATATGTGGGCATTGTTGCAGCTTTCTGGCATATAAGCTGGATAGCGGGTGTTGTGTTTTTCTCGAGCACATTGCTTGCTTTGCCCACTTATTTCTGGTCCCTTCACCGCAAAAGCTAACCTGTTAAACCGACCAATCGTGTACTCAAAACAGTAGCCGACCTACGGGATTTATCGCAGGTCGACTGCTGCTCTGAATAAAACTTTGTTTATTCTCTACAAAGCTTCATTCTCCTCCTACTCCATCGTCACCCGCCACCTGCGCCTGCCCACCGGCATCTTTTATGCTCAGGGGGTCAGGGCCACGGAAGTTAAATAACGCTGTTCAAGACGCTTTCATAACGCTTCCTGCTTACACTTGGACCGGTGTGCTGTGATGGTTGCTGAACACAGGAGTTTGTACACATGAATGGGCGTTCTCCAGGCGCGCAAAAGAGGCATTCAAGTCGCCAGAGCGGTTGCTACCGCTGGCTCTCCTGGTTCCTGATACCTGTCATCCTGCTCTTGCAAGCCAGCGCCTCTCTTCTCGTACTCAACAATAGCGCTTTCCAGGATGAAGCCCTCTACCTGTTAGCCGGGCATCAAATTCTTCTGAACTGGCAGGGTAAAACATCTTATCTAGAGCCTTATGGTCTCTACTTTTCTGGCTATCCCTCCTTTTATCCGGCCATTGGAGGCGCTCTAGACTTGCTGGGAGGGCTGGAAGCGGCACGCCTCTTTAGCCTGCTCTGTATGCTGATCGTCACCATCTGTGTCTATGGCATGACAATCCAGTTTTTTGATCGCAAGAGCGCCTGGATCGCGGCCTTCCTCTTTGTTTGCCAGGGGTCAGTGTTGTTTCTTGGACGGCTGGCTACCTTTGATGCCCTATGCTGCTGTTTGCTGGCGCTGGCGGTGATGCTCTGCCTGTGGGCCGGTAAGGCTGCTTCAGCCCGGATGCTTCTGGCTCTGGGTCCTCTCCTGCTGCTGATGGTCGCAGTCAAGTACGCCGGGCTGCTGTTCGTGCCGACTGTGCTGGCACTTCTGGCCTGGTGGAGCTGGAAACATCGGGGATGGAGGGAAATGCTCGTTCGGCTGCGGGTCGCCCTCTTTTCGTTGGTAGGATCAGGCTTTATCGCCTTTCTCTGTATGGATAAGCAGGCGCTCACCGGTCTGAGTTCGACAACCATCAATCGCGTCGTCATTGTTCATACCATGCCCATCCTGATCATAGAGCACATCGCGCTGATGGAGGGCATGTTCTTCGGACTCGGTTTGCTTGGCCTGCTTTTCTGTGGCAGGCGACGGCGCGCGACCGGGCTGCTGCTCTTCGGCTCAGCTCTGCTGGTTCCGCTCTATCACACCTACAAAGGAGAGTTGGTTTCACTGGACAAACATCTGGCTTTCAGCATGTTCTTTCTTGCCCCCCTGGCAGGCTTTTTCGTGGCCTATCTCGCTGGTTTGTGGGGGAAGTACACCGTTGGCCTTTCCTGGTTCGCGATAGGAGTTCTTCTCCTGTTGATCTTCCCGCTGGGTCTGCTGCAAGCGCAGGCTCTCTACGCGAACTGGCCCTCCAGCACGCGGCTTACCGCGTTCCTGCGTCCCCGCGTCCACAAAGGAAGCGATCACTACCTGGCGGAAGATTTCGATGTGTTACGCTATTATCTGAAGAATGAGACGAACCTCTGGCAGTGGAGTAGCCTGGACTATTTCGTCTACACAGATAAGGCTGGAATGACTCTTTCAGGAGAAGCGGCCTACAGAGTCGCGGTGCAAGAAGGATACTTCGCGGTGATTGAATTGAGTTATGGCTATCACGCGGTTCTGGCAAGACAAATCACGCAAAGCCTGATTGCCAGCCAACACTACGATCTGATTGCCAGAATCCCTTTTCATGACTCTTACGGCGATGGCTCCTTCTGGGTGTGGAGTAAGGCTGGTGTATCAGACTCGAACGAGGGCAGTGCGAGGCGGGTCGCATGCGACCCGGTAGACCTTTTCAAACCGGTATATACATTCTCATTGATTCAGTTCGCGGTCAACCTCCGATATTCCTGGAGGTTGGCCGCGAGCTTGTTGTAAGACATGATTTAACTGTAAGGCCGTATTTTATCAGGTAAACACGGCGTGTTCAGGAAGAATAAAGCTGTGGACTCAGAGGCATCATTTTACACGTAAAAGAGGACTTTTCGGGCGAAATAGAGTTGCGGACTGCAAAACAGCACATCTTTGACGGACCTGTGGCGCGAAGAATATAGTTGCGGACTCGACATTTTTATGGAGCAACAAAAAAAGTGGAAGTTACCTCTCTCAAAAGGAGTAGGTCTGCCCTTTAAACATGGGAAGAGCACAAGAGCCAAAAAAACGAAAGACGCCCTGATTTGCGCTTACGCATGAGAGAGCGAAGTCTTTCCTACAACATTGCCAGTACGATTGTCTATCACACTCATCTCGATATGATACCCCAGAGCGCCGAGATAGCATTGTAGTGTCCCTAACTGCACATTGGAAGCCGCTTTCTCCAGACAACTGATCGCTTGCTGTTTTAAAGCGGCTCGTTCTGCTGCTATACCCTTTCCAGGGCATTGAAGAAGGTGTGCAAGTTCCCACGAAATGCCAGGAGCATAACCAAACAGGTATGGCAATCCTAGAACGCAGTCGTTGCATATCCAACACTGGATCTTGATAAAAACTAGTATTGCTCCTAAAGCAAAGAACTCATTTGGCCCAAGACACTTTGTGCGTCGATTGCCTCTTGTTCAAGTTTTAGGTCCTCTTTCATGAGATGATGAAGTAATGAAGCGCAGTCAGCTAACTCGGGTTCACTGAGAAGAACACCCAAGCTCTCCCTGTCGTTAGAAGTGAGAGGTTGTGCATAACAGCTTCTTTGCTCAAACGTTGCTATATCCATGCCAAGGGGAATCACGCGGCCGAGTCGTCGGCGTAAATGCGCCAGAATACGAAGCCCACCCGCATCCAGGTCTCCCCAGTGGAAGAACGGAAGTCCAGGTCGATAGTCGCGTATATTATAGAGAAATGCCGTAAGGCTAGGGCTGGCGAACCCTCCCGTATGTACGGCCATGATGTCGAGGGGACGAATAATCAGCAATTCGCTGAAACTGGTCAGGTTCTCGACAGTAATGATGGCCTTTGCTGGACAAGCTCTGACCACTGCAGAACGCAATATGTCCTCAGAGAGACTGATGCTAGATAACCCAGGCTCAAGGCGAAGATATGTCTCAGACTCAATCCTACCGCGCGAGGTATTTCGAATAAGAAGGTCAATTGGCCCTGTAAGGGGAACCCGCTCAGGAGGGCGATTGATGTGATGAGCCTGGAGCAAGGCCCACTCATCATCACCATACCTGGCTGCATCCGGCTCATGCATACGCAAGACATATACAATTCCTGCGCGCAGTTCTTCGAGGCGCTTGCTGTTCTTGAAGAGGCGTACACTTAGTGATCTTTCGAATACTGGAGATTGTAGGTCCGCAATTGCGGAGAGGGCCGTCAGCAGGTCCTGACTTTCCCGCAAGTCTTGTAGGCTCAATGGAGCGACTGATTTGTTTGCATCGAGTTGCGTTCTAGCCCAGGACACGAACGAGTCGAACCAGCCTCTATGCGTTTCTTGTTGGTCGAGCAGCTGGCGCATCCTTGTCCGCATTTCATGAATTGGAGTGCGGCCCAGCAGAGCATTCAGTCCTCCGATGGCCTCCTGCTGCGCCACCAAGTCTATCGCTTCGAGCATGTTGCCCCTTTCAAATTTCTGCCAATGTAGGCGTAACCACCCCTTCGCTTCCAGGAGTTGCACCTGCTCATTCACGCTGTAGCGTATACTCCCCGCATAGTACCAGTCGTAAGCTTGTGCGTGTAGGCGTACCCGCGTCACTCGTTTTCTTCCAGGCTGTTCTGCCTGGGCAAGCAATGTTTCTAAGATAATTTTGACTTCTGGCAGCAATGAGAGCGGATCATGCTCCATACATCTCCTCCAACTTCGCCGCGTAGTTGCTGTACTCGTCGATGAGAATCTCTTCGCCCACGCGTTTGAGAACATAATTCGTACAAATTTTAGGAACAAGGTATTCGCAGCGTTCCAGAGGGGTGGCTGTAACCACTTGGAGCCCGAATTGCTGCAGCATATCGAGAGCGACACCAATGCGGCTCTGATCCATTCGATTGAATGCCTCGTCAAAAACCGCAAGTCGGATTGTCGGACGTCCCCGGCGACGCTTTCCCTCATCCATGATATGGTAGAGCTGAACGAACGATGCCGCAACTGCAACATAGAAAGGGGTTTGAGTCTCGCCGCCCGACGTCTCGCCACCAATTCTGCTGAGCCGGGAAGTATTGCCATCACTGGTTTTTACTTCAATGTCGTACTCAAGGTATGTTCGGTAGTCGGTGAGGCGCTCCCTGGCCCTCCTCTCTGCATCGCTTTGTGGAACACGTGTGAGTTCCTCGTAAAATCGATCGAAAGCCTCCTGATTACTTCGGTAAAATTCGCTCTCGAAGAGAGAACCTGCACCGAGTAACTGGGAGTTAACGATCAGGTCGTGATACTCGCGCATAGCGTCAGCAGGATACCAGCGAAACTGATAGCGGTCGCCGTGGAAAGTCAGTGGTCGCAACGCATCGTTCATGCGCTGCAGTTCATCCTTCGCGTTAGCAATACGCTCGCGCAAGATGTGCAGTACATGCTCTCTCAGCTCCTGCTCCGCTTCCTGCTTCGCCTGCGCGATTCTTTCCTCGTATTGGGGCAGTTCCGTCGACTCTAACCGCCCGCGCTCGTGGGTGTAGCGCTTTTCTTCCAGGCTCCCAGGAATGCCTGCAAACTGATACTTGATATTGTAACTCAGTCCCAAATCACGAAAGTCGGTCATTGCCTTGGCTGACTGGGTTGCGTAACTTTTCGCCGCTCTGTCTGCATTCCCGATAGCATGCGTGAGGTCGTCTTCACCTTTCTGTTCTTCTAGAAGCTTTCCTGCTGAGGAAACGGCGGTAGGATACTTCTCTTGCATTTCTAATACCGCTTGTTGACGCACTGCCACGGTCTCATCGGCAGCGCATCTATCATTGATCGCCTTCTTTTTGTCGGAGTCCAACTTCCCCATTTGCTGGCTGATCTGATTGAGAGCTGCTTCTTCCCGGTTGATTATCTCCCCAATGCGGCGCAATTCTGCTCTCAGCCGATTGGCGCCGCTCATATCGAGCGCATCGCGCTCGGCGATCAGGGCCGCAATTTCTAGGCGAAGGGGTGCGTCTTCCGGCGGGGATTCCAGGCTTTTTCTTAGCAGCAAGAGAGGGCCGATCAGCCCCCTATCGAGCTGGCTTTCTACGTCTTTCAGGCGATTCCGCTCGGGTGTAAGTTGTGATACTATGCGGTGTTTCTGTTCCTGCTCTTGCTTGCGGACCTCAATCTGCGACTTTCTCGCGCGCTGGCCTACAAACCAGTTGCGAAAATTTTCTGGCGAGAGTACGCGAACTGCCCACTCATTGTAGTAAACCAGATCGGAAGTGATCGCGCGGCGATGTCTTCTCAACTCCTGTACCGACTCGCAGGTGATGATGTTTCCCAAAATAGAGTCGATGTACGCTTGCAAGTAGGTATCTGCAACGTTCACCTCGTGCGCCAGGCTGTGTTGCAGTGCTCCCCGTCTCTCCGCATAGGCTTTTTCGAGGTCGAGAACACCAGCATCATGCAGGCTGCTATCCTTCTTAAAGGTTTCAATATAGCCGAGGACCCGCTCATAGGTACCCACAGGGACAATGATCAGGAAGCGCCTTTCTCCCAGCATAGCCTCAACCGCGGCCTGCCAGCGCTCGTCTGGGACTTCAAGAAGTTCACACAGCACGGCGGGACGCACTCCGACGACAGGTTCAAGCCTGCTGCGTAGAATCTCCACGTGAGATGGATACGAAATCGAGATACCTCTCGCGAGCTGGTTGATCTCCTTCTCCAGCTCCCCTATCCGGTTCTCTGCATGCGTTATTTGTTCGTCCAGCGCCGCTCTAAATCCCCGTACGCGGTCAAATGCGCTCCGAAGGCTATCAATTGCTGTGTCGACGAAGGTCGGCAGGTTGACTGGAATAGGTACTTCTCGGCGGAGGTTACTAATGGCCTCATGTAAAACGGAGATCGCAGACCGTTCTTCAGCTTCCAAGAAGGAAACGTCTTGTACGGTCTGTAGAAATGCCGCTATATTATGCAGATCCTGCAAGAGGCGCAATTTCTGCGCCGCAAGTATGTCTGCTGCGCGAGTCTTTTCCTCGATCTTTTCATTGAGAGACTGCTGCTGATTGACGACATCCATTCCGTAGAGTTGCTTTGCCGTCTCATCTCTGGCGGTCTTAGCGCCCTGCAACGCTGCCTCAACGGCCTTACTTTCTCGCTCACACTGGTCTAACTGTGTTTGTATCTCCTGTATCGTTTTTTCTTGGCGGGAAACCTCCCGCTCCGCTTCTTCTTGTCTGAGCAATGCGTGCAGGAGTTCGTATTGGCTTTGAAAGAATTTGTAGCGCTGATAGGACTTCTGGGCCTCGCCGATTTGAGTGAGCAATCTAATTTTCTCTTCGACGGTCTTCGTCGTCTTTCGCAGGTCCTCCAGCCGACTGACCACTAAGAGAAGATTCTGGAGCTGTAGCGGGTATTCGTTGAGAAGCCACTCTTCCACGAATTTGTTCACATTCGTGATTGGTGAAAAGCTTAGCGCATGGCGGAAGCGGTCGAAGAAGCGTCGATGGAGATTACCAAGCGCAACTAGTAGATCGTCCTGGTACTCCTTGACAGTGTCGTAGTACCTGCCGTTGACCCCCCTCTGGATGGCTTTCTTTAATTGGCTGCGTGTGCGTGGCTGCCCTTCAGACAAGAAAAGTGTGGTATCAAGCCGTTCGTTGAGGATAAAATACGTCCGCTCCCCATTTGGACCCAGTGATTCTCCTGCTTCAATGCAGCATCCCAGTGTTGTGCCACTGCCGGTCTCTGTGTCGGTGAACTCCAGGGCAATGTAACCGACACAGTTGCCAGGACGCAACCAGCGGGTTTCACCAATCTTTCCCCGCACAAATCCATTGAGTGTGCGATCAGATTTCTCCTGTGCGGAGATATTAAATTTAATGAGATTGAGGTCTGCGAGAAGCACCACTTGCAAGGCATCAAGGATAGTTGATTTGCCCGATCCATTATGACCGGTCAGGTACAAGCCATCCTGGACTTCAAGAACGGCAGAAGTGAAGCGATGCCAGTTATAGAGAAAGATGCGTGTCAGGGAAAGCATAAGTTCATCCTTTTCGTTTTACAGATCCCCTTCATTGTCTGGAGGCTCCTCTTCCGACGCTCCCAGGTATTCAGAAAGCCGAGAAGCGACCGCAGCAGCATTCGCTGCGGTGACGACGGCTTCCAATGGCGGTAGGAGTTCGACCACTTGTTCCCCGTTCCTGACCTTTAAACTACCGCCATTGGCTGCACGAATAAGCGGGTAGCGCTGAAGCTGGTGTAGCGCCTCTTCAAAACTCGTCCGCTTGTATTTCCTGGCGTGAGGAAGCTCTGTGTAGCGGAGGATAAGAGTCTCGATGGTAACGGTTGGATAGCGTGTCAGGCGTGGTTTCGTCGACTCTTGCTGCTCCGCATAGAGCATACGCAAGAGAAGGAGCCAGATGGTGGTATCCAGGCTCAGGCGTTTTCTATGGTGGCCATCACGGTGAGTCACCTGAAACGTAGCGCATTGTTCGTGATACTGTAATTCCCATCCGGCAATGCCGAGATAGTCCCTGACGAGATCAGTGTATCGCTTGAGAAACAGATACACGTCACGCATGCTCTCGTCTTCGCGCCAGATCAAACCTTCGCTTAGCAGGATGCGAATGGTGTCAGCAAACTGCGCCTTCTCACTTGGCGAGAGGCTCGTGTAGTTCTCAGAAAAAGTACCTACATCCACTGCCTGCGCTTCCTTTCTAGTTTGGCTCACTCTATACGCTTGTTGACGGCGATATTACCCGGCGAATACGGAAGTTGCGAAAACCGACGTTGTTTCGCTCGATCTTTTCTGCTTCTTCCAGCTCTTCAGTGACATAACCGAGCGTGCCGTCGCCATAGACTTTAAGATAGATCAAGAGGGGTAAATCCTCTGCTCCTGAAAGCGGAAACTCGCTGGCGCAACGCTCGTCACGCTCACACAAGAGGTCCTCTGCGAATTTTCGTACGCGGGCACGGGATACGGCGCGAAACATTTGCTTCAACGTTTCCTGCTGCGCAGCTAAGATCGCTTCGTCGTCGAGAGGTGGGCGTTCTTGAGGATCTGGAGTAAATGACTCACGGGCGCGACGTACAGGCGCGAGCGACTTTTTATCAAGCAAGGTAAATTCGTCGAGGGTGACGAGCTGCTGGCTCAGCTCATCGAATGGGGTCTTAGAAATCTCATCGCCCGTGATTTCTCTCATGTGAGGGCTTAGCAGGTGCGATAAGATGGCATGGAGATGTCCACTCGTTGTGCTGCTCGCAAGCAACATGTGCTCGATAGAGCGTATCGCCGATTCGAAGAACTGGCTGTGGCGGCTATCAATAGCGTGAAGAAGACCATCCAGTCTATCGAATTGATCACGGATATCTTGTAACTGCTCTAAAATGCGTTGCGCGTCGTGCTCCCGTCTCACCTGGCCGTTCTGCCGCCCTTTAGCCTCGTGGATTGAAGAGTAGTCTCTTTTACTAAGTTCCAGAAGCGCAGCGTTGATACCAGGACGGAACCGCGAGACATGATCGGTAGTGCGTAGTTCATGATAGGCACGGCGCGTGATTTCATGCAGATATACCCCAAATGCCTGCTCGAGAATCAGATGTGGAGCCGTCTGCTGCAAGATGGCTTCAATATGTACCCCGATATTGTGTTGCAGCTCCTTGAGGGCATTAAGAAGATGGTGTGTTTCACGGTGGGCCTGTGATATCCGAATAAGGTCATCCCCTTCACGTACCGCCGCCTGTAAGAGGTCGTGAATGGTGCAGATGAGACCTTGTAGGGGAGCTTTCGTATTTGTGGTGATATCGTGGAAGGTGCTGAGTATACGAAAGGCATAGTCCGGCAAGGTATAGGCGACAGAGAAATCGCCCTGCACCTCTTCGTGAAGCCACTGACAACGCGTGAGGTAGCGCAACACAGCTCCCGCCCTACTTCGCGTGTCACTCTGGCTTTCGAAATTCAGGACGTTCTCTTCTTCTCCCAAATCAGCGAAAACATCAATTTCCTCCATCATCTCAAAGACATCCATGACAAGGGTAAGTGATAGTTCTCTCGAGAGAGGCTCCTGGTGATGCTGTGCCTCAGCAAACAGGACTAAAAGTACTTCACTATAAAAAGCCGCATTTCGTGCAACAAGGGGTGCAAAAAGTGAAGGAGGTAACTTCTCAAACAGTCCAAACTGAACCATAGGTTCCTCTCCCAATATGCCTTCTCACGCGTGAGCTATGCAAAAGCTGTTTAAGCGATCATGACCAGCGTCGTGAGATTTATGCGCATCAACATTGAAAACTATCACACCGAATCTACCCACTTTATAGTAAAGACAATCATAGAACATATGATCTAAATATTCTTGATACAACCTATGCGTATCTCTCCAGTTATTCTTTCACGTAATGGTAAAATCGGTAACAATCTGTAGTGAACTTGTGAGACCACTCCGAGGCCAAAGACAATTTCTCAATCTGTGCCAGATGCAACCTATAATGGCATCAGACCCAGCCTGTGTCAAGAGCGGTAGGAAATTCTCCAAAGTGGATTCATCTGTAAACGTCAAGAGAATATAGCTAGAACGGTGTCGGTAATAGGATTGTTATGAATAATGCTCAGACCAGGAGCTGTTCATAGGGGCTTCCTGGTCTGAGCATTGGATTACCAGGATATCAAATTTTTCAAATGAAATTGACCTCCTGATATACTTGAACCCTTGCCTTATGGGAGGGCTTCAGTCCGCAACTTTATTCGGCGAGTCCACAACTTCATTCTTCCTGAACACGGCGCTCTCTTTGCCCGATCCTCCTACTCCACCGTCACCGACTTCGCCAGGTTCCTCGGCTGGTCCACATTGCATCCTCTTGCTACTGCCGCGTGGTAGGCGAAGAGTTGCAGGGGAATGATCGCCAGCAGAGGGCTGAGGGTTTCCAGCGTGGGGGGGACGTAGAGGATGTCGTCGGCGTGCTGGCAGATGGCCTCGTCTCCCTGCGTGGCGACAGCGATGACACGGGCGTCGCGGGCGCGCACCTCCTGCATGTTGCTGACCACTTTTTCATAGACATGCGAGGCGGTAGCGACGGCGATGAGAGGGGTATCCGGGTCGAGCAGGGCGATGGAGCCGTGCTTGAGTTCGCCGGCGGGGAAGCCTTCGGCGTGGATGTAGGAGATTTCCTTGAGTTTGAGCGCGCCTTCCAGCGCGGTGGGATAGCCGACGCCGCGCCCGATGAACATCATGCTGCCGCAATGCGCCATGCGCTTCGCCAGGGGCTGGATGGTGTCGTCCGGCACTGAGGCCGCGTCGAGAATCTGCTGCACCTGGTCAGGGATGCGCTCAAGGGCGGAGAGCGTCTGAGCCAGTTCCTCGTCGCTGATGCGCCCGCGCTGTCGGGCAAGGTAGAGGCCGAGCAGGGAGAGCACGGTGACGGAGGTGACGAAGGTTTTGGTGGCGACGACGCAGATTTCCGGACCCGCCTGCAGGTAGAGTACGGCGTCTGCGAGGCGCGTAATGGCGCTGGCGACGATGTTGGTGATGGCGATGACAGGAGCGCCCAGCTCTCGCGCCTGTCGGATGCCCACCAGCGTGTCCGCCGTCTCACCCGACTGCGTGACGGCGATGCAGAGCGTCTCCGGCCCGATAATGGGATCGCAGTAGCGAAACTCGGCGGCGGTGATCGTCTCGACGGGGATGCGCGCCCATTTTTCGATGGCGTATTTGGCGATCAGCCCCGCGTGATACGAGGTGCCACAGGCGACGATGACGATGCGCTGGATGTTGTCGAGCAGGCCCGCCTGCTGCATGTGTTCGAGTTCCGGCAGGCGCAGTTGGCCCTCGTGGACGCGGCCCAGCAGAGCGCGGCGCAGCGCATCGGGCTGTTCGTTGATTTCTTTCAGCGCGAAGTGGGGATAGCCACCCTTTTCCGCCGCCTCGGCATCCCAGTCAATCGTAATCGGCTCGCGCTGCACCGGCGTGCCGTCGAGCTTCGTGATATGGACGCTGTTGGGGCGCAGCGCGGCAATCTCGCCCTCGTCCAGAATGATGACGCGGCGTGTATGCTTGAGGATGGCCGGGATGTCGGAAGCCAGAAACTGCTCGTTCTCGCCCACACCGACGATGAGCGGCCCGTTGCAACGGGCGCCCACCAGCAGGTCGGGCTGTTCGCCACTGACCACGGCGATAGCGTAGGAGCCATTGACACAGCGCAGGGCCAGTCGCACGGCCTCTTCGAGATCCTGGTGCCCCTCGACGAAGTAATAATGCTCGATCAGGTGTGACAGCACTTCGGTATCCGTCTCAGAGCGGAAGGTATGTCCGCCCTGTTCCAGTTTGTGACGCAGTTCCGCATAGTTCTCGATGATGCCGTTGTGAACGACGGTGAGCACGCCCGTACAGTCGGGATGGGGATGCGCGTTGGTGTCGTTGGGGCGCCCGTGCGTCGCCCAGCGTGTGTGACCGATGCCGAGCGAGGTTTTTGCTGTAGCTAAGCCATCACTGTTGACGGCGGCGACGAGATTGGAGAGCTTGCCTGCTTTGCGCAGCACCTCGAGCGAGCCATCGGCGTTGCGAACGGCGATGCCCGCCGAGTCATAGCCACGATATTCCAGTTTGCGCAGGCCATCGAGCAATATAGTAGTAGCGTCGGACCCTTCGGGGCCAACGTAGCCTATGATACCGCACATGTGAGGTCGGGTATCCTTTCTGTTGGGTTGTGTTATCTTTGTTTCAATAACTACAACATCACCGGCGACCTTTTGTCCCACCCGTTGCCGGATGGTTTTGTAGATCGCCTTCTCAGGGACGTGATCAGCCCTGGAGGCTCCCCGCTGACTGATTCCGAACAGCCTCCACCTCGTCAACCGGCGCTTCCTCCTCTAGCCCGGCCCATGCGCTACTCTCCGCGACAATCATCTACAACATAGTATACCATTACCACGTCTGTTTTATGTGAACGGAGACACAATGGCTATTTGAGTACGAGCATGTTCCCGGGCAGGCCACCCAAAAAGGAGTGGCCCTACTATACGCGGCAAGCCTCTACAAGCCACGCGGGACCCATCGTATTATAGTCTACTCGCTCATGTCTCCCTGTATCTGTTGGTAATGGGCAGGCGGCGGTCGCGGCCAAAGGCGCGGGTGGTGATTTTGACGCCGGGGGGAGCCTGGCGGCGCTTGTATTCGCTGGTATCCACCAGGCGCATCACGCGCTCAACTGTCTTGCGCTCAAAGCCCATCGCCAGCATCTCTTCAAAGCTGCGATCCTCCTCCACGTAAGCGCGCAGGATAGGGTCGAGCACTTCGTAGGGGGGCAGGCTATCAACATCTTTCTGGTTGGGGCGCAGTTCCGCCGAGGGAGCCTTCTCGATCACTGCCTGCGGGATCACCGGCTTCTCTCCCACCGTATTACGGTAGATTGCCAGCTCGTAGACCAGCGTCTTGAGCACATCCTTGAGCACGGCGAAGCCGCCGGCCATGTCGCCGTAGAGCGTACTGTAGCCCGTCGCCATCTCTGATTTGTTGCCTGTGGTGAGCACCAGTGGGCCGAGTTTGTTGGAAATGGTCATCAGGATGTTGCCGCGAATACGCGCCTGCAAGTTTTCCGCCGCCAGGCCGTAGTCGCCCTTGCCCAGCGCCGGTTCCAGCGTCTTCAGCGTCGTGCGGAACGTCTCCTCGATGGGGATAGTCAGCATCTCGATGCCCAGATTCTCCGCCAGTGCCTGCGCGTCCGTCTTGCTGCCCTCGGAAGAGTAGCCGGAAGGCATAGAGATGCCCAGGACGTTCTCCGCGCCCAGTGCGTCAACGGCAATCGTCGCCGTCAGCGACGAGTCGATGCCGCCGGAGAGGGCGATAACCACGTTCTTGAAGCCGTTCTTGCGCACGTAGTCGCGGGTTCCCAGCACCAGCGCCGAGTAGATCTCCCGCAGGCGGCTCATCTCCGGCTCGATGCGCTGCGGGGCCCCCAGCACCACCCACCTGCTTGAAGTGCTGGCCGAAGGAGTCTGATACGCGCCCGGCGGCATCCCTTCCTGCCCGTAAGCACGCCGCTCCTCTCGCTTTACTACAGTTGGGGATGTTGGCTTTGCCTGCCCTTCCGTCACGCGAATAAGCGGCACCTCGGTTGCTGAGACCAGCAGACGTTCCTGCCTGCGGCGCGGATCGTGCAGGCGCGAGCGGAAGACCGAGGCGGTGTCGAGATCGACAATCAGCAAGTCCTCCTCGAACTGCTTGCCGCGGGCGATGAGCGTTCCCTGCTCGTTGAAGACCATGCTGCCGCCGTCGAAGACCAGTTCATCCTGCCCGCCCACCATGTTGAGATAGGCGACGATTATCTCGTTATCGGCGGCGCGGGTCGCCAGCATCTCCTGCCGGAAAATGCCCTTGCCGACATAGTAGGGCGAGCCGTTGATATTGAGAATGACCTCGGCTCCCGCGTGTGCCTGCAGCGTCATCGGCCCTGTCGGATACCAGATATCCTCGCAGATGTTCACCCCGACATGCACGCCATTGACCAGAAAGATGGGGGCTTGACGGCCCGCCTGGAAGTAGCGGTTCTCGTCAAACACGCCGTAGTTGGGCAGGTAATGCTTGTGGTAAACGCCCGCCAGCTTCCCTTCATGGATGACCGCGGCAGCGTTATAGATGTCAAGGTCGCGGTCCACGAAGCCGATCACTGAGGTCAGGCCCGGAAATTCGTTGCTGCGCTCGATCAGCTCGTCCAGTTTGCGCAGGTTATCGTCCACAAAGCCTGGCTTGAGCAGCAAATCTTCGGGCGGATAGCCCGTCAGTGCCAGTTCTGGCAGGCAGACCACGTGCGCACCCGCCTCGTGCGCCTGCCGCATAGCAGCCAGTATCTTCCGCGTATTACCCTCCAGATCGCCCACCGTCACATTGACCTGTGCCAGCGCAACTCTCAATGGTGTAATATGCATTGTTTCTATCCTTTAACTCATGTAGTATAATGTCTCATTATTTTTAAGTAGGGAGGAGGACTCGTCAAGGAAGGCTCAGACTTAGCTTCAGGGCCACGTCCACTTTGCTCATCTCTTCGGGCGTGATGTTGCCGCGACGGCGCAGGAGACGTGATTTCTCGATGGTCATGATCTGTTCGCACTTCACATCTGTCTCTGCCGTCAGACCATTCTCTTCTGTGGGCAGAATGCGAACATGCAAGGGCAACTCACGTTCGGTCCTGCTCATGGAGGCCACAATCGTCAGGGGATATGAGGGTGATGCGTTGCCGCGATCATTTTGAATAATCAGCGCGGGCCGCGTTCCCTGTTGTTCTGCTCCTCGTCCGGGAGACCAGTTCACGTCCCAGATTTCTCCACGACGTGGACTGGGTATATGATGAGAAGATGGCTCATGGTGCCTTGTACGTTCCGGGCTGGGCGTTGTATGCCTGGCCTCACTACTCATGCACGAATTACCTTATGCAACCATACCTTCATAGCCAGCATCAAAAAAGAATTGGCAGTCTTCTAATGTTTCTGGGAGGGTTCCAAGATAAGCGTAAGCGTCATCGAGTGCGCGGGTGATGGGGGAAAGTTCGCGTTCGCGTTTCTGTAAGATTGCGGCCTTTACCTGTCGGTAATTATCCTGTTGCATCAGTTCCATTATAGTCTCCACTACATCCCCTAACGATGCTTCGAGTTCAACGGCCAGCGCCTTGAGTTCCTTGTGCTGCGTCGAGGGAATCTGTATCGATTTGCGGACGAGGTTCTCATGACGATAGTAGTCGGGTTGAACAACAGCCATGAAACTGCCTCCTAAAAATTTCAACGAGATGCCGTCATCTGTTCAGTTGAGTCTCTTCTAATTGTAGTCGGTCAGTTCTGAAAAGTCAATAAACCTTTCCGTCTCTTTGATTAGAAAATCGGCAAATTCCAAAAATTCAAAAATTTTTTGCTGCTTTCTGGTTTTTCAGGGTTTGTTGGCTGACCCGCCTTACACGTGATGCATGTTCTTCTCGTAGCTCACCTGCGCTTTCCTCTTTGCGAGCGGGACGCAGCTCCGCAAGCATGACAAGGAAGACGGGTCAACCAACAAACCCTGCCGTATAGCTCCTTCTGGCAACAAACTCGTGGATAGTAAAACATAGAACGCTGGTTAAAAAAGCTTGCATTGTCCTCTCGTTTATGAAAACGGTAGGGGCTGGATGGCGCCATCCAGCCCCTACCTGCTTAAAGCGTATGTACCTCTGGCTAAGCTCGCCTCTTATGCTGCTGGCAGGTCGAAGGCGTAGAGCTTGCCATCGTTGGAGCCAACATAGACAACGCCGTTGGCAACCGCTGGAGAGGACGAGACCGCTGCGCCCGTCGTATAGCTCCAGAGGAGTGTCCCCAGGGAGGCCTTCAGCGCGTAGAGCTTGCCGTCGTTGGAGCCGACGTAGAGCACGGTATTCGCTACCGATGGTGAAGAGGTCACTACATTGCCCGTCGCGTAGGTCCACAGTCCCGCGCCCTTGCCAATCTTGAACGCATGCACCTTGTTATCTGATGCACCAACATAGACCACGTTGGTGCTGGTATCAATCGCGGGGGAGGAGTCAATCGCGGCACCCACCGCATGCTTCCAATTCATTGTGCCGGTCGTCGCGTTCACAGAATAGAGGTTGCCATCCTCGGACCCGACATAGACGGCGTTGTTGAAAACCACTGGCGAGGAGGTGATTGGACCGCCGGTCGTGAAGGGAGCTGTCCAGTAGGCCGTACCGTTGCTGGCATTGATGGCGTACAGATTGCCGTCATTGGAGCCAACATAGATTACGCCTGTGCTGATCGTCGCTGAAGAATTAATCGGGCCACTGGTCGCGAAGGGGGCCGACCATGTTGACACTTCCGCACCCGTCGACTCACTGATGGCATACAGATCGCCGTCGTTCGACCCGACATAGATCACGCCACCAGCAGCCAGAGGCGAAGCTGTGATAGCCCCCTTCGTGGGGAATTTCCAGACCTGCGTTCCCGACTTGTTGAACGCATACAGATTGCCATCGGCGGAGCCAACAAAAATCATGCCGCTATCAAAGGTCGGTGTAGAGGTGATCGCGCCGCCGGTAGGTGCGCTCCACAGCATCGCGCCCGTCGTCGCATTGAGGGCGTAGAGAGTCCCGCTGGCTGATCCAATATAGACAACGCCGCTATTCACTACCGGAGAAGATGAGATGGCAGCGCCGCCAGGGAATGACCAATCCAGCACCAGGGCAGATACGTTCGAGTGTGTGATCACATTCTCATAGGGGTTGAAGTGGGTGCGGTGCTGGTCAAAACCGAAGGTGGTCCATTGTGTCTGCACGGTGAAAGAAGCCGACGCCGAGAGTTTGCTCGTCTGGCCCACAGCCGTGAAGGTATGGCTGCCGGGCAGAGCAGACTTAGGAACCTTCACCGACACAGTAAATGCGCCGGTACCATCGGTGGTGGTCGTTCCTACCAGAGTTTTGTCAAAATCAACATTCACGCTTTCGCTCGCGCCAAAGCTCTTTCCCGTTACCGTCAGCGCAGTCGTTGGTGGGGCAGAATTGGCCGAGAGCTTGATCGTGGTTGCACTGGGCGCCGCGTGCGCTCCATAATGGGTTGAAATCAGCAACGACAGACACAGAGCGCTCACTGCTACAAATGAGAGCGCGAGACCTAACCTGGTGCGTAAAGAGAAACGCATATCGTATCCTCACTTTCAAAAAACAGGACCGAGCACAACATCGTGCTCTATTGCATCATGCTCATGCCCAGATCCAATATGTAGCCGGACCGTCCGGCTAACAGTCGCGCCTCTGTCAAACTTCCGAGTAGACGAACTTATTATGAGAAATATGAAGCAATCAGGGGAGGGAGGAAAAGTTGAGATCTGGTTGAGGTATGCTTATATTTATCTCTATTTCTTTACTAAGTCATCCACATCTCCAGCCACGGAAACTCTGTCCGCTTCTCGTGCGTGTTAGCACATGAATGTCTTTGAAACACAGTCTGTGATCAGAGGATGAACAAAAACACTGATATTAAGGAGGTTTTCAATACCCATGAGTGATCAGCAATTGCGTTCTGTTTCCCGGCAGCAGCAACTCTTGACAGGTCTGGGCGTTGTGGCCCTTCTGCTCATCGCCTCCCTTGTCGTGGGCGTGCTTGCTCGCGGCAGCGATTTCCTGCTGGTGCTACGCAACATTCTCGCCAGCATCGCCATTCTGGCTGGCCTGCTTGGTCTCTTCATCTACCTCGCCCGCCGCCTCGGCTGGTGGCTCCCCTCAGCGCTGCAAGTTACTCAAGAGGAGCGCGAGCAGGATTGGCGGCTGCTGGCGCTCTCCCTGACAATCATCGCGCTCCCGGTCATCATGCTCCTGACCCAGCACCTCCTGTTCCATTCCTGATCTCGCACAACCTGTAATCGCGCAGGAATTGATATGATCGGTTCCTGCATCCTTGCGGGGAAACCGCCTCCCCGTAGGGGCGACCTTCAGGGTCGCCCGCCGTGACCCATTCCAATAGGTAGGAAGGTAGAATCACGGGCGAGCACCGGGCATCGCCTCTACGGGCATCACCTTCAAGGGCACATATCTCCCCCTTTAAACCTCCCCTGGATAGTGCTACAATGGCTCTCAAAGAAACGTGCTACAGGAAAGAAGCCTTGCGTACGCAACGAGCGTGAAATGACAACGACGGCAAACAGCCTGAGAGGATAGATATACTTGCATGACGCAAATGAGAAAAGAGCCTGATCCGGTAATAACGAGACCAATTGAGGAGCAACATCCACACGGGGGAGACTGGCTGCGCGAGATTGTCTTTGGACTGAACGACGGTCTCGTCACCACGCTGGTCTTCATCATGGCGGTCAGCGCGACTGCACCTACGCACCTGCTGCTGATCGTGCTCGGCGAAGTGCTGGCCGGTGCTGTCTCAATGGCACTTGGCGGCTATCTTTCGGCCAACACCGAGAAAGAGGTGCTCGACAAACGCATCGCCGTTGAACGCTTCGAGATCGAAAATGAGCCGGATGAGGAGCGAGCAGAACTGCGCACCATTTACCGCAAAAAGGGCTTCAGCGGCCCACTGCTCGACCGCGTGGTCAACCATTTGACGGCTAATGAAGACCGCTGGCATCAGGCCATGCTGCATGATGAACTGGGCATTACAGAAGAGAAGCAGGTCACCCCCCTGCGCGAGGGCTTGCAGATTGGCCTCTCCTTCGTTGTCGGCGGCCTCGTCCCCACCATCCCCGTCATCTTCAGCCTGCCACAAACGCGCTGGTGGGCTTACGGTCTTACGGCGCTCACAGCTCTGCTTCTGGGTGCCATCAAATCACGTTACACCCACAAAGGCCCGTTGCGCGCCGGCCTCGAATTCCTCGTCGTCGTCACCATTGGCACCCTGGCCGGTGTCCTTATCGGCCTGATCCTGAGCCTGGTATAGATAGAAAAAGCAATGACCTGACCGGGTCCTTGCCTTTTTGCGCAACAAGATCAGATATGTTATCATACAGCGGGCAAAAATTCGCTAAAAGGAGAGGAGAAAGATGTGGCGCGCATTCTCGTAGTCAATGACACACAGGAAATACTGGAGTTGTTTCGCATTCTACTGGAAGAGGAGGAGGGACACGAGGTCATCCTCTCCGGCTTTCCCTTTCAGCATATCGACGAGGTTAAAAAAATCAAACCCGATCTCATCATCCTGGACTTCGTCTTTGGCGATCAAAAAAGCGGCTGGCAAATGCTGCAAATGCTCAAGATGCAACGCTCGACCGCTCACATCCCCGTTATTGTCTGCACTGCCGCCCTCGATGAGGTGCGCGAGCAAGAAGGCTACCTCGTCTCTCAAGGCATCCACGTTATCTACAAACCCTTCGACATCGAACCCCTTCTCCAAAACGTGCGTGAACTGCTGGAGAAGCACGAACACGTCTCCGCCACCGCCGACGAGGAAGAGGAAGAGGACGATGAGAACGATGATGATGAAGAGAGATAAAGGAAGTGGGCGACTAGGGATTCGAACCCCAGACCTACTGCGTGTAAACTAGCGGTTGTCACCCACCCCCTGAACCAGCCTGTAAAACCCTCTTGGATACATTGGAACTGCTGCCATTTTTGGAGAGTTAGCAGTTCCAAAATCACTACTCCTCAGTCCAGTAACCAGAACCGTAAGCCTCTTCCGACCCACCTTTTTCAGCCCGCAAAGGCGAGTACCTCTCATGAGACCTATGTAACTGCTGAACTGTGAGAGAAGCATAATGATTCGTCATCTTCAGTGAAGTATGCCCCATCTGACGCTGGACATCCAGAGGACTACGGCCCATCGCCAACTGTGTCGTCGCCATATACCGGCGGCATTGATGGGCACCCACCTTCTTACCATCTATCCCCGTCCGTTTCTTCAACCGCTTAAAGAGCATCGACACACCCCAAATCGTGAGCGGTTCACCATCATTCGCCAGAAACACAGGGTCATCCTTGCGCGGCTTGTAGTCCTCATCGCTCTTATATCCCGCAAGGATAATGCGATGGTGAGACAAGTAGTTATGAAACGGCTTAAAACCATCACGGGACACCGGAACCTGCTGCCACTTATTCCCCTTGCGGTGTACCACGATCACACGAGTCTGTCTATCAATATCGCCCAAACGCAGCCCCACCAGTTCGCTCAGACGAATACCCGTATCAATAAACAGGCTCACTATCGCCCTGTTACGCGCTGTCAACGCCCTGCGCAAAGGCGGGTTACTCTCACTACCTTCTTCGCAGGCATCTAGCAGCTTCCGGACATCCCCCGATGTATAGGTAGGAACAAACTTCTTCTCAACACGAGGCAGCTTGAAGCGCGGCGTTATCGGTTTCTCTATCAACTCCTCACGCTCCAGCCAGTGGCAGAAAGCCACCAACGACTGACCATAGCTATAAATGGACTCATCACTAAGCGGCTTACCCCGATACGTTGGAGTCTTCTTGAGATAAGCCATCCAACCACGCAGGTGCTCCAGTTTCAAGCCCTCTACTTCAGTAACACCATGCGCAGACTGTAGCCACGTAAAGAAGTAACGGAGCCTTTGCTCATACGTCCTAATCGTCTTAGGTGAGCAATTATCCAGTTCATGGAGTTCTAAAAACTCCTGTATAGCCTTCTGTATCTCCATAATAACATCACCCTCTAAGCTACCGTAGCTGCTCTAACTGATAGACAACGCGCTTACGATGAACCGTCTTTAAATAGCTCCAATTCGGCTTGCGCTCTTGCTTTTCTTGCAGGTAGTCCAGCACCCGCTCAAAGAGAAAATGAAACGTCACCGACAGATCAGCGTCCTCTATCTCATCAGGTATCACCCCATCCGCGAAGGGGCGCCATGCCTCCGTCGTCAGCACACAGCCTGCCACCTGCGCCACCATCTGCCGCATGTTGACCTCATAATGCCGCTTGCGCACCACCGGACGCAGCGACACAGGA
>DATGLM010000007.1:0-85671 GCA_035294125.1 Ktedonobacteraceae bacterium | reverse complement strand
CGATTTTCTGCGACCCCCTCGTCCATCCTTACGTGAAGGACAAACTACTGGGGCACCCCTTCTTCCAAAGGTACGGGGTCAATTTGCCGAGTTCCTTGACAGAGGCTCACTCGTTCACCTGGGGAGAGTTCTCCCAGCCTACCGGTGGCGGTTTGCGGTACGGGCGCAGTTCGGTCTGGCTAGCGGCTTTTCTCGGCGACCTGGGGACCGGTGACTTCCGCCCGCTGGCGCAGGCTCGTCCCAGCCGTCATGCTGCTGAGAACGGGATTTGCCTCGTTCTCGCACTTCGCGCTGGAAGCCCATCCTGTCCATTCGATGGGTTCACCTTCCCTATCGCGTCCCCGCTTCACTCCTCACGACCGCCTGCGGTGCAGGATTATCCAACCTGCTTGCCATCGCCTACGACTACAACGTCCTCGGCTTAGGACCCGACTGACCCTGGGATGATTGACAGCGCCCAGGAACCCTCAGGCTTGCGGTGTGCATGGTTGTCACATGCAAGGCGCTACTCATTCCGGCATTCGCACTTCTGCTGGCTCCACCAGTCCTCCCGGTCTGGCTTCTCGGCCGCAGAACGCTCCCCTACCATGCTCATCCTTACGCTCCTGAAAGAAGCGATGAGCATTCACAGCTTCGGTACGATGCTTGAGCCTCGATACGTTGTCGGTGCCCGTTCACTCGACCAGTGAGCTATTACGCACTCTTTCAATGATGGCTGCTTCTAAGCCAACATCCTGGCTGTTTGGGCGAACGAACCGCCTTGTCCACTAAGCATCGATTGAGAGACCTTAGCTGGTGATCTGGGCTGTTTCCCTTTCGACGATGAAGCTTAGCCCCCATCGTCTCACTCGCGTGCAGACTGTGTGTGGCATTCGCAGTTTGAGTAAGCTCGGTAACTAGCATTTAGCCCCTGACTTATTCAGAGCTCTACCTCCACCACAGATTTTCACGCGGCTGCACCTCAATGCATTTCGGGGAGAACCAGCTATCTCCAGGTTCGATTAGCTTTTCACTCCTATCCACAACTCCTCCCCCGGTTTTGCAACACCGGTGGGTGCGGGCCTCGATGGACTGTCACATCCACTTCACCCTGGTCATGGATAGCTCACCTGGTTTCGGGTCGCATCAGCGCCACGCAACGCCCATTTTGGACTCGGTTTCCCTGCGGCTCCCCAGCTTTACCGCTGGTTAACCCTGCGACGACGATGCACTCGCCGGATCATTCTACAAAAGGCACGCCATCAATCCTTACCCATCAGGGAGTGATCTCTGGCTGCTGGTGAGGACGTGGTTTCAGGCTCTCTTTCATCCCCCTCGTCGGGGTGCTTTTCACCTTTCCCTCACGGTACTTGTCCGCTATCGGTCGCTGCAAGTATTTAGCCTTGGAGAGTGGTCTCCCCAGCTTCCCACAAGGTTTCACGTGCCTCGTGGTACTCAGGATACCGACCGGGATCGCTCCTCTGTCCTCTACAGGATTCTCACCTTCTCTGATGACGCTTTCCAGCGTCTTCGAGTAGGATCGCGATCCGTGGTGCCGGTCCTACAACCCCGCCTGGCCCGCAGGCCAGCCGGTTTGGGCTGCTCCCGCCTCGCTCGCCACTACTACGGGAATCTCGGTTGATTTCTTTTCGTCGGGCTACTGAGATGTTTCAGTTCACCCGCTGCCCTCCACTTTGTCTATGTGTTCAACAAAGGGTATCCAGACATCACTCTGGATGGGTTGCCCCATTCGGATTCTCAAGGCTCATCGCTTGTATGCAGCTCCCCTTGAACGTTTCGCCGGTCTCCGCGTCCTTCATCGGCTTGCAGCGCCCAGGCATCCCCCACGTCCTCTGTGTAGCTTGTCTTTACTTCGACATGTGTTCTGTCCTGGTTCTCTGCTTCAATTGCTCTACGGCAAAATTGAAGAAAAAAGTATTCTGTTTTTGAATGTTCATTGCCGGTTCCCCGACAACTGGAGAGTGGAAAACAGCCAGGCGACCTGTTGGTACGCCCTGCTGAGCAGGTCTGTTCGACCTGGGAGTGGATGTCGTTGTGATGCATCCTGCGGATGCTCTGACATCAAAGCTCCCTAGAAAGGAGGTGATCCAGCCGCACCTTCCGGTACAGCTACCTTGTTACGACTTCACCCCAATCACCAGCCCCGCCCTCGACGCCTGCCTCCCTTCTGAGAAGGGTTAGCCTGGCGGCTTCAGGTGTGACCGACTTTCGTGGTGTGACGGGCGGTGTGTACAAGACCCGGGAACGTATTCACCGCGATGTGCTGACTCGCGGTTACTAGCAACTCCAGCTTCATGCAGGCGGGTTGCAGCCTGCAATCCGAACTGAGACACCGTTTGCTGGGATTGGCTCCCCCTCGCGGGTTGGCGACCCATTGTCGGTGCCATTGTAGCGTGTGTGTCGCCCAGGATGTAAGGGCCGTGCTGACTTGACATCATCCCCACCTTCCTCCATCTTCCGATGGCGGTTTCGCCGGAAATTGCAACCGGCAATAGGGGTTGCGCTCGTTGAGGGACTGAACCCAACACCTCACGGCACGAGCTGACGACAGCCATGCAGCACCTGTGACGCTGCCCCGAAGGGAACACGATTTCTCGTGCGGTCAACGTCATGTCAAACCCTGGTAAGGTTCTTCGCGTTGCATCGAATTAAACCACACGCTCCGCTGCTTGTGCGGGTCCCCGTCAATTCCTTTGAGTTTTAACCTTGCGGTCGTACTCCCCAGGCGGACCACTTATCGTGTTAACTTCGCCACGGAAGGGGTCGAACCCCCCACGGCCAGTGGTCATCGTTTACGGCCAGGACTACCAGGGTATCTAATCCTGTTCGCTCCCCTGGCTTTCGTCCATGAGCGTCAGAACATCGCCAGCAGAGCGCCTTCGCCTCTGGTGTTCTTCCGCATCTCTACGCATTTCACTGCTCCACACGGAATTCCCTCTGCCTCTCGATGTCTCAAGTTCTGTAGTTTCCCTACACCTTTGTCGGTTAAGCCGACAACTGTCAGCAGGGACTTGCAGAACCGCCTGCGGACGCTTTACGCCCAGTAAATCCGGAGAACGCTCGCCCCCTACGTCTTACCGCGGCTGCTGGCACGTAGTTAGCCGGGGCTTATTCATCGGGTACCGTCCTTCCTCTTCCCCGATAAAAGCAGTTTACGATCCGAAGACCTTCCTCCTGCACGCGGCGTTGCTCGGTCAGGCTTGCGCCCATTGCCGAAAATTCCTCACTGCTGCCTCCCGTAGGAGTCTGGGCCGTTCTCAATCCCAGTGTGGCTGCTCATCCTCTCAGACCAGCTACCGATCATCGTCCTGGTAGGCCTTTACCCCACCAGCTAACTAATCGGGCGCAGGCTCCTCCTCAAGCGCCCCTCGCGGAGCTTTGCTCTCTTTCTGCAAGAGAGCCTATGCGGTATTGTCACCGGTTTCCCGGCGGTATTCCTCACTTGAGGGCAGATCACCCACGTGTTACTCACCCGTCCGCCACTCCCTCTTCCCGAAAGAAGAGGACGTTCGACTTGCATGTGTTAGGCACGCCGCCAGCGTTTCTCCTGAGCCAGGATCAAACTCGTCATTCATTGCTGATACAAGTTCAACCATGACTGGTTTTCGCTTGGTTTTGTTTTGTAAATTGACAGAAACTGCTCACACAGTTTGCTGTTCTGTTTTCCACTCTTCAGTTGTCAAGGTTCCAGATACGCACGCATACACGTGCGATTTCCCTTGTTTGCAGAGAAATATGATGGGCAAATAGTGCAGGCAGCGTCCTGCTTTCCCACGAGGCTGCCCTCGCAGTATCATCGGGGCTGGAAGGCTTAACGATCGTGTTCGGGATGGAAACGGGTGTAATCCCTTCCGCTCTAACCACCTGCCACAACGGTCCATCAAATAGGTGCGTTGGGTGTTGCTCTTATCCAAACACCGGGGAGTGCTGCTTTATTCCGCCCTCACCACTCCTCCATCCACCCATCACGAGGGGCTTTCAGGAGTCGCACTTACTACAACACCGGGAGGGGGAGCTTTATTCCCTGCTCACAGATGTTTCTGTTCTCAGAGAGACATCCTGATAGTGTATCAGGTGTCGCACTTACTACAACGCTTTCAGTCGGAGGTTTTATTCCGTTTCTGGCACTTCTCTTTGAAAGAGATGTAGTGAGTGTTGCACACAGTACAACAATGTGAAATGGAGGTTTATTCCACCAGCGCAGCCTCTTTGTGAGAGAAAATCCGAAGCCGCGTTCCCTGTGTGGGTTGCAGGGAACGCGGCTTCGGACCGAGAGGAGAGGCTTCTGGCGCGACAGCCGCTGAAAGAAGTCCTTGCAGCTATGCTGGGAAGCGGAGGCAGCTTTCTACACTGCGAGATTCGTTGCTTCATTCAACCAGGACGAGGCGGCGTCCGAGCGGAATGCTGAAAGCGGCCTGGGGAATGCGGGCGCTGGTGATGCTGGCCGCCATGGCGAGCCAGGCGATAACGGCGGTAGCAATGGCGAGCCAGCCGCCAATATGGATCAGGACGTAGTTATTGCCTGCCAGTGCCCCGATGGTGAGGAGCAGGTACGCGACAAAGAGCACTAGCGTGGTAGCAACCAGGAATAGGCTCGTCCTGAGTGCTCCTAAAATCAGCACTCCTGTGAAGATTGTCCAGCATAGGAAGAGCAGACCCAGGACGTAGTACAATGCCCCGCTCGTGGAGAGCGCGCCTGTGATACCAAAGTTGGGCATGAAGATCACGCCTAACACGGCGAGAAACCCCCCATACGAGGTAAAAGTGGTCGCGTGAACCATGTAGTTTTTGCGGTATGCCCACATCCCTGCCAGTATCAGGATAATGCCTGTTATCAGGAGTGTCGCGCCGGTGGCAATACGCGAGCCAGCCGTTTCATAGGGAATGATGAAGCCGGTATAAAAGCAGCCGAGTACCGCTGTTGCAAAAGCCATAACGCCCAGTCCGAGCGGAGCAGGATTGGCGATATTTGCCGGGACAGCTTCTTCCCTTTCCTGCACGGGTTGAAACGGTGTAGGTGACGAAGAACTTTGAAATTGAGCCATGTGAAATCCATCCTTTCTTGATAGATGAGACAGCTAGAGAGAGCAAGCTGCTTCCGCTTCCTTTTGCGCCTTCAGTCTTCTCATCGCTCTACGGACGGACAGTCCTTGCGGCACGCGGTATCATCCCTGACGCCTGTGTCGCAGCAGGAACATGGCATCATTGATGCATATTCCTTACATAACTAAGCGTATCTGATATTGGTAAAAATCTGGTAAATACATAATTAGAACAACATTAAAAAATTCAGCGTGAAAAAGGAGGGCAAAAGGGCCTTTAGGATTTCAAGATATACCCGATACCACGCAGCGCATGGATACTATCTCCTGCGCCGCAGACGCTCAGTTTCCTGCGCAGCAGATTGATGTATACTTTAATATTCTCGGGATTAGCACTAGAATCGGGGCCCCAGATGCGCTCGAAGATAGCCTCTTTGGTCAAAACGTGGCCCGCGTTGCTTGCCAGCAATTTGAGCAATTCATATTCCCGTTTGCTGAGTTCAAGCAACTGCCCGTTGCACCATACTTCATGGGCCACGGTATCAAAAACCAGGTTTCCGACCCGAAAGTGCTGGTGTTCGTCTCCCCTGACCTTTGCGTAGTGCAATCTTGCTCGAATACGTTCGGCCAGTTCATCTTCGGACAGAGGCCAGGAAACAACGCTATCTGCCCCACTTTCAAGACCGGCCAGCGTCTCGCATAATTCGCCGCTCACGTTCAGCAGGATCACCGGCAGGTCCGTATATCCCTCGGCCCGGATGAGGCGACAAATTTCAATGGCATTGAGGCCGGGTAGGTGCTCGGAAAGAACTACCAGCTCCGGGGAGTTATCCAGCAATGCCTGGAGCGCCTGCTCGCTGCTCTGAGCAGCTAACATTTCAATATCGTAGGAAGCCAATCGGTGATTGAGCCTGCGGACGAACCTATCTTCGTCTGATACAACAAGGACTTGCTGCATAATGGCCCTCATAACACTTGCGGGTAGACCCATTACATATAATACGCGAAAGTGTGGGAAAAGCAATAGGGTTGATATCCTTTGCCGGGGCAGTCCGTGGTTTTCTTCTCCTCTCCATTACGCTGTTCGTGGCATTTTCATTACGCTTGCTGGTCATACTGTTGGTGAGACAGGATGGAAGGTAGCCGGTCGTGGCAGGCGCTATGAAGCGTCCAACGCGGGAGATGGCTTTCATTCTGCATCCAATGCATTGAGCGAGTGCATTGATGAAAGTGTGGGAGGAGGCAGACCAGAGGCGCGATGGCAGGCAGGAGCATCTGGCATGCCTATAGCTGTCTAGTAGATAACCTGGGTTAGCATGTATGGAAAGAAAGGAACTGCTATGAGAGATTACAACACCTCACCTGTACAGCAGGAACCGGCGCCTGTTGAGCCTGTTAGAGACGTCGCAAGCCCTGCTCCACTCGGGCTCAACGTATTCGCATTCGCAACAGCAATACTCGGCTGTTTCTATGCCGGCTTTATCATCCCATACCAGGGGTTAGCTATCCGCCCAGCGGTTGGAGCTATACTCGTCGCGTCAGGCGTCGTGCTCATTCTTGCCGGAATGTGGGAATACCGCAAGAATTCCGTGCTTAGTGCGACCATCTTCACCTCCTATGGAGGCTTTCTCGCTGCCATTGGCCTGATCTTCTTGCCAAATCTGGGCATCCTGAGCATCCTTCTTGGAAGTGGAGCTATGAATTTCGCTATGGGTCTCTTCTTCCTCTGCTGGACGATTTTCACTGGTATTCTGTTTATTGGGACATTGGGGTCGAACATTTCGTTGGCAGTAACGATGTTGCTCCTTTTCCTCGCCTACGCGGTCTTGACAGCCGGGCAACTGGCTTCGGGGAATACCATCATAACCATCATTGGAGGGTGGGTGGCAATTGTCGCTGCCCTGGCGGCCTGGTTTACTGGTCTCGCCAGTCTCCTCGGCAACGAGGGTTTCAATGTGCCAGGCCGGGAGCCGCTCAGACGGCGGCTCGTTCCTGTTGAGTAAGGCAAGAGAAGGGTTTTCAGGCCATTGCTCATCCTGCTACCAGCCAGGGCGAGGGGTGTCAGGTGGGCAGTGGCCCGAAGCCTGCTCTGCCGTGCGGCCTGGGGGTCAACAAAAAATACTATAACTACTTATCACATGGGTGTGCCGCTCGCATACCTGCAAGACGAGCTTACGGCTCTGAAAGTCTCAGCCGGAGCGAGGTACCGACAAGCAACGATGACAGAGAGAATGAACGTAGGAGGTAAGGCATGGGTATGTTACGGGTGATATCAAGGCGCGGAGATGATCGCCAGTTCTGGAATGTCGAGGACGCGTTGGCAGGCGATGCTGAAGCAATGGCAGTACTGAAGGAAGCGGAACGGATCTTTGCTCAGGAGCGCGCCAGAGGTGCCAGGGCCTTTCGCCTCGAACCGGGTAAGCCGGTAGAGCGACTTGAGCAGTTCGACGCACAGGCTTCGCAAATTATCATGGTCCCACGGGTCGTGGGAGGATAAATATGGAAACAATCATCTACATTTTCTCAGGGAGTATCGTGTTGATCGGTCTCGTGCTGTCTGTATGGTTCATTTCAAGTGCTGATCGACGGGCCCGTCAACTGCTGCGTGAGGTCCTCACCCAGGAGGAATACCGCCAGTTGATCCAGCAAGGCTACATCGATATCCCCAGCCCGGGTTATCCACAGCGCGTCTATCGCGTACCACACACTCCTGGATTTGTGGACGTGATAGAAAACAAGAAACTACAAGAGCGGCTCTGCCTGCAACCGCTTGATCGGGTGCCCAATGCCGATTTCGTAGTCATTCATAAGCTTATGATTGAGGCGGATGAGGAGACCTATTTGCAGAAGGCAAACTGGATTATGCCGGTAATGTTTTCAAGATAGCGGCGAAGTCGAGTGGGGGTCTATGCCGGGAAATGTCTAGAGTTTGATCACCTTGAAACTGCTCATGTCAATCTGCATGTTTGCGCACCACAATCCCACTTCTCCGACGGAGATAAATCTATTATCAACGACGTTGAGCACGGATTTGCCATCGATTAAGAAGCTGATCGTATTCCCTTTGACTTCAGCACGATAGGTATGAAAGACCGTGCCGGGGTTAAAAGGAGCATTGTTCAATACGTCTCCTCCTGCAACAGAGATATTTGCTCCGCTGGAGGGGTCAATATATGTCGAGTATCCCGTTTGTGTAGATGGAGGCGGGAACCCGCGTACATTCAGGCCGAAGCCAGAGTACTGGTTCCCCGACGTTGCTACCACCTGAATCGTTGCTTCCACAGCGTAGTCTATGGTCCTGGGCTGACAGTTGGCTGGAGCAATGAGTGTTGGCCTTCCATTATAATTGCCATTTGTGCCGTCATTTAGCAGTAAACTGTTGAGTTGTTTCCATCCATTGCCGAGATGCCAGCCTCTCCAGTTGTCGTTACTGCCCGATTGACACAACACGTCCTCGGTTAGTTGTGGGGGGAGCGAAGACGAGAATGTGTGGTAGGCAAAACCGATCAGAAATACTACAAACACAGCGGCGATCAATTGCCAGAGATGGTGCTGCCAGAAAGGGAGTAGTTCTAGATACCCCTTTTTTGCTCTTTCAGCAAAGCTCTTATTTCCTTCATCCATGCTCTGTCTCCTCAACTCAATGAGCGAACGGCCTCTTGCCCCATCTGGAATGGGACCCGCGAACTCTGGGTTCCAGATAGGCGACCACGCTGTCTGTTCCATCTGGAACTCACGAGCCGGGGTGGATGCGATACCTGCCGGGCCGCAGGCAAGTCGACAGGAGGCGGCCTGTACAGTCATGTATAGACTCATTTCCGCCTGTATTGTCCTGAACCCGGCAGGTATGCCTTCCGGGTTTTAGAGTTCACAACCTTCCAGGAGCCTCTGTAGACCTCCTCCTCTGTTCCTCCTTCCCCCCTGCTCAAGGAAAGTTACTAACTCTAAGGAGAGTATAAGTGGGAGGCGCCATGAAACCGTTATGAAAGGCGCCAAAAACGTAAAGGTCTCCCCACCGGGCCTCTATGGTGCCATCGGAAGCTGTCTGGTGAAGGAGAACGCTCTAAGGACAGGTCTTTCTCCTCCATTTTCCCGGTTTCACCTCAGGGAAGGAGAGCCAACTCGTTCAACAGGATTCTTGTTGTGACGGCCATTTCAAGGTCGTAAGGATATAGCCCTCTGCATGGATCGAGCGAATGCCGATACTGAAAACATGCAGTTTTGCCCGTAAACGCGAAAGAATATTACGAACAGGCTTCATCTCGGTGTTTAGTGTCCTGCCCTCGATAGCTCGATGCACCGTTGCTCGTGCGCGACTGGGCATTTCATCGGTGATGGCAGCCTGCAGCACCTCGTAGGGAGCATACTGGGGATAGGACTCCAGCAAAGCGAGCAACACATACATCTCCAGTTCTGTCAACACTTCTTGCGCCACCAGCCCATGCACTTCCGCTGACAACTCCGTGAGGACGAAGGTAGACAGACTATACGGATGGGTATTCAACACTAAGACATACCCTTCTGGCAACAGATTCGGTAACGTAAAGAACCGAAACTGCTGTGTTGATTCGTACCGTCTCAATGGATGTGATGATGACATTCCTGGCCTTCCTTCCTCTCCTGTGTCTTGCGGAGCTGTTCTTCATGTGTTCACAGTTCGTATATCTACTACACCATCTGCCGTTTACTGGACAAAATGGATGATAGCTCCCCATCCTTTCTTCTGAACCTGCGATTGAGCAGGCTGTGGAAGACTGATGCGTTGTAAGAGCACTACCTGCCCCGCTGTGCCCAGGATACGGTAGCTCCCGGAGATGCGCATTGCCTCATACATCTGCTGATCTGCCTGCCGGTTCACGTTCAAAGCATCAGGCAGATCGAGGGCCACATAATCCGCCAGGTACGATTGTGGGTCGGGCATGAGGTAGAGCGTATAGCGATCGCTCAGATGGGGATCGAGCGAGTCCGTTGCCGCCACCGAGGCGTTGGCAGGCACACGGGCGAGCAATGCGTTGACCTGTGCCTGCCGGGGGATGGGATGGCTCCCCGCCGTCCAGAAAGGCTTCACGAGTGCGTCCGTTGTTGCAAGGTTCCAGAAGGCGGACACAACCAGCCAGGCGATGACCAGCGGGCCAATCCAGCGCGAGGGGATTGGGAGGTGTCCCACCGCTGCTTCCCAGCAGGCGGTAATGGAGCAGAGCATGCGAGTTGCCCGCGTAGAGCGGGCTGTGCGCAGGGCGCCGTACTCCCTCTTAAGGAGTATAGCTGAGCACTTGCCGAATTCGACATGCCTCCTGGCGCGATAAAGTGCGGCTATGCCGGAGACGGTAGCCGCCATGAGGTAAGGAAGAATCACGGCGTTATACTGGAAGAAGCCACTGAACTGCTCCTGGTGGGTACTGAGAATGTTAATGGCGGTATCAGGCAGGGCAGAGAGCCAGAGTATCGGTGAGAACAGTCCCAGTCCTCCACCGGTGCTCAGGAGTTCCGCCAGATAGCCTCGCCTGGCAGGGTCCTGAAGTGGTAGGAGCAGCAGGGAGGGCTTCATGAGGACGTGTTTCAAGGCTGTGTCCGGCGAACCACCCAGCCAGTCGTAGCGGTACCAGAAATTGTTTGCGCCAGCCGCTTGCGGGTTGAAATGCGGTAGAATGACCAGAAAACAGAGCGCAACCCATGAGATGGATAGCAGACAGATGGCGGCTCCCAGTCGTGGTCGCCCCTGCCAGAAGGCGATGACAAGGCCGAGCGGAACCAGCGAAAGGGCTACCTCCTCTTTACAGAGCGCAGCGAGCACTGCCGCGCCCACAAACCAGTGGTAGCGTCTCGTCTCAAGCGCCCAGAGTGCCAGCAGCAGCAGTGGGGTAGCTAAGGCTACGGCGTGAAAATCATAGAGCGCTTCACCCAGGATTTCAGGGGTAGAAAGGTACGCTGCCACGGAAGCAGCAGCCATCAGGGGAAATTCTGGCAGACGGCGCAAGCCCAGCAGAAACAAAGGGATGCCACCGAGCGCAAGGGCCACAGTTTGCAGCAGCAGCAAGGTCTCTGGACCGCTGTGGAGCAGATACAGCGGGGCGATCAACAGCAGGATGGGTTCGACATGCACGCCTAGCCGTGTCGGCGGGCCATACCAGTCCAGGCCCCTATTGGTGAAGCGAAAAAAGTGGCCGTGGAGGGTATTCCAGACCGCCTGATCCATATTGCCCAGGTCAAAAGCATCGGCGTGGTAGGACTGGTAGCGCATGAGAGCATGCTGACCAACAAGCACACTATCTATGACGAGTAGCGCGAGGATGATCCCCCAGGCCAGGCATCGCTGTCCGCGCGCTGATTGGAGAAACTGCCACCTTTTCCATAATCGATGAAGCAGGGAGTTCCTCTTCTCTCCTTCTCGGGACGGCTGCAATACACGATCGGGAAGCACCAGAGACAAAGGGGTTTCAGTTTTTATCGCCATGATGGTATGTTTCCTTCTTCCTACCAGGATTGCTTCACTGTGTTATGTCCTACGCCGGGAGGCTTGACGGCGTCTGGTCTGGCAAGCAGGTTCAGTCCTGTCACATCCCCCGCCCTCATTGTTTCGCTGATCTGAACGACAATCTCGCTGATATTGTCCGCGCCCCCTCCAGTCAGGGCGGCCTGAAGCAGTGCATGAGTTGTTTGTGCGGGGTCGGTTGTCTTCCTCAAGATCTGTTCAATAAGGGGGTCACGGACCATCTCCCACAAACCGTCTGAACAGAGGAACAGGGTATCACCCGCCTGCAGTGGCTCGATGAACGTATCGACGGCGATGGCGGATTCGGTTCCCAGGCTGCGATAGACCTGGTTGCGTTGGGGATGGGTGTAGATAGCCCCTCTCTGTATGATGCCTTGCTCCACCAGATACGCCACCACCGAATGATCCCTCGTGATCTGGCGCAGTCCTTTCCCTGCACGGTGCAGGTAGGCGCGGCTATCGCCGACGTTGGCCACGATCGCGCTGTCCTCTACCACCAGGGCCGCGATGAGGGTGGTGCCCATGGTTGTCCCGCGCTCCTGATTGCGTTGATAGACGACCTGATTAGCCATTTGCACGCCCTCAATCAGCAAGTTCCTGAAATCAGCCTTTTTCAGCCTATCGTTACTGGAGAGTGTCGGCAGCAATCGGTCAACCATCGTTTGAATGCTCAGTTGGCTTGCCTCCTGCCCGTAGAGGTGCCCACCCATGCCGTCCGCCACGATAAACAATCCGAAAGGCTGTGGCTGCGTATCGTTCAGGCGCGTGCCCTTTGCGGCAAAGAGGCTATCCTCGTTCGGCTTGTATCGGCGTTTGATTCCGGGGTCTGAAAGCCATCCTATGAGCAAGCCCGGAGCCATGTCCTCGTGCTCGCGCTCCTCAAGGACCCTGTTCCGGTGCGTTTGTTCGTTTTCTTCCCGCTTGCCGTGCGGAAAACTTTTTGTCGGCCCAACACTCGCCGGAGATGGAGATGAGAAAGGAGTCGAGGACGGCAGCCATTGGCGGTATATCTCATCACTATTGCTCTGCAACGCCTCTTCGCCTATTGCGATATGAACGCGCTCCCGAATCCAGGCTGGTGATGGGTGCGTTGTCGTGCGTTCCGCCGGGCTTTTCTGCTTGAATATCGTTTTCCATAGTTTTGTTATGAAACCTGTCACATCCATTGACTCTTCCCTCCTCATTCTGGAGCCTCCTGACGTCAAGGTTCAATGATGAAGGAGACAGTGGCCACGGCCCCGCTTTGCTGACCAACGAAGACCAGCGTGTTCTGCCCGCTCATCGCTGGCACCTGCCAGTAAGCCGGGAGGGAGAAGTTCCCGTTCGCATCGGTCTGGATGCGTGCCACGACATCTCCTTGACCGGTGGTGTCTGCGTGCCGGGACTGGCCCGGTTGCTCATTGAGATAGACCAGAACCTGCTCGCTGGGGGCAAAGTCCTGCCCGTTGAAACCCAGGCGTGTATTTTGAGAGGGTGTGTAGGTACTCAATACGACCCAGGGATTAAGGGGCTGGATATTGAAGCCAACGGTCGCGGGGGTCTGGCTCTGCTGGCCCATGAAAACGAGGGAATAGTTGCCCTGTGACAGCATTGGCACTGTAGTGCTCCCACTGATGTACCCCATTGCGTTGGCCCGCACAGTTGCCAGGACGTGTGCCGACCCGTGATCGGGTGCTACCAGGCTGATCTCGACCTGCTCGCCAGAAAGAAAGCCACTACCCGCGAAGCGGAAGCCTTGCTTTGGCTTGACACTGTAGGTATCTAACTGCACCGTAGGCGCAATCCAGTGTAGCTCAAAGCTGGCCTGTGCTTTGTAATGACTGTTCATCCCTTCGACCACGACTAAATAGTTTCCAGGGGCGAGATTCGCTGGCACCACCCCCGTTGTGTAGAAGTGCCCGGTCGTGTCGGCAATGGTGGGAGCTAGCTGCGCCTGTACTCGCCCTGCATGATTCTGGATGGTCACCTGGAGCGGTTCGTGCGGAAGAAATCCCGCACCCACAATGCTCAGCGGCACATTGGGCGTCAGGTCGGATCCCCGGATTTGAAGAGTGGTAGGGTGGAGTAGTGCAGCCGATGAAGCCGTGCCTGCTCTCCTGTGCGGCGCTAGAACGTATCGCGGTCGGCTGGGAGATACGGGGTGCCGAGGACCTGCCTGCTCCAGAAGCGTGCTCCACCTGGGAGCCAGAATGAGCGATCCCAGGATGATGGCGAGGCCGACAAATGCCATGAACACAGCCATCAGGCGCCCAAGCGGTAAGCGGGTCTGAGCATGCGTCTCATGTGCCTCTCTGTGTATGCGCGCTGTCTTTTTGTGCAGGCGCAAAGCCCAGACAACCCATAATCCTTCGACAACGATACGTCGGTTCATCTTGGATTTGCCCGCGACTCGATCTTCGAAAAGGATGGGAACTTCGACGATGCGAAACCCGTGGCGGGAGCAGAGATACGTCGTCTCGATCTGGAAAGCAAAGCCATTAGAATGCATCGTCTCCAGTTCTGGCAGCAGCGCTTCCAGAGCCTGGCGGCGGAAGCCCTTGAAGCCACCGGTCAGGTCATGAACCGGCAGACCCAGCGCCAGCCGCGCATAGACCGAGCCGCTGCGACTGAGCAGGCGCCGTCTGAGCGGCCAGTTGCGGGTGCCTCCTCCCTTTACATACCGGGAGCCAAGCACGACCTCTGCCCCATCCAGCGCGCCTCGCAGAGCTGGCAGTGAGCCGGGATCGTGCGAGAAATCGGCATCCATAGTAAAAATTCGCTGGTAATCCAGCGCGAGAGCAGAGCGGAAACCCGCGACGTAGGCGCTCCCCAGACCCAGCTTGCCCGTCCGGTGCAGCACGCTCACTCGCTCAGGGAAGTGTTCCGCGAGTTGTTCCGCCACCTCTCCAGTGCCATCCGGCGAGTTGTCGTCGACGATGATCACATCAAACGGTCCCTGTTGCAGGATGCGGAGCACCAACGGCTTCAGGATGTTTGCTTCATTATACGTGGGGACGATGACCACATTCTCGCTGCGCACGTGCCTTTCCTCCGCCAGAGTTTCTTTGATCAAGGCTATAATCTCCTCTGCTGTGACTCGCGTATTTCTATTTTTGAGCATCGTTCTCTATTCCTTTCGCATACTACGCGCCGTTCCGTCAGGTCGTCGTTGGCCTGACGGAACCGTGATCCATTATGATGTTGCATTGTCCAACGGGCAGGTGAAGGCCGGTTGTGGGGGCACCTGTACCGGGGCAGGAGGAGCTTCTATCGACATAGTCGCGATGGCGACACCCTCGCTCTGCATACCGACCAGCTTGAAGGAGAGCTTGCCCTGAGCGTCACCTGGAATGATATAGGAGCCGACTGATACAGCGTCACCCCTGCCATCGGTGCGGAAGCAGCTCACCAGTTTGCCTCCACCGCCCTGCGTCCCACCGACATAGACATGCACGATCTCGTTACGAGCAAAGCCACTCGCATAGAAGGTGACAGTTGTGCCAGGCAATCCTCCATAGGTACTGGTTTGCGCGCTTGGCATATAGGGCAATACCGACCAGCTTACAGCCACCGATGCCCGGCTTTCTTCACCCAGAAAGATGAATGCTTGCCGCCCTTTTAAGGTGAAGGGGACGAGGAAGCTTCCGGCGTTGGTAAAGGTGCCATGCTGGTTGGCCTGGAGAACCTCGATAGGCTGGCCATTCATATTATTCAGGTAAACCAGCACCTGTTCGTTGGGGCCAAACCCTTTTCCTGAGAAACTCACCTGGTTCGCGGCCCGGATGGCATAGTTGGAGAGTTTGACTGTAGGGTACAGGTTCAGCAGGTCGAATGTAGCGGCCACCATTAACTGGGTTTTGGCACCGACAAACAGGAAGGTGTTGATGCCAACGGCTCCGAAGGGTACCTCCAGTGTGGCCTGACCGATCTTTCCACCCCCGTCTGCTTGCAGCGTGGCGAACGGCTGGCCTGCCGTGGTATCCCAGTAGACCTTGACAGCCTCACCGGGGCTAAAGCCACTGGCTGAGACGGTGATCAGGTCACCTGGCTGCCCCACCTGGTCGCTTAATTTGACCTGGGGCACTCCACCTGCGATCACTCCCGCCGTTTGAGACACCTTATTGCTTCCCCGCTCGTGTGCCTCGACAAAGAAGGTTCCAGAAATCAAGGCTTGCGGCACCGTGAGATTGGCATAGAAGTTTCCATACTTGTCGGTTTTGAAAGAGCCGACCGGCTGACCCACGTCTGTAGCCCGTTGCTTGAGGGTCAGATCAACCATCGTTCTGGGATCAAAGCCACTGCCGGTCACTCCCATGCTCCCGCCCTGTCGCACCACGCTCGGATTGAGCAGGATCAGCGCCCCGCCGGTGATGATCCGTGGTGTGACCGGCGTGCTGCGTACCGTGACCGTTGGGGTGAGAGGAGTAGTGGTTGGGTTGGGAGTGCTGGTCGCAGACGTCGGCTGCTGTGTGCTGCCCGTGAGGGTTCCAGTCAGTTTGCGTAGAATTTGCAGTTTGCCAAAAGCTTGTGTGTACATCCCCAGGGCCAGCGAGATGAGGATCATGATCGCGACAAGCCCCAACCACAACGGCTTCCGGCCTTTCTTGCGGCTCTTCCCCGGTGGTCCTGCAGGCGCCCCGCGCGCGGGAAACGCAGGCATGGGCGCGGGCGTTCTCACTTGCAAGGAGCCAAGCGGTGCCCCACAGTGACTACAGAAGGAGGCGCCTTGCGGCATGAGCCAGCCACACTGCCAGCAGGGTCGACCTGAAAGAGGTTGCCTGGGGGAAAGTCCCGCTTGCCCTGTCCTCGGCCCTTCGACTCGCCCTGCGACCGGCTGTCGCTCAATCACCTGACGCTCTACTCTCGGTCGCTCAATCACCTGCTCTTCGGTTTTTAACGAAGAGAAGGGCTGTTCTTCAGGTGGCGGCTCGTCAATCAGTTCGTCATCGCTGAACGACAGGTCAACGATCTGATCGTCTTCTGCCGCCTGATTTGTTGGCTCTTGTCCTCTTAAAGGAGTTTTCGAAGAGTCCATACCTATCTTTCCTTTCTCATCCAGTCACTCAATGCTCGACCTGATAAATGGCGAGACTGACGTCGCCGTGCGTCAACTGCCAGATTGGCCTGGCATGCTGGAGCGCTTCCAGGATGTAGTTCTCACTGCCATCGGTATTGTTTTGCTGCATGGCAGTCAGCATCTTGTTGGACATCACGATGTAGTCGATGTTTTGCCAGTTGTCGTGAAAGATTTTATTCCTCACGGCGGGGTCACCCGCGGCATTCCAGTGAGAAACGGCATATGGGTAATAAGGGCGCACATCATGCAATTGCATCCACAGGTCGTCATCCATGATGACGGTGGCGTTCGGCGGGATGTGCGCCCGGATGAAGGCCAGTTGCTCCTCCTGCATCGGCGTCAGCGGCAGCTTGTAGAGGTCGTGCGGCACTGTCTTGCCATACTGGTCGTGGACGAGTACATAGCTGCCCGTGGGTAGTATGAGCACGGTGAAGAACATGGCAAGAATGATTGATCGGACGCCTCCGGTTAGCAGAGCCAGGCGCTGTGCTTCGGGGATCACGTGCAGCATCCTGTTCACCACCATGCCAAGATTCACAGCTAAAAAAGGGATCAGAGGGATGACGTAGAATTCCAACATCACGCTGCCCCGCACCAGGTAGAAGATGTAGGCCAGCGAGAGCAACGAGGCAACCAGCTCACCCTGATAGCGTTTGCGGTCTCGCAGGCCGGTAAGGAGGTTGACGAGGGTCGCCCCGGTTCCAGCTACCAGGATGAAGGCATCTTTGGGCAGCCACGCATCCAGCGAAAACGTCCAGAAGTCGCTATGTATATCTAGAATACTGCCCTGGTTGCGGTGCAACTGCTGCCAGATGGTGTAGAGTAAGGACACGTGGTCGGCTGGTGGCGTGTTGAGGTTAAAGTCGAGCTGGGCGGGCAGCAGTTCGTTTTTGAGCATGGCGTACAGGAAGTACAGCGAAATGATCGCAAACGCCCCGAAGAGCCAGAAGGTCAGGGCGAAGCGATAATTGCGCTGGGGCCGTATCCTGGCGTACAGCAAGTAGCCAATGATGGGAATGAAGAAGATGGCGTTTTCTTTGGTGAGCACACTAACACCCAGAGCCAGTCCGCTGAAAAGCGGGGTCATGATGCGCCGATCGTCACTGGTAGCCAGATAGAGGCTCAGCAGCACCCAGAAGACCATCATGTTATCCAACAGCACCTGGCGCTGATAATAGACCGCCAGCGGTGACACATTGAAAAAGAAACAGGCGATCACGGCGGCCCACACACTGCCTGAGAGGCGACGAGTACACTTGAAGAGCAGGTAGGTGCTTGCGATATGGATCAGCAGCATGAACACCCGGCCCGTGTTGATCGCGTTGCCAAAAGTCTCGAACTGATGAGGTAGCAGCGTTACCCAGGCTGCGATGAAGAGCCACCCGGCAGGCGCGTGGTCATAGTAGTAGGTATAGGGTGAAAGTATCCCGTAGCGCATCACCGACCATGCGCGCTCCATATAAATGCCTTCGTCTGTGATGTAGAGTGGGTAGAGAAAAAGATGATAGCCATGGGTGATGGCTCCCACTGCCAGGGAAAGCAGCAGCAGGACACGTTCGAGCGTGAACCTCCGGCTCTTTGCAGGCTCTGCTGGCTCCTGCGGATACGCTCCATTGTAGTAATCCCGTTCATACAAATCACTCTGATCTGCGTGTATCGGCTGTTGGACTGCCATCGTCTGGTATTTACGATTATCCATTTTCTCTCCTCCCAAATTGGGCCAGAAAGACATCTGGCCCATTTCAAGCTACCGATCTCGATGAAACGGCTTCATCCTGGCGCTTATTTTGAGGCGGTAAGGGTGCGCCGAGCGCTTCCGCCTGTCGGTGTGCGCCGATATGCCGGGTCTTCTCCCAGTTGTTGATGCCACGCAGGTGCCGCACTGTTGCGCGCATGGAGGCATAGGCCAGCACCCACTGATAGGGCAGGTAGCCCAGAGCCATCGTGAGCGGCGTCTTCCAGGTTGGTTTGAGTCCATGCGCGCCGGTGAACTCGTAGAGTCCGATGACGTCGAGGAGCAGGTGGGCCGCCAGCAGGTAGAACGGTAAATCCATGATCATCGCTAGAACTACCGGAACCTTGAGTGTGAACATCATTATTATCGAGGCGGCAATATAAAATCCCAGCACAGCCTGAAGGGCGGGAAAGCCCAGCGTGTAGAGGGCCAGCAGCCGCTGCCCGAATCTGGGCAACTGCTTCCAATCCCCTTTGAGCAGGGTCTGCAAAAAGCCCTGGCTCCAGCGCGTGCGCTGCTTGATGAACTGACTCAGGGTGGGAGGCGTCTCTTCGCGTGTGACGTAGCGGTCATCATAGATGACGCGCATACGCTCGCCGAGCAGACTGAGGCGGATGCCAATATCGGCATCCTCCGTCAGATCGTACTCGTCCCAGCCGCCGACGCGCAGGAGCACCTCACGCGTAAAAAACACGGTATTGCCTCCTAGAGGGGTCATGCCCAGCCGCGCATGGTAGTGTAGTCGGCTCTTGAACCAGAAGAAGTATTCCAGCACGTTGAGGACCGAATACCACTTCGACTGGTAATTCATGAGCTGCACACCTCCCTGCACTACTGCTACCTTCTCTCGCAACATGACCGTGTTCATCACATTGAAAATGTCAGGGTGGATGTCATCCTCGGAATCAAAGATGGTGACTACCTCATTGCGTGTGCTGCGCAGGCCGACGTTAAGGCCGTGGGGCTTGTTGATCGGCTTGTTCTTGAAAGCAAGCACGCGCACGTTGTTAATGCCCCGCCGTCGTAGCTGTGCGATCTTCTGCTGGGCCTTGCCGATGGTTCCTGTGTCGTCAATGGAGCAGATGACCACTACCTCCAGCAGGGAGGACGGATAGTTGGCATGCACTACGCGCTCGATCGTTGTCTGAATAACATCCTCCTCGTGTCGGGCGGGCAGCAGCACCGTGAAAGACTTGCGCGGCGTGAGAAACTGTGTGGGGGCTTTCGCCATCTGATAGGCTTCAGGCCGGTCCCAGGTATAGAGCATGATGTAGAGCGTGTAGACCGACTGGATGGTGAGCAGAATAGAGAGCGCTACTGCGCTGATAATCAGACCTTGTAGCGCTACATGACCAATCGTGAGTATGAAGCTCATCACATCCCTCCCCACGTCCACCATGAGTTCACCGCGAAGTTCCAGGTCGTCGCCAGACTGATGCCCAGCAGGTTTGCGAGCAGATAGTAGCAACGCAGATGATTGACCAGCACCCATAGCGTGCCCGTCGTGATGAGCAGACCGCCGAGTGAGACCAGGTTGAAGCGGGCGAGGCGGCCCAGAGAGACCCTGGTGCGCTTAAACGTCCAGTGATCATTCCAGTAATAATTGTTGATGATCGCCAGTTCTGCCGCCAGAACAGCAGCAGCCACCAGGGGAAGGTGGACCCACTGGAAAAGGATGAGCAGTGCAAGACTATTCACCAGCACCCCTGTCCCTCCTACCAGCACGAATTTGCTCAATCTGACCAGCAAGGTGCGGTAGCGGCTCCCCAGGCGCCGGAGGGAGACCGAGAGTGCTAGAACAGGACGTAAAATGGATATCCTCTCCTCATGTTGACCTGTTTCTTCGATAGAAGTGGCTCTCTCAGAGAGAGATGTGATCTGAGTGTTTTCATAATCTAATTGTGACATTGCTTTAGATACTCCCTCACAGTGTTCTCTTCTTCCAGAGTCGTAAGGAAGCCTTCCCTTTCTATTTGAGGTACTTCCTCTTTCTGATCTGATTCGTTCACCCTGGTGCTTCTCGGCCCGGCCCGGTCCCTCCACGAGGCCTTTCTCGTCCGTTGAGAGCCTCATCGCTCCCTTTTCAACTGACTGTTCCTTGTCCGCTCTTCTGTCAGTATGAGCAAAGTGCGTTATGGAAACGCCATGAGCATCGTTATGAACGTGATATATCGCAGGGCCGTAGTGCTGTCGCACGCGGTTGTTGGGACCATTGCGGGAGGATCCAGCATTAGATTGCTCAGGTCGGGGAGAAAAGAGGTCATATGCATAGTGATGTTAGACGTCCAGCCTGCCATTGAGGACGAGGAGACGGAGAAACTCCCAGTGGCGCAGCAGCGCCATCCTGTCACTCCCCCCCGATTGATACCAGCACCGGAGTCTGAGCAGTGAAACCACTTCGGCAGAACTAAAGCCACGGGCGGAAAGTGCTTCTCCCTCGGTCTCGATGATCTCCCTGTGCGCTGTCATCTCATCCTGTTTTTTTGTATCAATGTATTTCATATCTCTTTCATCGGGGAGGCCATGTGAGAAGGGAGCCTCAATATAGCCGGGAGGGAAGCACGAGAACGTTTTATGGTAGGGTGCCGCAAGATGTTGTAAAGCAGCGTCTCTTAAATATTTTTCACGCAACCTCTGAGGCGTGAGAGCATGGGAGTCATCACTACATGACCCGGGAGATAGAGGGAGTGCTTCGTACTTTTTCGTTTCATCGCGAAAAATAGCGAGGAAAGCAAACAGTAAGAAAAACACGACGAGCAGAGCCAGCAGGACAATAGTGACAGTCTCCATAGCAGCGCTCCTTCTTTCTACACTCTGCCTCATCAACTACCCTGCTGCCAGTGCCAGGAGGGCATGTCATCGTGATCCTCCATTAAAAAACTAGACGTTCTGGACGTCCTCAACGCAGCCGCTGGCCTGTGTATAGACGATATACGTTCGCTGCCCTATCCATCCAGTGGGGAGGCGTGCGGTGACCACGTACACGCGGATCTGTCCCCCCTGCGGTCGTGCATCAGCTCCGATGTACTGCAGTGAGAGTTTCAGACCCTCTTTGGTCTCGGCTCTGCGCTGTTGCTGCACCGTACTGGTAAGCGTCGAGAGTGACACCTGAGACTGGACTGATGAACAGAGCTGATGCCATCCCAGGTTGGGGTCGCGCTTGACCACCGATTGCATAAACAGGTCGGCGGGAACAGGGGATTGAGCCTTGACCATCCGGTTAGTTACTGCTACGAGGGTGGGCAAAGTCAGCACAACCGCCAGTACCATCCAGACCATCGGGGAACGCAATATGCGCAAGATCATGGACTGGAAATGTTTCTGAGAAGGCTCCATCTCTCTGTGATTTTGCTCGAACATCGTTCACCCTTTCCTGATCTCTTAAGAAGCCTCGTCGTTCCTTCTGTGATCTACTACTTCTCATCTTTTTCGCCCTTAGCATAAGGAGAAAGCGTCATGAAACTGCCATGAGCAGCGTTATACACACCGCTTTTGAGATAGCGCGTCGACTCGCTGTGGCGGCAACCTTGAAGGCGCTGCTCTGTTCCCCGTCCGCCTCTCCCATCCCGATAAACTCGTCTATTCCGCCCATGACTACGGTTCTGGCGTCTACCACCCTGCAACCCTCACCCACATCCTTCCTGCTATCTGGCAGAAGCACCGGGCTTACCTGCAAGAGGATGGGACGGCTCCCGTCTTGATGGGCGAGTTCGGCGGTTCCTCATGACGGTGCTCTTAACACTTTCCAGACGCTTCACTCTTATAGTAGGCTTGAGAGGATGTGAGAGGATAATTGTGCTGTTGCCCGTGTGAGGCGTAATGAGGTTACCCATTTCCAGACAGAGTTCCCTGTAGATGTGTGGTGTCTGGTGAAGGGCGGCAGGAAAGCGCTTCTTTTAGTAGAGGGGAGCGAAAAGCAAATGATGTTTAGCAGCCCGGGCCATCCTCATCTCACCATAAAAGATGAGTCTTCAATAGCTTCTTCAATACCTCCTACGAAGACGGAGCGTCCCTACATCCTGGCTGTTGACGACAACTGGTCCGTTTTATCAACGCTTATGTCGCTGTTAGAGAGCGACGGGTATAGCTGCGTGTGCATTGCGGAGAGCCAATGGGTTCTTCCATTCTTGCAGGAGATGGGCAAACGCGGAGAGAAGCACCTGCCGTCGCTGCTCCTGCTCGATTTGATGATGCCGGTTGTCTCTGGCTACGACATTGCGCGCTGGCTTTCTGCGCACGAGCCTTACAACCAGATCCCGGTTCTGGTGATTACAGCCGATGCCCGCGTGCGTGACAGGAGGGACGTTCCCGGCGCCCAGGACATTCTCTTAAAACCGTTCCAGATCGATGTCCTACTTACACTGGTGGAACACTTCCTTGCGCCGCTGCTCGGCAGGAGCTAGAGAGACTGCTCACCGGGGTCTGCATATCAGGAGATCAACTTCAGAGGAGAGGTAGTTTGCCGGAGGCCCTTATGCAAACAAGAATGAGCGAACAGCGTTCTCAAAGAGAAGCTTCTCAGGAAGATTCTCAACAGAATGTTGCGCGTTCCTCCTGGTGGCGTTCTGCCTTGTTCGGATACGTTGCCGCTCTTCTCCTCATTGGCGCTGCAGTGCTTTTCGATAAGATGTATGATTATATCTCTTCATCAATATCGATGTTCGACGCCGCTCCTTTTGGTCTGGTATCCATTGTCGTTGCCTTTCTCTGGGGATTGCGCCCTGCCCTGTTTGCTGTCGTGACCGGGATGATTGCTCTCGCCCTACTTCTTAGCCCGCCCGGCCTCTTGAGAGCTAACATAGGTAAGGATATCGTCATTTTTGCGCCTTTCGTCGCCCTGCAAATCCTGGCTGTGGCTACGGCGATACGCTTTGAGGCGGCTCGGCGGCGTATTCTTGCCGCCCGGCGCATGACACGAACCTATGCGCAGGAACTCGAAGCTGTCAATCAGAGGCTTGTACAGGTGAATGAGCAGCTTGAGAGAGCAAATTATTTGAAAGACTATGTGATTATACGGTCATCACACGAAATCAGAACTCCGCTGACCGTCATTCTTGGTCAGACGCAGATGGCCTTACGGCGTCTGAAAAAGTCAGGAGAAACGGTAGAGAACTGGTCAGCTTTACGCGAGTGTTTAGAGGCGGTTGAAGCTCAGGCGCTCGAATTGCGCCTGCTTATCGAGGAACTGTTTGATCTGAGCAGCGATCGGACAGGAGAGTTCCCGCTACGACTGGCCTGGGTTGACCTCGCAAGTCTCAGCCGTGATGTCATCAAGCATCAAGAGGCTTTTTCAGATCGTTCGATTGAGCTAGAGTTGCCTTCCGAACCAGTGTTGCTGCAAGCTGATGAGAAACGGCTGGCTCAGGTTCTTGTGAACGTAGTGAACAATGCCATCAGGTATTCACCAGAACGGAGCGCGATTCAGGTACATGTCTATCCAGAGCACGACCATATGATTTTCGAGGTTCACAACGACGGCAGAGCGCTTTCCACGGCGGAATTAGGACGCATTTTTGAGCCATTTTACCGGACACACGATGTGGAAAACTCTGCTATAAAAGGCTGGGGCCTCGGTCTTGCCATCAGCCAGGAGATCGTTGAGCGACATGGAGGAAAGATCTGGGCGCAATCATCAGAGGGAAAAGGCATAACATTCTTTATCAGGCTTCCGGGCAATCAGGAGAAGCCGACCTAGCGCTCGCGACAGTGTACAACCCCCTTTATAAATAACCACAGCGTACATCCCTACGGCAGTGAGACGTTTATCTCAGGTTCATCAGGCGTTTCCCAGACAAAGCAGGGGTAAAACTGTGTATACTTGTGACGAGCATACACTGTATTCTGTCCTCAGATGGAACGCACAGAACGCGGTGTGGCGAATTGCAAAGAGGGCGTCTCAAACTCTAACCCAGGCTTCCCATCTTATCAGTGCTGATGATTTGCGATAGGGCAAGGATTTTCATTCGATTCCATCGCCATATGCAGATATGTCTATATACACGACGGTCGTGTCTGACCAGCGTCTTCAGGAGTACAAGAGAGCCCTTAGCTAGAGTATATTGATAGTTTTCGATCTAGTGAAAGGAAGAGTGATATGAAACTTCCCTCCATAGCAGGTATGTGGGTGAGGAACATGCTACCTCTCTTTATTTTGGGAGTAGTAATCCTATCCGCCGGTACATTTACTAATGCTACTACTCTACCTGTGTCGGCGAAAGTCTCTATTCCTTTGTCTGCGCAAGCACCCAGGCCATGCCCGGCTGGTCATCAGGTAGGTTTCCTCAGTACCTATCATGGTGAGCTGGTCGATGCTACTACCGGATGTCAGGTAATCCTGACTGGCGTCAACTGGTTTGGCTTTGAGACCAGTACACTGGCTCCTCAAGGACTGTGGGCGCGTAACTGGAAAAGCATGCTCCAGCAGATGGCGCACCTGGGCTTCAATACCATACGTCTGCCCTTTACCGATCAACTCTTTGAGCCGGGCAGCAAGCCGCAGAGCATCAACTACCAGCTCAACCCTGATCTCAAAGGGCTTCAGGGCCTGGCCCTCATGGATAAAATCATCCAGGGAGCGCGATCCTTTGGCTTGAAGGTGATTCTCGACCGCCATGATCCTACTGCCGACCAGCGCCCCGGCCTGTGGTACACCGATCATCTGTCCCAGTCGCAATGGATTCAGGATTGGGTCATGCTGGCTAAACACTATCGCGGCAATTCAACCGTTATCGGAGCCGATCTGGCCAACGAGCCGCATAGTCCGGCTACCTGGGGTACTGGCGATCCCAATACGGACTGGCGCCTGGCTGCCCAGAAGGCTGGCAACGCCATCCTGGCCGCCAATCCCAACTGGCTTATTATCGTCGAGGGCGTTGATACCTATCAGAACGCTTCCTACTGGTGGGGCGGCAATCTCGAAGGGGTCAGGAAGTTCCCGGTACGCCTTTCGGAACCAAGTAAACTGGTGTATTCCGCTCATGATTATGGTCCCAGCGTCTACAATCAGCCGTGGTTCCAGGCTCCCAAACCTGCCGACCTCGCGCACACCCTTCCGGCCATCTGGCAGAAGTACTGGGCCTATGTACAAGAGGATGGCATCGCCCCGGTATTGGTGGGCGAGTTCGGCGGTCCCTCCATGGGTCAGGATACCGAGGGCGTCTGGCAGCGCACGCTGGTGTCCTTCCTCAAGGCCCATCACATCAGCTATACCTACTGGGCCTGGAATCCAAATTCAGGCGATACCGGCGGTATCCTCAACAATGATTGGACCACCGTCAATCAGAGTAAGCTCAACGTGTTGAAAACCTATCAATGGCCCTTGCTGGATCATCCAGCAACTCGCACAGGCAATTCCTGTGGGAGTGATACTGCGATCCAGAACGCTTACCAGGGGTTCCCAGCGTAGGAAACGCTGTTTTCGTCGTGGGGTAAATGCCTGGGGAGAACAAAGGAAATGCTGGGAGCGATGCCGGGCGAAAAGGCATCGCTCCTCGTTTCCTACAAAGCATACCAGATCTGTACCGTCGTATCACTACTGCCCGAAGCGATGAACTGTCCTCCATCGCGTGGAGACCACCCCAGCGCATTTACAGCATCTTTGTGTCCCGTAAACGTGGTGACATGGCTCCCGTCGAGGGCTCCCCAGACCTGTACCGTTCTGTCAGCTCCTGCTGAGGCAATACGCGAGCCATCAGGAGACCAGGTTACCGCCAGCACGGTATCAGAATGATTGCCATACGTATAGAGCAGCGACCCCGTGGTGGCGTCCCAGACGCGCACTGTGCTGTCGCTGCCACCTGAAGCGATGTAGTGGTGATTGGGCGACCAGGCCACTGTGTGGACGGCTCCGCTATGCCCTGTAAGGGTCAACAACGTCATCCCTTCAGCGGGATTCCACAACTGCACCGTCTGATCGGCGCTCGCTGAGGCGATGAGGGAGCCATCAGGAGACCAGGCCACTGCCAGAACCGCATCGGAGTGACCGGTATAGGTGGAAATGTTGTTCCCATCGACGGTGTTCCACAGACGGACCGTCTTGTCATAGCTGGCCGAGGCAATATATTGATCATCCAGTGACCAGGTAACAGAAGTGACTGTGTCTCCATGACCCTGATATTTCACCGCATTGCTGCCATCGCTTGCATCCCAGACCTGCACTGTCCTATCGGAACTGCCTGAAGCGATATGCAAGCCATCATACGACCAGGCGACGGCATTGACTGCATCAGTATGACCGGTGTAGACGTAAACATACACATCGGACTGGCTGATATTCCATACCTGGACCGTCTTGTCGGCACTGGCGGAAGCAACAAAAGCCTCGTTCGGTGACCACATGAGACCCCTGACCGCGTTATGATGCCCACGATACACAAGCGCGACCATTTCCCGCCGGATAGAAGATGGCGGTGGCATCGCGGAGAGATGGGTGTGTAGAAGCCAGAGCAGACTCCCGCTTGCCAGCCCCGCCGAGGCTAGCCCCGCTATGCTCTTGAAGAGCGTGCGGCGCGAGATGGGATGTCTTCTTCCGCGTTGCGCAGGCAGCCCTGGTCTCTGCACTGCGAGTGACGCGACGGCGCTGGCGGTGGCATATGTTGTTGCTGCGTCATCTATGTCAGGAAGACCGGCAGAGGTCTCGTGCCTGGTGTTCGCCAAACGCAGGTGATTGCTTCCCGCAAGACCACTCCCGGTGAGGGCTGCTTCAAATTCGCGCACAAACGCTTGCACGGAAAGGTGACGCTGCTCTGGATCTTTCGCCAGGGCTTTCAATACCACCTGTTCTATGCGAGGAGGTAAGGTGGGAATCTGTTCGCATAGCGATGGAGGGGTAGCCTTAACATGCTGGGCGACAATCTCGCCACTGGAGCCGCGAAAAGGGCATTGGCCGCAGAGCCATTCGTAGGCGACAATGCCCAGAGAGTACTGGTCGCTGGCCTGGCAAGGTTCGCCTCCGAGCTGCTCTGGTGCAATGTAGGAAAGGGTGCCAACAATATCGCGGGCCGCTTGCCAGTCCGTGCTGTCGTGGATGACAGCGATACCGAAATCGCTGAGCAAAATTTCGTCATCCTGCCCGATGAGCATATTCTCTGGCTTGACATCACAATGGATCAGATGCCTGTCGTGAGCATACTGTAATGCTTCCGCGACCGGTTTGAGATAAGAAAGGACGGCAGCGGGCGACAGAATCGTCCCATGCGGGTGACGTTTGCGCAATGTGCCATGACAGGCATATTCCATCACCAGAAAAGGCGTATCATCTTCAACATCGAAATCAAAGATGCTGATGATGTGCGGGTGATGCAGGTGAGCGACAATGCGCGCTTCCTGGCGAAACAGCTCTAATTTCTCGCTGGAGAGCGCAGTCTTGACGACCTTGATAGCAGCATAGCGATTGAGATGCACATGCTGACCGAGATAGACTTCGGCACACCCCCCTCTAGCCAGTAAGCGGATGAGCTGGTAGTTTCCCAATTGCTGCCTGCTGAGCTCGGGTGGACATGAAGTACTCGATAGTGGCCGTGTAGGCTGGGGAAGTAAGGGTAAATGTGTAGGTGTCAGTTCCATGATGAGTTATCTCAGGGTTGACTAGCTGGTGACAAAATAGTACCTTTAGTATAGCTTATTTTCATCACGGCTTGCCTGAAAAACGCATAGTGGACTCAGGACGAACACCACATGGCTGTAGGGATAGCATAGTATTATGTTCCCCCTCATGCCTTTGCCGTCTGCCGCATCAGGTCTCTTAACTCCCATTCCGCTCCACGTAGTCTTGCAGAGCGAGAGCGGATCGGTGTTGGGCGTACTGCAGCAGCGGCTGAATTTGCGGCCCGGCCAGAAAGCGCGCCCGCAGTGCCTCATCCTTGATGCCCTCGACCAGCCCCTGGATAATCGTCACCGCCTCTCTCAGGGCCAGGCGCGCCTGTACAGGCTCCCCGCCTGCCTCATACAAACTTGCCAACCCCGTCTGAATCTGCAAGCGCTCCGCTGGCAAACCGATCGCTGCAGCCAGCAGGGCAGCCTGGCGCAGGTGAACAATTGCCTGCTCGCTGTGCCCCTGCCAGTCGGCTAAGAGGGCCAGCGCGCGCAGGTAGGGAATGCGCAAGCGCCGGGAAAACCCCAGGCGCTTGCCCAGTTGCTGCACCTCTTCTCGCGCCTGTCGCTCCTCTCCCGCGCGCAGTAAGGCCTCCGTTTCATAATGCCAGCAGAAATCCCACCACGCGATCAAGGCCATGTCAACACTCTTGCGCAGGGAGATGGCCTTTCTGGCATAGCGGGAAGCCATTTCCCATTCTCCTGCCACGGCATAGTGCATGCATAGTCGGCTCAGGGCGGACACGCGAAAGCGTTTAAGGCCGAGCTTCTCTGCGATGGTTTCCGCCTCTTCGAGGGCTGCTCGCGCCTCTTGCCACTGCTGCAAGGTGTGATAGGTACTGCCCAGAGCAATGAGAAAGCTGTGGGCCAACAAGGGAAGGGGCCGCGCCAGCGCAACGGCCTGTCGCATGAGTTCGAGCGCCTCTTCATAGGTTCCCACCTCCAGTAATCCATATGTCAGGCAGTCCATACTGAGAACCTGCGTCCAGGCGTTCTTAATCTCCCGTGAGAGCGCCAGTGCCCTGCGCCCACTGGCGATACTCTGCTGCACCTGCCCGTTCTGCAGTTGAGCCAGACCCAGCAGCGCCCAGCACAAAGCTTCTGAGGCGCGATTGCTCAAAGGTTGGGTGAGTGGAGCGCCAATGAGCAAGGAGGGGAGTGAAAGCTCCCACTCTGCGCTCGCTTCGTTGTTCGGAGCGGCGTACAGTTCCAGAGCCGCTTCCAGAAGGTGGATCGTCTGCTGGAAGTCTCCTCTATAGAGATGGAGCCATCCAAGCAAGAAGAGACTTCTTGCCTGGAGTTCCTGATTCCCTGTGGTGCGTGCCAGTTGCAACGCCTGCTCGCCGTGAACCAGAGCACGCTCTGGCTCTTCCCCCAGCAAGCCGGTGATCTGGGCCTGGTTCCACGCGGTTTCAGCCAGCGTGCGCTGATCGGAACTGGTCTGGGCCTGCCGCCAGGCTTGCTCCAGCAGGGCCTGCGCCTCAGATCGGCCTTTCCCCTGCTGGGCAGCCAGGATCGCCAGTCGGTTGAGGGTCATGCTCACCAGCGCAGGCAGCTCTTGCTCTTGTGCATAGGCCAGCAACTCTTCATAAGTTTGTCGTGCCTTGTGCCAGGCGTTCTGGTGTGTATAGGCGCTTCCCAGGCTGACGTAGAGATGCTCGACCTCCGACCTTGCCAGCATGCTTTGCAGAGGCCGATTCATATTGAGCAAGGCGTGCGCCTGTTCGTAGTACGCAATGGCGTCCTGGACGGCGAAAAGGGCCATTGCCTCATTGCCTGCCTGCACACTGTAGCGAAAAGCATCCTCGGCTTCTCCTGTCGCGAGGGCGTGATGGGCCAGCTCAGAAGCCCGCGCGCCTTCGCTCTGTAGCAACGCCAGAGCGCGCTGGTGCAAGACGAATCGGCGTACAGCCCCCAGCTCAGTGTAGACCGCGTCGCGTATCAGCTCATTCACGAAGCGATAGCTGCTCCCTCGGCCCGGCCCGGCTGGCTCCTCGCGCAAAATGCCGAGGCTTTCGGCTTCCTCAAGAGCATCGACGCCTTGCTGCACCCCCAGCTCGGCAACCTGCCATAGCAGTGGAGCGCTCACCGGATGTCCCAGCACAGCACAGGCTCTTACTAACTGGCGGGCGGCGGCAGACAGCCGGGCCAGCCGCGTCTGGATCATGGTGCGCACCGAGGGCGGGACCAACTCCTCCCTGGACTCCGGTCGTGCCAGGGTCGCTACCAGTTCCCCCGTTGGGCAGAGCCGCCAGGTGCCATCGGCTGTCTGGCGGGGCAGCAACAACTGCCGCTCGTGCAAGAGCTTGAGCGTCTCCAGCAAGTATAGAGGTTGGCCCCCCATGCGCGCAAACAGGACGTGGCCTAGCGCCAGCAACGGACTCTGCATGGCGGAGGATGCCCCGTCGCTGCTGGAAGATGCCAGGGAGGACTCCTCCTCGGCGGTAAGGGTCGCCAGCAACTCCAGGGTCTCAGTCTGATTCAGGGGCGGCAAGGGGAGCTGGCTCAGAGGCAGATCGCGGCCCAGATCGGCCAGCTCTGCGGCAAGCTGAGGGGTGAACTCTACCTCTTCCTGACGCACAGTAGTCAGCAAGAGTACGGGCGTGCGATGCTCTTTCCAGGAGTGTCTCAGGTAACGCAGCAGGTCGAGGGAGGCGCTGTCGGCCCAGTGCAGGTCATCGAGCAGCAGCAGGAGAGGGGCGCGCTGGGCCTGGGCCTGTAAGAGGCGTGCCACCGATTCAAAGAGTTGCAGCTTACCCGAAAGCTCATCCTCGGTGGGAGGCGGGAGATCGGGATAGCGCAGGCGCAACTCGGGCAAGAGGCGGGTGAGTTCGGCCAGCCAGGGGTCTTCCAGCAGGTCCTTCAGCTCGTTTCCCTCTTCCAGCCGTCCCCGTAGAGCTTCGACCAGGGGTTGGTAGGGCAGTCTTCCCCCCAGTTCGAAGGCATGGGCGCTGAGGACTTCGGCCCCCTGGGCGCGTGCCCAGGCCACAAACTCGTGGGCCAGCCGCGTTTTGCCAATGCCGGCTTCTCCCAGCAGCAGCACCACCTGCGGCTGGCCCGCTTGCGCCAGTTCGAAGCGTTCTACGATCTGGCGGAAGGTGGCGGCTCGTCCGATGAGCGGAGCCTGCAACTCCCAGGGAGGTCCGCTCGGGCCGGGAATAGAACGACCTGGACGAGCGAGGCTGGCCTGAATGCGCTCGGCCAGCGCCTCAGTCTGGGCGGAAGGCTTGAGGTGCAGTTCATCAGCCAGGCGCGTGCGCAAGGTGGCGTAGACCTGCAAGGCGGCGCTGGCATCGCCTTGCGCCAGGTGCAGGCGCATGAGGCGGCGCGAAGCTTCCTCCGAGAGCGGGTCCAGCGCCAACCAGCGTGTGAGTGTGATTTTGGCCAGCTCCAACTCCCCGCCGACCTCTTGCCAGACTGAAAGTCGCTCGAAGAGCATCGGTACGCGCACCTGCAACTGTTGCTGCTGGCGCCACTCGTCAAAGCCGGTTTCCTCTCCCAGCCAGAAGCCATCGAGGAAAGGACCGCGAACCAGGGAGAGGGCGTGCTGTAGTTGGGCGACCAGAGCCAGTCGCTGCGGCTCTGGCGGGATCGCGGGGAACGACTGGGCGGCTTTCCAGGCCTGCTGCACCACGTGCAGGTCCAGTTCCAACGGGGCTTGCAGGTTTAAACCGAGCAACTCCTGTTCGCTAAAGAGGTGGCTCGGTTCATCAGGAGAGTTCTCAAGCAGACCGCGCAGCAGCGTCAAGGCATTGCGCAGCGAGCGGCGCGCATCAGCAGGCTCACTATCTGGCCACAGCAGCGCCGCCAGCTTGCTGCGAGGATGTAGCCCTCCTTCCACGGCGAGGTAGAGCAGCAAGGCCTCGGCCTTGCGCAGGGCAAAGACGAGGCGGCGTCCGTTATGAAAGACTTCCGGCGTACCGAGCACGTTCACGCGTAACTGACCCATGCCATGTCCTCTTTCTGCACGACAACGCCGGTCACGAACCCTCTCTCACCACCGCCACCCCTCCCAATGTGCGTTGCTGCCTGGCTGTAAGCCCGGCGTTCGCTCCGACGAAGCAGAAGTACTATATGGATTCTAGACAGATCAATAAACAAGCGATTACCCTTCAGAAGAAATTGACTCCTCTTAAATCAGAGTATCATATGAGTTCGGGCAGGTCAACAACCAGACATGGTTTCAAGAACAACATTTCGCAAAGAATTGATACTCTCTCCATGACGAGGCTCATGGCGCTTTCATGGCGCTGCCCCCTCATACTGGGACCGACGAGGACGAGCGCTGAGGGGACTTGTCCCCGGACAGGTTCCCCGGCGATGGGCTTTTTTTGAAGGAAAGGAAATCTCTCTATGCTTCAAATCCTCTCTTCTTTGCGGGATGTTCAGGAATTGTATCGCTGGTTCGAGCAGATGCGCAATACCCGGCCAGTCTGGCTGGATGAAAGCAGTGGGTGCTGGCACGTGTTTCGCTACACAGACGTGCACCATGTGATCTCTGATTATAAACTCTTTTCCTCTGAGGCAGGGCGGCGTGCCTTTGCCCGTTCTTCGGATCGCCCGGTGACGCGAGGACGGAGCATTATTGCGATGGACCCGCCTCAACACCGCCAGTATCGCAATCTGCTGTCCCCTTCATTTACGCCACGTGCACTCGCCTGCCTCTCTGATCGGATTGCTGCCATTACGCAGGAGCTGCTTGACCAGGCGCGTCCAGTCGGCAAGATGGATATTGTCACAGACCTGGCCTATCCGCTGCCGACTATTGTGGTTGCTGAAATGCTCGGCGTGCCAACCTCGGATCGTCCGCTGTTTAAGCGCTGGGCTGATGCGCTCCTCTCCCAACAATTGAGCGACGCCGAGTTTTTCAAACCCGATGAGAGGCCAGACATGCAGCGCCTCACGCGTACCTTTGATGAGATGTCTGACTATTTCCAGCGTTTGCTTGAAGAGCGCCGTCGCCATCCATGCGTCGATCTGATGAGTGAGCTGCTTGCTGCCGAAGTGGATGGTGCGCGCTTAAGCATGGAGGATACTATCAGCTTCTGTATCTTGCTCTTACTCGCCGGGCATGTCACCACGACCAATCTGTTGAGCCAGGCCATTCGCTGCTTTGACGAGCATCCAGAGGCGATGGAACGCTTACGTGAGCACCCGGAGCTTATGCCGGATGCCATTGAAGAGGTGTTGCGCTATGCCTCGCCAGTCTGGCGTTTGATCCGCACAACAAAGACGGACGTTACCATCGATGAGATTACCATTCCCGCCGACTCTGTGATCTTTGCCTGGCTGTCTGCCGCGAATCGTGATGCCGAACAGTTCCCGGACCCTGAGCGTTTTGATATTACCCGCACGCCCAACCGGCATGTCGCCTTCGGGCATGGCATTCATTTCTGTATCGGGGCTCCATTGTCCCGTTTGGAGGCTTCCATTGCGCTTCCGATGATGCTGGAGCAACTGCCGCGCCTCCAGCTCTCACGCGAGGAACCATTAGAACTCTTTGAGGGGCGGGTGTTGTTTGGCTTTAAACACTTATCTGTTACTTTCACGCCGTCCAATATCATACCCGTCACTGCGCGTGAATAACGCTCCACTTAACGTTTTCGTGTCACCCCTTTGTCATACTACTCTTTGGAGGGAGTGATGGATGACACACGGCCTTTCTTAAAGAACTGGCAAGACCGATGAATTTCATGGAGAAGAAAACGATGACTACATTGATGACTCTCGATACTGCGCGTTCCGCGTCTGTGGCATCCGATGCCGAAGATGTCGCGATATTGCAGGTAGCGGACTTTGAAACGATTTTTCTTCGTTTCCAGGGGCCGATAACGCGCTTCATAGCGCGCAGGGTTGGCAATTATGAGCTGGCCTTCGACCTTGCCCAGGATGTCTTCATAAAGGCCTACAAAGCCCTGCTGAGTGGAACCGTCATTCCCCAGAGAGCATTGTCGAGCTGGCTCTACCGGATTGCCAGCAACACTATCATAGATACGCAGCGCAGGCAGCATCTGCTCCCCCTTCTCTCCCTTTCACTCTTCAATGAAGAAGGGGCGGGAGGTGTAGGCGTCTTCTCTCCCTCAACGGAAGTCGCTACAGTGTGCATTTATAGAGGCGATGAGGAGGATGAAAGGCCAGAGCGGATAACAGTCCCCTGCTCGCGGCAGCGGCAGTGCGGTATCCACACAGCACGTTTCGAGGAACGTGTAGCTGACCGCCAGATTATCGAACGAGTGTTCGGGCGCATGTCCCCCAAGTACAGGGTTTGTCTGTGGCTCCACGAGCACGAAGGCTTTTCGTGTCCAGAGATTGGGAAGAGGCTGCACATCAGCGTGACTGCCGTCAAGATGCGCTTAAAGCGTGCGCGCGAACAGTTTCTTACCCTCTATCGCCAGGAAATAGCGCGGTAATATGTTACCTTTACCTTCTGTTTAAGGAGTTTCTCTATGCGCGTCAACTTTCGCATCCGAAATGCACTTTCGCCGAGCATGCTCGGCAGTATGGTTCTCCTGCTGCTTATTACAAGCCTGGGTTTGATGGACGCAGCGCTTAAATATGTCGATGCCTTTTTTTCTTCTGATTTCCCTTCTGCTACAACCTTTTTCGCGCCGAGCGACGTTTCCGTTGTGACCTATCATAATGATAACTTCCGCAGCGGCCAAAATCTCAGCGAGACGCTGCTCAACACAAGCAATGTCAATGCGCAGCACTTCGGGAAACGGGTCTCCTATCCAGTTGATGGGCAGGTGTATACACAACCACTCTTTGTTCCTCATGTTCGTATAAAAGGTCATTATTATGACATAGTCTTTGTTGCGACAGAAAACGATAGTGTCTACGCTTTTGATGCCGACCAGACACAAACTGTAGCTCCGCTGTGGAAAACGAGCTTCCTCCATCTTCCTGATGTAACTACTGTTCCCTCTTCAGACGTCTTCAAAAAGTATCCCAATCATGATATCGAGCCGACTATTGGCATTACTGCGACTCCCGTCATCGATCCGGTCACGAATACGCTGTATGTGGTGGCAATGACGAAAGAACATGGAGACCAGTATGTACAGCGACTGCATGCGCTCGATATCACGACAGGCAAAGACAGGCCGGGAAGCCCGGTGACTATTTTCGCTCAAATACAGGGAAATGGTTATGATAAGAGCGCTGGCCGTTCCTCCCTTATTACCTTTAACACCAAACAGGCGAATCAGCGATCGGCATTGCTGCTCGTGAATGGTGTTGTCTACATCGCCTGGGCGGGCTTTGGCGATACTGATCCCTATCATGGTTGGGTTCTCGGCTACAGCTACAATGGCAGCGCATTCCGGCGCGTAGCCGTCTACAACACTACGCCCGACGGTCAGGAGGGAGGGGTCTGGATGAGCGGAGCGGGACCTGCTGTAGATGCTCAGGGCAATATCTACCTCACAGTAGGAAATGGTACCTTCGACCTTGCGCAGGCAGGGCAACGAGATGCTGGCGATAGTTTCGTGAAGTTGAGTACGCAAAATGATCTTGCTCTCACAGACTACTTTACCCCTTTTAACCAGCAGTGTTTGGATGGCCGCGACGCAGACCTGGGTTCGGGGGGAGTTTTGCTCTTACCTGATCAGCCCGGTACAGCTCACCCTCGCCTGCTCATCGGAGTGGGGAAAGAAGGCCGTATCTACGTGCTTGACCGGGAGAACATGGGCCAGTACCACAGCTATCCAGGCGCTTCCCTTCGCTGTGGTTCCACGGATGAAACACGTACTGACATCGATCAAGTTGTGCAGGAACTGCCTGCGAGCACAACTGGCGGCTTTTTTGGCATCCCTGGCTATTGGGCCGGGACAGCCGCGAGCGGTCAACTCGTGTACATCGGGGAGACAGACGATCACCTGAAATCTTTTCAACTCAGCGGGGACAAACTCTCTTCCAAACCAACTGCCCGGACGCCGGAGGCTTTTGGCTATCCAGGTGCGATCCCCTCGATCTCTAGTAACGGGAGTGTGCCTGATAGCGGCATTGTCTGGGCCATCAGTCCTGCGAATTGTGGCGGGCCGGGGTGTACACCGGTCGGTCCAGGTGTTCTGCGCGCCTATGATGCCGCAAATATTGGCAGAGAACTCTACAACAGCGAGCAGGATGCCACACGTGACCAGCTCGATAGCTATGTGAAGTTCAGCGTGCCGACGATTGCCGATGGTAAGGTCTTTGTGGGAACGCAAACAAGTTTGACCATCTACGGATTACTGGCCGCGTGAAAAGGCGGCCAGGGATCGGTTACAGCCTGGCTCAATCGATCATTCCGGTCACTTCCCGTTCCTGGCTAGAAAGAAGCAATGATGTACGCAACACAGCGGAAGATAGAACGCTTCCTGATCATCAGCTACTTTATTATCCTGCTCTTCTTCGTTTCTTTACTGTTCGTTTCTATTATCCAGGCGCTCATTTTACGGCTGTTCCCACCTCCAACGCCTCTCTTGCCAGGACAGCAGCGCTGGAAGCAGGGAGTTTCATCATACCTGTTTGGAACGAACGATACCTATGAGTATTCATTCCAGAATATTGAAACACAGCCTGCCATTCAAATAGCTTTGCGCAGGGCTGGCTTTACCTTGATGCGCAGTTTTTTTGCCGATGGCGCAAGTGACGCCGCCATTGAACAAAATATGCACACGATTGAAAATAGCGGCGCGCATTGTCTGGGCGTGATTACCAATATCTTTGATGTGCCCTTTGACGAGCATCTTGTCAGATATCTCGGTCATCGCTGCTTGATGTATGAATTTGGCAATGAATCGGATTTCAATCATATCCCCATCGAGGTCTATCTCAGGCAGTGGAACACGTTGATACCGGTGTTACGGCGTATCAACCCCGGCGCCGAATTTATTGGTCCTGTCACCTATAACCCTCAGGGCGTCCATAACTACATGAGAGCTTTTCTTGAGGGAGTAAAGACGTCGGGGGTTTTGCCGGATGCGGTGAGCTTTCACTGGTATCCCTGCTACTGGGATCCCGAACCGAAGTGTCTCGCCAAAGCAGGCAGCGCCGGGCAGGCAGCCCAGGGAGTACAGGATATGGTGCAGAGCATTCTGGGGAAAAATCTGCCGGTAGGGATTAGCGAGTGGAACTTTGATGCCGCTCTTCCACCCCCTGCTTACGGAGACAATGCCGCTTTTATCACCAGATTTAGCGATGAAGCGCTGCAATCGATGGCGGCGGCGCATGTAGCTTTTGCCTGCCAATTTGATGCCGCGAGTTACAGCGGATATGGTCGCCTGGATATGTTTCAAGTCGCCACTGCTCGCCCGAAACCGCAATTCTATGCCATCAGAGACCTGATACAGAGGTACCGGACTGGAGCGCGCAGGTGAACTTGCAAGAAATACTAGAGAACGCGATGTGGCGTGATATTTTTGCGGGTGTACCTTTCACCGCGCGTTGATGGCGATATGCATAACGCTTTAATGGCACCTTTCCCCTATACTACCACTGGAAAGGATGATGAGATGCCAGGTGGGGAAGGAGTGATGGAACTCCGGGTATATCCTGGATAAGACAGGCAAGAGAAAGGGAAACTGCTTTGTTAATGCCCAATCACCTGCTCAAGCGACGCTATAGAATTCTTTCATGGATTGGCCAGGGAGGGATGGGAGTCGTTTATAAGGCGGAAGACCTCCTCTTCAATCAACAGCTCCTCGCGGTCAAGGAGATGAACACGTATGGGCTTCCTCCTGAGGCCATCGAAGCTTTTGAGCAGGAAGTGTTTCTGCTTGCTCAGCTCTCTCATCCGAATTTGCCCAGAGCCTATGATTACTTCTATGAAGCGGGAAGCCGCTATCTCGTCATGGACTTCATCGAGGGAGAGAGCCTTGAACAATACTTGCTGAAGGTTCCCGATGGGCGTCTTCCTCTCAAAGAGGCTCTTCATCTCGGTATAAAGCTCTGCGATGTACTCCATTATTTGCATAGTCATGAACCGTCTATTATCTTTCGCGACCTCAAACCAGCAAATATTATGCGCACCTCAGGGGGAGAGATTTTCCTGATTGACTTTGGCCTTGCGGGTTTCTTTGATCCAGGAAAGGATAGAGATAGCATGGCCTATGGATCGCTTGGATACGCGGCGCCGGAGCAATTCGGGCAACTGACAACCCCTCAATCGGATATTTACAGCCTGGGAGCACTTCTGCACCAGTTGCTCTCCGGCTGCGAACCAGCTACCGGTACGCCAGACTTATTCGCGTTTCCTCCCCTCATGAACGTCCCAACCGCACTAAAACGACTGGTTGAGCGTATGGTGCAAATGGATGCAGCCAACAGGCCCGGTAGTGTGCTGGCTGTCAGGCAGGAGCTACAAAGGATTGCTCTTGTGCAGGAGTTACAACAGCTTGCCCATCTGCTTGCTGGAAGATCCCTCCCCCCGGCGCCACCACCCGCGTCCGGGCCTGCTGAGGCAGCAAAGCAAAGAAGGCCCTCGCTTTCGCAACTTCTCACCCGACCCTGGACAGCGAAAAGGGTACAGCGTTCAGATTTTTCTGGCGTTGCCGGATAAAGCCTCTCCCTATCAGCCTTCATCCTTCGCTTGATCCGCGTAAAAAGAAGAGTCCTCATATTCCTGGGCTGATTATCTTCAGGTCACAGGGCGTTTCCCCCGCATGATAGACGAAGCTCTATGTATAATTTGACAGACGACAGCGAGCGCTCAGGTAGGATTTTGCACCTTTGCGAGATTCATGATGGTAATACTCGTTTAACACGGTAACTCTCGTACCCGATTAGAAGCAACACTTTCGTTATCAGCCAATCAGCAACGCCGCAACCAGAATGGCCTGTAGCCATCCAGCTCACTGAAAAAGCAGTCAGTGTATGGAAAAATGCAACGGCAATTTGCTGGCTGAATAGATAAAGGTCTATGTAGTGCCTGCTGAGAAGCACAAGGTGTTGATCTGATACCGCGTATCACTCGCCTCAACGGTTCGTTCAGTGCAAGTAGGATGCCCATTACTTGAGAATCTCTCCTTGTATCCGGGTTATTTAGAAAGGAAGAACGATATGAGACAATTCTGCAAAGCAGATTCCTGGAGGAAAGGGCCACACATGTTCTGTCTGCTCCTTTTAGGACTGATGCTCCTTGTTGGTTGTACCTCTGCGCCTATTACTCCTCTATCTATCTCTAACCAGGTCTCAGGGCCTTGTCGGTCCGGTCGACGGGTAGGCTTCCTGAGCACTTTTCATAGCGAACTGGTTGACGCTACTACCGGATGTCAGGTAGTTCTTACTGGAGTCAACTGGTTTGGCTTTGAGACCAGTACCTTTGCTCCTCATGGGCTGTGGGCGCGCAACTGGAAAAGCATGCTCCAGCAGATGGCGCATCTCGGCTTCAATACCATTCGCTTACCTTACACAAACCAGCTTTTCGATTCGTCCAGCAAGCCGCAGGGCATCAACTATCAGCTCAACCCTGACCTCAAAGGACTTCAGGGTCTGGCGCTCATGGATAAGATCATTCGGGGTGCCGGACAACTCGGTCTGAAGGTGATCCTGGACCGTCATGATCCAACTGCCGACCAGCGCCCTGCATTATGGTACACCGATCAGGTTCCGCAGTCGCAATGGATCCGGAATTGGGTTATGCTGGCCAAACACTACCGGGGCAATTCAACCGTTATCGGGGCCGACCTGGCCAACGAGCCGCATGGTCCGGCTACCTGGGGGGATGGCAATCCGAATACCGACTGGCGTCTGGCTGCTGAGAAGGCCGGTAATGCGATCCTGGCCGTCAACCCCAACTGGCTCATTATCGTCGAAGGCATTGAGCAGTATCACGGAGACTCCTACTGGTGGGGAGGCAACCTGGAAGGGGCAGCCAGATATCCGGTGCGGTTATCGAGGCCTGATAAACTGGTCTATTCTCCCCATGACTACGGTCCGCAGATTTACAACCAGTCGTGGTTCCAGGTTCCCAATCCAGCCGATCTTGCACACACCCTGCCCTCCGTCTGGCAGAAACACTGGGCCTATCTGCTGAAGCTTGGATACCCGGTGTACGTAGGAGAGTTCGGAGGAACGTCGATGGGTCAGGACTCGGAGGGAGTCTGGCAACGCACCCTGGTCTCCTTCCTGCACAGCCATGCTATCAGCTATACCTACTGGTCCTGGAATCCCGACTCGGGCGATACTGGAGGTATTCTGGAAAATGATTGGAAGACGGTCGATCAGAGCAAGATGTCCATCTTGAACTCTTATCAGTGGCCTATGCTCGGTCAGCGGTAATCGAGCACAAACAACGCTATCGGGAATGCCAGCGCTATCGCAATGGCCTACCGCCAGTCTTCACTGAAGCGGGCAAAGTAATCTCTGTCCGCTTCCTTAAGTTTCAGGAACCTGGGCTAGCCCAGATTCTTGATGATATCCTGTGCGCGCTGTAAGGCATCACGTCGTACATAATAATACGCCCACAATCCTTTCTTTTCATAATCGATCAGGCCCGCATCTCGAAGAATACGCAGATGATGGGAGATGGTTGGCTGTTCCAGCGGAAAGTTTTCCACGATATCAAAGACGCTTACCACTCCTTCGTAACGAGTGAGCAAGTTCAGGATGCGCAAACGGGTAGGATTGGCCAGGGCTTTGAGCAAGAAAGCCTGCGTAAGCGCATCTGTTTCTGAAAGATCAGGTCTGAACCTGCTGGTGATGCTCGTCGTTGTACTTGCACCAGTTACCGCCAGATTGCCTGGCGAATTTTCGTCGGGTGGTGGTGTTTTGTTAGCGACACTCATTATGTTCATAGAGATCAATCTTCGCTCCTTTGACTAGTGTCGAACCCTGCTGCCATTATAACCGGGGAGGTGTCACAAAAGTGCCACGAGCACCGTTATGAATTCTGTATATTAAAACAGCCCGGTGATCGGTATTGTCTCCGAGCGTAGTGTCAGGGCGCGTTGCTGCAAGAGGTGCCGCCGGGCCTCATACATTTCGGTGTAGACCACGGCGCGGATCAGCCTGTGTGTGCATCGGTAGCTCTCTGCCTGATCTCTCTCGCCATCCTTCTCCTTGCAAAGAAGCCCGCTGGCAAGAGCTTCATCCAGTGCCTGCATACCTGTCTGCACTTCCAGGTCGGCCACGTGCCATAGTTGTCGCGCGCTTGCCGGGTAGCCGAGCACGGCGCAAGCCTGCACCAGTTGCCGGGTCGGCGGTGTTAACTTCGCCAGGCGCGCCCGAATCATTGCACTCACCGGGGCCGGTAGTAGTTCGCGCCAGGACCACTTCTGCGGTGGATTGGAGATCATTTCCCTGTTCGGCACAAGCCGCCAGGTGCCATCAGACCCCAGACGTGGAAGCAGCCACTGCCGATCGCGTAGGAGCTTGAGCGTTTCCAGCAGATAAAAGGGCTGTCCCTCTGTCAGCTCAAACAGGAAGTCGCTCAACCTGCTCAGCGGCGGGTTCTGGGGAAGCGTGGGCAGTGGCTCCGTATCTCGCTGCCTTATCTCGTCTGGCTCTGTCTCTAATGAAAAGAAGGATTTTTCCTCCTGCCGCCTCTCGATCTGAGCCGTGCCAGCTTCTTCTTCTCTGATGATGGACTCAAGAAGCTGGAGGGTCTCGGCCTTGCTGAGCGGCTGCAACGTTACATACTTGAGCGGCAGGTCTCGTCCCAGGATGGCTAACCTGGCTGATAGCTGTGGGTTGAGCGATAGCTCTTCGCTGCGCGCTGTGCCGAGCAACAGCACCGGCGTGCCACGCTCCTTCCAGTAATGTCCCAGGTAGCGCAGCAGGTCGAGGGAGGCCTCATCTGCCCAGTGCAGGTCATCGAGCAGCAGCACAAGTGGCCTCCTCTGCGCCAGAGCTTCCACCAGGCGCTCTATCGCCTCAAACAGACGAACCTTGAAGGTGAGTCCATCAGCCGTCGGAGCCGGGAGATCGGGGTAGCGCACGCGCAGTTCGGGCAGAATGCGTGATAATTCGGCCAGCCACAGGTCATCTAGCAGATCATCCGGAGCGTTTTCTTCCTCTAATCGCGTTCGTATAGCCTCGACCAGGATCTGATAGGGCAGGCGCCCCCCGACCTCCAGAGCGTGCCCCTGCAACACATCAGCGCCTTGCGAGCGTGCCCAGGCCACAAATTCACCGGTCAGTCGCGTTTTGCCGATACCGGCCTCGCCAACCACGAGGGCAACCTGCGGCTTTCCTTGCTGCGCCTGCTGAAAGCTACCGATGAGCTGGTTCATGGAGGTGTCCCGTCCAATGAGTGGTGCGATCAGCTCATCTGCTTGCTGCCTCAGCATCAGGTTGCTCGCACGATGGGTAGAAGGACGAGTCTGGGCAACTTCGATCCGTCTGACCAGTGCGATGGTTTGCGGGGAGGGTTCAACCCCCAGCTCCTGAGCCAGCCGATCTCTACAAACGGCGTAGACTCTCCAGGCCGCATTGGCGTCCCCCTGCGCCAGGCACAGGCGCATGAGGCGACGGTAAGCCTCCTCCGAAAGCGGTTCGAGCGCCAGCCAGCGCGTGAGGACGGCACTGGCCTGCTCGTATTCACGTGCGGCCTCGTACCAGGAGGAAAGCCGATCGAAGAGGAGCTGCAAGCGTACCTGCCACTGGCGCTGCTGCAACTGGACCCATTCGTCAAAAGGGGTTTCTTCGCGCAGCAAGAAGCCATCGAGGAAAGGGCCGCGCACCAGGCTGATGGCTTGCTGGAACCGCGTGATGAGAGCGGCACGCTGTTCATTTGATTGGGTCCTGGGGAGTCCTTGAGCCTGCTGGTAGGCCTGCTGCACCAGATCCAGATCCAGTTCTAGAGGGGCTTGCGGGTTCAGGCCGATCAGCTCAGCCGTGCTGAGTATGTGTGTGGTTGGCATGCCGTCAGTATCGGCAAGCAGGTTGCGCAGAAATGCCAGGGCGTTACGCAAAGCAGTGCGTGCATCGTGAGGCTCGCTGTGAGGCCAGAGGAAGGTGGCAAGCTTGCTACGAGGGTGCATACTCCCCTCGACTGCCAGGTAAAGCAGCAAGGCCTCGGCCTTACGCAGGGCAAAGGTGAGGCGGCGTCCTTCATGAAAAACTTCCGAGGTGCCAAGTACAGAGAGGCGTAATAGACCCATATCATATCCTGTTTATCTAGCAAAACGGATATCAGGAACCGTTCGATTATTCTGCTGTTGGCTCATCCATGATAAGAAATAAAGATCATGCATCAGAAGCAGAGAATGAGGCTCTTGCGCTAGCAAGGCACCTGCAAACGCCTGAAGAAGAGTGATCTCCACTTTTAGCAAGTATATGGTGCGGTCGTGCTTGTGTCATTGCCTTCCGGGCGCGTTTCTGGCTTAGCCCTTTGGATAAGAAGAGCGCAGTCAAAAGAGTGTGCGGATATTAACAGAATGGACGATGCTCATAGCGTTTTCATGGCGCCTCCCCGGTATACTAGTGCCAGAAAGTTCAGTAGCTCGTCTGAGAAAGGTATGGTTTGCCGGGGTAATGAACAGGATGCATACGTTCCGAGGTGGAACGGTAAACCAGAGTAGTTTAGCGAGGTGGAGGTGTGAGGATGACGATTAGTGTACTTATCGTTGATGACCATCCCATTGTTCGTGAGGGACTGCGCCGGGTTCTTGAGCAAGATCCGGCCTTCCACGTGCTGGGAGAAGCAGGAACAGGAACGGAGGCTATTAGACAGGCCCAGAGGCTGCGGCCAGAAGTAGTCCTTATAGACCTCAGCTTGCCGGATCAGGATGGAATCAGCGTTACAGCAAGTTTGCGCCACGATCTACCGGAAACCGGGGTGGTGGTACTGACAGGGGTGCTCAATCCCACAGCAATTATTCAGGTGATGCAGGCGGGAGCCAGCGGCTACCTGTTCAAAGATACAGGAGCTGGAGAGATACGCGCTGCCGTGCAGGACGCGAAGGAGGGACGTATCCACCTATCTCCGCGCGTTACCGAACTGCTGGTAAACCAGATACAGCTAAGGGGCCGTCCTGATCCATTGACCGGGCGCGAACAGGAAGTTTTGAACTTGCTGGCCCGAGGACTCTCGAATAAAGAGATCATGCAGACGCTGCAGATCACACAGGCAACGGTGAAGGCTCATATTCGCCACATCTTCAATAAGCTGAGAGTGCAGAGTCGAACCCAGGCCATCCTGGTTGCCCTGCGTCTTGGCCTGGTCAGGACAGTAGCCTCTGAAGAATAGAGAGGGCGGCACGACGAACAGGGCGAGGAGGCGAAGAGCTGCGAAGGCTTATTCATAATCCTGTTCATAACGCTTTCATGACGTATCCTCAATCAGAATAATTCTCAGTCACAATAGTCCTCAGTACATGAGAATAGAAAGAGGTGTTTTCTATGATCGGATATAGAGTAATAACGGGTGCGCTGGGACGATTGGCTTTTGTGAGTGTCGCTATCACACTTGTCCTTGTTGGCTGTGGAAGCAGCCAGCAGGCATCTGCCACCGATCAATCAGTACAGGTCACGACACAGACGGCCAGCGCGGTCTTAAGACACATGCCACGAGGCGCAGTCCTGCTCACCTGGACGCCAGATAACCAGACTTTGAATGTGAGTGTGCGGCTGTACGGCCTTGCCCCGAACAGTACGCATCCCGCTCAGATTCGCACGGGAGGTTGCAGCAAGCAGGGGTCGGTGCTCTATACGCTCCACAGCCTCGTCGCCAATGCCTATGGGGTAGCCGCTATGACGACACAAATCAAAGACGTCAGGCACGGCATTCCCGCTTCTGGCTGGCTCGTTATTGTCCATAATGGACCCGGACTGTCTCCGGCTATTCAGTATTTGCCCATTGCCTGCGGCGATATCACCAACCCGGCTCACTCGACAACCAGTAAGCAACAGATCCCTGTCCCGCTGATGGCCGTGCCGGGATCAGGTTTCAGTGAAAACGCGGCTGGTTCAGCCCATCTTCAGCTCTCAAAGGATACACTGACTGTCAGACTTACCATGAGCGGCCTTGCTCCCAATAGTACGCATGCTGCCCACATTCATACCGGTAGCTGCCAGAGGCAAGGGCCAGTAATCTATCCCCTGGACGCGGTCAAAGCCGATGCCTCTGGCGATGCGACGGTGACAACGACTATCCACAATGTCAAAACGATCCCGGCAAGCGGCTGGTATGTCAATGTCCACCAGGGGACGGACCTTTCCACGCAGACGGGTTTTGATCCCATCGCCTGTGGAAATGTCCAGAAGTCTTCGTGAAGACAAGGGATGGGAAAACCGGCTCGAACGGGTCATCTCTTCGCTGCCCGCTATAAACGTGCTATCTCAGGCCAGGAGGCATGGAATGCTCGTTGCGGTAGGGGGACGACCTCACTCGCACTGTGGTTGGCGGCCCGCTGGAACAGAACCTGGCGGCGTGCCTCCCCCAGTTCGTGCAGAACCACCTGCCGCACCAGCTCCTGCGAGAAGCCATAGCTGGCCTGACGGCCACTTTCGCCGACGGCTTCGCCCAGAATGCCGTTACGAACTGCCTCCTCCAGCGCCTCAATGCCTGCCTGCGCTTCGAGATCGGCTACCTGCCACAGTTGCTGCGCGCTGGCATGACCCCCCAGCACCACACTGGCCATCACCACTTGCCGTGCTGCCGACGACAGTTTTGCCAGCCGTGCCAGCAACTGGATACGCACCGAAGCTGGTACCAGATCACGGCGCAACTGCTCCTGGGCGAAGGTGCTGGTCAGATCCCCGCCTGGCTCTAGCCACCAGGTGCCATCTCCTCCTGCCTGTGGCACCAGCCACAGGCGCTCCCGCAGGAGCTTGAGCGTCTCCAGCAGGTAGCCGGGTTGGCCTCCCGTCTGTGCAAACAGGAAATCGCCCAGCGCTTCCAGCGGCCTCTTCTCTGTCCTCGCAGCCGGGGACGACCATGCCTGGTTGGGAGAGTGGGCGGGGGAAGGTTCCTGCTCGCGTACCAGAGCTTCAAGGAGTTGGTAGGTTTCGGCCAGACTGAGCGGCTGCAGGTTGACCCGGGTGAGGGGCAGGTCGCGTCCCAGATTGAGCAGTTGGTCAGCCAGGGTGGTGTTGAGTGCGAGTCCTTCCGGGCGCGCCGTCCCCAGCAGGAAGGCGCGGGTGCCGTGTTTCTTCCAGGCGTGTGCCAGGTAGTGCAACAGGTCGAGGGAAGCTTCATCGATCCAGTCTAGATGCTCCAGCAGCAGCACCAGCGGCGCCCGGCTGGCAAAGACGTCCAGCAAGCGTACCACTGCTTCGAACAATCGCATATGGGCCGTCAGTTCATCAGCGACAGGGACGGGCAGATCAGGATAGCGCAGGCGCAACTCGGGCAGCAGGCGCGAGAGTTCGGCCAACCAGAGATCCTCCAGCAGGTCCTCCGGCGCGTTTTCCACCTCCAGTCGCTCGCGTAGTGCCTCGATGAGCGGCTGGTAGGGTAGCCTTCCTCTCATCTCGAACGCATGCCCGATCAAGATATCGGCTCCCTGCGTTCGGCACCAGCGCACAAACTCGTGGGCCAACCGCGTTTTGCCAATGCCAGCCTCTCCCACCAGCAGCGCCGCCTGCGGTCGCCTCTTTTGCAGGTGCTGGTAGCTCGCTACTAGCTGGCTGAAGGCGCTGGCTCTACCGATGAGGGGAGCCGTCAGCTCTCCTGGTGGCTGACTTCTAGCAGGGGAAATAGCCACCGCAGGCTCGTTGCGGCGGCTGCTCGCACTGGCCTGAATGCGTTCGGCCAGTGCCTGCGTTTCGGGTGCTGGCTTGATCTCTGCCTGTTGGGCCAGTTGGCCGCGCAGAGTAGTATATATCTGCCAGGCCGCCGTGGGGTTGCCCTCTGCCAGGTGCAGGCGCATGAGGCGGCGCGATGCCTCCTCGGCCAGCGGATCGAGGGCCAGCCAGCGAGTGAGGATGGCTTTGCTCTGCTCCGGGTCTCCGGCAGCTTCTTGCCAGTGGGAAAGCTGATCATAGAGCACCTGCAAGCGCAGGTGCCAATGCCGTTGCTGTTGTAGTACCCAATCGTCAAAAGGCGTCTCCTCCCCAAGCCAGAAGCTGTCGAGGAAAGGGCCGCGCACCAGCGTGAGGGCCTGCTGCAGATGCGCGCCGGGAAGCTCACTCTGCGCGGGTGGAGGAGCTGTGGAAAGTCGTAGGACCTGCTGATAGGCTTGCTGTACCGCTTCGAGATCCAGTTCGAAAGGAGCCTGCAAGTTGAGGCCGAGCAGGTCTCCCTCGCTGACCAGATGGGGGTGTGGGGAATCCGGGGCGTCGGCGAGCACCTGGCGTAGCAGAACCAGGGCATTGCGCAGCGAGCGGCGCGCATCAGCAGGCTCGCTGCCCGGCCACAGCAGCGCCGTCAGCCTGTTGCGAGAGTGCATCCCCCCTTCCACGGCCAGATAGAGCAGTAAGGCCTGCGCTTTGCGTAAGGCAAAGCTGAGGCGCTTGCCTTCATGAAACACTTCGGGTGGGCCGAGGACGGCCACACGTAATAATCCCATAACATATCTTCCTTCTCCGAAACGAGTTCTTCTTTATGCATGTTTCTGCGTGCGTGCAGAAGAACTCTCTATCCCTTCCATCCAGAAACAGGTGCGTGTGAAATAGTGGTGGCTTCACATGCAAGAGGCAGGCTGGCTCAGAAGCCCCTTCTCTCTCTATCATCCACTTCCTCAAAGGAGAGTATAGACGAAATCTCTGAAGAAGTCAGTATGCAGGGAGTGTTATTTTAGTTCTACACAGGTTGCCATTGTCCGGGTGCTGGAGAAGCCCACCGTATTCCTTCGCCTGATGCGAGTATCGGGCTTACCTGTCACCGAGTACGTGGGCCTTGAGCCAGGAATTGCGGAACGCGCCGCGTGGGTCGAACTGCTCCAGCAGACGAACGAAATCGGCATGGCGCTTGTAGAGCCGGGCGATAGCCGCTGCGTCCGCGCGGAAGACTTTGCCCCAGTGCGGGCGGGCTTCAAACGGAAGCAGGGCTTCCTCGATCCGGGCGACCACCTGCTGGACCGCCTCTGGTTCGCGCTTCCACGTGAAATGGATAGCGACGGAATCTTGCTCGTAGCTCATGCTCATCCACAACTGGTCGGCGGCCACCCGGCGAATCTCGCTCACCAGCAAGATTGGTCTAATCCCGTCTGCGAGGGCGCGCATGGCTTCTATGGCTCCGATGGCGTGCCGACGTGGCAAAAGGTATTCCGTCTGGATTTCTTCGCCGCTGCTGGGTGTGTAGCCCATGCGGAAATGTGGTAAGCGCTCGCTCCAGGGACCGGGTCGGCCCAACTGCGGAGTGCAGGGAGTTGGGTCGAGTTCGACAATCGGGTGCCGGTCAATCGTTGCGGCAGTCGCGCCGAAGAGGTCATCCTCAAGCCAGTCGGGTTCATCCGTCCGGCTCTTGACCCAGACCTGCTCATTGGCCTGACCCCAGCGCGTGAAGATGCTGACGCTGTAGCCGCAGGAAGTGATCTCGTCGAAGTGATCGTAAAGCGCCTTCCAGCTCAGTCCTTCAAACACGCGCTGTTTCACCTCGTAGGTTGGCTCTACATCCAGGGTGATGCGAGTGACCGCGCCGAGGGCGCCCAGTCCGACTACCATACCGTCGAAGTCGAGAGCGCCTCTGGATGCCTTGAGGATCTCCCCGTTGGACGTCACAATCTCCAGCCCGGCGACGGCGGTGGCGAGATTGCCACAGGTGACGCCGGATCCGTGCGTCGCCGTCGCCACGGCTCCGGCGACGGAGATGTGGGGAAGCGAGGCCAGAGTGTGTAGCGCTACCCCTTCCTCGCTCAATGTCTTGACCAGATCGCCGTATTTCACCCCCCCACTCAAGGAAACCGTGTGAGCTTCATGGTCGACAACCACATCAGCGGGCAGACTCTCCAGCGAGATCAACTCCTCGGAGTCGGCGATGTCGTTGAAGGAGTGTCGCGAACCCAGCACATGCACACTGGAGGCTCCGGCGACGATTTGCTGCAACTGCTCAATCGTTGTCGGTCGGTGCAGCTTCTGCGCCCGGTACGTGTAGTTGCCAGCCCAGTTCCTTTCCGGCGTATATATTTCAGCCATAGCTTTCCTTTCAAGTGTCTTTGGCGCGCACTTCAACCCAGGCATCATAGGCTGCCTGCCCGCCGGGAGCGCCGGGGACGATGGTGAGGGCCTCGGGAGAAACGATTGGTGCTCCGCTGGTGACTCGATTGATGCCAGACCATCCATCGCGCATCCAGACTACACCTGGGAGAATATCATCCGTCACGTGAGCCTGCGCCTCGAATTGGCCGCGCTGGTTGGTGATGATAATAGGAGCATCGTTGGCGATGTGTCGTCGTTGCGCATCCTGCGGGTGCATCCAGAGCTGCGGCCCCTGGTTGGCTCTGGCCAGTGTGGGCAGCGCCTGGCCCTCATCAAAGAAAGCATGAAAGGCCGTGAGGGTGCGTCCCTGGCAGAAACGCAGAGGGTACGCTGCCTCGGCTGGAGCGGTATAGGAGGGCAGAGGAGAGAGTCCGGCCTGGTAAGCGCGCTCGCTCCAGAACTCGATTTTGTGAGAGGGTGTGTCGAAGGTGTGGTCCTGGTAGGCGATATGCGAGAGACCGTTTTTCTGCCAGTATCCTCCGTGTTGGCGCAGCTCAGCGATGGTCAGCGGCTCGCCATCGGTTGTCTTTTGCGCAGCCAGCAGGGCATTTACATAGCCTTCTTCGTCGTGCCAGGGAAAGAAGTTCTCTACACCTAGCCGCTGCGCCAGCTCGCGCAGAAAGGTGGGCAGGGATCGACACTCGCCTGCGGGCGCAAGCGCCCGCTCCATCAGGTAGATATGAGTGGCGGTCTGCTTCAGGCCAATGTTTTCCAACCAGGCAGTTGCGGGCAACACAAGATCGGCATAGCGCCGGGAAGTCGCATGCTGAAAGAGGTCGTAGGAGACAATCAGCCTGGTGCGCTCCAATCCGCGTGCCAGTTCGTTCGCGTCGGCAAAGGACGAGAGCATATTGGTGCCAAACAGCAGTAGCACGTCAATCTGGCCTCCGGTCATGGCCCCGGTGATGCTGGCCATATGACTGGGAATAGCGGCCTCTGCGGGCATCCTGGGAGTGACATCGGCCAGCACGTCGGCGAAGCCGGTGCTCTCAGGAGATGCCCCGTGACGCTGGCCCAGACCACCCCCCGCGATGCCCAGTTGACCGGTGAGCGCGGGCAGGCAGGAGATGGCGCGGCCCGGCTCCCAGCCGTGTTGGTGTTTGAACATGGAGCTGCCGCCCAGCACGATCATGGCGGGGGTCCCGGTTGCGTAACGTCGGGCGAGCGCGCGGATGCGCTCTGGCTCGATGCCGGTGATTTCCGCCGCCCATGCAGGCGTACAGGCCTGGACGTGGGCGGCAAATGGGGCAAAGCCAAGTGTGTGGCGCTCGATGAACTCCTGGTCGGAGAGTCCCTCCGCCAGAATCACCTGTGCCAGGGCGAGCGCAAGGGCAGCGTCGCTGCCAGGCCGGAGCAGAAGTACCTCGTCCGCGTGGCGAGACGCTTCGGTGCGGCGCGTATCGATGTGAACCACATGCGCGCCGCGTTTGCGCGCCTCCACCAGGTGCGGCGCGAGATCGGGCTGACTGGCCAGCGTCGCGCCCCAGAGCAGGATCGTGCGCGAGTTGGTCGCCATATCCTCTTTCGTATGGGTCTTGAGCGTCCCTGTCAGCCCCAGGCCATACGCCCCCATCGCCCAGCAGATGATCGAGCTTGACCACTGCTGAAACCCGGCCAGCAGGCCAAAGCGATTGACCAGCGTTGTTCCCACCGGCCCCGTTGTCCCGATGCCGTGTCCCCGCCACAGTCCCACCCGTTCTGGCCGCGTGTGCTGGATCGCATCAACGAGCAAGGCATAGGCCTCCTCCCACGAGCAGCGCTCCCAGCGATCAGCGCCGCGCTCCCCTACCCGGCGCAGCGGGTACAACAGGCGTTGAGGATTCTCAAAAATCTCTTGGGTGGCGCGCCCGCGAATGCAGAGAAAGCCCCGGCTATCCGGGTTGTGTGGGTCTCCCCTGAGCGACAGGAGGCGGTTATCCTCGACCTGGACTGTCATCCCACATTGAGTGGGTAAACAATTCATCGGACACATGGTTCTGACCTGGCGTCTGGCGATCATCGGCTCCTCCCTGCATGGTGCTGACTTGTGCGGCTGTGTGCCCTCTTAGCATAACATATGGACATGTCTCAGCCAAGAGTTGGCCGCCAGAGCTGACAGGTTGACAATGCCCCGCAATAAATTGGAAGAAAATTCTATTGAATATTCATTCAAAATATGGTAAGCTCTATAAAACGGCGGTTTCGACAGGTCTATGAGCCGACTGGCCACAGGTATCACGTATGCGCGTGCGATGAAGGACGGGAGTATACATGGCTACAAAAACAGCTCGCAATAGCCGCCGCGAGGACATTATTGCCGCTGCTGGCGATCTATTTAGCCGCAAGGGCTTTCACGGCACCACTGTGCCTGACATTGCCCGTGCCGCAGGGATCAGCACCGGACTCATCTACTACTTCTTCCCCAGCAAGGACGATATCCTGCTCGCCTGTTGCGAAAAAACTGCGCTTCTCCATCTTGATTTCTTTAAACAGGGGGCCGATATTACCAACCCGCTTGAGCGGTTTGATTTCATTGTACGCAAACTCTATAAAAGTCTGGATAGTGGATCGAAAGGCGTGCTGGTGACCTACCGCGACAGTTCTACACTGCCACGCGAGGTACGCCATCGCATCCTTGAGATGATTAAGAACCTGGATAATCAATTTCTGGCCCTTTTTCAGGAGGGGCAGAAGGCAGGCATTTTTCGTTCAGATATCCCGGAAATGCGTGTTCTGGCCGCGAATGTACTCGGTCTTGGGCATTTGTGGGCGCTCCAGAAAACGTGGCACTTTTTACCCGAGATTGATCTGGAAGCCTACACGTCCGCTCAACTCGATTACTTCCACCGCCAGTTATTACCAGAAACGAGGGAGCCAGAAGCGTTTGCCCCTGCCGGGTTGGCAGAAGCAAACGTGACACCCGACACGACATCAACTGTATAGCATCTCTTTTCTCAAAAAGGAAATGCTGTATTTATAGCGATACAGACATCCACATTTGTGGATGTCCGGGAGCCTTTGGGCATTTGATCTGGCGAGGCGGTGAGGTTGATCCCTCCACCTGCGCCATGTCACGCACCAGCAGTGCAAAGGAGCAAGAGCATGGATTTCAGCCTGAGCGAAGAGCAAAAAATGGTTCAGCAGACTGTACGTGACTTTGTCAACAGGGAACTCCTTCCCCTGGAGGGCGAGGTCTTGCGCAACGAACGCGAAGGACGCCCTGGACTTGAACGTGAGAAGCTGCGCGAACTCCAGCAGAAGGCGAAAGACCTGGGTTTCTGGGGCCTTAATACTCCAGAGGAATACGGCGGCGCGAATCTCGGCCCGATCATGGGCGCGATTACGGCGATGGAACTGTCACGCACGTTTGTGCCGTTCAACTTTGGCGGGAACGCGGATAACATTCTCTACCGTTGCAACGAGGAGCAGAAAAAACGCTATCTGATCCCGACGATCAATGGCGAACGCCGCTCGTGCTTCGCGCTGACCGAGCCGGGCGCAGGTTCGGACGCGGCGAATATCAAGATGCGCGCGGTCAAAGATGGCGATTATTACGTGTTGAACGGTGAGAAGATCTTTATCACCAACGGCAACGAGGCCGATTTCGCCATGGTCTTCGCGGTGACCGACCCGGAGAAAGGCGGACACGGCGGCGTGACCTGCTTCCTGGTCGACCGCGAGATGGGCTGGACCTCCAGCTATATTCCAACCATGGGTGATTGGGGACCGGCCTCACTCTATTTCGAGAATGTGCGCGTACCCGCGTCGAATATTCTGGGCGAACCCGGCAGGGGCTTCGAGCTGGGAATGCAGTGGATCGGCGCGGGCCGCTGGCGTATCCCTGCCAGCGCGGTCGGTACCGCCGAACGAGCGCTGCAAATGGCGATCGACTATTCCAGGCAGCGCGTCTCGATGGGCCATCCCATTGCGGAATACCAGGCTATTCAGTGGATGATCGCGGACTCCTACGTAGAGATCGAATCCACGCGCTGGCTGGTGCTTTACGCGGCCTGGCTGGCCGAGAGTGGCAAAGATGCGCGCCACGCTTCTTCGGTGGCGAAACTGCACGGCGCGACGATGGTCAATCATGTGGTCGACCGCGTGATGCAAATCCACGGCGGTATGGGCTATACCAAAGAGCTGCCGATTGAGCGCTGGTATCGCCTGGTGCGCCTGTATCGCATCTTCGAGGGGACCGATGAAATTCAGCGCTATATCATCTCGCGCAACCTGCTCAAAGGGCATGTAAAGGTTGGGGAGGCGCTCTAATGGCTCATCCCCGCGCAGCGATCGTAGGTGTGGCCGAGTCTGATCTCGGTCGCACCCCTGATAAAACCGTGTTGCAACTCCAGGCCCAGGCTGCCCGTGCCGCGCTTGCCGATGCCGGTCTCAGTTTTGACGATGTGGACGCGCTGTTTACCGCCGGGGGCTGGAGTTGGGCGCCGACCTTGATGCTGGCGGAATATCTGGGTATCCGGCCAGCATATACCGACTCGACGAATATCGGCGGCTCGTCCTTTGAGGCCCATGTGGGCCACGCGGTCGCAGGCATCGAAGCCGGTCTGTTCGAGGTCGCGCTGATCACGTATGGCAGTACCCAGCGCTCCGAGCGTTCGCGCGGGCGCGGCGGTCATACGTTCAGGCTGACCGAGCAGTTCGAGCCGCCTTTCGGCCTGCCCACGCCGGTGGGAGCTTACGCTCTGGCGGCCATGCGCCACATGCACGAGTATGGCACGACCAGCGAGCAACTGGCGGAGGTTGCGGTGGCAACACGCAAGTGGGCGGCGATGAACGAGAAGGCGATGATGCGCGACCCGATCACCATTGAGGATGTACTGCATTCGCGCTGGGTGGCCGAGCCGCTGCATTTGCTGGACTGCTGCCTGGTCACCGATGGCGGCGGGGCGGTGGTAGTGACCAGCGCTGAACGAGCCCGCAATACGCGCAAAACGCCGGTCTGGGTGCTTGGTCACGGCGAGGCGCACACCCACAATACGATCGCGAATATGCCCGACCTGGCGACGCATGGGGTCGCTGTGGCCTCGGGCAGGGCCGCCTTCGCGATGGCTGGCCTGACGACGGCTGATATCGATGTAGCCGAGATTTATGATTCGTTTACCATCACGGTCATCATGACGCTGGAGGCGCTGGGCTTCTGCGGGCGCGGTGAGGGCGGCGCGTTTGTCAGCAGGCAGCGCACAGCTCCCGGCGGCCCATTTCCAATGAACACGAATGGCGGCGGTCTTTCCTACTGCCATCCGGGGATGTACGGCATCTTTCTGCTCATCGAGGCGACGCGGCAATTGCGTGGCGAATGCGGGCCGCGCCAGGTGGAGGGCGCGCGCATCGCGCTCGCTCACGGCACCGGAGGCGTCCTCTCCTCGGGCGCGACGGTTATTCTGGGAAAGGATTGATGCGCTATGCCAGGACATATTCCAGCCTCCATGCTCCAGCAGGATAGCGATTCGCGCCCCTACTGGGAAGGACTGGCACAGGGCGAACTGCGTATCCAGCGCTGCAAGGCGTGCGCGCAGGCGGTATTTTATCCGCGCGCGCTGTGCCCGCATTGCCATTCGGATCGGCTTGAGTGGATTGTAGCCAGCGGCAAAGGAACCATCTATACCTATACAGTCGCGCACCAGGCCTTTGGCCCGTTCGCTGAGGACGTGCCATTCGTTATCGCTCTGGTCGAGCTAGAAGAGGGCGTGCGTATGCTGTCGCGTATTGTGGATGCTCCACGCGAGCGCGTGACCATCGGCGCGTCGGTTCGCGTGACATTTGAGGGCGCAGGCGAGGATCTGACCCTGCCGTATTTCCACCTGGTCGAGTAAAACGCTCGCAACTCTTACAGCGTTGTTCGAGATAGCTATGTGCGAGGTACGAAACGATGACGCAGTCCCAGCAAGTATCGACAGAGCAGCTCCGGCGCTTTTTTCGCCCGCGCAGCATCGCCCTGCTAGGGGCGACTGACAACTCCCGCTGGTCACTGTATACCTATCAGAATTTAAAAACGTATCAATTCCCCGGCGCGATTTACCTGGTGAACCCGAACCGCGCGATCGTCCACGGCGAGCAGGCGTACAGGACGCTGCACGATCTGCCCGAGGTCGTTGATCTGGCCTTTGTGATGGTCTCGACTGCTCGTGTCCTGCCGATTCTCCACGAGGCCGCTGAACTGGGGACGAAGCATTTTGTCATTCTGACCTCCGGCTTTAGCGAGATGGGCGAGGAGGGCGCCAGGCTTGAGCAAGAAATACTCGCTTTCGCCCGCAGCCACGGGCTGACGCTGCTTGGCCCGAACGGCAATGGCTTTGTGAATGTCATCGATCAGATTACGCCCTATGGTCTGCCGATTACACCACCACTGAAGCCCGGCCCCGTGGGCGTGGTGCTGCAAAGCGGCGCGCTGGCCAGCGCGGTGCTGACCTATGCTCAGGGTCATGGCATCGGCCTGAGCCTGATGGTCGCGATGGGCAATGAGACGATGATTTCGGTGACGGACGTGGTGGATTACCTGCTTGAAGAGGAGTCCACGCGGGCGGTCGCGCTGTTCCTGGAGAGCATTCGCCATCCCGCCGAACTGCGTCGGGTGGCCGAGAAGGCGTGTGTGTTGCGCAAGACTATTGTGGCCCTCAAGATTGGCAGCAGCGCGGCCAGTTCGCGCACGGCGCTGGCCCATACAGGCGCGCTGGTGGGCAATAACGCGGTAAACGATGCCGCGCTGCGCCAGCTTGGCATTATCCGCGTCTCCTCGCTGGAAGACCTGCTCTCCACCGCGGGACTGGCCGCGTACACCGAGCCTTTGCCCGGTCCGCGCATGGGCGTGGTCACGCCTTCGGGCGGGGCATGTGACATCATTTCGGACCTGGCGGAAGAGGTTGGCCTGCAACTGCCGGACTTCGCCCCGGAGACGGTCGAGCAACTACAACAGATCCTGCCGCCCTTCTCGACCTGTCATAATCCGCTGGATGTGACCGGCTATGTGGTTGTCGATTCATCGATTCAGCAGCGCTCGCTGGAGGTGGTCGTGAACGACCCAAATTTCGACTTTGTGCTGAATCTGACCGCGACCGAGGGCGGACGCGAGCCAACGCCAGAACTGCTGGCGACGATGCTGCCCGCCTACGATAACCTCAATCGTATTATTCGCACGGCGCCGCGCCCGGTTCTCCTGACCTCCAATACCTGTATGGACCTCTCACCGATGGCAAAGCTGGTGGTGGAGCGCACAGGCCTGCACTGGACGCCCGGCATGGAGCATGGCATGCGTGCGATTGGCCGCTTTTACTGGTGGTCCGAGTTTATCAGATCCGCGCCCGGCAAAACGGAAATGGAGGCGACTCCGGCTATTTCGCACGCGCAGCCTTTCAGGGGAAACTGGTCCGAGGTCCAGGCCCGTTCGCTGCTGGAGCAGGCGGGCATTCCCACGGTCCCGGCCAGGCTTGCGACAACGGCTGAGGAGGCGGCAGAGGCCGCACGCGAGCTTGGGGTGCCGGTAGTACTCAAGATTCAATCGCCCGATTTACCTCATAAGAGCGATATCGGCGGTGTCGCGCTCAATCTGACCAGTGAGGAGGCTGTGCAGGAGGAATTCACGTCCATGCTGGCGCGTGTGCGGAGCAAACGCCCCGACGCCCGCATCGAGGGTATCCTGGTCAGCGCGCAGCGCCCGGTCGGCCCGGAATTGCTGGTCGGTGTCGTGCGCGACGAACTCTGGGGACCGGTACTCACAGTGGGCCTCGGCGGCATCTGGACTGAAGTGTTGAAGGATACAGCCGTGCGCGTCCTGCCTGTGGGACGCGCCGAGGTTGAAAAGATGCTCGGTGAGTTGCGCGGAGCGGCTCTGCTGCGCGGCGTGCGTGGTCAGGAGGGCGCGGATCCGCAGGCCCTCAGTGAGATCATTTACCGTGTCGGGGCGCTGGCCCTCGCGCTTGGCCCGCAACTGGATGCTCTGGAAATCAATCCCCTGCTGGTCAAAGGTTCGCACATCGAAGCGCTCGACGTGCTGGTCAACTGGCGGGAATAACGTTGTTGCCAGTTATCAAGGAGGAAAATGGTTATGGGAAAGCTTGATGGCCGCGTGGCCTTTGTCACCGGGGCCGGACGAGGAATCGGCGCGGCTACCGCTCTGCGCCTGGCCGAAGATGGCGCGCAGGTCGTCCTCGCCGATATTGATATCGAGGGCTGCAAACAGGTGGCCGCCGCTATCGAGAAGGCGGATTCGCAGGCACTGGCTGTACACTGCGATGTCTCAAACCGTGACGCCGTTGAGGCCGCTGTTCAACAGGGCGTGGAGCGTTTTGGCCGACTGGATATCCTGGTCAATAACGCGGGCGTGCTGCGCGATAATCTGCTGTTTAAGATGAGCGATGAGGACTGGGATACGGTGATGAATGTGCATCTCAAAGGCGCATTTCTCTGTAGCCGTGCCGCGCAGAAGTACATGGTGCAGCAGAAGTACGGGCGCATCATCTCGCTTTCATCCGTCTCGGCGCTGGGCAATCGCGGTCAGGTCAACTACTCGTCGGCAAAGGCCGGCCTGCAGGGCTTCACACGCACCCTGGCCATCGAACTGGGACCGTTCGGCATCACCGCCAACGCTGTCGCGCCCGGCTTTATCGACACCGAGATGACGCGCGCCACCGCCCGCCGCCAGGGCCACGATCCCCAGCAGGTCATCGAGATGGCTTCCAAAACCATTCCGGTCAGACGTGTCGGCCAGCCTCGTGACGTCGCCAATGTGATCTGCTTCCTCGCTTCCGAGGAATCCGGCTACGTTACCGGCCAGATTATCTATGTCGCGGGCGGTCCACGCTAGTTTTCCGGTTTCGTATTTCGGACCATTCTGCACGCACAAAACCTGTGCGGGAACAAGGAAAGGAGGAGAATCAGTCACGCCTGCGGAGTTTCCGCTTCGCTTCATGGATTTGTTAGTACAGAGTTGTACTGATACACGGGTATCAAGGAGGTTTCAATGAGCATGCAAATCGGACCCAGACATCGCTTTCTGGAACATTACCCCAGCAATGGTTGGCGCATCTGGTTTCTCGCGCTCGCTGTCATCGCCACCATTATGCTCTATTACGAGTCGTATGTCCTGTCCTCTGTAGCCCCTCTCATCCTTAAAGCGTTCAACCTGGATATTTCCACCTACACTCGCCTCCTGCTCCTCTCCAATCTGATTGGGGCTCTTTCGGCGATTTTCGGCAGCCTGTCGGATCGTATCGGGCGCAGCAATCTGATTGTCTATGGGCTGTTTATCACTGGCATTGGCACAATTATCATGGCATTCCTGGGGACGCTCTGGATATTTTTCCTGGGCATCTGTATCCTGGGTTTTGTCGAAGGCATCATCCTGGTCGCCACGCCTGCCCTCGTGCGTGATTTCTCGCCCCGCTTCGGACGCGCGCTCGCCATGGGTTTCTGGACCGTCGGGCCTGTCGGCGGCAGCGTACTGGCGACCACCGTAGCCAGCCGGACGCTCACGACGTACAACTCCTGGCAGTCTCAATACATCATTGCCGGTATTGTGGGCGTTCTCGTCGCGTTTCTCTGCTTCCTCTTCCTGCGCGAACTCTCGCCCGGTCTGCGCGATCAGGTGATGAACACGGTCGCGGAAAAAGCTGTCGTCGAGGAGCGCGCGCAGACTATCGACGTGGAGAAAGCCATCGAGCATCCCTGGCGGCAAATGCTCAATCCTCGCTTGATGGTCAGCGCGTTCGGCATCAGTGTGTACCTGCTCATCTACTACGCGGCGGTGGGCTTCTTCCCCCTCTACCTGACGAGTATCTTCGGCTATACGCCCGCGCAGGCCAACGGGCTGGTCAGTATTTTCTGGCTGGTCAACGTGGTCGCAGCGATTGTGATTGGCTTCATCTCTGATAAGACGCTGGTGCGCAAGCCCTATATGCTGGCTGGCTGCATCACGACGATTATTGTGACGATCCTCTTTATCAGTCGCATCGGCGTACCCACGAGCAGCGGGCTGATGGTCGTCTTCCTCAGCCTGTTCGGTATTACTATGGCTGTTGGCTACGTCACCTGGATGGCTGCCTACACCGAAACCATCGAGGATATCAATCCGGCCCTGGTGGCGACCGGTATGGCCGTCGAGGGCTTCATTCTGCGTATGGTGGTCGTACTCTCCACACTGGCCTTCTCGTTTGTCGTAACGAACGCTGCGGATGGCGCGCAGTGGGCCACCTGGTGGTGGGTATGCATCGCTGGTCTGGTAGTCTTCTTCCCCACCATCTTTGTGGTTTCCGGCTACTGGCGGCCCAGCCGCACCCGCGCCGCCGTTCAGGAGCGCGCGCTGAGTGCTGAAACCGCCTGACGTCGAAAGAATGTGGACGCTCCGCACCGGCGCGGAGCGTCCACAGGAGCGTCGCAGTCACCGCTGGCGGCCCGCATCCCTCCGGGAAGCGAACAATATTACGCCTTTTTCACGTCTTCTCTCTGCTGCGCCGTCAGTGTTTCAGTAAGCCTGCGCGTGTTCCCTGTCTGTTGTCTACGGTGTCTGTCTCTCTGCACCAGCCGCTGCCCCAACCAATCTCCCAGTATCACGGCCCCGATGCCGTCTCGGCGACCAGTAAGGTGCGAAAAGGAGCGTCCAGCAGCAGGTCAACGTAGAGCGGCCCGCCCTGCCATTGATCAGATTCTCCGATATAGATCGTGAGAACCTCGGCTTTTCCCTGCCGTAGTAAGCTCAGCGTTGACGCCTCCTCTTCACTGGTTATCTCCCTCTCCTGTGCTTTTCTTTTTCATTTCCTGCCTGCTTGCGTCGTCTTTCTCTGCCTGTTGCCACTGCTTGAGGACATCTTGTCGGCCCTGGGCCACCGCATCGATCAGCAGCACCAATTGTATCAAGCGCTGGATGGGAGGGTCAAGCACGGGGTACGCCTGTGGGTGAACAGGGCCATAGCCATCCAGTTTCTTTGGTCGCACGTCTTCCAGATCGCACCACAGCAGCGAGAACTCGGCCATCGTCGTGCGCATCCAATTCTCCTCTGTAGCCTCCAGTTCGAATACGGTCGCCAGTTGCGCAATCTCCTCGCGTATCTGTTTCGTCAATTGTAAGAGTGCTGTCCGTTGCAAGGGATTGGCCGGATACGTAAAATGGGTGAGTGTCAGTTGAGGAAGTGTCTCCGCATATGCCAGACGCTCTTGCAGCCGCCAGACTGCCAGTTCAACGCGCCTGAGCGTCACCCCCAGCACTCTTCGATGATTGGCATTGAGCAGTTTCGCGGGCGGCAATTGCTTCCCTGACTGTGACTCCTGCTCTTTTTTCTCCGTTGTCATACAGTCTCTGTCAGTTCCCTTGCAGAAGATTTCCCCAGCGCGCCAGGCAGGCGAACGCGCAGGCATGTACCCGGAGCAAAGCTGTATGCCGTTGGCAACAGGACAGGAACATTGAACTGCCCCTCAAACTGCAATGTTGCCAGGTCGGCAGGCAGCCCTGTTTCTGCCTGATGAAGTCCCGTCACGCGCAAACAGGCCGCTTCCCGGTCCCAGGCGCAGGCAGGACAATTGAGATGCGGCTGCTGCACCTGCACCTCGACCAGCAGAGGCGAGGTTCCAGCCTTTTCAGGCCGTTTTTCTCGATCGTTCCGGTTGTTCATTGCGTACTTCCCTCTCTCCCAAAGTGCTCTTGCTTCTGGCTCGTAGGTGCCATGAAGGGAGCTGTCTCCTCCCTTCATGGCACAACCCGGTGGGAAAGGAGACGGCTCTGAGCAGTGATCGCTATGGCAGCACAACAAAAAAGCTTCTACATCCTCTCCCGCTCGCGGCGGGAGAGGATGTAGAAGCTATTAGCCTTCTGGCATTATGCGAGCTTCATCGCACGATCAACTTTCCCTGTTCATAGTATACGCAATCTCTGCGGCGCGCGTCAAGAGAAGAGAATAAGAAAGCAGAGGTTGTTGATCGTCTCAGGCAACTACCTGCTCACCCTCTTGATCCATAGTGCACTGGCGTGACAAAGACAGCGCCCAGGCTCAGATCAGAAAAACCGAAGGCGAAAAGCCGGAACAAGGCATTCATGAATATCACATATCAGAGTTCCATAGAATAGCGTCCAGGGTTACTGCTATCGAGGACGATAGACACAGGGCCGCCCTGCCTACAACGCGGCGGACGGTCGAAACGCTGCCAGAAAGTGTAGACTCTCCCGCTCTGGGGATCCGTCCAGACTGCCGTGACTATATAGCTGCCTTGCGAGGGATTGCCAGCAGATATCCCCACGGGTGGCTGCCAATCTACCCTTGTTACCGTTGCCACAATGCGTCTGCCAGGTTGCTTTGACCCTGCGGCCCCTCGTACCCAGGAAAGGATGAGGATGGTAAAAAGAAATGCAACGGCGAACAAGCCCACAATAGATCCAAGCAATTCATAGATATCTGCGTGCGCTTCTCCTGCGAGCGCAGGAACTGAGACACCGGCCAGTACGAGGACTACTCCCGGCGGAATGAGAACCACAGCAGCGGCCTTGCCACCACTGAGACCATGGACTACCTCGATCACCAGGATATCCAGCACGATGCTGTAAATGAGCCAGGTCAAGAGCAACAACCAGCCAAGCAAAGGAATAAGCATGGAGAGTAACATCAATACCTCGACAATGATGCCACTCGGTACGAGAAACAGCAGGGTAGTAGAGCTGTGAGCCAGGAAGGTTCCCTGGCCGCCCGCTCTCCTGGCAAACAGGTAGAAAAGACCTGTATGAAGAAAGAAGAGTACTACGACGAGCACGAAGGTGAGAAAAGCAAGAGTGAGTGCACCGGCGAAAAGCTGGAACGTGGAAAGTGTCGTCCCTCTCACTGCCAGGTCGAGTAGTCCGAGAAGAGCAACGAGCAGGCCGGAAAAAAAGGCGAAAACCAACAATTGTACCCAGACACTGCCCCAGCTCGCCCCACCCATCTCCTGAGAGAGCGTCGCGGTCGAGGGTTTCGTGAAGACTTTGAGGTAGCGGCGAGGCAAGTCTGCAAGCGCCTGATCCAGAGGGAGAGGCGGAGGCTGTGCCTGTGGAGAACCAGGAACGAAGCTTTGCTGGTAGGCAGGGGTGTCAGGTGCCGGGTATGAGCTAGAAGCAGTTGGTGGAGAGCCAAAGGGATGCAATGGCATGGGGTAGGATGCCTGCGGAGGGCTATAGGGCGTTGGGGGAATGCCATAAGGATTCTGATTCCCCCCGGCATCCATCATCGGCTGCTGCCCGCTCTGGAATTGCTTCTGCTGTGGGTCCTGAAACACGTGTATCCTCCTTTTTGTCTGGCTCCAGAGAAAGCGCATGAGTAGCTCTAAAGGCCAGAAAGCTAACCATACATCTATTCCCAGTATGCCTGGACAGGAGGAGAGAAAAGAATATCAAGGGATATCATCTGCTTATCAAGTTTCTCTTTAGAGGTGCATCGCAGCAGCGCGCTCTTCAAGGGCCTCTGCCTCGCTGCTCCGCTTCGTCTGCCGCAGGAGGTCGGCGTAATGGCGCAGACAGCTTTTAATATCGGGGTGTGCTCCCCCGTATGCCTGTTCCCAGATCGCTAATGTGCGCTGGAAGAGCGGCTCCGCCTGGACATACTTCCTCTGCGCGCTATAGACTCGTGCCAGGGTGTAGAGGGTGGAGGCCACATCAGGATGAGCGGTGCCTAGCGCCCGTTCGCGAATGGCAAGGCTTCTGCCGAGCAGGGCTTCGGCCTGGGAGTACCTTCCCTGATGGTAGAAGAGCAACCCCAGGTGGTTCAGCGTCTGTCCTACATAGGAATGCTCTGGACCCAGCGCCTGCTCGCGGATGGCCAGCGCACGCTGGAGGAGCGGCTCGGCCTGCTCGTATTTCCCTTGCTCTATATAGACCAGCGCCAGGTTGTCCAGCGTATACGCTGTTTCGGAGTGTTCGGTGCCCATCGTCTGCTCGCGCATGGTCAGCGCGCGCCGGAAAAATGCTTCCGCCTGCTCATACTTCCCTGTCCGGTAGTATTGATACCCCAGGTCGTGAAGCACGAAGGTCATGTCGGGATGGGCCGAGCCGCTGCGCCGTTCCCAGATGTCCAGCGCCCGCAGGAGCAGCGGCTCGGCCTGACCGTATTTCCCTTCAAAGTGATACAGCACTGCCAGATTGTTGAGGCAATTGGCGAGGGCGCGGGAATCTGCCTGCGGGTCTCGCTCGTAGAGAGACAACGCCTGATGATAGAGTGCTTCCGCCTGCTCATAGCGGCCCTGGTTTCCGTAGAGTAACGCCAGATCGTTCAGGCAGTCGGCGACGGCAGGGTGATCGGGTCCCAGCGTTTGTCTGCGAATGGCAATCGCCTGGAGAAAAAAAGGCTCGGCCTGCTCAAACTGCCCGCGTAACCAGTAGAGGCTGGCCAGTTGATGCGCGCTCTGGGCGACATCAGGATGGATTGTACCGAACAACTGCTCACGCATAGCCAGCGCCTGTCTGAGCAGCGACGCGGCCTCTTCATATTGTTCGCGGTCGCGCAGGTACGCTCCTGCTTTATGGAGCAACTGTGCTGCCTGCGGTGTGTGAATCTGCCATTGGGCGATAAGTTGCTGGCACATCCGGGCGTGGGGCAGGCAGCGCTGGCACTGCTGCCAGGTCGTGTAATCTACCTCAGGGAAGGCCCGGTTGACCGCTCGTACTGTGCGTTCTGCCCACAGGCGCTCGGTTTGTGCGTCCATCTGGTCTTTGAGTACAGCCTGCACCAGCCGGTGCAGGCTGAGAATCCTGGTCTGGGGGTCGCGGTGGATCAGGGAAAACGTACGCAGCTGCAGGATGGCATCATCGACCTTGAGGGGATCACTGCCTACCGCTTCAAGTATCGGGCCGAGTTCTGGCGCGCCTTGCACGATGATCTCTTCCGGGATAGCATCAGGATGCAGAAAAGCACAGAGCCGCAGGAGTTCGGCGGCGGCGGCATTGGCCTGTCCCACCTTCGCAAAGGCGAGCGACCAGGTCGTCGTCACCGGTTCCGGGTGAGTCGCACATGCTCGCCCGCGCCGTTTCATAAGCTGCCGACGGTGTGTCTGGTAGCGTTCCAGGTAGCCTGAGAGGCCACAGGCCGTTTCTTCGATATAGGCAGCAGCCTGGTCGAGGGCCAGGGGCAGGCCATCCATGAGCCGGGCAATCTTTTGTGCCTTCTCCCAGTAGGCATAGGTCATCGAATCCAGGGGAGCCTCGCGCCCGATGATGCCAGCGCGGCGCAGCAAGAGGAGCGCCCCTTCCCCCGCATCCATCAGTTCCAGATCGATGCGCTCCGCCACCGTCCCCAGAGCCTGCGCGCGAGTGGTGAGCAGAATGTGTCCGTTGCCTGTATCTGGAAGGAAATCAACGATCATCTGCACGTCCTCAACGTTATCGAGAATCAGCAACCACCCCTGATGATTGTTGAGCCAGCGTCTCACCGACTGCACGACGCGACTCTGATCCTGTTCGTGCTGCTCAGGTAAATGTAGGAGTTCCGCGATCGCCGTAAAATCCGAAATCAGTGTCTCACGGGTATCTGCCCGCACCCACAACAGCGCCTGGTACTCATCACGATAGCGGTAAGCATATTCGAGGACGGTCTGCGTCTTGCCAATGCCTCCCAGGCCAGTGATGGCCTGCGTCTGGGTCATCGCCACCGTTCTGTTGGCAAGCAGGGCTGCGTGGATGCGTTGGATGACGTCCTCGCGCCCGGTGAAGAACGGATTGCGCCGGTACGGAATATTCCAGAGCCGTGACCCCTCAGAGATGAGCGGGACAATCTGCCCGGATGGGGTCGGTTTGCTTGCTTGCGCAAGGGGGTCACCAGCAGTTTCCTGGATCAGGCCCAGTTCCTGCGGGCTTTGCTCAAAGAGCGCGCAGAGCTTGTGGCGAAAATAGGGACCGGGCGCAGTCAGGCCACGCTCCCAGCGGCTGATATTGACGGAGGTGGTGCCGATGCGGTCAGCTACCTCTTGCTGAGACCATCCTCGTTGCTCTCGCGCATGACTTAAACGCTGATTAGGAATCGATTGAGCAGCCTTTTTCATTTCCTCCCTCACGTATTCCTCTGACCCCGGGTTGCCAGGGAGTGCTTGATGGAGTCTTTGATAAGAAAATGACATGTACAAGGGCCGACTTGATAACACATGATATTCTACCAGATTCCTGGCTTCATGTATATATAAAGATGAGAAGTGGATGAGTGATAAGGGTCTCTACCATAGGCGTTAACTTAAGCCCGTGCGAGCGCGACGCAGGCCACCCGCAAGGGGTGGCCCTACTATACGCGGCGGCTCCACAAGCCCTACGACACGTTCGTATAGAGTAGGGCCACCCCTTGCGGGTGGCCTGCGGCGGCCTTAAGTTGACGCCTGAGAGGGTCTCTACTCATCCAGAATCGGCACCATGTAACAGAAACAGAACAGGAAGGAAGGGAGATACTATGCTCACCGTTCGTGAAGCGATCAATCGCGGCTACAATCTGCTGGGAGTTAGCATTATCGTCATCAGTGGCCTGTCGTTTTTCGTGGACCTGCCCGCAGAAATTGATCATCTTTCCCACATCGTCGATGAGGTCTTGCTGGCGGTTCTGGCACTGGTGGCCTTTGTCTGGTATATGACAGGGCGCAATAAATATTCTCTCACGATCATGCCCATTGTCTTTGCCGTCCTCGGGCTGGCGATAAAAATTCTGGGGTTGTTTCTGGAGTTTAGCGATCCCGAAGACCGGGGCGATGAATTTGGCGCGCTCGTTCTCTTTGTAGTTCTCATCGTTGTACTCGCCTGGCAATACTTCGCCTCCCGTCGCCTGGCTGCCCAGGAGAAGCAGCAGGAACCGCAGGTAGCAGAACTGGGGCAGAGGTAGGGCATTCGACCCTCAACGACAACGCCCTGTCGCCATCAAGCCCCCTACTGAAAAGTTGTCATGGCGTAAGTACACCATTTACAAATGAGGGGATGGAAGATATGCTCAAAGAAGGAACACAGATCAGTCACTATCGACTTCTGCGCAGGATCGGGGGAGGAGGCATGGGCGATGTCTACCTCGCCGAGAACATGCATCTGAACACGCAGGTAGCCATCAAACTTATCAAGCCGACTATCATCAGCAACCCCGACGCGAGACGGCTCTTTTTGCGTGAAGCCAAAGCTGCCGCGACGCTGGATCATCCCTCTATCCTGCCGCTGTATGACTATGGTGAAGCGACGGTTGAGGGCGATATCTACCCGTATATGGTCATGCCGGTACGTCTTGAGGGGTCGTTGAAGACCTGGCTCAAGCAGTATGGAGGGGCCGGTCGGCTCTCCCCGGCAACCGTGGCGGAGATGATCGGTCAGGCGGCCAGCGCGCTCCAGCATGCCCACGATCGTCAGATCATTCATCTTGATGTCAAGCCCTCCAACTTTCTGCTCCGCTCGAAAACGGGGCACCTGGAAACTCCCGACCTGCTGCTGACCGATTTTGGTCTGGCGAAGGTCATGAATACCGAGGTGAGCATCAGCAATACCTCACGTGGTACACCACCCTACATGGCTCCCGAACAGTGGCGTGGCTCTCCTGTCGCGGCCACCGACCAGTACGCTCTTGCCACCATGGCCTACGAAATGCTGACTGGCCGCACCCCCTTTCTCGGCAAGAATCTGGAAGAACTGATGTACCAGCACCTCTACACCACACCGGAGCCGCCCAGTACCTTCAATCCTCAGCTCTCCAAAGAGGTCGATGAGGTGTTCTTACACGCGCTGGCGAAAGCGCCAGAGGAGCGTTTCGCCACGATTGCCGCTTTCGCCAACGCACTGAAGCAGGCTCTCTTGCCTGAGAAGACAGAACAGGCGACGATCCTGCGCACCACGCTGGTCATCAGCCAGGACGAAGCTCGCAATGGCACGAGTCGCAGCCTTGATCTGCCGGGAGCGCCGCACATTAACGTGGATATTCCGGCAGGCGTACAGGATGGGCAGGTCATTCGCCTCTCGGTGCGCGGCAAGACAGGAGATGATTCCTCGGACAGCGTCGAGATGCTGGCGGTCACAATCTCCATTGCCCCCGGTGACGAGGCCGTGCGGCAGGCGCCCATGCTGCCAGCGCCCAGGCCATGGCTGCTGGGGGCAATGGCGCTGTTCGTGGTGCTGGCAAGCATGGGGACGTACCTGCTGGTGGGCGCTCATGCCACAACCAATGGCCCTGTCAAGCCCCGTTCCACCGCCCCGCGATCTATTACAACTCCGCCTGGCACACCGGCAACCGTTATTGCCAGTCCCTCCCCGTCGGCAACCGTGATAGCGGAACAGAAGCTCTACAGCGAAGCCACCAGTGGGAAACCTGTCCTCGATGATCCCCTGGTCAACAATCTGGCTGGCTATCAGTGGGATGAGATACCGGTGATAACTCAAGGAGGGACCTGCGCCTTCATCGATGGGGCCTATCACGCAACGCAAGGGCTGCGCGACGTCTTCTATCGCTGTATGGCGAAACAGACCGACTACGCTAATTTTGCGTACCAGGTCGAGATGACCATCCAGACGGGCGACGAAGGCGGCATCGTCTTTCGCTTCGATAGGGCGCTGCTGAACTTTTATTCCTTCCACATCAGCACCGATGGCGCGTACCGGCTGGATGTCGATAACCGTGAGGGCTTTGTCAGAACGTTAAGCCAGGGGACCAGTCCTGCCATCAAGATAGGCCATAACCAGACCAATCTGATCACCGTCATCGCGCAGGGGTCTCATCTCTCCCTCTTCGTCAACAAACAGTACGTCACCGATGTCATCGATACCACCTACAGTCGCGGCTCCATTGGCGTCATGGCTCAAGACGACTACAGTCCAACCAATGTTGCGTTTACCAACGCGAAAGTCTGGCTGCTGCCGTCGTAGAGACGAGGGGGGAGTGCCGCCGTGTTCTTATGAGCGAGTACAGACGGAGATTTCGCCGCTCCGTCTGTACTCAAAAATTTCAATGCGTAAGCTGAAGCTTCTGACCATTGGTTACGGCGTTAACAAGCGCGGCAAACAGACAGACGTTTGGCACCTGCGCCATAGGAACGGTAGTCATTGCCAGCAGAGACCCCTTCTTTTTGATGGAAATGATCCCTTCCGCTATCTTGACCCTGTCCAACTCATCCCAGGTGAGCATCTTTTGCCCGTTGTTCACGCTCACGTTCATACCCTGCAGATGCACACTGATCGGGCCGAAGGAGACCGTATTTCCCGCATGGTAGGCAGCAAGCACACCGGGAAGGAAACGGCTCACCACCTGCTGTTCCACCGCCGCTCCAATTTCCTTGAAGCTGCGGAATACAGCGTCAAGCACCAGAACCGTCCCATCGGGGCGGCGCAGCAGGAACTGGCGTAGCATATAATATTTGCGGCCATAGTAAGAAATCTCGGTAAAAGTCTGCCATATTTCTGCAATCTGATCCCAGCGAATGGCGTCCACTCCACTCTCTTTCGTGCATAGCAAGCCATCTGTGCAGAGGTATACTCCTGCTCCTCGATTGCGCCGTGCTCTGCGCACGAGCGATCTCCCATAATTGAGAAAGAAGGCCAATCCTGTCAGTACCAGAGGAATTGCGGCAAACAACAGGGAAATGAGGCCGCTAGATATGACAACCAGGAGTAAAAGCAAACCAATGAGGATACAAATGATGCCCGATATGATGTATACAATACCCAGGACCATCTTTGAGCCAGTATTGTTTTTATATTCCTTTATCAAGGTACCGAGCCGGTATGCGTTGACCAGCTGATACACGTCGAAAGAAATGGCTTGCTGCTGGATTGTTTGCACCTGTCCCTGCTGTGTTTCCTGTTGCATGTGGACTCTCCTTCTCATCTGTGAAAAAGTCTGAAAATCAAATCTATTTCTAGTATGCCTGAGCGGAGAATCTGCTACAATATCAAGGGTTATCAAATTGGGCCGTGTGGCATATCAAGTGCTTATCAAGGAAAGATACTGGTTATGAAAAAAGCTGCTCAGGCGACTCCCAACCTGCGCTTGAGTCGCGAGCGAGAACAGCGCGGCTGGTCGCAGCAAGAGGTCGCCGATCACATCGGCACCACCCCGGTCAGTGTCAGTCGTTGGGAACGCGGTCTCACGACTCCCAGTTCCTACTTTCGCCGCAAGCTCTGCGAACTCTTCGGAAAGACTGCTCATGAGCTTGGGCTGGTTGAAGATAAGGCCGACAACGGCAGCGGGCAGCCAGTTCCAGAGGGATCGCCGACGCAAGCGGAGCCAACAACTCCTTCAGCGGGTAGCATGCCCCTGTGGAACGTTCCTCACCGGCGCAATCCGTTCTTCACCGGTCGTGAGGAAGTGCTGCAACAACTCCATAAGACTTTATCGGCGAACGGGACAGCAGCATTGACTCAACCGCAGGCCATCACTGGCCTGGGGGGCATTGGCAAGACGCAGACCGCGCTCGAATATGCCTATCGCTACCGTGACGAGTACCAGGCGGTGTTCTGGGCCAGGGCGGATACCCGCGAGACGCTGGTTTCGGACCTGGCGGCCAGCGCGGATCTGTTGCGGCTGTCAGGAGCCAACGGGCAGGATCGCCAGCGGGCGGTCGAAGCACTCAGGCGCTGGATGAATGAACACAGTGGCTGGCTGCTCATCCTGGACAACGCCGATGATATGGAGATAGTCAACGAGTTCCTTCCCTACACAGGAACAGGCCATTTCATACTCACGACACGAGCGCAGGCGACGGGCCTGATCGCCCAGAACCTCGAACTGGAGCAGATGGAACCGGATGAGGGAGCATTGTTTCTGCTGCGGCGCGCCAGGCTCGTGAGCTGGAAAGCTCTGCCGGATACAGCCTCTGTTGATTGGGCGAAGGCCAGAGAGATCGCGCAACAGCTAGGCGGGCTGCCGCTGGCTCTCGACCAGGCAGGGGCATATATCGAGGAAACAGCCTGCGGCCTGGCGGGCTATCTGGATCGCTACAGGGGGCGGCGAACGGTACTGTTGCGGCGGCGGGGAGGCCCGGCTGCCGATCACCCGGAGCCGGTGGCGATGACCTGGTCGCTCTCGTTGGAGCGAATCAAGCAGACCAATGCTGCCGCCATCGAGTTATTGCAGGTGTGCGCCTTTTTGCATCCTGATGCCATTCCCGAAGAGCTGCTGAGCGAAGGAGCGGCAGAGTTGGGTGCGGTGCTTGCGCCTGTGGCCGCGGACTCGTTTGAGTTGGATGCAGCGATTGAGGCTTTGCGCCGCTATTCGCTGTTGCGTCGCTCTTCCGACACTCAGACGCTGAGCATCCACCGGCTGGTGCAGGCGGTCATCGTCGATCAGATGGATGAGCAGGTACAGCGCCAATGGGCAGAGCGAGCGGTACGAGCCGTTTGCAAAGCGTTTCCAGAAGTGAAGTTCGACACCTGGCAACGCTGCCAACGCGCTCTCTCCCAGGCTCTTGCCTGTGCTGCCCTGATCAAGCAATGGAACCTGGCTTTTCCAGAAGCGGCGCACCTGCTCAATCGAGCAGGCAACTACTTACGGGAACGCGGACGGTACCGGGAAGCTGAGCCGCTGCTCAAGCAAGCCCTGGCTCTCTACGAGCAGACCGTGGAACCAGAACATCCAGATGTGGCAGGTTGCCTTCATGACCTGGCCTTGCTCTACTGGGAGCAAGGCGACTACACTCAGGCCGAACCGCTCTACCAGCAGGCGCTTGCCATGCGGGAACAGACCCTGGGCACGGACCATTTCGATGTGGCCCAGAGCCTCAACGACCTGGCCTTGCTCTATTGGAACCAGGGCAGGTATGCCCAGGCCGAATCACTCTTCCAGAAGGCGCTGACCATCCTGGAGAAGGTGCTGGGGCCGGAGCATCCCGATGTGGCCAAAGGTCTCGGCAATCTGGCGTTGATCTCCTGGGAACAGGGCAAGTATACCCAGGCCGAGCCACTTATGCAGCGGGCGCTCGCCATTCAGGAGCGGGTTCTGGAACCGGAGCATCCCGACGTCGCCAACAGCCTGAACAACCTGGGAAGGCTCTACCTTGCTCGAGGCAAGTACGCGGCAGCCGAGCCATTATTGCAGCGCTCGCTCACCATTCTGGAACACACGCTTGGCCCTGATCATCCTTTTGTAGCCTATGGTCTCAACAGCCTGGCATTGCTCTATCAGACGCAGGGGCGATACGCGCAGGCCGAGCCACTCTACCGTCGAGCGCTCCGGCTGCGGGAGCAGGCGCAGGGACCAGAGAATGCCGACGTGGCAATCGCACTCGATAACCTGGCCCTGCTCTCTACCGATCAGGGTCACTATACCCAGGCCGAGCCGCTCTTCCACAGAGCGCTGACCATCCGCGAACAGGTACTGGGGCCTGCGCATCCTCTGGTAGGACGAACACTTTATCGTTTAGCAAGACTCTCCTACCTTCAGGGCCACTACGTTCAAGCGGAGCCGTTGCTCGCGCGGTCGTTACTCATCCTTGAGCAGGCTTTAGGGGCGGATCATCCCCACGTCGCCTCTAGCCTCGATTTGCAGGCTTTGCTCTCTCTTGCTCAGGGCAACTCCACGCAGGCCGAGCAACTCTGCCAACAGGCGCTCAGGATTCGAGAGCAGGCTCTGGGGTTAGAACATCTTGAGACGGCCACGAGCCTCAACACCTTAGCAGAGATTTACTTCGCTCAGGGCAAATATGATCAGGTAGAGCCGCTGCTCCAGCGCGTCCTGAGCATCCGCGAGCCACTGCTCGGCCCCGCTCATCCTGAAGTGGTGAGCTGCCTGCAACTCTACGCGCGATTGCTGCGAGCAACAGGCCGCCAGGACGAGGCCACACAGTTGGCCGCTCGTATCCACAGGGGTCAAACAGCGCATGCGACTGCATCATGATGAGCGTTCTCAATGGGCGGCTGAGGTTGACCCACAGAAGTGAGGGATCTCAGACTTCAATTGCTCAAGAGATCAAGAGGGTATTCTACGGAAGGTAGTAATCTGTTTTGATGTTCATTTTCCCCTATCCTAACCATTGTAGGGATTCTGGCGTTCTCATCATCTATGAGTTACATGCCAATCGAGGTCAAGCTTAATGCGCGTCCACACGCAGGACGATGGCCGCCCCCGTATCGCCAGCAGCGCAGCCGGTGAAGAGGCCGTAGCCGCCTCCAAGCAAAGTAAGTTCTTCAATTAACTCTATCATCTGGCGCATACCGGTTGGCCCCTGAGGATGGCCGAAGATGAGCGAGCTGCCATAGTTGTTGAAGCTTTCAAGGGGAATACTCAATGCACGGGACAGATAGATGTCGTTGACGGCGAAAGGGTTATGGGTCTTGATCGCTTTCATTTCGGTCAGGTTCACACCTGCTGCGTTGAGCGCGTTGCGCGCAGCCGGAACTGTGGCCTGCGCCATGAAGCCCTTCTTTGCCCGGGCCTGACCGAACCCCAGTACCCGTATCTCGATGGCCCGGTCGCGGCTGAGTTCCCGGGCGCGCTCGCGCGAGGTCACAATCATGCCGCAGCTTCCATCGGCGGGATGCGTCTGCGTGCCGAAGCTGACCGTGCCGCCGGGCTTCACCGGGCGCAGCCTCGCCAGCCCTTCGGCAGTGGTGGGATAAATTCCCTCATCGTCCGTCACCGTTGCCAGCACTTTCCGCCCGGAAAGATCTTGCGCCTCCAGTGGAGCGACCATATAGCGGCGATGAAAGGCAGCGTTCTCCTTGAGGGCATCCTGGTACTGCTGGTAGCGCAGCAGCGTGAGGGCGTTTTGCTCTTCCCATGTGATGCCCGATTCCGCCGCAACGTTTTCGGCGGTCTCGATCATCGCGTTCTGCGCGTAGGGATCGCAGTTGAAGTTGTCCCACACCCACTCCTCGCTCTCGCCTTTGCCGCCGGGAGCCAGAGGGTTGGGGTAATAGATATGCGGGCCGTTGCTGGTCTTGTCGCAGGTGATCGCCAGAATACAGCGCTCGCCGTCGGTCTCCACCTCGAAGGCGGCGCTCGCCAGCACGCGAGCCGAAGTCGCGCATGCCTGATTGATGGTCGGGCCACCGATTCCCGCTGCTCCGATCAGCCCCGCCAGCCAGGGTGCGCCATAGAAGCTATGCTCAGCAATGATTGTCATGCCCAGGAACAGCGCATCAAAGTTCTCAGGTGCTATATCGCGTTCGCGCAGGGCGCGACGGGCCACATCCGCCGCGAAGCGGATCGGGTGCAGGTGCGCAAAATTGCCCTGCCAGCGCACAAACGGCGTTGACCAGTAGCCACCATACGGAATGTAGACCGAGTCAAATTGCGCCATCTCTTCCCTCCCCTTTATCGCACCTGCTCATACGCCTTACGAATAAGCTGCGCCTTCATCTCGAAGCGTGGCAGCGTTCCCGGCGGCACCAGTTCGACGTGTGCCGTAAAAATGAGTTTGTCGCGCATCACCTCTTCGATTTCGCGTTTGAGTGCCGCCAGGTCTTCCACATCTGAGCCATATTCTACCTTCAGGTGCAGGGGTGGGTCAACGCGGGGGCCGGGCTGCGTCAGCACGATCTGCACCTCGCCTGTTGTACGCGGGCGCATCGCCATCAGCACGTCTTTGATGGCAGAAGGCCAGACGTTCACGCCGCGCAGGATCAGCAGATCGTCGGTGCGCCCGACGCAGCGGATGCGCATCCCGGTGCGGCCACAGACACAGGGATCCGTCCAGACCACCACCCGATCACGTGTGCGGAAGCGCACTAGCGGGACGCACTCGCGGTCGATGTGGGTGAAGACCATTTCGCCCTGCACTTGCGGTCGGTCAAGCGGCAGAGACGCACCCGTCTCCGGGTCGATGATTTCGAGGATGGCGAAATCGGGAGTCAGGAAATGCATGCCGTTACGCTCGTCACAGTCGGCGGCATAGACGGGAATCACGTCGGCGTTGCCGATGCCCTCGGTGACGAAGGCTCCCCAATCCTCCTCGATACGCTGCCGCACGGCTGGCACACCGCCTCCCGGCTCCGCGCCGAGCTGGATACGTTGGATGCCCAGCGTGCGCGGTTCGACATGGAATTTGTTGCGCACGTACTCGGCCAGGTAGATGGCATAGGAGGGAGTGCAGGTCAACTGTGTTGCACCCAGGTTCTGGATCGAGGTAATCAGGCGGTCGGAGGCCCCGGTGCCAACGGGGACGAAGGTGGCCCCAATCTCCTCGATGGAGTTGTGCAGGGGCAGGCCGCCCACGAAAAAGCTCATGCCGAATCCCATGACGACGATCGAGTCGGGGCGCACCCCCTCCGACCAGTAGACGCGCGCCACGGACTCAATCCAGGTGTCGCGGTCGTGTCTGGTAATGCCGACATAGCTGGGGCGTCCCGTCGTGCCGGACGAGGCGTGGATGCGAATCACCCGCGACATCGGTACGGCGGCGTGGCGACCCAGGGGAGGATGCTCAAGCTGGCTATCACGCAGTTCCTCTTTTGTCGTGAAAGGGAGCTTCGCCAGATCCTCAAGCGTGCGGATATCCTCGGGATGCACACCCGCCCTGTCAAATTTCTGCCGATAAAAGGCGGAGTGCTGATAGTTGTATGCCAGTTGCTTGCGCAGCTTCCGCTCCTGCATCTCCTGGATTTGCTTGAGCGGCATAGTTTCGATGCGGGCGTTGTAGTAGCGCGGATAGGTCATATATTTCTCCTCTTTCACGCACGACATGTGATGGATCAGCTCTGGCAAAGGGACCGCAGAGCTGCTACGCGCCGTTCCAGTTTCTGGATCTCCAGTTGATAGGGTATCTCGCCATCGGTTGTCACCAGCACACACTCTTTCGCCCGCGTCCAGCGAGATACACCCGGTACGGCTTCTGCCAGAGCGGGCAAGGCGAGCGCAAACGGTCTTTCAGGAAGAGGGGCTTGCTCGTCCGACGCTACTTTCAGGCAGAGCAGCGGCGCAATCGTCTGGTCTTCAAGCCGCAGAGGCTGCGGAAGAGAGAGAACGGGCAGGGTGCCATGAAAGCGCACCGTCTTCCAGAGGGGAACCATCGCTGCTTCCCAGTCGGGCAGAAGCTCCATGGGGACATCACATTCATCGAAGTACAGCAGGTCGGCTCCCGCCAGGCACAACGCCTGCGCGATGGACAACGTGATCTCGAGCAGGGTCTCAAAGCTATCGAGTGAGTCGTCCTCTCCTTCGGCAAGCCCACGCAAAACAGCCGGTCCGAAGAGTTGCTGCGCAACACGCAGGGGGCCAGGCAAGCCGACCACCTGCGCGGATCCGTTGCGCAGTGTTCCCTGTATGCGGTGGACCACCTCCAGCGCAACTGGCAGCCTGCCGCGCTGCTTTATGTCACCCGGTGACTGGAGCATTGCCAGGGCGGTCTCCCTGGTCGGCGTCTGCAATGTGGGGGGATAGGTGTTCCAGTGCAGTCGACAGCCCAGCGCCTCCGCGATGAGGAAAAGGTCGAAGTAGCAGGTGATGCCATCAGGATGCAGACGCTGGTAGAGCGCTACCAGTCCCTTCGTGATCCTGGTTGGATTGGACACAAAATCGGGCAAGGGAACATCCTCCAGTCTGGCAGCCAGCGCAAAGATTAACGGTATAAAGAGCTGCCTGCCTGGATGTTTCCCTTCTATCAATGCTTTCACTACTGGTATCGACATCGTAAGCGATCCATGGTCAATACGGGGAGCCGTGATGGAGATGAGTTACTCCATCGCGAGCCAGAACGGAATGATAACTGGCCTTCACACACTCATCTCCATTATAGCTTCCCCTTACGCACAAATCTATGGTCTGAATATCGGGGTGAGTACTTTCCCCTCCGGCCACGAGCCAAACCAGGTCAGCGCATCCTCAGGCGGTTTCAACTGCGACCACTCCGCCTGGAAGTTGTCCCAGGACTGGCCACGTGCCAGCCGCGCTTTGCGCTCGGCATCGCGCAGCGCCTCTGTCTCCGCCACGTTGACCCGCATGGTGTCCGGGTCATAGGCCATCCTGTAGATATTGCGCGCGCTCCAGTCGGAGACGATCTCCGCTTCGACATCCCGCACGACCTGCTGTGGATCGGCATCGAGCGGGTCTCCATAGCCCGCCCCTCCACTGGCAAAGCCAAAGGTGATCACATCGCCCTCGTTGTAGGGTCGGACGGAGCGGATGAATGGTTCATCGCCCCATTCCCCATGGATGGCCTCTCTATCGATGAGCGCAGCAAAATCCAGTTTGAGGCCGGAATCCCCTGCGCTCATCCGCTGGAGAAGATCGGCTCCGCGAATACTGATACCCGGCACCGTCGGAGGCGCATAGCCACCAAAGAGTGGCTGCGGCGTCTGCACCTTACTGTTATCGGCAATCGTCGTGAAGAAAATGGTGGGTGTCTGGTGCGCGACCCACACCTGAACTGTGCCGCTGCCGCCCCGATGCGCGCCATGGCCGCAGGAGTCCTGCCAGTGCTGGGAAAGGGGCACCAGCATCGGAAACTCATTCTCCATCAGCTCGACGTCAGGAGAGCGTCCGAAAGGACACCAGGCAAAATGGGAGGCGTCCATGCCAGGATTGGTAGCGCGGCCTCCCTGGCCTTCTGTGTTGAGCGAGTAGGCCAGCATGTCGGCGAATGGCAGCCCCCACTGGCTGAGGCCCGCGATCACCATGGCGTTGCCTCCGTTGGCCGAGGACGCCACCGCCTGCCGCCATTCCTGCGTCCCAAAGATCATCTTGGAGAAGGTGACGGCGGTGGAACTCATGATGCCGGTGCAGATCATCACGGCGCAGGACGTTGCTGCTCGCGGGTCCGGGTTGAGGACGCAGCCCGCTGGGAAGGAACAATCGATGGGGGCGAAGGTGGCGCTGCTGATCGGCAGGTCGTGGAAGATATACGAATAGAGGAAATTGGCCAGGTGTCCCACGGCGGCCTGGACATGCGCGTTATACGATGAGGGGTTTTCGGGCGAGGTTCCCGTAAAGTCCAGCAGAAGGTGGTCGCCTTGCTTATGGACTGTCAGGGAGGCAGACCGGATCAGGCTGAAGCCCATCCCACCGATAGTATCGGCAAAGGCTACCGAGCGAAACTTGCCATCGGGCCAGGAGGCGATGCGTTTGCGCGCTCCCTCCTCCGCCACCATCAGCATCTTTCGTAGCAGGCCAGTCACGAATGTGGGGCCTTCCTTCTCTGCCAGCTCGACCACACGGGCGCGGGCGCGGTCGGCAGCGGTACTGCGAGCCTTCAGGTCGGTCACCACCATCTGCGGGGCGCGTATACCGTAGGCATTGAACAGCTCAAGCCAGTCTTCGCGCAGTTGACCATTTTCACCGACCTTCATCGGCGGCAGGTTCATGCCTTCACTAAAGCGCGCCGGGGCCATGACGGGCATGCCTCCCGGCTCCACCGCGCCGGTCTCTGTCGTATGGTTGGCAGCACTGCACCAGGCAATTAACTTGCCTTTGTAGAAAACCGGAATAAGCGCGACGACATCCGGGTTATGGATTCCGCCATACAGCGCATCGTTGGCCACCCAGATATCGCCCTCTTTGATGCCGGGATTCTGGCTGTAGTAGGTGAGGATGTACTTGATGATAATGGGCTGGATGATGGCGTGCAGGTAGGTTCCCGCCGCGCCATTGACCAGATCGCCCTGGGCAGTGAAGATCGCTACCATCACGTCACCGGCAATACCCATAGAACTGCGACAGGAGCGCTGGAAGACCTCCAGGGCTTCATCGAGGATATCGTTGGTGCGCTGGAAGCCGATTTCATAGTCGCCCGGCGAGAGTCTGGCGACCGCGTCCAGTTCCTCCTGCGTTGGTGGGACGACCTTGATCCACTTCAGCTTCTCTTCTGCGGTGGGAAGCGGCATTGTTTTATCCTCCTTCTCACTAGGCCCCGGCTGCGGGTGCAGTCGTGGATACGGCAACACCGTGGGCCTGACGGGCCAGTTCGCCAACTTCACTCATGATGCCCAGACCGTAGGCATCGACTCGATACTTCATCTGCGGCGGGATGACAACCGTCGTGTATTCGGACTCCAGGATGGCTGGACCGATGACCTCATTCCCCGGCAGCAAGCGGTTCTGATCGTACACCGGGGTTTCCACCCATGCCTTCTGCCCGGGCCAGTAGGCGGGTCGGCTACCCTTGCGAGCCGCATCCGGCTCTGGCCCGTTAAGCTCCTGGGCGACCAGTTCCACTTTGTGGCTCGGCACAATCGCCTTAAGGATAAAGGTTTCGATGTAGACACCGCCGGGCAGGTTGACGATCAGCGGACTGAATGCCTCGCTGAATTCCTGCTCAAAGCGCTTGTAGAAGGCCCACACGTCATCCTCGTCCTTGAGGAAGAGTCCGGGCGTGGCTGTACGCTTCGGTTGAATCAGGCCGCCGTAGAGCATATCCAGTTCCAGCGTATAGACGGCATCCTGAGGGTTGAGCCCCTCGGCTAACAGCTCCTGCTCTGCCTGCTCTTTGAGCTCGCGCACGACGCTGTTGAATGCCTCGCGGTCGACGACGGCCTTGCCCGTAAACGGCTCGATCATCGTCATGCGGTGCGAAGACTCATAGACATGTACGATATCCATAATGGAGGAACCCAGGGCGCAGAAGACCGGCGAGTAGGGGAAGATCACAGTTTGCGGAATGTCTCCATGATAGCCTGCCGCATGTGTCGGGCCACCACCGCCGAAGGCAAACAGCACAAACTCTTCGGGCCGGTATCCGCGCAGCACCACTTCTTTGCGGATGGCCGAAGCCATGTTTTCATCGACAATACGGCGAATGATCGAGGCCACTTCAATGACGTCCATACCCAGTGGCTTCGCCAGTTTACGCAGCGCCCGCTCGGCAGCAGCTTTGTTCAGCTTCATGCGCCCCCCAAAATAATAATCGGGGTTCAGATAGCCCAGCATAAGATCCGCGTCGGTGACCGTGGGCTCGGTTCCCCCCTGATTGTAGCAGGCCGGGCCGGGGTAGGAACCGGCGCTCTGCGGGCCAACCTCGACGCGGTTGCCCAGGTCGCGGTTAATACGAGCGATGGAGCCGCCGCCCGCGCCGATGGAAAGCGACTGGATCATGGCGAGGCCAACCATCCAGCGATCAATGATGGGGTTGAATTCGTAGTTGCGCACGTCGGCGGAAACGACCAGGCCGATGTCAAAGCTGGTGCCGCCTACGTCGCTGGCGACGACGTTGGTATAGCCAAGCTGCCGGGCAATGTCCCTGGCACCGATCAGCCCGGCCACCGGGCCGCCGTTATAGGTGCGGCTGGCGGATGCCTTGTAGATCTCGGCCACACCCCCGGAGTTCTGTACCATCATGAAGGAGCCGTTATAACCATACTCGCGCAGCCTGTCCCACATCGCCGAGAGTTCGATCTGCAGGGAGCGATGCAGGTAGGCGTCCAGGATGGCGGTCATCGTGCGCTGGTACTCGCCCAGTTTGCCCAGCACGTCGCTCGAAAGCACCACGGGCAGGTAGCCGATATGGTACTCTTTGTATTCCTCGCGGATGATTTCTTTGAGCCGCCGTTCGTGTGTTGGATTGAGAAATGCCCACAGCAGCGAGATGACAAAGCCGCGTGCGCCCCGGTCTACCATCCGGTGGATCTTTTCGCGGGCATTGTCCTCGTCCAGCGGGCGCAAGACCCGCCCTCGGCTATCGACGCGCTCCTTGATCCCGGCAATCATGCGGCGTGGGATAAGGGGAATCGGTTTCTGCTGGGCTGCCAGGTTGCGACGCTCGTGCAGCCGCGTGCCATCCACCCACTGTGCGCCCCGTCCGATCAGGATGGCGTCCTCGTGTCCTTCGGTCGTCAGCAAGGCCAGGTGCGGACCCTTCCGTTCGATCAGGCGATTCATAGCGATGGTCGTCGAGTAGCGCACCATAGCGATGCGCTTGAGAACCTGGTCGAGTGTAAGCCCCAGCTCCCCGGCGGCGACCTCGATGACGTTGAGGAAGCAGACGGAGAGGTCGTAGGGGGTGGTCGGAACTTTGGCCTGTACGGTCTGCCCATCCAGGTTCATGACCAGGTCGGTAAAGGTGCCTCCTACGTCGATATCGATGGAGTTTAGCTGGCTGGCGCTCATGCTTCCACCTCCGAGAGAACTAAGCGCGAGTCGCGGATTACGTACTCGCCTCTGGCCAGGCGTGCTTTAAGACTGTCGAGGTCAAGCTCGATGTCGTGGGTGATGGGATGGCCGGGTGGCAGGTATTCGGTCTCGACCTGCGTGCCACAGCAGGGACAGTAGAACTCGACGATGCGAATCCAGTTCGGGTCCGGGGAAAACGTATAGGCGCCCTCCAGCAATGGTGGGTGAATTTCGCGCGGGTCGCGGTTGTACAGCAGGCAACCCTTCTTGTAGTTCTCGCGCGCCGAGATAAGCGCGTGTCCGCAGCGGTGGCAGTACCACATTTCTTCCTCGACATCCAGGTCGAGGTACTCCGTCATACGGATACGGTCCATGCCCTACCTCCTTTGTAAATGGCCATTGCCGTACTCATCGACACGCAGCGACCAGCCGGGCAGCACCGGGTAGGTCGTCCAGGCGCTTTCGAGAATTGCCCCACCGGTGATCTCGTATCCCGGGCGCAGCGCTTCCCAGGTATAGAGAGTTGCTGGCTCAGAAATGCGTCCCCAGATCGCCTCGCGGTGTCCCTTGACCGCCTCGACTGGTGAATGCCCATCGGGTGCGCGCCGAACAACTTCATAATGCGGCATGGAAGCGGTGGCACGCAGCCGCAGCAGCTCAAGGGTTCCCTGCTGCGTTTGCAGGAATTGCGGATCAATGAGAGCAGTGGAAGAGAGTTCCTCGACCGCCGAGGAAAGCTTCCCGTCTTCCCCGGTCACTTCGGCTTCGAGCGAGAGCCGCACGCGCTCGGGCGCAAATCCCTCCCCCTTCATATCGTGCAGAGCTTCGTTGCGCATGCGTTCGATCACTTCCCGCGCGAAGCGCTGTCCCTCCTGACTGGCAAGCGAGACGTTGAGGCCATGCTCGTAGACGTGGACGATATCGGAGATGGACGAGCCGAACGCGCTGAAGACCGCACCCAGGTCGAACATGTAGGCTTGAGATATGCCAACGCGTTCCGCCACCCCGCAAGCAAAGGCAGGGCCATTGCCGCCAAAGGTGAAAAGGGTACTTTCCTCCGCTTGCCATCCAACGCGTCCCACGACCTCCCGCATAGCATCTGCCACCAACTGAAAAGCAGCGCTGGCGATATCGAGCGCGGCCTGCTCGACGCTCTTACCAAGAGGCTTCGCTACGTGTTGTTCGATCACGTGGCGTGCGCGTTCTGTATTGAGTCTGCGCGAACCGCCCAGGAAATAATCGGCGGAGAGCCATTGCAGCGTGAGAAAGGCATCGGTCAGGGTCGGCTCGGTTCCACCCAGGTCGTAGCAGGCAGGCCCTGGATAGGCACCCATACTCTCAGGCCCGATCCGTAGGTGATGGCTGACCGGGTCAACCTGCACAACACTGCCGCCGCCCTGGGCAATGGATTGCATAAGCACGGTTGGGGCGTTGACAGGGATGCTGAGGATATTGGCCTCATTGGTCATGGCAACGCGCCCGTCATCGATAATGCCCACCTTCGAAGTCGTACCCCCGACATCAAGGGTGACGACGTGTGACAACTGGTAGAGGTGTGCAAAGTATGCAGCGGCGAACAGCCCCATCGTTGGACCAGACTCAAGCGTATCGAGGGCCTTTGTCTTGGAGACTCGGGCAACTCCCCCGCTGGCATGGCCGATCAGGAGAGGGTGTTCGTAGCCGGCCTCGCGCAGGTCGTCTTCCGCCTTGTACAGGGCATTGGCAAGTGGCCCATGAACATAGGCATTAATCAGGCTCTGGTTGGTGCGCGTCACGCTATCAGGATAGTGGCTCAGATCGCTGCCAAGCAGGACGGGAACGGTGCCGAGAAAATGATCGGGATACTGTGTCTCGATGATGCGCCTGGTTGCCCGCTCGTCTGTGGCGTCTTGAAATGAGCCGTCCAGGCTGATGCAGATGCGCCGCACGCCGTTTTCCAGCAGTGTCTTTACGGCAAGCAGCACGGTTTTGGATTCAATCGGACGCGAGAGTCCGATGACGTTGGCAGGTGCAATCAACGTGCCTAAAGCTGGATTCGCACTATCGCTGGCGTACAGATCGTGTTCGTGTCCCTCGCTGACCAGTAAACCCAGTTTGGGGCCGGTTCGCTGCGCCAGCGCATTTGAGGTGATAGTGGTTGACCAGCGGATCAGGCCAACCTGGTTGAGAAACGCGGTAAGATCGTCAAAGCCAAAGCGGCGAGCACCTTCTGCCAGGCAATCCCGAAAACAAACGGTCAGGTCATGCGGTGTGGTATCGACCTTCACGGGGATGGCGGTTTTCCCATCGCTGAAGAGGCCATCCGTCAGGGTACCACCGACATCGATGTCAACGGTGTACATGTTGTCTCTGCCTCCCGGCCATAGGCCAAATACGTCGAGAGAAAGCGCATTACTCTCAGGGCGCTACATGGGATGAATCTCAGGGATATGCTAAGATGAAAGAGTAAAAGGCTAGACACCTCCTTCTGTTGTGGTACAATAGTAAAAGTAATGTCCTATCATCAGACAATAGTACTGAGAAAAGATGCCTTTGTCAAGGGCTTCTGGAAGGAACTGTATGACGGGTCAAAAAAAGGAACCACTGTTTGAGCCGATTGTGGCACCGAAACGGAACTTCGAGATCGTCGAGGCCAGTATTCGGCGAGAGATCTACAACGGCACACTTGTCCCTGGCCAGAAATTGCCCAACGAGCTTGAGCTGGCGCGGCAGTTTAACGTGGGCAGATCAGCGATACGCGAGGCCTTGAAGGTGCTGGAACTGGCTGGCCTGCTCGTTGTTCGACGGGGCTACAACGGCGGCACCTTTGTTGCGCCACCCGATTTCGAAGAAGCCAGTGAGGTCATTACCTTGACTTTTCAACCCGGCAACATGGCGCCCGACCAGTTGCTCGAAGCCTGCCAGACAATAGAGCCACGCGCAGCAGAGTTGGCAGCCTTACATGCAAGCGAACTGGAGATCAGTGACCTGCAGGAGCTGGTGCAGCGTATCGAGCAATGTGTGCATCTTCCGGCGCGCTTCATCACCGCCATTATCGATTTTCATCTAGCGGTAACGGAGATGGCCCATAATTCGGTCTTTACGCTCGCCTTGCAGGCCATGCGTAATAACCTCATCCAGGAACTCAACCGTCTTGTCAGCGATCTGAGCCTTCGTACAACCATGATCCTTGAACTGAAGGACATCTGGAAAGCGATCTCCGATCATGATCCCCTCCAGGCAGGACAGCTCATGCGCTTACACTTGCGTCATCTCGATCAAGGGTTGTCGCAGGTGTAATCTGCGAGCGAGCGAATCAGTCACTTTTCCTATCCGGAAACAATATTATCACTGATATGACTTTGCCGAGTAGCTTTGCTGTACTGACACAATGTTAATCTTGCCCCAGTTGATAAGAAGAAGGCAAGCTTCGAGTACGCCCTCCATCAAAGCGGAGCAAGCTCAGGAGTCCGTTGCGTGGATAGCAGCGTGAGCCAGGACACATTCCTGCCCACGAAGCCAGGTGTCGGGCACCAGGGAAACGACTCATGTCAGGACCAATCTCGGCCAGAATCACTTCAGCCGGACGCCGCTTAATGCCTGGGATCATCGAGAGGCGTTGGAGCTGCTGTTCATAGGGTCGCAACCGCTCGGCGACCTCGGTGTTCATGCGGTCGATGGCTTCATTAAGGGCATCAATATTCCACGTGATGCGCAACGAGGTGCGTAGTGATCGTTTGCGCTCCTCGATGATCTGTTGCGAGTGGAAGGCCGCCGACCCAACGATGTCAAGCGAACGCTATTAGTAGGCCTGGAGTTCGCACATGATGAGAACGACCTGGAGGAACGGCTAGCAAAGATACCTGAGAATCGAGGCAAGCCGTCAGAGTACTTGATAAGCAAGCTACAATCTTCTGGGTATGTAGTCTTCACGCGGCAGGTGGAAGGCTGGATTGTCTTCTGACCAGGAAAAAGAACGGAATGGCGACAAGCTCGGCTAGCACGGAAAAGACGATCAGCGCGGGTATCGAGATGCCGTACAGGATGCCGATGAGCGCGCTGCCCAGAAACCAGAAGACGCCGTAGCCTCCTGTGAAGAGGCCGTAGGCGGAGGCGCGTCGCTGCGGCGGGACCATGAGCGCCACTGCGGCAGGGATGATCGATTCGTGAACGCCCATACCGAGTCCCCACAGAGCCATGCCGATGAGGGCCACCCAGAAGCCGCCCAGGAAGACTAACGGGGCAAAGAGGGCTGAGAGCACGGTCAGGGGAATCAGGACGGAAATCCCGAAGCGATCAAAAAGCCGCCCGAAGACCAGGGAACCAATGCCGCTCACGCCCATGGCGACCGCATAAAAGACGGGAATCAGGGCGGTGGGTACCGTGGCGGCTTTGCCAAAATGGAAGGCGATGAGCGGAAAGTCAGCAAACCCGGCGGCGACCAGCACAGCCCCGGCCAGATAGATCCAGAAGACAGGGGGCAGCCCTGTCGCCTGGATATTAGGCGGGTTGGCCTCCAATTCTTCTGGCCGGGGATAGAGCCGGCGTCCGACCAGCACCAGACTGACAGTGAGAACGGCAGGCACCAGTAAAACGGCAAAAGCCAACCGGTAATCACCTCGGAAAGCAAGGACGGCGGCAACAACCAGCGGGCCGACCAGCGCCCCGAACTGGTCCAGAGCCTCATGAACACCGAAGGCCCAGCCATAGCCCATCTCCTTTGCCGCGTGTGAAAGCATCACGTCGCGAGGGGGATTGCGCGTGGCCTTGCCGATCCGTTCCACGATGATGAGGATGGCCGCAATTTGCCAGCTTCCGGCAAGGGCAAGCAAAGGCACTGATGCCATCTGGATGACGTAGCCGAAAATCGTAATGGGCCAGTACTGGCCGCTCTGGTCGCTCAAACGTCCTGAGACAAGACGAAGGCCGTATCCAAGCAATTCGCCGAATCCGGTGATGATGCCGACGGCAGCGGCGCTGGCACCCAGAATGCCCAGATACGGACCGATGATGCTGCGAGATCCCTCATAGGTGAAGTCCGCGAAGAAGCTCATAATGCCGATCAACAGGACAAACTTGAGGGCGATTGAGGCGGCTTGAGATGTAGCTATCTGTTTTTTCATCATCTACTTCCTTACAACACAACGGTCGTTGATACAAAGGTAATCTCTCTGAAGCACCCTTAGATAAAGGCGAGCACGACAGCACTGATGCGGAGAGTTCTTGCAAACGAGCATGAGCCATGAGGAAAGCGCGAGCAATTCTGCTGGCAGCCAAAATGACTCGCAAGCTTGTTCCTTTCGCTGAGGACTGCTGCTGCATGCTCTCTCCTCTCTGTTCACATGTAGCGAGCTCTACAAAGGAGCGATAAAGTGCTTCCACAGCAGAGAGGATACCAGTAGCAGAAGCTTTCACATTCAACCTCATCCAGGTTAGCGAAGAATTGAGGTTCAAGAATCAAAACGCTTCTAACAGCCGATGCTCTCTGTCGGTGCTAGAAGCTATCAGCACAAGGCATTAGGCGAGCTTCATCACCATTTGTTCTTTCTCCTTAATTATAGCATTGATTACAGATAATTCAAGAGCCGCATCTGCTCTTACTTTGTTCTCTTATCGGGAGAATCTCCAGCACGGAGAGCATTGAGTTCGTCTATCAATTCCTACGAAAATCCCATCCCCAGCACCGCCCGTTCAGCGACCTCTTGAGAAGCTAACATCACGGTGTAGCCGAGGGCTGCCAGTGGCCGGACCGAACGCCGGGTCAAGCGAGCCCGATCTTGTTGCTCAAAGTAGTCTGC
>DATGLM010000006.1:0-147573 GCA_035294125.1 Ktedonobacteraceae bacterium | reverse complement strand
GCAAGATCTGGGTGGTCGCCAGGTCAAAGGTGATGCCGTCCTGCTCGGTACGGTGCTGAAGGGCACGCGGGTAGTTGTGCAGGGTGATCGCACCGGGATGGGAGGTGCCGAATGAATAGAAGAGGTTGGTCATAGAGACCTGATTGGCTACCTCGCGGGCATGCTGGTCAAAGACTTCGGAGAGCGCGCGCTCCAGCAGCACACGATTATCGTGAACGGAGCGGAAGGAGAACTCATCCGGCAGGAGCGGATGCATGCGATAGACGGAGACAAATTCTTCGGTAATGGCATAGGGAACGCCAAAGTGATCGGTCGCGGAGCCGGGAATGCCGCTGATGACCTCGTTCGAACTGATGCGGCCATATTCCTTGTTGATCCACTCACCTGCCAGCCCCCACCAGTTGCCATTCATCGCCACTTGAAGCGTGGGATTATTGAGAATGGCGGGCGTCCAGTTGATGGTGTGTATCTTCGCCATCAGGGCCGCGTTGACGAGGCGGGCGCGATCAAACAGTTCGTCATCGTTCCAGTAGGGATAGGCGGCGTGCAGGCGGTCGCAGATGGCGTTGTGTTCCAGAGTGAAGAGGGTGTGCAACATGCTCAGGCCAATCCACCAGTTGCCGTTGACGCCGGTGATGTCAATGCCGCTCTGCGGGTCGACGGGCAGCAAGCCATCGGGGCCGATTTTCAGTTTGCCCAGTTCGCCTGAGCGTATCTGGGCCTGCGTTGCCTCGTCGCTGCCATAGAGCTGCGAAGCATCCCACCAGTGGGTAGCGGTGTTGATATAGGTGGGCGGCAGGTCGCTGTCGGCTGGCGTGCGCGTCGGGTCGTAGTGGGTGCGCAGGATACGCATGGGATGTTCGGGCCACGGATCGTTGGGGCTGAGCGGAATCTCCCAGGGATTCTCTTTCTGATTAGGGCCGTGGCTGAACCAGTCGTGGACCATAAATTGCACCCAGGACGCCGCCAGCAAGTTGAGGAAGCTGACGGGCTGGAAGGTATCGCGGGCGAGCAATTCGAGGCTGATGGTGCGAGGATTCGGGTTCAGGATGTTTGCTTCGTCGGGATAGACATATTGCAGCGGGACGTTGCGCCCGAAGCGCGTATTGGCGCTGCCCATAGTGGGGTGTTTCAGATCGTTGTACGTGCCATCCGCCGTGCGAGCGGTGAGGTAGCGGGCGTCTTTCGGGCCGACAACGGGCTTATCTTTTGGACTCAGCGTCACGCCCGTCGTGTCATACAGATTTTTTTCACGCAAGATGGTGCGCAATCCAATCAAAACCACCAGCGCAATCGCCAGTGGCACCCTGTGCCAGCCAACTTTCTGGTCAATCTCTTGCGTCAGTTCGGTGAATTTGCGCGTGAACCATGATGCGGATTGTGCCATGTGTCACCGCCTTTCAACGTAATAAGCGTCGTCTTCATTGAGAATGTGCTTCATCAAGAATATCTGAGTTTGGGGAAGAAAGCAAGGCATTGGGATAGACCATCCTGCCCACAAGGGTTCGGGCTAGCTTCCGCCCAGAGGAAAGAGAATGGGATTGAGCATGGCCTGCTTCGCCTGATTGATGGTCGTCCAATCATCGTTGAGGATGCCGCCGGTATCGCCGGAGTTGGGATTCCAGTCCCAGTAGGTCCAGTTGATTCCGCTTGCGCCTGTACCGAGATAGTTGATGAGGGTTTTGAGCCATAACTTGTCCGAGGTAGTTTCCAGTCTGGTACCAAACTCGCCCACCCAGATGGGGGCAATGCCCTCTTTGTAGATGTAGCCCCAGTAGGTATCCCAGAAAGCAGGCAGGTTATCGGGATAGTTGCTGGCGCTGAACCAGGTATGGTAGGCAACACTGGCGGGATAGTCATGGACAGAGTAGACCAGGCGGTGAGCAACGTTGAGTTTCACAGGATACGAGGCCACACCTTGCAGATTCTCACCCCAATCAAGGCAAGGCGACACGTCAGTCGAGCCACCCGGTCCATAACAATCTACACCCTCGACAAAGATGAGCCAGTTGGGGTTGATCGCCAGGATGGCATTGCCCGCTCGTTCCGCCGCTAAGCGCCAATCAAGCTTTGGATTGCCACAACCCCAGCAGGCAGGGGCATGAGGCTCGTTATGCAGATCGGCCCCGATGACCATCGGGTTGTTTTTATAGCGCCGGGCGAGCATCTCCCAGTCGGCAAGCCAGCGCGACTCAGGATACTGAGCAGTATACCAGAGGGCAGACTGCCCGCTTGAGTCGGGACGATGCTGATCCAGAATGATACGCAAGCCAATTTGACTGGCATAAGCAATGATCTTGTCCATGATCTGCAAACCGGTCAATCCCTGTAGGTCAGGGTTGAGCGTATAGTTGATCTGATTGGGGATACTGCCGGGGTCGAAGAGCTGATCGGAGTAGGGGAGGCGCAGCGTGTTGTAGCCCAGGCTCCTGATCTGGTCGAGCATACTCTTGTAGTTACGCACCCACAGCCCCTGCGGACTATAGGTCTGCGTCTCCAGGCCAAACCAGTTGATACCGGCGATACGCACCGGATGATTTTCGGCATCGAGAATCTGCGCGCCAGCGGTGTGCCAGTATCCCTGCCCAACGCCACTGTCGTTCGCATGCACAGTACTCGACTCCTGAGTAGATGCCGGGTAAGATGGAGGAGCAGTGTTCAATTGCATATTGATCAGAAGGCCCACCATAACAAGGATTGCTATACTCGATACTATTATAATCACAAAAAGAGGGCGTCGTAATTGTACCAGAAAAGACTCTTTTGACGGTGCTGGCATGAGTTACCCTTTCATCAGATTTTGTTATTCTCCATCAACATAAACGCGCTAAGCTGAAGAATGTATATATTATAGTACTGTTTTTATCGCGCATAGCATGATAGAATACACCAATCATGCCGGGCTGCGCAGGCAGGCAGGTAGAAGAAGATAGGAGGTGTTCTCATATGATCCCACTTTCCACATTTCTGCTGCGATTGGGACTGGCATTGCTGCTCGGCGCCTTGATTGGCCTGGAGCGGGAAAGCACCGAAAAGGCTGCCGGGTTGCGCACAAACGCGCTGGTAGCTCTCGGTTCCTGTCTGTTTACGCTGATCTCTGGTTACGGTTTTCTCGATCTTCTCAGCATAGCGCACATCCAGGTCGATCCCACCCGTATCGCGTCATATGTTGTCGCCGGTATTGGCTTTCTCGGCGCGGGGAGCATTGTCATGAAGCGGGACGCGCACACGGTCAGAGGTCTCACCACGGCGGCGGCCATCTGGCTGGTAGCAGCTATCGGCATGGCTTGCGGAGCAGGGCTACTGCTGGTGGCGATCCTGACAACAGTGTTGGGACTGCTGGTGCTGTTCTTTCTGCGCCTGTTGGAACGCTTTCTGCTCCCACAACAATTCCAGAAAAGTCAGCACATGCAAATCGAGGCCGTAACTCTGGGGGAGCAATCCGTGAGCCAGATATGCGAAGCATTGGCGCATCTCGGCATTCGCGTTAAGTCACTCTCGGTACGAAAAGAGCAGGCACTAGAAAAAATCCACATCGCCTGCGCCATTCCGGATGCGGCAACGCTGGCGCGAGCCATTGACCAGTTACGTGCCTTCCCAGGCATCCAGGCAGTCTCGGTAGGCGCGGAAGATGGCGCTGGTACGGATGCGTCATGAGCCTTTCCAACTTTCTCATGTGGTGCTAGAATAGCTACCTGAGTACGTTACAGTAGAATAACCGGCGCGGGTAGTACGATGATTTGTGAAGATGAGCTAACGAGAATGATTGACGGCATCTCCGATATTTTTCATACCTATGTTGAAGACCAGGAACTATCGCCGCTGTTTTTTCAGGGTGATGCCCTCTCTCTTTTGCAGCAGTTGCCGGACGAGTCGATTGATTGCTGCATGACCAGCCCGCCGTACTGGAATAAGCGGCAGTATCAGAATGGCGGTATCGGGCTGGAAGCGGATTACCGGGCATATATCGCAGACCTGGCAGAGGTTTGCGCGCAGGTGAAGCGGGTATTGAAACCCACAGGCTCATTCTGGCTGAATATTGGAGACAGTTATCTCAACAAAGCTCTTGTTGGCATTCCCTGGCGCGTGGCAATCACGCTAACCGACGAGCAGGGCTGGATTCTGCGCAACAGCGTGATCTGGAACAAGATAAAGGGCGGGCCGGATAATACAGAGGATCGCCTGCGCAACGTTCACGAAAATATCTTCCACTTTGTCAAACTTCCCACCGGCTATTACTACAACGTCGATGCCATCAGTACAAAACCGAGGGAGGCAAGGATTGTCAATGGGGCAATCGTCTCCGCAACGGGCGTCAGCGGCGTGCGCTACAGGCGGCAGATTGAGCTATCAACGACCTTGACCGATAGCGAAAAACAGGCAGCGTTCAAAGCGTTGGGGGAGATGCTCGCCAGGGTAAGCAAGGGCGAGATTGCCGATTTTCGCATGATTATTCGCGGCCAGCAACGCACGACTCATTCAGACGCGGAACGTGTCTCTGGCAGAGCCAGAGAGCTAAAGGAAAAAGGTTTCTATTTCCTCACCTATCATGCTGGGGGCAGCAAGCCTGGCGATGTGTGGGATATTCTGCCGGAAGATAGGCAAAAACGCTGCGATCACTTCGCCCCCTATCCAGAAGACCTCTGCAAAATTCCCATTCTCGCCACCTGCCCGCCAGATGGCATCGTCCTCGACCCCTTCTGCGGCACCGGCACTACTACGCTGGTCGCGCGCAAACTATCCAGAAAGTCAATAGGCATAGACATCTCAAAAGAGTATCTGCAAATCGCCGAGGGAAGAAATTGAAATCACAACCATATAGCAACCAGCAGCTTTTTTCAGATCATTATCTGGATGTGTTTTTGCCGCAGAGGGAGGAGTGGCAGGCTCTGACTCAAGAGGCGGAACCGGTGATGCAGAGGATCGGAGGACTGTTCGGGAGGTACAGGCCGAGCGATAAGGAGGCGCAGGTGGAGCGGGAGTTTATCCGGCCTGTGCTGGAATTGCTGGGGCATACGTTTGAGGTGCAGGCTTCGCTGGCGACGCCGGACGGGACGAAGTCGCCGGATTATGTGTTTTACCGCGATGAGGCGGCGTTGCAGGCGGCGAAGGGCAAGAAGCTGACGGATACGCTGTTGCAGGCAGGGGCCTTCGCGGTTGGCGACGCGAAATACTGGGATTGCCCGCTCGATGTTGCCATGAAGGGCAGGAGCGGCGATCCCTTTACCAACAAGAATCCGTCGTACCAGATCGCGTTCTACATGCAGCATAGCGGCCTGGAATGGGGCATTTTGACGAATGGGCGGCTGTGGCGGCTCTATCACAAAAGCAACGCGCATAAGTTAGACCACTTTTATGAGGTTGATCTGCCCGCGCTGCTGGCAGGCGGCAGCGTCGAGGATTTTCTGTATTTCTATGCCTTCTTTCGCCGCGCCGCCTTCAATGCGCACCCGCTCGGCGTCTCGGCCATTTTGCGCGAGAGCATTGAGTACGCGCAGGGCATCGGGGCTTCTCTGCGCGAGCAGGTGTATCAGGCGCTGCGGCATATCGCGCAGGGCTTTCTGGATTATCCTTCCAACCATCTTTCAGCCGACAATCCTGAGACGCTGAAGGAGATTTATGATAACGCGCTGATTATCCTCTATCGCCTGCTGTTTATTCTCTATGCCGAGGCCCGCAACCTGCTGCCCGTATATGATAGCGACCTGTATCTGGAGAACTACAGCCTGCGCGCCCTCGCTCACACTGTGGCGGATAACCTGAACGCGGGGCGTATCCTGCGCTCTAACAGCACCAACCTGTATCACGCTTTCAAGCAGTTGTGCGCGTATATCGATGCCGGTGATCCGCCGCTCAAGATTTCGACCTTCAACGGCGGCCTCTTTGACCCTGCGCGGCATGCGTTTATCGAGCGCAACCAGATCGGCGATGCGCGCTTCCAGCAGGCCATCGATATGCTGGCTCGCGTCAACGGGCAGTTTATCGATTATCGCGACCTCTCGGTGCGGCACCTGGGAACAATCTACGAGGGGCTGCTGGAATATCACCTTGAGCGGGCGCAGGAGCCGCAGGATGGCTGGACGATTGAGCTGCTGACCGAACGGGGCGAGCGCAAGGCGACGGGCAGCTATTATACCCCTGACTACATCGTCAAATATATCGTTGATGAGACGCTGGGGCCGGTATTGAAGGCGGCGGTGGAACAGGCAGGGAATGAGAAGGCGCGCACGGAGGCGGTGCTGGCAATCAAGGTGCTGGACCCGGCGATGGGCAGCGGGCATTTTCTGGTTGAGGCGACTGAATATATCGCCCGTTTCCTGGTGGAGATGAACGCGCAGGCGGAGAAGGCGAGCAGGGAGACCGACCTGGCCTACTGGAAACGGCGCGTCGTGCAGTCCTGCATCTACGGCGTTGACCTGAATCCGCTGGCGGTGGAACTCGCCAAGCTCTCGCTCTGGCTCAGCACGGTGGCGCGCGACCGCCCGCTCTCGTTCCTCGACCACCACCTGCGCACGGGCAACGCCCTGCTCGGCGCGCGCATGGCCGATCTCGCCGTCGCGCCCAACGGTAGCGGGACAGCGCGCAAGGCGAAAAAGCAGGAGACGCCGCAGGAGCAGCTTTCGCTCTTCGACGACGAAGCCTTCCGCCAGAACATCACCAGCGCGGTCAACCTGATGTGGCTGGTGGAAGACAGCCCGGCGCAGACGGTCGCGCAGGTCAAGGAGCAGGAGCAGTTGTATGCCGATATGCGCCAGGGGCTGACCGGCAAATACGGCAGTATCGCCAACCTCTTCATGGCCCACTACTACGGCATCAGCGTTGACCCGAAGCTCTGGAAGCCGCTCTTCGACTTCGCTACGGGTCGCCTGCTGGCCGCGCCGTCGCAATTTCAGGAGTGGCTCGACGCCGCCAGCGCGCTGGCAGGCCAGCAGCGCACGCGCTTCTTCCACTGGGAACTGGAATTTCCCGAAGTCTTCTTTGATAAACACGGACAACCGAAGCGCGAACGGGCCGGCTTCGACGCCGTCATCGGCAACCCGCCCTGGATACGGCAGGAGTCCTTCAGCGAGGACAAGCCCGCGCTCAAACAACTCTACAGCGTCTATCACGGCGTGGCCGACCTCTCCACCTACTTTGTGGAGCTTGGCAACAGCTTTCTCAAGGAAGGCGGGCGTTTCGGCTTCATCATCCCCAACAAGTTCGTGCGCGCCAACTATGGCGGCGCGCTGCGCAACTTCCTGACCGGTCGCGTGCGTCTCGAACGGCTGGTAGATTTCGGCGACCTGCCCGTCTTCGCCGAGGCCGTCACCTACCCCCTGATCGTGCTGACCACAAAGCAGGCCCCCGATGGCTCGCCCGTCAAATACACCCATCTTGAACAACTCCAACCCGACGCCCTCGCCGCCAGCATCGCGCAGGGCGAAACGCAACTCTCGCCCGCCCTGCTCGGCGAAAGCCACTGGTCGCTCTCCGGCGCCGACAAACAGGCCATCGTCGAAAAAATGCGCTCCCTCAGCACCCCGCTTGGGGAATACACCGGCGTCAAAATCTATCGCGGCATCCTGACCGGCCTCAACGAAGCCTTTGTCATCGACCGCGCCGCCCGCGACGCCCTCATCGCCGCCGACCCGAAAAGCGCCGAGATCATCAAACCCTTCCTTGTCGGCGAAGATGTGAAACGTTACCATGTAGATTACAAAGAACGTTATGTAATCTTCACCAAACGAGGCATTGATATCTGTCAGTATCCAGCTATAGAGAAACACCTCCTGCAATATCGAACCCGTTTAGAGCCAAAACCGGCAGATTGGAATGATTCGCAGCAAGGCGAATGGCAAGGCAGAAAACCAGGTACATATAAGTGGTATGAGATCCAGGATACCGTTGCATATTACGAAGCGTTCGAGAAACCGAAGATTATTTTCCCTGATATTGCGAAAGGCTGCGAGTTCGCTTTTGATTCTGAGGGCTTTTACAGCACCAACACGACCTACATTATGCCAGTCGATGCCAGCCAGCAATATCTTGTGCCATTGCTCAATTCTTCGCTGATTGCTTTTTTCTTCAGAACCATCTCGGCGCTCATTCGTGGCGACTACCTGCGTTTCTTCACACAGTACGTTACGCAAATTCCCATCCGTCGCATCGCCTTCACCACGCCTGCTGAAGCGCGCAACGCAAAGGCGCAAGAAGGTCTCGCGCTGGCGCAGGCGGGGAAGACGGCGGAATTGCTGGCGCTGGCGCAGGATTGCCTGGGCAGCGAGCAGGAGCAGGCGGATGTGGTACACGACCTGCTCACGGCGCTGGCGCAGCGCATGATTGACCTGCACGCGCAGCGGCAGGTTGCCATCGAAGATTTCATCTATGATCTCAAGGGCGCGCTCTCCGACGCGCAAATGCAGCGCCTCAACCGCCTCTGGACGCCGCTGGCCGGGCCGCAGGAGGGCGAAGCGGATACGGCGGCGCGCAGACGCTCTGAGACGGCGCGGCAGAAACTGGGTTCGCTGGCCGCGCAACAACTCGACCTGCGCGACGATATCGGCAAGCTGCGTGACGAGCAGTGGGAATGGTTGTTACGCGAACGTTTGACGGGCAATTACAGCCTGGCCCGCCTCATGCGCATCTTCCAGCAGCGCCAGCCCGCCCTCGCCACCCTCGACTCCGCCATTGCCGCCAGCGATACGCTGATCGACCAGATCGTGTACCGGTTGTACGGGCTGACGGAGGAGGAGATTGCGGTGGTGGAGGGAGGTGAGTGAATCGGAGTTTGTAGGCCAGTCCATCACTCCACTCGCGCAGGCCATCCATTCCGTGCCGTACCCCAGGCCACCCGCCTGGGGTACGGAGGCAACCCGGAAGGTCTTACATCATCTCTCCCTGATTGTGCAATAGACAGTCTGGTACTGGATGAGGCCGTCTTTGAAGATGAAGGTGTCTACGCCGTCGGAGACACTGGCCTTGAGAGAGTCGGCTGTCCAGAGCAAAAATAGCAGGTTGTCGACGTAGGTGGTGCGCACGCCCCACTGCGCTTTCGGTAGCGCCTGGAAGACACCGGCGAAGAACTGGCGGATAGCCTCCTTGCCTTGCAGTACGCTGTCGGGCGTGATGAGGGTGGCATTATCGGCGTAGTCCAGCACGGTTGCATCCAGGTCTTCCGCGCCCAGGGCCTGCGCGTGGTGGGTGAAAATCTCTTCCGGTGTTCGCTTTGATAGATCGGTCGCGTTCTGGGTCATCGTTGTACCTCCTTCACACACAATGCTGTCTCTGCATTGTTTCCTCTGTACTGAGACGACGATACGAGAAAATACCTATCCAGCCCGGTCAGGCTGCCCCACTGAAAAGTATAGATTCGCTCCCACGTTGCTACAAGAGGGGAAATTTCTACAGGTGAAATGGCGTTATCGTTTGCAGAAGGCAGGAGTTCTGGGCCGCCTTCTGGAAAAAGGCCAGAAAACCTATTTACAAGTCTCTGCTGATATGATATTATCGTTTGTGCCCAGGGGATGTAGCTCAGCTGGGAGAGCGCGACAATCGCACTGTCGAGGTCAGGGGTTCGAGCCCCCTCATCTCCACCATGTTTCATAGATACCATGACTTTTCGGTTATGTAGGCGAAAATGCCTTGCAAATCGCAAATCAATATGGTATATTGGTAGGGCAATTAAAACGCTTGCAAAGATCAGGAGTAGTAGGTCAGGCAAAGCGCGGGACAGAGAGCAGCCGGGTGGTGCGAGGCTGCACATGGTTGGCCGAACTCGCCTGGGAGCAAGAGGTGTGAACGTCTTTGCTGGCACACGTGGAGCTATCCATGAGTACCGGCACAAAGCCTGAGCACTTTTCGGGGCGCCCGTTATAGCGTATAATGAGTGTATATCAAGCTCATTCTCGTTTCGTACCACGTCTGGGCCTGTAGCGCAGCTGGGAGAGCGTCTCCATGGCATGGAGAAGGTCAGGGGTTCGAATCCCCTCAGGTCCACCACTTTTATCCCTCTCGCTCTCAATGCAGAAGAGAGGGAAGCAAGAGAATGGTTTGATATAAAACAGGGTGGTACCACGGAATCGCTCTATGCCTTTCGTCCCGTAAGGATGAAAGGTTTTTTATTGGTGTTTGTTATCGTAATAAACATGTGTATTCGTTATTCTTGATTGATTGAGAGAGGAAAGGGGGCGTAAAAGGGTATGATTACGCGCACAAAGTATAACCCCAAAGAGATCGAACCTGAATGGCAAAAGCGTTGGGAAGAGGAACACCTGTATCACGCTCCCGACAATGCGCCGAAACCAAAATTTTATCACCTGGTGATGTTCCCGTATCCATCCGGTGACCTGCACATGGGCCACTGGTACAACTACTCGCCCTTCGATGCCTATGGCCGCTTCATGCGCATGCAGGGCTATAACGTGATGCAGCCCATCGGCTTCGACGCCTTCGGCCTGCCGGCTGAGAATGCCGCCATCAAGCGCGGCGTGCAGGCGCGGACGTGGACGCTGGCGAACATCGAGAACATGCGCAGGCAACTGCGTATGATGGGCGCGGGCTGGGACTGGGAGCGCGAGGTTGTCACCTGCCAGCCCGATTACTACAAATGGACAGAGTGGCTATTCCTGCAATTCTACAAGCACGGACTGGCTTATCGCACCAAAGCGCCCGCTAACTGGTGTCCCGGCTGCAATACGACGCTGGCGAACGAGCAGGTTCTGCCCAACGGCACCTGCGAGCGCTGCGGCAGCATCGTAGAGCGGCGCGAGATCGATCAGTGGCTGCTGCGCATCACAGCGTACGCCGAAGAGCTGCTGAACTTCGATGAGATCGAGTGGCCGGAAAAGACGGTGACGATGCAGCGCAACTGGATCGGGCGCAGCGAGGGCGCGGAGATTCGCTTCTACACCGAGATCGAGGGCAAGCGCGAGGAGGTTCCTGTCTTCACCACACGCCCGGACACGATTTACGGCGCGACCTTCTTTGTGCTGGCCCCTGAACATCCACTGGTCGAGAAGATCACTACACCCGAACAGCGCGCCGCCGTCGAGGCATACATAGAGCAGGCGCGGCGCATGACCGAGATCGAGCGTATGAGTACCGAGAAGGAGAAGACGGGCGTTTTCACCGGCGGCTACGTCACCAACCCGGTCAGCGGCGGGAAGGTTCCCGTCTGGATCGCCGACTACGTGCTGATGAGCTACGGCGCGGGCGCGATTATGGGCGTTCCGGCTCATGACCAGCGCGACTTCGAGTTTGCGCGCAAGTTCGGCATCCCCATCGTCGAGGTCATACGGCCCGAAGGTGAGGAGCCAACCAACCCGGAGACCTGGACGGAGGCGCGTGTCGCAAAGGGAACAATGGTCAATTCCGGCCCGTTCAACGGCACACCGGGCGAGGAGGCCATCGCCAAAGTCACGCGCTACCTGGAGGAGCAGGGCAGCGGCAAGTTTATGGTCACCTATCGCCTGCGCGACTGGGTGATTAGTCGCCAGCGCTACTGGGGCGCGCCCATCCCTATCATCTATTGTCCGGAGCATGGCACCGTTCCCGTGCCGGAGGAGCAACTGCCCGTCTGGCTGCCTGAGAACGTGCAGTTCAAGCCGACCGGTGAGTCGCCGCTGCGCTACGAGCCGGAGTTCCTGAACACAACCTGCCCGATCTGCGGTGGCCCCGCCACCCGTGAGACCGATACGATGGATACGTTCATCTGCTCGTCCTGGTACTTCCTGCGCTATGCCGACCCGCATAACAACGAGCAGGCATGGAGCATGGAGGAGATGACGCGCTGGCTGCCCGTTGACCAGTACGTCGGTGGCGCGGAACATGCCGTGATGCACCTGCTGTACGCACGCTTCTTCGTCAAGGCGCTGCGTGACATGGGCTACCTGAACTTCAACGAGCCATTCAAGCGCCTGTTCCATCAGGGCATGGTGCTGGGAGCTGACGGGCAGAAGATGTCCAAGTCTCGCGGCAACGTCGAAGCGCCCGACAAGTACGTCGAGAAGTACGGGGCCGACACGGTACGCCTGTACATGATGTTCATCGGGCCGTTCGATCAGGGCGGCTCGTTCATCCCGGAGAACCTGGAGGGCGTCTGGCGCTTCCTGAACCGCTTCTGGAGCCTGGTTACTGAGAACTGGGTAGGTGAGAACGCGAGCAGCGCGGAAACGGCGGAGAGCAGGGCTATCGAGCGCCTGCGCAACAAGACCATCCAGCGTGTCACGGAAGACCTGCGCGAGTTCCGCTTCAACACGGCGCTGGCGGCGCTGATGGAAGCCAACAACGCCATGATGAAGCAGCAGAACGAGCCGGTAGCCCGGACAGCCGCGTACCGGCGCATGCTGGAAACGATGATGCAACTGCTGGCCCCGATGGCGCCACATATCACCGAGGAACTGTGGCAGCAGACCGGTCACACCGGCAGCATCCACATGACCGAATGGCCGACCTACGACGAGGCGCTGACGAAGGATGAGACCTTCACCCTGGTCGTGCAGGTCAACGGCAAGGTGCGCGAGCGTATCGAGGTGCCGACGACCATCAGCGAAAAGGAGGCGCGCGCGCTGGCGCTGTCCAACCCGCGTATCGCTCCCTACATCGGTGAGTCAACGGTACAGAAGGTGATCTACGTTCCCGGTCACCTGGTCAACATCGTCGTCAAAAAGAGCTAAGCTCTCTAAGCACAAGCAGGAGCCGTAACGGGCCACCGCTCTATTCATCCAGGCCACCCGCCAGGGGTGGCCCTACTATATACGGTACGATGCACATTGAGCCGCTGTGTAGATAGCAGGGGCATCCCCTGGCGGGTGGCCTGAGGCGGCGTGGCGCCCCTTTTGTTTCCGCAGCAAGAGCATGCTTTAATTTCGCACCCTCTTCACGTTTATCTTGATAGAGGTGTGTTCCTTAGAAAAAGAAAATCCTGGAAGAACAAAGCATCACCAGAATGGCACAATTCCGGCGCAACTATTCACCCCTGACAACGTATTACATAAGTGAAAGTAGCTGGAACTCTGCTGACGGTGCGAACGTATTACAAGCAGCAGGCGAAGAAGAGCAGGCAAGCGCTCAGGCCAGTTCTTAACCAGCGTGATACCGGCAAGGAATGTTGGGAGTGGGATTGATCGCGGATTGTGATGTAGTTCACTGATTGCCTGTGGTCGGATAGATAGTCGTAGCAGTCATTTCCGTTTATGCTTATTGCAGGAGGAAATAAGTAGTAGCGGTGATGATGTTCTAACAGTCAAGATTGGTTTTTATCTGAAAATGTATTGGGTCGAACGTCTATCAGAAAGAAGTATTTGAAATGGCGAACGACCACTCTGAAAAAACGCATAAAGAAAGAGGCGGCGTAAAAGCCTTTAAAAGCCTTCTAGAAGGCGAAAGGATATTAACATGAATCCACACACCCACTCTGAAGAAGAGATCACTATTGTCCCTGGTGTCGAGAGCGGCGTCTCTGAAACAGAGGCCCTGGCCCGCTGTGGCTTCACGCCCGATGAAATTATGTCTTTGCTCTGGCTGCGCCAGTGGTACGAGAACGGTGGAAGTGACCGCATAGAGGTGGTACGCCGCCTGGAATTTATCAAGCGGCTGGTTCTTAGCGGCAAACTTGAGCCGTAATTATTCTTCAATATATAAAGGCAGAAGCGCGAGGGCGAGCATTGCGTGATGCTCCCTTCGCGCTTCTGTCTTTCTCCTGATCTCACACATGATTTCCACGCCTATCTTGAACAGGATGTGTTACTATAAAGGGAAGAGACGTTTTCTTTAGCCAGAAGGGCTATCCTCATATAACCGGCAAGGGATCACAAACGTAGAAGGAAGTGAAGAGAGCAACATCGCGTTCCCATAGAGCATTCATAGGGACGCTTGAAGTATAGAGAATAAGGAACAGTTAATCAGTATGCGTAATATCCTTTATCTTGGGAAGGGCGGAGTTGGCAAAACTACTGTTTCCGCCGCGACCGCCGTTCGCTCGGCCATGCTTGGCAAACGCACCCTTGTCGTCAGTACCGACCTGGCACACAGCCTGGCGGACTGTCTCAATCGCTCGCTGACCTCGGAGCCAAAAGAGGTTGCCCCTAACCTGTGGGCGCAGGAAGTCAACGTTCTCGATGAGATGCGCCGCAGTTGGAGCAAGGTGCAGGAAACGATGAGCAAGCTGCTACGCCAGCGCGGTATGGATGCGGTGCTGGCCGAAGAGCTGGCCCTCATTCCTGGAATGGATGAGATTGTCAGCCTCATCAACATCTACCGCAACGCCCAGCAGGGTAACTTCGAGGTGGTGGTCATCGATGCCGCGCCAACGGGCGAAACGGTGCGCCTGCTCAGCATGCCCGATACCTTCCAGGTGTACGCGGGACGTCTCAACAGCCTGCAAAATAGCCTCGCCCGCCCGTTCATCAAAGCGATGATTCCGACAACTGAGATCATGGAGGCCGTGCAGGTGCTCAGCGAGCGTGTCAAAACGCTGCGCGAGGTGCTGACTAACCCCGATGTCAGTTCCTACCGTCCTGTGGTCAACCCGGAACGGATGGTCATCAAAGAGGCCCTGCGCGCTGAAACCTACCTTGCCCTCTTCGGCTACCCCATCGATGCCGTGATCTGCAACCGCGTCATCGCTCCCGGCGACTATCAAGACACGTTTATGCAGGAGATGTATCGCAACCAGGAGAAACTGCGCCAGCAAATTCACCAGACTTTCGCGCCGCTGCCCATCTGGGAAGCGCCCTACTACGCGCACGAAATCCTGGGCATCCAGCAGCTCGGCGCGCTGGCCCAGGTCATCTTCGGCGACACCGACCCCACGCAAATATTCTATCGCGGCCCCATCCAGGAGGTGACGCGGGAGGGCGATGAATACGTCCTGCGCCTCCCGCTGCCGCACGTCGAGATGGACAAAGTGATGATGACGCGCAAAGGCGACGAAATGATCATCGAGATCGGCAATTTCAAGCGCGAGATCACGCTGCCCGGCGTGCTCGCCAACCAGGAAGCCAGCGTCGCCCGCTTCGTCAACAAAGCCCTCGAAATCCACTTCACTGCCCGCCAGAACGAAGGCGAGGAAGAGCAGGAGAAATCGGCATAGACAGGAAAGGAAGTTCCTCATGCAGCAGGAAGCCCTGGAAGCTCCCCGGAAAAACATCAACTTCGTCAGTTATTCTGATCAGGGAGGACGAGGAGATGGGGTACAGATTATGGTTCACAGGGGATATGCTTATATTGGTCACATGTTCAGCAATGGGGTCACTGTAATGGATGTAAGCGATCCGCGCCATCCCCGGCCAGTCAATTTTCTGCCAACACCCCCGAACACGTGGTCGCTCCATCTTCAGGCTCATGATGACCTCTTACTGGTCATCAACGCTGTCAATATCTATTCACCCAACATTCGAGTCGACAAAACAGAGTATTACAGCCAGTCCTTCGCAGATACCTTCGGGAAGCAGCAACTTGAGTTTGCGGCGGGCATGCGGGTTTTTGATATTTCCAGGCCAGATCAGCCTCGTGAGATAGGCTTCATGCCGGTAGAGGGATTTGGCCTGCACCGTATCTGGTACGTTGGTGGGCGCTATGCGTATGCATCGGCCTCGCTCGCCGGTTACACCGATCATATTTTTATTGTCATCGACATGGCCGATCCAACGCATCCTGTTGTTGTGGGGCGCTGGTGGATTCCGGGGATGTGGCGTGCAGGGGGGGAAGAACCTGCCTGGCAAGCCGGAAGACGCTATGCACTGCACCACGCTATTATCGCGGGAACTACAGCATATGGTTCCTGGCGCGATGGAGGTCTGACGCTGCTCGATGTCAGTGATCCTACCCAACCTCGACTCATCGCGCATCGGAACTGGTCTCCGCCTTTCGGCGGCGGCACGCATACCAGCCTGCCACTGCCAGACCGCGATCTTGTTATCGTAGCCGACGAAGGCGTCGCCGATAATTGCGCGGATCAGATCAAGTACACCTGGGTTGTCGATGTGCGCGAGCCATCGAATCCAGTGACGATCGCTACTTTCCCTACCCCCGATGAAGAAGATTATTGCGCTAAAGGCGGGCATTTTGGCCCGCATAACCTGCATGAGAACCGTCCCGGCTCCTTCCAGAGTTCAGAACTGATCTTCGCCACCTACCAGAATGCTGGTGTGCGGGTATTCAATGTGAAAAACCAGTTTCGCCCCGAAGAGGTTGCCTATTTCGTCCCGCCTGCTCCTCAGCGCATGTATGATCCACGCCCCGAAAGCGCCCAGGTCATCCAATCCTGCGACGTCTTCGTCGACCGGCAGGGTTTACTTTATGTCACCGATTACAACGCGGGTCTCTACATCCTGGAATACACTGGCAAGTGAGCCAGCCAGCATGTTCCTAACCACGAAACATATGAAAAAGCAGGCTAGCGCATGGCAGCCTGCTTTTTGCACAACCGTTCCTCTTTATTTCTGGTAGACGCCCTGATTTCTCTGGTGAATAGCGCCATCTATATCCATGATTTTCTCCGCCTCCTTCTGGAGCCGGGGGTCCGTTGTGTTGACCATCACCAGGGCGCGGCCCTGTTTGAACTCTTCCTCATAATACTTCGCCTGCTCCTCCGCCATACCCATGCCGACGAGGGTACCCACCATATCACCCGCGGCAGCACCTATGAGAATTCCGGCCAGGATGCCGCCAGCCAGAACCGGACCAATACCAGGGATCAACAGGGCCGTCAAGGCACCAGCTACACCGCCGACAACACCGCCGGTCGCGGCCCCCGTGAGTGGGACTTTCCCCACAGGCGATGCCCCCTGGTCATTACTGATATTGAGTTTCGGCTCTCCCTGCTCATCGGGCTGGCGGATCGCAAAACTAATCTGGTGCTCGTTCAAGCCCACGGCTTCGAGATCGTGTACCGCCTTCTCCGCCTGCGCCCGGCCCTGAAACACCCCCACAATCACTCTTCGCTCAACCATGTGATACTCTTCCTTTCACTACAATCTAGCTCATCCTACATCCATACTCCCTACTTCCTTCATGTATAACAGACACGGATTGGAAAGGGAAAAAGAGACGCATGCCAGCGCCAGTAACCGCTTGACACCCCCGCGCCTTGCGACTATAGTAGTGAAACGAACAAAAAGACTATTTTCAAGGACAGCATATACTACGTTATGTCAAATTCAGTAGAGAGCCAGCTCGCGCCCTACATTGAGCGGGCACGCAAGATACTCCTGTACGAACAACGCACCAATCACCAGGATCGAGCAGTACGCCCCGGCGGCTTAGAAGCCTTCGCCGTCCACTGGGCCGACGAGGTCAGCGCCGTGTGCAAAAACGCGGGTCTCGAATTGCGCCCGATCTATCGTTTCACAGAATACCTGGAGGGTTATCGCCAGCAGGACCCGATGCAGCGCGCAGCCAGCCTGCGAGCCGCCCTTGCAGTGCTCAACGAAATGAGCAACGGCAGCAATGACAAAAGCGATGAGAAACAGGTAGTTGCGCTTTCTGCCGCCGCGCCAGCAGTGCCGCCACAACATCCTTCGCAGTCTACACAGGAAGCGCACATGGAGAACCCCATTAAGAAGCAGAGTGTGCCTGAAAGCGCGAACGGGAGCGGAAGCAAAAGGGCTTCGGAGCGGTCAACGCAGAAAGACAGGGAAAGCAAAGATGTTGCGGGAGATGGGAAAGAGCCGAAGGTCGCGCCGAATCCGAACCCGCTTTCCCTCGATGCCGGGATGTCTGCCGGACATACGGCGCTGGCCGTGCTCAATGCTGATGTGACATCGGTGCCGGGCGTTGGGCAATCTGTCGCAGCAAAGCTGCATCACCTGGGCATTCGCACCGTGCGCGACCTGCTGCTCTACTTTCCTCGCGAGCACCGCGACTATAGCAAGCTCGAAAAAATTGCCGATCTGCCATTCAACGAGGTCGTGACAACGATGGGCATGATCTGGGACGTGGAGACGCATCGCACCGGTAGCGGGCGCACGCGTACCATCGCCACCATCTCCGATGAGACGGGGCGTATGCGCGTCTCCTGGTTCAACCAGCCATACCTGCAAAAGCAGCTCAAGGCCGCGCAAGGCTCCTACCTCGTCGTCACGGGCATGAAGCAGCGTTTTGGCAATAAGATCGAGTTTTCCGTGCGCAGCCACGAACTGCCCGAACAGGGCGATCTGCGCGAGACAGGGCGGCTCGTCCCCGTCTACCCGCTCACCGAGGGACTGCACGCGAAGACGCTGCGCCGCTTCACCAAGTGGGTCGTGGATCGTTACGCCAGCATGTATCACGATTATTTGCCAGCTTCAATACGCACGCAGGGCAAGCTGATGCCGCTACCCGAAGCCATCTCGCACATCCACTACCCCGAAAGCGAGCAGGCGCTTTTTGAAGCGCGCCGCCGCCTCGCCTTCGACGAACTTTTCCTCATTCAGCTTGGCATGCAGGAACGGCGCAGTCGCTGGCAATACAATCCCACACCGGGCCATGCCTTCAAGGTCGATTATCGCAAAATCTTTATCGAACCGCCGACAGCGGTCAGTGAGGAAACCATAAGCGCCAACGGCGGGCAAGAACCCGAAAACGAGGGGACCGAAGGGCCGTCGATAGGAGCGACGCTCTGGGGCGCAGTCGCCAGCAATCAGCCATTCGAGACGACGCTGCCTTTCCGCTTCACAGAGGCGCAGCGCCGCGTCATTCAGGAGATCGGTGGCGACCTGGCGAAAGACCGGCCCATGATTCGTCTCTTGCAGGGTGATGTTGGCTCCGGTAAAACGGCGGTCGCGGCCAGCGCCCTTTTTCTGGCCGCCATCAATGGCTTTCAGGGCGCGATCATGGCTCCTACGGAAATCCTGGCGGAGCAGCACGCCCGCAGCATCAGCGAGATGCTCGCCCCCTTTGGCATTCGCACCGTTTTGCTCACAGGCAGTTTGCGCCAGAAGGAGCGAGCGATGGGACGAGCCGCGCTGGAAAACGGGCAGGCGATGGTCGCCATCGGCACACACGCGCTCATCCAGGAAGATGTGAATTTCGAGCGGCTGGGCCTCGTCATTGTCGATGAGCAGCACCGTTTCGGTGTGGAGCAGCGCGATGCCCTGCGCCAGAAGGGCTATCACCCACACATGCTGGTCATGACCGCCACGCCCATCCCGCGCACCCTGGCTCTCACCCTCTACGGCGACCTCGATGTCTCCGCCATCGACCAGTTGCCTCCCGGTCGGCAGAAGATCATCACGCGCTGGCGCAGCGGTACGCGCCGTAACGAGGCGTACACGGTCATCGCCCACCAGGTGGCCGAGGGGCGGCAGGCGTTTATCATCTGTCCGCTTATCGAAGAATCTGAGACGCTGGCCGCCAAAGCCGCCACGGTTGAATACGAACGGCTGAGCCGCGAGGTCTTTCCCAACCTGCGCCTCGGACTCGTTCACGGCGCCATGAAGGCGGCAGAGAAGGACCAGACGATGCGCCGCTTCCGCGACCACGAGCTTGACGTTCTGGTCGCCACCTCCGTCATCGAGGTCGGCATTGATGTTCCCAACGCCACCGTCATGGTCATCGAGGACGCCGACCGCTTCGGGCTCTCGCAACTGCACCAGTTTCGCGGGCGCGTCGGGCGCGGCCAGTACCAGTCCTACTGCTACGTGCTCAGCGCTGACGCCAGCCAGACGGCGCAGGAGCGGCTGAACATCTTCCAGTCCACCGACGACGGCTTCAAGCTGGCACAGGCAGACCTGGATCTGCGCGGCCCCGGCGAGTTCTTCGGCGTGCGCCAGAGCGGCGTCCCCGAATTGCGCGTCGCCAATCTCAGCGACACACCGCTCATCGATCTCTCGCGCAGCCTCGCCGCCAGACTCTGGGCAAGCGACCCCTACCTGCGCAAGCCCGAACACGCCCCCCTGCGCGAACGCATGCATACCTTCTGGCAACATTTTATCGGGCATTGAGCGTATCACTCTAAAGCGAAGCGTTCAATTTGAACTAATGTCCTAAAAAATATGGCAGAATTTGAGCATGAAAAAGACATCCTTGTAGTTTTTACTACTCGAACGGCTTTTCTTGTTATTGTTCTAGATGCTCCGGGCTGGGTGGGTTAGCAGAGGTGGCGCGCCATGCCTTTATCACAGCGCGCATGGAACAGATGGGGGTGTACCACACGGCCTTGCAACAGCTGGTAGGAGAGCAGAAAGCGGCGCAGCTTTTGATGACGGTCTTGTAGGGCCAGGGGCAGGTAAAGGAGCAAGGCCATGCCGAAGCCTGAGACTGAGGCGACCCAGATGCCTCACGACGAGCAGGCACAGGGCAACAATGAGCCGGGCAGCAACGAGCCAGATGACATCCAGTTCGGGCCGGATTTGCTAAGCCTGTGCAGCATGCTCTACGATTGTATCCGGGTCAGCGATGCCAGGACGTGGCAATTCCGCAAGGTGGTGGGCGATGCCTATGTACAAATCTCTGACTGGCTGTGGGCACATGGCATCATGCCATCTTACGATCATGAGCAGCAACGCTATGTGATAGGAAAGCGGCTACCGTTATCGCAGGATAGCGTGAAGGCATGAAACATGTTGGCGTGCCTACGGAGCCGTAAGTTCGCCCCCCCTTTGTTGAGGTGCAACCATCCTGTTACCTTCCCGCGGGCGCGGATTGCGTTGTGGCATGGTGCCGGTTGGGCGTGTAGAAACGCGAGGAGTCGTACCAGCCGGTCGGGTGGGAACCTGCGCCTGGACGTGCTTTTGCTTTCTGGGCATGAAGAAGACGCGGCGGAGGAAGAGGATGCCGACGAAGGCGATGCTGGTGAGGTAGATGCCGATAGCCCAGGGAGTCTGTGTGTCGCTGCCGGTGCCGAGGCCGTGGATGGTGGCGAGGGCGAAGATGAGCAGCGTGAGCACGTGCAGTTTCCGCCACAGCTTGTAGCCGATGCGCGGACGCAGCCAGGTGCTGATGCCGATAGCGATGCCGAGGTAGAGAGCGACGATACCGAGCGCCATCCAGAAGGTACGATATGTGCTCAAGAACGGGATGAAGATTTCTTGCCAGCCGAAACGGGTGAACGGGTCAACCCAGACGGCCAGGACATGCACGATAACGAAGATGGTGCTGAGCAGGGTCAGGAAGTTATGCAGTTCGCTATTGAGCAGACGCGGCCAGCGGCTGGGTGATTGAAGTTGCGTCGAAAGCGCCAATCCCACCATGACCGCCAGCGCGAGCAGGATGTAGGCTGTGAAGCCGCCAGCCCGCGCCACGTCCCAGGTTACAGCTTGCCAGAGAGTACTAATAGTCATTTATATTTCCTCCATCAGTTTGACAGGCCACGGCTCAACCGCTCGCCACGTGCCGTCTTCACGCACGAGCAGGCCCGCGATGTTGTATCGTCGTAAAAAGTCCGCTCCCTCCTGGGAGCCGAGAATAAAAGCGACTTTTGCCGCCACCTCCGCCTGCTCGCAGCGATCAGTTACCACCGTGACAGACCAGAGATCGCTCTGCGCCGGAAGGCCGGTGCGAGGGTCGAGCAGGTGATGACGCAGGGTGTTGCCCTGATACCAGTGGCGGCGAGCAATGCCGGAGGTGGCAACCGCACCACGCTGCAGCGGAATTGTCCAACTCTGCTCGCGTCCCGGCACGGCAATCGGCCAGTTTTCCGCGCCGGGGGGCAGGCCCAGCACAGCGAGATCGCCACCAGCATTGACAAGGGCGGGACAGATGCCGCTCTGTCGCAGTTGCTTGAGGGCGGCGTCAACCGCCATGCCCTTGGCGATTCCGCCGAAATCGAGTTTGACGTCGACCGGCAGCGTGACGCCCTGATACTTTGGCTCCATGTGGATGCCGCGCCATCCTCCTCCCGGCCTTTCAGACACAATTTTGTCGATGGACACGACGGGAAGAGCATCAAAAGTGCGATCATAGCCCACTTGCACCAGTTGATCCAGCAATGTCGGGTCGTAGACGCCCCGCGTGGCTTCCGCTGCTGTCAGCGCCGTTTCCAGCACGGAATAGAGCAGGTCGCTGACGGCAGTAGTCGTGCCTGCTCGCTCATTCAGTCTTGATAGCTCGCTTTGTGGTAAAAAGCGGCTCAGAGCCTGTTCCCATTCCTCGAAGAGGGAGCGCACAATATTTAGCCCTTGTTGCGCCTGCCGCTCTGGTAGCAGCAGAGAAATCGTCGTACCCATCGCCCGGAACTCTGCGCGCCGCATGCTGGCAGGAGTCGCATACTCAGGAGGTGCGGGTTCCGCTAACGGGCTGCGAAGAACTGCTTGCGCTGCTGGTGGAACTATTCGAGCTACTTGAGCTGGTCGAGGTGCTTGAGTTGTTTGAGTCATCTGATCCGACATTATGTCCCTCCTGATGCAAGAAGCCATTAGAGGATGATGTTTTTTGTGAAGTAGTTGTTGTTGTCTGATTCGTCGAACTGGTTGTGGTGGTCGAGCCAACCTGATGCAAGGCAACCAGGCCGCTCAGGGTGCCGAAGCCTACAAAAGAGGCGACGAGAATTACTTGCTTGAGAGAATGGGCCAGTTGCAGCGTGCGTGCCTTCGGCATTGGCTTTGGCAGTTTCGGTTTTTGCGCCGCGCCTGTCGCGCGTGGCGTGGGAACCTGTCGAAGTGGTGGAAGCCGCTGCTCGTACTGGTTTGTTCCGCTGCCCGCATACACCTGTTGCTGCTGCGGCATCCATGAAACTGTGTTGTCATATTCATATGGATTTCTTTCCATTGCTATCTCCTACCTTTTTTCAATCGCATTTGGTCACGACGCTTATGGGGCTAAGTGCCAGCGCCAGGGCTGCCAGCAGACCGGCCACTATGCCGAAGTGGCGGCGCACAAGGTGGTAGAGCAGGGCGACCGAGAGCACTCCGGCCAGCGCCTGTGGCAGGTAGACGCTGAAGGCCGTGAAGCCAAAGAGCTTCGCGCTCAGTACCTGCAGCCAGAAGCCCAGCGGAGACTTGTCGATCGAGACAAAACCGCCAGGGTCATAAGACACGAAAAAGAAATTGTGCCAGTTATCCAGCATACTCCTGACGCCTGCGGCATAATAGAGATTGCCAAAGCTGTTCTGTCCCAGTTGGTAAAAGTTCATGAATAAGGAAATGAGCATGATGCCAGCCAGCGCCAGCCAGTGCCAGCGCACGGATCGCACAGAACTCTTCTCATCAATCACTCTCTCATCAGATCCTCCCTGATACGTCGTCTCTAGGGTATCAGCCATGTATGTGTTCTCCTCGAGATAATAATTGCATCGTGTAGCGATTGCTCATGCTCACATGGGTAAGCATAGAGTATTGAGATTGGCTTTTTATTGGAAAGAGATGAGAAAGTTCCAATTTTCTTGCCAGGAAGCTCGCTTCCGGCTGGCAAGCTCGCGCGCTCTCATCAAAGTGTCTTGTTCCTCGCATGGCACGCCCAGTCATGTCTCTTAGCATGACAGGAATCGATGGGAAGAATATTGGAAGAAAGAGTACATAAAAGAGAGAGGCCCTCTCCTACCGTGAGAGGTAGGGGAGGGCCTCTCTCTTTTTAGACGAGGTTGTGGCCTCGCGGATTACTGCTGATCTGGCTTGCTCGAAGCCTCCAGCCGCTCGCGCATCTGATCGAAGGTAGCGGCATCGATCTCACCACGCGCATAGCGCTGGCGCAGGATCTCCATCGCCGAAGGCTGAGTTGGCTGAACGGGCGGTACGCCGGGGTGTGGTGTGCCAGGGTGCGGCACACCGGGACCCATGCCCGGCGTGTAGAACGGCGGGCGATTGTAGTACCACCAGCGACGCCTGCGACTGAACAGGCGAACCAGCGCCGCAATCAGCAAGGCCAGAACCACAAACCAGAAGAACTGACCAAACAGGAACAGAGGGGCCAGGAAAAACCCTCCATGGTGAACCAGGAACACGATATCCCTTCTTTCTCAGGTGTTTATTCATGTTACCGGAGCACCATGCTCCGGTAACATCCTATTCCACTTCATTTCGTGACGTATCTTTCGATACCATCACAGTTATGTACGTATATCGAACCTTCAGGTTGTCTTTACGATATAACGCTATCCACCCGTTAGAACAACATGGCTGCCATAGCTATTCCCTGAGAGCTTCCCTTGTGGCGCTCTTGCCTGTCTTTAGAAGCTATTTTATATTGAAGAGCACCTGTGCCTGACACTTCCTTTTTCGTCGCAGGTTCGTCTCTAATAAGGTCCCTGGAGGCGGATCGAAACATTCTCCCACTCTTTCGGGCCACACCTGCGCGCTCAACTAACGGGGGCGCCGAACCACTTTGGCAGCAGGAGGCGCAGACCCTGCTGATCGTCACCGACCCACGCCACGTGGCCGTCCGGTCGCAGTAGCGCGGCGGGTACGTCGAGTTCTGAGCTTTTGTCGACGATGTGGTCGATCCGATCTGCCCAGCCCGAAATCTCAAGCTGGCCGGTCTGGTCGAGCAGCAGTCCGTGCCCCCTGTGCATCAGGCCATAGAGGCGCCCCCGCCTGAGCTTGATATCCCGCAGCCGACGACCGACGAGCGGATGCTGGCCGCCGAAGTCGTAGCGGACCCCAATCGCTGTGATCTTCTCGATCAGGTAGCGATTGACCTCCTCGAAGTCCATCAGTTCCGAGATCAGCCGGAGCACCGCCTGGGGGCCTGGTTCGGGAGATAGCAGTTCCGACTGCGCGCGGGTGTTGTTCAGCACGGCGGCGGCCACAGGATGCCGTTCGGTGTGGTAGCTGTCCAGCAGCTCCTCCGGTGCCCAGCCGTTGACTGCGGCGGCCAGCTTCCAGCCGAGGTTGAAGGCGTCCTGGATGCCGAGGTTGAGACCCTGTCCGCCCAGCGGTGGGTGGATATGCGCCGCGTCTCCGGCCAGCAGCGCCCGGTCGACCCGGTAGCGCTCGGCCTGCCGGGTAGCGTCGCCGAAGCAGGTGAGCCGACGTGGTGAATGCACGCCGAAGTCGGTGCCGGCGAGCGCCCGCAGCCGCTGCTTGAACTCCTCGAGGGTCGGCGGAGCCGCTCGATCCTCGACCACCTCTTCGGTGCGCACGACGAAGACGTACATCCCATCCGCGTGGGGGGAGGGGCCGAACCGCAGATCGGCAGCGCGGACTTCGGCAGCTACGGCGGCCAGCTCCTCCGGTGGCGCGGCCACCTCCACCTCGCCCAGCAGCCACTCGATCCTGGCGGACTCGCCGGGGAAGCCAATCCCGAGCAGCTTGCGCACGGTGCTGCGACCGCCGTCGCAGCCGACCAGGTAGCGCGAGCGCATTCGCGTGCCGTCGGCCAGTTCGACGGTCACGCCGTCTTCGTCCTGGCTCAGCCCGACCAGCGCGCAGCCGCGCCGGATCTCGGTGCCGAGTTCGATGGCATGCTCGTTCAGCAGACGCTCGGTGATGTTCTGCGGAATGCCGAGAATGTACGCATGTGCGGTGTCCAGCCGGTCTGGTCGCGGCCTGGTGATACCGGCGAAGGAACTGTTGAGCGGGTACTGCTTGCCGAGCGCGAGGAAGCGCTCTAGCAGGCCGCGCTGGTCCATGATCTCGATGCTGCGAACGTGCAGGCCGAGCGCGCGGGCCTGCGCGTTCGGCTCCGTCTCCCGCTCCAGCACGACCACGCGCACGCCGTGCAGCCGCAACTCGCTGGCTAGCATTAAGCCGGTCGGTCCAGCGCCGACAACGATCACGTCGATCATCACACCCTCCCTTTCCGATAGAACAGATGGCTCTTGTCGCCATATCATCTCTTTTTCCTTTCACTTCCAGGTGACTCCATACGCTGCGACGAGAGTCTGGCACACGCCTGATGAAGCCTGTGCTGATTTCAGCACGCACACGAGAGGGATCGCAGGCTCAAAGGAGAGCTTTCACCGCTGGTGCGAAAGACGCGCGTCACCTCCGCCTGAGTATAGGGGAAAGAACGCTAAAAAAAATCGTCCAAAAAGGCAGTGTGCGAGTGGACAGGAGGTGATACAATAAAAGTGGGAGCAGGCGAACTCATTTTTGAGCGAAGACGACACCCACTTCTCCCATGAAGATCAACTCAAAGCTGGAGAAGGGGTCCGTGCTCTCCCGCAGCCAGGACGCTCCACAAGCGAGACACCGCACTGCTCAAAATGCTGGAGGGTAAACGGTGGTTCCGGTGGCAAGCAAGTGGGCCAGGTTGTAGTGGCAACGTCTGGTCAGAGTGCGCTCAGTTCCGATCCAGAAGGTGCCTTGTTGGAGGAGTGCGAGTCTTCGCGCGGCTTCCACTCTGGCAAGGTTACGATCTCCTCGTTCGTCATCCTCCATACCCGCCTCGGCGATGAACGGTTTTCCGTTTGCTAAGCAGAATGGCTGTCTGATGGTAGTGCCCGCTTTGAAGCAATGCTTATATTGGAAGGCCAGACCTGCTCACCTGGAAGGGCATTTACCATGAGAGTTTTCACATCTTTCTCTCATCTGAATCCAATCATAGAGGGTTATACCAGGGCTAAGGGAAACACTGTGTTGAGTTTCTTCTTTCCAATCTCTTTCCAATGTTTCTCGAATAGAATATAAGCAGGCAGTACGAACGGGAGATGAGCAATATATAAGGAGCGAACTGATGCATATTCTTGTGGTAGAGGACGAGAAACGACTGGCCTATTTGCTGCGCCGCGTTCTGATGGAGGAGCGCCATACCGTTGACCTGGCGCACGATGGCAACGAAGGACTTGATCTCGCCCTCAGCGATACCTATGATACGGTGATTCTGGACGTAATGTTGCCCGGCATCGATGGGCTGGAAATCTGCCGCCAGATGCGCGAGGAACATATCATGACGCCCGTGCTGATGCTGACGGCGCGTGGGGCTGTCGAGGACCGTGTGACCGGCCTCAACGTGGGGGCCGATGACTACCTGACCAAGCCCTTCGCGATGGAGGAGCTGCTGGCGCGGGTCAATGCCCTGCTGCGCCGCCGCGACCGGCGTTTTGAGGAGACGCCTCAACTCACCGTTGGCGACCTGACACTTGACCTGGTACGGCACGAGGCGCGGCGCGACGGGCGTGTCATCGAGCTAACGGCCAAAGAATTTGCTCTGCTGGAATATTTGATGCGCCATCCCGGCCAGGTGCTCACGCGCACGCAAATTGTCGATACCGTCTGGCGCTACGACATGGAGGCACTTTCAAATGTCGTGGATATCTACATTCACTACCTGCGCGACAAAGTTGACCAGGGTTTCTCACGCCCCTTAATCAAGACGGTACGTGGCGTGGGCTACAAGATCGAAGCATAGCAAAGGAGCTATTGTATGAACTGGAGCATGCCCGGCTGGTGGCCCCTGCATCGTAGGAGGGGCCGTCGCACACAAGAGGCGGGAGCGTCCTTGTTTCAAGGCCTGCGCATCCGCTTGACGCTCTGGTATTGCGCTGTCCTGGCTGCGGCACTGATAATAGCCGGTTTCATCCTGTACACCGGGGTCAGCTACTTCCTGTTGAACCAGCCAGAAGGCAGCGTTCAGCAACATGCCCAGATGGATGCGAATCAATTTGCTTCATCGCCTGTGAGTGCTTGCTCATCTGAAGGTCTTTCCCACCAATCCAATCCTCCTCCTTCTCCTAATCCGGCAGTTAATCAGGTAGAACCCATCGTCGCCTGCTTTGATCAGAATGGTACCTTGCTGGATACAGATAATATAGAAACACTGCCCCCTGCCTTTCTCAGCAACAGTCTGGCACAGCAAGCTCTGCAAAATGGTGTGGCACAGAGCACTATCAACGCCGGGGGCGACTACGGCGAGATTTACTGCTATGCCATAGCGGTTCCCAATCCACATGGCAATGGCTATATTGGTGTCGTTATGGATGGTATATCTATTCAGCAGCAGGAAGACACCCTCTCCTTGTTACTCAAGCTGTTGTTCGCGGTGGGCGGCATTGCCCTGTTCGGTGCTGGCGTAGGGGGCCTGTTCCTGGCGAATCGGGCGCTGGCTCCAGCGCGACTGGCCTGGAGTAACCAGCAGCGCTTCATAGCGGACGCCGCGCACGAGCTGCGCACCCCGCTGACGCTGCTGCGCGCCGATGCCGAAGTCCTGCTGCGCAGCCGCGAACACATCCCGGAGGAGGATACAGTGCTCTTGGAAGATATCGTGGCCGAAGCGAACCATATGGGTAATCTTGCCACCAACTTGCTTACTCTCGCTCGCCTGGATAATCGTTCCTCTCATCAGGAGTACGAGGTAGTAGACCTGGCCAGTATCGCTCGTGCGCAGGCCCGACGCGTCCAGGCTCTAGCGGAGCAGCAACATATCAGTGTTCAGGTTGAGGGCAGCGAGAGCGCGCTGGTGATTGGCGACCCGACGCTGCTCGAACAGGCTACGCTTGCCCTGGTCGACAACGCTATCAAATATAATCGCCCCGGAGGCAACATCACCGTGCGTATTGCCACGCAACAAAACCATGTAATCCTGCAGGTCAGTGATACGGGCATCGGCATCGCAGCGGAGCACCTGCCGCACCTGGGCGAACGCTTTTACCGCGTGGACAAAGCGCGCTCGCGTGAGGCTGGTGGCACCGGCCTCGGCCTTTCCATCGCACGCGGCATCGCCCTTGCCCACGGCGGCACGCTCACCCTGAGCAGTGTACCAGAGCAAGGAACAACCGTTACCATCACTTTGCCGCTGGCACATGTTAGAGCAAGTAATATTCCAGACGAACCGGCGGGCAGCGTGACGCCGGAAAGAACCGCTTGATGAGGATAGGATCATTATTATGAACAGTATCAAAATCAAATTTTCATGGAGCATCTTCCTGTCCATGTTGCTTTTCCTGCTGTGTGCCTGCTCAACATCAACAGGGAGCCAGACGAGTTCGCAGCAATCAAGTCCAACGGCGATGGAGAGTCAGATTGCGCAGACGGTTTTTAAGGCCATTAATCAGTCACGGGCCGCTAATGGGCTGCCTGCCTTGAAGTGGAGCAATGCTCTGGCGGAGAGTGCGCGGCAGCATGATCTGGCGATGGAGACGGCAAACACACTGTCACATCAGTTGCCGGGGGAAGCTGATCTGGGAACTCGCGAGAGCCAGCAGGGGGTGAAGTGGACCTTTGCGGCTGAAAATATCGGGGAAACGACTGAGCAATCGGCCAATGGGGCACTGGCTTTGCACCAGGCGATGATGAACGAGAAACCGCCCGACGATGGACACCGCCAGAATATTCTTTCAAAGAATGCCAATATCGTCGGGGTTGCCATTCTGATCGATCAGCAACATGAGAAACTGTGGCTGACCGAGGATTTTGCGCAGGTATAGCCGCATTCCTGCTGCCGGGTATATGAGCGTTTTCTCATCTACTTCCAATATATCTCTCATCATCCCCTGCTATGCTTACGAACAGAAAATGGTTACGCAGAACCGGAAGCAGTTCTCAGTAGCAAGCGCTTTCAGTTTGCAAAGTCTTTACAAAAGACTGCGTGATCTTTGACACAAGTGTGTAAGTTTTTTGATGTCGTGACGCTATCTTCTTAGTAGACGGAAACGCAAAGAAAGCGTACATGAAAACACCTGAAGATAGTACGTCATTTTTGTAAATAGGAAAAAGCAGTGGAGGGATAAAAACGATGATAGCACCACAAACAGAAAATGATGCAGAAATTATATCACCTTATGAACAGCAAACATGGGATTGGGTGGAGCGCACACCGACAGCACCGCTCAATCCACAGCAACCACCGACACAGCCCACACCACTCACACCACCCACACCGCCAACGCGGAAGAAAACGGGTGGAGGCTTTCGTGCCTGGGCAATAGGAGCGCTGGCGGTGGTACTGCTTCTCATCTTCGGTATCGGCCTCTTCGCGGGCTGGGAATTCAGTAGAACAACAACCGCGACAGGCAATACTGGCAGTGCGTCCGCGACAACCACGACTACAACCTCGACACAGTCGGCGGCTTCTATACAGGCGGAACAGGAAGCGGTGATTGCAAAGGATAAAGCGGCAGTAGTGGAGATCGATGTCACCACACAGAGCGGGAACGCCATCGGCTCCGGTGACATCATCGACGCGCGGGGTTATATCGTGACCAACAACCATGTTGTCTCAGGAGCTCAAAACATCGAAGTGGTGCTCTCAGACGGAACGCATCTTCCCGCGCAGGTGGTAGGCACAGCGCCTGCCAATGATCTCGCGATACTGAAGATCAATACGACGAAGCCGCTCACGGTTATCACGCTGGGGAACTCTTCGCAATTGCAGGTGGGCGAGTATGTGCTGGCGATCGGCAACCCGCTGGGTATCACTGAAACCGTCACCGAGGGCATTGTGAGCGCGACAGGGCGCACCGTTTCTGAAGGTCAGGGAGGGGCTACACTCACCAATGCGATCCAGACCGATGCCGCTCTCAATCCCGGCAACAGCGGCGGCGCGCTCATCGACTTGCAGGGCAATCTGGTGGGCATTCCGACGCTGGGTGCAGTTGATCCAGAATTCAATACTCCGGCCAATGGTGTGAGCTTTGCCATTCCTGCCAACACCGTTGCCAGCGTCGCCAGTCAGTTCATCCCTAACTTCCACGCCTGATCCCTCTTTTCCTCTCTTTTCCTCGGACAGGCTGCACGACATGTGCGGCCTGTCCCTCATCCTCTCACTAGCCTGCGAACGCTTTATCCTGGCCGTGGTTTGTATGCCCGGTTAGTCTGGAAGAAACCGGCGGCACAGAAGCCGTCAGCCTCCATCTCTGCCAGAGTCTGTGCGAGCCTTCATCTCTACCAGCAGTAGTCACTCTCCTTGCTGTTATCCCCTGCTACCCAGCGCCCACAAGCATCCAGACAAACAACCTATTGCTGAATGCTGTTCGATATGGTTTAATGGGAAGAAAGGGAAGCTTGAGCCTGCGGGTAATGAAGCAGATTTGCCGTGTGTTGAAAGGCGACTATTTCTCTCATGCCCAGTTTTATTTTGTTTGTTCAGGCTCGGCTTGCAGTCTTGTAGTGAAAGGGCTTGTGCGTGAGTAATAAGGAGCATCGAGGACGCATTGCAGTCTATCCTGGGAGTTTCGATCCTTTAACCAACGGCCATCTTGACATTGCACGGCGGGCGGCGCACCTCTTCGATACGTTGATCGTGACCGTCTATGCCTTTCCTGAGAAAAATGTGCTTTTCAGCGTGGATGAGCGGGTAGCCTTATGGCAAGAGGTGCTGGCAGAGGAGGAGATGAGCAATGTACGTGTGGACAAATTCGCGACCCTGCTGGTGGATTACGTGCGCTCTGTCGGCGGGCAGGCCATCATCAAAGGACTGCGCTCCCCCAATGATTTCGAGGCCGAGTTCCAGCAAGGCTTGATGAACCGCAAACTCGCGCCAGAGATCGAGACGGTCTGCTTGCTCACGAACCTGGAAAACCTTTTCGTTAGCTCGTCTCGTCTCAAGGAAGTGGCCCGTCTGGGCGGCAACATCACCGATATGTTGCCAGCGCCAGTGGTGCGAGAGTTAGGAAAGAAATTGAGAGCTGAATAGCGAGAGAGCGGCTACCCGCAAAAGAGAGGCCGTACAAAACCGTAGTTGCTCTGTACTGACCTCGATGCTCTATATCTGTGAAGATAGATGTAGCGATAGAACACCGAGTAGTATGGTAGGGGACGGAGGAATAGCATGGATATTCTCTATCTCGTGGATCGCCTGGAAAACCTGATCGCCAGCAGTCGCAGAGTGCCCCTGCTGAAGCAAATCCTTATTGAGGAGGGGGATATTCTCACGATCGTTGAACAGATGAGAACCTCCATCCCGGACGAGATTAAGCAGGCACGGCGTATTATTCAGGACAAGGAGCGCATTCTGGCCCAGGCGCAGGCCGATGCTTCCGCGCTGCTGGCAAAGGCACGCGAGGAAGCGGACAAGGCTGTCAGCCGCGAAAGCCTGCTACGAGCAGCGGAGGAGCGTGCGAAAGGAATCCTGCGTCGCGCAGAGGAACAGGCGCAGCAGATCACTCATCAGGCCGGGGCGGAGAGCGAACAACTCAAAAACGAAGCCGATGCCTACGTCGCTGAAACCTTGCGCGGTCTGCGCGAGCACCTCATGGACTTCGAGACCGAGGTTGATCGCTGGATTCTCAGCATCGAGAAGGGCCTGGAAAGCCTGGGCGTGCAAAATGGCGCGGACAACGGAGAGGACGGTGAGGAAAGCGATGCTGAAGGAAACGGCGAAAACGAGGAGAATGCCCCTGTCCCTTATACTATCATGGGAGCCAGAGGTGACAGCGCAGACGAGGAGGATGATGAAGGCTCTACGCCACCACGCAGCCATCCCATTCCACGCCGTGCCTCGCTGGCAAACGATACAATGGGTGGCCCCATGCTGTAAGATAAATCTGCCGGATATATCATTGTGAGCGATAGCGAAGAATCTCAACCGCCTCCTGGCACATGCCATTGTAAGCGGTTTTTGATAGCATGTGGTAGACTCTTGCAGGATGTCCTTATTCCTGCTTCTGGTTGTTAAAAATCACCGTCACAAGGCGGTAGAATGATGAAGTTGAAAAAGGTGAGTTCTATAGAACTTATTCCTACAAGTCCATTTAACTTCGATGCCACCTTTCATAAACCAGATCACTTCACATCGGGCGATAACTACTGAGAACCGGGAAGACGCTGGCAGACGTGGAACTGGCAGGGCAGGCAGCCTGGACTGAAGTTTGTGAATGCCGGTTCGCTGGAAGAGCCAAAAGTGTATGAGCATTTTCTCTTCGTCAATATTTTAAGGAGCGGGGCGATGCAAGAATATCGAGGCGATAGCCACCAGGTGGATACTCATCAGCACCATCACTCCGAACACGACCATGACCAGGATGAACACGACCATGACGACCATGGGCATGGACATGGACACGGGCATGGGGCGGTGAATGCTGAGTTGTACAGCAACGAGGTGGGATTGCGGGCGGTGCAGATTTCGACGGGGGGCATGCTGCTCGTTTCGTTGATCCAGTTTGGCAGCGCGGCCTATGGCGGCAGCGCGGGACTCTTCGCGGACGCGCTACACAATCAGGGAGACGTGTTCACGACCGTCGCGCTCTGGATTGCCTTCGCCCTTTCCAGGCGAGCAGCCAACCAGCGTTATACCTATGGCTACTACCGCAGCGAAGATCTGGCGGGCATCTTCATTGTGCTGGTCATCATTGCCAGTGCCGTGGCTGGCGCGGTCGAGTCGATTCAGAAGCTGACCAGCGGCAATGTGCCGACGCAGATTTACCTGAGTATGGGGGCGGCGCTGGTCGGCGTGGCGGGCAACGAATTGCTGGCGCAGTATAAGATCTCGGTGGGCAGGCGCATCAACAGCGTGCCGCTGATCGCCGATGGGCAGCATTCGCGCATCGACGGCCTCACCTCGCTGGCGGCTTTCGTTGGCCTGGTGGGAGTGGCACTGGGCTTTCCCAGCGCCGACCCCATCGCGGGCCTTGTCATTACGGTCGTGATCGTGACTGTGGTCTACTCCACCTCGCGCAGTGTCCTGCAACGCATTCTGGATGCTGTCGATCCCAACATTGTCCCCGCCATCGTGCGCAACGCGAGTCAGGTGGAAGGGGTGAAGGCCGTAACCGATGTCCACGCCCGCTGGGTCGGCCATACGCTGCAAACCTCGCTCAACATCGAGGTCAGCCCGCAGATCACGCTGGCGGAAGCGCACACCATCGCCGAGGAGGTACGTCACCGCCTCTTCCACAACGTCAAAGACCTCTCCGAAGCCATCATCCACACCGACCCCTACAGCCCCACCGGCGAGTACCATGCGGCCACCGCGCATCATCTGGAGGGCCAGCGCCCGGCAGTGCCTCGCTATGAAAAGGAAGGGACGTGAGGGAAAGGAACTGGCTAAGCCCCGGCAGGTCCCAGGCCGAGCGCCAGGGTCGGCCCTACTATACACAATTTATGCGCCCGCCAGCGCGAGCATAACGAGGTTTTGGAAGCGATGTGGAGCGGTCGTATAGAGTAGGGCCACCCGCAAGGGGTGGCCTGAGGCAGGGGGTTGCCTTTGCGCCCGGCCTGGCGTGGGGCATTTAGCCCTGGTTTTGCTCTGCCTGCTCCTTGACTACCTTCTGAGCATCCGTCGCCAATCTTTTCACTAACTCAGGGTCAAGCCGCATAAGCTGTTCCTTCATCTCCATGTGCTGCTCTTCAAGCCGCTTCACGATCTGAAGGATCAAATCATCCTGGTGGTCGAGATGCTCCATGATGTAGCGAATCTCTTCCTCACCTTTGCAGTCAGTGACGTAATCGTTTTGCGCGGTAAGCCTGTCTTTCTCGGCTTGCCTGTTCTGCGACATCATCACAAAAGGTGCAGCGTATGCTGCCTGGAAGCTCAACATTAAATTGAGGAGTATAAAAGGATAGGGATCCCAGTGTTTTATGATTGCTACACTGTTCAAAACTAACCATGCGGCAAGAATGATGCTTTGAGTGATGATAAAGGGCCAGCTACCGACGGTTGCAGCTACTTTGTCGGCGATGCGTTGGCCTGGCGTCAACTGCTCGTCGGCGACTCTGTTGACGTCGATAATGGCAGGGTGGTCGTGTTTGAAGGTAGGGAATTTGAAGTGCATGCCGCCAAACCAATGTTTGTAGGCTTCGAGTTGATCGGTAGCAAACGAGTGGCGATGAGGAGACATAGCCTGCCCCTCTGGTGGTGTGATGTCCATCAGTTGATCTCCTTTTTCCGAGCAATCCGGGGTTGAGGCAGGCGAAGCAAGCGAAACGAACAGGAGTTACAAACCAAGTTGTTTGGCGATAATCATGCGCTGCACTTCGCTGGTGCCCTCACCGATTTCGTTGATCTTGACGCTACGCCAGTAGCGCGAGACCGGGTATTCGTCCATGAAGCCGTAGCCGCCGTGAATCTGGACGGCCTGATCGGCGGCGCGTTTGGCTGTTTCCGAGGCAAAGAGCTTCGCCATCGCAGCCTCTTTCGTGTACGGCTGGCCCTGCATATGCAGCCACGCGGCCTTGTAATACATTAAACGGGCCAGTTCGATTTCTGTCTCCATATCGGCGAGTTTGAATTGGATGGCCTGGAATTTGCCGATGGGTTGGCCGAACTGTCGGCGCTGTTTCGCGTAGCTGAGGGCTTCATCCAGGCAGGCCTGGGCAAGGCCGACGGAGAGGGCAGCAATGGCAACGCGGCCCCCGTCGAGGATTTGCATGAACTGCTTGAAGCCGTCGCCGCGCCTGCCCAGAATATTGCCTTCCGGGACAACACAGTCTTCAAAGGTGAGCGGGCGCGTGTCCGAGGCTTTCCAACCCATTTTCTTGTAGGCGTTGCCAATGATGTAGCCAGGGGTGCCTTTGGGGACAATAATATTGGTGATTTCATTGTGGCCGTCGGGAAGCTTGCCGGTGACAGCGGTGATGGTGACGCCGCCGGTCATGCTGGTTCCGGCGTTGGTGATGAAGGCTTTGGAGCCGTTGATATGCCAGTTGCCGTCGCGCAGGAGGGCTCGTGTCTTCGTACTACCGGCATCGGAGCCTGCCTCTGGTTCGGTCATGCCAAAGGCCCAGAGTTGCTCGCCCCTTGCCAGTGGGGGCAGGTAGCGTTCCTTCTGCTCGTTGCTGCCAAAGAGGAAAAATGGGCTGGCACCCAGCGATGTGTGAGCCTCCATCGTGATACCCACCGAGACATCACCACGCGCGATTTCCTCAATAGCGAGGCAGTAGGAGAGGAAATCCGCGCCTGCGCCGCCGTATTCCTCTGGAAAAGGCAGGCCCAGTAGCCCTATTTCACCCATTTTGCGCACCAGTTCATAGGGAAAGGCACCGGTACGGTCCATTTCCTCGGCCAGTGGCTTGATTTCCTGTTCGGCGAACTCGCGAGCAGTATTTTTAATTGCCAATTGCTCCTCATTGAGCGAAAAGTCCATATCGTTATGTTCTCCCTCTTTCTGGCATACAGCTACACAAAGGTCTTCTACATATCCCCATTATACATGCATTTCGCAAGAGAGGAAATCTGTAGGGGCGACGCCCCTACAGATTTCCCTTACAGTTGGAAATTGAAGTTTACGGGTGAGCTTCGCTGGCGTTTTCGATGGATGCACCGAGGCTGCGGCGGATAGCTGCTACCTTGTCGAGAGTTTCCCAGGGAGCGATGATGTCGCTACGACCGAAATGGCCGAAAGCTGCCGTGGGCTGGTAGATGGGACGGCGCAGGTTGAGCGTCTGAATGATGGCGGCGGGCCGCAGGTCGAAGTGCTCGTTGATCAGAGTGATAATCTCCTCATTGGAGATGTGACCCGTGCCAAACGTTTCGACGAAGAGCGAGAGCGGGCGCGCCACGCCGATGGCGTAGGAAATCTGCAGTTCCAGGCGCTCGGCAACCCCGGCGGCGACGAGGTTTTTGGCGACGTAGCGGGCCGCGTAGGCCGCCGAACGATCTACCTTTGTCGGGTCCTTGCCACTGAAGGCACCGCCGCCATGACGGGCCATGCCGCCATAGGTGTCGGCAATAATCTTGCGACCGGTCAGACCGGCATCGCCCATGGGACCGCCGGTGACAAAGCGACCCGTGGGATTGATGAAGATTCTGGTATTGAGGTCGAGCATACCGGGGGGGATGACGGGTTTGATGATGTGCTCGATGACATCGCGGCGAATCTGCTCCTGGTCGACATATTCGGCATGCTGGGCGGAGACAACGATGGAGTCGACGCGCACCGGACGCCCATATTCGTACTGGACAATCACCTGGCTCTTGCCATCGGGACGCAGGTAGGCCATGGGGCCAAGCCCATCCCATGATTTGCGGCGCACCTGCGAGAGCTGGCGCACCAGCCCGTTTGCCAGCATGATAGGCATAGGCATATATTCGGGAGTTTCATCGCAGGCAAAGCCGATCATCATGCCCTGATCGCCCGCGCCGATACGCTCCAGTTCGTCATCGGTAAGCTCATCTGCATGGCTTTTGGCTTCGAGCGAGCGGCTGACACCGAGGTCAATGTCAGGGGATTGTTTGCCGATAGAGGTGATGACCCCACAGGTGCGGTAATCAAAGCCGTAATCGGCGTTGACATAACCAGCCTGTTCGAGCGTCTTACGCACGATGGCGGGCATGTCAACCCAGGCAGTGGTGCTGATTTCACCAGCGATGAGCACCAGACCAGTAGTGGTGGCGGTTTCGCAAGCGACACGGGCGTAGGGGTCCTGCGCTAAAATCGCGTCGAGCACCCCGTCCGAAATCTGGTCGCAGAGCTTGTCAGGGTGGCCTTCGGTAACCGACTCGCTGGCGAAGAAGGACTTCGCGCTGTCCATAAAACTACTCATGTTTCAAAAATCTCCTTTTGCAGTAAAAACGTGCCGAAATTCAGCATTTACAAATACTCACCGGTAAGTGGAGTCAGATCAGGCAAACAGGGCAAACAAAAACCCCTGGAATGCAGGGGTTTCGCGTTGTTGCTGATTCCCCCTCATCTTGCGGACTACTCCGCCGGAATTGGCACCCTTCCTGCAACGGGTTGCAAGTGGGTTGCCGGGCTTCATCGGGCCGTTTCCCTCCACCTCTCTTGATGAGTTCGGCTGGCCTCATACAGGCCAGATCATCGGCGCTATTCAGTTGTATGTGTTTGAGCTTGACTTAAGTATAATCGAGAACGACCGTTTGTGTCAAGGACAGCTAGGTACCGGACTCCCAGGAGTTGAGGTAGTGTTCCTGCTCCGGGGTGAGAGTGTCGATGCGCACGCCCATAGCGTGCAGCTTGAGACGGGCGATCTCACCGTCGATTTCGGGTGGCAAGGTGTAGACGCGGGGCTGTAACTCTCCGGCATGCTCGCGCATATATTCGGCACCGAGCGCCTGGTTGGCGAAGCTCATGTCCATGACGCTGGCGGGATGACCCTCGGCGGCGGAAAGGTTGACGAGGCGGCCCTCGGCCAGCAGATGAACCTGCCGACCATCGGCATAGGTGTACTCGTCAACGAAGTCACGCACGCGGCGCTTGTTGACGGAGAGTGCTTCCAGCGCCGGAATGTTGATCTCGTCGTTGAAGTGGCCGGAGTTGGCGATGATGGCCCCGTCCTTCATGCGTTCCAGGTGCTGGTGATCAAGCACATTGACATCGCCGGTGACGGTGACGATGATGTCGGCGAGGGGGGCAGCTTCCAGGATAGGCATGACGCGGTAGCCATCCATCACAGCTTCCAGGGCGCGCACGGGGTCAACTTCGGTGACGATGACGTTCGCGCCCATGCCGCGAGCGCGGGAGGCAACGCCGCGTCCGCACCAGCCGTAGCCACAGACCACGAATGTGCGCCCGGCCAGCAAGATATTGGTGGCGCGGATAATGGCATCGATAGAACTCTGTCCCGTGCCATAGCGGTTGTCGAACAGGTGCTTGGTGTCAGACTCGTTGACGGCCAGGACGGGGAAGCGCAGGACGCCGTTTTTCTCCATGCTGTGCAGGCGAATCACCCCCGTCGTCGTCTCTTCCATGCCGCCAATGATAGCGGGAATCAGTTCGGTGCGCGTGGTATGCAGTGTCGAGACCAGGTCGCAGCCGTCATCCATCGTCATGTTTGGCTTGTGGTCGAGCACGGCGTTGATGTGACGATAGTAGGTCTGCTCATCCTCGCCTTTGATAGCAAAGGTGGGAATGCCGTATTCGCTTACCAGAGCCGCGGCCACGTCATCCTGTGTGGAAAGCGGATTGGAGGCGCAGAGTTCGAGGTCAGCGCCGCCCGCTTTGAGCGTGATGGCGAGATTGGCCGTCTCCGTGGTGATATGCAGGCAGCCAGACATGCGCACTCCCTTCAAAGGCTGGTCTTTGGCAAAACGCGCGCGGATGAGGCGCAGTACGGGCATCTCCTTCGCGGCCCATTCAATACGATCTTTGCCGCGTGGAGCTAATGAGATATCTTTGACATCTCCACGAATCGATGTTGTCATGAATAGTTATTTCCTCTCGAATAGAATGTGGTCAATCAAAAACAGGGTTTTTCTGGACGGGACGCCAGTTGGGATCAAAGTGAGAATATTGTACCAGCTTTTGGTAGCGGTTGGCTACATCATCCATTGTCAGGGGACGCAGGCGAGCGATACTGAAGTCTTCACAAACGAAGGAGCCAATGATGTTGCCATGCACAACGGCGCATTTGATCTCATCAACAGAGTAGCAACCGTCATCTTCGGGTTCTTTATTGGAGAGGTAGCCGAGAAAGCCGCCGGCGAAGGCGTCGCCAGCGCCTGTCGGGTCAACCACCTCTTCAAGCGGATATGTCGGGGCGGTAAAGTAGGTGCCGCCAGCGCCGAAGAGGAGAGCGCCATAGCTACCCTGTTTGACGACCACGTATTTCAAGCCCATGCCAAGCAACTGGCGCACCCCGGCAAATATGCTGCTCTGATTGGTATACTGGCGCACCTCTTCCTCGCTCATCAGCAGGATGTCGACGCGCTTGATGACTTCCGTCAATTGTTCGCGAGCGGTCATGATCCAGAGTTCCATTGTATCCAGGACGGTAAGGCGCGGTTTTGGCACCTGATTGAGCACTTCCAACTGCAATTCCGGCTGGATGTTGGCAAGGAAAAGCAGGTCGCTGGCCCGGTACCCGGCAGGAATGGAGGGATGGAAGCCCGCGTAGACTCCAAGCTGTGTATCCAGCGTATCGCGGGTATTCATATCCATATGATAGCGAGCGACCCAGCGAAAGGTCTTTCCCTCTTTGATCTGCAAACCCTCAAGGTTAATGGGACGACTGCGCCAGAACTCGAGATGTTCGCGAGGAAAGTCGCTGCCAACCACTGCCACCAGATTCACCTGGTTATAGAGCGAAGCCGCCGTAGAAAAATAGGATGCAGCCCCACCCAGCACTTCTTCGACCCTGGAAAATGGCGTCTCGACCGTATCCAGGGCAACGGACCCAACAACAAGAATAGACATAAGTGTTCTCCATTAATATTAGACAGGTGTCGAATCACTCAAATGCTCGATCACCCCGTCGATAAAGGCGAGTGTGCGGTCAAATTTTTCACGAGCCATCTCACGAGCTGGAGCAGTGTATAGAGACTGATACAGTTCGATGAAACGCTCCTCCATATGGCGCAACACAGCGGAGAGAATTTCTCCGTTGATTTCACGATTGCGATAGCGTTCGCGATAGCGCGCTCCAAATTCGATCAACGCAGTCACTACAGCGAGGCCGCTGAGGTGTCCAAGATTGGTGGCATCATAAAGAATGCGGCCCTCGATGGGAATCTTATGGCGCTCGTCCGCTGGCACGCGGGTCGTATGCGCCAGGAGAATCTGCTCTACCTTACGCACGCGCTCAGCGGGTACATCGAGTGTTTCGAGGAATGCGACCGCCATTTCAGCCGATTTGATATGGTGATTCTGGGAGCCATGGACAGCGACCGAGATATCGTGCAAATAGCCTGCGAGCACCAGCGCCTCCATATCGATGGCCCCATTACCAGCTTCGGGCCTTTCCATGCCGCTCTCCTGCTCCTGTTCCTGCCCTTCAAGTTCTAATGCCAGCATCTTGCAACTTGCAACGGTCGCGCTGATCTGCTGGAATCCTTCCTGGCCCATTGCCTCTTCCGCGTGTCGGGCAACAGCCTGCACAACGTCCCTCTCCATTATGTCCACGCCTGCTTCCCTGTTTGATGATGGCCCGAAAACATGTTGCGCAGCGCCTCGTCATACGGTGGCCGGGCGATACCGCGCTCCGTGATAATGGCGGTAACGTAGCTGTGAGGGGTGACATCGAAAGCGGGATTGGCGACATGGACACCTGCGGGCGCGACAGGTGTACCTCGAACAGTGGTCACCTCTTCGGGGTTGCGCTGTTCAATCGGAATGTGCTCGCCAGACGGCAGTTTGAGATCGACGGTGGAGAGAGGCGCGACGACATAGAACGGAATGGCATGCGCCCGCGCCAGCACCGCGACGGCATAAGTGCCAATTTTATTGGCGAAGTCGCCGTTGGCGGCGATACGATCAGCTCCCACAAAGACAGCTTTGATGTCGCCCCTGCGCATGAAGTGAGCGGCCATGTTATCGGTAATGAGCGTCAGTGGAATGCCCTCCTGCTGAAGTTCCCAGGAGGTCAGGCGCGCACCCTGCAGGACGGGGCGCGTCTCATCGACGAAGACGTGGATGGCCCGGCCCGCTTTATGCGCGGCGTACATGGGAGCGAGCGCGGTTCCCCAGCCAGCCGTTGCCAGCGCGCCCGCGTTACAGTGGGTGAGCAGGCTATCGCCATCGGCAATCAAGCTCGCGCCGTAGAGGCCCATCTGCCTGCAAGCCTCAAAGTCTTCGTTGGCAATAGCCTGTGCCTCGTCGCGCAGGCGCTGCGCCAGTTGGGAAAGCGAGCAGCCGTCGCGCAACGTGCTGCTGGCACATTGCTGCATGCGCTCGATGGCCCAGAATAGGTTGACGGCAGTCGGGCGCGTGCGGGCCAGTAAGCCACTGACGGAGTGTAGATATTCCTGCACCTCCTGCGCTTCCTGTGGTGTTATGGTTCTGTCCGCGTCCTCGTCGCGAGCTTTGCGATAGCGATAGAGGGCAAGGGCGAAGCCGAAGGCGGCAGAAATACCGATGGCTGGCGCGCCGCGCACTCTGAGCGTTTTGATGGCCTCGGCCACCTGTTGCTCGTCCGCGAGCCGCAGCGTGATCAGCTCCTGGGGAAGCGCCGTTTGATCAATCATACATACGACAACAGCGTGGGCACTCTCTTCCCACCAGACCGTGCGCAACCCGTGCTGCGGGTGCTCATTGAGCATGCGAGTCTCCTTCCCAGGTTCCCTCAGCTACGTGGCAGTTCATCTTCTGCGACTATGGTATCATAATCGCGCATTTCAAGCAAATACATGGGACTTTTCTGGCGATGCGCAATAAAACGGGGCGAAGCAGGGAACAGCAGAGGTTTTTGGCCCATTAGTACTAGCATAAAGGGCGAGCAATGCTGGAAAATGGGCAAAATATGCTACCATAATTGACAGTAAAACACGTGTATTGCTATGTTACTGAATGTGATAGTTGTCCGTTCCACTACACAGAAGGACAAAAGGCTTCCCACCCTTGCCAGACAAGGAATGAGGGCCGGAGATGAGCTTCTTCTATAGCCTGGATGGAACGGACAGGTTGATAGATATTAGCCATCGAAGGGATTGTAGGCATGGCTCGGGTGGACACAAAGGAAAGTTCCTGGTCTTTTGAACAGATTTACGACGAATATAAGACGCCTATTTACAATTATGTGTATCACCTGGTAGGGGATCGCGAGCAGGCGGATGACCTGACGCAAGACACCTTTTTGAAGGCGTTCCGGGCGTTGCCGAAGATGGACGCGAACCTGAAGCTTTCAGCCTGGCTCTACCGCATCGCGACGAATACGGCGTATGATGCGCTTCGTCGACGCAAGTTGATAGCGTGGCTGCCGTGGCAAGACCTCGACCACGAACCGGCGGATGTCGAGGGCGCGGACCCGCAGGAAATGTACGGGACAACAGAACTGGTGCGCGCCGCTCTTCGCCGCATGCCCCAACAATATCGCGCCGCTTTGCTCCTGTATACGCAGGAAGGCTTCTCTTACAGTGAGATCGCTCAGGCGCTCAATATCGCGGAGAGCGGTGTCAAAATGTATTTATCACGCGCCAGGCAATCATTCCGAGAGCACTACCGGGCACTGGAACAGGGAGGAGGAACCACATGAACTGCGAGCAAGTCGAGGAGCTACTCAGCGCTTACCTTGACAATAAGCTCGCGCCGGAAGAACGCAGAGTTGTCGCTGCCCACCTAGAGGGATGTTCCCATTGTAGCGCTGTACTTGCCGATTTCCGTCGCCACGATTTCCTCCTCTCGCAGTTGCCTCGTGTATCTCCCAGCCCGGCGCTCCGTAACCGCATCTTCTCTTCACCGGAATACCAGGAACTGACCGGCACCTCCGGTACCCGCAACACAGAAACCAATCCCTACAAGCCTCCTCACGTCGAGCCTACCGGTCGCCCGCACTTGATTGCATTGCCCGGTGGTCGTTCCTCACAGGGTGGGCTTCTAAGCAGGAGTGCAATGCCAGCTCCAGACCACCAGCCGACGAGGAAGCAGCCAGTTCTGCGCCCGCGTCGTAAAGGCTCACCGGTATTACGCGCCATGTACGTAGCGATCGCGGTAACAATTCTGCTCACGATTGGTGTAGTTGGATACATCAGTTTGCATCTCATGCAGCCAGCAGGGCAGGCGAACGGTGGAATCATTCCGCCTCCGGCAAGCTTACCGCAAGGTCCGCTGGCGGCAGGTATGCATCTGGTCTTCCTGCGCGACGGCAAACTGATGAGCATTCCCGCCGATGGCAGTACCGGGGCGATAGCTCTCACCCCAGCCAATGTGACAGTAGCGTCAAACTGGGCGATAAATGCCCCTCTACCGGGACGTTCCGCCGGAGATATGCTGGCCTATATCGACCTGCAAACAGCTACTATTCATACCATTCGCAGCGATGGGCTGAGTGATAAGCTCATCCCTCAGCGCTTGCTCAAAGCGGGGATACAGCCTTCTTCGATCTGGGATACAGACACAGGCGCGGACATTCTCAGCAGTCTGGCATGGTCACCAGCTTCCAATAATAGTATGCTGGCCTTTGTGGCCGACCCCAACGGCACCGGCCTCACCAGGCTGTACCTCTACTCAACCGGAACCGGCTCGGTGCAGATGGTTTCTCTGCCACTCACAGGCAGCGTCTCCCATCCCGTATGGTCGCCCGATGGTATCCGCATCGCCTTTGCTTTCACGCACAATGGCAGCACCAGCATCATGGACTACAACGTTCAGAATCACGGGCTGCTGACCATCGCCAATGGTAGCCAGGGGCAGGCAGGTGATAGCGTCCTCTCCTTTGACTGGTCACCGGATATAGATACACCGGCCATCACATGGAGCATGGGAGTGCCCGGCCATGTTCACAGCATCTGGACGCGCCGCGTGGGCGTGAGCAGTGATGTCGCGCCTCGCCTGCTGGCGCAGGGCGATTATACGGAGGCGCTGTATAGCCGGGACGGGCACGGCAGCGTGGGAAGCTGGCTGCTGGTTGGTTCGCCCAACGGGCGCACAGCGGAGCTCTGGCGTGCCGATGTCGAGGGTGTATCACCTGTCCAGCTTCCCTCCGGTCAGCAGATCAGCTACGCGCAGTGGTCGCCCGATGGCATGGAGGCATATTACCTGGACAAAGTCTCCTCCGGTCTCGGCACGCTGCATGTGGTACACCTGGCGACAGGTGAAGATACGCAGGTTGCCACCGGCGTAGCCACGGAACCGACCCCCGTGTGGTCTTACGACAGTCAGGAACTGGCTTATAGCACGGCAATACAGTTGATGGTTGTCAATGTGCAGGCCGGGCAAAAGCCGCTTGCCCTCAAGCTCCACGGCCCGGTTTCAGCGTTTATCTGGTCGGCCACCTCGGCTCATCAGCTCGTCGTAGCGCTCGGTGACGGGCAGGAAGGCATCTTCCTGGTCGATACGCAGCGCAACACCGCAGCGCAGGTAGATAAAAAGGGCGTCACCGGACCCATTACGTGGTCAGAGGTCCCCTGATTATGCTCAAAGGTGAAAAGGTCGTGCTGCGGGCCATGAAACGCGAGGATGTACAGCGACAATGGGCCTTCAACAATGATGTGGAGTTTGAGATACTGGGTGGCGGTGATCCGTGGGAGCCGCAATCGCTGGCCCGGCTGGAGGCCGAGTTCGAGCAGGGGGCGCAGAAGGGCGGGCGTAACGGTCCCAACTTCGCTATCGAGACCGACGGCAAGTATATCGGTAGCTGCGGGCTGTTTCACTTCGATACAATAGCGCGAACCTGCGAACTGGGTATCGGCATCGGCGATAGAGAATATCTGGGAAAAGGTTACGGGCAGGATGCTGTGCGCGTGCTGTTGGACTACGCCTTTCGCCTGCGCAACATGCGCAAGGTCTGGCTAACGGTCAACGGTGACAATGAACGCGCCATTCGTTCCTATCGCGCCAGTGGCTTCAAAGAGGAGGGCCACCTGCGCCAGCACGTCTGGAGCAATGGAAAATACAGCGATCTCGTCTACATGGGTATATTGAGAGACGAGTGGGAGAATCAGAACAAGTAGTATATTTAGCAGGGAGGAAGTGGAGATCGATAGGGCGGAGATAAGCTCCGCCCTATCGATCTCCACTTCCTCCTTTTTTTCACCATCCACCCTTTCTAACCAACTTCTGAAACGCATTGATACAAGATAGTACTTTCTGGTATTCCATCATTGCATCCTCTTTCAGGAATATTCACAGAAATTTCACACAGAAGAGCCAGCTTTTCACGGCATTTTCACAGGATAAGAGTACAGTGGAGATGTGTACTATAGTGGAGTACACCTTTGCGCATTGTGTGGCACATGTGGTAATGGAGGAGGTACTGTACTATGAATTCTTTCTTGAAAGGGGTAAGGCGAACCGACAATTTATCCACGAATCGTACGATAAGGGCTTTGACGCTGGTGGCACAGCAACCGGTGGCAGATACGCCCGCCGCCGGGATGCCAGTTCTTCCAGGTTCGGCGAGAGCCGAGGCTGTCGAAGACTCGCGGCAGACCGCGCCACTGCCAGCAGTCCCTGTGCAGCTCACTCCTTTCGGGTCTTCGACCGCTCTAGAAGTCAACAGGGCTTACAGAGATACGGCCACATTGCGACATGTTCCAGTTGCAGGGCCGGGACAGACCGCCTCAATGATACCGCTGCCCTCGCAGGTGACAGATGGGGCCAGAGAGATGGCGCAGCAAGGTATTAACGCAGTCTTCAAGGCACTGCCGTGGGCAACCGGGCAGAGAGCCATAAGCCAGATAGAGCGGCGTGATCGTGTGGTGTTCCTGCTGCTGGACGGAAGACGCAGCATACAGCATATCGCGCAGTTGATCCACCGCGATGAACTGGACATTGCGCGCACGATTGTACGCCTGCTCAAACGCGGCTATATTGAGCCTGTAGGGACTATTCTGTAGGGCAAAGTTATGAAAACCTGCAAAATTCTCTTTTCTCATGCAACTTTTCGGAAGAAATGAGAAAACTGATGGGAAAAGTGATATCAATTTGTGGGGTTATACGTTATAATAGATAGGCCTGGGACGGAAAGCGGGATGTTCGTGAGCAAGCAGATCCACCTCGACGAGCGGCTTGTAACGTCCATCTGACAATGTGCGACCTTTTCCCCATGGGGTTTGCACATGCGCCTTCCAGAGTCTCGCGCTGCAAGTTGCATGCGCGTGGTAGGGGGAGGACGAGCTGGCACCCCGTCCTCCCCCTGCTTTTCGTTGTAACAGTAATGGAAGGGGCTGCTTGAAACTTACTGTACGGTCATTGGGGGAAAAATTTATCATCGCGGCCACAGTAACGCTCTTGCTGTGCGTTTTGCTGTTCGCAGTAGCAGCTGTAAGCCTGCTGAGGTATCACCTTGAGCGCGAAGCAAGAAGTGACGCTCTTGCACACCTCCAATCAACCAAACAGGCCTACGTGGCTGAAAGCAAAACGCTGGTTCAAGCATTAGCAACCGTCTCCTCTAGTAGCCAGATTATCTCGTTGGTCCAGCATACCAGTACCTCTAACAATGATGCCCTGAGTGTTCCTCTCTCCGAATTAAAGCTGTCCGAAATCGCGGTTTATTCAGCTCAAAAGGAGAATCGTACCCATCAAGGCTACATTACGGTCACCCCTACTACGTCGCTGCTGAATCAGGTACTCTACGACAAACATAGTGCAGCGACAATGCTTCAGCCAGCAGGCGATAGCAATACAACATGGGTATTGAGCGTGGCAGTGCCCATTTTCGATGGGCATGGTACGGTAGTTGGTGTGCTGGTGGGCGAGAAGCTGGTTGATGATGTTTTTAAAGACCTGCCGCAGCACATTGAACAGGGACAGGCCCTGGCGCTTTGCGTCGACGGAACGATGCTGGATATGTCCATGCAGGAATTGCACGATGAACAGGCTATTCCTGAAAGCACTCTCTGCTCGCCCGGCAGCACGAATTTCGAGGTGGGTGGACAGAGCTACCTCTCGCTGGCCGATTCCGTCAAAGCCAGCTACCAGGTTGCGGGTTCGCCCTCGCTGGTGATCGTCGATGTCGAGCCTCTGTATAACTTCAATGAGCACCTGGGACGCAATCTGCCGGTGATCCTCTGGATGGCAGCGTTCACGTTCTTCCTGGCGATCATGAGCCTGATCTTGATTACACGCTACTTCCTGACACGCCCCCTGCGCAGGATTCAGAAACGAGTGGCAATGCTGGTCGCAGCCAGTAACGCGGGCATGGCGCTCACTTCTGCTGACGGGCTAAAGACCGATGAATTGACTGTTTTAGATCGCTCGTTTAACCTGCTTTCTGAATCGCTCTCAATGCAGGAGCGCGAGAGTCAGGTCATTACGAAACAGATGGAAGATCTGCTCATTATGAGTGATGCGCTGATCTCGACGCTCAACCTGGAACACCTGCTTGGGGAGAGCATCTCGCGCCTGGGCCATATCATGGGATCACAGCACGTTTCTCTGCTGCTCTACGGGCGCGAAATGCTCTCTCCGTGGGCAGTGGCGCAGTGGGCTGCCACTCCTTTAGCAACCAATGGCAGTGGCGAAACGCCGTCTTCCCCCGGTCTCGCCTCAGGAAGTGGAACTGGACATTCGGGGCAGCATGGCGCGGTGACGGTGCATGCCGACCCCGATGGGGATATTACGATGGCGGCAACCACCAAGATGGCGGCTGTCCCATCACCCTTGCCCCGCTCCAGCGGCAAACGTAACGCGGTGCGCGTGCCGAAATCACAGCCGGAATCGCCCTACGGGCTGCGCCGCCCGCGTATTCCTCGCCCGGCCTTGCGCGATCTGGACATGATCCTGGCACGTATGGCGATGCAAAAGCAGAGAATCGTCTGTGGAGAAGATATTGCTGCCATTTACCGCGCTCACAGCGAGACCTGGGTGCAACTGGCGCTCGAAGCCGGGTATCGCTCGTTGATCGCCGTTCCCTTGCTGTTGCAAGATCAGTCCATCGGTGCATTTATCCTTTATTTTGATCAGCCGCACGAGATCAGCGACCGCGACAAATTCCTTTTGAGCACGGCGGCGGTGCAGGCGGCGATAGCTATCCAAAACGCGCTACTTTTTGCCGAGGTAAAGGACAAAAATGCCGCGCTTGAACGTGTCAATAACTTGAAATCACAATTTCTGGCTACTGTCACCCATGAATTACGTACCCCTCTGCACAGCATTATCAGCTATGGCTCGTTAATATTAGAGGGATTTGTTGATGGGGAGTTGACACAGGAGCAGGAGGAACACATCCAGTTTATGGTGCAGCGGGCCGAAGACCTCAAGATGCTGGTCAACGATATGCTCGATCTCTCGAAGATCGAGGCGGACCGCCTGGAGGTCACAGTTGAACCGCTGGCGCTGGAGCCATGCCTGCGCGACGTGGTGAGCCAACTGAAGCCCATAGCGGACAAGAAGGGTCTGGCACTTGAATTGAAGATGGATGAAGGATTGCCGATGGTGCTGGCAGATAGCACCCGCGTCGGGCAGGTAGCGATCAATCTTGTCTCCAATGCTCTGAAATTTACGCAGCAGGGCGGCGTCACGATTCACTGCTCGCTGCTGGAAAACTACGATATGCTGCGCGTGGCCGTGCATGATACGGGCATCGGCATCTCTCCGGCGGCGCTTGGCTATATATTTGAAGCATTCCGGCAGGCCGATAGCAGTACGACGCGGCAATTCGGCGGTACCGGCCTGGGCCTGGCAATCGCGCGGAAGTTGATTGAATTACAGGGCGGCGAAGTTGCGGTAGAGAGCATCGTGGGACAGGGTTCGATCTTCTCGTTTACCCTGCCCATCGTTTTGCCGGTTGACAGCAATCCATAGCAGCTTTGCCTCACCGCGAGAGGATGGAAACGATATCATGATGAACAGAGAGAATGTAGCGTATACAACGACCCCTGGCACGCGCCAGGCAACCATTTTGATTGTAGAAAACGAAGCCTCCAACCGCACGCTGGTGGAGCGCGTCCTTTCGACGCGAGGCTATCGCTGCCTCTCCGCCGAAAACGGGCGCGAGGCGTTGAGCATTATCGACCGCGAGCCGGTTGACCTGATTTTGACCGATCTTTCCATGCCCGTGCTCGACGGCTACCAGACAGCGCAGCTTATTCGCCAACGCCCCGGCATGGCCGAGGTTCCTATCGTGGCAGTCACCGCCTATGCGCTGGGCGATGTGAACGAAAGGGCCATGCGCGTTGGCTGCACAGAATACCTGACCAAGCCCTTCAAACCACGCCAACTGCTGGCAGTGGTTGAGCGACTGCTTCCAGCACGCTAGGAGAAATGGGCTGAGTTAGCCCATTTCCCTAAATTTTGCTATGATTTTCTTAATCTACACGGCATTCTGACCGGCTGTACTATGCCGGTCAGTCTCTTTTTCGCCGCGCAATATCTCCAGAAGAAGGTGGGAAAGACAAATGGACTTTCAAGTTATTACTTCCGGGCTAAAAGACGTGCCATGTGATGTGCTGGTCGTGGGGGCGGTACGCGGGCAAGGTGGAAAGGTCACGCTCCCCGGCGCGGCCAGCACGGTGGATAACTTGCTGGATGGCCTGCTTACTGAAATTAGCTCGGGTGAGGAGTTCAAAGGCAATCTGGGCGAGATGGTGGCAATTCACCCGATGGGCAAGCTGGCGGCGAAGCGTGTGCTGCTGGTGGGCCTCGGTGCGCAGGAGAAGCTAAACACGCAATCGTTCCGGCGCGCCAGCGCCGTCTCAGCCCGGCAAGCGCAAAGCACGGGCGCGTACACCCTCTGCCTCGCGCTGAATTGGAGTGGCTCCGGCATTGACGCGGAGGAGGGTGCGCAGGCGGAGGTCGAGGGCGTGGTATCAGGCACCTACACCTTCAGGAAATACCAGCACAGCGAGCGGCCAGCAAGCAACGGTAAGGGCATCACAAAGGTAGAACTGCTCTCCTTTGATTCGCAGCAAGAGCAGTTGCAGGCGGGCATGCGCCGGGGCGTGGCGCTGGCCGAGGCAGCAAACTTTGCCCGCGACCTCGTAAACGAGCCGCCCAATGTGATGACGCCGACGGAACTGGCGAACCGCGCTGTGGCGATGGCAAAGCGCTTCGGGCTGGAATACCAGGTGCTGGAGCGTCCACAGATGGAGGAACTGGGCATGGGCGGTCTGCTGGCGGTCTCACAGGGCAGCGCGCAGCCCGCGAAGTTCATCATCCTGCGCTATGAAGGAGATAAGAGCACGAGGCAGGGCATGGCACTGGTGGGCAAGGGCATCACCTTCGACACCGGCGGCATCTCTCTCAAGCCCGCCGAGCGCATGGACGAGATGAAGGGCGATATGGCAGGCGCGGCAGCGGTCATCGGCGCGATGCAGGCAATTGCGACACTCAAACCGGCCATCAACGTCACAGCACTGGTGCCGACAACGGAGAATATGCCGGGCGGCAATGCTTATCGTCCAGGCGATATTGTGCGCATCATGAACGGCAAGACCATCGAGATCGTCAATACCGATGCCGAGGGACGTATGGTGCTGGCCGATGCGCTTTCCTACGCCGTCAAAGAGGGACTTTCACCCATCATCGACGTAGCCACGCTCACGGGCGGCATCGTCGTTGCGCTCGGCAATGTCATGACAGGCCTGTACTGCAACAATGAGCAGCTCTGTCAGGAAATTATCGAGGCGGGCAAGATCGCAGGCGAGAAATACTGGCCCATGCCGCTCGACGAGGAGTACGCCGAGCAGATCAAAAGCGATATTGCCGACATCAAGCAGACTGGGGGGCGACCGGCTTCCTCGGTGACGGCTGCCAAGATTCTGGAAAACTTCGTCGGCAAGGCACAATGGGCACATCTGGATATCGCTGGTACTTTCTATGTCGGCAACCCAAAGCCCTACCAGGAGAAAGGCGCTACAGGAACCGCTACTCGCACCCTGGCGAATCTGGCGCTGCTGCTTTGTCGATCACCTGGAAGCCGGTGAGGCTAATATTCTTGAGGGATGGACGGCCTTAACGTATTTCGCGGCACAGCACCCGCAGTTCCAGTTCGGGCATGCTGTGCTCAGCCAGTCGTTTCGCAACCCGGCGCAGCTGGCGAAGATGGCTGCGACCTTGCAGTTTATGAGTGAAGGGCGCTATATTCTGGGCATCGGTGCGGGCTGGAAGGAAAGCGAGTATATCCAGTACGGCTATGCATATCCAGCAGCGGGAGTGCGCGTGGAGGAACCTGGGGAAGCACTGGAGATCATCAAGCTGATGTGGCACGAGCAGCGAGTCACCTTCCACGGCAGCATTTTAATGGGAGTGCGCTGCCATAAAAAAAACTGACCCGGCATGGTTTGTAATAGCATTGCGATCTAAGGATGAAAAAAATATCCGGGTATGATACACTCCATACAGAACTGTCTGGCAGCGTAATAGCGAGGAAGATGAGAAGCAGGAAATGGAGATTCGGATTCGGTATTTTGCTTCGTTGCGGGAAGTGACGGGGAAGAATGAGGAAAGGCTGGAGATGCCTGAGAAGACGAGTGTGGCGGAGGCGCGAGCGCTGTTGCTTGAGCGCTACCCACGCTTGCAGGGCATTATAGAGCGTTCATTGTGCGCGGTGAATCGCGGCTATGTTGCGCCTGAGACGCGGCTTCATGAAGATGATGAGCTGGTGTTCATTCCGCCGATGGGGGGCGGGAGTCAGCAGCGAGGGCAAGACAGGAGGGACAGGTAGCCTATGGAACCGGTGATTCAGCTTACTCGTGAACCGTTAGATCGCGTGGCTTTGATTGAGGCCGTGACGAGATCGAGCGATGGAGGCATCGTGGTCTTCGAGGGCGTGGTGCGCGACAGTGCGCGGGGGAAGCAAATTCGCTATCTCGAATATGAGGCATATGTGGAGATGGCGGAAGAGCAGATACGCGCCATCGTGGATGAGGCAAAGCGGCGCTGGGGCGTGGAGCACGTCGCGGTAGCACATCGCTTTGGACGGCTCGAAATCGGCGAGGCCAGTGTGATTATCGTTGTGGCAGCGCCCCACAGGGGCGAGGCATTTGAGGCCTGCCGCTACATCATTGATACGCTCAAGACGACGGTTCCCATATGGAAAAAAGAGGTGGCAACCAACGGCGAAGAGTGGGTGGAAGGTTAACCGGGTATGTAATAACCCCACGAAGAAAAGATTGGCCGGGTGCTTGAACGGGGTGGTACAATAGTAACCGTAATGTTTGCTACTTCACAGCTTTTTTGGGGTGGGTGTGTTATGCTACGTTATAATAAATATGTTGTGACATGAAAACTCGTCGAAATGCAGAATGAAGGTTGATGTAACCAATGGATGCCTCTATCCGTCTGTACAATACGAATAGCGGTTTGCAGTCGTTCCTGGAGACGGAACAGGAAAGCAGGAGTAGGCCAACAACCCCTCTGCCAGTAGAACAGGACGATGGCAAGGCTTGCGAGGAAATGCTTGATACCTCTCCTGAGATGGCAGTTGCTGCCGTGCAGGAAGAGGTACAGAAGGTAGATATTGCGGACTTTGAAGCAATTTTCTTGCGCTTCCAGGCCCCCATTACGAACTTCATCTACCACCTGATCGGGAACCGGGAACAGGCGTATGACCTGACGCAGGATGTCTTCGTGAAAGCATACCGTGCCCTGCTGGGTGGTACCGTCGTACAACCGGGAGCGCTTTCCGCCTGGCTCTATCGTATTGCCGCTAATACGACAACCGATTCGCTGCGACGAAGGCGCCTGATTTCCTGGCTTCCCCTCTCGCTGTTCAATGAGGACCGGGGTATCGGCGCAGGAGTGCTCTCTGACTCCGGTGGAACGGCAGCAGAAGGAATGAGCGCCGGCGAAGAGGTGAGCGAGGGACGGGCCAGTTCGGTCAGCACGTTGTATGAGCGCAATGGCTACGATGGCGGTGTCTTCGAGGGTCGGGTGGCAGACCGCGAAGTGGTTGAGCGTGTATTTAACAAGCTGCCGCAGAAATATGCCGTATGTTTATGGCTATACGAAAATGATGGCTTCTCCTGTGCGGAGATCGCGCAGGTTCTGAATATTAGCCCATCCGCCGTCAAAATGCGACTGATGCGGGCGCGCGAGCGGTTTATTAGCTTGTATCAACAAGAAGTGAGCGACGAGTGAATTGTAATCAGGCACAGGCGTTAATCGCCGCATATCGCGAACTAGAAGATGGCACGATCGAGAATACTGAGATGGTCGAACTCGATGCGCATCTTGCAGAGTGTGCATCGTGCCAGGCAATACTTGCTCGCTATCGATCTCTTGGGGAACAGATTCGCTCCATCTCGGCGCTTGAGCCACTGGCAGATATGCATGCGAATCTGATGCAGGCACTGGCCGTCGAACATACTCGCTTCCTGCAACGTTCCGCTTCCGCCACGCCTCCACTACCTGAGTTTCTCAAGCCCTATGTGCATGAACACCTGCGCCATGCCTCCACTACCGACCCGCTCGTCGCTTTTTCGACGGCTGAGACGGGCCCGCTGCCTGTTCTACGTGAGCACCGCGCAAAGCGGCAGCGCGCTCAAATACCGCAGATGGCAGTGCTTGGCCTGGTGGCAGTATTCTTGATGGCGATTATGATGGGTGGCATCACTTCGCTCCTGCTGCTCGGCCATACCACAACTTCCCAGCTTGTCAGTACCAGCTTGAACCAGCCTGCCACCATTGTCAAGCTTCCTTATACCACGACAACACAATATAACCACGTGGTCAGCGCTGTCGCGGATAGCAACAACATTTACTACACCGCATACGCCGATACTGCGAGCAAAGGCTGGATGCTGGAAGAGCTTGATCGCACCACACAGTTGAGCATACCGCTGCTCAACACTCCGGTAGATGAGCCGTTGATTGTGCTGGGCACTGAAAACGGCTGGTTGGTCTGGCTGCAGTTCGATGTGCCAACCGCCGCGCAACAGAAAAATCCCCTGAAGCCGGGAGAGAAGTCACTGGTTCGCTCGTGGAGCCTGAATTACCTTCCGGTTCAAAGCATCCAACAGCTAACGGATATGGGACAGATGAAACCAATGACTCTGGTTAGCGGTACCTTCAATCAGGATCTCGTTCCCGATTGGGTGCATACCCCCATCCAGGGTATCTGGTTTCAGCAGAATAACCTGCTGGTCGCAATGATCGATAGCAATGGTTCTTCACAACTGGTAAGTTACCATCTGGGCAGCGCGAATAACGCAAAGCCAACTGTTATCGCGCAAGCTCAATCACATCACATCCTTACCTCACCCACGGCCAACAGCGATGGGACACGAATCTACTGGGCCGATGAGTGGCAAACAGATGATGGATTCATGCATAGCGATATCTGGACGCAGCAGATGTTTAGCGCACCACGCGCGGCGCGTGGCTACTGGGTAAATCATTCCATAACGGTCAAAGAACCCTTCACTCAGAACGGCATGTCGTTCCGCCCGCAAGTGGTGAATAATACCCTGTTCCTGTTGAGCACTGCCAATATCAATACGCTTACGCAGCCAGCGGCGACAGCAACGGCGAATACAGCGAAAGCGACACCAACTGTAACGCCGACTCCTGTATCGACTGCCCCTACAGTTTCCTGGGCCGACCAGACAATCTACGAGGCACAAATCGACGAAGCTGTACAGGGGACGATCCTCTCTTACGCGCTCGATGGCAGCACGCAGCAGCCGACGATCATCGATTCGCGCGGGCCAGCTTCAGCCTTGCAGGCGGGAAATCGTTTCTTGCTCTGGCAAACCGAGGGTGGATATCAAATGTATGATGTTGTGGAAGGCATCTCTGTAGCGACTGATAGTATGCTGGACAATGCACGATTCCTTGCCGTGAATGGAAATACCACCGTCTGGATGAATCCCCAAACGCTCATACCCGCTGCAGGCCAGCAGGTAACGCTCGATGTCTTTAACTGGCCGAGATCTAACGGGAAATAAGAATATGCGTCCTTAAAGGGCACATCTGTAAAGGCGATGCCTGGGGTTAACCCCAGGCATCGCCTTTACAGATGTGCTTGTGAGGCATGTGGGCTTCTTCATGTACGAGCACGCATGGCGACAAAGAGGTTATAGAGAAGAACGATGAGCGCAACAACGAGGAGCAGATGAATCAGAAAGCTCGATACATGCAGGACGACGAAACCGAGCAACCATAGAACGACCAGGACAACCACCACGGCCCAGAGAATACCTACCATTCTTAACACTCCTTTTTTGCTATTATGATACAGGGACGGCACATCACGCTCCTTTGTTAAGGCAGAGATACCATCCATAATAGTCACGGGCGAACAAGCGAAAAAGTTTTAAAGCTCACAGAAAAAGAGAGGCTGGAAAGGCACTTGTCAGGGAAACGCAACTGCTGTACTGTATATACAGACCAGTACAGAGGTCGGTATTTTTCACTATAAAGGAGCAACAAACAATGTCTGCTGAGGCGCAGACAACGACACGAGGCAAACCATCTCCGGTAGGACAGAAACCGGAAGATATGGCGATTGTCGTTGAGAATTTTAGCAAAAGCTACGGCTCTCATCGAGTCGTTGACCATTTACAATTTACCGTGCAAGCGGGCGAGGTTTTTGCGCTGCTGGGGCCAAATGGGGCGGGCAAAACCACGACAGTTGAGACGCTGGAGGGCTATCGTAAGACCGACGAGGGAACGGTGCGCGTGCTGGGGCTTGACCCGATACGCGACGCGACAGCACTGAAACCGCAGATCGGTGTCATGCTGCAACAAGATGGCTTGTATCCCGCGCTGACAGCCCGCGAGGTGCTGCGGCTGTTCGCGAGTTATTACGAGCAACCACAGAGTGTAGACGCGTTGCTAGAACGTGTGGGGTTGAGCGATGCAGCGAAGACACGCTGCCGCAGGCTTTCCGGCGGTCAGAAGCGTCGTCTTGCGCTGGCAGTAGCCCTGGTCGGCAGGCCGCGACTTGTCTTCCTGGATGAGCCAACGGCGGGCATGGACCCCCAGGCAAGGCTGGCGACCTGGGAGATTATCCGCGAATTGCAACGAACAGGCGCGACTGTGCTCCTGACTACGCACCTGATGGACGAAGCGGAGCGACTGGCTGACCACGTGGCGATCATCGACCACGGGCGGCTGATCGCACTGGATACGCCCGCCAATCTCACTGGAGGGCAGAACGCGACGGTTGTACGCTTTGTCGCACCTGCCGGGCTGGATTGCCAGCAACTGGCCGCGCTGGCCGGGGTGAGCAGGGCCGAGGAGGTGCGTCCCGGCAGCTACGTTATTGATGTGACCGAGGCAGCAATTGTTCCCACGCTGCTGGCTGAGCTAACGGCGTGGCTGCGCGACAACCATATCACCCTCTCTGAACTGCGTGTCGGACATGGCTCGCTGGAGGATCTGTTCCTCCGCCTGACCGGAACGGAGGTGAGAGAATAGACATGGGGACACAAGCGGCAACGACAAATATCCCTGACAGCAGCGTCAGAACAGGAGCCGCACCACTGAGCAGGCAGATTCTCAAGCAGACACAATTCGAGCTGCTGCTCACGCTACGGCGCGGCGAGAATATCCTGGTGACATTGATTGTTCCCGTGCTGCTGCTGATCTTTTTCACGTCGCTGAACATTGTTCCGCCGGTCAACGGCAGCGCGATCAACTTCCTGCTGCCCGGCATCCTGGCGCTGGCAATTATCGCTGCGGGGATGGTGAATCTGGGAATCGCGACGGCTTACGAACGCTATTATGGCGTGTTGAAGCGATTGGGAAGCTCTCCCCTCCCGCGTAGCGGGCTGATCGTGGCAAAAATCCTCTCCATTCTTGTACTGGAGGTAGTGCAGGTAATCTTGCTGGTAGGCGTCGCGATCGTGCTTTACGGCTGGCGTCCGGCGGGAAATGTGGGACTGGCGCTGCTGGTTATCGCGCTGGGTACCGTAACGTTCGCTGCGCTGGGGCTGGCGATGGCGGGGGCGCTGCGTGCGGAACTGACGCTGGCGGGGGCAAATGCCCTTTTCCTGCTCTTCGTCCTGCTCGGTGGCGGCATCCTGCCGCTCAATCACCTTCCGCCAGCACTGGCGGCCTTCGCGCAGATTTTACCGGCAGCGGCGCTCACCCAGGCGTTGCAAGCGGCCATGACCAACGGGGCAGCTTTTCCCGCCTTCTCTCTCGTGGTGCTGGGCATCTGGGCTGTAGTGATTCTGGCTGTTGCTGTGCGTACATTTAAGTGGGAATAACGAAGCGCGAGGATACAAAAATGGTGTTCCGGGCGGAACGCCATTTTTGTATCCTCGCGCTTCGTTAAATCGTGCCGACCTCCTCGGAGAAGTGGCAGGCGGCGTAGTGATTGTTGCCCTCTTTGCGCTCGAAGGGGGGTTCGATTTCGCGGCAAATCTGCTGTGCCATGGGACAGCGCGTGTGGAAGCGACAGCCTTTTGGAATGTTGATCGGACTGGGCAGGTCGCCGGAAAGGATGATACGCTTGCGGCGCTTCTCGATCTTGGGGTCGGGGATGGGAACCGCCGAGAGCAGGGCCTTTGTATAGGGATGTTTGGGGCTGGCGTAGAGTTCCGCCTGGTCGGCCAGTTCGACAATCTTGCCCAGGTACATTACCGCGATACGGTCAGCGACGTGGCGCACGACGCTGAGGTCGTGGGAGACAAAGAGGTAGGTGAGATTGAACTGCCGCTGCAGGCGTTGCAGCAGGTTGAGCACCTGCGCACGGATGGAGACATCCAGGGCGGAGACCGGTTCATCGGCGATTACGAACTCCGGGTTGATGGCAAGGGCACGAGCAACAGCGATACGCTGGCGCTGACCACCGCTAAACTCGTGTGGATAGCGGTCGATGTATTCGGGGCGCAGGCCGACAACCTGCAGAAGTTCTTCTGTACGCTCACGAATCTCTTTGCCGGAAGCGATGTGATAGATATGCATCGGCTCGGCAACCAGCGAGCCGATGGTGTAACGAGGATTGAGCGAGGCAAAGGGGTCCTGAAAGATCATCTGCACCCTGCGGCGCATCTGGCGCAGTGCCTCGCCTTCCAGCTTTGCCAGGTCCTGGCCTTCAAAGAGCATTTCACCGGCAGTCGGCTTATACAGGCGCACGATAGTACGCCCGATGGTGGTTTTGCCGGAACCACTTTCGCCGACCAGTCCCATCGTCTGGCCGCGCTCAATGCTAAAGCTGATGCCATCGACCGCCCGTACATGCCCCACAGTGCGCTGAATGACGACGCCCTGTGTCAGCGGGAAGTGCATCTTGAGGTCGCGCACATCGAGCATGGTTTTGCTCGCAACTACTGTTTCTACCATCTCCTACTACTCTCCTTCATTACGATGCCGATTGGGCGATCTCACTTGCCGCCGCCGCCGCCGCTGCCTGTATAGCTTCCAGGCGCGCCTGCCGCCGCCGGTTGGCATATGCCTGCTCTTTGGGGTCGGTCACGTCCACCCAGCAAGCTTTGCGGTGGGCAAGGTTGCCGACCAGAGGGTCGAGCGGGGGCATGGTGCGGCAGATAGCGCGGGCGTAGGCACAGCGCGGCATAAAGGGGCAGCCGGAGGGGGGACTAATCAGGTCAGGGGGCGCGCCTTCGATGGTTTTCAGCGTGCTGTGCCGCTGCTCGTCCAGGCGCGGAACAGAGTCCAACAGGCCGAGCGTGTAGGGATGGCGCGGATTGGCAAAGAGTTCATCGGTTGGCGCGGTCTCCATCACTTTGCCCGCGTACATGACCACGACGCGGTCGGTCATACCGGCGACAACGCCGAGGTCGTGTGTGATGAGAATGACGGCTGTGCCGAATTCGTTGCTGACGCCATTGATCAATTCGAGGATTTGCGCCTGCACAGTGACATCCAGGGCAGTAGTTGGCTCGTCGGCGATCAGGAGTTTGGGATTGCAAGCCAGGGCAATAGCGATCATCACGCGCTGGCGCATACCACCGCTAAACTGGTGGGGATAGGAATTGATGCGACGGCCTGCATCTGGAATACCCACCTGATCTAGCAGACCAATAGCACGCTTGAAGGCCTCGTCTTTGCTCAATTTCAGATGGATGCGCAGCCCCTCGGCGATTTGGCCACCAATAGTCATAGTGGGATTCAGGGCGGTCATGGGGTCCTGGAAGATCATGCCGATCTTGCCACCACGGATTTTGCGCATCTGGCTTTCCGGCACATCCAGCAGGTCTTCATCCTGGAAGAGGACGCTGCCACCCACGTACTCACCGGGCGGTTGAGGGATCAGGCGCATGATAGAGAGCGCGGTCACGCTTTTACCGCTGCCGCTTTCGCCGACCACGCCGACTTTTTCGCCGGGCTTCACCGAAAAGCTCACGCCATCAACCGCGTGTACGTGACCGGCCTTCACCTTGAAGTAGAGCTTGAGGTCCTGCACCTCCAGCAAATTTTCACCCAAGTTTTTACTCCTTCCGCCACATTAGCGTTCTGTCATATAGGGGTCAAGTGCGTCGCGCAAGCCATCGCCGACGAGGTTAAAGCTGAGCACGGTCAGGAAAATGAGCATGCCTGGGATGAAGACGAGCCAGGGATCGACATCGATCATGTTATCGCCAAGCTCGATCATACTGCCCCAGCTAGCGGCTGGAGGCTGAATGCCAAAGCCAAAGAAGCTCAGCACCGATTCGGTAATGATATTGGTACCCACGAGTAGAGTAGCGCTGACGATAATCGGCCCGGCGGCATTGGGCAGGATATGGCGAAACATGATACTGAGATTTTTTGCCCCGATGGTACGAGCGGCCAGGACGTACTCGCGCTCCCTCAAGGCCAGAAATTCTCCACGCACCAGGCGGGCGGTATAGGTCCAGCCAAAGGCTGCGATGAGGATAATCACGCTCAAGGGAGAGCCATTGGTAAAAGTAGCCGAAAGGACGAAGAGCAGGAGATAAAAGGGAACGGCCAGGATAACATCCGTGAAACGCATCAGGATGTTATCGATGATGCCGCCGTAATAGCCTGCGAATGAGCCGATTCCCACGCCAAAGACGATGGCCATGAACATAGAGGCAAGGCCAATGATGAGAGAGGTCTGACCACCCACCATCGCGCGAGCCATCGTATCGCGGCCAACATCATCGGTGCCAAAGGGATATTGCCAGGATGGCCCGGCCAGCGTGTCATTGACGTTGGTGACATGTGTAAGATCGGGCTTGTTATGGCCGGTAATAGTGGGACCCAGGAAACAGAAGGCGAACATGAGGATCAAGAAGATCGCTCCGGCAATGGCCGCCTTGTTGCGCATAAAGCGATCGAAGATGATACGGGCCTGACTGCGCCGCTTCTGCACCAGGGCCGGGGTGACTTCCAGAAATGGCTCGATCTCTTCCTCTGTCGTACTGGTAAGATTCAACTGATCTGATATGTCCATTGCTATCTCCTTTTGGAAGCGTGCAACCTGGGTCTACAGTGGTTACGAATAACGAATGCGCGGGTCCATGACCGCGTAGAGGATGTCCGCAATCAGGTTGAAACCAATTACAAAGACGGAACTGATCATCAGCATGGCAAGCAAGACGGGATAATCACGCGCCTGCAACGATTGGAAGAAGAGAAGGCCCATGCCAGGCCAGGCAAAAACACCCTCAGTGATGGTTGCACCTCCCGCTACGGTACCAAAGTCGAGCGCCACGACCGTAATCAGGGGAATGACCGCGTTGCGCAGGGCGTGACGGATAAGCAGGCGCACCGGGCCAACGCCTTTCGCCCGCGCCGTGCGCATATAGTCCTGCTTCACCACCTCGATCATACTGGAGCGCATGTAGCGGCTCCAACCGGCGATGAAGAGGATGGAGAGCACACACATAGGTAAGATGAGGTGTTGGAGATGGTCTATAAAGGCATCGAAGGGATCAAGCTGGTAGCCCAGCGTTTGCATACCGGAAGTGGGGAGAACATGCAGCCAGACACCGAAAATGTACTGCGCGAAGACCCCGAAAAGGAAGACGGGCATGGCAATGCCAAAGTAGGAGACAGTCGTGAGAGCATAGTCTGTTACAGTACCTTGCCTCACGGCGGAAATCACGCCTAAGAAGAGTGCAAGAACCAGAGCCAGGAGCAGCGCCGGGACAAACAACTGCAGCGTTGCCGGGAAGCGCTGCCCGATGATATAAGAAACGGGCAGGTTGGTGGCGAAGGAGAAACCAAAATCGCCGACGAGGGCACGACTCAACCATTTAAGATACTGGATAGGAACGGGATCATCCAGGCCAAAGCGAGCGCGCATGGCTGCGCGAGCAGCCGGTGTCAGGTGCGGGTTAAATATCACCTGGTCCGGGCCACCAGGCATCAGGTGAATTAACGTGAACATGAAGACGGAGAGCAAAAACAGCAAAGGAATTGCCTGCAAGAGCCGTCTGATGATGTATCGTCCCATGAGCACCTCCGTAAAAGCATACATAACAAGGACGAAAATGTTGCATATAGTTTAACATATTTCTATGCCCGTATGCCAACATTTTATCTACCGAATCAGGAATAATGCCAGAAACCGCGCTCACATCATAGCAATTACCTACGATTTTAGCATGCTATGCCCAGGAATCAGGGTCGCCAGGGCATATTGAGTATAAGACCAGTCTCACAATGGCATACGAGAAGCTCTTTTTCAGGGCACCCTGCGCAACACAGACGAGAGGCAACCTTTGAGTGGATAGCTGCGCAGCCATCCACTCAAAGGTCTTTCGCTCCAGAGACGATATATCTTACTTGCTACACGAGCAATATATCCCTCTCAGGACTAGCAGGTACCGTTCGTACACCACCACTGCCAGATGTTGACGGTTTCCGAAGCGCCCTCAGGGCCGGGGGCATAGTTATGCGTGGTGTTCTTGTGCATAGCAATGTCAACCGGGCTATAGAGCGTGACGAAGGGGAACTGCGTCAGGTAGATCTGGTGTTCCTGGTCGAAGATGTTCTGGCGCTGAGTCGGGTCAGCCGTGGACTGCTCCTGCAAGAACAGCTTATCCAGGCTTGGGTTGCAGTAGAAGGTGATGTTGAAACCGTTGGGCGGAATCTGGTTGCAGGCAAACAGGCCCGAATCGTCGGCGTCATAGGTCAACGAATCCTCGAACTCTGCGATGTCATAGCGACCCGAAACCGCGCCGGTCGCCGGGGAAGCGTGGCCGCCAGTGAGGAAGGGACCGAAGAAGGTGCTGGCCGGGTAGTTCTCGATGTCCAGCTTGATACCGATGGCCTGCATGTCGGACTGGAGAATCAGTTCGTCGTCGGCGCGCCACAGGTTGTTGGCCGTCGTCGAGTACTCAAATTCCAGACGCATGCCATTTTTGGTCATTACGCCGTCAGAACCAGGCTTCCAGCCATGCGACTCAAGCAGATTCTTGGCCGCCGTGGGATCAAAGGCCGGGCAGGGGGCATTAGCCTGGTAGCCCGGTTTATAGGCCTGGCCGTGATCGGTACAGAGAGGCACGGCTTCACCACGCCTGGCCGTTACAATAAGCGACTGATGATCTACGGCCATAGCCATGGCCTGTCTCACCTCCGGATAATTGCCCAGAATGGGGTTGTGGAAGTCGAAGTAGAAGGCTTCGAAGTTGGAGGCGTTGGGGTTGGAGGTCAGCGTGTAGTTCGTCAGGGCCTTGTAGGCGGGGACCTTGGTCACATCAAGGAACCAGGAGGAGTCGATGCTGCCCGACTGCAGGTCCTTGAGGATGGTATCCTGATCGGTAACGATGCGGAACACCACGCTGTTCAGGTACGGATAGCCCTGAGAGTGCAGGTAGTAGTTGGGATTGGCCACCACGGTATAGTGGTCGCCCGGCTTGCTTTCCTTCATCATGAAGGGGCCGCTGGTTACCGTCGGGTCCAGGTTCTGTGAAGATGTGAGTATCTTGTCCGGGGCCATGCTGCTGAAGATATGAGCAGGCATGGGAGCTTCCAGACCATCAGCCCAGACCGACAGGAAGGGCGAGAAGGGCTGCTTCAGATGGAAGGTGATGGAAAGGTTGTCGGGTGAGACAGTCGCGCTGGTGATGAGGTTCAAACCGACGGTGCTGGCCGGTGTGAACTTCGGATTGGTCCAAAGTCTCCAGGTGAAGTCGACGTCGCGGGCATCTTCGGGCTGCCCATCGGACCACTTGAGGCCGGGGCGCAGGTGAAACGTCCACGTCTTCAGGTCGGGGCTGATCCCGCCATTGGCTACTGTCGGGATTTCCGTAGCGATACCGGGAGCAAGCGTACCATTATAGGTACCTACGAAAAGTGGCGCCCAGATTGCCTGATCAACCATGTCTGAGAAGGTTTCAGACGAGGCATTGGGGATCAGGGAGTCAGGCTCTTCATACAGGTCATCGACCCAGGTGCCACCATGAACCGGAGTTCCGGCGGATGGTGTCCCATTACTGCCAGGACTCGTTGTGGGTGCGCCGCACGCGCTGAACAGTAAGATCAGCAGCGAGAAGAGGGAAAGGACAATCGCCAGAGAGTGGGGTCTAGTTCTCTTGAGCATCAGATCCTCCTCGGATAAGAAAACGACGACTAAGAGGTTTGTTTCCCAAACGCCAGGAAACAACACGCACAGGTGCCAGGAAAATAGGCCTGTCACACGTTGCGAGCAATGAAAATAAGCGCCAGGCACAATGCTTCACATAATGGAATCTAGTACCAGCGTTATAAATACTACGTAACTCATGGGGTGACTTCTCACATCAAATCCAAATGAAGGCAAGAGTGATAGAATATTCGGGTAAAATAAGGCACATTCTGGAAATGAGAGCAAAGACAGAGAGGAGTATTCTATGGGACAGACGATTACACAGGTAGATGCTTTTACTGACCAGCCGTTCGCGGGCAATCCCGCCGCTGTCTGCGTCCTGTCAGAGTCGCGAGATGAACGCTGGATGCAAAACGTGGCGCGGGAGATGAATCTTTCGGAAACGGCCTTCCTGCTCAAGCAACCTGATGGAGATGGCTTTTCCTTGCGCTGGTTCACCCCGACGACGGAAGTTGATCTCTGCGGGCATGCGACGCTGGCAAGCGCGCACGTGCTGTGGGAAGAGGGCTATTTACGAGCGGGAGAACAGGCTCGCTTCCATACGCGCAGCGGCCCGCTCACAGCGCAGCGACAGGGCGACTGGATCGAGATGAATTTTCCCGCCGCGCAGGCGCAAGCCAGCGACCTGCCGCCACTGCTGCACGAAGCGCTCGGCCTCAATCCACAGGTCATCCGCTACACGGGCAAAAATCGCTTCGATTATCTGCTTGAGGTCGCGTCAGAGGAGAACGTGCGGGCCTTACAGCCGGATATGACGAAGCTGATGGCGGTTCCTGCCCGTGGTATTATCGTTACCAGCCAGTCTGTAACGCCGGGCAGCGATTTTGTCTCGCGTTTCTTCGCCCCACAGGTGGGCGTAAATGAAGACCCTGTGACCGGCTCGGCCCACTGCTGCCTTGCCCCCTACTGGAGCACCAGACTTGGCAAAGAGAGTCTCACCGGCTTTCAAGCCTCCCTACGCGGGGGCATCGTCCGCGTGCGCGTGGCCGGAGACCGCGTCTTTATAGGCGGTCAGGCCGTAACCGTGATGCGCGGAGAACTGGTTTAGAGGATGCGAGGAGAGAGAGGACGAGGAACTTTGCAGCTTATAGACTGTCTTCCAGAAGTAGTCCATGGCGATCATGGCAGACCCAAACACATTTCAGGTACGTCATCAAAGCGGAGAAGGATACTCTGCCGCCCGACAATTCGAACAGTGTGAGAAGAAATGTGCTACACTGTCTCTACAATCCTATTTTCCTAATGCTAGACAATGGAGGAGATTGATGACATCTGACCCGAGACATAAAAGTCATGTGATTCTGGATGGGCGCGAGCGGGCAGGGGCACGAGCCATGCTCAAGGCTATCGGCTTTAGCGATGATGATCTGGCGCGGCCAATTATTGGCGTTGCCAATACCTGGATTGAGACGATGCCGTGTAATTATCGTTTGCGCCACCTGGCCGCGAAGGTCAAGGAAGGCATTCGCGCCGCCGGAGGCACACCCATGGAGTTTAATACTATTGCCATCAGCGACGGGGTGACGATGGGAACAGAGGGCATGAAGGCCTCGCTGGTCAGCCGCGAGGTGATTGCCGATTCCATCGAACTGGTGGGGCGGGGGCATATGTTTGATGCCGTGGTGGCCCTTGTTGCCTGTGATAAGACGATACCGGGCGCGGCGATGGCGCTGGTACGCCTCAATGTACCATCTATCATGCTTTACGGTGGTTCGATTATGCCGGGCCGTTTCCGAGGCAGGGACGTGACGGTGGGCGACGTGTACGAGGCCATCGGGGCGAACGCGGCAGGGAAGATGAGCGATGCCGACCTGCGCGAACTGGAGAATGTGGCCTGTCCGGGCGCGGGTGCCTGTGGGGGGCAGTTCACGGCCAATACGATGGCGATGGCAATGGAATTTCTCGGTCTCTCGCCAGTGGGCAGCGCCAGCATCCCGGCTGTTGACCCGCGCAAAGACGAGGTCGGCACACGCGGCGGCACGCTCATCATGGACCTGTTGCGGCGCGGCATGACCCCTCGCGACATCCTGACGCGGCAGGCGTTTGAGAACGCCATCGCGGGCGTGGCGGCGTCCGGAGGCTCGACCAATGCCGTGCTGCACCTGCTGGCCCTTGCTCGCGAGGCGGGAATTCCCTTGACCATCGACGATTTCGATGTCATCAGCAGACGCACCCCGCTGCTGGCTGATCTCAAGCCGGGGGGGCGCTACATGGCCGTCGATCTGGACCGCGCGGGCGGCGTGCCACTGCTGATTAAGCGGCTCATCGAGGGTGGCTATGTTGATGGCAGCCAGATGACGCCGAGCGGCCAGACACTGGCAGAGGAGGCAAGCAAGGCTGTGGAGGCTCCGGGTCAGGACGTGGTGCGCCCGCTCTCTGAGCCGCTCAAGCCCAATGGTGGCCTGGTGATCCTTAAAGGCAATATCGCGCCGGAGGGCTGCGTGGTTAAAATTGCGGGCCACGAACGGCTCTATCACCGGGGGCCAGCACGGGTCTTCGACCGCGAGGAAGATGCGATGCAGGCGGTGACACAGCGGAAGATTCAGCCGGGAGACGTGGTGGTGATTCGCTATGAGGGGCCAAAGGGCGGGCCAGGCATGCGTGAGATGCTGGGCGTGACGGGCGCCCTCGTGGGCGAAGGGCTGGGCGATTCGGTGGCACTGCTCACCGATGGGCGCTTCAGCGGAGCGACACGTGGGCTGATGGTCGGCCACGTCGCACCGGAAGCAGCCATCGGTGGCCCAATCGCCGCTTTGCGCGACGGCGATCTCATCGTCTTCGATATCGAAGGGCGCGGCCTCAACGTGGAACTCTCCCCCACGGAGATCGCCAGTCGCCTCGCCGACTGGAAGGCCCCGGCCCCCCACTATAGCGGTGGCGTCTTCGCCAAATATCAGGCACTTGTCACCTCAGCCTCTGAGGGAGCGATTACGCAACCGGGTTAGAGAACAGGCACACAGCAAGCGAACCGGTTCGCTTGCTGTGCGTCTTTCCTTATCCCTCTACCCCTTCTATCCTGTTCCTAAAGCCTTTGAAATGGCTTCAGCCTCTTCGCGAAGCTGCCGGGCGGCGCGCAGCATGGCCTCGTCGTTAAAACGAGAGGTGAAGCCCACTATCCAGATGAGGGAGATGAGTGTCTGGTTGAGGCCATAGATGGGAGCAGCAACGGCATTGACGCCAACAAGATATTCTTCGTGGTCTATGCCGATGCCGCTGCGGGCCGCTTCCTCAACGCAGGCAAGAAATTGTTCGGGGTCGGTGATCGAGCGTTGGGTGAAAGGGGGCAAGGGGTGCGTTTGCAGGAACTGGCGGCGTTTCTCTTCCGGCCAGCTTGCCAGCACGAGACGGCCAATGGCAGCCGCCAGCAGGGGAACGCGAGTCCCTTTGCGGGCGGAGATACGCAAAGCGGTCTGATCGCTCTCGTCCTCGATGCGCTCAATGATGCGCACGCCATCCTGTTCCACACGACCGAGCAGGACGGTTTCACCGGTCAGTGTGGCAAGGCGACGCATGGCAGGAAGGGCAAAATGGCGCAGTCCTGCGTGCCGCACATAGGACTGCGCAAGGTCGTAGATGCGCGGGCCAAGCACATAGCGCCGCTCTCCAGACAGTTCGATCACATGCCCGCTCTCAAGCGTTTTGAGCAGGCCGTGAATGCTGCCCTTGCTCATATCAAGCGCACGGGCAAGGTCGGAGAGGGTCAATCCTTCCTCTGAGATGCTGAGCAAATCCAGCAAGCGGAAGGCACGATCAACCATAGGCGCGGGTGTGGTGCCGCCGGGTTCGGCAGAGGGCACCGCTTCCGCCTGTTGTTCGCTCCGTGGAATAATCTGTTCTTGCATGTGAACAGTATAATAGAGTGAAAATTGACTGTCAAGCCATGAGAAAGAGCTTTTCGCATGTCATTCTTCGCCGCGCTCACAATAATATGCCCGGGTCAATTTCTCATGATAATGAGAGAGTCAGCAGAGATTACAAAAACGGGCAGAGTATGGTATAGTTATAATAATACATAAAGCAGTTTTGCTTCGGTCATCCATCCCGGCGCTTTGGATAGGTTCGGGTTACTTCGGAGGTCTGCATGAACTTATTCGAGAAGCAAGCTCAACTTAACCAACTCTTCACGCAAAATCCCGTCAACGCTGCCTATCTCTCGGGTTCCCTTGCAGGTCGAACCCTGTTTGGGCATCTCAGTGATATCGATATCGCCATCCTTTTGATGGATCAGATCAAATCCGACCAGTTTCTCGATTACCAGATGTACTTTTTCAGCGAACTCGCGAAGCGGCTGGAATCGGAAAGTATCGATGTAGTGATCCTGAACCAGGCATCGCTGCTGCTGAAATTGCAGGTCATTAAGTACGGGCAGATTCTCTTTAGTCGAGACGAGAAGCAGCGCATCTTGTTTGAGACGAAGGCGGTGATGGACTATCTCGATTTCAAGAAATATGATGAGATTCAGAATCAGGCGCTGAGCCGCCGCTTGCACGGAAGTCTCCTGCCGGTTGACAAGGATCTGATCCAGCGCCATCTGAAGCAATTGCACGAAGCCATCGCAATTCTCAATGGTCTAAAGCAGACGAAGCGCGAGGAATTTGTCGGCGACTACCGTGTCTACGGGCTGGCGGAGCGCTATCTGCAACTGGCGATTGAGGCTTGCCTGCACATCTGCGGCATTCTGGTTGCCACGCTGGGGCTGCGCCGCCCGGAAGGCTATCACGAGTTGCTCAGCATCGTCGCCGCGCAGCAAATCATCCCCAATACGCTGGCGTACCGGCTTGAGATTCTGACTAACCTGCGCGAGGCGCTCGTCTACGACCCCGGTACGCTGAACCATGATCTTCTCTATGACCACATCCAGCAGCGTCTTGGCGACCTGGAAACCTTCGCCACAACGGTTGAGGAAAGAATCAAATAAGCCACAAGAACGAAGGGCGGGCGGTAGTACGCCCGCCCTTCGTTCTTGTGGCTTATTTTCACACTACGATAGTTCGCTGGCGGAACGGAGGGCGTTGGCCTGCCCCCTGGCGTCCTGCGCGTCTTGTGTGCGGCCCATCGCTTCATAGATCTGGGCGAGAGTTTCGTAGGCGACGATGAGAGATGGGTCCATGGCGATGGCTTGCTGGGCCGCGTCGATAGCCTCGTCGTAGCGTTTCACCTCGCGCAGGGTGTCGGCAAGGTCATTGTAGTAGTCGGCATTGAGGGGGTCACTCTCTATAGCGTTCTCGTAGTTCTCGATGGCTTCGTCGTACTTGCCAAGCGCATCATAGGCGGTAGCAAGCTGGTAGTAGCCTTCCGGGTCGTCGGGGAACAACTCTAGCAGCTTCTGAGCGGTCTGGATGGCCTCGTCGTAGCGCCCCAGCGAGTTGTAGGTATCGGCCAGGCCGGCATAGGCAGCGGCAAGGTCGTCGGACTGGAGTTCATCATCGCGACCGATCAGGTACTGGTAGACATTCAAAGCGTCCTCGTAGCGTTCGGCTTCGAGATACGTTTCGGCCAGACTGAAGCGAACGGAAATGCTGCCTGGCTCAAGCTGGATAGCGTGCTGATAGGCATCGATAGCCTCAGCGGTATCGCCCTGGATGGACCGCCAGGTACCCAGATGCTCCCAGGCTTCAGCGTCATCGGGGGCCATGGAGACGATGCTGGCATAGGTATCTGCCGCCTGGTCGCGCTCACCCATCTGTTCATAGACGGTAGCCAACATATCATAGGCGGCGCGCCCATTGGGATCGATGGCAAGCATCTGGTTTGTGACGGAAAGGGCCTCGTTGAAGCGGCGCATGTCCAGGTAGAGGCTGGCAAGCTCGGCGTAGCGCGCCGGGTCGCCGGGGTCGGCGTCGATACGTCGCTCCTGCTCTATGATGCGATGCAATTGATCATCGATGCGTGTGCGAGCGTCCGTCAGGCCATCCCTGGCCATCGCATTGTCTGGATTGAGAATCAATGCCTGACGATAGGCCTGGACAGCGTCCTGGTAAAGATTGAGCTGGCGGTAGGTATCCCCTATGTTGACATAGAGGTCATCATTTTCCGGGTCTAATTCGAGAGCTTCCTGGAAAGTTTCCAGAGCATCCTCATTCAGGCCAATCTCATTATAGAGATTGCCCAGGTTAATGTAGGCATCCAGAAGCTGGGGGTCAAGGTCAATAGCCCTGCGATAGCCAGCGATAGCAATTTCGGAATCGCCCAGGTACTGCTGCGCCAGGGCAAGGTTATAGCGCGCCCGCGCATCATCCGGGGAAAGCGAAACGGCGTGCTCAAAAGCCACAGCCGCACGCTCATAATCTCCCTCACGCGCGGCGGCATTGCCCCGATCTGTCCACTTCTGTTCTTCAGCGTTGACGGGAGCCAGGCCTGATCCAGCAGCCGGGGTGGTGTTTGTGCTATTCGGGCTGATCCCATCATTGCCGGGTGTTTTCATCTCATCCATAAACGCCTTTTCTCCTCTATACTCATCTTTTGTGTGTTTGAAACGGGTTATTGTCTTTGCGTAGTATAACACGCCAGACCTACTTGTACCAGCAAATATGACTGTCAGGGTGATTTCCAGGGGCGTTTTCCCATATCCCGGCACGCCGCAGGCCGGTCGCCAGGGTCGGCCCTACGATATACGCCGCTCAACCCCCACCACACGCGCTCGCTACGCGAGCAAGGGGATCGTATCGTAGGGCCGACCCTGGCGACCGGCCTGCAAGGACGGAAGTAGTGAGGCAAGAGCTACCTGACGATACGCAGGGTGGCCTGGAAGTCATAGCGAGAGCCGGGATAGAAGGCTTCGGTGTAGGCGACAGGCATACCTGTTTGATCGTAGGTGATCGTCGTGAGCCGCATTCCCGGCTCATCAGCGGGAATACGCAGCAGTTCTACTTCGCGCTGCGTGGGCCGATCGGCTTTGAAGACCTGCTTCGCGATATACGGGCTGAGTCCTTCAGAGGCCATGAGGCTATAAAGCGACCCTTCGGCAGTCTCTTTGGCCCGCTCATAGACGCCCTGAGCACGCGGGAAGGGCAGATAGTTGTGCTCGTAGGCAATGGGAGTTTCGTCGGCGGTGCGCAGGCGCGAGATGTGAATGGCCTGCTCTGAGTCGGTGAGGCGCAGAGAGTCACGAATCGCTTCAGAGCCGCGCACGAGCTCGCTGACGAGCAGGAGACCGCCGGGGCGCTGGCCGCGACTGCGCAGCTCGCTGCTCAGACTGGGAAGTTCGCTGACGGTTTGCTGGATACGTGGTTCGCAGACGAATGTTCCCTTCCCATGTTGACGATACAACAGACCCTCATGAACCAGTTCGGTCAGCGCCTGGCGCACGGTTGCCCGGCTCACATGATACTGGGCCACCAGTTCTGGTTCGGAAGGAATAGCGGTATGCGGAGCGAGGTGACCGGAGCGTATCTGCTGTTTCAGCACCTCTTTGAGCTGATAATACAGCGGTAATGGATTTGATCGTTCTAACGTTGGCATATTCGGTTTCCCTTATGTCCATACAACGGCATAATTGAACGCTTGCAGACAGGGCAAGCGTTGGTATGGAAAGAATATATCACAAAAGGCGCGCCACGTCGAGGGGTTTTGTACCCCAAAAGAGAGAAGCAATGCTAAAGCAATAGAGCACTGCTGTCGAGTCTATTGTTTAACATCGCTCTTCCTTTGTTCAACCACTAAGCAACGCCGTTCTCGGCTTTGGTGAGCAGGCGCTCGATCTGATTCTTCAACTGAGGAGGAGGATAGGCGCCGACGATACGGCCAACTTCTTTGCCATTGTTGAAAACAATCATCGTCGGAATGCCCTGAATACCGAGGCCACCGGGAGTGCGAGGATTCTCATCGACGTCCATCTTGGCAAAGGCAAGCTTGCTCGCAAACTCATCACTCAATTTCTCGTAGGTAGGCGCAACCATGCGGCAGGGACCGCACCACTCGGCCCAGAAATCGACGATTACCGGACGATCGGATTTGAGAATTTTCGACTCAAAGTCTTGATCGGTCACATGAAACAGGTTGTTATGTGCTTGCATGTTTTTATGCTCTCACTTTCATGGCAAAATAGTTTTGCCTTTGATTTCTCATCTCAGGTAAGCAGACTACCTGAGACTCTCCTACCCTTGAGAACAAAGAACACCTCTGTTCTTATTCCTCGTTTTACTTTCACTATCCTACACGATGAGAATGTCAGAAATGAGGATTGGTATGCCGTCTGAAATAAAAACGCGGGAATGTCATTCTAAGGGCAGCGAAGAATCTGAGGTCACACAGTAGACCAGATGGCGGCTTGAGATTCCTCGCTGCGCTCAGAATGATATGATCCTCCTATCTGCGACTGCGACCACCTTGCAGGATGGAGAGCAGTTCCAGGATGTAGAGGAACAGGTTCAGGACGGTAATGAAGAGGGATACTGTCAGCATGATGGCGTTGGGCATGGTATCGGGCATGTACTTCGCACGCTGTACGTAGAAGAGCATATAGCCGGAAAAGATGGCGACGCCCAGAATGGCGATCAGTACCGCTATTGGCCCGGTTCCGAAGAAGCTCCCGAAGAAGATGCCCAGGATGCCCAGGACGATCAGCAAGATGAGGCCGAAGAACAGGTAGCGCCCCAGATGGCTGAAGTCGCGCTTCGTCGTCCAGGCATAGGCTGCCAGGCCAAGAGAAGTGATGGCTGTAATCAGGAAGGCTTCTCCCAGAATATTCCCCAGACCCGAAGCCAGATAGACACTGATTATCGGGGCAAGTGACAGTCCTTCCAGGAAGGTGAACAGGTAGAGCAGGAACAGGTTGAGTCCCTGCACGCGGATGGCGAATTGCAGGATGAAAAGGACGACGAGACCGGCAATGGCAATGATGATGTAGGTCCCAAAGCTAATGCCGAGGGCCATACCGATGAAGGTACCGATGGCCGCGAACAGGAAGGAGAAGGACAGCAGGACCATTACCTTACTGATAAGGCTGGCCGCCTGCACGGGCGAAGCTTCATAGCCAGGCATCGTCTGATATTGGGCGAAGCCACGTCTCCCTCCATACGGGTTTCCATACGGGTTATTGTTTGGCATGTTGTACATAAACAACCTCTATCTAACTGAGACTGTATTCTTTGTATACTTGTGTCCGAAGAGTTGACACTCTCTCATATGTATTACGTAAGGGGTAATATGCGGGTTGCATTCTCGGAGTCAGGGCCAGCAGTGAAAAATCCGGCATTGCTTTCATCACTGCCGGACTGACGTCGCCGAATGTTTTATTTTTTGGAATCGTTTCCCTTTGATGTGCCGCTCTGTGGCTCAGCATTGGAGGCACTGGTCTCAATAGCGAAGGAGGCGTCGGCGATATTGGTGATATCGCAGCGCGGGTGATTGTTATCCGCATGCCAGTACAGATTGCTGCCGGATGGTTTAGCCATCAGGCCACCACAACGGGGGCAGCGGCGAGGAGGAAGAGTTTGCTGACTCTGCGTCATAATTTGCTCCTGAAAAAGCGACAGGTGAAATTACACCACCTATACAACGAACACAACGCAGAACACTCATCTGCACTGACTCTGTGACAAACATACTGTTATGGGCGTGCTGAAACCGTACTCTCTGTGCTCATCATATGAAACATGGCGCGACAGGCTCTACCGTCTCTACATCACACTCCAGACACCGCAGATTTCACAGAAGGCGATGCCGATTTCGCCAAAGGTTCTACTGCGTGTATTCCAGCGCTCGTAGACAACGGCGATGGAGCCACAGTTCCAGCAGCGAGCACGCCCTCCCGCCTTACTTTCTCGTGCCAACTGACTCAGAAGATGGCTGCGCGCCTCTTCCGCGCCCGTATAGCCGGGATTATAGGCCAGGTGCAGCAGATTGCCCAGAGGCAAAGAGATTTCATGGGTTGGCGGTTGCAGCGGAGCCTGAGCGGCGGCCGGTTGCTGTTGTTGGTGCTGCGGCGATTGTGGCGGCTGTTGGTACTGTTGGTATTGTGGATACTGTGAAGGCTGGGCATGCTGTGCCGGTTGCGGATAGGTCTGCTCCTGCGACGGACGACGGAAGGTACGCCGCACTCTCTCAACATGGGAAGGCGGAACATTCTCCTGCTCCGGGTGATCACCATTGACCGATGGTGATGTTGGGGTAACGGGAGCAAAGGAATGAGTAGGAGCGGGGCGAGATACCTCTTGCCTGGGGGCTTCAGCAGGCTGCTCTGTCCCTTCTGTCGCTTCTACCGGCTGTGGCGTCTCCGCCGCTTGAGTTTGCTCTGTTTGTTGTGGCTGTTCTACCTGTTCTACCTGTTCTACCTGTTGAGCCTCCGATGCTTGCGGGGCCTGAGCCTCATGTACCTGAACCTGCTCCTCCGACGCGGGTGTGGAAGAAGAGGTTGGGGCAGGTGCAGAGGCCTCTTCAGGCGCTTCTGGCTGTTCTACCGTTTCCGCAGTCTGTTCCTGTTGTGCTGCTTCTGAGGCATGGTTATTATTGTTTTCCGGTTCCTCAGGTGGAGTTGCGCGTCTGCGTCTAGTTACTGGCATAGGGGTACGCTCCCATTAGAGTAGTATGCATGCATGCATGCATCATGCGTTCAAGCCCATACGAGCATTATATCACATCAAAAAGGGAAAAAGTGAAAAGTAAGCCAATGTACTGGACTCGCTGTAAGAAACATAGGAGGGAAATGGGCAGGGATGACTGGTTGTACCCCACCCTATCCTCCATGTACCATTGACATCGTTAGATACATACAGAGGAAGCTACGTTTGCTCCCCTGTAGCGACTTGAGAACAACAAGAGAACTCTAGAACACCGGAACTTAAAACGCTAGTGTCCGGTGAAGAAATCCGCGTTGATCTTGATAAACTGTCTCCACTCTTCGGGAACTGCCGACTCTTCGAAGATGGCAGTCACAGGGCAAGCAGGCTCACAAGCACCGCAGTCGATACACTCGTCAGGGTTGATATAGAGCTGCTCAGCCGTCTCAAAATCTTCCTCGTTCTGAGTGGGATGGATGCAGTCGACAGGACAGACATCCACACAGGATGCGTCCTTTACACCGATGCACGGCTGAGTGATTACATATGTCATGTTTTTGAATATCCTCCTACCAGCCCACCATGTGCAAATACCTGAACCCTCCATGGTGGCGAAGTTGTTTTTTTGTTCACATGCAGTATAGAGCTTTGAGTACGCAATGTCAATCGTATACCAGTTCCTCTTACAGCTTTTCCCACTCTTTGCCATCAATTCTGGCTTGCTTCAATATCCTGACCAATCTTCTAACACTTCCTCCAGTTCCTCGCGCCATACCTCTACAGCTTCTCCATTTGTACAGAGCCTATCAAAGCCAGGGATCTCACCATAAAAAGCGCCATCGCCAGGAATTTCGTATCTGGCACGACACATAGCCGCCCGAATGGTGTTGCTAAGCATAGAAATATTACCTCCCTGATCCCCTAAAAAGGCTTTGTCTCCGCAAACCATTATAGACCGAAATGGCAATGGAATATAGCCGGGTTAATAAGTTTTTTGGACTCAACCGGCCTTGACAAAAGGCCCGAACATTGGGTATAGTTCTAACAGTTACTTCAAGTTGATCTCGTAAAGGAGATGGCACTGCATGCTAGACGCTAAGAAGATGATGGCGCTTTGCCGGTGGGCGAAGGCGGTGCATGTCGGTTTTGCCATTCTCCTGGCCGAACCACCTCCGGTTTACCTTCCCTACATAGCACACAGTTGAGTCATAGCCCAGGGCCTCTTTGCGCTCTTTTGCGGCAAATGCTTGCCCGTACTGAGCCTATGGGTCTTTCCGTCTGATTCCGCTATCCTGGATGGAGTATGCCTGCTCATCTGGCTTTGCCATGCCGCTGCGGGTCTGATCCCTGGGCTACGGTACCCGCGACAATCCATGATGTTTCTCGCCCTTTTTTCGTGCGCAAAACTGGCCGCTTCTTGCACCTTGCGCAGAAAGCCAGTTTCCTGGCACATAGTTTGCCCATCTGAAAGTATGGCTATATGAAAAGAGGTATCACAACAATGCAGACAGAAACAACACAGACAACTGGCGCCCCTGAAAGGCGCGACCTGGGCAACGGCCTCGTGCTGCGCTGGTCAACTGCCGACGATGTTGAGAATATTGGGCAGTTGACGAGTATGGTCTTTCGCAATGGACCGCAAGAGCCACCGAACCAGTTCCTCGCCGACCTGATGCATCACCTGTTGAGCGGCACGCACCCCTTAATGGGAGCGGGTGACTACGCGCTGGTCGAGGATACGCACAGGCAGGGCAATCGCGTTGTGGCCTGCACCTGCCTGTGGCGGCAGACGTGGGAATACGAGGGCATTCCCTTCCGTATTGGCCGTCCTGAAATCGTGGCAACCGACCCGGAGTACCGCCATCGTGGCTTGATCCGCGAGATTTTCGGGCTGGTGCACGCACGTAGCGCGGCGGAAGGCCATCTCGTGCAGGCCATTACGGGTATTCCCTACTACTATCGCCAGTTCGGCTATGAGTACGCGCTTGACCTGGACAACCGGGTCTTCGTGCCAACCGCGCTGATCCCGCCGACGCAGGAAGGCGTGTCTGAGCCATATACCTTGCGTGATGCGACAGCGGAAGATATTGGCTTCATCAACTCGCTCTACGACCGTCAGCGAGCAAGCAGCGTCGTTTCGACACGGATTGACGAGTCGTGGTGGCACTACCAGATCGAATCGTGGCAGAAAATACGGCAGGGAACCGCTTCGCCGCCCAAGAAAAACGATAGCTTCTGGCACATCCAGATGATTCTGGATGCTGGCGGCACAGTACAGGGATACATCATCATACCGGTAGCGCGCTGGAGAAATTCCGTACCGGTTCTTGACCTGGAGGTCAAAGCAGGCGTGAACTTGCAGGCGGCGCTGCCCTCAATACTGCGAGCGGTACACAGGCAGGGACAGGAGATGCCGACGTATCACGGCGCGCAGCCCCTGAGCCGGATTGCCTTCACTATGGGACGCACTCATCCCGTCTACGACCTGCTGGAGCCGAAGCTGGCACCCACACACATACCTCCCTACGCCTGGTACGTGCGCGTGCCTGACCTGCCGGCATTTTTGCGCCATATCGCGCCCGCGCTGGAAAAACGGCTGGCGCAATCGTCTGTGGCAGGCTATAGTGGCGATTTGAAGCTGGATTTCTATCGTGGCGGCTTGCGCATGGTCTTTGAGCAGGGTTGCCTGACGACAGTGGAAAACTGGCGCAGGCCAGTGTGGGATGGCAACGAGGTCGCGGGCTTCCCGCCACTCGTCTTCCTGCAACTGCTCTTCGGCTATCGCAGCCTGAGCGAGCTGCGCCACGCCTTCCCCGACGTGTGGGCGAATGAAGAGATGGTGCCTCTGCTCAACATCCTCTTCCCGGCTCGCCCCTCGTGGGCTGTGCCGCTGGGGTAGGAAATTTCATTTCTACAGCAGCAGGGGATGGCGCGGCGAACACTGCGCCATCCCCTGCTGCTGTAGAAAAACTTATCATCTATTTGCCACCACCGGCGGCAACCGGCCCGGCTTCCTTTGCCTCAATACTGTCGTAGCCCTTCACCTTGTAGATAATGGTTGAAATTATCCAGCTCAGGATGAAGACTCCAATGATTATTCCTCCCAATAGTCCAAAGTCCAGGTTATTGAGAAAATCCCAGATGCCCCCTGTAAGACCAAGCGGGCCACTTATAATAGAAATCACCTCGATGGTTCCCACCACAAAAGCGACCAGGACAGAGACCAGGGTAATATTCAGGTTGTAGTAGAGTTTGCGTACGGGTTTGACGAAGGCCCAGCCGTAGGCGCCAAGCATGAGAATGCCATCTGTGGTGTCGAGGAGCATCATACCGGCTGTGAAGAGCAGGGGAAAGATCAGAATGTAGAGCGCGGGCAGGCCCTTTCCCGCCTCAACACCCGCGATTCCCAGCAAGCCAACCTCTGTGGCTGTATCGAAGCCCAGCCCGAAGAGAAAACCAACAAGATACATCTTCCAGCTTGCATCTATCATACGCAGCAGTGGGCGGAAGAAGCGAGCCATCAAACCACGCTGATTCAAAAATTCCTCCAGCGTCTGATCGTTGTAATCTTCGCCTCGTGTAACTTTGCGAAATGTCTGGAAGATTTCCCACAACACAAGAAGGTTGATAACAGCGATAATGTAGAGGAACAGAGCCGAAATCAGCGTTCCGATAATGCCACCGGCACTTTGTAAATTGGGAATAATGTTTCTAATGACGACGGCGGCAATGGCAATGGCAGCCGACAGCATAATGACGATAGTCGAGTGCCCCAGAGAGAAAAAGAAGCCAACCGTAGTGGGACGCTTGCGTTCCTGCATTAATTTGCGCGTCACATTGTCAATCGCTGAAATATGATCGGCGTCGACCGAGTGGCGCAAGCCAAAGGTGTAGGCCAGCAGAGATACACCGAGCAAGCCGGGATACTGCGCGGAGAAGGCGACGAAGGCCAGAACCCAGGCCACGATGTTTACAGCGATCAGTAATATGTAGACACCAATGATCCTGCGCCTGAGGTCAGGTGAGCTATCATTGAATACGTTCTTGATAGCTGAAAGGCTGAAGTTACTGCTCATGAAAGCCTCCTGTGAAACAAACATTCTGAAGAGATGCTTGCAGACATGGCAAGTAGAACGCCTGGGAGCGCGTTCCCTCTACAAAAGTGACGGTTTACCGAGTTGTAGAATGAAAGGTTCTGTATCTTCCTTGATGTTCAGCACATAAAGCATACCATCAAAAATTTGTAATTGCAAGCTTTTTGCAATTAGGAACTATTCGCAAGAAACAATGCTGTAGAAGATACGGGGCACATTAGAAAAGAGATTACTGTATAGACTCCTGAGCTAAGGCAAAGGGGTAATATAGAGGTGGGAAAAGGCGACCTCAGAGTTTTCTTCGACGTAGAGGCCAACTTCGCCGGAGGACAGGGCGTGTTTGGAGGTGTCGATAACGGGAGAGCCGATGGGTTTGTGGTTGATGGTGAAGCTGAAGGCATCGCCAACGGCATCTACGCCTATGGTGTTGCTGGCACCGGGAGTGGTAGTGAGCGAAGGGGCGGGGCCGCTGGCAAGTAAATTCCACTTGCCATCAAAACGCCAGAAGGCATATTCGCCGCTGCCCCAGGAGGCAACCTCGAAGACGTAATAGTTCGATTGATCGGCTGCCGAGCGGAAGACAACACCATAATAATCGGCGCTATCATGCGAACCGCGAACTTCGTTCATGGTGACGGAGAGCCGGAAGTTGGTATACTGGTGCTCTGCGTAGAGGGCAAGGGCGACATTCTGTGTTGATCTGTTCTGAATATGATACTGGTTGCCTGCAAAGAAGAAGGCGCTACTGGTCGGCCAATCGCCGCTATCGGCGAGGTCATCGACAAGGGCGCGACCAATAGCGGTAGAGCGCGTGGCCTCTATAGTGGTACCACCATGAGTCATGCGCGCTGTAAGAGCGCCTGTGCCCAGGGCCGCCCCAATGGTGAGCAGCAGGAGCAGGGCAACGACGGCAAGAACGCGGGTGAAATTCAGGGAACGCCAGAAGGCCTGCTGGCCGCGTAGAGGCCGAACATGCACGAGCGGGCTGGCGGCAAGAAGATTTGGCTGCACCTGCGGCTCGGCCAGGACTTCCTCTATCTGAACATCCTTGAGCACTTCCGGCGGCAGATCAGCGGGATTGAGCAGTCCTGCCGCCAGGGCAAAGGCGGTGCAGAACTGGTTCGCGCTCTGAAAACGGTCCTCCGGTGATTTTGCCAGCGCCTTACGGACAACGCGGTCCAGGGTGGGAGAGATATCGGCGCGCAGCATGCAGAGCGAAGGTGGTGGCTCGTGTACATGCAGAAGAGCGATGGCGATGGTGCTATCAGCTTTGAAGGGAAGCGAACCGGCCAGCAGGAAAAAGAGCATGATGCCGAGGGAATAGATGTCAGAGCGACCATCGAGTTTGTGTCCCAGCGCCTGCTCCGGTGAGATGTAATCGGGCGTTCCCATCAACAGTTCCGGCTGCGATGCCTGTCCCGGCTTTCCCTCAACAGCCGTGGTCCCTTCTGAGCGGATGATGTGAGCAATACCAAAATCGGTCAGCAGGGCGCGCCCCTCGCTGTCGAGCAGGATATTGGCAGGTTTGACATCGCAATGAACGCAGCCCTGCTCATGGGCGTAGTCGAGGGCTGAAGCAATCTGTTCCAGATACCAGCACGCCTCTTCCAGGGAAAGGCGACCGCGCTTGCGGGCATACTCGTAGAGGGTGCCGCCCGGCATGTAGGGCATGATAATATAGGGGAGGCCATCCTGTTCGCCATAAGAGTATATGGGAAGGATGTTGGGGTGATCGAGTTCGCTGGCTGCTTGCGCCTCGCGCAAGAAGCGTATGTAAAAGTCCTTCTGCATCTTTCCATCCAGGGTCGAACGAGGGAGAAAGACTTTGACGGCAACTTCGCGTTCGGGGTTATGTTGATGCGCCAGGAAAACGGCACTGGAACCGCCGTATCCCAACAGGCTTTCAAGGACGCATCCGCCTACAGTTTTGCCAATGAGATGTTGTCCCCGGACAGTTGTCACCCTGACACTCCTCTCGCGCCCCATTACAGAGGTAAGCAGGCTCTATTCTCTGTCTGATCGGCAGTGTAAATCGGGGGGAACCAATAAAATTTTACAAGAATACACCCTCTGCTGTCAATGCTTATAAGGTTCGATTGGCAGATTGGCAGAAGATTTTACAAATTCCCCGCAGAGGCAAGCGAGCGGACACTCACTCGCCTCATATCTATCCTGCATACACAAAAATCAAATCGTAAACTCACCATTGCGCATGATGACACGGCCATCAACCTCGATGGTGCAGCAGGTGGGGATGACATCAACATGAACCTTCGCATCCCAGTCAGCCCCGGTAAACTGGGGGTAGGGGTTACCGAAGGCGACGTGCAGGCCGGGCATCTTCTCATCCTGCAGCAGGTTGCCGGTCAGCTTTTTGAGGCTGGTGAGGGTGCCGATGGCAAATTCGCCCGCCCGATTGCCGTTGGGGGTAGAAAACAGGTAGTCATGCAATTCGCGGGCCAGTTCCTCGTTCTCGCTGCTGATACCGGTGATATAGCCGCCTTTGACAGTAATGGTAACAGGATGCTCCAGGACACCATACTTCTCAGAGAAGTAGTCGCCGAGCACATCGCAGACGAGCACGCCGTCGACGCTGGCGGGAGCCGTGAAGACTTCGCCTTCTGGCAGGTTGCCCCATTTGCCTTGCTCGTGGTAGCGTCCGTGGCAGGGAATCCACTTCCAATCCTGGTGAAAAGTGGCCGTGACATCGCTGCCCTTCTGAGAGGTGACGTGGATGGTCGTGGCATTGCGCACGAGGTCGTAGACCTGATTGGTCAGGCTGAAGACTTCATCGTAGTCGGCGCACATGCCGTCCGCCATGAGGGCTTCATCGATGCCGATCATGTGGCCGTGACGGACTTTGAGTTCCTGAGCCAGGAAAGGCAGCAAGGGAATACGCATGCCGATTTCGCCCGGCTGGGCCGTGGCAATGTAGAAGGTCACGGTCGGGCGCGCCGCGATAATATCGTGGCGCATCTCATCGGGAAAGAAGGTAAGGGGACGCTCGCCATAGTGTTCCAGAAAGCGCACAGTGACATCAGCATGGCGGGCGAGCGCGGCGCTTGCTACATCGCGAGCAATGTTCTCACGAGCATAATCAGTGATGATAAAGACGCGATCCTGCGCTGTGACGCCCATGCAGCGCACAGCATTCTCGGCTCCCAGTCGCCCACGCTCCTCAAACGGGAGGCTCTCAATGTCGCGCCGGGCAGGGAGCGTATGACTTGTCTGACCAGGCATAGATGTACTCCTTTGAATTCATATGTTTATTTCTTGCTAAGAAGGTAATGGTGTGGATCATTCGCGCCATTCAGAACAACACGGTGGCAATCCCTCGCCATCACATCTCATCTTCTATGGTGACTGCGCTCGAATATTGAGTGGATTGACATTTACAGATACGCTTCCCACTGGAAAATGGTAACGCTCCGGTACTCCTTGCTTATTATAAACCTCCGAAGGGAGCAATTGGCTGTAGCAGTACGGTGTAAAATCAGGTACACTGTAAATTAACGGATCCATATTTCTTTTCTGGAAGAGAGGTTTTTGTATGGCAACAGAAGAGGGAACAGGGTTGTATCGTTCAATTCATGGGCAGCCGCAGGCGGTGCGCGACTTGCTGGGGGATGGGGAAGGGCCGACGCGGGCGGCGGAGCATCTGGCAAAGAGCGGGCGCATCTTTCTGTCGGGCATCGGCACGAGCTATCACGCGGCGAGTGTGGGCGAGTACCTGCTGCGCGCGGCGGGAGCGGACGCCTGGGCAGTACGCTCCTTCGAGTTTGTGCATTACCCGCGCCCGCTGCGAGCCAGTGATGGGGTAATTATCATCAGTCACCGTGGAAGCAAGCTGCATGGCAATCTGGCAGTGCAGCGGGCAGTGGAGGCTCATGTGCCAACGGTGGGCATCACCGGCAAAAACTCGAAGATGCAGGGGCCAGACGTGCTTATCGAGACGGTGGAGCAAGATCCATCCTCGACGCATTCGATCAGCTATATCGGCGCACTGACACGACTGGGGCAGATCGCGGCGCGTATGGCTGCGCTCTCTGGCGAGACGGCGCAGGCGCAGCGACTTGAGCAGGGACTGGTCGCCCTGCCCGCGCTGATGGAAGATATCCTGGCCCGCGAGGACGAGGTGCGCCAGATTGCGCGGGAGGCCGTCGAGCACCAGCGCAGGCTCTATTATATTGGCGCGGGGCCAAACGCAGTGACCGGGCCGGAGGGCGCGCTCAAGGCGAAGGAGGCGTCCTATGTGACGGCGGAGGGCTTCGAGTTGGAGCAGGCCATCCACGGGCCGCAGGTTGCCTTTGAGGCAGAAGACCTGCTCATTCCCGTCAGCGTGCCGGGACCGGCAGAGCGGCGCATGGCCGATTTCTTGAGGGCTACGAGCGAGATCGGCTCGCGTGTCTGGCTGATCGGCGATATACCTGGCGAAAGCACGGACGAGGAGACGGCGGCATTGTTTGCCCGTCCCGGCTGGTCGCGCTTTTCTCTCGGCGACCTCAGCACGCTCCCCGAAGAGTTGACTCCTCTGCTGGCTGCGCTGCCTGTCCAGTTGCTGGCCGAGTTCCTGGCCGCGGCTCGCGGTACAAACGCCGACAGCTTCCGCGCCGACCAGGAAGCATATAAGCGCGCAGGTACGCGCTTCCGCATTTAAACGGAGGCGCGCACTGGCGGATGAAGGGAGACGCGGGTAGCTTTGCCCGCGTCTCCCTTTGTATGTTCATTCGTGTCTGTAAATGAGAAAGAGTTTCGTGGCGAGGCGGAACAGGGTGATATGGTATACTTATGGCAAGGTAGTTATCTTGTGGCAAAGGCGTTTCATAAAAAACAGATGGAGAAGGAGCGTTGCATGGCTGATTATTTCGGCTTTCCTCACATCCTTGATTACCTCTCACGCCTGGGGTTACGGCTTGCGCAAGTCGATCAAGAGCAGGAGCTGGTCGAGCTGGGCTTTCATGGCAATCATGGACAGTGGCGCATGATTATAGGCATCCAGCAGAATGGGCTATCGCGCAAGCTCATGTTGATCGCTCCTCATATCTGTACTGTGGGTACGAAGAGGCGGCTCGAATGCCTGGAAGCTTTGATGGCGGTGAATTACCGGATCGCGATGGGGAAATTCGGGCTTGACCTTGAGGATGGCGAAGTACGGGTCGAAGAAGGCATTCCTCTGGCGGATGATGGCATTACATTTGAGCAATTCCAACTGGCCTTCGGCGCCATCATGCAGACCGTCGCCATGTATCACAGCCTGATTCCACGCATTGTGTACAGCAACTGCCCGGTGGATGAGGCGCTCGAAGCATGCGAGCAGGAGTTCATCAAGGAGATCGCCGATATGCCGGAAGGCGATGAGGATACACCAGCACAGCCTGTCTCAACCGAGACATACGAGGAACCCGACGACGATGACAACTCACCCGAACTCAACGTGAGCGAGGTACTGGCCGAAGTGGCACGTATGCTTGAAAAGCATGACGAATGAACGGCCCAGGTAAGTGGCTAGGAAGGCTTTTTGCTTTCGGAATAGTGGCCGTTCTGCCTGGCACGAGAATGCAACGATTGCTCGGGATGTTCTTCATCGTCTTCATCCTCGCTTACGGTAAGAGGTTCTTCGACATCACGTGAGGATGTTGTATCTAATGAAACCCAGCTATTGGTATCCTTTGTATTGAATCTTTTCCGGTCATAACGCCTTGCCAGTTCATACACCGCCCAGATAAGAATGCATGCGGCTACAACAAAGCCAAAATACGTAATAATCTCCACGCTCATTTGAACCTGCCCTTTTGTAAAATAGTCTACCTCAGTTCCCTCATTGTAGCCTCACAGGATGCAGCCGTCAAGGATGATTCTTTTCCCGGCCTGAGCTTCTGCGCCACATCTAAATGACATACGAGAGGCTTATTTCCATGCCATTCTGAGCGCAGCGCAGAAGCTTATCCGGCGGTGATCGTGCCGTCGCTGTAGATATGGATGGCGACAGAAGGCAGGGGCCTGCTGGCGGGGCCTTGCAGGACATTGCCGCCATTGGCGGGATCAAAGCGCGCGCCGTGGGCGGGGCAGACGAGCTGGTGGGAGCCGCCATCGTAGTAAACCGGGACGCCCTGATGGGTGCAGGCCTTTTCATAGGCGGCGAAATTCCCATTGGGCAAGTGAATGAGCAGGCTGCCCTGGTTATCTGATGGGTTCGTAAAACTGGTGGCGGTATTGGTTGGCTGACTGGTATGTCCGATGACAGTGCCGGTATGTGTGGGGGTCGGCGTCGGCGTCGGCACGCTTCTGGTCGGCGTTGGTGTTGGAGAAGGGGCAGAGGTGGGTGTCGTCCCCGGCGTTGATGTTGCTGTCGGCTTCGTAGTTGGCTTTGCCGTGGGCTTCTGCGTCGGCTTCGTAGTTGGCTGTGATGTCGGCGTGGAAGTCGTCTTGCTGGCAACCTGACCCTGGGTCGGTGTGGTCTTTGAGCCGGGCGCGGTGGTGGTACCGACGGTAGTCTGAGCGGTGCCGTGTTCGAGCATATGCGCCAGACTCAGGCCGCCGAAGCCTGCCACCAACAGACCGCCAGCCGCAAGAGCTGCCACAACCTGTCGCCGGTTCATCTTTTGCTGGCGCGTGGCAGGACGGACAGGGCTATATGTTCCCGGCACGCCTGGAGCGCCCAGGGGAAGGGTACCGGCAGACGGAAGGTGGCCGGTAAAGGTCCGCGACCACCACTCGAAAGGATCGACGGACATGGCATCCACATCTTGCGTCGAGAGCACCGGGGCCGCAATCGTTCTCTGATCATCAGGCGCTATGCTAGCGGTTCGCGGCATTGCCCCGGTCATCTTTTCAGACGAAGCCGGTGAGACTGGAGAGAGGGGCGCGGACGTGACGGCTGGCAGATGTCCCGTTACAAACGGCGGGAGAATTTGCCACTTGTCGGGCGGCGCTATCTTGCTCGAGAACTGATCAGCAGAGACAAGAGTAGGAGCATCGGGAACTGACACGGCAGAGGGTCTGGAAGAAAGCGCCTGCGCGAAAGCAGCGGCCAGTTCGCCTGCATGCTGGAAACGCTGTGCGGGGTCGCGGGCAAGCGCCCGGTTGACAACTACTTCCAGCGCAGGCGCCACATCGGGACAGAGTCTACGAAGTGACGGCAACGGCTGCTGGCCATGCTGGAGCGCAATCTGAACCGGGTCTGAGCCGGTAAAAGGGGGTTTGCCACTCAGCAGTTCAAAGAGCAGGATACCGAGGGCGTAGATATCTGAGCGCGCGTCGGCAGGCTGGCCCTGGACGCATTCGGGCGCGATATATTCGGGCGTACCCAGGAAGGTTCCCGCGATATTGAGCAGGTGGGCGTAGGGAAAGCCGCTCTGCTCGATGCCGCGCATTTCCAGAATGCGTACCAGGCTGAAACCGGCGACCTGCAAGTCGCGTTCGTCGGAGCCGTGCAGCAGCACATTGGCAGGCTTGAGCGTGCCGTGGACAACGCCGTGCGCGTGGGCATAATCGAGGGCGGCAGCAATCTGCTCCAGCGCCTGAAGGATGAAGACAGGGGTACAGCGCCCACGCTGCTTGAGAACGTTGGCGAGCGAGCCATCGGCGGCGTAGGGCGTTACAAGATACGGATGGCCGTACTCCACACCATATGCGTAAATGGGCAGGATACGGGGGTGATTCAGGGAAACAAGAGCCTGAGCCTCGCGCCGGAAACGGGCAAGAAAACGCTCCCGCGCCTGAGCGGAGAATGTCGCGGGTATGAGAAAGGTGGTGACGGCAACCGGTGTTGCTGCCTGCCGTCCAAGATAGACAGCGCTCAGGCGTCCCTGCCCCAATAAACGCTCTATATGATAACTTCCTAATGTCTGACCCACCAGGGTCTCTACTGCTACAGCTTGCATATGTGTTATCCCTACATGTATCAACACAATTGAACGGTTTCTTCTTAAGCAAAGATACATGCTGTATCAAGGTGCGTCAATGTAACAGGCTCAAGAGTAGGACTTGTGGGGGAAAAACCGGTTGAGAAATCGTTTTTTTCTGGGGAGGCTTCATGCCCCCGACAGCGGCTGGGCGAGGGAGAAGGGGGAGGACAACCCAGCCGCCAGATAAGAGGACGGTATGGAGTGTAGTAAGTGGGGGTGGGAGAACGTATTCAGTTTTGAACATTTGTTCGTCACAATGAGTATATTACCTTACAAGGAGGGATTTGTCAAGGTCTTTTAGAACAAATTTTCTATATTTTGTCCACAATTGTGCGAGCCGAAAACATGGTACAATAGGCAGCGTGACAGGCTATAAAAAGCCTTCACACATGTCGTTAGAGTTACTTTTTTCAAGAGGGTGAAACAGGTATGGTAGAGCTACAACCATTGAAGGGGATACGTTACAATCGTGGAGTGGTGGGCAATCTGGCGGAGGTGGTGACACCGCCGTTTGATGTGATTTCGCCGGAGGCGCAGGAACGCTATTATGAGCGCAACCCCTATAACGTGATTCGACTCGAATTGACGAAGCAGGAGCCGGGGGATAACGAGTTGAATAATCGCTACACGCGAGCGGCGGCTACTTATGGGGAATGGCGGCTTAACGGCGTGTTGCGCCAGGAAGAGAGGCCCGCGTTTTACCTGTACCAGCAGCGTTTTGCGCATGGTGTGAAGACGTACACACGCACAAGCCTGCTGGCACGGGTGCGGCTGGAGCCGTGGAGCGCTCAGGTCGTCCTGCCGCACGAACGCACGCTCCCCAAACTGAAGGACGACCGTTTGCACCTCTTGCGGGCCACAGCGACCCAGTTCAGCCCGATCATGGCGTTGTACAACGATCCGCAGGCCCGCATACGACGCCTGCTCGAACCCTACGCCGCCCATGCAGAGATTGAGATTACCGACGAGGCGAATGAGCACCATATTTTGCAGCCAATCACGGACGAGCGACAGATCGCACTTATCCAGGATTTCTTTGCCGGGCGTCAGTTGTTTATAGCGGACGGCCACCATCGCTATGAGACCGCGCTGAACTATCGTAATGAGATGCACGAGCGGCATAAAGACGCCAGCGCCGCCGAAGCCGCCAATTATGTGATGATGGCGCTCATCGATATAGAGGACGCGGGGATGCTGGTGCTGCCAACGCACCGGCTACTGTACGGCTTGAGCGAGCAGGCGCTGGGAAAGCTCAAGCGAGAGAACCTGGAGCAGTACTTTACGGTACAGGAACTGGAACAGGGAACGGGTAGCGAGGAACTGGAACGGTGGCTGGCCGAGGCAGCAAAGCGAGGGCCATCGATGGTGCTACAGACGCCGCAGCGCCGCTTTCTACTGACGCTCAACGAGAGAGGCAGGGGCCAGATGGCGGCGAGCGGCCACGCGCGCGCCTGGTATGAGTTGGATGTGGCTATCGCGCACCGGCTGATTCTGGAAGCGCTGCTCGGTCTGCGCCCGGAAGAGGTTACAGCGGGGCAGTATGTGCGCTACGTTCACGAGGCCAGGGCGGCGCTGCAAGCAGTCGAGCAGGGACAGGCGCAGGTAGCGCTACTGCTCAACGCCACGCCGGTACGACAGATCAGCGAGGTGGCGCTAGCCGGGGAATTGATGCCGCAAAAGGCAACCTACTTCTATCCCAAGCTGATTACGGGACTGGTTATGAACCCGTTGTGGTGATGGATCAATCTTCACCCAGCGAAAAGGGACCCAGGGGCAGGCGGTCGAACTGGCCTGCTTCGAGGGCAGCGGCGAGCATGCGGATGGGACCCTGCTGGATAGAGACGCGCATCATAGCACGCAGGAAGGGCTGGTCGATGGCAGGAATGCCGGAAGCGGGATGAAGAGCCGCGGCTACCGCCTGCACGAGCGAGGCGTCCTTTTTACGGTCGGCAAACTGGAAGAGCAGGGCCTGGCGGCGCATGCGCGCTTCATAGAGCGCCCGCCACTGCTCATCAATCAGGTTTGCGATAGCCTCGCTGACGGCATCTTCGAGATACTGGAGTTGCTCTTGCGACAGGTCTTTATTGCCGCGCCCCTGTCCACGCCCACGGGCACGCCGCCCACGAGCGCTCTGGTTCTGAGACATTTCGGCGAGGGCAAAGTTGGTCCAGTAGCGGTTGATGTACGGTTGGAGGCTCTCAAACGGCTCAAACAGCCACGAGGAAAACTCCTTCATGCCGACGAGTTCTCCGCCGCGCTGCTGCGCCAGTTGTCTGACCTCCGGCGTCAAAGGGATCGGCTCTAGAGCGGTCGGTACGGTGGTAGACGTTGAAACGTCCTTCTGCCGCGCCTCCTCATCTTCAATAAAGGGGCGCCAGATCGAGAAGGCGACGGGAATGCGATGGCGAGTGCGCTTGTTGACGGCACGGGCCTCCCCCACCAGAGAACGGGCATACTCGATGGAAACGCTAAAACTGCCGAATCCCTGCCCCTCCATCTGCTCTATGAGCGAGGCCCAGAGATCGGCATCCATTTCGTCGGTACCGTAGCAATCCTTAATGCCCCATTGATCTTGATAGAGCAGGTTCACGCCTTTGAGCAGGCCATCGGGGCGTTCCCAGGAGAGCATAATCATTTGAGCGCCAACGCCATCGATGAAACTGACGCGCACCTCATGGAGAGGGAGGCGTTGAGAGCGCCTTGCCTGTATCGCCTCGGCCTCGACGCCGGGAACAGATTGCATGGTGAGCCGCCCCAGAGCCGCGCGCGCATGCTGTTTGACGGTCCGATTGGCGCTGGTGCTCAGCAGGTAGTTGAGGGCGGGGATCGCCTGCGGGGCAGCAATTGTTCCAAGCTGCTCAAGCGCATCGATAGCAGCCTGTACTACCTTTGTCGATGAATTTTCGAGCAGGGGGACGAGCAGTCTGGCAGCGCGGAGGTCCTGGCTGTTGCCCAGCCAGCTAATAAAGGCGAGGCGGCGCTCCACCGGCATCTCCATGACATCTTCCAGAATTGATTCGACGCCAAGCTCGCTCTGTCCCACGAGTTCGAGCAAGCGGGCCTGCATCTGCATCATGGCCGCTTCCGGGTCGTTGAGATAGGGGAGAATACCATCATCGGCCATCTCGGAACCCAGTTCTTTCAGAAGAGGGGCCAGAGTAAGCTTTGAGAGGTCGGTAATAGTGGGATCGGTTATAAAGTCTTCCAGGTGTTCCAGGTCATCATCGCTTGCCAGTTCAGAGAGAATCATGACAGCAGCGGAATTGGCGGCAGTGTCGTTGCTGCGCAAGAGATGTAAGACCTTATCACGCGCGCCCGTTTCCCATTCTTCATCCAGCCGGTCAAAATAATGAATCATGGTTTCATCATCAAGATCATCACGACGGCTCATCGCCAGTAAAATACTATCAATGCTTTCCTGTGGTGGTCTCCTGCGTTTCCGTGCCATATACTGCTCTCCTTAGCATTCATAAAAAATAAGGGATAAGTACGCTACTCTGCTATTCTGACATGCAAATAGAAACTCTAATGCAACGCATTGTACCACGTTACAGGACTGGCGTCGAGAGATTTTCTCTCTTTGACACCCTTCAACCATGCAAAACGTATCACTGGTGGCGTCCATTCCCCCCATCTCATTCGTTTAACATGGTAGAGAATAGAGATTTCTTCTCTTTTCACAGGAAAAGATGACTGGCGCAGCCAGAAAGGATGTCGTATCTTGTACGTAGGAAGTGTTTTACTGCTCTTCGTTGCGCCCGCCATACCACAGGGCGCACAAATTTTGCTGATTGGAGTCCTCACATTCGCGCTGGCCTATCTTTTCACCTTGCTCGTGAAGACGATGTGCTTGCGGTTCGGGTGGGTAGAGCCTGTGAAAGCGGGGAAGATTCACACGTCAGCGAAGCCCCGACTGGGAGGACTCGGCATTTTTGCCGCCTTTCTGATCGTCTCCTTGCTTTTCTACGCGCCCTCCCTCACAACACAGAATCAACCGGTCGAATCCATATTCGGACACACATTTCCTAAAGAGCTGGTCATATATGTCCTTTTCGCGATTGCCTCGCTGCTCATCGTCGCGGTTCATGCCTACGACGATGTGAAGGGATTGAAACCCCTACCCAAGCTGATAGCGCAGACGGCTGCTGTTGTGATTCTGCTGGGGCCGGGACTGCATGTCTTTCATGGCGTCCTGTTCTTCGGCGTCCATAATCCTTTCGTGCGAGGCTCCGCTGCCTACAACCCCGCGCTTCCCTGGTATCGTCAGACGACGCTGACGCTGTTTATTCGCGCCCCCATTGTCTCCTGGCTGGCTATTCCCGCCGTCCTTTTCACCTGGTTCTGGATTGTGGGCATGATGAACGCCATCAATTTCATCGATGGGCTGGATGGGCTGGCGGCGGGCATCGTGGCGATTACCGGCCTCTTCATCACGATCATTAGCTGGTCGCTGCAACAATACAGCATCGCGCTACTGGCGGCTATTTTTACGGGTGCGGTCGCGGGTTTCCTCCCGCATAACTGGAGTCCGGCTAGTATCATCATGGGTGATAGCGGTTCGCAGTTTCTGGGCATCGGGCTGGCTGTGCTGGCTATTATAGGGGGCGCGAAGTTCGCCCTCATCCTGATGTTGCTGGGCATACCGATACTGGACGTGGCGCTGGTGATGATTAATCGCATCAGGCGCGGCCAGCATCCGATGCAGCGCGACCTGCTGCCGATGCATGCCCGCTTCACACACCTGCACTACCGCCTGCTCTTTGGCGGCCTGAACCCGCGCCAGGTCTGCCTCGTGCTTTACGGAGCGACGTGCGCGCTCGGCATCCTGGCGCTGGCCCTGCCCTCCTTCTACAAGTTCGTTGGCATCTTCATTGTCGAAGGCGTGATGGTGGTCTTGCTGCGCTGGAGCGCGTATTTGCAGAGGCAGCACCGGCTGGCCGAGCAAGTACCCGGTGAAAAGCGGGCCGGTTAAAATCTCCCTTCCTCCTGATACAATCTTCTGGGTCGAATAAGAGTGGAGGCAGCGGGGGCCACAGGGGTGTTGAGAGCTTCCGTCAGCAGAGCGAGGCTCATGAGAAAATCGTCGTGGCCCTCAGCGGGGTCGACGTAGAAGTCGAGGACTTCGGGCGCAGGCAGGCGATAGCGGGCCAGGTGAAGCTGCCGCCAGCACTCTTCGTAGATAAAGGCTGGCGCGTCCGTGGAGGCGTAGAGCTTGAGACGTCCGCTGTTCAAAAGGGCCAGCAGCTGGTAGGCCAGGCGAGATTTGCTGGGGCGCGTAAACGTGAAGGGCTGTACGCGCTCTTCGCCCAGTCGGTTGCTGAGCAGCGAAGCCAGCCAGGCCCCCAGACCGGTAGCATCGATGACAAGCGCACGCAGGCCCCATTGCTCTGCCAGCGCGACCGTCGCGGCATACTGTTCGAGGTAGGGTTTGCCGGTCCACCACTGCTGATGCACCACCTCCACGGACGGTAAATTCAGTTCGTTCAGAAAGACACGCCCGATGGTGATGACGGTGCTATCGCGCTGTGTCCGTGTCATGCCCCGCATGCTGGCACCGGCAACGCCATGTGCCGGGCGCTCCTCTCCGGCCACGTCCATGCCCGCGACATACCACCCCTCATGCAGACCTCCTCCCGGCGACGTCTCCTCCCAGCGATGCGTCCCCTGCAAGAGGCCGCGCTGTAAGGGATTGAGGAAGTAGCCCGCGCCGCTGCTGGGGCGCAGGAAATACTGCGTCTGAATGGCGAGGTGATCCTCGCCCAGGCGGGCAATTTCCTGCTCAACGAAGGCGCGATAGGCCGGGTTGATGGCGGCGAGGACGCGCCAGTCGAACTCGAAGTGGCGACGTTCGCCTGTGCGCTGCTCCAGGATCAGATTGATGGCTCGCTGCTGCGCCAGTAAGGTATCGTCGGACCAGGCGGTGCCATAAAGTACGGTGGTCGCGTTCTGGACGGCAGCCATCGGTCTGAAGTCGCGGTCGAACTTCTCGGTGGAGACATCCTGGGCCTCATCGATCTCCAGCAGCAGGTCGGCGGTTGCGCCAACGACGTTGCTTTCCGGGCTGGCAGAGTAGAACATGACGCGTGGTCCGCTGTGCGCCCGCAGCACGGCGGGATCGGCGCGTGGAGCAAGACCGAGGATATAACCGTTGCTTGTCCAGATGCGGTCTCGCGTGAAAGGGGTATCGAGCAGCGAGAGCAGACGCAGGCGGCTGTTGATGATCTGCGGCGTAAACGTGGGCGCGGCCTTGACAATCGTTCCCTGCGGCATGCAGGTAAGCAGGTATGCCTCAATGACGGCGGAAAGCTGATTCTTCCCCATCTGCCGCGCCATCATGACACTGAAAATCTTGCCCTCGCCGTTGAAAACAGAGGTCAGAATCGCCCCGGCAATCTCCCACTGGTACGGGTAGAGCGGCTTGCCGAGGACGTGCTGCGCAAAACGCGCAATCCGCGATGCATTCTCTTTCATAAGGCGGAAAAGTGGTGGAAATGGTGGTTAAACAGGTGCGTGGATGAGCAGGCGGGCGATAAACATGGAATACCGGCTGCTTGCCTCTTAGAGTATAGCATGAAACAGGGGGAAATACAAGGGCCTTTTTTTAACAGCAAGCCGAAAAAGTACGGCCAATCCTATTGACAAGGAGAAATTTGTGGAGTATACTACAATTAGCTACAGTTGAATAGTCAACTATCGAAAAGAAAACCACACCGGCACCGCAAGATGAACGATCTTTTTCAGGTAGAAAGTGGGAAATGGTTCAGCGATGTGGGAAACCATCCTCGCGAGGCGAGAGAAGGAGGAGGTGGTCGCGCTTCCTGGAATAAGTTTTAACCCCAGCAACATCATTTGCAGAGAATGATGCGCAAAACCTTCGATAGTTCCTGTAATGAATGGAACTGTTTTCAGCCCCTTATTACTTGCAGGGATACACCTTTGCAGAAGAATTCATCGTAGAGCAATCCGTTGCGCAACGGATGCAGGTGGGACTATTTTGACAAACTCGCAATGGAGGAACACATGAAGCGGAGCTACTCTATCCTGCTTCTCATCTGTATGGCGCTGGCGCTGTTCGTGGCAGCCTGCGGCTCATCCAGCGAGAGCAGTTCGACCTCATCGAATCAACCTGAGACTGTCACGATATGGCATGGTTGGGGAGGCACTTACGTTCAACCCAAGCAGGCTATTTTCAACGCCTACATGAAGCTGCACCCCAACGTCACCATCAAGCTGGTGCAGATAACATCGAACCTGATCACGAAGGCGACCACGGCCATCCGGGCCAACAACGGGCCGGATATCCTGGCCTGGGTCGATGATTCGCTGGGCGAGTTGGTCGATAGCCATTCGTTGATCCCGGCGGACCAGTATATCAGTCAATCGTATGTGAACTCGACGTATACACCGGCCGCGGCGCAGGCAGTGCAATTCCAGGGCCATGTCTGGGGCGTGCCTGAGACCGTCGAGGCAGTCACCATCATGTACAACAAAAGCCTCATCAGCGCCTCACAGCTTCCCACCACAACCGATCAGTTGCTGGCATTCGAGAAGAGCTACGAGCAGGCCCATCCCGGCAAGTACGGCATTGTCTGGCCAACGACGGACCCTTATTACAACGCTGACTGGTTCTATGGCAACGGAGCATACTACGTGAAACCGGATGGCACAGTTGGTCTGAATACCCCGCAGGCAATAGCAGCAGGCAACTTCATCGCCTCGTTCCGGCCCTACCTGCCCAAGCAGCTTGACGGCACAACGGCCTCTTCACTTTTCACCGAGGGGAAAGCAGCAGCCATCATTGATGGTGACTGGGCGTATGACAACTACGCGAATACGTCCCATATCAATGTTGGCTTTGCCACGCTGCCCCTTGTGACAACAAATAACGACATGCATGCCTCTCCATTTGTCGGTGTGAAGTCTCTGTGGATCACTAAGGACGCCAAAGACCCGGCTCTGGATGCTGATATTCTGAAGTTCTACACCAACACCGCAAATCAGTTGCAGATGATTAAGTCTGATGGAGAAATCCCGGCAAATAAGGCCGCGCTGGCGAATCCAGCAGTGACGAATAACCCGGCCATTTCCGGCTTCGCCAGTCAGGTTCCGTATGGCACGGCGCTTCCGAATACACCGTATATGTCCGCCCTCTGGACGCCGGTTGGCAACGCGCTGACCGCCATCTGGAACGGCACGGAAACACCCGCGGTAGCTTTAAGTAACGCGCAGACAGCCGCAGAACAGGCAGTGAAAAACATCTCTTCCTGAGGTCTGCTTTGCTCAACATAAGACGCGGGGAAGGAGCAGATGCTCCCTCCCTGCGCCTCACCCTCATTCGTCCTTTCGTTACACTGACCCGATCGCACTGTCTATAGGCTGCTCGAGAAGCATCTCCAGCTATTCACCATCGGAAGGAGTCACCATGCTACGTGTCGCCGAGAGAAAGAGAGGGAAGCTATGCTGCAGGTAAAACGCCGCACTATTTTCTTCTACCTGCTTCCGATTATCGTCATGATCCTGCTCATCAACATGACGCCCATCCTGTACACGCTGTTTCTCTCGTTTACCAACAACACAGAGTTTAACGAGTCCTACAACTTTGTCGGTCTGGCTAACTACATTCATCTCATCTTCACATCCGATTCGGACCTGTACTACGTGCTGGCTCTAACCATTCTGTACGTGATTGTCTGCGTAGCGTTGTTCGTGCTGGTTGGCATGGTCACTGCCCTCGCGCTCAATCATCGGTTGGTCAAAGGCTCGGCTATCTGGATGAGTCTGCTGCTCGTGCCATGGGCCGCACCTTCGGCGATTACGGCGTTGATCTGGAAATTTCTTTTCAACTACGACTTCGGCCCCATCAACGAAATCGGGCGAGTTTTTTTCGGCGCAAAATTCGGTATACCCTGGCTCACCAACCCGGTCGCCGCTTTCATCGCCGTTGTGATTGTGAACGTCTGGCTGTCCTACCCCTTCTTTACAGTCGTGATGTTAGGAGCATTGCAAAGCGTGCCGAAAGAAATGGGTGAGGCGGCCAGCGTCGATGGCGCAAACGCCTGGCAAACCTTCTGGCAGGTCACGTTCCCGCAGCTGCGGCCCGCAGTTACGCCAATAACAATCCTCAGCGCCATTACGACCTTCCAGATGTTCACTACCGTCTACCTGATTACAGCGGGTGGCCCCATCACCGACCCGGCCAGGCCGGGCGCGACTACCTTCGTCATGATCTACATGTACAACCAGGTGCTGGGCGCAAGTGCTGCCAATATCCACTACGCACAGATCGCGGCTTTTGCGATTACCGTTTTCATTATTCTGGGCGCGCTGACCTTCCTGGCGCGCGCGCTTGGAGCACGCAGAAGTGAGGCGCCAGTATGAGCGAACAACTTCCTGGCAGAATACTCAACGCCAAGAGCGGAGCCATATCAGCCGGGGGAACTGCCCCCGTGGCAAGAGCAAGGGTGCGCACGCAAAGCAGAGCGCAGGTAGCGCGGCTACGTTTTCTGAGGAATCTGCCGGTTATTCTTCTCTACGCGTACCTGATTGTCATGGTTATCTTTGCCCTGTTCCCCATGTATTATGTGATACAGGCATCATTGGCTGGTGATCAGAACCTGTACGCAACCTCGCTCCAATTGTTTCCGGTCAACCCGACATTTTCCAATTACGTGTATGCCTTTACCAGGGAGCCAGTCTTCAACTGGCTGCTGAACACCACCTTTGTCTGCCTCCTCTCTACGGCGATCGGCATCCTCTTCTCGATAACCGGCGCGTATGCGTTGTCGCGCTTCCGTTTTCGAGGTCGCGAGGCGAGCCTGAGCTTGCTGCTGGCACTGCAAGCTTTCCCGGGGCTGCTCGCCATCACTGCCTACTACTACCTGCTAGAGTACCTGAATCTGTTAAATACGGCTCCACTTGTCGGCCTTGCCTTGATTTATGCAGCAGGCAGCCTCGTCTTTGGCACGTGGAACATGAAGGGCTACTTCGATACTATCCCGGTCGATCTGGAGCAGGCAGCAATGATCGATGGCGCGACCATGCAGCAGGCATTCTGGCGCGTCACCTTACCGCTCGCCACGCCTGCGCTGGCCGCATCGGCACTGTTCATGTTCGTCGGTAGTTACACCGAGTTCGCTCTGGCAAACTTTGTCCTGAACGCGAACTCGAATGGCAGCAATCTGACATTCATCCTCGGCCTGAACGCGCTGCAAGGAACCTATACGACTCCCTGGGGCTACTTCGCCGCCACGTCGGTGATCATCTCTATTCCCTTGATGGCCCTGTTCCTCTACGCACGCCGGTTCTTCCAGTCGGGTCTGACTGTCGGAGGCGTGAAGGGCTAATATCTCTGCTTCATGATGAGGGCCGCTCAGCCCTCATCATGAAGCGCGCCCATGCTCAACGATGGCAGCAGTCAATAACTCCGGCATGATTCCTGAGCAGGCGTGGGGAAATGATGCCTCAACAGGCTATACGCCGGGAACGCCGAGCCGCGAATGAATCCGCTCAACCGGGCGATGGGTGAGTACATTACCCTGCTCTCTCAAATGATGAGCATAAAATTGCCGATGTAGTGTCGATTACAGCGCAATGCTACACAGGGCAATAATTATTTGACAAATTGTATGGCTGCGTCCAGGGAGATACTGGAGAAAACGGCAGAGGCCTCAGGCCGCGCGCGTACCTGTTCGACTGAGTTTTCAACCATGGCGTGAACTTCATTCTGTTTAAACTGCGTTTGGAGAACATGCGCAAGTTGTTGGAGTGGTTCGCGTAGTTGTTGCAGGTGCTCGGTTCTCAATGACCGAAAGCGCTGCCTGAGCAGGTGCTCTCGTGCGTCCATCATGATCGCACGCAGTTGTTGTCCTTGAGGAGTGAGGACAACACGGATATAGCGCCGGTCTCCCGCTTTCCCCCTCTTGCGCTCTGCCAGCCCGCTCTTTTCAAACTTATCAACAATAGCTGTCACATTGCTTTTATCACAAATCAATAAGTCGGCCAGTTCGCTGAGGGAGCGCCCTTCTTCCCTTTCGAGATGAACCAGCGCCCAGTACTGGGTGATGGTCAGCCCGAATTGCTTCATCAATTGCCGTTCTCCCTCATCAAGTTCCAAAAAGGACTGCGCCAGAAAGTCTGATATTTCCTTTTCAAGTTCAGGGCGATCTATTTCAACCTGCTGCATCGATTCTCCTACTGTCGAATAGTAAACTGTTAACTACTAAGAGCATACCTCCCGCTGAGCAAGATGTCAATTGAAAAAGGTTGAGATTTTACAAGCCCCAACCATCGCCCTGCCATATCTGGACTCCTGGGGCGGGCATGTTGGCGAGAGAGAGCATGCCCTGCTCTACCACCGCGCGCGCACCGGAAATAATTTCTTGCAAGACCAGGCCGTCGGGCAGGCCACCATGTCGTACCGGCAAGGCAGTCAGGCCATCAGCGGCTCGTCGCGCGACGACAAGCAGGCGCTCTTTGGGTGCTTCACGGAGAAAAGCAATCGTCTCGCCCGCCGCGTAGAGACCATGGAGGCCGCCGTGACGCAGAGCGGGAGAGGAGCGGCGCAGGTGAATCAACTGCTGGTAGAAGGCGCGCCGCCCACCGTTCCAGGCACGCTCATCCCAGATCATGCAGCGCCGGGAATCGGGGTCAGTGCCGCCGCCCATGCCGATCTCGTCACCATAATAGACGCTGGGCGTGCCGGGGAAGGTGAAGAGGAGCACAACAGCAATACGCGCCAGCATCTCATCCCCGCCGACAACCGTTTGTATGCGCCGTGTATCATGGCTATCCAGTAAGTTGAATTGCTGGGTGGCGATCTGCCAGGGAATCGCGGCCATGAATGCTCGCCACTGCTCGGCCAGCGCTGGAGTGGGCAGCATGTCCGGCTCTTGCAGGCCCGGTCTCCAGGCCAGTGAGGCATCGTATCCGACCAGCCACTGCTGGAGGGGAATGGAGAAGCCGCGATAGTTCATGGTCGCATCCAGTTCATCGCCCTGCAACTGAGGCGAGCCATCGAAGAAGTTCTCGCCGATCAGATAGGCGTGTGGGGCTATGGATTTAATCGCCCGACGCAGACCACGCCCAACCGTGTGTTCTAGCTGGCTCTCACCCTGACGCGCCAGCATATTTGCCACATCCACGCGCCAACCATCGATGCGAAACGGGGGCTTGAGCCAGTGACGGGCAACGGAATCCTCACCTGAGTACATTTCTTCACGCAGGCGCGCACTCTGATAGTTGAGCTTGGGGAGGCTGTGTATGCCGTGCCAGGTCTCGTAGTCATCTGGACGCCTGTAGAAGGTAAAAAATTCGGCGCTGGGAGCAGTTGCATCGGCCAGAGCAGCGAGAAACCAGGGATGTTGGGAACTACAATGATTGGGAACGAGATCAAGCATCAGGCGCATGCCGCGCTCATCCAGGGCGCGGCGCAAGGTGAGCAGGGCTTCGTCACCCCCGAAATGGGGGTCAACATGCCTGTAATCGATGATGTCATATTTATGATTGCTGGGCGAAGTGAAAATTGGGGTGAGATAGAGAGCATTGATGCCGAGGTCCTGTAAATAGTCTAAATGCTGGATAATTCCCTGCAAGTCACCGCCGAAGAATTCGATTCCACCCATGCCGCGCTGCTGGTTTGGAAGCTCACCCCAGAACCGGGCTACGACCGGCTTACCATAACAGAGATATTCGCCATCACGGACATTATTGGAGGGGTCTCCATCGGCAAAGCGGTCGGGGAAAATCTGGTAAAAGACGGTGTCATGCACCCAGGTGGGGGCCTGATAGCGCGCAAGGAGGCGAAAATCGCTGGCATCCGTTGGTGTATAGCGCAGCATTCCGGCGGCAGTGAGCCACCAGTGGCCTTCACGTGTCAAGAGCAAAAAGCGATAGTTGTTCTTCAGCATCTTGATCTCGATCTCACCTTCCCACCAGCAAGCGGCAGCATCTTTAGCGATGAGTTGCAGTGGGGTTATATGCTGCTCGCCATCGGGGTTCGTGCGCAGGAAAATGCTTTCAACAGGAGCATCCAGACTGGTACGCACGCGGAGCTTGACAGTTGAGCCGAGGGCGATGGGTTCATGCGCGCTGACATAGCAGGAGGAGCCGTCGTGGTGAACGCTGTGGGACCAGTGAAGATCAGGCATATATCACCTCTAATCGTTGACAATTCATCTATCGAATACTAAACAGTATACCATGCTATTGTTGAAAATTCAATGGATAAGCTGACATAAAACAAACGCCCTGATGGCATTGGGGCGTTTGTTTTATGCTCTATCAATCGGGAATCGAATTGCGCTCTAACCGCCAGTATAGCCGATGACATCCGTGCCGCCCTGAGTGGGGTAGGTGGTGCCGGTGCCGGTGGTGTTCCAGTATTGCGGGCGTTCGGCGACGAAGGGAGCGTTGTTGGCCGATTGGACGCTCATGGAGACCTGGTCGTCGAATTTACAGTGGCAGGAGACCATATGTTGAGCAACGATAGCAGTCAGATCCGTGGTCGAGCGCGTGGTGGCCCCAACCGCGATGGAGAAGGTGTACACGCTACCGGTAGTATTGAAGAGGGTCACATCGATAGTTTCCGCGCTGCTCGTCGGATTCTGGATGGTGAGCCACTCGTTGTAGCCGGTATAGGTATAGCCTTCTGAGAAGCTATAGGTGTACCTGCTGGCGGGACCGGGCTGGCCCAGGATTTCGTTGCCACCCCTGGCTGTCGTCGTGAGATTGTTCACAGTATGATGATACTGGAAGAACATCTGCCGTTCGACGATAATTCGCGCGCCGGTGGAGGAGACATCGGCGGAGACTTCCGGGGTAGCAGAGGAGCTGGTCGCGCTCTGGTTCACGTTCCAGATCACCTGGCTCTTGCTCGTTACCGTCAAGGGAATGCTCTGGCTGGTGCCGTTTGCGTACTCCAGTTTGATAGTGACCGAGGCGTTGCCGGTCGTGTCAAGGTTCGCAATGACGAGATTTTCCTGATAGTCGGGCTGATCGCTGTTGCCGGTGAAACCTTCCGCGAATAGCCAGTCATTGGCAAGGGTTGGCAGTCCAACAACATCGCTGGCACCGGTAATGCTCCCGGCTTTTCCGCCATTGACATTGACGAAGTAGTCGGGGCGCTCCACGGCCACGGGTTGATTGGAGGTGACGATAGCGGCGACGTGCGCGGGCAAATTCTGCCCGTTGGGTGAGATGGTGCCGCGAGAGCCGGGTGGAACCGTGAGAGTTTGTTGCTTGACCTGAATGCCATTGGCATAATAGGAGGCTGTGATATTGGCCGCGCTACCACCTGGCGGGTTCAGGATGGTGATATACGAGCTGTAGCCACTACCGGTAGGCACATCGGCAAAATAAAAAGTATTGTTGAGCGTCGTCTCTCCCAGCACATCGGCGCCGCTGCTGATACCATGATAGTTGTACATGTAAAGCGGGCGCTCGGCGACAACGCCGCCGCAGTTGGGAGTAATCGCGTTGTTGACGGTCACAATGGCGGCATCGCTGGCAGCGGGCGTCGTATACTGCGAGATGCCGAGGTCGCTGTTGACCGATTCGCTAATGCGCTGGCTCGTGTTTACAGTAACTGTCACCGTCTTTGTTTGTGATGAGTTAGAACCATCCCTGACATAGAGATACTGAATGTTGACCGCGCAGATATTCGCGCGGCTGGGATTATCGATGGTGAGGTACTCCTGAAAACCGGAGCCGACGCGCCCTTCCGCGAAATACCATACCTTCGATACGGGGCCAGGGTTTGCGGGAGGGGGTGTTGGAGACGGACTGGGAGGAGGCGGCGCGTTGCCTGTCAGAACTTCCCCAAGCTGGTTTGCAAACTCTTCCGCGAACCAGATATTGTTGTTGCCATCGATGGCAAGGCCGTCATGCGGATGGCTGTTCGCCGTCGGAGTCGCGTAGAGGGTAAAAGTCCCTGTCGAGGGCACGAAAGAGATGATCTGCGCATTCTCGGAGTCATCGAACCAGACGGTGCCGTTACTATCGACGCCGATGCCGGAGGTATGGATACCATACTGGCAGGGAATTGACGCCCCTGACGTGTTGACACAGCCGGGGTCTTTATATTCGGTCACACCATCGCTTGTACCGCCCGAGGCCTGGCTGATGACCAGGCGACCAATCTCTCCATCGGTGCCTTCCGTCCACCAGATATTGCCTCTGCCGTCATAGGTAATGAGGTGAGGAGTAGTGGCATTGCTGCCAGAATTGGTCTTATATTCTGTAATCGCGCCCGTGCTCAGGGGGCCAGAGGTCGGCGGAACGAACCTGCCAATCTGAGCGACGGCATTGTTATTTTCCGTAAACCACATAGAGCCGCTGTTCGGGTCGGGGCCTGTAATGCCATAGGGGGCGCTATTGGCGGTTGGAATGGGTGTTTCCCCGATGAACTGCTGGCTGGCGGGGCTAAATTCACCGATTTTGTCGGTGTTGACTTCAGTGAACCAGAGATTACCGGAGTGATCAAAAGCGAGATCGAAGGGCGCGCCACCGGATGGAGTATGCCACTGGTGCCATGTGGAACTGGCCGGATTTGCCTGATTGGGGATCAGTTCGCCGATCGAGGCGCTCATGGGTTCGGTGAACCAGATGTTGCCACTGCCATCAACGGCGAGAAAAACAGGGCTGCTGTAACCCGAAGGCTCATTATAATCACTTAACCAGGCAAAAGATGGATCGCTGTATTCAGTAATGACCCCCTGTATTGCACTGCTACATATCGGGGTGGGGTCACATCCTGGCTCTGCCAGCCAGACGTGGCCGCTTTTGTCGAAGGCAATGCCCCACGGGTCTTGCCGGGCAGAGGTTTCGCGGATGGAGACCTGCGCCGTAGGCTGCGCTCTGGCAGGACGATTGTCAGAAACAGCCCTTGCCAGCAAAAAACTGGCAAGGATGGAAAAGAGCACCAGTGAAATGCGCACCATCAAGCTGATCGCGCGACGCGAGAGATGCTTTTCAGAGAGATGCATAGAAAATAAGACGCCCTTTCTCTAATTTTTCTCATGCTGAGAGCCAGATTTGTATTTCCGTGGGCACAACCATAGCCATTCATAAACGCAGCCCACTATAATGGTAACTGTTGATGAGTCAATATTATCTCTGCATAGGAAGAAAGGGTGAGGGCCAGAAGTATCAAGCCTTTAACCAGATCGTAGATACGCGCTTTTGACCTTAGCATCTGTCAGGAATGGGCGTCTAATGGATACAGGTAGTGTTCCAACTTACTGATAAGCGTGCTGATCTGGAAAGGTTTGAAGAGGAAATCAGCGGCACCGGGAACGCCATTTTTGTCGCGCACACGCATATCCGCCGTCATGACGAGGATGGGAATATGGGCATACGATTCGTGGTCGGCGAGCCAATGAGCGATGTCGTAACCGGAAATGTGTGGCATCATCAAATCGAGCAGGATGAGGGCCGGCAGGTGCTGGCGGCCCCGCTGCCTCATTTCCTGCAGGAAGGGAAGAACCTGTTCGCTTTCCGTGAAGCCGATACCCGTGTAACCCTCGTTCTCAAGGAGATACATGACGACTGACAAAATAGCGTTATCATCGTCAACTACCAGAACATAAGGGTGCTCTGTCTCTGTCGCGGGTATTGCAGACGCATCATCGAGGATCAGAACAGCGTTTCCTTCCGTCGTATACTGCATGGATTTCCTGCCTCCGACATTTCTCTATTTTTTTGCTCTGTTTTACATTATATACCCTTTACCAAACAGAACAAGGGTTTCTCAGGCGAGAAAACAGAAGGCAGGGCATTAAGGGGTAGGTGTTGGCGTGACACCCGGAGTAGGAGTTGGCGGAGTGGGTGACGACGTCGGCGTACCGGTCGGCGTCGCTGTTGGCGTGGGGGTATCCGTTGCAGTTGGTGATGGTGAAGGACTGAGCGTTGGTGTTGGTGAGAGGCCGACAGTAGGAGTAGGTGTAAAGGGAACGGGTGTTTGACCGCCAGGGCCAGGGCCGGGTGTTGGTTTGTTGCCATTACCAGCAGAAGGCGTTGGCATCCCTTTTCCCGGTGTAGCAGTGCTTCCGGGTGCGTTCGTGCCATTACTCCCATTCGGGCTGCCGGGTACGATCATATTGATCCGCACGTCCGCCAGTCCACCGCTTACGAGGTCACGCGCCTCGATCAGATGCGTGCCTGGATACCATTGCTGACCTGTACCGAGTGCCAGCGTGACGGTGAATGTACCATCTGTGCGAACCTGCGTCATATTGTCCTGTGAAGAAAATGGCTCCATGCGGTCATAGGTAAAGAGAACGTTGCCGTCAGGGGTAAAGCCCTCACCGTGCAGGCGAATGTTCTGCCCTGCCTGGAATGGTCCTTTATTGCCGAGCAGTTCCAGTTTGAGGTGTGGATCGGTTACGACCGTCGGCAAGGAATGCGCATTGCCTGGTGAGGATGAGAAGCGGCTTATTGACCCGATTGTCAGCCAGCCGAAGCTCAGGCTGGTAGCGAACAGGAGCGCCAGTGATGCCGCGATCAGCAGGATGGTACCAGCCAACCAGACAATAAATTCGATGCGTCCAGGTTTCAGCAGCCACCAACGCACTTTATCAAGAGGGTTGAGACGTACCGAAGATGAGGAAGGGCGCTTTTCACGCCGCTCGATCAGACGGCGAGCGCGCGGAGATAGCCCGGCTCCTCCGGCAGTCCAGGAGGCAAGGCTGGTGTTATCGACAGTGGACTCGATCAATTGCGTCCGCTCAGTGACGCCACGCCCAATAGTAGAGCGCCGATTTATCAGTGCGTCGCCCGTAGGAGGCCGTGACCCCTCATAGAGCGCCGCATCGAACAGGCTGGCACCAGAGATCAGGCCCGCAGGGGTCGGAATAAGCGCCTGCGTGGGCAGAGCAGGGTCAGGTATAGTATGTGCATCTGGGGCGGACGACAAAATCAACGGAGGCGGCATTGTGTCAAGTTCCGCGAGGACCGAGACCTGGGAAGTGTCTGCCCTCAAAGGTTCAGGTCGGGTAGGCAAGTCGGCAATGGGGGAAGCGGAAGGCACCTGCGGGCGCGTTGGCAGGTCGGCGGTGGATGCGATTACATGCGGCCCAACAGGGTTCGTTGGCAGTTCATCCACGAAAGATGGGTCTTCGACAAATGGGTCGGATGCGGCTGGGACATTGGGAATCACATCGGGAACCGCAAGTGAAAGGGCAGGAATACTGCTCTCGATCTCGTAGTAGGGTGAATCATATTGCCATACGGGCGATTGCTGTTGTTGCAGCGGGGCTATGGCCGACTGCGTACCGGGTTCGGGTGTCAGAGCCGGTGAAAGCTTTCTGGTTTGTCGAGAGTGGAACAGTCCGGGTGGAACAGGGGAGACAGGTTGGCTTCTCTGAGCCGAAGCGCGTGGTGGAACAGGTGAAGCGGCATCCGGCAGCACATCCAGCGTTGGCGGCGTCGGAGTAGTCGGGTCCGGCTGCCTGTAACGAGATTGCCGGGTCGAACGCGAGGAATTATCTCTGGCGGAGGCAGGATGTCTCTTTGCTTCGTCGCTCGCTGAGGATCGGGACGAGAAGACAGAATCCTCCTGTTCGCTAACGTAACTGCGCTGCATATACGCAGGGTCGATCCACACAGAAGGCTTCGATGAGCGCGACGAATGTGATGAGCGATCTTCTGGCTTCATACCCCTTTTTCCTTTTCGCGTCAGGATACCCAATCCGCCGGGATTATCTCTACTCTACCCACAAATAAACGGGCAAAATGTCCGTTTTCGCGCTCTACCTCCTGGAAACATACCGCGATATGCCATGCATGTAATAATCGGTGTTGCGGAAAAATCCGCAGCAGCGGAAATTTTTTACAGGTAGAAATAGCTTTTCAAGGAAAAACTACGGAATTTTACAGGTTCAGAAAATAGGCATTTTTCAAGGGATAAATGGGTATGTGAGAAGACCGGCAGGGATATTTAGCGGGGAAAACGGGCATACTGACGATCAACGCGAGGCATATTTATGGGGTGCATCGGTCTTCTGGCATATATCTTGCAGGAAAAGCAGTAAGGGAGTGTGAGCAAAAGGGCATATGTCTCCCTCGAAAAACTGCGGCGCGAGCGCGCCGGGTTTCTGATTTGTTTACTGGTTGTGGAGTATGTGGTCTGTGTGTTCAAGGAAGGAGACAGAATAGGGATGGTTGCCATCGCTGTAGATGCGCAATGGATTGCGCCTGACGCGCCCAAAGCGCCCAAGACATCAAGGGTGTCGAGTATGCCCGGTAAAGTTGGAGCCAGAAGCGCGCGCAGGAAAGGTGCCAACCAGCCGGTCGCAGCGGCCAGAACATCGTTTTTTGAAGATGATGCGCTGGATGTGGACGATGGAATATTTGTGGAGGAAGAGGAGGAGGAAGAAGGGGAGGAAAGCGGTGTTGTTGGCCTTGATAACGCGCTGCGACAGTACCTTGCCGAGATTGGCCGCTCACCACTGCTGACGGCAGAGCAGGAATTGAGCCTGGCGTGCCGCGTGGTGCTGGGCGAGACGGAAGCGCTGCAACAACTGGTCGAAGCCAACCTGCGCCTCGTCGTCAGTATCGCGAAACGCTACATCAACCAGAGTGTTTCCCTGCTTGACCTTGTGCAGGAGGGCAATCTGGGCCTGATACGCGCAGCGCAGAAGTTTGACCCGGCGCGTGGCTGTCGCTTCAGCACCTACGCTACGTGGTGGATCCGGCAGGCAATCAGCAGGGCTGTGGCCGAGCAGACGCGCAGCATTCACGTACCGGTGCATATCGTCGAGCAAATTTACAAGTTGAAGCGGTTCGAGCGCCAGCTCTACCAGGAACTGGGGCGCGAACCGACCCCGGAGGAGCTGGGACAAGCCATGAGATACTCAAAGCAGCGGATTATCGAGCTCCAGAGTATGGCCGAGACGCCCATTTCGCTGGACGCTCCCTTGCTGGATGATGACCAGTTCTCGCTGGCCGAGACGCTGGAAGATACGCAGGCAACCGCTCCAGCGGATGTGGTGACGCACGAAACCCTGCGGACGCAGATCGGCTGCGCGCTGGAGCATTTGTCCGCTCGCGAGCGGCTGGTGATCGAGCTGCGCTACGGTCTGCAAGATGGCACCTGCTATACACTGGAAGAGTTGAGCGAGCGCTTCAAGCTGACGAGGGAGCGCGTGCGGCAGATCGAGGTCAAGGCCCTGCGTACCCTGCGCCAGCCCATGTACGCCTCCCTGCTCTCCGATCTGGCGTAAGCTGCCTCACCACCCCCCCACACGATGGAAGTCTGTAGGGGCGATACCTGGGGGCGTCCCCAGGCATCGCCCCTACAGACTGCAGTTTTCCCCCGCAAGGATGGAGAGAAACTGGAAATTCCTCTTGACATTTATCAAGCGGGCGGTTATACTTTTCATAGCAAGCAAGAAGGCAGTAAAAGTAACTGCTTCAGCTAATCCTCTTTCTGTTCCTCCTGTTGTCCCGCTTACATCGTTCCCCTGATTCTCTTCTGGAGGCTTCCCCTATGGATGATTTTGTGCTGGCGGATTCGACGCGACCCGATTTTTCGTTGCCGCCGCTGCAAAAGGCTGATCTTACCCTTCCCAGCCTTGACTTGCCCGACCCCACGCGGCCAGACCCCTTTTTACCTGACCTGACGGACCCCGACATACCAGATAATCTGGACCGTTCTGATGGAACTCTGCCTGACCCACGCTCTCCTGATCTCCTCTATCCAAACGTCCCGCACGCGCTGGCGCAGCCGAACCAGAGGCAATCGATGGTGCGAGCGTTGTATGGTCCGGTCGAAGTGCGGCCCCAGACCGCCGCAGAACCGGGCAGTATGAGTCCATCGGCACCAGAACTTGCCGCCAATAGCGCGGATGCAAGGCAGTTGCCGCCCTTCCTGCGCTATGAGCAGGTGTACAGCACACAGGATAAGATGTCGCGACGCAGTCGGCATCTGGCCCCACTGCTGTCTGGCTTTGAGGGGCAGGCAGAGGCATGAGCGCAGCAGAGAGACACGTCAGAGCGGAGGCTGGCGCGGAGACAATCCACGTCGAAGGCCAGATTTGTGCCGTGCAGGAGCCGGAGCGGGTGGAGGAGCAGAACGCGAACGCAGGTGGGCAGGCGCGGAGCCGGGGACACGAGGTGAGGGTTACGGCGCTGCGCGGTGGGGCAAGCAGCAACGGCTATTACTACAATGAGGCGGCGCTGCGGGCCATCGCGCGGCTGCTTGAGGCCGCGCAGGCGTATGTCGATCACCCACGCACGGCAGCAGATAGTCACGTGCGTTCTGTGCGCGATATCGTCGGTTTCTACCATTCGCCGACGGTGGTACAGGGACCGGAAGAGCCGCTGGGGCGCGTGGATGCGACACTACACATCCTGGATTCGGCGCAGTGGCTCTGGAATACAATCCACGAGGCGTGCGCGCTGGGCCACCCGGAGTTGATCGGGCTTTCCATCGACATCTTTGGCACGTGGCAGCCGATGGAAACCGGAAATACCGAGGGAAAGCAGGGGCAGCGCTTGAAAGAAGTGACGAGCGTGATGGCGCTCAATTCGTGCGATATCGTGACACGGCCCAGCGCGGGTGGCGCATTTCAACACATTCTACAGGGAGAAACAAGCATGAACGAAACAAGCATGGAAATCCGAAACGTGGAGCTACCAGCAAATACACCCCCGACGCCAGCGCAGGACGACGGGCGCGTGCGGGAACAGGGCGCGACGCATCGGCCAGCGACCTCTGTGGAGAGCGGCGATACGCATGTGCAGGCAGACGGCAGCGAGACAGCAACCCTGCTGGAGGAAATCCGACGCGAGCGAGGCCAGTTGCTGCTGGAGCGGCGACTGCTGGAAGCGGAGCGGCAGGGTATGCCAGTAGCTGCGCTGGCTCTGATTCGCGGCCACTTCACGAAGCGCATTTTCGAGGAGGCGGAACTGGAGCGCGAGATCGAGGGGACGCGGCGCATGCTGGCCGATCTGTCCGGCAGCGGCATGATTCGCGGGCAGGGCTTTGAGCGGCCCCAGGTTGGAGAGCAGATCACGGAGGCCGAGAAGTTGCAAGCGGCCTTCGATGGCATGTTCGGGCTGGAGGTGAATACGGCACGGCTGGGCAATATCCGGCCCTTCGCCTCCATTCGTGAGGCTTATGCACGGGTAACGGGCGACCCTGCTGTGAGTGGAGCAAGCCTGCGTGACCCAGGGTTGATACGCGTCGACGAATCCGCGCCCATCCCGCGCATTACCGAAGCCGATACCACCACCGCCAGCTTCTCCTACCTGCTCGGCACGAGCATGAATAAGCGCCTGCTCAAAGACTACCAGGCCTGGCCTGCCGAATGGCAGCGCTTCTGCACCATCGTTCCGATTAAAGATTTCAAGCAGCAGACGCGCGTGCGCCTGGGAGCCTTCGGCTCGCTCTCGACGGTGGCAGAGGATACAGCCTATAGCACCATCTCACTGAGCGACACGGCGGCGACCTACGTGCCAGGCAAACGCGGAAATTTAGTGACCGTCTCCCGCGAAACCATCATCAACGACGACCTGATGGCGATCAAGCAGATTCCGACCAAACTGGCGGTAGCGGCAGCCTATACGCTGGCGGAATTCGTCTATGCCTTCCTTTCGACCAATCCCAACATCTACGACGGCAACGCCCTCTTCACCAGCGGCGCGCCCCACAACAATCTTGGCTCAAGCAACCTCTCGACCGCTGCCATGCAACTCGGCGTCACCGCCATGCGCGAGCAGACCAACATGGCAGGAAAGCGTATCGGCCTGCGCCCGAAATACCTCATCGTCCCGGCGGAACTGGAATTCACCGCGATGGTCGCCACAAGATCGGCAGGCGTCCCCGGCAGCGCCAACAACGATATCAACCCCATGATGGGTTACGTCGAAGTCATCGTCTCCCCACAACTCAGCAGCACCACCCAATGGTTTTTCAGCGCCGATCCTAACATCGTCGACACCATCGAGATCGGCTTCGTCGGCGGTCAGGTCAACCCGGCACTATTCATACAAGATATGCCGCTCTATGGATTGAATTTCACACAAGATGTCGTGAGCTACAAGGTCCGGCATGAATACGGCGGTGCGGTTGTCGATTACCGGGGATTATATCGCGGTATATGACAGGCATATTGTAGAGCTAGCTCCTCAAGCTAGCTCTACAGGAGTCTTACTCCTGATGAGGACATATGCCATAGGAATAGCGCGCACGTCTGCAACTGAAGCGCAAAACGTGAATTCAGTATCACTATGGATACCATAACATTGGTATCCATATTCTACCACAAATCGGCTTATTAAGGGACTTTATAGTCCTTTTTCTCGTGTCTTTTCCCTTGCAAGTTTTTCGTAAGGAGGTATTGACATGGCACAGCTTCCCAACACAAACGCGCTCACAGTGAGCGATGGACTTACTACGTACTTGAACTTCGATACGAAAGGGGGCCACGAGCAGCATTTCAATGCGGACCTGGCTTTCAGCCAGTCAGCCACCGACCCTGATCCGGGCGCGAACGGCACGATTGCTACTGCCGCCCTCGTCGTCTCGCGAGTGAACCCGGCGGCAGCTCGCACCGGCTGCATCCTGCAGGCTGGCACGCAATCCGGCCAGATCGTCTGGGTCGTCAATGAAGCCGCCTCCGCCAATAGCATCACCTTCGCCGCCAGCGGCACCAGCAATGTCGCTGATGGTACAGCCGACGCCATTGTCGGCCTCTCCGCGCGGCTCTTTGTCTGGGATGGCTCCACGTCCTTATGGTATCCGGTGAAATGAACATGAAAGAGAGAAGGGAACCGATAGACGATGACCGGCTACATGAATCCCGATGGCTCCGCGCTGATCGGGGGTCTCAACCCGTCAGGAGTTGGGCAGGCGCTCCAACTGGACAGCTCTGGTAATCTGAAGGTAACAGACAGTGGTGGCGCTGGCGCAGGCGCGGTAACTGCCTCCGCTGGAGCGTTCGCAGATGGCGCTATTACGACCATCGGCACCGAGGCTGACGCAGCCTGGGCACTCGCGGGAAACGCGACGGTGATCGCGCTGCTCAAAAAGCTCGATCTCCTGTTGCAGTTCCTGGGTTATGACAATACCAATGAGCTGAAGACGAGTCTGTATGGAAAGGGCAACGGGGCGGCTGGCGATACGGCTGTCTTGCTTGACAGTTCGGGCCGCCCCGTTGTCAACGTCAACAGCCTGCCAAGCTTACCGGCAGGCGGCAATCTCATCGGTGGCATTAACATCGCCCAGGTTCTCGGCTCCGCGCTCTCGGCATCCAATCCCCTCTTTGTGGCGCAAGCGCAGAACGGGGCGGTGCTCTCGGACATCAATCCAGAGGTCAACATCTCCAACATCCAGCAGATGATCCTGAACGGGAAAGGGTTCAGTTGCTCGACAGGCCAACCCTCGACCGCCGCCAACATGGCCGCCAGTTTCTTTGTCCCCAACACGTCGGTGAAGAATGTTCTCATCTGGTCCGTGCGCCTGCAATATTCCAACGCCAGCCAGATTACCGCATTCCAGTACCTCTCGACAGACGATAGCAACATTACCGCCGGGACATCCGTCGCCGGCAATGTCGTCAACCTGAAGGCTGGCGGGCCAGCCTCATCGTCCGGCTTCGCCATGCATTACAATGGCGGCGTCGCGGCGGCAGCCGGGACCGTCCTGGACACCATTCTCAACCCGACCAACCAGACCGTCGAACTGCTCTCAGCGGGGATGTTCATCCTCATCCCCGCCGGGCAGGCAGGCGGCATCGGCGTCTACACCGGCACGACCACAGCAGGCAAATGGACCGTCACCGTTCGCTGGAGCGAATTTTAATCAGGAGGATGCGATGACCACCACCAACCTGTACAGTCCGTATGGCGTCACCATTGCCCCGGTGAAGAATAACCCGGCTCCGATGCCCACACAATTGCTATCCGATATGGCCGCGTGGGGACCAAAGGTCGTCATTCGCAACAACTACCTCTGGCGCACCAATGAGACGGCCCCAGGCGTCTACAACTGGGAAGCCTACCTCGACAATTTTGTGAGCCAGTGCAACAGCGCAGGCATCACCGCCCTGCTTTCGATTAACGGCGCCCCCGCCTGGTATATGGCTCTCGACTACCTGGGCAACTACATCGGGCCAACCACAACCACACAGGCATACAACCAGAACACCACCCACTCCCAGATCAATGTGAACCCACTTCCTGCCGGGACAAACATCCCCAATGGAACACAACTGATCGTCGATGCCGAAGGCAATCAGGAAACTGTGACCACAAGCGCTGCTGTTGGTGCAGGAGCTACCTCCATTCCGATTACGAGCTGGACGTGCCAGTATGCCCACAACAGCGGCGTCCATGTCGTCGCCGTCAACTCCATCCTGCCAGACCCTGCCGCTATGACCAACTACGCAAGCTTGCTGGCAACGAGGTACAACGGGCAGAATGGATACGGTACCATCCAGATCTTTCAGATTGGCAACGAGGAATATGACAGCTCCCCCAATCCAGACCCCGGCAATTATCGCGACATTCAGGGCAAGTGGCTGGCTCTGACGATTCAGTCAGTGGCGCCAGCCATCCGGGCCGCCGCACCTTCCGCGCTCATCCTGGCCGGGTCCGTGCGCAAGGTCACGACCAACGCGCTCAGTCACGTCGAGAACTGGCTGACGAATCTGTGTACCTATAACGGCGGCGTGAGTGGCCTCATCGATGCCGTCGACTTCCACTACTATCGCGGCGGCAGCAGCGCCGGTCCCGACCCCACCACCTCGGATGCCAACACCCCCTCGATCTCAGAGCAGCTTTCCGCCATGCAAAGCGTCCTCGCCGCCAGCAACACCCCGGCCCAGGTCTGGTGCTGCGAATTCGGCTGGGACATGTACGACGATGGCAACGGCACGCAGACCATTACCACCGCCGCGCTCAATCAGGGGCAGAGCTACACCAGCATTCCCGTCGCCACACTACCCGCCGCCATTGCCGACGCCACGCCCATTACCATCGACTACAAGGCCGCCACCTATGCCAGCCAGGAGGTCGTCTACGCCTACGGCCAGGCAGCCAAAAACGCCACCAGCATGCAGATCACCACCAACCCTCTGGGCAGCGGGGCCGCGCAAGCGGCATGGACGGCACAGTACGCCCACGCGAGCGGCTGTAAGGTCTACGCGCAAAATTCGGTGAGCAACATCTACACTCAGGAGCAGGTGAGAGGCTGGACGATTGAGATGTACGATGCCATGCGCCAGGGCGGAGGCGGCATGTGTCTCTACTACACCGACAATCCGGCAAGTATTGTTCACACGAACGCAAACCCACTTTCCGCCGTCGAGACCAAATCGCTCTTTCAGAGCATCAATAGCGTGCCGACCTACATGACCGCCTACAGCAATCCCTCGCAGTCGCCGGGGCCAGGCATGAAGGAATACATGGCACAGTACCCATACTGGAATCTTCCACCCCCATCGAACATCACGCTCTACGCACGCGATGGCAAAATTACGCTCTACGCAAGGGGGTAGATAGGTTTCAGAAAGGACATATGGCTGATGATTTCACCCATCTACCAGGGCGATACCGGCAGCCCCTTCGCACCCACGCTGCTCGACGATAGCGGCGCCTCCCTCATCAACGACCTCTCTAACTCAGCCATCAGCATGAAGTGGCAGAACAGGCTGACCGGCGTGGTGCAAATCTGCGCGGGCGGCTGGGCTATCGACAACAGAGCCACCGGTGCCTGTCACTACAACCTGACCACCTCAGATGTGGCGACGGTGGGGCAGTTTACGGTTTACATCACTGTGCAAACGGCTGCCGGGCCGCGTCACCTTGATCCCTTCGACATTGAGATTATACCGGTCATTTAGACGAAAGGAAGGAATAAACTATGTTGGACTTGGCAGAATTTACCTGGGGACGCTACAACAGCGGGCAGATCGCCCCGGCAGGCTCATACCTCAATCTGAGAACGTTATGCGTATTCCAGCAAACGAGCGATGGCAATATGCCGAACGATGGCACCTTTTTCCGCGTAGACCCCTCCGGGACGCAGACCTTCGCCAACATCGCGACGACGGTGAACAACGTGCTGGGAACGTCGTACACGGCGGGGAGTTTTCACGCGTGCACGAGCGGCGACAACGAGACTACCCCTGGACAGGCAAGCGACGACGCATGAGTCAGGCTATCAAACGCGGCATTATCCAGTCGTTTAGCGCGAGCACGTATACCGCTTCAGTGCTGCTGCTAGAGGCGACCTCCACGGCGCTGGCGAGTGTGCCGGTCTCGAACACAGTGGATTCTACCTCGTGCCTGCCGGGTGCGCTCTGTGCGGTGCTCTTTTTCGATGAGCACAACCCGCTGGATGCGGTAGTGATCGCTGTTTTCGCCAATGGTGGCGGCGCGTTGCCCGCGCCGCCGCCCGGTCGCGTGACGATCAGCAGTCCGGTGCAGCAGTTGAGCGGGGTAACGATTAGTGTGGGTGCGACGCAGATGTTTACGCTGAGCAACATTCCGGCGGGGACGCTGGCGGTTCTGTGCAAAGCGTACTTTTCGACTCCGGCCCCACCAGCGCATATCGATCTGGCCGCCCACGGCGGCAATCTCGGTGAGGCGCTGACTATCGGGGATAATCAGAGCGCAACCGGCTACCTCAACGGCGGCGGTATCCTGCCAGTCGATAGCCAGGGACGCATCGACATCAAGGCCAATGGCGGCGCGTGTACCGTCTGGCTCTTCACCTACGGCTATGTTATGTGAGTCAGAAAGGAGGCTGCGATGCTGCTCTCCGATGTAGAGACCGCTGTACGCCAGGATCTGTTCGACCCGCTTTCCGGGTCAAACCCGCGCTGGCAGAACTCGGATATCGACCGTGCCATCGATAAGGCGGTCAATCGGTATAGCCAGTATTATCCGAATATCGTGTTTACTGACATGCCTTCCCAGCCGTTCCAGCGCACCTATCCCTACCCGGTCTCGTGGAACGCGGCCTATCCAGTGTGGTGGATCGAACGTGTGCTCTACCCGCTGCAATCGTATGGCTCATACTTTCCGGCGCCGGGCGCGGGCATGACAGCAAGCGTACAGACAGGGTCAGGGCTGAGCGCTGGCACGTATGCATACGCCCTGACATACCTCTCGCAGGGCGGAGAGACGACGCCTTCGCCGCTGGTGACGGTAACAACGACGAACGGCAACCAGCAGGTGCTGCTGGTAAACATCCCTATCGGCCCGGCAGCACCGTCGACACCCGGCGCGGCAACCAATACCGTGATCGGGCGCAATCTCTATCGCACACAGGTCGGCGGCTCGCAGTTGTACCTGCTGACTACGTTGGCTGACAACACAACAACGCAGTTTGTGGATAGCAGCGCCGACACGGTCATCGCCTTCAACCCCCCACCGCCGACGGTGAATACCAGCGGGGTGATGCTCTGGCCTCCCTTCGAGCGTGACTTCGCCGAATATTCCAACCTGTTCGACAGTACAGCGGCGCTGGCTGCTGGAGGAAATCTGGGCGCGCAAGGCGCGATCGGTGTCGGTACAGGCCCTACGGGAACGGCAGCACCTACCTTTACCATCAAACTGTCGAGCGCGGAACTGCCGCAGGACTCGACGCTGGTGTTGCGCGTCTTCTACGCCACAAAACACCAGCTCGACTACTCCGGCTCGACCATCCCTGAAGCGCACCGCGACATCATCGTGCTGGGCGCGTGCGCCTACGCGATGGAAGCCTATCAAGTCCCCACTAACGACAACTTCGATTTCCAGGATGGCGCGCTACGCGACCGCGTGGACGACACGCACATCCCAACAGCGTGGCAGCAAGCAGCTCAGAACAAAATGCAGCAATTCGAGGCACGACTGGCAGAGATCAAGGAGCAGCGCGACTTTGCTGCCTCCTCACGTGCCCACTGGGGTGACATAGCCGCACGTTATGAGCGATTGTAATCCCCCGGCTTTCCAGGAGAAAAACGAATGGGTTTGTTATCGGAATGGCTGCCAATGGTGAACCTGGCATTTCTGATCTTCCTCGCCATCGGCGGCTTCGTGGCCTACCGCGTGGGCTTTGCGCGCACGACGGAAGAAGTGCAAGAGCGCGTGATCAACGCGCTCAACGTGGAAATGAGCATGTTGCGCGACCGCGTCCTGGCGACGGAAAAAGAGAATGCCCGGCTCTCACAAATCATTCTTATCATCACCAATGCTCTGAAAAAATGGGGCCTCTCTGTCACCATCGACGGCGAACTGGTCTCTATCACTGACACAAAGACCACTCAGACCTCACGCATCACCCCATCGGAATCGTAGGTGTCGATTGATAGACGACAAAGGAGCATTATGGCACAAATTGGTGGAGACTGTGAAATAATACTCGACAATCAAGGGTACTTTGTGAAGCCGGGAACATACCGGATGAAGCAACCGCGAGTGCGCAAGGCGACGGTGCGAGCGGACAACGGCGAGTCGTATGTCGATCTGGGACCCGGTAAGCGCACCTGGTCGATGGTGCTACTCTGCTACAATGACCTGCTGAAGTATGATGGCACGCCCACCGGCCTGACGGGCCAGCAATACCGCGACGCCCTGCGCACCTCCTACGGGCAGATAGGCGTGACAATCAACTACATAGACCCTCTCAACGGCGCCCCGGTCGCCGTCCATTTCGACAGCTATGCCGAAACCGCGCTCGACCTGCACAGCCAGCAAATCCCCCTCGCCACCGGCAACACACCCGGCCTCTCCTACGAAGTAGCTATTGAACTGGTAGAGGCCTGAAACAGACCGTCCAGACCCCCACAGGTACCACTTGCTTGACGGCACAGTCAAAAGGAATTTATAGTCAGATCATGGAAAGACAATGGGAAAACGCGGCACCAATCGTATATAGTAGGGCCACCCGCAAGGGGTGGCCTGAGGGTCGATCTGTACAATACGGGCGGTCGGTGCCTCGTGGACACACTGCACGGATGTTTCGGTGGTCCGCAATCCGTGGACAACTTGCGCAGTGGAAGCTGCTTGCACACCATGGATGGGCTGCCACGCAAGCGATTATCCGCGTCCTGGCATTGCTCATGCTTGTGGCGGCCAATCTGTGCACGCATAGTAGCGTGGCGCTGGCTGTGACACGCATACACCAGGCAGGTGGAACAGTAACGAGTTCCCCAGCATCAGGGCCTACACAGGCCACAATTGCCGTCAGTGGATCGGGTTGGCAGAATGTAGCTGATGGAACAGTGGTCAACTTTGGCTTTAGCACAGTCTCTTTCTGTACGGCCACCTCTTACACTCCTGCGACGACCGGGCAGGCGGGCGTAGTGAACGGCGGCGCCTTTAGTGGCTGGTTTCTCTGGCCAGCCAGGACGCCGGTTGGCGCCTACACGGTTTGCGCCTCGCTGGGGGCGAAATTCCTGGTGGCTGGCTCCTATACTGTTCTCTCGGCAAAGCCGCCGCAACTCACAATCTCCTCGCCCACATTCAACGTTGGACAGCAAGCGACGGTTACAGGCAGCAATTTCCTGCCAGCACAGACAGGCATTACGCTGGCAGAGCAGCAGCTAAGCGGGGGCAGCAGCACTTCACTGGGAACAGTCACCTCCGGCGCCAACGGTGCATTTTCCCAGACATTGACAATACCCGCCAACCCGACCGGCCCGGTAGAGTTAATTGCCAGCGCCGGAAGCAGCACGCCGCCAACGCTCAGCGCCTCGGTCACTTTCATCGTCTACACGGCCCCGGTGACGCCCACGCCTGCACCAACCACGACACCTTCTCCCTCTCCAACCCCTTCACCCACGCCGGGCATAACGGCGACACCGACACAGGGTACAACAGTAACACCAACCGCAAGCGCGCCACAGCAAACACCGGTGATTCCAACGCCAACCGCAACGCCTACCAGCTTCGGTACACAGCCACAAGCGCCAACGCCAACCGGCAGCGCAAAGTCGGCCCGGCAGTCAGTAACGCAAATGCCCACTACCGGCAGCAGGCAAAGCGGCGGCAAGCAGGCTCCAGCACTGATTGCAGGCGCAATTTTCGTAATGCTGGCGAGCGCCCTTGTTGTCCTGATCTTGCGACGCAAAGGCAGAAAAGGGACAACACAGACAACGCCTCCCCTTTCCCCCGCCGTTACAGGCACATCTTCCCTCAATCCGGTGCCGTCATGGGATATGACACAGGCTACACAGGCTGCACAGCCGCCACCAGGCTGGGCGCCTGGCTTTGGCTGGGGCGATATGCCGGTTCAACAGGTATCCCCCTCCCTGTCTGTAATGAACAGTAACCTGAATGCGGAACTGGCCTCCACCTTCCATACATACCAGGCTGGCGAGACGCCGGAAGTACCTGCTATCAACGCAATATCTGAAAGCGGCGTGCCCCCTTCAGCGCCCATTGCTACAGCGTCACAAAACGACGACTTGCTCCAGGACTCGCTGTTGGTCGCCATCATACAGCAAGCGCGCAGTGGATTGTTCGTGCTGCCCGGAAAGAAGCTCTGACAGTATCATCGGATGAGATTTTCTTCCTACTTGCTTGACCGGCAAGTAAATATTCAGATACATTGTTTAAATGGGGAAAGAAAGTCATCGAAGGGGGAGTATAATGGAAAAGAGCAAGCAAACAGAGCAAATCGGTCGGGGCGGTCGTGAGCAAACGATCAATCATGAAAAAGCCCCACGAACACGTTATGCTGAGCGCGGCGAAGAATCTGAAGCCCCCTACCGACGAAGAAGCTCACGTAAGCTACTTCGCCGCGCTCAGCATAACGTGTTTGGACCAATTGTCATGGCGTTGTGCTGCTCGTTCCTGCTCTTCACCGTTGTTGGATTGCTCGCTCATCTGCACAGCACCTACGCCACGAGCACTGCTACCACATCAACAGTGGGACAGACCATTACACCCCTCGATACAACGACAGTGACAGCTTCTCCTACGCTTACAGCCACAGATACGTCTACTCCCTCACCTACGCCTTCGCCCACCGATACGCCTGCACCCACGCCTTCTCCCACTCCTACCAATACACCGGCCCCTACACCAACGCCCACACAGGCCCCAACTGCCACTCCCACACAGGCCCCAACTGCCACTCCCCGACCGGGAGTCACACCAACTCAGCAGCCAGTTCCAACCGCCACCCCCACCAGTGGGAGTCAGCTCCCCCCTCCGCCAACCTCGACCCCTGTTGCAACTGCGACCGCTACGGCAGTTATGTCTCCAACAGCGACGAGTAGCAACGGCAATGGCCTGCCCACCTCGACTCCGGCAGCAAGCTTAACACCTGACGACAGTAGCAACCAGAATGCCACCACGCCCAATAACAACACAAGTGGCAACACTACCGACAAAAACACGATGCCGCTTGTCGTGGGAAGTTTAGTGGCAGGGCTGCTTCTGTTGGTGGCAGTAGCCATTTTTCTGGTAAGAAAGTTGCTTACCCCCGCGCCCGTTCAGTCCAACTTGCCGCCGAGCGGAGCTCGCCCCTGGTCACGCGTACCCAGCCCAAGCATGACGGGTGACACCAATCTCTACGGTTGGGAAAATGCGATAACCGACGAGCAGGCGTGGGCAAACGACCCCTTTGCAAAAACGAATCCGCCCCCGCCCACAACAGGAACGCAGTGGGGTGTGCCGTCAGACAATACATCCATTCCTTTCTATGCGCAAAATGGCTTCCAGTTCATGCCATCCAATGCCAACTTTCCTCCCATGACGCCCCCACCCGGCAACCAGGGCCAGTATGGCGTAGGAGAACCAGCCTTCAACGACCCGGGACAGTTTCCCTTTAATGGTTGATAGATACAGGGCACAGGCATTGTACGGTCATTCGCTATGAAGGGCGACAATAGGATCCAGGTGTGAAGCACGCACAGCAGGATAGAGGCCAAAGGCGACGCCTACAAGCGCTGAAACGACGAAAGGCATTAAGAGCGAGAACGCGCTCACGACGAACGGCAGTTGGAAGGCATGCGTCATTATCAGGCCAGCAAGCATGCCAACCACCATACCCATCACACCGCCCAGCAAGCTCAGTGTCAACGCCTCGATCAGAAACTGATTGCGGATATCACTGCGCCGCGCACCCACCGCCATACGAATACCAATCTCGCGGATGCGCTCCGTGACCGAAACCAGCATGATGTTCATAATACCTATTCCACCAACTGTCAAGGAGATGCCCGCAATACCAACCAGTAAGAAGGTCAAGATTTGCGTAAACTGCTGGGCCGTCTGCAACAGTTGAGTGGAGCTGATAGTGCGGAAGTCATCGGGCGTACCAGGCGGGATATGGTGCCTGATTTCAAGCACCGTCGTAATCCCTTGCTGCACGGGAGCAACATCGTTGGTGTTATCCACCTGCACCTCGATCCCATCGAGATAGGTGGTATTCTTCAGGCGAATTAATGCTGTCGTGTAAGGAACGTAGACGACATCATCCTGAGACGAGGAACCACCCTTTGTTTGTAAAACACCAACCACGCGGAATACCTGATTGCGAATGCGGATATTCTGCCCTACCGGGTCGGTACCTGACGCGCTGAAAAGGCTGCTGGCGACGGTCTGGCCCAGCACGGCAACAGGATTGTCAGAGTTCACGTCATTGTCGCTAAACCACGTTCCTGAAGCGAGTTGCCAGTCTAGAATAGTCTGGTAGGCGGTGTTGACACCCTCGATGCGCGTGTTCCAGTTCTGATTGCCATAGATCACCTGCGCGCTCACCGCGATAATCGGGCTTACTCCCGTCACATGCGCGATCTTTGTGAGAGCCTGGGCATCCTGAATAGTGAGCGACTCCGTTGTCCCTACAGCGCCGAAGACTCCTCCACTGGTGGCCGCGCCAGGAGAGATGGTGATCGTATTGCTGCCCAGACTGGAGATACGGCTGTTGATCGCCCCACTTGCCCCCTGAGTCAGAGTCAGGGCGGCAACCACAGCGGCGACACCGATAAAAATACCGAGCGCGGTGAGCATCGAACGCAAGCGATTTGCCCACAACGACTCCACTGCGCTCCCCAAATTCGACCCGATCATAGGGCCTCGCCGTGGAGATACAGGCACACGCTCTCCTTCTCGCGCCCCCTTCGTCCTATCCTGGAAGGATGAGGGAGTCTGGAGAACAGTCATGAACCTATCCTCCTCACGGTTATTCTGAAAAGAGGCTGTTGCAGGCTGCCTGTGTTCATCTGCTATGCTCATGAAAGGTGATCTCCAATGTTCCTGCTGGTTTTAGCCCTGCGTTTGCGCACCAACGATGATACTCTCTCCAGGAGAGAGACCGGCCAGCACCTCATACACCGTGTCGTTGGTCAAACCCAGCACAACCGGCCTGGCGACAAACTGTCCCTTCGCATTCGCCTGTTCAATGACGAAGGCGGGAATAGGGTTATCATTAGCGACTTCTGGCTGCTGTGTTTCGAGCGAGCGCAACATCTGACGCGCCTCATCCAGCGCCGCGCTCGCCTGGGCCTGCGTAATAAGAGGCTTCGCTCCGTTCGCGGCTGCTGGTGCAGCGCGCGCAAAATTGACAGCACCGACCGGAATAAGCACAACGTTGTTGCGCTGTACAACGTTGATCGTCACGCTGGCCGTCATTCCAGGCAGCAAGTGCGCCCCTCGCAGACCGCTCATATCGACATCGATATACACCGGGTACGTGACGACTCCTGAGACCGTTTGCCCGTTGAGCGAGAGCGCGCTTACAGTGCCATGAAATGTACGCCCGGTATAGGCAGCAACGGTAAGCGAGGCGGATTCTCCCACCTTCAGGTAGGCGGTATCCGCCTCGTTGACGTAGGCCAGCACCTGAAGAGAGGAGACATCGACAATCTGGATGAAGGTCACAGTCCCACCACCTGTCGTGGAACTGTTGACCGGCGTACCGGGCGCACCGCCCACCGTGCCGTTGACGCTCATGATAATACCTGCGTGTGGCGAGAACAGCGTGTCATTTTCCAGGTTATGCCGGGCAGTCTGTAGCTGGACCTGCGCCGAGTTGAGCTGTGCCTGGGCGGCACTGATCTGACCCTGCGCGGTGGTCTGACTGGAGGCGGCATTGGCCAGGGCTGTTTTTAACTGCTTCTGTGCCGCGCTGACCTGCCCCTGTGCCTGTGCATTCTCAGAGGTGGCCTGCGCCTGAGCGGTATTCAACTGGTTTTGCGCTGCGCTGATCTGCTCCTGGGCCTGCGCACCGTTCGCTGCCGCCTGCACCTGGGCGCTCGCCAGTTGCTGCCGCGCGCTGTTCACCTGATTCTGCGCGTTTGACACGCTTGCATTCGCAGCAGCAACTGCCTGGTTATACTTATCCTTAGCCAGCGCTATACAGTTGGCTGTCGGTGTTGGCGTCGGCGTCAGGGTCGGACCCGGCGTTGGCGACGCGTTACATTGCTGAATAGCCAGTTGCTCCTGATCGTAAGCCACGGCAATCTGCTCTTTCGCCAGCGCCTGTGTAGCAGTAAGACTGTTTTGCGCATCGGTCAAAGCTGTTTGAGCCGAGGCAATGCTTGCCTGCGACTCCGCTTCGATTTCGCGCAAGCTGTTCTGCGCATCGGTCAGTGAGGTTTGTGCTGCATCTATCGCTGTCTGTGTCTGTGCCTGTGTGTTTGTCTGATTGACCTGCGCATTCTTCAGTTCGGTTTGTGCCGCTGCAAGCGCAGCCTGCGCCTGCGCTGCCGTCTTCCCATACGTGTTCTGCGCGTTATTCAGTGCAGTCTGCGCAGACTGCACCGCTGCCTGTGCCGAGTTGACTGCATCCTGAAGCGACGTTTTATCCAGCTTCGCCAGCACCTGGCCTTTTACCACGCTTTCCCCCACGTGGACATCAATCTCGGCAATTTTCCCCGTCCCTGTAAAATCGACGTTATAGACACCGCTCTGTACCGGGCCGACAGCGCTGACTGAAAGGGCAAAATTTCCCCGCGTAACCTGCGTAGACTCAAGCGGACTTTGTGCCCGCCTCTGCTGAACTGCCACAAAGGCCAGTGCACCCAGCAGAATAGCCAGCAACAAAAGGGCGCTGACAACAACCAGAACCCATTGTCTCCCTCCGGGCGGCCCTGGACTTCTCCTTACCGGAGCCGGGCGAGTGATCTCATCATCAACATCATCACCAACAATATCATTATTATCGAAATAAGGAAGCGGGAGTACTTCGTCCATTGTGCGCAACATATGTCAACATCTCCTCTTCAGAAGAATCAAAATAATCAAAGAACTGAAAAGAAAAATAGCCTTGCCTTACCGACATATCGCATCGCCCCTGTCGATGAGTATACTCCTTCCGCCCGCTAATGTCTACTCCTGTAAACGAGGTATATACACCACCGCCACCAGATTGAAAAGGGCTTGTGCTCAAATACATTGGAGCACCGGTCAAGGAAAAAGACGGTATAAGAAAGGTATAGCTTCTGGTAAAAATGTGGTTAAAATCCGAGGGAGCACAGAACCTCGAATCTATGTTTAGACGGCATTGTTGTGCTATTTTTGTACAGAAAGCAATCATCTCATCCATATAAGATCAGGGATAAAGGGCTTCGAGCGCATTACACAAGGGATTTTCACCTATTATTACTCAATAATCTATGCTTGCTAAGTTATAGTAAATGAAAAGTCATCAATAATATTACCTAATAAACCCCATTGAAATTTCCCGATTTATCGGCTATAGTATAGAAGGTTATCAGATGAGATTTTTGCTATGCACTGGGGGTTTTGCTACCGGTGAAATTGTAAAGAACTTGAACATTTCTTGTCTCTCATCAGAATAAGGACACGCGGAAGAAGTGGGGTAGGGGGTAACCTGGAGAACTATCTCGCGTCTCTTGCTTCTTGAGAAGCGTTTCAAGACAACGGCGTCTGGTAGCGTCAAGGACGATTTACGAGACTGTTTCAAAGCGTTTTTTCTGAACCTGGCACTGACCTTACGGAATATCTCTGAAATGTCACTGGTGTGGTGACAGATGCAACAAGGGGGGAGAAGTTTATGAACCTGCTCATCGTAGATTCTGATCGTAATCTTGTAGAAATGTTGACTAGCTGGCTAAAAACACTGGGGCATGAAGTCAACCGTGCATATAGTGTCGAGCAGGCCAGGATAGAATGGGAGGAGCACAAACCCGACCTGGTCCTTATCGATACCGACATTGCCAGCAGCAACGTCCTGGCCCTGTGCCAGCAGATGCGCCACATCCACGACGCATTAGTGCTCGTCATCACAGACGGCAAGGATGTCCAGGATGAAATTCGTTGCCTGGAAGCGGGTGTGGATGATTATTTGAGAAAGCCTTTCTTTCCCGGTCAATTGCTGGCCCGTATCAATGCCGTCAGTCGAAGAGGACGCTCCACGCTGAACCAGCGTCCGGCTTCTATCATCAGCGTGGGGCCGTTGCGGGTAGATTCGCTTCACCATGAAGTCTGCTTGCAGGGCAAAACCTTTCGTTTGACGCCAACGGAAAGCAAATTGCTACACATGCTGGCCGTCAATGCCAACAATGTATGCACCCACGATCAGATTGTTTCTCATGTCTGGGGCCTGGGCAATGGGGGGGACACGTACCTGATCAAGGCCCATATCCATCACCTGCGCGTCAAAATCGAACCCGATCCGGCAAACCCCATCTATCTCTTAACGGTTCCTGGCATTGGCTACACCCTGGTGCGCCGCTCCGTGGAAGAGCAGGAGACGGCCTCAGCGCCCCGTGTAGTTCAGGCCAAAGTATCCTCTCACGCGCGTTAAGACCTTTCTCTATCCCTCGATCTCAAAACTGAAGTGACGAAAAAGGTTGCTCACTTCAGTTTTTTGTTGCCGTGTGGCTGACTTTCTACAATAAAAGCTCCCTTGATACCGCGTTTTTGCCTGTTTATACATCTCATTTATACCTTTGCCTTCTATACTACCTGAAAGAGCTTGCTCTGTATACTGCAATACGGTAGAGAGGTTACAAAATCATATGGGGAAGATGAGTAACATAGCACAGGGTATACACAGTGATCTGATCCCAAAATTTCCGCATGTGCGACGAGTGCCGCCGCGCTATCGACGTATTCTAGCCCTGAATGTGATGAAACTGCATCTCTGTGCTGTCATTGGCTCCGCGCCGGGGATTCTCACGGTCGCCATTACAGATTGCTCCAACACTTCCCTTATTGAGGCTCTTGGCCAGTTAACAGGTTGCCGGATTTTCCCGGTGCTCGTCGAACCGCGACGTATGCGGCTGCTTATTCAGCGCGTGGAGTTTTACGAATGTCGCCGTTACAGGAGAATGCAACCTTCCTCTTTTCTCCATCCGCGCCAGTCCCATCTCGTGGTGTCCCTCCTCTGCCGATGAGGGGGGACACACCGGCAGAGAGACGCTGTCTGAGTTTTTCTGCTTCCTATGCGCCACCACGCCCTGAAATCATAACGCTGGGGGTAAGTGCGATAAGCTTGAGGTCTTGCCAGAGAGACTGCTGCTGAAGGTACTGGATATCCATCTCCACCATTTTCTGGAAGGTGACTTTGCTCCTACCATAGACCTGCCACGTTCCGGTAAGGCCCGGTTTGCCAGAAAGGCGGAGCCAATCATATGAAGAGTAGTGTGCGACTTCGTAAGGAAGGGGGGGACGCGGGCCAACGAGCGACATCTCACCACGCAGCACATTGAAGAATTGGGGCAGTTCATCGAGGCTTGTTTTGCGAATAAAGCGACCAACCCTGGTAATGCGGGGATCATTTCCTAACTTGAAGAGCGATCCATCTCCCGCCTGCTCATTGAGTGCCTGGCCTCTTATGTACTGTTCCACCGCCTCACGATGGATAGAATCATCATTATTGACATACATCGAACGAAATTTGAGGAAAGTGAACTCTTCCCCATTCAAGCCTACTCGTTTTTGCCGGAAAAAGACGGGGCCGTCCGAATCGAGTTTGATCATGAGGGCAACTATCGCAGTTATAATGAGCAGGGGTAAAAGAATAAGAAGTGTGAATACTATATCGAGTAAGCGCTTTGCACGCAGATAGCCCGGTTTACTACTAATGATCAGAACGGGCGCGGATTGAACGGCCATACAAGGTCTCCCTTCACGATAAATAGTGAGCAATTTAGAGTATTTCCTATCCTGTTCTTAAGCATACCTTTTACTCGTATATTTCTGGTTTGAATTACTGTAGAAAGATGGATAAGAAGGGCAGAGAAATGTAATCGTAAAAAAACACACACGCAGAAGATCGATTTTCCATTTTTGCCTATGCTTTTCTTTACCTATTTCCAGAAGAAGTACCCGTTTTTAACCGCTACTTCCATAGAACAAAAACGAGAGGATGTTACAGTAAATGATGAGATCAATTTTCAGGAGACATCGGATAGTAGGGGAGATTTCTTCCACGTTTTTCGTGGGGTTATCTACTCTTCTTGATTAAGAACAGGAGTAATGTCTGGTATGCAAATACCCCTTGTAGATTTGAAAGCGCAATACCGGGCACTTAAACCCGAAATTATAGCGGCCTTCGAAAATGTGCTTGAGGACATGCATCTTTTTCTCGGCCCGCAATTACAGGCATTTGAAAGCGAATTCGCAGCATATTGCGCCTGTGAATACGGTAGAGGTGTGTCCTCGGGAACCGACGCTCTGGCACTGGCCTTACGGGCATGCGACATTGGCCCCGGAGATGAAGTCATTACCGTTGCTAATACCTTTATTGCCACCGTCGAAGCCATCGCTCTCGTGGGCGCAAAGCCGGTTTTCGTCGATATTCACCCGGACACCTATCTGATGGACTGTCGCCAGCTTGATGCCGTCCTGACCTCACGTACCCGCGCCATCCTCCCCGTCCATTTATATGGCCATCCTGTAGATATGCAGGCCGTCCTGGATTTCGCGCACCAGCATGGACTCTTTGTCATTGAAGACGCCTCTCAGGCACATGGGGCCACTTATAAGGGGAAGCGGGTTGGCGGTCTGGGCGACATCGGCTGTTTCAGCCTGTACTATAGTAAAAACCTGGGAGCCTATGGCGAAGCGGGCATTTGCGTGACCAACAACCCTCAGCTCGCCGAAAATATCCGCTTGCTGCGGGATCATGGTTCATCCGTGCGCTATCAGCATACTGTGCTGGGAGTCAATGCCCGTCTGGACGAATTACAGGCGGCTATCCTGCGCATAAAACTCCCCTACCTGGAACAGTGGAACGCGAGCCGTCAGGAACATGCCCGCTTCTATAGCGAACAGTTGCGAGGGCTGGTTGAAGCGGTTCCATGCGTTGAGTCATGGGCGACACACGTCTATTGCTATTACGTGGTTCGTGTTGAAGACCGCGATACATTCCGCCAACTGATGGAGCAGGAGGGGATAGCGACAGGTGTCCACTATCCTACCCCCATTCACCTGCAACCGGCCTGCGCTCAGTATGGCTATCGCCAGGGACAGCTACCGGTGACGGAAGATGTTGCGAAACGTATCGTCACCTTACCTCTCTATCCAGAGCTGACGGAAGAGCAACTGGCTCTGGTGGTTCAGGCAGTTAAGAAAAGTGTTGTATCGAGTGTTTTGAAATGAGTATGAGAGCACAAAGACGTTTCCGTACCCTCAATTACTCTAATAATGCCAGGGGGAACTTATGAACATGACAGACCTGCGTTTCGGGATTATTGGCTGGGGATACTGGGGACCGAAGATTGCACGCAATATTGATACATTACCACACGCCACCGTAACCATGATCGCAGATCTGGACGCACAGCGGTTGGTGTCGCTTGAGAAGGCTCAAAACCAGGTGCGCACAACGACCAGGATAGAGGATGTTTTCCGTTCAGACGTTGATGGTATCATAATCGCCACTCCTGTCCGAACACACTATCAACTGGCGAAAGAGGCCTTACTGCATGGAAAACACGTCCTTGTCGAGAAACCGCTGACGGCAAGCGTCCCGGAGGCCGAGGAACTGGTGGCTCTGGCAGAAGAGCAACAACGTATTCTCATGGTCGGTCATACCTTCGAGTATAGTCCTGCCGTGAACGAGTTGCGCAGGCTCATACGAGCCGGAGACCTGGGTAAAATCTACCGCATCGAAGCGGAACGGGTGAATTTAGGATTGTTCCGTAGCGACATAAATGTCATCTGGGATCTGGCAGCCCATGATATCTCGATTCTGCTCTATTTGCTTGGCAAGAAGCCTGAGCAGATCAACGTACATGCGCATGCCCATATCCGCTCGCACCTTCATGATGTAGCTAACCTCGATCTGAGCTTCGCCGATGGAACGGCGGCCCATATTCATGTGAGCTGGCTCCATCCCTGTAAGATTCGCCGTGTCACCGTTATTGGTGATCTGCGTATGGCGGTGTATGACGATACCAATCCCGCCGAAATGATCAAAATCTACAATAAGGGAGCCGATATGTACGCCGACCCGGTTGTCTCGTACCGCAATGGGGAAACAACTATTCCATATATTGACTGGACAGAACCTTTGCGGCTGGAATGTGAGGATTTTGCGCAGGCCATTCGTACCGGAAATCCCCCGCGCGCTCATGGTGGTGTTGGCCTGGAGGTTGTGCGTATACTGGCAATGGCTCAGAAAGCGTTAGAATGGCAGGAAAAGACAAAGTTGCTGGCCACGGCAGGTGATTAGATAATGGCGCTTCAGTGTTCGTTCCCGTGCCAGCGTGTGAATAACTTCATGGGGATGCAGGCGGAAAGGAGCGTGTAGCTAGACCGGGCTGGGCTGATATCTGAGATTCCTGGCTATTACAGGGGAGTACATAATGATTACTGCTTACCCGGCTAGAAGAAATTTTATTCTTCTTTCACTCGCCATGATCTTTTTCGTTGTTGTGCTTTTCAGAATACGACATGAACAGCGCATGCGGGCAGAAGAGCATATCCGGGCGAGAGCGGAATCCGGGCAAGCTCTTCTGCTTTATGTTCAGCAGCAGCATCAAAGCTCCGAAGAAGTTGCTTACCAGTATATTGCCGATTTCGTCAAGAAACATGTTGCGCCCGGCGAGCAGGCGGCCATAGATAGCCTGTTAGAGCAGGATCGGCAAAGCCTTTTAGAACTTGCCCAGAGTCTCTTACGCTTCTTCCCCTGGGAGCTAGACGAGATTTAGATGGTTACTCCTCCTATGCCTCATGGCATATCAGTGCGCATGGACAGGCCCCCTGTTCTCATTTAGCAAAGTTGGATGAGAACAGGGGGCCTGTCATCGAAAGCCTCCCTCACTTCACCCCAGGTGTTTATAGAGACGCCCTCCCAACGGCCCCGCTACCTGCAACGGAAGTTTTTTCCAACAGGTGGTGAGGAGACGAAATTTCCAACTCTTTTCGGAGGTTGCTGCAAGGCCCGCTGTGCGCGGATAGTAATAGTAAGGGAGCGGCTGCTGCGTAGCCCCCCAACGACGCTTGAACTCCATCAGGCCTTCGTTGTCACAGGAAGTTCTGCCAAGGTCCAGCGTTTGATAGCCATGAGTACACCCCCACGTGATAGCCTCCCACATGAGCAGATTGTTGGGGGCGAGGTTGAGATAGCTTTCATCAGATGCCCCGTAGGCATACCTGAGCGTTGAGCCAGATGCGAGCAAGATCATGCTGGCAATGACGTTCCCTTCGTACTCCGCCAGGAGAAGTTGCATATTACCGCTTGCCGCAAAGGCATTCCACAACCCGGAAAAGAACTGAAATGGCTGCGCAGGCATTCCATGTTTCTTACTGCGTGTTTGCAGGTGGAGGTGATAGAAGTGCCGTATGTCTTCAGGCTTCTGCGCAAAGCGCACCTTCACACCATTTCCCTGCGCTTTTTTAATCTGGCGCTGAACCGGTTTGCGCAAACCCGACCAGACCGCTTTCGTATCGGTAGAGAGAGGCAAAAGCCAGCTGACGTACAGGTTGCTTTCCATCAGTCCAGGGTGTTCGGCGAGTACAGGGTTGACACCGGTACGGAATTCCAGATATTTCGCTCTTTGCTTGCGTGCCAGGTGAATCGCCTGCTCGATCAGCTCATTAGCACTGCCTTCGTCGGTTGCCAGCAAAGGGGCATAATCGGAAAAAGGGAGCGCGACCAGGCGTCGGCCAGTTAACGGGCTTTGCAGGGAGCAGAGCGGAAGAAAGCCAGTATATTGCCCATCGGAACCGGCGGTGGTGAGCGCAATGGGCGTGTATCCGTAGAGCCTGGAAATCAGCGCGAGCCACTCCTGATTGTAGTAAAAGGTATCTTGTCCCTGCTGACTGATAAAGGTATTGAGACGAGAATCAAAGGTCAATGCTGCTTTCATATGCTCAAATATGCCTCCTTCTCAAAGGATTGGAATTGCCTCGCTCTATTGCTTCAAGCACGAGTACGTTGTCTTTCCTCTGCATTTCCATTACAAAAAGGTATACTCAGGAGAAATTGTAGTATATATAAGTATAAAGCTGGTGACTTTTCTTGTAGAGAGGCGGTTTTTAGAAGGCTGCGTTGTATAACAATCGGTATCTGTTTATGTAGATACGCCTGCAATTTATACCATTATGCAACACGCCCTTCTATCTCATCACTACCCTTAGATGCTACAGTTCGAGTGACAGTAGCATAGAGAAGAAAAGAGTAGATTTATGCGGCAAATGAGATTGATGCCCTGTTCTTTACGGAGACTACACTCCCTGTTCGTGGTGATGATTGTTTGTTGCCTCGCATGTGTTGCCTGTTCGAATGGACCAGTTTCTACACAGCCCTCCGCGACACCGGCTCCAGGGCAACTGCCCGGACAGCAGATATGGAAGGATGGTGTTTCCTCTTATCTTTTTGGCACCAATGATAGCGTTGACTATTCAGATGACAACTTCGTCACCGATCCACATCACATTATTCAGTCATCACTGAAAAACGCCCATTTCCAGATCATGCGAGAGTTTATCTTCCACTACAGCCCCATTGACGGTCATAGAACAACGCTTGGTACAAAGCCACAGATACAATTAGATCCTGATAATCCGCATGAATACGATCGGCCAGCACCACAACGAACGACAGTGACCCCCACAGCTCCATATGGCTACGAACTCGAAACACGCATAGAAGCAATCGAAAAGAGTGGCATGCAGTGTCTGATAGTGCTGCCAAGCATCTGGACTGATCCATCCCATCCGGTCGATCCATTTACTATAGATCACATATATACAGATCCGGCGACAGGGAAGGTAGAGACAGACCTGGATTTTGCTGAAAAAGTGGTTGCCTATCTTGGAAACAGGTGCAATTTATATGAAATCGGAAATGAACCGGATCTGGATGCTTATCCGGCTTCAGGGCCTGTGGTGCCTCATATGAGTGTCCAGACATATCTGAACAGGTGGGTAGAGTTTGTCACGGCATTACGTAAAATTAATCCGCGCGCAAAGTTCATTGGACCGGCAACAGCGAGCTATCAGGGGAATGACTGCACATACACAATAAGCGGTACAAGTTGCTACATGCGTAACTTCCTCAAAGGAGCTAAAGCAGCAGGCGTACTTCCCGATGCCGTGTCATTTCACTGGTATCCTTGCTCTAATGCGACAGATGGGTTCGATGGAAATGGCAACTGTGGACCAGCGCAAGCCCAAAGTGCCGCAACGGTCACCAGAACAGTCAGGGAATGGATTAACAGTGATCTTGGAAGAAATGTTCCTCTGCTCATTACGGAATGGAATGCCGACCCCGGCGCAAATCCATTAATGGAAAATGCAAGCTTTATGACACAATTTACCGAGCAGGCGATGAAGGCCATGATAAGCGCGGGACTTGACGGTGCTTTCCAGTTTGACGCCCAGGACGATGGAGAGTATGGGCGCCTTGATATGTTTGACATTACCAGAAATGATCAACCCAAAGCACAGTACTATGCAATTAAAAATCTGATCAGTCAGTACAGAACATGAGCGCTCTCTGTTCTGTGTTCCAGCCTGGTTAATGGATGGATAGCAAGCAAAGAGAGGGATTTTTATGCGACAGTATTCATGGAGATATCGCTCCCTATCCGTGGCAATGATTGTTTGCTGTCTCGTGTGTGCTGCCTGTTCATATACGCAATCAGGCTCTCCACAAGCGTCTGCAACTCCAACCTCGGGCCAGACGGGGCAAACAATCGCGCCGACCACACAAACTACACAGACGACCAGCAGGTCAGCTACAGTATCGTCTACGTGGCCGCTTATCTCGCGGGGTAAGCCTGTCTTCTGTGCAGCAAATAATCAGGGACCCGGTGGGTCGCAAGCCATCGTCAATGGTCATTATGGAAACTTTTCATTCTGGCGCACCTATCTAGCACAGTTGCCTTCCTGGTGCGCCATTCATGTTGGCTCCGGGCCAAAACAGGTCTTACTCACCTGGGAAAGCGATTACATCTTCGACTACATCAGCCTGAATGGTATGGGTCCGCAGGACTATACTCTCTCAGTCTCATCCAACAGCACCAACGGCCAGGACGGATCATGGAAAACAGTGGTCTCGGTTGTCGATAATCACACACGCATTCGCGAACATTTGCTGCCATTCGCCGGTCAATCCTGGGTCAAGATGACAGTCACAAAGGGGCAGCCGCAGGCCAGTCAGCCATTTCTGACCATCGACCAGATCGAAGTCTACGACGCCTCCTCCGCTGTCAACCTGAATGATACCTACTTCTTCTCAGGTGATTCTATTACCGTCATGGCCTATAATCGCTTTGATGAGAATCGTCCATCTTTTAGTGATGATGTCCATACTGCTTTCGCCAATTATTATCCGGTGATGATTGATGGTGGTATGGGTGGTTGGAATACCGATGGAGCCGTACAAGATATTGACTCCTGGCTGGCTCTGAACCCCGATATGCATTACTGGATACTGGGCTGGGGAACGAATGATGCTCTGGAGCAGGTATCACCTTCCCACTTCCAGGCAAATCTCCAGGCGCTGATTACCCGGATTAAACTGGCCGGGCACATACCTATCCTGGTGCATATCCCTTATATAGCCGGAAGAGGAGCAGGCATAGATCAGGAAATACAGGCATTGAACGCTGTCATCGATCGTCTCACTGCCTCCAACGGGCTGATAGCAGGCCCTGATTACTACCAACTGTTTCTTGAGCATGCGAAGACCTACCTGCTCTCCGACGGTATTCATCCTACTCCGGCAGGGATCATTGCCATGAACCAGGCCCTGTTCCAGGCGTTACGCTCTACCGTCTACGCTCAGGCAAATACAACTTCATGATGACGAAGCTGGCGAGGCAAGCAAAACAGGGAGAAACCAGGCTCCGGCTTTTCTAATGAATGAGAAGTTGGAAGCCCGCTTTACAGGCATTGCGCGGGGGAGTTTTCTGCTGATTACTCAAAGAGCGGGTGGAAATCCAGCGAGTAGGACGGCTCTTGTAGCTCGCGCCGCCGAATAACCTTTGCCGGGACACCCCCAACGACCGTAAAAGGTGGGACATCGTGCGTGACTACTGCCCCCGCCATCACAACAGCCCCCTCCCCGATGGTGACGCCGGCGAGGATAGTAGCACGCATTCCAATCCACACATAATCGCCGATGACGATGGGCCTGTAGAAATCAGGAAATAGAGGATCGTTCATATCATGGGAGCCTGTGACAAGCCATACACCGGCGGAAATGCTGACATTATCGCCGATCACCAGCCCCCCGGTTGTATAGAGCATGCACCTCTGGTTAATAATCGTTCCCTGGCCGATAGAGACTTTCTTTCCGCTGCTTCGTATCCCCGCCATCTGCACATGCTGTCCCATCAATATGGAGGCTCGCGGCCCTATCTGCCATCCTAACACATCGCGGTACCATGCATGGCGAAGCCTGTAGGAAGGAATATGGCAGATGATATGATTTGTGGCGTACTTGATAGCCGCTCCAAGCATTTGCTTCATCTTATCTCTCCACTTTCCCTAAGATCAACATACTTTCTCCTGGCGCTGGTCACGAGTCAGCGCGAGGTCCTGTGCCTGCTCAGGCGCTTCCCGGTATTCGTCTTCAAACCCATGTGGGGAGCCTGATCGCCCTCTATGTCGTACCGAATAGAGAAGCGCGCGCAGGTCTTCTCTGGGAATGGTACCCAGAGACATAGCGACGCCGAAATAAACAACCATGCCAACAGAGAGGATAACAAAAATGTTGTATGTATGGGTCTGTACGAAGAAAACGGCAGCGGCCATCACAAGGCTGGCAGCCAGGGCTTTCACCGCTACCCGTATACTCTTGAAAGGCAATAAACGGTTGGGAACGAATATGAGGCCTATGCAGAGCAAAAGCAGTTCGGTTAGCGAGGTGACGATTGCCGCGCCCACGTGCTGGTAGATGGGAATCAGGATAAGATTAAGCCCCAGGTTGAAGACCAGAGCAATACCGGCCATGATGGTAATCTTCTTCTCTTGTTTTGTACTCATGATGATGGCGCTGAAAACCGAGTTGATATACAGAAAGACGAGGCCCGGCGCAAGCCCCTGGAGCGCCGGAACACTTGGAGTGAAATCCTGCCGGTGGTAGAGAAAGGCGATGATACTGGGAGCAGCAACGATCAACATGGAGGAGATGGGAAGAACACAGAAAAGCAAGAAATTCGTAGATTTCTCAACCGCAGTTTTCAAAGTTGTCTCTGAAGAGACAGAGAGCTTCGAGAAAACTGGATACATGATAGCGCTGATAACCAGGCTAGGTAAGAAGATCAATGTATCAAAGAGGCGATATGCCGCGCCATACCACCCGACGACAGTAGCGCTAGCCTCCAGGGAGAGAATGACGGTGTCAAGCCGGTAGTAGATCACCCCCAGCACGCCATAGGCCAGGAAGGGAATGCTGGTACGCAACAGAGTGCGCATGATTGAGATATCTAGAGTAAAGCTCATGCCAACGCGAATGAAGAACCAGATAGCCTGCCAGAAGGCATTGGCAAAAGCGCCGCCGAGCAAGACCAGGGCCATGACCTCCACGCCTGCCCCATGCCTGAGGAGGATAAAGCCGATGAGCGCCGCCAGACCTTTTTCGAGAATAGTGCCAACGGTAGGAAAAATCACTTTCTCAAAGGCAAAGTGAATCGAGGCAAAAGTGTTGGCAATAGAATCACCCAGCAGCGTCACGCCGCAGATAGCTACCAGTGTACGCTCTTCAGGATTGTAGCCCAGCAGTCGGCAGGCAAAGATAATACCCGTATAGAGAACCAGCCAGAGCGTCACCTTGATGATAAGCGTACTGGAAAGGTACCCCCGCGCCCTGCTCAGTTTTTGTGCCACATCTCGTGTGAGCTGCTGATTAAAGCCGGACTCAATGGGAAACCCGATGAGAAGCACAAAGGTGATGGCAAAGTAGAGTTCCCCGAATTTGAAGTCACCCAGAAAACGCCCATAGGCAATTGTCAGAAGTAAGGTGGATATCCAGGTAACGAGTTGTCCGATCAGCGAGATAACAGTATTGTTGACGATACGCTTCACACTGATGCCAACGGCATGTACTTTCTGGCTATTTTGCAGGTGTACAAATGTTGCCTGCGCTTTCTGGTTGTCGTGCAGACGTGTCAGCACTGCTTGCAATTTCTGGCTATTCTGCTGCACGTTTCCCAGCAATGCCCTCATTTTCTCACTGGTTTCAAGCTTGACCAGCGTGACTTTGTGGAATCGGCTCATCGGCTTCTGCCTCTTTTCTAGAAAAGCCCTTTAGCGAGCGCGAGAGGGCGATAGCGAGATCACCAACGGCGGGCAGTGGATCACGCCAGTTGAAGACAGAGAACGTGGCCCTGCCAAACAGCGAGCGGAGATATGCCGTCGGCGTGCTAATGCCAGCACGTATCTCTTGTAACCCTGCCGGGAGGTCGGTCAGCATGCGCACCCAGTAGTGATCGTAGTGAGGGGCGTTCATCGTCGTCCCCGCGTCAGGGATTATTCCCTGCGCATCGCAGTACTGGATGTAAGGGAAATCCAGGCCGCAGGCGATACATAGCGTATGCCATCCCCAGGGACGCACATTGATATCGAGCAGTTTGTACAGGCCATCACGCAGGTCGTGCTTGAATTCCACCTCGACCATTCCTGAGACGCGCATGCGCAAGAGAAGCTTTTCAGCCGGCTCAAAGAGTGCAGGGACCTCTATCGCCTCGACGAAGCTGCTCCCCAGGCCGTAATCTATTGGGTACTGGCGCGTTCTGCGAGCCGTCATCCCTGCCAGGATGTGCCCATCCTTACAAAATGTCGCGACAGAAAATTGTGTGCGTCCATCGCCAGGGATAACCTCTTGCACCATAATTTCCTCCGGCGGCATCACCGAAGCGGCCAGGCGATACTGCATGCGTAATTCTTCGTGATCGCGCGCCGTCAGCGCTTTAAGACGCAACGCGTATTGCAGACGGGTTGAAATCGCTGGCTTAATAATGACGGGAAATGTCACTTCCGTCTCCGGTAAATCCTCCTCTGAGAAGGGATACCAGGTGCGGGGATAAGCAACTTTCGCCTCCTGCGCCATTTGATAGGTGTGGCGTTTATCATTTGCCCAGCGCACAATCTCCCAGTCCTGAGTCACCAGTCGATAAAAATCCGCGAGTTGTTGGGTATGGCAGGCGACGAATGATACCGCCTCATCCTGCATAGGGAAGAGCACCCACCGCTGCAGGCGGTGCGCCTTCCCAAGCTTTAACAAAAAGGGGAGAAAGCTGGGATCGTCCATCGAGCGATCCCATTTGAAGTGTCCGGAAACGTAGCGCGAGAACCAGGCGGAACGGGGTATGTTGTCGATGACAATACAGGGTATACGCCGCCGCCCCAGGCTGCGCACTACACCTAATGCTTTAAAGTCGCTGCCGAGGACAATGACTCCTGTCCTGCCTTGTAAGGATGGCATAGCTCTCGCTCCTTGTCTTTCCTCTGCTAAGCGGCGATATGTCGTGCTATCTGCCGGGCGGTAACCTTTGATCCTACCACAAAGCGACAGAGCGGCCCAAAGACATAGCCTGCTAGAGCGCCGGTGAAATGCAGATCATTGACAGACGACTCGAACCACTCGTTTAAAAGCGGATAGCCATCGCGCTGCTGAACCTGCTGGCGCAGGTTCGCGTCAATGTAGTCAAGGGACTGGATATCCGCGCGGTATCCCGTTCCCATGATCACATGATCTACTTCCCTGGTTGTCCCGTCGCTTAACTTCAGCATCACCCCCTGCCCCTGTTCGCTGGCACTGACGATAGATGTATTCTCTGTGAGATGCACCTGGCCATCGACTCGGGGGCGAAGCCAGGGCGCACCCGCCGGACGAATAGCTCGATCTTCCAACGTGATTCTCGTTTTATCCGGGAAGTGTCTAAAGAACAATGGATTCGCGACCAGCCAGTTCACCCCTGGAGGCCCAACGTCACTGGGTGGATAGAAGAGACGCTTGAGTGCGGCATTGCGGGCGAGGCGGCGATCTATCCAGAGGACGGGACCGCGAGCAATCAGTTCAACAGAGGCATCTGCTTCGTGCAGCAGAGCAGCAGCTTCTAAGGCGCTCTGACCGCTCCCTACAACAACCACTCTCTTGCCTTGAAATTGCGAGAAGTCGCTATGTTCCTGATTGTGTGAAGCCAGGGACGAGGGCAGGTGCGCCAGCTCCCTGGGAACGAAGGCAAATGACGCAATACCCGTCGCGACGACAACTTTGCTCGCCTTGATAGAGCGCCCATCTTCCAGATCGAGGTGAAATCCATCCCCATCACGCCCCAGGTGGCGCACGTAAGTCTGATCGATAGCGGGAAGAACCTGTTTCTGGAACCAGTCTCCATACTGGAGAAATGTCCGGAGGGGAACGGGTTCTTGCTTTGCAATACCAGTAGCCTTGCTGAAGCGATTCAGGCTAAATGCGCCAGCAGGATCAGAAATAGTCAAAGCGCTCCAGGACGATTTTAAGTTCATTTTAGGGGGCATTTTTTTCCAGAATTCCATCGGCTTACCAAAGATAAGCGTTGGTATCCCTTTTGCTTTTAGATGGGCGCCGACAGCAAGTCCATAAGGACCCGCGCCAATAACCACTGTGGGATCGCTGTGTTTCACTATGATACATCCTCCTTCTGCTATCAGGAATATAAGGAATCGAGAGAATGTACTTCCCTGATTAGCGTATGCTCTCTCCTCAGAGCATAACATGAGTATGTACAATGCGAATTTTTACTCACGTGTAAAAGAAGTCATGATGGAGAGAAAAAAGTATATAAAGATAACTTGCCGCCAGGAGACAGATTTTGACAAAGATATTAAAAAAAAACCAGCACATTTCTGACACAGAAGAGGTAACGCGATGTACACCTGAAAAGAGCCATCTTGACAACATTTATATATGGATAGATACCCATTTTATGGAGAGGGGCTGGTATCTTTATAGCGGAAGCTTTTGATACACCTGAGGAGGCTATAACTATGAATCGCACTCTGGAGGTCATCTTTCGCAGGCCCTTGTCCTTGCTCGCCCTCCTTATTCTGCTGCCAGTAGTGGGGGTCGCGGTTGCATACATGCTCCCACGATCATACGAATCTTCAGCGAGTTTGTGGGCATTGCAGCGTTACGTGATTATCGGGGCAACCGGGCCAGAGACAGACCTGACCTCAACACCGGCAGAGACGCAAGCAACCGCTCTTACTGAATTACTGCAGGCACGCAGCTTTGCGCTGGCGGTAGCTAACGCGACTTCCCTGCCATCAACGCTTGATCCTTCTGTACAGGCAGACCCGCAGGAACGCGATGATGCATTGTATACTGAAATCTCGACGAAGGTGAAGGTATCAGGAAATGGCTATAATCTCTTCGTTATCACTTACGATAACAAGAATCCGGTGATAGCGCAGCAGGTGGTCGCCGCCGTGATTAAAAACTATGGGGAGCAGAGCCAGGGCTTTACCATTGTGGAGGGGCAACTCTTACTCGAAAGCTATCAGACGCAACTGGTAAAAGCAAAGCAGGATGCAACTGCTGCAACGAATGCTGAAGCAAAGTATATTGCGCAGCATCCCCAGGAGAGCCAGGCGGAACTGGTGAATGATCCCCAATACGCCTTCCTGCATGCGCAAACGCAGCAGGCGCAGGCGACCTTGCAGAATATTCAAACTGAAATCGCCACGGTCAACCAGGAGATCAGCACAGCGGGAAACGGTCAGAGCCTTTTTAAGATTCTAGACGCTCCTATTGTGCCGCAAAAACCTTTATCACGAGTAAAAACACTTCTTTTCGGCGGCGGCATTGGACTGGGGGTTGCACTTGCAGCCTGCGTGCTCTACATTTTGATTGCTATTCGTCGCGATCGCACGGTGTATACCGCGAACGAGCTACGCAACGTGGCACCTTTGCCTGTTGTTCTGCAGCTACCTCTTTTAAGACCAACTGCTACGTCGCTCTTGTTTCAAGTGCCCACAGCTTTCGATCAACTTCTCGGTCCGGCTGAAGACATCGATACATTCTATCTAGAAAGCTAGGAAGAGATATGCTGGATAATACTTTTGAAGAACTCACCGTGAAACATAAGGCCACGCCTTTACCCGCCATACCATCATCTGAGGCAGATGTGGCGTTTGAGCAGGCTGAAGTAGTTGAACCGGCCACAAAGTCCGAGAGCAACGGGTCGGCGGTGGTTTTAATCCCGCCCGCTACCCCACCAGCTCTACTGGAAGAGCCACAATCGCCAAAGAGGGCAAAGAAGGAGAGCAAGCAGGGGAAACAGCAAAAACAGGGAGTTGCACCTCTCAAGCCAGCGGTGAAGCGAGACCAGGTGATTGCATATATGACGCAGGAAAGGTGCCGCCACCTGTGTCTCTCCATCTTCTTTCGCGAACAGCCAACGGTACGAACAGTACGAAGCCTGGGTTTTACCAGTTCTGTCCATGGTGAAGGCAAATCTTTTCTCGCCACTGTATCCGCCAGGTCATTGGCAGATGATAGCGGTAATCCCGTGACGTTGTTGGAATGTAACTGGGAGCATCCGCACATACACGAATACTTCGATATTGCCTCCTCTCCAGGGTTGGCGGAGTACTTGCGCGGAGAGGCAGACGATAGGGAGATTCGCTATCAGGTCAGTCGCAATTTAACGGTCATCCCGGCTGGAAACGGGCGCCGAGACGCAGTGTCACTCCTCCAACACTTGCGCAAGAATGGTTCGTTGAACGTGTTGAGCCAGACGAATGGTCTGCTGATCGTTGATCTCCCTCCTGTGATCACGACTGCCTACGGAGCCTTAATGGCTAGTCTGGTGGATGCGCTGATTGTCGTCGTGCGGGCACATGTCACACCCACTACCATGATCGCCGAAACGTGTTCGCAACTCAGTGGCCTTCCTGTTGAGGGACTGCTGCTCAATCAAGTTGAGAGCCATATTCCACGATGGCTACAGCGTTTGCTGTAGCTGGTTGGCAGGAGGAAATGACGAGGATGAAGACACTGGCCCTATTAATGGTATTCTTTTTAGTCGTCGGCCTGTTTGCCCGCAAGTATAACACGCTGGTACGTGTGCTCTTGATTATTGGCATTCTCTCGCTGGTGTTATATTCCACATTTTTCTAGGAAAGCTATGTCTACACAATCATGGGTTCCTGCGGCAGTGCCGCCTTCCATCTCCGCTCCCCAGAGAGCGCGGAGACGGAGTGATCGGCTTCTGTTCGGCAGTATTTTCATTATTGCTCTCGCTCTTGCTCCCTTGATGGTCCTGGCAGGATCGGTGATAGGGTTCAGTTCGCTTCTGGCTTACACAGCAGTCCTGGTAGCGCTCATTCTGATTGCTCGCTGGCCGATAGTCGGCTTTTATGTGGTAGCCGCCTGTGCGTTGCTGGTTGAGCAGGACCCACTCACGGTCAACGGGAAAGTAAGCTATTACCTGTATATCTTCTACTGGCCGCCACAGCTAGCGGGCTTGATTGAACGTCCCATTGGCTTCCTCATGCTCTACATCCTCCTGGTTGTCATTTGCCACCGTTTCGCGAAACGTGAAAAACTGCTGCAGGGAGGAAAACTTTTCGGAGCCTTGCTGGTCTTTCTTCTCTGCGTGGCTATGGGCGTGGTGCATGGCCTGGTCACCGGCGGGGACCTCAAGATTATTGTACTGGAGGTAAGGCCATTCTGGTACCTCTTTATGTCCTACATACTCGCCTATAATCTCATCACCAGCAAAAAGCAAGTGCGCCTCTTTTTCTGGTTTATCATTATCTGTGCCGGCATAAAGTCAATCCAGGGAACGTATATTTACCTTGTGGCATATCATGGCAGCTTGCTAAACCTCAATGAGATCATGGCGCATGAGGAATCCTTTTTCTGGGTGGCAGTGGTCTTGCTGGTCATCCTCTTTTTTCTCCACTACTGCTATCGTCCGCAGCTGTACGTGGCCTTACTTACGTTGCCAACCATTTTTATCGCCTTAGTTGCTAACCAGCGACGTACTGATTACATCGCTTTACTGATAGGTGCGGTTGTTTCCTGGGCTATTATTTTCATGATCAAACCAGGCGCTCGCAAACCATTACTGATCGGTATGATTATCTTTCTGGTAGCAGGCGCTGCTTATGTGTTAGCCTTCGGAAACTCTAACGGGGGTTACGCACAGCCAGCCCGCGCTATTATGTCGATGTTTCATCCTGATCCCAGGGATGCAGCCTCTAATCTCTACAGAAGTATTGAAGATTATGACCTGAAATTTACGGTGAAGCAAAATCCGATCCTGGGCATGGGCTTTGGTAAAGAATTTCTCCAGCCTATCCTTTTGCCAAATATTCTGTCACTGGATCCATACTACCTTTACGTCCCTCACAATACGATCTACTGGGTCTGGATGCGTCTGGGGCCACTGGGATACTCAGCTCTCTGGTACCTCATTGGATCCATCGTAGTATACGGCTGTCTCATCGCGAAGCAGCTTCGAGATCGATACCTGCAACTGGTAGCCATTTTTGTCGTAGCCATCACCTTTATGGAGGTAATAGCTGCTTATAGTGATTACCAGTTGTTCTTCTACCGCAATGTCATTTACCTCGGGATCCTGGCCGGTATTTTGATGAAATTGCCCACCCTGGATAAAGAAAAAGCAAAGGAGGAAGTCGAGCATGAAACTGCTCATGGTGTCAGCCTGCCTGCCCCAGCCCTCGTGGGGAGCAAGTACCCGTAACTATCACTTGCTCAAAGCGCTGGCAAGTCGGCATCAGGTAACGCTAGTAGCGTTAGCCAACAGTGACGAACCGGCATCCGCGAGCGATCTGGCACAATTAAGCAGCTTTGCACCCACCTTGCGCGTATTTTCCCGCCCAATATCATCTGCAAAGCGCTGGGAGCAGTTGATAAACGTGACGAGAGGGCGGTCGTATTCTCTCAACCTGTTTATCCTGTCAGAGGTGGAGGAGACTCTGAATGCCATGCTCACAGGTGAGCATTATGATGCTGTGATCTATGAAAGCGTTCTCACCGCCGGTTATCGTTTACGAAGCAAAGTAAAAGTCATCATTGATCAGCATAATATTGAACACGAGCTGGTGAAACGCACGTCCCTGGTTGAGCAGCACTGGCTGCGTAAATGGTATGCCCGGCGTGAATACCACCTGCTCAAGCAAGGCGAGCTTGAGCGCTGTCGTAATGCCGATCTCGTTCTCGTGGCAAGCGAGCGAGAGAGCCAGTTGCTGAAAAGCATGCTGGCGGAGAAATCCATCCATGTCGTTCCAAATGGTGTTGATATTGAAACCTTCTCCGACGATTTCCGGCAGCAAGAGGTAAACCATCAGATTATCTTTACTGGCGCAATGAATTATTATCCAAATATTCATGCTGTCCTCTTTTTTGCTCAACATTGCTGGCCGCTTATCCGGGCACAGATTCCAGATGCTACCTGGCTTATTGTCGGCAGAAAACCTGCCCCACAGGTACAAAGATTAGCTGAGCTACCAGGGGTAACGGTAACGGGCGAGGTGCCTGATACGAGACCTTATCTCGCTGCCTCATCGCTCGCCCTCGCACCGCTTCTCATTGGCAGCGGTACGCGCCTGAAGATTCTTGAGGCGCTAGCCATGCACAAGGCAGTAGTTTCCACAAGTATTGGATGTGAGGGCCTGGCCGTCGTGCCGGGAAGGCACCTGATGATAGAAGATCAGCCGGAAAAGTTCGCGCAAGCAGTCGTAGCGCTCTTAAATGACTCGGAGAGACGTCGCGCGCTGGGAGCTGCCGGGAGGGCGCTTGTAGAGACAGAGTACAGTTGGGAACGGTGTGGCGGCCAGTTATTGCATGCACTGGAACAGATAGGATAACAAGAAAGGAACGTTTATGCCAGTTTTACAGGTGCTGCAATGGCTCCTCCTGCTAGCTGAGATATATATCGCAGGACCAATTATTTACCTCTGTCTCCTCTCACTTTCCGCGATACTTGTTACGAGGAGGCGAAAGGTAAAGCCAGAGTCAACAACCGGGTTTTCGCGGCCCGCCTTCGCCGTTCTTGTGCCCGCGCACGATGAAGAGACGATGCTGGGTACTTTGCTGAAAAGTCTGTCGGGGCTTGCATATCCTGAATCGCGCTATACCGTCTATGTCGTGGCGGATAACTGTACCGATACAACGGCTGAACTGGCACGTACATTTGAGCGGGTACAGGTTTATGAACGTTTCGACACAACCAGGCGTGGCAAAGGTTATGCGCTGAACTGGCTGTTGCAAAAGCTCGAAGAGGATCAGCATATTTACGATGCCTATGTTGTGCTGGACGCCGATTCTCAAGTGGAGCCGGCGTTTCTACAGGCGATGGAGCGGGAGCTGGCGCGGGGCGCACGGGCTTTACAGGCACACAACAACGTGTTGAATGTCATCGCTTCACCCAGTACAGCCCTCCGCTGGCTTGCGTTAACCTTGATGAATCATGTGCGCCCACTGGGAAGAAATGGCTTAGGTGTATCTTCTACACTCACCGGCAACGGGATGTGTCTGAGTCGTGACATCTTAACACGCTACCCCTGGCAAGCCTTTTCAGCGGGAGAGGACTACCAGTACTACCTGACGCTGGTAGAACAGGGTGAACGAGTTCGCTATGTTCCTGATGCCGTAGTACTCTCTCACATGCCAGTGACTTTCGCGCAGATGCGCACGCAGGATATGCGCTGGGAATCCTCTCTAGACCAGGGAGACCAGCAGGGATGGCGCATTGCGCTTCGCCTGTTGGGGGCTGGCCTCCGCCATCGTGATATCGCTCGCATTGAAGCTGTCATAGAATTACTCACGCCTCCTCTCTCATTTATGCTGGGCTGGTGTGTGCTCATACTGACTCTCTCGGTGCTTTTATGGTCGCCGCCTGCTCTGGTCATTGCCATCGTACTTACTGCCGGGTTAATGGCCTATGTTGCTACCGCGTTCTACCTGTTACGTCCACCCCGGACGGTGTACCGGGCACTGTTGCAGGCCCCTCGCTTTGTGGCCTGGAAGCTCTGGGTGTACCTGGTGCTCAGAAGAAGCAAAAAGAACAGAGGTAAATGGATTCGTACAAGCCGTAGTACCTCGTAAAGTAGCTCGGCTGGAAAGGAAGGTAGTATTATGACGTCCATACGTGTTGGTATGATCACCTTTGATTGGTATCCCTTCGATCCACGAGTGCGTCGCCTCGCGGAGGCAGCGATTGATGGTGGTTGTGAGGTCGACATCATCTGCATACAACAGGAAGACGAAGAGCGGTATGAAGTGTATAACCAGGCACACATCTATCGCATGCCGATGAAACGAGGGTTTGGCCGCTCTCTGCCCGAGACAATTCTTAGCTGGTGCTGGTTTCTCATCATGTCAGCCGTCGTAATTACCCGGCTGCATTTGAAGCACCCCTATGATGTAATTCACGTCCATAACATGCCAGACTTTCTCGTCTTTGCCGCGTTCGTGCCCAAATTGCTGGGGGCCAAGGTCATCCTGGATGTGCAGGACGTCAGCCCGGAATTGATGGTGGCGAAGGCAAAAGGTCGCTCGCGAGACATCGTAGTGCCTCTCGCAACCTGGCAAGAGCGTATCTCCACCGCGTTTGCGCATCACGTCGTGACCGTCGGCTGGCCTTTTGAGGAACTTCTGCTCAAACGGGGAGTATCGCCGGAAAAATTGACTATCGTGCTCAATAGCACCGACCCTAAACTCTTTCCTGTCTCTTACCGCGATTTTTCTACCTCCCCGTCTGTCCCTGACGCGGAGCATCCCCTCATTCTCATGTATCATGGCACGCTCGCCTACCGGAATGGGCTGGATATCGCTGTTCAGGCGCTGGCGCAGGCATTGCCGGTTGCGCCACACCTGCGCCTGGATATCATGGGCCGAGGTGAGCAATTGCCTGCGTTAAAAGAGCTGGCGGCCCGCTTAGGAGTAAGCGACCGGGTGACCTTTACCGAGCCGTGCCCTTCCGAGAAAATAGTAGATTTTGTCGCGCACGGTCATGTCGGCATTATTCCATACCGCAGTGACGGCTTCATGGAACTGGTGCTGCCAACGAAGGCTTATGAATATGCGTGGATGCACCGCCCGATGATTGCCTCAGACAACCGGGCGCTGCGCTCGATGTTCCAACCCGAATCCATCTACCGTTGTGATTGCTCGCTTCCTGAGAGCTTCGCTGAGGCAATCATTGATCTCTACCAGCACCCGGAAAAGCGGGCGGACATGGTCGCCGCTGCCGCCGAGGATTATCAGGCCTACCAGTGGGAGGTCATGGCCCGGCGCTATTGCCAGTTGCTCACTGCACTCAGCCAGAAAACAGGACCCGAAGAAAGCGTTCCTGTCGCCAGCAATATCACCTCCATTTGATTGAAGTGCAGTTTCCGGTACGCTCTGGCGGCTGAAAGCATGCGAAAAAGCCTCTTCTGTGGCATCTTTCAGAAGAGGCTTTTTATGTGCCCGGCAAAGCGACCGGTCGTATCAATGGACTTCGAGGATGCGCAGGAAGAAATCTTGCACCGTTACCGAGTCGATATCTCCGCTGATCGTCAGCGCCGCACGGTTCCCTTCCGGCCAGCAGCCGAAATGGAGAAGCGGTTCATCCAGTTGCTCAATCCGCGCCACGATTTTGCTTCGCTGCTCTCGCTGTTCCTCACGAGATGTCCCTGCTCCACCCGGTATATCCAGGTAAAGCGCATAGAGGGAGGCTTCTTCCGGCGCACAATATCTGGTTGGATACCCCTGCTCATGCAGGAATTGTGCCATCTGCGGGGCTGTATCAGGTGAAAGGCCGATGCAGGGGCATCGTTCCGCGTGGATGAAGAAGGAATGCCTCTGGAGAGAGATACGATCATCAGCGCCGAACCAGGGGCTTACGGGTTGATCCTCAACAGTAAGATGCCGCGCAAGCAGTGTGGCGCGATGGGTGCAGGTAACCTCAACACGCCAGCGCTCAGATGCAACCGGAGTAATATCCATACTGAACTGGTTGCGTTCTTCCCACCACTGCGCTATATCCTGCAAGCGCGCCTTCCAGACCGGCAGTGGTCGAGTGCTCGCGTGAGAGAGTAATACATCAAGCGCCTGCTTGCAGAGGAGACCGCGTTCTGGATGCAAATTGAGGGTATAAAGTCCCTCCAGATCATACACTCGCTGCATAATCTTGCTCCAGGTACGCCCCACTTCGCCAGCCTCCATACGCAAACGGTCAAAAAGCATCTCATCATCCGGGATACAGGTGGGGATGCGCAGCAACTTCCCCTCGAAGTGTGGACGCAGCGAGTAGATACTGCAAGGAATAGCCTGAAAAAGTGCCAGCGATTTCTCATATCCGCTTCTTATTAGAGGCGAGAGCTTATCGAGATCAATTACATCGTGGATGACAGCCTCGTTACTTTCATAGAGAAAGCCGAGCGTCTCAAACACTTGCAGCGACTCTTCTGTCCAGCCAAGATAGGGATTGCGAAATCCCAGGTGAGGGATATGCGTCTGCTGGAACACTGAGACGGCTCGCTCAGTTTGCCTATACTGTTCCTCGGCGCTCAGTGTGCGATAGTCATTGTGAACATATCCATGTACGCCCACCTCCGCGCCCCCGCTGTTTATCGCCGCAATCAATGCAGGATGCCGATTCAGCACGACAGCAGGAATGAAAAAGGTAGGCGCCGAATTGTAAGCACGCAGCGTATCGATGATGGTATGTAATGCTCGCTGAGTCTGTCTTTCAGTGACACCGAATCTGGCGAAAACAGTCCAGAGTCGCCGGGCGAAATTATGCACGCCCTTGGTTCTGATCGAAAATGATATAAGATTCATGGCCGCATACCTTGAGAGAGTCTGACAAAACAATCATAACAGTCAAAGAAAATCTTCTCCTTCGACCTTAATGATACCTGCCTGAAATACAGATCAGGTCACGGAAAATGTAAAAGTCGCGTTCTGAAGAGGGAATTAAGGTGTACGTTTTTATGCTCGAAAGGAACTTGCCCGACCTGTCATCAGCATTGCCACACAGTAGCCTGACATCGAGATGTCAGGCTACTGGTACTTCTTGTTACAGCAGTCCCTTGCTTTGTAAGAACTGAGTTGCGACCTCGGTCACGCTCTTTCCATCGTTGAGGACCTCTGACTGTAATTGCTGACTGACCTGGGTCGTCAGGTAAGGAGCCAGCCTGTTCAGGATAATAGCTACCTGAGGGACCTGTTTCAAGAGGCTATTGCGCACAATAGGAGCCGGGTTATACACCGGAAATGCATTCTTATCGTCCTGGAGCAAAACCAGTTTGTCATTGGCAATATCCGCGCTGGTTGTAGTGCAGATATTCAGATCCTGTGCCCCGCTGTTCACTGCGGAGAAAGTTTGTTCTTCACTGCTATAAGTGGCGACTTTCTTGAAGGTCAGGTGATAAACCGATTTGACCAGATTGATACCGTGCTGAAGCCCATCTGGTGTTACGGCAATGGTCAGGTTGGTCGCTTTCTTCGATAGGTCTGAAATCTTCGACACACCCAGGCTCCTGGCGGTAGTCTGTGTAGAACAGATGCCATATGTATCGTTGAGGGGCGATATATCTAACCAGGTGATTTTGTACCTCGCTTCATACCCTTGTTTAACCTGCAGGTAATCCTGCTGTGCGACGCCGGTACTGAACAGGCCCAGTTTTATCAGACCTGTAGTCGTGTACTCTGGATAGAGGTCGATGTGACCGCTGGTAATAGCATTGAACAGAGCTGTATCCGAGCTGAGAGCTGGCACTGCAACGACTTTGAAACTAGCATGGTGCAGCACAAGAGCATACATTGTGGCAAGCAACTGTTCCTCAGTACTCTGTCCCTCACCAACTGTGATGTTGATCGATGCATTCGGTTTGGCGCCGTGGCTATTGCTGCCCGAGGTGCTCGACACATTGGATTTGCTGCCATTACTGTTACTACCGCTACTGTTGTTGCCAATACCTGTACAAGCTGAGAGCGCCAGCAAGAGAACAACTACCAGGAGAGCGAGAGATTTTGCCCTCAACGAAGAGAAAGAGGGTACCATTGTTTCTATTCCTCCATAAGCAAGCTACTAAAAAAGCGTTTCCTCTCGATCATCGCTACCGGTTCGCCGCCCGGGTTGACCACATGGCTGGCAAGACTCGGCGCGCTTGAATTCAGGCTTATCGGGCCATTGTAGGTATTAGCGACGGCGACATCATCGAAGTAGAGGGTGCCGCTGACTTCGTTGTCCACAATGAACTTGCTGTAGCTCTGCGCCTCCACCAGATTGCCATCGAAGGAACCAATCGAGGTGCCGTTGATCCAGATCTCTCC
>DATGLM010000005.1:0-212463 GCA_035294125.1 Ktedonobacteraceae bacterium | reverse complement strand
CGTGGGCGCAGGAAGATTGAGGGCAGTCATCTCCAGTACGAGAGGACCGAGATGGCTCGACCGCTGGTGAGCCAGTTGTTTCGCCCGAAGCAAGGCTGGATAGCTACGTCGAGAAAGGAGAAGCGCTGAAAGCATCTAAGCACGAAGCCGCTCTCAAGATCAGTCTTCCCATCTCCAATGTGAGATTAAGATCCCAGATAGACCATCTGGTCGATAGACCACGCGCGTAAGCCGGGTAACCGGCTCAGCCAAGTGGCCCTAATGATCGTACGGCTTGTCTTCACCCTTCATGTGTCCTGATCGCTCTGCTTCAGAACGGTCTCGGCAAAATTGAGGAAAAAAGTATGAATGCAAAAAGGCCTCCACCATGTCATGCTTCGCTCCCGCTCAGCATGACATGGTGGAGGCCTTTTTGCTATAAAGGGGCCTTCTTTGCTGTAAATCAGTGATTGAGTGGTGTGAGCTGTATCTGCTTCGCAAGCCCATGGGCGCTCGGGAGATCACTGTCGCTCTCGACAAAGACGCGACCGAGAACGAGTACCGCATTGCGCGGCGAAGCAATCTGTGCCATTCCTTGCGGCACGGTCCCCTTCCAGCCGGGGCCGCTTATGAGGTAGTCGCCAGCCGAGGTTCCCGTGGCACGTGTGCCGACGTAGGCAAAGTTAGCCCCGTCCGACGGATCGGTGAACTGCACGCTGTAATAACGGCCTGCCATGTCCGGCACGTGCAACACTTGCGGCCCTTTAGAGAGGTCGAGCCAGCCGCCGAGGTAGAGCAGGTAGTCGGTCCCTGTTGCTAATAAGCTGGAGTTTGATGCCGAAGGTGAAGCGAGCCTGGGTGCCGCGTACAGCGTATTGACAGGGATGGGGCCGCCTGGCCCATGCCGAAGTACCGCTCTTTTGAAGGCACTGTACGTCATAGCCGGCCAGAAATAGATGAAAACGAACGTGCCGAGTCCCCATACGAGAACCGCCACGACGATGAACGTAATGAGCTGGCTCCCTCCCGCAGAGAAGTACCTGTAGACGACCCAGGCGAGGACTGCCAGGATGGCGATCGTAATGGGATATTTGTATTTCAGAATCAACCTGTTCATCTCAGTGTACTTTCATGACGGGCGGCACGTGGTACTCGCCGTCGAGGATAGCGCGCCCCGGCAGATAGGCGCGCAGCATCAGCTTGAAGTAGCCTGCCGGTGCGGGCAGCCAGTTGGACTCGCGTCCTGCGGGAGCCGTGCGCTGGAGATAAATGTCGATAGAGCCATCGGCGTTCGGCACGAGGCCGGAGCGACTGCCGACGCTGTAGCGATTGATCGGGTTACTCACCATGAACCCTGCAACATCGGTTATGGTCAGCGACCAGAATGCATCATTCGGCGGGAGCTGCCCTGCGGGAAAATGCAGGACGTAGTCGTGCTGGCCGGAGAGCCGCCGCCCCGCGCTGTCGACGGTCGTCGTCCAGTACGCCGCCTCTTCCACCACATTGACGGCGGGCAGGGTTCTGGCGCATGCGGCTCGCAGGAGGATGCCATTGCCGGGCTGGCCGCACCTGGTGGTGGTGCTCCAACCGTTGACGGTCGTGGTCGCGGCTTTCAGCGCCGCGTTCATCATGATATTTGCCGTGAGAAAGGCCAGCACAGCGCCGACGATGATTCCTTGCACGACATGAGAGGCCGAGAGCATCGTGAGAATATTTGCCATACCTTTATATACCACTCCTTTCTCGTGACGTTGCTTCTCATCTTCACTTCAGAAGAAAGAGTACTTTCCTGCACTCACCCCCACGTCACTTTTGATGATCTCATCTTCACAAGTCCCTCACAAATGAGAAAGTTCATTGCAAATACTCTATTCTTCAATCTCAAAGCCTCTTTCTCGCAGCAACTCGACGACTCGCGCAAGATGTTCGTGAGGAACGCGCACGAGACGAGCATGGAGGGGGACTTCGGAATCGAGCAGGGATTGTAGTTCTTCATCGGCCTGGAGGTCCTGCAAAATCTGGGCGGAGAGACGCAGAAGCGGGGCCTGCTCAACAGCAATGGAGGGCGAGCCGCTGTAGCCACCGCCCCAGAGTTTGAGGCGAATGAGAAAAGAGGCCGGGATGCCACCTTCACAATATTGTTGCAGGAAACGCACGATGGCGTCAAGCGAGATGCCAGCTTCTCGCGCTCGCCGGATGGAAGTGGGGGTAATCTGCCGCCAGCCGCTTTCTTCGTGCGCAACGCTGACCCGTTCGGCCTCGATGGCAAGATAGAGGTTAGTCACGGCGTAGAGGGGCTGCAAAAGGCCATTTTCGTGCAGCCGCCACTGCGGTTCCAGTACGCCTGGTTGTCCACCTGCCAGCAGACTATCCTGCGTAGGAGCGGATGTCAGCGCGGGCAGGTAGTCGCGCTGCCAGAGCGCCTGTTGAATAGCAGGCAAGTGGCCGGGAGCAATCTCTGCCAGCACGAGCGAAAGGCGGCGGCCAAGCAGAGGGCGCACCTCCTCATCAGCATAGAGCGAGTCGAGCAGCTCCGACCGATCAACTTCAAGCAGCACGGCACGGGGCCAGAGTTCGATACGCCGCGCCTGCCGTTCCCATTCCACCAACGAATACCGCACATTCTGCGGAATGCTGTCACCGGCTGCCGCTTCCAGTACCCGCTGTATCTCCTCCGCGTGCAGGCCCATCTGGACGGCGCGGGTCACGCTCTGCTTCGTTATACGATAGTACGCGACATGTTCGAGGCGCAGGCGCTCGGCGAAGCGATCCAGTCGCACCAGCAGCGCCTCTGAAACAGGAGCCATCGCCATGAGATCAAAGTTGGGCTGCACAATCAAACGTCCCCATACCGGTTCCGCTACCTCTGGCGCTATTTCGCTCATTATTAGCGGGGCTTCTGGCAGCAGGCGAAATGCGCTCTGGCCGCCCTCGGTCTTGATCTCAACCAGGCCCAGCCATTGCAGCGGCCCGTTCAAAACGGTGCGAATGAAGCCGCCTTCCACCAGATGCCAGCCTTCACGATGGGTGAGCCAGCCCCGTCGCAGGCGAAAATCCCAGCCGTAAGGATTGCCACCTTCCGAATAGCGTTCGGCACGCGGCCCATATTTGCGCGGGAAAAGCAAATACGGGGCGTAGAGCTTGGTGCGAGCGATAAAAGCGGCGATATCGATCCAGCCAGCGCCCGGTTCGTGCTGGAGGCGGGTGATGATCGTATGGCGGGCGTGCAGAACTTCCTGGTGCGCCGGTTCGGTTGGCGCCGGGCCGGGCCGCACAACCACATCTGGCAAAGCTCCCAGTTCATTCCAGAATGGCCTCTCCAGCCACAGACGATAGCAGCGCCTGACCCGCTCCAACAGAGGCAGCGCGAAATACTCCTCAGCCGGAGCGGCCCGCAAGCTTCCCTGCCGCACGCGCAGCAATCCCAGCTCCATCAGCAACAGGCGGATGAACAGCAGCCGGGGAACCTCGCTCTCCGAGCGTATCTGCTCCAGTGTCGAGCCGGGTTGAAGCAGATCGATGACCTGCCGCAGTGCGGAACGCGAGAGCAGCCCGCTATTCAAGAGGGGCAACCCCTCACGCGCAGAGTCCACCAGCGACCAGTAGAGATAGAGCGCCTGCTGCAATCCCCACGCGCTCGCCCCCACCTGAAATGCCGCAGCCTCCGCATGCGTAACAGGCTGGCCGAGACCAGGCCACACTTCCAGCCCCACGTCGCGCACCGCAAGCGGCACGATCAGCACCCCATCATAGACACCGCTGGCATAGTCACGCCCGGTAAAGTTGATTTGCTTGCTCCAGAAGACGAGGCCGAGCAGCAGCAGGCGACGCAGCGCCAGCTCAAACGGCCCGTGCGGGTGAGGAGCCGGGTAGAGCGAACCGTGTGGCTCGCTGGCGGGAACAACCCCGTTCGAGGTACTTTTCTCAAGGTTCAGAACGCCACTGCTCACCAGATAGAGGGCGAGATCGCGACTATTGGCCCGCCCCCCACAGGCGACCAGTTCTTGCATAATTGCCGTTTCCAGTTCATTCAGCGCGCGCAGCGCCTCATGTATGCTGGCAGGATTGAAGAGGTGGGGAGCCACCTCTGTCACCTCGTTCTCTGTAAGCGTGGAGGTCGAAGCGGTCAGTGGAGCAAGCCCCTTCGCGGCAAGCGGGAGGCGGCGTGTCTTCACCATCGCCTGCACATGATAGGGAGGCACGCTTTGCAACAAATCTAGATCATTCTGCTCCATCGCCACCCCACTCTCCGGCATCGTGCAGCAGCGGAGTCTGCCCGCGCCGCCTCAGGTCTTCCGTTATTCGCTCCGCGCCCTGCTTTCTCAGCAAGAGCAAGGTCGGGCTGAGCGCGCGCACCACCTGCGCATCCACGGATGTGGTCGCCTGTAGCTCGCGCAGCACCAGGCCATCCGCGACCTCTAGCAGAGCCGCGTCGCTGTAGAGCCGCACGTGTCCATAGTTGCCAACGCGGCGTTCCAGTCGCTCGATGAGGCGAGCCAGGGGAGTATCCTCGTGACCGGCCCTCTTTTGCCACGCCGCCACGTCGCGCAGGAGCTTCAGCAGCACACCCGGCTGCTGCCCACGACTCATCGCCGCGCTTAATGCCTTCGGGGACAGGCGGTAGTAGAGACGACCAGAACGCACCCCGACCACTTCCGCGAATGTTTCCACCAGTTGAATGAACGGCCACGCCTCCGCCTCGCAGCGCAACAGGATATCACCCGTCTCCGACACCTCTATCAGCGAGTAATCTCGTGCTGCCGTGCCCTCGCTCTCATCACCGGTCTCGCCCACACTAATTGCTTCCTCATCCTCCCAGACTTCCCCATTCCCCTCCATTTCCTCGCTTGCCTCACTCTCCCTGCTCTCCCTGACCTCAACACGCGCCCCGGCTGGCACGCCATGTAATAGCCAGGCCGCCAGAGGCGTGAGGCGGAAAGCCATCAAGCGCCCGTTGGGGGAGAGCGCGAGGTCACAGATACCCCACCAGTGTAGAGGCCCTTGCAACAGGCGCGCCAGATAGCGCCCCTCAGCCAGAAGCCAGTCATTGGCCTGTGTGGGCTGGAGCGCCTGACCCTCCTCCTGCTCAATCCACCAGTGCGGGGCAGCATACAGACGCTGCCGTCGCTGTAAGAACCAGGGATTCAGGCGATAGATGAAGCGGGCAAAGGCGGAAAAGTTGATCCAGCGGTTGAGTGGAGCCTGTGCCAGCACGCCCACGAGCCACTGCCGCGCCTCGCTGTTCTCGCTCTCCAACTCACCGGGCCGCAACACGGGATGATTCAAGGCCGTGGTGCGGCAGCGCAGGAGCAGCCCCTCATCGCGCAGTTCAAATAATTCCTCGTAATTGGGGTGCGTCAGCCACAGTTCAAACAGGTCTCGCGCAACTTGAGAACGATTGGGACCGAACAAAAGTTGGGCAGCATCGGGGAGAACGCGCAGGTAAGGAGTGCCGCTTTCGTCCCTGTGCAAAATACCGGCGAGGCGTAGCAGCCGTACCGCAAAGCGCAAAAACGCGGGCGAGCCTGGAACCGTTGACTGCAAGACTGCCTGCAAGGGGGGAGAGAGTTGTCCGGCAGGCGCAGGAAGCGGGGAGCCGCTGGAAGCAAGCGGGCCGGTAGGGCGCAGGGTTGTTGCTGCCTCCACGGAACGCAACGCTACAATGCGTTCGTCCTTCTCGTCCTCGCGCTCTAAACGATAGCCGTTGAGGGCGCGGGCAATCAGCAGCAGGTCGCTCAGCAGGCGATAGGGCGCCGCTTCGCGCAATTCCAGCGCTTCTGCTTGCGCGCTTTTCTCGACGTCGAAAGCACTTACCGGCACCGTGACACGCAGAGCCGCTCGCACCTCGGCGGGAACATACCAGCCACCCTCAGTAGCAGTTCCGCCCAGGCGTGGTAGTGTAAGGGCGGAAAAACCGGCTCGCAGCAGGAGGCCCTTGCTCTGCAACGCAGTGAGCAGGTTCTGCACGCGCTCGACCTGCCCGATCGAGAAACGCTCAACCAGGCCGCGCAGGTCTTCATCGGTGAGAAAGCCGCCCGCGAGCGTGATGGTAGCCAGTAGTTGGCGCGGCAATTTCTCTAATGTCGCCGCCACGCGCCGCACCGCATCGGGCTGGCGCAGCCCATCCAGTATGGCGTCCGCCAACTGTTGCCGGTTCATGCCGTTGGCAACCACGTCGTACTCACGCGCAATCATACGCAGGTCGCTCAGCCCCAGTTGTCCCAGCAATTCCGCCGTGCGCTGTGTAAATTGCGCGTTGTGGGGCATGAGACCTCGCGCCCCCACTATACCTGCGTCCCCCGGCGCGTTCTGGGGTGAAACTTTCGCTATGATGCCGGTTTTGTTCTCCTCGCTCTCTTGCTCCCGCGCGGTGCTTTCAGCGGCAAAGGTACTCACAAGAGCGTCAGCATAGGTAGCGACGGAAGTAGTGGAAGCTGCTATCGCGAAGGTCGCGGGATGAGCCAGCCATTGATAGAGCAGGGCGGCAGCGTGCTGGCACAAGGTGCCGGGCGCGGCGGGTACAGGAAGCGGCAAAACGGATGGGCGGCAGGTACAGGTCACTAACCAGGCATTGACGTTCTGTAGTTCGACTTCAACGGAGTAATAAGTCTGTTCTGTTTCTTCTGGTTTTGTCGCTGCCGCCCCCGCCTCACGAGCAACGCGCAGGCTATCAACGATACCGAGCAGACGCGCGCCCTGGCGTTTCGTTGCACGCACTGCGCCCTTGCGGGCATATTCCTGCCCTAACGATGCCACCTGCAGTCCCGCCATGCGAATAATATCTGCGGCCCGCAAGCGCTGTAATATGCCCGGCATCACATCATTCATGCTTTGTTCTCATCGTTTGACCGTTAACTTGAGGAATAATTATGCTGCCCTATCATAGCATGAAGCGAGCGTCTGGTCAATCCTGTTGGGAAGGCTGTTCTAGCTGGTACATCACGTTCGCAACAGCCGTCAGTGCCGCCGTCTCAGCCCGCAAAATGCGTGGGCCAAGTGAGACAGGCTGCACGCCATGGCGCTGCGCCAGCTTCACCTCTTCGGCCATCAACCCGCCTTCTGGCCCGATAAAGAGCACTACAGTGAGCGGCTGTGCAGGCGGCCTGTCCACCCCCGCCTGCAGTCGTCTGCCAACAGAGAAGGAGGTCAACGCCTCACGCAGCGAAGTACCATGTTCCTCTTCCCAGGGGATAAGGGCCAGCGCGCCGCGTGGAATATCGTTAAGGGCATGCATGAGCGGGCGGACGGGGGTCAGGATGGGAAGACGCGAGCGCCCGCACTGTTCGGCGGCCTCCTGAATGATGCGCTGCCAGCGTCGTATCTTGGATGGGCCAGCATCCTCCAACCCCGCCATCGAACGGCGGCAGAGGATGGGCGCGAAGGTGGAGACGCCCAGTTCCGTTCCCTTTTCCAGAATCCACTCAAAGCGCGCCGATTTGAGCAAGCCCTGGCAGAGCAAGACGCGCACCGGCGATTCCGGCTTGCCAGTATATCGCTCCAGCAGCCGCACCTCCACACTGGCGCGACCGCTTTTTACCACCTCGGCCAGCACCTCGTCGCCGCTATTGTCCAGCAGCGCCAGTGGCTCGCCCACGACCAGATGCAGCACATCCCGTACCTGGTGGGCCAGTTTCTCCGGCAGCGTCAGCGTCTCTTTTCCCTTCAACAATTCCGGTGCTACAAAAAAACGATGCATCTATTTTTCCGGCTTCCTCATCACCAGCGCCACCCAATCGTCGATCATGGCGCTGTCGATCAGTTCAAGACCGGCGGCAAGCAGGGGCTGCTCGGCATCGAGACGGCGCGCCTCGATGATGCCGCTGGCGACGAGCAAGCCGCCGGGGACAATGACCTGCGCGATCTGAGGGGCCATGCCACCGATGATGTGGGCGAGGATGTTGACCAGCACAAGATCGAACTGCCCTTGCAGGCGCGCTGCCTCCTGCTCATCGAGCGTTCCCAGCTTCACGCTCACGCGGTCGCTCAGCTCGTTGACTGCCACATTTGCGCTGGCGCTCTCTACCGCGATGCTGCTGTTATCGATGCAGTAGACGCTGCTCGCGCCAAGCTTCGCGGCGGCGAGGGCCAGAATGCCCGAACCGGTACCGACATCGAAGACGCGCATACCGGGCCGCGTGAGGCGTTCAACCTGTTCCAGGCAGAGCCGCGTGGTGGGATGCAGACCCGTGCCAAAGGCCATACCGGGGTCGAGCGTCAGCACCACCTCCTCATCCGTCGGCGTATATTCGCGCCACGATGGGCGGATGACCAGCCGTCCGCCGATATGTGTGACGTAGAAAAACTCCTTCCAGGCATTGGCCCAGTCCTCTTCGTTCAGCGCGCGCGTTTGCAGCTCGCCCACGAAATGTGGCCCCAGGCTTCCCAGATGCCACAGGCCCTCGGCCACGCGCTGCCGTGCCTCCTCCTCGGTTCCATCCAGCGGTACGTAAGCGTGCACATCCACCGGCTGGCCAGGGAGCACGCGATATTCCTGCCCCTCGTCCAGCAGCTCAATCGGCTCCTCAATCGCCACCCCGCCCGTCGTGTAGCGGCTCAATAGCTCGCTTACCGACTCTACAGCCTCGGGATGGACGCGCACCGTCAACTCCAACCAACGCATATCTTCTTCCTCATTCCAGATTAGCTATACTTCCAGTTCGTAGTAGCCGTATGTTGTGACCGGGCGAAAGCCGGTGGATTGATAGAGAGCGATGGCGTTTGTATTGGTAGTCTCGACTTCGAGCGTGATGCGCTTGCTGCTCTCTGCTCGTATCTGCCTGATAATCTGCTCCAACATCTGCCGTCCGAAGCCGCGCCGTCGATAGCGCGGGGCGACCGCGAAGGCGTAGATGCCGGTACTTTCACCGGTGATGTAGAGATTGAAGGTGCCAACCACCTCCTCGCCCAGCTTCGCAATATAATACTGCCGCTCTGGCGCGGCTATATCTTTCGCGATGTGGGGCTTGATGCGCTCCTCCGACTCCCCAAAACTGGCGGCAGTAACACGGGCAATCTCGCCTACATCCGTGGGTACGGCCCGCACCAGCCGCAACTGCTCGGAGAAATCCCCACGCTCTTTGAACTCCCGCAGCTCCATGTGATGCTCAGAAAAGTCATACTGCGCGCCAACCGTCCCGATGAAGGCATTGCCGGAGCGGGAGAAACGCTCGCACACCAGCGCCAGCCGCTCAATCCCACGCCGCCTGGCATCCTTGCGCGCAGCAGCCAGCAACGCGGAAGCGATGCCGCGGCGGCGATGGTACGGATGCACCATCAGGATCACTTCCCGCTTCTCCTTGCCATAATCGGAAAGCGCCAGCGCCCCGACGAGTCGGCCATCTTCATAAAAGAGAAAATCGTTGCTTTCCTTCCCCGTGCGAGTGCGCATCTGCTCTACGCTCAAGCGCAGGTGCAAATCTTCATAGGCATCACACACCTGCGCCAGTTCCTCCACCTCCGCCAGTTCCGCCTCATTCAAGCGCCGTTTCTTCACCAGCCCCCGTCTACCTCCATCAATCTCTTCTGCCATACGTTATCCTTTTTCTCTCGCGAGCGTTGAGACAGGTTGGAGAGGCCGAGGCAGTCGCCACAGGCTCCAACAGTCCGGGGGACTGTTGGAGCCTGTGGCGACTGCCTCGAACCTTTGTGAAAGCTCGCCCGTGCAACTTCTTTAAAACACCGCAGGCTCCATGTATTCACCGAAGACGGAGCGGAAGACATCCATGATTTCGCCAAGGGTGGCGTAGGCTTTGACGGCCTCGATAATGGCTGGCATGGTGTTTTCCGTTCCCTCGGCCACGCGCCGCAGGTTGTCAAGGGCGCGGCGCACGGCAACCTGATCGCGCTCGCGGCGCACGCGCTGGAGGCGCTCAATCTGCGCCCGTTCGCCCACGCGGTCGATGTAGAGCGTCGGCACCTTGATCTCTTCGTCCATAACGTAGTCGTTGACACCCACGATGGTGCGTCTGTGCTGGTCGATCTCCTGCTGGTAGCGGTAGGCCGACTCGGCGATCTCGCGCTGGAAGAAGCCGTTCTGGATGCAGGCCATGACGCCCCCCAGCGACTCGATCTGGTCCAGATACTTCATCACCGCCTCCTCTGTCTGATCGGTCAGTGATTCGACGAAGTACGAGCCGCCCAGGGGGTCAACAGTGTTGACGACGCCACTTTCGCTGGCGATGATCTGCTGCGTGCGCAGGGCGATCAGCGCAGCCTTTTCGGTAGGCAAGGCCAGCGCCTCGTCGAGGGAGTTGGTGTGCAGCGAGTTGGTGCCGCCGAGCACGGCTGCCAGCGCCTGGATGGTCGTGCGCACGATATTGTTATCGGGCTGCTGAGCCGTCAGCGAGACCCCTGCCGTCTGCGCGTGCGTGCGCAGCAGCCACGAGCGCTGGTCTTTCGCCCCATAGCGCTCGCGCATAATGCGCGCCCAGATGCGGCGACCGGCGCGGAACTTGGCGATCTCCTCGAAGAAGTCGTTATGCACATCGAAGAAAAATGAGAGGCGCGGCGCGAACTCGTCAATTTTTAGCCCGCGCTTCAGAGCCGCATCGACATAGGCCAGCCCATCGGCCAGGGTGAAGGCCAGTTCCTGTACGGCGGTGGCCCCAGCCTCGCGAATATGATAGCCGCTGATGCTGATGGTGTTCCACTTCGGCATATAGCGCGTACCGAACTCGATAGTATCGACCACCAGACGCATCGATGGCTCAGGCGGGAAGAGAAACTCCTTCTGCGCGCTGTACTCCTTCAAGATATCGTTTTGCAGCGTGCCGCCCAGCTTCGCCCGTGGATAACCCTGCTTCTCCGCGTTGACGATATACATGGCCCAGATCACCGCCGCCGGGCTATTAATGGTCATCGAGGTTGTGATCTTATCAAGGGGCAGGTCGGCGAAGAGAATCTCCATATCGGCCAGCGAAGAGACGGCCACGCCGCACTTGCCAAACTCACCAGCGGCCAGCGGATGATCGGTATCATAGCCGTAGAGCGTTGGCATGTCAAAGGCCGTCGAAAGACCCGTCTGGCCCTGCGAGAGCAGGTACTTAAAGCGCCTGTTCGTATCCTCCGCCGTGCCGAAGCCCGCGAACATGCGCATTGTCCAGGGCTTTGCGCGGTACATCGTCGGCTGCACTCCGCGTGTAAAGGGATATTCACCCGGCAAACCGATGTCGCGGTTATAATCCACATGCTCCATATCCTGCGGCGTGTAGACACGGTTGACCGGCACGCTAGACGTAGTCATCAGGTACTCGCGTTCCGGCATCCGCTCCAGCGACTTCTGCACCGTTGTCTCTTCCCAGCGCCTGCGCTCTACTTTCAAGCGTTCCAGTTCCGCCTTATCAAACAACGTCCCCTGCTCGTACAGGGGCCGTTGCTCGTTATTCTCCCTGTTTTCCGTCGATTTTTGCTCAAGCATGTTTGCAAGCTCCTCCTCGTTGAGGCACTCTCCAATTTCTCCAACTGTCTCTGCTCAAATCAGCAATATAGCCCTTATTCGTTTACACGAAAACGTTCTTGCTAGTGAGTATTGTATCACACTGCCACTCAAAGCTATTCCTTCAAAATCACCTCGTTAAGAGCGTTGTCGTCCGGCCCACAGCTATTCAATCTGACCAACAGGATCAGTATTTTCCCCTTTTAGCAGGGCCTCAAACTGCGCGCGATTGAGGTGTTCGCATGCCATCAACGTCTGAGCAAGCAATGCAAGCCGGTCGTAATGGGAGCTCAGGAGATCACGAGCTATTGTGTACGCTTCGCGCAGGATGGATTGCACTTCGCTATCAATCATGGCCGCCATCTCCCTGCTGTTCAGATAGCGCGTTTCCGGCGCCGACACAGTACCAGCAGATGACACTACGGGTTCGCCTCTTATGGAATGCCAGGAATCGACGAAAACGGGACCGATTTGTTTGCTCATCCCCCAGTGGGTCACCATCTGCCAGGCCAGTTTCGTGGCGGTGCGCAGGTCATCCTCAGCTCCCGTCGTGATGCCTTCCGGCCCGAAGGTCAGCTCTTCGGCGACCCGCCCGGCCAGGCTAATGGAGATGCGTTCCAGCAGCGTCTCACGGCTGGCATTGTAATGGTCTTCCTCCTGGACAAATTGTGTGGCCCCCAGGCGCTGTCCGTGTGGGAGAATGGTGATACGAGAGACGACGCCAGCGCCGGGCAGGTAGAAGGCGAGCAAGGCATGACCACTTTCGTGGAAAGCAACGATACGGCGCTCGGCCTCGCTCATAACAAGGTGGCGCTGCGCGCCTAGCTGCACTCGCACCAAAGCTTCTTCAAAACAGTCCCGCGTCAGCTCATCCAGGTTACGTCTGGCCGCGCACAGGGCCGCTTCATTGACGAGATTTTCCAGATCCGCGCCGCTCATGCCCGTTGTCATTCCGGCCAGTTCCGCAAGGCATACTCCTTCATGCAACGGAGTACAACGTGTATGCACACGGAGAATGGCTTCACGCCCGGCACGATCAGGGAGCGAGAGGGCAATTCGACGATCGAAGCGACCGGGACGCAGGAGCGCCGGATCGAGCATATCTATACGATTGGTTGCCGCTAACACGACCACCGCGCAGCGCTCCTCAAACCCATCAAGCTCGACCAGCAACTGGTTGAGTGTCTGATCTCGCTCTCCCTGATCGAGCGAGAGGGTCGAGCGCTTGCGGCCCACGGCATCGATTTCATCAATAAAGACGACGCACGGGGCCGACTGCCGCGCCTGCTGAAAGAGATCGCGCACCCTGCTGGCCCCCACTCCAACAAACATCTCAACAAATTCGGATGCGCTCATATTGAAAAAGGGGACCTTCGCCTCGCCTGCGACCGCCTTTGCCAGCAGTGTTTTGCCGGTTCCCGGCGCGCCAACCAGAACAACACCACGCGGAATATGCGCTCCCAGGCGATCAAATCGCTGCGGGCAGCGCAAGAACTGTACCACCTCTTCGAGTTCAGCACGCACCTCATCGATGCCCGCCACGTCCGCAAAGGTCACTGACGGTCTGGAAGCCCGCAGTGAAACAGATTGTTGGTCAGTCGCACGCGCGGCAACCGCTCTCTCCTGACCGTCCCCGCAACGGCGTGGATGGCTTTTCGTTATAGAGCTATACTGCCGCCGCATATCTGACGAAAGCAAACCCTTTCTCGTCGAACCTGACAACGCGGATAAGAGAATCACAAACAGGAAGAGAGGAGCGAACTTATAGAGAAACTGGTAGAGAAACGGGAGCAGTGGAGATGGACGAGCAGTCGGTAATGTCTGGATTGCGACCCTTTTAGACAGAAGGAAAGGAACAAGGGTGTCACTGCCGTGGGCAGGAAAGGGAGTATCGATCAGATAAGCTGGATCAACTGGGGGAAGCGATAGATTGGATGAGCTGAGATTAAAAGCATTATCCGCCTGATTATCCGACGTGTGATAGCCCGGAAGCGGGTGAACCAGCTCTCCGATTATCTGATTGTCTTGAATGGTCACCGAATGTACATTACCGGTTCGCATTTGAGCGAGAAAGGTCGTATAGTTCACAACCGCTACACCTGCAGGAGGCTGGCTCATGGCAGGGGCAGGAAGCAGACTGACAACTCCAAACAGCAAGATCAGCAGGGCACAAAGCAAGAAGCCGGTTAAAAGCATACGACGATGCGTTTTGAGAAACTGCACAAGAGAAGAATAAGATATTCTCGTTAAATGATGCCGCCGGTACAGACTCTTCCAGTGGCGGCGATTTCTCCTGTCCATATTTCACCTTGCCCGCCACAGACTGCATGGGGTTATTCCAACTGGTCGTTCTTTCATATGCAGCCAGGGCTTTCAGGAAGAGAGGGGATACCATAACCAGACAATACGATACTGCGTGCCGTTTGTGGTGGATTCCGCGCCGGTGAGCCGGCCTGTTCCTGATTCTCCGGCCAGTGATATCCCCTCGTGTCGCTCTGGTTCCTCACCTTGCTCTTGCCGATAAGGAAACCGATCCAGATGATGACCAGTGATCCTAGCCGAGATGACCTACAGGCAACCTGAAGGCCCCGTTAGCCGAGACGAGCATGTCCGCCAGAGCCGTGTACCAGGCCACCAGAGCGGTGACAATGCCAAGCCATCCACCGATCATTGTGGTGACAAGGTTGCCTCCCATCAGTTGGGCGATAGTAAGCAGCAGGTAGGTCAAGAACAGGAAGCCAAGCACGAGAAGCAGGGCAATGTTGGTTCTCAGAGCAGCCAGGAATACCAGAGCGGTGAAGATCGCCCAGCAGAGGAAGAAGAGTCCCAATGCCTGATGCAAAGTACCCGCGCTGTTGAGAGCCTGCAGAATGCCGAAACCGGGAATGAAGATGACCGCAGTAGCAACCCAGAAGCCACCGTAAGAAGAGAAGGCTGTTGCGGGGATGACATTGCCGCGCTTAAACTCCCACATACCGGCCAGAATCTGGACACCACCACCATAGAACAGGGCCAGACCTATGAAGATGTTAACAGCAGTTGAGGGAACAATGAAACCTGCGTTGACGCAACTCAAGACAGCTGTGGTCAGCGCGAAGGCGCTCAGACCAAGGGGTGCGGCATTTGCAATGCCGCCGGCGGATTCGACAGGTTCCGCATGTGTAGCTGATTGCGCATATTGAGCCATTGAAGCTCCCACCTTTCACAAAGAGACACGGGATGAAACAGGTCCTTGCCGTTTTAGAGGGTGGCAAACACCATGTTTCGCCTCTCAGTATTTGCTACTCTCATCACAGGCATGCCGCCTGCTAAGTAGGGTAGGTCATCCACAACGCCGTGGATGGCTTCCGGCTCGTCCTTGTAAGAGAGGGCGATGGACTCTATCGAGAAATGAAGTCAACGATACAGTCGTGTTTTTAGCGGTTCCTGTTTCGAGTATTCCTCCTTTCTATCTGCTATCACCACAAACGGCAGAATAATATCGTATTACGATATAAACTGTAGCACAGATCAACGGATTATGTCAAGCACAGCCATATCCGGTTCATATACTATTCAATCTTCACACAGATTGGCTGCCAATTGCGGTAAGATTGGCCCTCGACTATCGCATAGGGATATGGTAGATTTTTTCAAGAGGGCATTATGGAGCAACGGGCAGAAACTACTGGTATATCTGGACTCGATTACGATAGGCGGGAAGAGCAGATTGCGAAGATTCCGGCGGCGGGGCGCGACCTTTTCCTGGTGAGCGCCGCCCACGCGGTGATTCACGCCGTCGCGGTGCTTATGCCTCTCATCTACCCCATCATCCAGGTGCAGTACCACCTGAGCTATACCGAGATTGGTCTCATTGTCGCCATCCCCAATGCCGTCGGGGGCTTTTTGCAAATCTCTTTTGGCCTGCTCAGCCGCTATGTGCTGCGCAAGGTGATGCTGGGGGTGGGCAATATCTTCGTCGGCATCTCCACCTTCTTCACCGGCACCATCACCGGCTTCTGGTCGTTAATGCTGTGGCGCATGGTTTCGCAGATCGCGGGCGCACCGCAACATCCCATGGGCAGTTCGTACCTGACCGACCGCTATGGGCGCAAGCGGCATGGCTACGCGCTGGCATGGCACGTAGCGGGCGGCAACATCGGTACATTGGCCGTGCCGCTCGTTGCCGGGCCGCTACTGGGCTGGTGGGGCTGGCGGCCCGTGCTCTACCTCGCCGCACTGCCCGGCATCCTCGTGGGCATCGCTATTTTGATCCTGGTTGATGAAAACAACCTTTTAGACCGGCGCATTCAGGGCGAGAAGTCCCTCGCCACTGGCACGGAGACTCAAGGGCACTATGATGAGACGCCTCATGGCTGGCGGGCAAACCTGAAGGCGCTCGTGCAGCCGTTGGGGAATCGCACACTGGCGATCATCATGCTGGTCTCCATCATCGCCGCCGGTGGGCGCGGATTGGGCAACCTCACCACCTATGTCCCGCTCTACCTGCAAAACGTGCGACATCTCAACAGCACGATCATCAGCATTCTCTTTACCATTCTGCTCGTCGGCAGTGTCTGTGGACCGCTGCTGGGCGGTCGCCTCTCCGACCGCGTCGGGCGGCGTACCATGCTCTTCGTTTTCTATGGCGCATCGATGGTCACGACCCTGCTCTTTCTCTTCGTGGCGGCTCCCGGCATGCCATTCTGGCTCATCCCTCTCTCGCTCATCCTGATGGGCTTCGCGGTCTACGCCGAAAGCCCGCTCCTCCAGGCCTACCTGGCCGATACCGCCAGCCCGGCCATGCGCGACACCGCCTTCGGCCTCTACTTCGCCCTGGCCTTCGGCATTGGCTCCGTATGGAGTGCCATCCTGGGCTGGATCATCGATCACTTCGGCTTCGATGCGGCTTTCCTGACAATGGCCCTTTCGTACATTGTGGCTGCTGCGCTGCTGCTATTAATCCGGGAGAAGCAGAACCAGTAGCGGACTGGTCCTTTTCTCGCTCGCTACAGAGATTTATCCACCTGCATACAAAAATATCTCCTCTCTGGCACCAGATTTCTACGAGATTTTAACCACCTTTTAACTGCTTCGTGTTTTAATAGATAGCAGGGCGAATAAATGATTTATCTCCTGACTATCTTATATGCATGGGGTTGCTGTAAAAATACTGGTTGCAGTCTATCAGATAGGTAGACAAAAGCATCACCGTATTTGCCTTGTGTCAGCAGGGGGAGGATTTTTCGGGCATGAATGAGGAACTGAGCAATAAAGCGATGGATTTTGCCAATGCATGTTTGAAATGCAGTGAAATGGCGCCTAATCGCGACCTGGCACATCGCTATCACAGGATTCAGAGGCGTGTTTTCCAGTTCGCCGCAGTGGTTGCGCACGAACCCTATCCGGTGCTCCTCATTGGCAGGTATTTATGCGGTATTGCTTCTGACATAGAGGGTGTACAGAAGCGCTTTACCCAGATCGGCGAGCCACCAGTGATGCTGACCGAATTCAATCAGGAATTCGACACCGCCTGGGAAACATTGCATCGCTTGCTGGTAGACCCTGCCATTGTTGCACCCGGCTATGCCAGGCAACGATAAGCGTTTTTTTCTCTATATACAACAACTCCTTTTCTCTGAGAGCGCTTCCACACCGGGAAGTTTTACATCGTTACGCCCGTTTATTTGCTTGCTTTTCTTGTGATACAAGGCACCTGTCACTTCGCTTTACCACAGAAAGATTGAACAAATGAAATTTGAACCTTTCAACTCTCTCCATTTAAACCCCGGAAACGGCAGTCCGAATGGAGGGTATCAAGCTAGCAGTTCAAGAGTAGAGCCGATAAGCGTCGTTATTCCAACATTGAACGAAGTCGCCAATATTTCCGAACTTCTGGTTCGCCTGCATGCCGCGCTGATGAAAGCTGGCATCCCCTACGAAGCCATTGTCGTCGACGATCACTCAACCGACGGGACACGCATCGCTGCCGAGGCTATTGCCCGTTTTTATCATCTACCAGTGCGCGTCCTGATCAAACGGGGCAGGCCCGGCAAATCCTATTCGTTGATCGAAGGATTCGCCGCCGCGCGCTACGATGTGCTGGCGATAATCGATGGCGACCTGCAATACCCACCCGAAGCGCTGCCAGAGATGAAGCAAGAGCTTGACCGGGGTGGAACGATTGGTGTAGTGGTCGCGGACAGGCGCCTCTCTTACAGAGAAGCAAATCGCTTGCGCGGCCTCATGAGCCGTTTCTTCTCACTGATCTTTATCCTGCTCTTTGGAGTCAATACCGATATTCAATCCGGGATGAAGATTTTTCATCGTAACGTCTACGATGGCATCAGCGGCCAGCCCGGTCGCTGGAGTCTGGATATGCTCCTGATTACGCATGCCCATTCTATGCGGCGCACTGTGAAAAACGTTTCCATCATCTTCTCTCCTCGCACTGCCGGTAAGAGTAAGGTTAACACCCTGTTTGTGGGCATTGAGTTGCTGCGTGTCGCACTGTCACTGCGCCTGCTTCTGACGCTGCAAACGGTGCGGCGGAAGGCCAGGCCGGTGCTCGGGCCGCTAGAGTGGGCGGCCCGAACGCTGACGCTCTCGCAGCAGACTGTGCCTGCTTTGTCTGCCCCGGCAACATCCACAATGACCGCCCCCATCTCCCCTGTTGATAGCGACCTCGTGGCAAGCTACGCCGCGTGGCTCGCGGCAGAGTCGCGGCGCAACAATACTGTCAGCCGCCAGGAGGAGACGAGTGAGTATATTAACGAGGCATTGAGGCCGGTGAGCATCGGCAATACGGAGGCGAAACCCTTTGCGCCTTTCCGGCAAAAGCTCTCGGCGCTGCAAACGCTGACCTCCGGACAGGCAACCGCGCTGGGAGCGCTCGCGCTGGTCTGCTCGCTGGGCCTGCTGCTTTACAGCAAGCAGATGTTGATCGTGCTGATCGCGCTCGTTACCACCTTCTATCTGGGTGACCTGTTGCTCAGCTTCTTACTCTGTCTCAGCACGCTTGGCTATACTGCGGAAGAAAAGATCGACGATGCGCTCGTCCATGCCCTGGCCGACGCGGATTGGCCGCGCTACACCATCCTCTGCCCGCTCTACCACGAGGCCGAAGTCGTTTCCCAGTTCGTCAGGGCGATGAAGGCGCTGGATTACCCGACCAACAAGCTGCAAATTCTCTTCCTGACCGAACAGGACGATACGGAGACACGCCGTGCCATCGAGCAGTTGCAGTTGCCGCGCCACTTCAAGATGGTGATTGTCCCTCCCGGAGAGCCGCGCACCAAGCCGCGCGCCTGCAACTACGGCCTGCTGCGCGCCACCGGCGATTATGTCGTCATCTTCGACGCGGAAGATATCCCTGAGCCGCTGCAACTGAAAAAAGCCGTGCTGACCTTCGCCAATCACGGGCCAGAGCTGGCGTGTGTCCAGGCCAAGCTGAACTTTTACAACAGCAAGCAGAACCTGCTGACGCGCTGGTTCACGGCTGAATACTCCTCGTGGTTCGACCTGACCCTGCCGGGTTTGCAGCGCGCCGGGCTGGCCCTGCCGCTTGGGGGCACCTCCAACCACTTTCGTACCGAACTCCTCGGCAAAGTGGGCGCGTGGGATGCCTTCAACGTCACCGAGGACTGCGACCTCGGCCTGCGCCTGACGCGCCACCACTTCAAAACAGCCGTAGTTGACTCCACCACCTATGAAGAGGCAAACTCAGATCTGAAAAACTGGCTGCGCCAGCGCTCGCGCTGGGTCAAAGGCTACATCCAGACATACCTGGTTCACATGCGGCAGCCGGGCCGCTACCTGCGCATCAGGCAACTGCGCGAGTTTCTCTCGCTCCAGCTTGTGGTTGGCGGCAAGACAGCGGCCCTCTTCATCAACCCGCTGATGTGGCTGCTGCTGGGCATCTATGTCCTGTTCAAAGTCACGGTGACGTCGGCCTATCATACGCTCTTCCCCATGCCTGTCCTGTACATGGGAATGCTCTGCCTGCTCCTCGGCAATTTCTTCTTCATGTACATTCACCTGCTTGGCTGCATGAAGCGCAATCAGCACTGGCTCATCAAGTGGGCCATGCTCATGCCAATCTACTGGGCGCTGGCAAGCGTCGCGGCCTTTATCGCCCTCTACCAGCTCATTTTCACGCCGCATTACTGGGAAAAAACGCAGCACGGCCTGCATTTGAAGCTCAATGCCATCAGTGGAAGCAGCCCCGTTGCGGTCGGGGCAGCGCAGACAGCGGCGGCAACAGCCTTGTCGGGTCTGCCCGCCACCCCGCATCCTGAATTGAGCTTCTTCGATGATGATACCCTGCCACATGCCGCTTTCCTGTCAGGGGAAGACATCGCAGAACTGGACACGCTGCCCGCGCTCCAACGCGCCAGGCAACTGGTCAGCAACTCAATTACGGACGCGGTGAAGGCGGTGAATATGGCGCTGGCAAGGACGGCAACTTCAGCGGTCGCCACGTCGCCAGCCTGCAAAGCGGAGGAAACCTTCCCACTCCCGGCATTTCATCTGCGTTACCCCACGCTCAGCGCCGTCTTCGATCCCGATGCGCCCGATGCCGCCGCAGAGTGCGCCGAAAAGAGCGTGTTTACGCCTCCGATACGTGGCAGGCGCAGGTCAGGGCCTTCGCTCCGGCGCGCGATTGCCTGGTTGTGGCAGCACCGGCTGCGCGACTTCTGGCTGCTGGCAACCTTCGTCACCGCCTGTTGCGCCAGCATTCTCTCTTTTGAGTACTTTTTCAAGAACGGCCAGATTCTGCTCTACGGTGACGCCTACTCGCACCTGCTGATTGCCCGTCGCATCATCGACAGCACCCAGCCCGGCCTTGCGCAGGTTGGTGGCGTCTGGCTACCACTGCCACACCTGCTGATGCTGCCGTTCGTCTGGAACAACTACCTGTGGCAAACCGGCCTGGCAGGGAGCTTTGTCTCGATACCATGCTATGTCATCGCGGCCATCTACCTCTTCCTGGCGGCGCGCCGCCTGACACGCAATAGCCGCGCCGCCTTTGTCGGGACCATGCTCTTCGTGCTGAACCCGAATATTCTCTACATGCAGGCCACGCCCATGAGCGAACTGGTGCTTATCGCGACGATGGCGATGGCATTTTACTACTTCCTGGCGTGGGCGCAGGATGATCAGCCCTTCCAGCTCGTGCTGGCCGCCGCCGCGATCTTCCTGGCAACGCTGGCTCGCTACGACGCCTGGGCGCTCTTCCTCGTCCTGCTCGTCCTTGTGCCGATCATTGGCTGGATCAAGCGGCACCGCTGGTCGCAAATCGAGGGCAATGTCATTATCTTCACACTGCTCGGCGGGCTGGGTATCGCGCTCTGGATGCTCTGGTGCGCGGTGATCTTCGGCGATCCGCTCTACTGGCAGCGCGGCCCGTTCTCGGCGCAGGCGCAGCAGGCCGTCTTCATCCATGCCCACACGCTCTACACCTACCACAATTTCGAGCAGTCCCTGCGCGACTACGTGATCAATACGTTGGAAACCATCGGGCCTGCCCTGACGATCGCGATGGCACTGGCTATCCTGGCGCTGGTGCAGTGGCGGCGCTTCTCGCCGGAGGCGCTGGTCTCGCTGGCCTTCCTCGCGCCCTTCGTCTTCTACGTGGTCTCGCTCTACAGCGGGCAGGCGGCCCTCTTCCTGCCGCACGCGAATCCACCCGGTGCCATCTACGGCCTGTTCAATGCTCGCTACGGCACGCAAATGGTCGCGCCAGCCGCTATCTTCCTGGCTATCCTGGCGGGCCGCTTCTCGACAACGAAACGCCTGCGCCGCCGCGTGCTGGCGTTCATCTGGGACGCGCTGAGACGCTATACCGTGCCTCTGCTGCTGGCGGGCATGATCGTCGCGCAATCGGTCGTAATCGCGCAGGGCGGCATCATCTCACTGCAGGATGGACAGTACGGCGCGGATTGCGTGCCCATCCATCCCACCATTGTTTACCTCGTCGAGCACTACAACAGAGGGCGTATCCTGCAAGATACCTATGCTACGACGACGGAACTGGCTGCCGAAGTCGGCATTGACTTCAAAAACGTGGTATATGAAGGTTCAGGCCCTCTCTGGAATCAGGCCCTGCGTAATCCGGCCTCGGTGGTGGACTGGATCATTATGAATCCCAATAATGGCAGTGACCTGGTAGCGCAGCACATCAACGTCAAAAGCCCGGCCTTCACCTCGCAGTTCCAGCTCGTGGCAAGCGAGCCAAATGGCCTGAGCCTGTACCATCGCCTCGGACTGCCACCGTTACCAACTCGCCCCGTACCGGCCAGTCTGCTGGCACCACACCAGCTTTGCGGCAGTAGAGGGAGTGGCAATGCATAGAATTTTACCGGTAGCCAGCCGAGAGCGCGTGCGCGAGATTCTGCTCTTCACGCTGGTCGGCATGCTCAACACAGCCATCGATTTCGCCGTGCTGAATCTGCTGATCGCTATCAGCGGCCACGCTGCCATCGGCAACTGGCTGTTCCTGTTCAACTGCCTCTCCTTCCTGGCAGCCGTGATGAATAGCTACCTGCTCAATGGCTGGCTCACGTTCCGTTACCGGGGCCTGTCCAATCCCTGGAAATTTACGCAGTTCTTTGGCGTGAATCTGGTCGGTATGGCCTGCAACAGCGCGCTAGTCTGGCTGTTGAGTCCTCTGCTCGCCCATACATTACCGCCCCTGCTTGCCATTAATATCAGCAAAGTACTTGCAACGCTGGTCTCACTCTGCTGGAACTACCTTGCCATTCGCGGCTGGATTTTCAGACGTCTGCCCGTTGCAGAAAGGCTGACCTCTCCGCTGCCAGCAGTGACACCGGCACAGACAATATCTTCTCCCAGCGATATGGAGCACTCCTTATGAAAAAATCTCAATGGCGTTTAGCACGCTTTTTCGGCATACTGGCATTGATCGTGGCCCTGCTGCTGGTCGCCATCATGCGCACCATCCAGCAGACGGCAGCGACAAACAACACAACGACTACCGGCCTGTCCAACGCCGTCACAACGCGGCAGCAGACAACCACGCAGAAGCGCGTGTGGGGACCGGGCAGCGACTGGACAATGTATCTGCACGATATCCAGCGTACAGGAGCGAGCAGCGAGACCATTCTCTCCCCTGCCAACATTGGCGAACTGGAGAAGGTCTGGTCGTTCAAGACAGGCGGCACCATCGCCTCGCAGCCGATCATCGTTGACCAGACCGTCTACGTCGGCTCCTGGGATGGCTACGAATACGCACTCAACGCACTGACCGGAGCCGTAAAGTGGAAAACCTACCTGGGCCAGACCATTGGACGCTCAGACTGCAATCCACAGAAAGCGGGAGTAAGTTCATCGGCTGCCGTGGTGAACGGCGTGGTCTACGTTGGCGGCGGCGCTGACTACTGGTACGCGCTGAGCGCGAAGACCGGTGCCATCCTGTGGAAAGTGTATACAGGGGCCACCGGCGTTACGGGAGGACACTACAACTGGTCCAGCCCGTTGATCTACAACGGCTATGCCTACATCGGCATCTCCAGCATGGGTGACTGCCCGCTCGTACGCGGGGAACTTCTGAAAGTGAGCCTGGCTACGCACCAGATCGTCGTTTACTATACAGTTCCTTATGGAGACATCGGGGGCGGCATCTGGCCCAGTCCCAGCGTCGACCCGAAGACCAACACCATTTACATCGCCGGTTGCACCGAATCGAAGCACGATCAGCTACTTGCCCAGGCCGTCTACAGCCTCGATGCGACAACCCTGGCCCTGAAGCAGGCATGGAAGCTGCCACTGGCCGAGGCAGTAGAGGATTCCGACTTCGATACCTCACCCACCCTTTTCACTGACACAAAAGGAGACCAGCTTGTTGCTTCTATCAACAAGAACGGCATACTCTACGTTTTCCAGCGTAACAGCGTCAGTAATGGGCCAATCGATCGCGTGCGCGTGGCGATGCCTGGCAACTGCCCTCTCTGCGAGCAAAGCTCCGTTTCCTCCACTGCCTTCGCTCAGAATACGCTCTTCATGGCCGGAGCCGACGCGAATCTTAACGGCGTCAATTATCGCGGCTCGGTGAGCGCCTGGAATCCCGCAACGGGGAAGTTTCTCTGGCAGCGCGGCGAGCCAGGACCTGTCTTTGGGGCGCTGACCTACGACAATGGCATGATCTTTGATGGTGAGGGCGGCACAGTTGAGGTGCTGGACGCGAAAACCGGCGCGCGCCTCTGGAGCTATCAGACTCCCGCGGACAAAATCTTTTCGCCCGCGAGCGTTTCGCACGGCATGGTGTTCATCGGCGACACAGATGGTGACATCTACGCCTTTGGCCTGCCGGTCACGCCACCGCCCGCTCCCATACGTGATCCTGGCTGCCCGACCGGCTGGGTATGCCAGAATATCGGCAATTCAATCTTTATCGGTACAGACAAAACCTCTGGTGCGAACCTGACCATACAAGCCGACGGCACAGGTCACGGCGGCACAACGGACCAGCTTGACCTGATGAGCCGCGACGTGAGTGGAGATGCACGACTCCAGGCGAAGATAGTTTCTGGAGTACCGCGCAATAGTCCCGCGCAGGCCGGACTGATGATGCGCGCAACCAGCGCACCAGATTCGCCCGACTATACCGTGCTCTATACAGGATATGGCGTCATCGTTCAGTATCGCGTCGTGCCAGGGCAGGGAGCCACACGAGATGTCCAGCTCCCCTCTGCTGCTCTGCCTCTCTACCTTGAGATACAGCGCACCGGCGACCTCTTCCAGGCCGCTTACTCCAGAGATGGCGTCAACTATACATTGATACCCGGCGGCAGCGTCACGCTGGTCTTGCCGACGACCTTACTGGCCGGACTGGTCTCAGCTTCGGGTCATAATGGCATCCCCGCCACCATCACCTACCGGCAGTTTTCTGTTGGCCTTCCACGCACCGCACCAGAGGCCGCGCCATCCAGTTCACCCTGCGCGTCCGGCTGGCAGTGTGGTGATATCGGCAACCCCGCCTTGCAGGGCAGCCAGACCCCTGCCATTGGTGGAAGCTGGACACTGCAGGGCGCGGGAACTGATATCTCCACCGACTGGGACCAGTTCCACTTTGTCGCGCAAAGAATGAACGGCAATGGCAGCATTGTAGCCCGCGTCTCCTCGCCCACAATGGCCGATCCCTGGACAAAAGCAGGCATCATGATTCGCCAGAACGACGAGCCGAACGCGCCCTTCTATGGCATCTTCCTGACGCCAGACGCTTCAGGCAACGGCATCGAAGTGCTCGACCGGCTGCAACCCCGTCTGATTGTTACCTGGGTTGGAGCCATCACAGGCAAGGGGCCGGTCTATCTAAGGATCACCCGCGTCGACAACGTCTTCAGCGCCTCCATCTCTGACAATGGCAAGGACTGGATAGACATTCAGGGATCAGCCACGCCGATTACCATGAGCAACACGGTTCTGGCCGGTCTCACCATCACATCACGCAATCCGGCTAAATTGAGTAGTGCGACATTCGACCATATCCACATCGGCTAGTCTAGAAGATTCAGAGGTACAACATATTATGCAAGCATATACCATTCCGCAGCTTGTTGATGAAGTGCGAGCGGGCAAGCTCTCCCGCCGCCAGTTTGTGCGCAGGCTATCCGCGCTGGGCATTTCTGCCGTCGGCATCAGCGCCATCCTCGCGGCGAGTTCAAGTTCGAGCGCGCCGGTCTCACGGCATTCTGCTGCCGTGAAAACACAGGAGGAACCGATTCGCCATATCCAACTGCACCAGCAACACCTGCAATACCAGATACAGGGCAATACGAACGCCTTGCAAAACGACTATGCCGAGCATGCCGTCGTCGAAGACAGCATGTACGCGCAGCCGCTGGTGGGGCGAGAGGCGATCATGGCGCGCAAAAACACCATTCTCGCCGCCTCATCCAACAGCAGCATTCAGGTGACCAACCGCATCGTACAGGGCAACCAGATAAGCGTGGAGTGGGTCGCTTCGGGCGTCCACAGCGGGGACCTGCCCGGTCTGCCCACCTCTGGCCGTCCTTTCAGCATCTCTGGCGTCACCGTCGTCGTGCGCGAAAACGGCAAAATCGTCCGCGAAGCCCTCTACTATGACGTTCACGAACTGAGAAGACAACTGGAGCAATGAATCGCACCCTACGAGCAATGATCGCTGTTCTGTTTCTCGTTGTTTTGTTACTGCTGGCCGGATGCCTTACCTATTCCCGGCTGTTCGAGACGAAGCAGCCATTCTTCGCCTCGATTGACACGATGAAGGAGAGCCGCGATATGGAGACGCATCCGATCTCACAGGCCGGGATTGCACGCATCGTGCGGCTCTCGGCCAGTCTCAACACGAACTATATCACCGTTGATACGCACTGGAACTATCCCGGCTATATGAAGGAATGGATAGACGCGATCCGGGCAAGCGGGCGAAGTGTCTGGTTTCGCACGCAGCCGAACGAGTGGGAAGATGACAACGGCAGCACAGGCATTATGACACCGCAGCAATACGAGGAGGCAGAGCGGCAGTTCATCCTGGCCCATCCATCGTTTTTTCAGCCCGGCGATATCTTCGACCCCTGCTCGGAGCCGGAGAATGGGCTGTACTGGAAAGCCCGCTACGGGAATACGTGGACGGACGATGCGCCCAATGCGGCCACACAAGCCTACAATGCTTTCTTGCGTGACACAACCGATGTGGCGAACGCGTCGCTGCATCAAGAGGGCATCTCTGGCGTGATTACGACGGTACACTCAACCAACTCTTTTATCGCGTCCTCTCCTTCCATCCTTGAAAGTCAGACCGTCCGCCAATCTGGCTACATCACCGTGGATAGCTACCCGGAGGGGAATACTACTAACCCGGCTGCGGCTGCACGCGTCCGCGTGGACGAACTCAACCGCATAGAGAACCTCTGGCACGTGCCGATCATCATTGGAGAAATGGGTTACAGCAACAGCGTCCCCGTTGACGACGCCACGCAACAAGCGGTGCTGCAAGCGGAATTTGACGCCATCGCAAAGCTGCCCTACGTGGTCGGCCTCAACTACTGGGTTGGCGCGGGAACAAACGACTCCGGCGGCTATACTCACATCTTCACAAAAACGCCACAGGGATGGACATTGCGTCCCGCCGCCCGTGCGCTGGCCGCATTCTTCAAAGAGAAAAGCTAGCCGCGCCCCCTCAGGGCTATACCTCAACCGACATGGCGACAGCGCCACCGCCGCCGAGGCAGAGGGTGGCAAGGCCGCGCCCGCCGCCGCGACGACGCAGCTCATAGACGAGCGTAATCAGCACACGTGAGCCGCTGGAGCCGATGGGATGGCCGAGGGCAATAGCCCCACCGTTGACGTTGACACGCGACCAGTCCCAGTCAAGCTCTTTGCCGTTTGCCAATGTCTGCGCGGCAAAAGCCTCGTTGACCTCGATCAGGTCGAAATCGTTGATTTTCAGGCCGGTGCGTTCGAGCAGCTTGCGCACGGCGCGAGTGGGGGCGGCGAAGACGTAGCGCGGCTGAATGGCAGCGGAGGCGTAGCCGGTGATGCGCGCCAGCGGCGTCAGCCCATTGGCCCGTGCGAATTCCCGATCGACCACGACCGTTGCCGAGGCTCCATCGCTCAGGCCGGGGGCATTGCCAGCCGTGACGGTGCCGTTCTCCTGGAAGGCGGGCTTGAGCCTGGCGAGGCTTTCCAGCGAGGTATCGGGACGAATCGGCTCGTCGGCATCAACGACCAACACGCCTTTCTTCTGCTTCACCTCGATGGGAACGATCTCCTCTTTGAAACGGCCCGCGGCTGTGGCTGCCGCCGCTTTCTGCTGGCTCCGCAGCGCGAACTGGTCCTGCTGCTCGCGAGAGATTTCAAACTTCTCGGCGATGATCTCCGCCTCGTTGCCCATATGGATATGTTCAAAGGCGCACCAGAGGCCATCATGGACGACGGCATCGATGAGCCTGCCATCGCCCATCCGATAGCCTGTGCGGGCTTTTTCCAGCAGATAGGGGGCGTTGCTCATGCTCTCCATGCCACCGGCAACAAACGCCTGCTCATCCCCGGCGCGAATCGACTGCGCGGCCAGCATGACCGCCTTCAGACCGGAGCCGCACACCTTATTGACCGTGAAGGCGGGAATATCGACGGAAAGGCCGGAGCCAATGGCCGCCTGGCGCGCCGGGGCTTGCCCTTCGCCCGCCGAGACAACATTGCCCATGATGACTTCATCGATGCTATCGGGGTTGATACCTGCACGACGGAGCGCTTCCTTTATCGCGAAGGCGCCCAGTTCGGGCGCCGTAAACATAGAAAGGCCGCCGAGAAATTTGCCGGTTGGCGTCCGCGCCGCTCCGACAATAACGGGAACATGTTCTGCCATAATCTGTGTTCTCCCTGTGTCTCCACCTCATTGTGGAAACAAACTTGCATAACTACCCCTGCCTGAAATTGTATCTTTTGGGCGTGTGGGGGTCAAACATGTTACACCTTCCACACGCCGACCACATCGCGCAGGCCGACCGCCAGGGTCGGCCCTACCATATAGGTTCCACCCTGCCGCCACCCTGGTAGAGAGAAGGCATCAAGTATAGTAGGACCGACCCTGACGGTTGTGGGGTGGTGGTTGGGCTACGGTCCCGGCGGCAATTCACCCATGTGGAAACCCGAAGGGATCTGTGTTGACCACATGGAATCTGGCACCTGTTGGGCAGGGATGAGCTGGACAGTGGTGTACATGGGCGTTGCGGCACCGGAGCCAGTTGCGGATTGCAGCACGTTGACGGGCTGGTAGCGCATATTGAGCAGCAGCACCTGACCGTTGGAGAGGCGAATCTCGTAGACAGGCTGGCCGTGAAAGGTCTCCTTGCCCAGGTAGATGGCGCGATGTGACTGCAATTCACTTTTGAGCGCCGCCAGGTCAAAGACCGAATCATCGACCACCCAGCCTTGCGGGTTCCATTGCGCGACGTGGTGCATCATGTCTTCACCAAGCATCTGCTGCCCGACTTTGACCACCACCACGTCCATCTGGCCGGGCATCGTCATCTCCACGTGCATGTTCCCGGTACTTATTTCATGGTAAGACTGCACCTCGTAGGTTTCTCCGTGCGCATCGACCTCTGACTGCGTGTAATAGAGAACGTAGCCATTCCATGTCAGATTGGCAGGCAAAGCAAAAGCTGATGAGGGGGCCTGAACATTCGTGGCAAAATGGATGGTCGCCAGCAAAGCCAGCAAGAGAATAGCGGCCACCGCCAGTTGACTGAGCAGCCTGAACAAACTACCACGCGGGCGCTGGCGTTGGCGGCTTGCTCTTCCAATTGTCGCAGGAGCCAGGGGGGTCAAAGGAGCAGATTGGATAGAAGAAATAGCGGGAACAGGTGGGGCAGCACGCATAGCAATAACGGCCATGACAGCCTGATCGACGCGAGCTGAAGGCACAGTTTCGCTTTTGCCGAGGCTGGCGATCAGGTTCTCGGCCACGTTCAGCAGTTGCCACTCCTCCGCACAGGCAGCGCAGGCGCGCACATGTTCTTCGATAATCGCCTGTTGCTCAGGAGTGAGGGAGAGGTCGGGCAGCACAGCGAGGTAGAGACGGATGATCTCACAGACATGGGGGCCAATCTCACCGGCTGCGGGTAAGGGCGGCAGGGGGTCTCCGGGCAAAGGAATCTTGCTGATGTTATCTGCTGTCATCGTGCGTTCCCCCGTTTTCCGTCTCTATTGAGGCGTTGATACTCCTCGACGAACATGCGCTTGGCGCGAGAAATGCGGGTCGCGGCGGCGTTAGGCGAAATGCCAGTGATGACCGCGACCTCCTGGTAGGGAATGCCCTGCGCGGCGTTGAGAACAAGGGCGACGGCATATTCTTCCGGCATGTTAGAGAGCGCGAGGCGAATATGCTCGCGTTCGGCAATCTCCGGGATACCCCCGCTATCGCTCAGCAGCGCGGAGTTATCCTCGCTCTGCACGCCCTCTATCGGGCCGTCGCTGTGAGACGCGAGTGGTCGCCATGAAATACGCTTGCGGCGGCGCATCAGGTCAACACACAGATTGGTAGCGATGCGATAGAGCCAGGCAGAGAGATTGTCACGCTCATACAACCCATCCCAGGCGAGACAGGCACGCACAAAAACCTCCTGCGTGACATCATCGGCATCGTCTACATTGCCGAGCAGGCGGTAAATATATGAATGGATGGGCCGCCGGAACTGTTCGTATAGCGCGCTCAATGCCTCGGCATCGTTCCCCCGTGCCGCAGGCAAATGGTCAGAATTACCCTTCCACTGCTGTTCTGTTCCGGTAGCGCTACCCTGAAAATCCATTGATTTCTCGGCTGTCATACTGGCATATGCCCTCCGTGTGGCAACACTCGCCACGGGGGTCCTCCTGCAGGAGAAAGTGACGCGCAAACGGGAACACATTCCACTGCGCGGTACTTGCACCTGTATTGGTAGTATACCAGTTCTGGTACCAGAAGAGAACATAGCAATTTCCTTTGATTCAGTTTCTGGAAAGCCCTTCACCTTATAACACGTTACATAATTTCCTTTTTTTCCAATTACATGATCAAACAACCAGGCATAAGATACAAGTCCTATCTCACCTCTTCCTGTGCCAGGATGTTTCAGATCATCCGTTGATATACACATCAAGCAAAATAGAGATGGAGGTTTCGGATGGGGTTGAAGCAATTTCGCTTGAAAGAACAACATCATCACATTCCCAAAGGTCCTATTGTGGGTATCTTGCTGCTCTGCGTCTTCTTGCTGGGCAGCCTGCTCTACTTTTCGCCGTTTCGGACGGCCTCAAATGCGCATGCCAGCGGGCTGGTTCCGCTGACGGGCCAGATACCGGGCCTTGAGCGCAAAAGCCAACTCGTCGGCGCGGCTAATCCGGCCACACCGGTTACACTGCTGGTCGGCCTGCGCATGCGCAATCAGGCCGCTTTGCAGGCGTATGTGGACAATCTCTCGCGTCCGCATACCATCACTGCGCAGCACTACCTGACGCCACAGCAGATTGCCACGGCCTATGGCCCGACGAGCGACAGCCAGAGCGCCGTTGTGGCCTTCATGCAGGCGGCAGGCTTCAGTGAGACACTCACCTTCAAGCATCACCTGCTCATCGGCTTCAAGGGAACCATCGGGCAGGCTGAAGCGGCGTTTCACGTGCAAATCAACAATTATCGCGCTCCCGGGGGTCGACAGTTCTACGCTCCGGTCAGCAATCCCCTGATCCCGGATACGCTCTCCTCGACCATCCAGAGCATCAACGGGCTGGACGATGCAATACATTTCACACATCCGCCCGTGCCAGCACGCAAAAACACATTGACAACAGCAGCAACGACTAACACCAGTTGTCCGGTAGCCAGTTCAAACGGCTCTTACTTCCTGCCCGCGCAGATCGCCGGGGCCTACAACCTGAATGGCCTCTACAACGCCGGTTTTCGTGGTGAAGGCCAGATAGTCGCCGTGTACGAACTGGATGATTACTCGCTCAACGATATCAAGGCGTACACCTTCTGCTATGGCGGTGGTTCGGTTCCCATCAATCGCATTCAGGTGAACGGCGGAACAGGCCAGGGGCCGTCCGATGGGGCCATCGAGGTTGAACTGGACATGGAACTGGTGCTCAGCGCCGCTCCTCACCTGGCATCGCTGCGGGTCTACGAGGCCGCTAATGACGATAGTGACGCATTAGCAGAATGGAGCCAGATCGTCAGCGATGCCACGCCGGTCGTGAGCACGAGCTGGGGACAGTGCGAGGCTAATGTCTCCTCTCCGGCCTACCTCGAGCAGGAGAACTCGTTGTTTCTGGTCGCGGCTGCTCAGGGACAGAGCATCTTCGCCGCGTCAGGCGACGACGGTACCAATGATTGCCAGGATGGGCAGCGCAGCGTCGATGATCCAGCCGCACAGCCCTACATCACGGGAGTTGGCGGCACAACATTGACCCTGAACGGGAGCAGCTACGGTTCTGAAGTTGTCTGGAACAATATGGCAGATGGGTCAAGAGCGAGCGGCGGCGGCATCAGTTCTTTCTGGACAATGCCCTCGTGGCAGCAAGGGCCGGGCGTGCAGAACAGTTACAGCACAGGCAGCCTGTGCGGAGCCAGCCAGGGTCAATTGTGTCGCGAAGTACCCGATGTCGCGTTTGATGCCGACCCGAACACGGGCTATGCCATCTATTGCACGGCTGGCACGAGCTGCGTCGGGCAGACATGGCTTGTTGTTGGAGGCACGTCGGCAGCCGCACCAATGTGGGCGGCCATGACCGCGCTTGCCAACGAGAAGTCGCTGCATGATGGCAACTTTAACCTGGGTTTCCTCAATCCACTGCTCTACCAGATTGATCAGAACGCCTCGGGCACATCATACGCCAGCGATTTCCACGATATTACCAGTGGCAATAACGATCCTTTCAACGACGGGCAAAATATCTACCCCGCCACGTCGCACTATGATATGGCGACCGGTCTGGGCAGCTATAACGCGCTGGCGCTGGCAAACGACCTGGAAAAGCTGGCGAAGAACCTGATGAATAGCCGCAGCGCACCGGCCAGCACCACATGGTACTTCGCAGAGGGCAGCGTGGGCAATAGCTTCCACGAGTATATTACTCTGCTCAATCCAAGCGCGACACAGGCGGCAACGGTGCATATCAGCTACCTGTTCTCGAACAAAGCGCCGGTCACGGTGCAGCATATCGTCAATGCCAGCACGCGCGCGACGGTGGATGCGAACGCTGACCTGAATGTGCCGCTGAGCGCGCCGCAGCAAGCCATCTCGGCCATCGTCACATCAAATATTCCCATCGTGGCTGAGCGCCCACTGTACTTCGACCTGCACGGCGTCGCCAGCGGCACGGACGTGGTAGGCGCGACCAGCGCAACCAGCACAACCTTTTACTTTGCCGAGGGCGATACACGCCAGAGCGGCGATGCGAACTACGCGACCTACGTGACCATCCTCAATCCGAGCCAGAGCAATACCGCTCACGTGGTCATCACCTACTACAGTCACGGCAGCGTGGCGGGAACGGAAAACGTGGATGTTGGCCCGATGCAGCGCGGCACGGGAACACCGGCGGCGCTGGGCCTGCACGAGCAGGTCGCCATCAAGGTCACGTCCGACATCGGCATCGTAGTCGAGCGCCCGCTGTACTTCAAGGACTACGTGCCAACGGCTGGCGGCTGGACAACCGGCGCTGCCTCTGCGGTTGGCGCGACCTCTCTCGGCTCTGGCGGCAGCGACTGGCTCTTTGCCGAGGGCTATACCGGCACAGGGAATAACTTCCAGGAGTACCTGGTGCTGGCAAACTTCACTACGAACGCGGCCAGCGTCAACGTCAGGCTCGAATACGCCAATGGGACGGTGCAGACAGTGCCAGTCACGGTGGACGCCGAGAGCCAGTACTACTTTGACGTAAACAACGCCTACGCACACCCACAGCCGGGCTGTGGCTGCACTCCGACGCCCACGGTTTCGGCGGAAGTGACGGCCAGCACGGCATCCATCGTAGCCGAACGGCTGATGTACTTTCACTTCGGCCCCAAACACATCCCTGGCTGTACCGACGTGGTGGGCGAGGCGGGACCGGCGCACCAGGCCGTATACAGCTTCGCCGAAGGCTACACCTACGGCGACTTCTCCGAGTACCTGACGCTGCAAAATCCCAACAACAGCGTGGAGACGGTAGCCATCACCCTCTTCGCCGACAACACCGTCGTACAGGAGACAATGCAACTGGCGGCGCACAGCCGCACTACCGTCAGCGTCAACAGCCTGATCGTGCCAATGGCGAGCGCCTATCCGACCAACCCTATCACGCGGGGCTTCGAGGTCTCCATGAACATCCAGGCCCTCAACGGAGGCACCGTCGTAGCCGAACGTCCCCAATACTTCATTCTCCACGGTGACCAGGGCGGCACAGACGTAATCGGCTACACGGGAGGGTAGTGCGGTTAGTTACTCGCTGGCTGCAAGGCCAGACCTCCGCAGGCTGACCGCGAGGGTAGGCCTGCGGGGCGGAGCGGCGTGGTGTGGTGTGGTATGATTCCTTACATACCTTCTCAGGCCACGTAACGGTACAGCGTGTTAGTGGTGTTACTGCTTGCCAGCAGCCAGAGCACTGCGCCGTTGTTGACGGTCGGTGTCAGGGCGATAAGCACACCGGAAGCGGGAGCAGTAGTTACATCGCCCCACTTGCCGGTCGCGGGGTCGTAGCTTTTGATCGACGGATTGGCGGACACAGGTGCAGTCGCAGCGGTTGGTGAACTGGAAGAAAGGCTCTGATTCGCGGCGAGGAAGGCGCGACCAGCAGGGCCGACAAACCAGCCTTTGTTCAGTAGCAACTGCGTGTTACTCGTCGCCATTTTCCAGGTTGCGCCGCCGTCCGTGCTGACTCGTAGCTGGAAGTAGCCAAAAGGAGCAGGAGTGGGATTGGCAGGCTCAACTTTAGGGATGTAGGGCAGCGGAGCAATTGCGCCGCCGAGGTAGAGCACCTGCGGGTTCGCGCTTGCCAGTTGAAGCTGCGTGGTATAGGGAAGCTGGCTCACCAGCAGACGCCAGGTTGACCCGCCATCGGTTGTTTTGTAGAGGCTGACTGTGGAGGAGAAGGCTGGCTGTACATCCGTATTTGCAGGCTGCATGCCGGGTTGGAAAGGCAGGAACGAGGTAGCGACCAGTTCGTAGAGCGTCCGCGTATTCGAAGCGTCGACAGCGTAGCCGCGCACGCTCAGACTTGCGCTTACAAAATGGCTATCGACGACCGTCCAGCTATGACCACCATCGGCGCTCATTACCAGCCGCGACTGTGGCTGCACCGTTCGCGGTTGCACCACGCCTTTAGAAGCAGGAAACCATTGGATGCCATACAGTTTGCTGCCCTCCATGGAAAGCTGCTGTACCTGCCAGGGAGCGGCCTGCTGCGGCGTTGGTGCGCTCAGGGATGGCAAGATCGCCGTCCAGGTCTGCCCGCCATCGCTGCTGTGCCAGAGCATATAGGAAGCGGCATTGCTTGCCGTCGGCTGGACTGCGGTATTCCCCGCAACGTAGAGGTCGCTGCTGTTCGCCGGATTCACCGCCAGGTCGCAGCTTGAACCCAGGCCAAATGTATTGCCCATATTCTGCCAGTTGGTGCCAGCATCGCTGCTGCGCAGGATGGTATAGCGCTGCCCTCCCTTACTACCCAGAGGCAACGCACAGGCGTAGAGCACATTCGGATCAGCGGGGGAGGCGACCAGCGAGGAGATTTCATAGTTGCTCAACACAGCAACCCACTGTCCCGTCGGCGGCGCAGAGACGCCCGTTGATGAAGGATTCCCACGCTGCCGCGCCAACTGCGCAAAGACAGCGGCGCTGGCTCCCACGATAAGAACGACCACCAGCAGAGCGACGAGCATACCCCACCGTCCTCTCCCCCGCTGCGGCTCAGCAGATGGCATTGTTTGTACATCTACATCCTGCTCCGTCTTCATAAGGCTACTCCTTATCACCGAAATCTATTAGTATACTCTTCCGTATACTGACAGCTTATCTGCCTGATAGACGAAAAAACGGGCAGAATGGTTCCGATCCACCACAGGCGCACTAGAATACTCATATTTAGCGGGAACAACTCTGGCAGTCGACCTGGTCGGAAGGGACAGAACAGATTGACACAACGCGCAGAGAGGAATAATATAAGCACGGGTCAATTTCTAAGCAGGGCGATCATGAGACGCTCAAGACAACCGGTACTCTCATGGATATATTACGCTGACAAGGATTGGATGCTATGTCGCAGACGCACGCTGCCCCCGGCGATAATAACGAGGATGACCTGGAACAACTTTTGCTCCAGGAGGTTCACCTCGCGGATAAGGGCGAAGCGCAGCTTCCCCCGGCGCAAAAACAGCCTCATTGCGAGGACGAAGAGGATGAGAACGCGGAAGTTTTCACAGGCAGCGACGTTCAGGGGGCTTTCGGACTGTACGCTGAAGCCGCGCAGGATATGGCGACCGCGGGCGTGGAACTGGGCCTGGGACGCCATTTTGCCTGTGTCGATTACTGCAATCAGGCGGTAGAGAAGGCCGCGCAGGCGGTCAGCCTGCTGCGTTTTGGACGCCGCATGCCCTATAATCACGATCTGGGCGCGCTCGCTGCAGCGGTTGGCGCGCCGGAGGCGATTCAGCAGGACATGGACGCGCTGACGCCGTTTCACCCCGAAGCCTTCTATGCCGACACGCCACCGGAAGAGGCCGATGAAGTCATCAGCGCCGAGCAGGCCAGCGACTATCTGCAAAAGGCTCGCCAGGTCTTACGCTGGGCAAGACAGATTGTATTGAATCCTTGAACGCGACGGGTAAGTAAAGAGCACACCATAGCACAGACAACACAACAGAGATGGATTTTGGAGGGAATATTTGTGACACAACAGATCACCCGTTCTGGCCTGGACGAGGCCGTAAAAAATTCGCCGCGCAAGTGGGTCTACTTGTTTAGCGAGGGCAACGCTAAAATGCGCGAACTGCTCGGCGGCAAGGGCGCGGGCGTGGCCGAGATGACCAACGCCGGTTTGCCGGTTCCCCCCGGCTTTACCATCACCACCGAAGCCTGCAACGCCTACTATGCCGCCAACAAGCACTTTCCAGAGGGCATGTGGCAGCAGGCGCTGGAGGCCCTGAAGATCGTAGAGCAACAGACGGGCAAGGGCTTTGGCAAGCAAGAAAATCCCCTGCTCGTCTCCGTGCGCTCCGGTGCCAAATTCTCCATGCCCGGCATGATGGACACCGTGCTCAACCTCGGCCTGAATGACGAGACCGTGCGGGGCCTTGTCGCGCTGACCAACGACGAGCGCTTCGCCTACGACGCCTATCGCCGCTTCATCCAGATGTTCAGCAAGATCGTCCTCGACATCGACGCGCGCAAGTTCGAGCAGGTGCTGGACGAGTACAAAGAGAAGGCCGGAGTGGCGACCGACGCGGAAATTCCGGCAGCCGAACTCAAGCAGATGGTGCAGGATTTCAAGCAGATTGCCGAGCGCGAGTCCGGCGAACCATTCCCCACGGATGTCTACCAGCAGTTGAGCAAGGCCATCGAGGCCGTCTTCTCCTCCTGGAACAACAAGCGCGCCATCGACTACCGCAACGCACAGAAGATTCCGCACGACCTCGGCACCGCCGTCAACGTGCAGAGCATGGTCTTCGGCAACATGGGCAACGACAGCGGCACAGGCGTGGCCTTCACGCGCAACCCCAGCACGGGTGAGAAGCAGTTGTACGGCGAGTACCTGCTAAACGCGCAAGGCGAAGACGTGGTGGCCGGTATTCGCACGCCCTCCAAGATCGCCCGTCTGGCCGAAGAGCTGCCGTCGGTCTACGAGCAGTTCCAGGAGATCGCGCAGCGCCTCGAACAGCACTACCACGACATGCAGGATCTCGAATTCACCGTTGAGAAGGGCCGCCTTTACATGCTCCAGACGCGCTCGGCCAAGCGCACGGCGCAGGCAGCGGTCAAGGTCGCCGTGGACATGGTGGAAGAGGGCCTGATCAGCGAGCAGGACGCGGTCAGGCGCGTCGAGCCTTCCCAGGTCTACCAACTGCTGCTGCCGCGCTTCGATGAGGACGAGAAAAAGCGCGCTGCCAGCGAGGGACGCCTGCTGGCGAAGGGCCTCAACGCTTCGCCCGGCGCGGCCTTCGGGAAAGCGGTCTTCGATGCCGACCGCGCAGAAAAGATGGGAAATGAGGGTGTCCCGGTCGTGCTCGTGCGCCCGGAGACCAGCCCCGACGATGTGCATGGCATGCTGGTGGCAAAAGGCATCCTGACGGCTCGCGGTGGCGCGACCAGCCACGCGGCAGTGGTGGCACGTGGCCTCGGCCTGCCCTGCGTTGCCGGAACCGAGGGCATCCGCGTCAACGAGGAAGAGGCGCTCTTCCGCGTCGTCGGCTCCGATATCGTCATTCACGAGGGCGACGACATCTCCATCGATGGCGCGACGGGCGAGGTCTTCGCGGGCATCATCAAAACCGTTGAGCCGGACTTTGACAAAGAGGTTGACCTGCGCAAGCTGCTGGATTGGGCCGATCACTTCCGCCGCCTGGGCGTCTGGGCCAACGCGGACTACCCACGCGACGCCAAACGTGCCGTGACCTTCGGCGCGCAGGGCATCGGTCTGTGCCGCACTGAGCACATGTTCATGGAGCAGGAGCGCCTGCCCATTGTGCAGAAGATGATCCTGTCGGAAACAAAGGAGGAGCGCCAGAATTGGCTCGACCAGTTGCTACCCTTCCAGCGCAGCGACTTTAAGGGCATCTTCGAGGCCATGGTCAATCCCGAAACGGGCGAGGGCTACCCGGTCGTCATTCGCCTGATCGACCCGCCGTTGCACGAGTTCCTGCCTTCTTATGAAGACCTGCTGGTGGAGGTGACACGCCTGGAAACGGAGGGCGGTCACGAGCAGGAACTGGCGGAAAAGAAATCGCTGCTGGAAAAAGTCGGGGCCATGCGTGAGATGAACCCGATGCTCGGCCTGCGCGGTTGCCGCCTCGGCCTGCTCTTCCCGGAGATCAACGTCATGCAAACCCGTGCCATCCTGGAAGCGGCCATCGAACTGGAGAAGCAGGATATGAAGCTCCAGCCGAAGATCATGATTCCGCTGGTCGGGCATGTCAACGAGCTGAAAGAGGTGCGCCGCCAGCTTGAGGCCGTGGCACAGCAGGTCACGAGCGAGGCCGGAGTCAAGGTCGATTACAAGTTCGGCACCATGATCGAACTGCCGCGTGCCGCCCTGACCGCCGGGCAGATCGCGAAGGTCGCTGACTTCTTCAGCTTTGGCACCAACGACCTGACGCAGACAACCTTCGGCATCAGCCGCGACGACGCCGAAGGCAAGTTCCTGCTGAAGTACGTCCAGGGCCTTGAGGAGCCGGGCATCGAGGGTACGGTCAAAATCCTGCCCGTCAACCCGTTCCAGACGCTCGATCGTGAGGGCGTAGGCCAGTTGGTGCGCATGGCCGTGGAAAATGGCCGCGCCGCCAACCCGAAACTGGAAGTCGGCATCTGCGGCGAACACGGCGGCGACCCTGACAGCATCGAGTTCTGCAATGGAATCGGTCTCGACTACGTCAGTTGCTCACCTTTCCGCGTGCCCGTCGCCCGTCTCGCAGCCGCCCAGGCCGCGTTGAGCGCCTCGGAGAAAGATAAGTAAGACAGAAGAAAACCCGATAACTCGGCAATGAAACGCCGAGTTATCGGGTTTTCTTCTGTCTTACTGAGAGCCGGCAAGCACTCGTTCAACTTCGGCAAGACAATCGCGCACGCGAAAGGGCTTCTGTAGAACATGCTCTCCGGCGGCTAGCAACTGCTCGTAGATGCGTTTGCTTGTCGTCATGATGATGATAGCGGGAGCAGCAAGCCAGCGAGCACGGAGATGCTGTAGGAACGTGGCAGCGTCTACCGGCGGATTGCTGAGATCGAGGAGCAGGAGCACGGGGAGATCATCGGATTGTATCACCTGCTCCAGCCAGCCCGCTCCTCCAGCAGAAGTGATGACACGATACCCTTTCATTGTCAGCGCCTGAGAGAGCATATCGCAGATGTCCGGTCGATCATCGACCAGCAAAATACTGTTTTGTTCCCTTCTCCCACGCCCCTTATTTTCAAGGTAGGGCAAGGTCCCATTCTTCATCTCATCCCTTGATGAAGTAGAATATTCGCTCATGCGTCATTCTCCTTCATTCCTTATTCTACATTATTCTACCTGGAAATAAATTCTCATTTAAAATCATAGCAATCTTTCGCTGTCACTGTCAATGTCATTGTCATGCGCTGGCATTGGCAGCCGTGTTAAAATACTGATGATAACCGCGCAGATAATATATAAAAGGTATTTATCACAATTGAGGAACAGCATGGGGAGAAAAACTGGGAGATATTTCGTACTTCCTTATCAGAACATGTTGTACGGCCACCAGACACTCATCCCATTTCTCCAAAAATGGGATTGCATCACCGGAGATTATAACGCCTTCTACCAGCAGGCCATGATCGAGATGCGGCAGAAAGATTTTCGCGCAACCTGGAAGCTTGTCACAGCCTGGGGTACAAAGCCACAACCGGTAGAATAACTATACTCGCAGCAGCACTTTTAATACCCCCGGCTGCGTAGCGCGCTCGAAAGCCGTCAGGGCCTCGTCAAGCGAGTAGCGGGCGCTGATGAGCGGGCGCACATCGACACGATGCTGGCTGAGAGCACGCAAAGCAGGCTCGAACGGTCCGCAGCGCGACCCCTGCACGCGAATCTCATCAATCACGATGGGAGCCAGGTGTAACGAACTCATACCTGAGACGGTACTTTTTAAAATAAGCACTCCTCTGGCTCGTACTATGCGCAGCGCCAACTCTAACCCCTGCGCCGATCCAGTACACTCCACAACGATGTCCGCACGCCGCCCATTCTCTAATGCAAAACGCTCCGCATCATCAAGCAGATAGGTATGTACTCCATGCTTTTCTACCAGCGCCAGTTTCTCTTCGTGCTTGCCCGCCATCGTCACCTCGCAACCACTCAATGTCAGTACCTGCGCCGCCAGTTGGCCCATTTTTCCGTCGCCCAGCACAACGACGCTGTCGGTGGGTTGGACATGAACTTGCTCGAGCATCTCGAAGTTAGCGGCCAACGGCTCGACAAAGACCGCCTCCTCATCGCTCACGCTCTCAGGTACCAGGTGCAGGTTCCTGGTTGGCAGCGTCAAGTACTCAGCGAACGCTCCGTCACGATTGACGATGCCCAGTGTGCTGCGGTTGGGGCAATGTGTAGGCATGTTTTGCTGGCAATAAAAACAATCAGCACGGTGGCAGGCGGCATTGATTTCGCCAACCACGCGCTTGCCGATCAAGGAGGTGAGAGGGGTGGCACCGGAGCCTTCGTTCACCGCCTCGACCACACCAACAAATTCATGCCCCAGCACACCCCGAAAGCCCATATAGCCACGCACGATCTCCAGGTCGGTATTGCAAATTCCTGCCAGCAAGACACGTATCAGGGCTTCTCCATCTTTAGGGGTAGGCTCTGAATAGTGCTTCTCAAGCCTCAGTATCCCATTCTCAAAAACAAGCGCACGCATAACAAGCCTCACCAAATCAAACAAGGATGTTTCTGGCAGCGTTGGTGTCTCTGTCGAGAACCACCCCACAATGGATACAGATGTGTGTTCGTTCATCCAGTTCCTTGTGGGGGCATTCTCGCAGACAGGCGCTGCATATCTGGCTGATTTTGTAGGGGTTGACTTTGACCACGTTTCTTCCGGCGCATGCTGCCTTGTAGGAAACCATCTCAACGAACATACCCCCTCCAGCGTCCTGGATTGACTTATTCAAGCCAGCTTTGGGACTGGCTCCATTGGGAAGAGAGTTCCCGTTTTCATCCTGCTCTGGCTTTGGGCGCTTCACCACAGGTTCGGTTTGCACATCCTCAAAGACGATGGTTTGATAGCGCTCTACAAGCCTCTTTGCCTGTTTATGCAGAAAATCACGGCGCTGGTTGGCTATCTTCCGATGAGTTTTTGCTACGAATCTGCGGGCTTTTTCACGGCGATGCGAACCGCGTTTCTTTCTGCTGAGAGCCTGTTGCCTTTTTTCAAGTGTCTTCTCTGCCTTGCGGGAGTACCTCGGATTGTCGATAAAGGTTCCATCAGAGAGAGATGCAAAGTGCAAGAGTCCAAGATCAATCCCCACCTCCTCATTTGGATAGAGCCGGTACTTGAAAGCTTTCCTCATCGGTTCTTTTGCCCTTCTACGTAGCGTTTCAGCGTTTCCAGAGTCACGCCCCCTACCGTGCAGACAAAATAGCTGTTTGTCCAAAGACTCGGCAGTTTCCGTTTCAACTGTGGAAACTCTTGCCTGAGATAGCGGCTTGATGTTCCCTTGATGGACTTGACCAGCCGGTGAATACCGAACTGTGGGTCATATCCGAGCAAGAGATGCACATGATCGGGCATGACTTCCATCTCAACAAGCTCTTGCCCCCATTTTTCAATCGTCTCCATGATAATAGTCTCAAGCCGTTCATCCATGAAAGCGAGCTTTGTGGCCGAATGGCTGTGCGCAGCAGCAAGGTGTTCGCGTAAAGGCGCGGTGGAGGCTGAATATATTTGCTCTCCCCTGCCAATCAACATCATATCATCCATGTTCAACCACCTCCTGGGCGGACTCCTTCTCTTTGAACTGGTGGCTCGCGCTGGCGCCATAGTTCATACCATAGACATCTTTCAGTTGCGCGATACGACGGAGGGTTTCTTCATTGAACGGAGGAACGTTCTCGAAGGCGTGCAGGACGATGCCTTCGAGCAGATCAGCCAGGGAAATATCGTGGTATTCAGCAAGCGCTTTCAACACTTTGAGCATGCGCTTCTCCATCCTCACGCCGATCTGTACGCGCTCGACCTCCACTACGGTGTGTTCTTCAGGCTTCGGCATGTTAACCTCTTTCTTGCAAGTTTCTTATGCTAACGTATTGTTATCTAAGTAATATTTCATCCTGATAATAATATAACATACTATCACAGAACAAACAAGGTTTTTACTTCTGCTCAGACAAAAACTGAGGAAGGTTGCTCATGAGGAAAAGCGTTGCCTCAAATTACGGAAAATATGATATATATAGGGGGAGATAATACGCATAGCAGGCCATGAAAAGGAATAGATATGGACAAGAGCGAGAGAGTGCAACAGGTAAAAACGTGGTGGGGCTGGTTGCAGTTTCCGGTGCTGCTTGCGCTGCTAGTGGCCGGTATCTTCTGGCTGCACCTGCAACAGGACTCGCTGGCGCAGCAACTGAGCAGGCAGCAACGAACGATCGCCTTACAGACGGCGCAGGCCCAGCAGCAACAGATCCTGCTGACGAACTACATGGATACCATTACAAATTTGATGGTAAATAATAAGTTGCTGACTGCCACGACGCTGGACCCTGCTGCAGTAATTGCGGAGGCACAAACACAGGAGGTGCTCAGAGAACTCGATCCTGATTATAAGGCGAAGCTCATGTACTTCCTCTACAACACAAGGCTCATCAGCAATGACTTTCATGTCATCAACATGGCAAATGCTGACCTACAGGGTGCCCACTTAAAGGGGCTGGATTTACGCGATACGGATCTGTCCGGCGCTAACCTCTCCGGGGCTGATCTGCGCGGGGCCAACCTGAGCTACGCGACCCTGAATTATGTCAATCTGTCAGGAGCTAACCTGACGGGAGCCAACCTGTATGGCAGCGAGTTGCACAACGTCAACTTCGCGGGCGCTAATCTGACGAAGGCGTACATGCGGGATGCCTTTGATCTTGGCAATACCAACTTCTCGCAGGCAAAGTCGCTTTCAGGCGCGATTCTGCCAGATGGGACGAAACATTCTTAATGGATACCGTATTTTCTTCACCAGTAGTCAGGAGATATGAATGACAACTTCCAGCGCGCTTACCCCTGTTGATTGGAATGCTGTGGGAGACGAGGCTATTGAGCATCTACGCAACTTGCTGCGGCTCGATACGCGCAACCCACCCGGAAATGAGCGGCGGGCAGCGGACTACCTGCGCGAGGTGCTGCAACGCGAGGGCATTGAGAGCGAGATTGTGGGGCCGAGTCCTGACCGGGCGACGCTCGTGGCTCGCCTGCACGGAGATGGCTCGCAACCGCCGCTGCTGTTGATGTCGCATACTGATGTAGTGGCTGTGGAGCCGGAGAAATGGACGCATGACCCGTTCGCCGCCGATATCGCCAATGGCTTCATCTATGGACGCGGGGCGCTCGATATGAAGCATATGGTGACGATGGAGCTGATGGCTATGCTGCTGCTCAAACGGCTGGGCGTGCCGCTCAAGCGCGATGTGATCTACATGGCGGCGGCTGACGAGGAGTGCGGCGGCACGCAGGGCGCGGGCTGGGTTGTCGAGCACCGGCCAGAGTTGATTCAGGCCGAATACGGCTTGAACGAGGGCGGCGGCGATGGATACGAGATCAACGGGCGCCGTTATTATACAGTGCAGACAGCGGAGAAAGGCGGGGCGCGCTTCCATTTGCGTGCAAGAGGCAGGCCGGGGCATGGCTCTGTGCCCACCGAGGATAACGCGGTACTCAAGCTGGCGGAGACGCTCGTCAAATTGCGCAATAAGCAGCCACCGCTTCACTTCACCGCCTCGCTGCGTGGCTTCATCGAGGGCATTGCCAGCGCGCAGCCGCCGGAGGTTGCACGGGCGTTCCGCGCTATCTTGCAGGATGAGACAATGGCGGAGGCAGCTATTGATGCCTTGCCGGTAGAAGATGCTCAGAAGTACGAAATTCTGGCAATGGCCCGTAACACCATTGCGCCAACCATGCTGAAAGCAGGTTCGCAGATCAACGTCATTCCCTCGGAGGCCGTGGCTTCGCTGGATGCGCGTATTCTGCCGGGTTGGACGCCCGAACGCTTCCTGGGCGAGCTGCGCGCCATCTTCGGTGAGGAGATAGAGATCGAGTTCATCGAGCCATCAGCAGCGCTGGAAGCCGATCCTGCCTCGCCGCTCTTTGATGTGATACGGGACGTGCTCAAAGAACATGACCCGGAGGCAACGGTGATCCCCCGACTGCTTACAGGTGGGACGGACGCCAAGCATGTCTCGCGGCTCGGCACGAAAGTGTACGGCTTCGCGCCCGAACTCTACATCCCCGGCTTCGACGGCATGGAAACCATTCACGGCCACGACGAGCGCATCCCGGAACAGTCGTTGCGCTGGGGGACTCGCGTGCTCTACGAAGTGGCGGCGCGCTTCGCCGGACAAGAATAAAGACATCAGGCATGCTTTGTCGAGAGGGCGCTTCCGTAGACTTTCTCCGTGAAGGCGGCGCAGGCGTCCTCTTTGTAGCCTGTAACAAAAGGCGGGCGGCACCGGTTGGGCCGCCCGCCTTTTGTTATGTGGCATTAGCACGATGCAGGTGAATGCGATATAATGCAAGTGATGCTTCATGCAGCCGTGTAAGCAGCACTATTTTCTAGAGGAGATTGTACTATGGCAGTAATCCGAACCTCGAAAGTTGCTTTACCTGTTAACGGCAATGGCGCGTATGCCTATGTGGCACAGCCGGATGACGACCAGACACATCCGGGACTGGTAATGATCCAGGAATGGTGGGGCATCGAGCCGCACGTGGTTGACCTGGCGCATAAGCTGGCGGAGCAGGGCTTCATCGTCGCCGTGCCAGACCTCTTTCATGGCAAGGTTGCCACGGAGCCGAACGATGCCGAGCGCATGATGATGATGGTGACTTCCAATGTCGAGCGGGCGATTCAGGAGATCATCGGCGCGCTCAACAGGCTCAAAGAGATGCCGATGGTCGAGCCGAAGAGGCTGGGAGTGATGGGCTTCTGCATGGGCGGCTTCCTCGCCATGAAGGTTGCTTCACGCTATCCCGAACTGGGCGGGGTGGTCGCCTTCTACGCCGCCGGTTTTGAACCTACGCCGGAAGAGGCGCAGGCGCTCAATGCGCCGGTGCTGGCAATCTACGGCAGCCAGGACTCCTGGGCGCCGCCGGAGGTGATCGAGAAGGTCGAGCGCATGTATAGAGAGGCGGGCAAGGATGTGACGGTGAAGGTCTACAATGCCGGTCACGCCTTCATCAATCCCAGCCATGGCGCTTATAACGAGGAGGCCGCCTCGCAAGCGTGGCCGCTGGCGATCCAGTTCCTGAAAGACCACCTGAAATGAACGCCGTAGAAGATGTGCTGACCTGCCAGTGCAAACTGGGCGAGGGGCCGGTCTGGAGCGTAGCGGAACAGGCGCTCTATTGGGTCGATATCGAAAACCGTCGCTTCTCACGCTTATACCCGGCCAGTGGCAAGTACGAGGTTTTCGAGGTTGGCCTGCCGGTGGGGGTGCTAGCGCCGCGAGAGCGTGGTGGGCTGGTGATGGCAACAAAAGAGGGCTTTGCCTTCTGGGACTGGCAAGCGGAACCGCGCCTGCAGTTCATCGCCAACGCGAACCCGGAGGCCAGCAAGCCGCATAATCGCTTCAACGATGGCGCGGTTGACAGTCAGGGACGTTTCTGGGCAGGCACGATGTGCGAGGGATACGATGATTGCGAGGGCGCGGGCAGCCTCTACCGCCTCAACCTCGATTGCGCCGTCTCTGTGATGGAGACGGGGCTGACGGTTTCCAACGGCATCGGCTGGAGTCCCGATAAGACGCGCATGTACCTGACCGATTCGCCCCGCAAGATCATCTACGTCTACGATTTTGACGCTCAGAGTGGCACCATCTCCAATCGCCGTGCGTTCGTTCACACGCCCAACGAGGCCAGCGTCCCCGACGGCCTCACTGTCGATTGTGAGGGCTTCGTGTGGAGCGCCCGCTGGGGTGGTTGGCGGATCATCCGTTATGATCCTGATGGCAAGATCGAGCGCGAAATCCAGATGCCAGTACAATACCCGACCAGTTGCGCCTTCGGTGGTCCGAACCTGGACGAACTCTACATCACCTCGGCCTGGACAGCTCTGAGCGAGCAAAAGCGAGCGCAACAGCCCCGGGCAGGCGACCTCTTCCGCCTCCAGACAGGCATCAAAGGGCAGGAACAACACAAATTCGCTGGTTAACTTTTTAGTACGAGGAAAGGCAGAGAGGGTAGAGGGCGAGTCGACGCTCGCTCTCTACCCTCTCTGCCTTTCCTCAAATTACTTTTTTTCCTTCTTTTCGGCGGCTTGTAGGACCTGCTGGACGAAGCGCGGTTCCGGCAGTGCGCCGACGAACTCTACAGTGTCATTGACGACGGTTTTGGGAACGCCCTGCACATTATAGCGCTGGGCAAGCTCGACGAACTCAGAGACCTCCACGACATCGGCAGTGACGTGCTCGTTCTCGACGGCCATCTGCACAGCCAGACTGGCTGCCCGTGGACAGTAGGGTCAGGTAGGGGTGACGAATACCTGCACCTGCAAGTTCTGCTCGACCTTGTTGAGTGCCTCTTTCGATTTCTGGCTCAACTGCGTCTCGCCAGTGGAGACATCGATGATCGACTGGAGCAGCGTCGAAAACTCGTAGCCCGCCGGCAAGCCGAAGAAACGCACCTTGCCTTTGTTTTTCCCCTGCATCGTATAGGCCGGGATGCGGGTGATATCCATCTGCTCCGCTTCCTTCTCATCCTTCACAAAGTCCTTCACGATCAGATGCAGCTTATCTGAAAGCGAAGTGACCTCTTCGAGTATCTCACCGGTCTCCTTACAATAGGAACACTCGTGGTGTCCTGGCACAATCAACGGGGATTCGTGCTGCGTGAAGTAGGTGATGTTGACATCATCCGTCAGCTTTTCCCCGAACAACTTTTTTAAGGCTTCCTGATCTTCTGGTGAGATCAATGCCATAGATACAAGCTCCTTCCTTCCAACAAAAAGTTCCTACAATGGAAACTGCCACCACCAGTATTATAGCCCCTGTTTTGAACCGCGTCACTTTCTCACACAGCAACTATAGTGGCAGGATTCTCTGGGAAGTGGAAGCGGAGGAGGCAACTACCGTAGTTAAGACCGGCACCGACGGCGGGCAGAGCGAGCCACTGGCCCTCGCGCAGTTTGCCCTGCTGCATCAACTCAACCAGGGAGGTGCCGATGCTGGCGTTGGAGAGATTGCCGTAGTCGCGGAAATTATCCACCAGTTTCTCCATCGTCGAGGAAGGCCAGCCGTAGTCGCGAATGAGCAGATCGCCCATGCGATGGATGATGCGCGAGTTGGCCTGGTGAGGAATGATATAGTCGAGGTTGTCGTAATCCAGTCCGGCATGGCGCAAGAGCGCGTCAACAGCCTCGGCCATCGCTCGTGGAGCCTCGCGAAAGACTTCCCTGCCGTTCATTTTCGCGTAGCCCGGCATAGAACGGGTGACAAACAGGCGCTGCAACTCTGCTCCCTTGCCTTCTTCATAGAGGCGCTGGATCAGCCTGTCCTCCTCGGCCATCGCGATCACATCCTTGCGCAGCGGCGTCCAGCCGTGCAGGGCGGGAGCCTGGTGGGCGTCAGCGCCATTGATGATATACATGGCTTCATTGTCGCCATCCTCATCATCATCGCGGCGTTCCAACAGAAAGGCGGCAGCGCCCTCGCCGAAGAGAGAACTGAGCCGCCAGTCGAGGATATGCATGACATTGGAAAGCAGACCCTCGGCCATGACAAGCAGCGCGAGACGAGCAGAACTGGCGCTCAATACCTCGGCGCAGGCTTGCAAAGATTCCGTCTGGCAGGCGCAGCCTCCCTTGAGCATGGTTGAGCGCACCGAACGCATGCCCAGCCGCGTCTGGACGATGCTGGGAAACGTGGGGAAAGCATCGTTATCAGAGGAGGAAGCGCCAATGATCGTATCTACTTCAACAGGATCACGGCCCGCGCTGGCGAGCGCCTTTTTCGCCGCTGCCAGCGCCATCTCTGCCAGCGATTCCTCCTCAGGGCGTCGCGGGCCAAAAATGAGGCCGGGCGCGTCTTTTCCCGCTATTTTCTGGCACAATACCAGCGTCGAGTTGCGTACATGGCGCGTCCTCAGGCCTGTGGCGTGTTCAATCTCCTGTGGGCTGCGCGGCTCGCCCAGCCGCGTGGTAACATACGAAAAAAATTCGTTGGTGATCCTACCCGATGGGACATAGTTCCCGAAGCCGATCAGGCGCACCTTTGCCCTGGTATACACGTGAGGCACGATGTAGGTATAGTGGGGCCACTGCTCCATTCGAGGTTGTTTCATGGTCCGCAAAACCTCCGGGAAAGAGGAATACTACTACTTATGTCTAGTATAGCATAAAATGTGTCCTTTGTTTCGTATGGAGAGGAAATCCGTAGGGACGATTGTTTATCCCGTAAGGATTGAAAGCTATCTTGATACTGATAGCTTTTGCTATGCTGAAGTATGATATACTCGACTATAGAGAAACGGCCATATATCTGTACGCGGGAAGGAAAAGGGTATGGAATTCTCAGAAAAGATCGAGCAGTATGTACGCGCGGTGCCGAAGGCTGAACTGCATGTTCACCTGGAGGGCGCGATTCAACCGGCAACGCTGCTGATACTGGCGCAGCGCAACGGCGTGGAGTTACCAGTACGCACAGTGCAGGAGATGCAGCGCTGGTTCACCTTCCGTGACTTCCTGCACTTCGTCGAAATTTACTTTGCTATCTCGCGCTGCCTCAAAACGGCTGAGGATTACGAACTGATCGCCTACGAGTTCGGGGCGAATATGGCCCGCCAGAATGTGCGCTATGCTGAAATCACGTTCTCCGCCAGCACGCACCACTTCTCGCTCGGCGTCCCTTTTGATACCTATTTTGCCGGGCTGACACGGGGTCGACAGCGGGCGCAGGCCGAGTTTGGCGTGGAGATGCGCTGGGTCTTCGATATCGTGCGCGACATTCGCGACCCGGAGCAAAATCGCCAGCGCGCAGAATACACGGTCGCGGTGGCGAAAGAAGGCATGAGCGACGGCGTGGTTGCGCTGGGACTGGGTGGCTCAGAGCAGGGCCATCCACCTGGGCCATACGCACCCTACTTTGACAAAGCGCGTGAGGCAGGGCTGCACAGCGATCCTCACGCCGGGGAAACGGTCGGCCCAGAAAGCGTGTGGGGCGCGCTGCACGCGCTCGGCGCGGAACGCCTGGGTCATGGCGTGCGCTCCATCGAAGACCCCCTGCTCGTAGCGCACCTGAAAGAGCACCAGATCCCCCTGGAACTCTGCCCGACCAGCAACCTCTGCCTCGGCGTCTGCAGCAGTATCGCCGCACACCCTTTCCCGCGCCTGCACGCCGCCGGTATCCCCGTCACCATCAATTCCGACGACCCACCCCTTTTCAACACCATGCTCAATCACGAGGTGGGGCTGCTCTTCGACACCTTCTCCTTCGATCTCGATAGTGCCAACGACATCCTGCTCAACGGCGTTCGCTACAGCTTTCTACCAGACGAGCGCAAACAGGCGCTGGAAGCCGAATTTCGCCGCGAAATGACCCGGCTGCAACAAGAACTGAGACTGTGAGAAGCCATAATAACCCTCAAAGATACCATTGACGGGTTATAAAATATCTGCTAAAATAAAACCAGAAACTGGTAATGGAGCCATGACATGCCTGTAATGTGTAGTAGGGAAATAAGCAGATAGGAAACCAGAACGATATGCTGGCTCTCCTGAAAACAAGTTTTCAGAAAGGAGAGGCCTGTAATGAATCAGACCATAGTCATCCTCGACCTCGTGCTGGCGCTTGGTACAGTAGCTCTTATCCTGGGCTTTGTGGCCTATCAGGCACAGAAGTGTGATTGGGTAGCCCATCGGGGCCGACGTATCATAGCCACAATCACCTCCATCAAGCGTGAGAGCGGCAGGACGCGCCTGGGCTGGCAGCACGACAACTATTACATAACCGCACAGTGGACAAGCCCACAGACAGGGAAGACCTACACTTTCCTGACGTGGATGTTGGATGAACGTCCACACTACCAGACGGGTAACCTCATTCCCGTGCGGATCGACCCGCACAACCCAAAGCAGTATGTAGTGGAGCTATAATGCATTTTGCCCTGGCGAGATCAGGAAGGGGTCAGCCCCAGCCTTAAGCAGGCTCTGTTCCGCCGCCCCGGCGAGAAATCCGCTGCCCAACAGCCCAAAGCCATCACCGGTCAATGGCAGTAATGAATATTTATTCATGTTTCTCAGGAGTGGTATGTATTCCTGTCTACAGGGCATCAGGGAAAACATAAGAAAGTCATTCGATGAAGCTAGATTTTGACCGCGCTGCATGGGAAAGTCAGTTATGCTTTCCCGATTGGTACGTGCGCCTGGAAGAGCAACTACGCTCGCAGCTCTTCCCGGTCGTGCGCTCCGACCCTGATCTCAAGCGCTTCCGACACCAGGTCTATGAACTGGTGGAAGCACTGCTAGAAGACGGTACGCTGCCCCTGGCGCAGAACGGGCCGGAGATGGACGAGGAGCGAAAACCACTTGATACCATCGTGATTCATCACACGACGGAGGAACCGGATATCCGATTGGGCAAGCTCTCCGCCATCGGGCTGGTGCGCCAGTACGCCTTCCAGTACCTCGCGAATAATGTGCTGGGACGACCCGTGCGCGGCCAGCCGATCTGGTCGGGCCATTTCCGGCAAGGGAAGATGGTCTTCTTTGCCTACCACTGGCTCATTCGTCCCGATGGGAAGGCCGAGCGTTTGCTGGAAGACAGCTATATCGGCTGGCACGCAGGAAACTGGGACATCAACACCAGGAGCATCGGCATAGCCTTCTCCGGCGACTACGAAGATAGCTCGCCGCCCGCAGCGCAAATCGCAGCCGCCGCTCGCCTCGCGCGCACGCAGTATCCCCAGATTGCCAGAGCGCGTATCTTCGGCCACCACGAAATAGCAGCAGGCACTACCTGCCCCGGCGCGCACTTCCTGCACGGCTGGAAATACGCGCTCTGGGGCAACAGATGATGCGTCAGGCAGTCTGGATGGAGGCGGCTCCCTGCAAACCCAGTTCGTCAATGGATTGCTCACGCATCACGAACTTCTGAATCTTGCCGGTCACCGTCATGGGGAAGCTATCGACAAACTTGTAGTAGCGCGGTATCTTGTAATGAGCAATCTGCCCTTTGCAGAACTCTCTTAGCTCCTCTCCCGTAACCTGCTCGCCGGGTTTGACCTTGACCCAGGCCATGATCTCCTCACCATACTTCGGGTCGGGTACGCCAATGACCTGCACATCGCTGACCTTCGGATGGGTGTAGAGAAATTCCTCGATCTCACGCGGATAGACGTTTTCGCCGCCGCGAATGATCATATCCTTGATACGACCGACGATATTGATGTACCCCTCTTTGTCCATCGTCGCCAGGTCGCCGCTATGCATCCAGCGTGCCCGATCAATGGCCTGGGCCGTTGCTTCCGGGTTGTTCCAGTAGCCCAGCATCACATTATAGCCGCGCATACACAGCTCGCCCGGTGCTCCAACCGGCACGACCTTGCCGGTCGCCGGGTCGACAATCTTGATCTCCTGGTGCGGATGAACGACGCCGACTGTGGCAACGCGCTTCTCCAGGGAAGCATCCATGGGAGTCTGTGTCGCCACCGGGCTGGTCTCGGTCATGCCGTAGCAGATCTCAACCTCGCTCATATGCATCAGCGTATTGACTTTCTTCATCACTTCAATCGGGCATGGCGAACCGGCCATGACACCCGTGCGCAGGCTTGTCAGGTCAAATTTGCCAAAATCGGGATGCTCCAGCTCGGCGATAAACATGGTAGGAACGCCATAGAGCGCGGTGCATTTCTCATCCTGGACCGTTTGCAAGACGGCCAGGGGGTCAAATCCTTCCGAGGGATAGACCATTGCCGCACCGGTGGTGATACAGCCCAGGTTGCCCATTACCATACCAAAGCAGTGATAGAGAGGGACAGGGATGCACAGTCTATCTTTGTCTGTGAGATTCTGGAAACGTGCCACGAAATATCCGTCGTTCAGGATGTTATGATGGCTGAGGGTTGCTCCTTTAGGAAAGCCGGTTGTACCACTGGTGTACTGGATGTTGATCGGGTCATCGAACTCTTGATCGCGCTGCCGCCCGGCAAGTTGCTCATCACTCACAGCTTCTCGCTCATTGCCTATTGCCATCAATTCGTCCCAGGTAAACATGCCGGGCTTTTTTTCTGAACCCATGCGAATGACGGTTTTCAGATCCGGCAGTCGAGCCGCGTTGAGCTTGCCGGGATCGCTATCATTTAGCTCAGGCGCGAGAGCATAGAGCATCTCGGTGTAGTTAGAGCTTTTAAATTCAGGAGCAATGACAATCGCGCTGCATCCTGATTGCTTCAAGGCATATTCCAGTTCATGAAGCCGGTATGCCGGGTTGATATTGACCAGGATCACCCCGATTTTACTGGTCGCGAACTGGGTAATGCACCACTCGGCCCGCGTCGGTGACCAGATACCGAGTCGCTCTCCCTTTTTTAACCCCAGTTGCATCAGCCCTTTGGCGCACTGATTCACCTGATCCTGCAGTTCTTGATACGTCAGCCGTATATTCTGGTGACGCGAAATCAGAGCAGGATGATCAGGATATTTGGCGACAGTTTGATCGAACATGTCGCCGATGGTTAAACCAAGTAGCGGAACATCACTGGTGCCGCTGGTGTAACTCCACTGGTACTCAACAGGGGTCGTGGCGGCATCTGAGCCGGATGCGGTTGCTTCCATCACGTTCATTTTCTTGCTCCTCAATAAGTAAATACATGACTAAGAAAACCTGCTGATCGGAGAGTGATGCGACAATTCCACTTTGGAGTCCCTAAGCATACAGCCATCACGTACATAATAGCACCGCTTTTTATGATTCACAAGGCCAGCCAGCCATTAAACCGCCTGCCAGATATGCACCGTTTTGTCGTTGCTCCCTGAAGCGATGCGCGAGCCATCGGGCGACCATGCTACCGAGGTCGCCCAATCGTCGTGTCCGGTGTAGGTGTAGAGATGTGTTCCCCTGCCGGCGGCGTTGAAACCCCAGATGCGGACAGTGGTGTCGCTGCTGGCCGAGGCAATGCGGCTACCATCGGGCGACCAGGCGACGGCGCGCACGCTGTCAGTGTGTCCGTCAAAGACCTGTACGAGTTGATGAGAAGAGGTATCCCAGACCTGCATCGTTCTATCGGAGTTCGCGGTCGCCAGGAATCTGCCATCGGGTGACCAGGCGAGATGGCCAGTCCACTGGGCGGAAACATGATAGCTTGCGATGCGTTCTCCAGTGGATGGCTTCAAGAGCAGGATGGTATGGTTATCGCATGTGGCGGCGAGACGCGAGCCATCAGGGGACCATGCCAGCGCCAGCACGGAGAAATTGGGGAACAATCCCCCCTGAGTAGCTAAGCGACGCACTGTTTGACCGGTTCCTATATCCCAGATATGAATAGTTTTGTCGAGACCGGCGCTGCTACATGCCGAAGCAATGTATTGACCATCGGGCGACCAGGCAATGGCAAAAACGTTTGAAAGCAAGCCAGAATGGCCGCGATAGATGCTCTTTGTCCCACCTGTACTGGCGTTCCAGATGTGAACGGTGGGGCCATCGCCACTGGAAGCGACGTGCGCATCAACCGGAGACCAGACCACGTTGTAAACCGTCGGGAGAAAGGGCGTTTTCGCCATGATGCCCTGGTGCTGGTGGCCCTGGTAGATTTTGAGCGGTCGGGCCGTCTCAGTATCCCAGACATGAGCAGCAGCCCCACCGCCGACGGAGGCAATATGTCGGCCCCCAGGCTCCCAGGAGAGCGCCAGCACCCAGTGAGGGTGCATGGTATAGGTGCAGAACCGCGCTCCCGGCTCAGGCTGAGACGAAGGGAGTGAAGAAGGTGGTGGTGGTGGATGTACTCCGTTGCCGGAGTCTCCTTTCCTGAAGCCGCCCTGGCGGATCACATACGTGGTGAAGCGTGCTGCGTTGCTTGAGGCTTCCTCCTGCCGTTCACGCTTCTGACAGTCTTTCTCCCCGTCCGCCCAGTCAGAAATGGCTTTGACGAGAACCCAGTCCACTTTATGCAGTTGCCCAAGCGTACTGAGCGCTGCGCCTTCCATGTCTCCGCCAATGGCCTCTGGCTCGATTCCAAGCAAGAGATCACGATAATGCTGATTATTTATCAGCTTTTCGCCGGAAAGGATGGGGCCAAAATGGATGCTTGCCGGGCAAGACCAGCCCTTCGCACCCGCTCGAAATCTATCTAACAGCGATGCCGATGCCGGAATGCGACTGCCACGTGTGAGGATAACCGGCTGTCCGCCCAGGCTGGTATCAATTTTCTGCTGATTATAGTCACAAATCTGCGTTGAGACCAGGATATCGCCGACCTTCTGCTCTTTCGGTTTCAGTCCAAAGGCGATGCCAACCATGATTACGACAGAAGGAGAAAGCGCGGATATGGCTTCATGGACAGTGAGCAGCGCGCCTCCTGCCCCACCGATCCCCATCTCCGACTGCACCATGAAGACGCTTGCGTCGGCGGCGAGGCCGAGGTCATAATAGGTTTTAGCACCAGGTCCAAGATGGCATGCTTTATGGTCAGGAAACAGGTTAAGTACGGCCTTTGCCTCCATTTCCGTGACGGTGACGAGCAAAACATCCGCTTTCTGCCGCGCATGCGCATGAGGATGCAGGTTCCATGCTGCCTGGGCCATATCGTCAACCTCTCCAGTAACCGCCTATCATTTCGGTTTTGAGAAAATAGTGCAGGTCTTGCAAACACGGCAATTATAACATAAAAAGGAGGGCAAGAAAAAGCATCGCGCCAATGGGCGCGTCCATTGGCGCGATGCTTTTTCCGTATGTTACGCGGCGTGGCGGAAGCCCATGGCGTAGAGGGAGGCGTAGACACCGTTGCGCTGCAGGAGTTCGGCGTGGGTGCCTTGCTCGATGATGCGCCCGGCCTGCAGGACGACGATATTGTCGGCCCCCTTGATGGTCGAAAGGCGGTGGGCGATCACGACGGCAGTGCGACCGCGCAGGAGGCGGCGCAGGCCCTGCTGCACGATTACTTCGGTCACAGTATCGATGTTGGCGGTGGCCTCGTCGAGGATGAGGATGCGCGGGTCGGCCAGCAGGGCGCGGGCGAAGGAGATCAACTGGCGCTGCCCCACGCTCAGGTTGCGCCCGCGCTCGCGAATAGCCGTATCGTAGCCATCCGGCAGTTGCAGCACGAGATCGTGCAGGCCCACGGCCCGTGACGCCTCCTCGACCTCTTCATCCGTGGCGTCCAGGCGGCCATAGCGGATGTTCTCGCGAATAGTGCCGGTGAACAGGAACGGGTCTTGCAGCACGATGCCGATCTGGCGACGCAGCGAGCCCTGTTTCACATCGCGGATATCGTGTCCATCGATCAGGATAGCCCCCCTCTGGATGTCGTAGAAGCGGGAGATCAGGCTGGCGATGGTGCTCTTGCCCGCGCCTGTCGGCCCGACGATGGCGACGGTCTGTCCCGGCGCGATGTTCAGATCGAAGCCGCGCAGGACAGGCAAATCGGGATTGTAGCCGAAGGTGACGCCGCGAAACTCTACCTTGCCCTCGATCTGCGGCATCTCGATGGCATCGGGTTTGTCGGTAATCTCTACCGGCATGCTCAGGATCTGGAAGATACGCTCCGCCGCCACGGCGGAGCGTTGGAGCTGCGTGTACTGCTGGCTCAGGTCGCGAATGGGGTCAAAAAAGCGATTGATGTAGAGCGTGAAAGCTACAAGCACACCCACTTGCAGCGACCCTTGCACGACGAGCGAGCCACCATAGATCACGGTAATCATGATCGCCAGCGCGGCCACCACCTCGACGAGCGGCAGGATGAAAGCGGCCACACGGCTGGCCTCCAGATTGGTATCGCGGTTATAAGCGTTCAATTCGTCGAACTCGGCGCGGTTGCGATCCTCGCGGGCAAGGCTCTGGATGACGCGCATGCCGGAGATATTTTCCTGCAACGTGGCATTGACCATCGAGATGGCGGCGCGAGTGCGGCGAAAGGAGCGGGTCGCGTGCTTCTGCCAGAAGGCGGCAATGCCGATCATAATGGGGAGCACGGTGAAGGTGAGCAGCGCCAGGGGCACGTTCATCGCCAGCATAGCCGCGATAATGCCCACCAGCGCTACCAGCGAACTGAGCATGGAGAGCAGACCGGAACTGAGCATCGCTTCCAGCACGTCGATATCGCTTTGCAGGCGCGACATGACACGCCCGATCTGCGTGCGGTCATAGAAGCTGAGCGCCAGTTTTTGCAGGTGCGTGAACATGTCGGAACTCAGGTGGAAGAGAATCTGCTGCCCTGCCCACGACATGGTCCAGACCTGCCCGTACTGCGTCAGCCACATCAGCAGGTTCACTACCAACAGCACAATGCTGATAGTAGCCAGCCCTCTCAGGTCGTTGCGCGTGATGAAATTGTCAATTGCCACGCCGATCAGGTACGGATTCGCCAGGCTGAAGACGGTGTAGAGCAGCATCATGATCACACTGGCTGCCGTCGTCTTCTTGTAGCGCGCCAGGTAGGGCAAAAATTGCCGCATCAGCTTCACGTCAAATTTTGCGTTGACATTTTCATCGGCGCGCTCCAGCGTGTTTTCGCGCCAGAATTTTTCTTGCTTGCGCAGGGTGGAACTCTTCAGCATTATGCCACCTCCTGTTCTGTTTCCTGCTGTTCCCGCTCTTCCTGTTCCCCTTCATCCTCGTTCTCATTGTCGTCCGCGCCGCTTATCACCGTGCGGTTGCGCAGCATGCGAGCCTCGAACTCTTCCTGCTCGCGTAGTTGCAGGTCGTAGAGGCGGGTGTAGATGCCGCCCTGCTTCAGCAGCGTCTCGTGCGTGCCGCGCTCGACGATGCGCCCCTTATCGATAACCAGAATCTGGTCAGCGTTCTTGATGGTGCGCAGACGCGAGGCGACGACGAAGGTAGTGCGCCCGCGCATGACGGCATCGAGCGCCTGCTGGATGAGATATTCGGTCTCCATATCCACGCTGGAAGTCGAATCGTCCAGGATGAGAATACGCGGGTTGAGCAGCAGCGTGCGGGCGATGGCGACACGCTGTTTCTGGCCGCCGGAAAGGGTGACGCCGCGCTCGCCCACCCAGGTATCGTAACCATCCGGCAGGTTCTGAGCGAATTCGTCGACTCGCGCTATCTTCGCCGCAGCGATAATTTGCTCGTCGGTCACATCGGTCACACCATAGGCGATGTTGTCGCGCAGGGTAGCGTTAAAGAGGAAGACATCCTGAAGCACCAGCCCCACGTTGCGGCGCAGTGATTCGAGCTTCACGTCGCGCAGGTCTTTGCCATCCAGCGTGATGCGTCCCTTCGTGGGGTCGTAGAAACGCGGCAACAGGTTGAGGACGGTACTCTTGCCGTTGCCTGTAGCTCCCAGCAGGGCGATGATCTGACCGGGCCGCGCATCGATGTTGAGATCGTGCAACACCTCCGGGCCGCTGCCATACGCAAATGAGACATGCTCGAAGCGCACGTGTCCCTGCACATCGGTCAATTCCTGCGCGCCGGGCCGATCGGCTATGATGGGCCGCGTATCCATCACCCCGTAGATGCGCATGCCGCTGGAGTAGCCGCGCATGAACCAGTTGACCATGTAGCCGAAGGAGCGCGTCGGCGTGTTGAGCAGCAGCACGTAGGTCGTCACGGCCACCAGCGTGCCGAGACTGAGTTTGTGGCCGATGACGGCGATACCACCGATCCAGACGAGCAGGACGGTGACAATATTGACGACGAACACCATCAACGGCTGGTTCCAGGCCGAGAGGCGCATGGCCGCCAGATTGAGTTCGCGCAGTTCATGGTTTTTCTTACCGTATTTCTCAATCTCAAACGGTTCGCGGGCAAAGGCTTTGACCACGCGCATGCCGCTCAGGCTCTCCTGCATGATGGTTCCCAGGGCACCGGTCTCATTCTGCACCTTCATCCAGAGCGGGCGCAGGCGGCTGGCGACCTGGATGCCGAGGAAGACCAGGATCGGCACGGTGATCAGCGTCACCAGTGCCAGGTAGACATCGAGCGTGAAGAGAATGACAGTGATGGCTCCGAAGGTCACGAACGCCACCAGGGCGCGTAGTATGCCCATTGGGATGAAGTTGCGCACCGCCTCGATATCGACGGTGAGGCGGGACATCAACTGCCCGGTTTCCGCGTCATCATGGAAGGAGAAATCCAGGCTTTGCAGGTGGTCATACAGGTCGTTGCGCAGGTCGTAGGCCACGAGGCAGGAGAGGGCCTGCGAGAGGTAGCCCTGCCCGTAGGCGAAGAGACCGCGCATGACACTGGCGGCCAGGATGGCGAGACCGGCCAGCAGCAGCGTACCAAAATCCCCGCGCTGCAAGCCATTGTCGATCACGAAGGCCAGCAGCCAGGGAACGAGCAGGGCAAAGCCGGTAGAGAGTCCCAGGCAGGCAATCGCCCCCAGCGTAGTGAGCCAGTGAGGGCGCAGCAGGCCAAGTATACGCATATAAATACGGCCACTCGATTTCAATAACTCAACATAGTAAGAGAGGTTCTGTTTGTCCTTGGCAGCAGAGACCACAGGTTCATCCTTTCTGTAGAGGTCAGAGAGAAAAAAGACAGAGGAAATCCTTATTCCCACATTGGAACTTCTAGTCTAATCGAAAATAAGTGACAGGAGTATGTCAGTCTTTCAGTGCTTTTTTGTGTTAGAATGGAAATATGGAGAAAACGGAACGATTGTTAGCAATCACGCTGCTGCTGCAAGCGCGGGGGAAGATGACGGCACGGCACCTGGCGGATATTTTAGGCGTCTCGACACGCACGATCTACCGCGACATTGATACGCTATCGCTGGCGCACATCCCTATCTCGATGGATTACGGCCCCGGCGGCGGCTACTACCTGCCCGGCGATTATCATTTCGAGTCGACCATCTTCACGCCCGAAGAGGCTGTCTCGCTCGTGCTGAGCGCCGACATGGCGGGCAACTACAGCCTCTTTGCCGACGACGACGGCCTGCAGCGCGCCCTGCTCAAACTCGAAGCCGCGCTGCCTGAGCAGTATCGCGTCGATGTGAAGGCTGCTCGCAAGCGCATCCTCTTCGACACCACTGCCTGGTATGACCGTGCTGGCCGTGCTGGCCGCAGCGCCCCGGTCAATTCCGTCTTTCTAGAAAGCATCCGCCTGGCCGTGCTGGGCGAAAACCAGCTCGAAATTCTCTATCCCGCCAACGACGCGCCTGGCGTGCAGTGGTTGCGCGTCGACCCCTACGGCCTCGTCTACAAAGGACTGTCGCGCCGTAGAGTGCGCACCGGCATCTGGTATCTCGTCGCTTACTGCCACAATTGCCACACCTTCTGCACCTTCCGCGTCGGCTACATCGAAGACCTGAGAGTCCTCGACGCCCAGGCAAACATCCAGCCTGATTTCGACCTGCGCTCCTACTGGCAGGAGGCACGCCAGTACCTTGAGGAGCAGACGCACCCCTTCGCCCTCGTCCTGCGCGTCCAGTCCTCCACGCGCCCCAACCTCTCCGGCGACACCACCATCCTGCAAGAGGAGCCAGACGGCAGCATTGTCGTGCAAGTCAACGTCGAATCCCTTGAAGCCGCCATCTCTTACGTCCTCGCTCTGGGAACTGGCGCGACGGTGCTCAGCCCCTCCAACATGCGGGCTGCGGTGGCAGAAGCGGCGCGTTCGATCGCGGAGATGTATGATTAGTAGCTCTGATGTAAAGCAACCCTGCTCCCCAGGACGACCGCAAGGATCGGCCCTACTCTACACGGGGGAGTGTGTCTGCCACTTGCGAGCGGCCAGGAGAAGCCACCGAGAAAAACTGTGCCAGAATCCTATTGACAATGCTCACTTTTCATATTAGAGTTCTCTATAGAACAGAGTACTCTACGAAAGCGAATAACTTTGAAAAGAAAGAGCGATGGCAATGAACATTTCACCGGAAGAGGCGCAGGCTACATTGGATAACTTTCGGCAGACGACAACGAAAGCGCATGGCATTTCCCATTTCTGGGCGTACTATACGCTGCTCTGGGGAATCATCTGGTGCGCTGGCTTTCTAGCCAGTCAGTGGCAACCTCAATTTACTGGCTGGATATGGGGAACGATGGTCGTAATAGGAATGATTGGTTCCGCGATTCTTGGCGCAACTCAGGGCGGTAGAATGCGTCCTGCGCCGGGATCAAGGACGGCCATGATCAACACGCAGCCTGGCATTTTCAATGGAGTGCTGTACGGGTTTGCCATTCTGTGGCTCATCATCTTTACTTTGACGCCGCACCAGATCGCAATGCTGTGGGTTACGGTGGTGATGTTCAGCACGATCATCGCCGGTGCCTGGATGCGCATTCCCCTCTCGATTGGATTAGGCGCGGGCGTGACCGTAATGTCGGTACTGGGTTACTACCTGCTGCCCTCCTACTTTTACCTGTGGGAGGCGGTTTTTGCCGGGTTGCCGCTTGTGGCTATCAGCGTCTATTACCTGTGGCGGAGATAGCTATGGCTGCACTCAACGAAATCATTCACCAGCCTGTGCGCCTGCGGCTTATGGCCGTCTTGACCGCGCTGCCCCCGGAGACGCAGGTCGTGTTCGGCTACCTCAAGGATACACTGGAACTGACCGACGGCAATCTGGGCGCGCACCTGCACAAACTCGAAGAGGCTGGCTACGTCACGATCAGCAAAACCTTCGCGCGCAATAAGCCGCAGACCTATGTCGAAGCTACCGAAGCAGGCCGCAAGGCATTCGCCGAGCATACCACAGCCCTGCGGGAGATTCTGGAAAGCGGCCAGCAGCCCGACAAAAACGGCACATCACCTGCCGCGAAAGCTGAAAACGAAAACAAGCAGAGTATGGATTAGAGAGATACCATGCCGAGTTTTGTGTAATTGAACGCTGCCAGGCCAATCCAGCATACCTGTGACACAAAACTCGGCATGGTGTCATTAGAGAGCATACCTTTGACGTATTACCTGATCTTGCACTATGCTATATCAAGGTAAGAAATCAGCATTTTGAATATATCTGATATCAGGGAACAGCTATGAGCGATACACAGGCGTATAGTGGGAATATCCGGCCTTCGTGGAGAATCTGGTTTAAGGTGGCGCGGCCATTTTCGCTGACGGCGACCATCAGCCCGCTGCTGGTGGGGACGGCGCTGGCCATCTATCAGGGGGTGTTTCACCCGCTGAACTTCGCGCTGGCCCTTTGCTCCGGCCTCTTCCTGCAAATCGGAGTCAATTACTTCAATGAGTATTTTGACTGGCGTTACGGACTGGATCATGAGGGGTCGCTGGGATCAATGACGGTTATTTTCAGGCATGAGATGACTGCCGGGCAGGTGCTTGGCGGCGGTATTGCCTGCTTTGTGCTGGCGGCAGTGCTGGGTCTGCTGCTGGCGTGGATTGTCGGCCCGGCCCTGCTGCTCTTCGGCGTGGCAGCCATGCTGATTGGCTATTTCTACAGCGCGAAACCGTTCAAGTTCGCCACGCGCGGCCTCGGCGATATTCTCGTCTACATTGCGATGGGCTTGCTGGAGGTGTGGGGCGCGTACTACGTGCAGATTCCGCGCTGGTCCTGGCTGGCCTTTGCCGCCAGCGTCCCCGTCGGCTTCCTGGTCACCGCCATCCTGAATATGAACAACGTGCGCGACTACCAGGACGATCTGGCCGTGCAGAAGCGCACGCTGCCGGTGCGTTTCGGGCAAACCTTCGGCGTGCGCTACCATGCCTTCCTGCTCTTCGGCAGCTATGTTGCCGTGACCATCTTTGCTCTTGTCGGCCTCCTGCCGCTCTGGAGCCTGCTGGTCTGGCTCACCTTCCCGCTGGCCTTCAGCAATGTGCGCTCCGTCCTCTGCGCGACTGAGCGCAAAGTCTTCGCTGTCGGCATCAAGCGTACCTCCATGCTGCACCTGCAATTCGCCGTCATGCTGGCGCTGGGCATTCTCATTGCACGGTTATAGAAGCGCAATCCATTGTACCGACAGGCATGAACGGATTTAAGGAACTATGACGAAAAGCGAGCAATTTTTAGAGAATAAATTTCGTGAGAGCGGCGGCAAACGCCCCTATGTGCGGCGTCTCTTCGGGCGCATTGCCCGTATCTATGACCCGATGAACCGGCTGATGAGTCTGGGCATGGATGGGCGCTGGCGCGCCTTTGCAGCCCGCTGCCTCGCGCTGCAAGCGGGCCAGACCGGCCTCGATCTCGGAGCAGGAACGGCTGATCTCTCTATCGCCGTTATTCGCAACTCGCCGCCGGGCGTGCATATGATCGGCATGGACATCACGCCTGAGATGCTGGAGATCGGACAGCAGAAGCTGGCGCGGCTGGGCCTGCAAGATCGCATCGAACTGCGCGTGGGAGATGCCGAGCATATTGAGCTGCCCGACAACAGCGTCGATGGCTGCTGCGCTGCCTTCACGGTGCGCAACCTGTCCGATATCCGGCAGGGGTTTGCCGAGATGCTGCGCGTGGTGCGACCGGGCGGACACGTCGTCTGCCTGGAAGTCAGCCACCCGCCAGGCAAAATCCTCGGCACGCTTTTCCACCTGTACTTCTACCGACTGGCCCCACTCTTCGGCAGCGTGCTCGGCAAAGCCTTCGAGGAATATCACTACCTGCCCCATTCGCTCACCTCCTTCCCCGACGCACCCGCGCTCAAAACCATCATGGAAGAGGTGGGCTGGCACGACGTGGGTTTCCGCCGTCTCCTGGGCGGTATCGTCGCCGTACACGTCGGCACAAAATTGCAGGCATCTCACCGCCTGCTCGTTTAGCTGATCCATATACATAGTGGAGCTTGTTCCAATTGCTCTCGCCGTGCTACAATGAGGCTAGAGGGGAAGCGCGTTCAGTTCTTGAGACCGTAGGAGACTGTGAGAAGCCTGTATGCATGGTGCCTATCAAGCAAGGCCGAAGTCTGTTCGACCCGATGTCGTTGTACTTATTCCAACCTGTTCAGACCGTGCCGCCGATATTCGCATTGGCTATACCCTTGCCAGCCTGGCAATGCAGGATTGTGGCCTGCTGCGCATCTGTGTGCGCGACGAGGGGCAGGTGGCTATCTTCACCGATCGCAATGTGCGACTGCTGTGGGATCATCTTGCCAGGCAGGGTTTTGAGCTGCACTACCGGCGCACCGCCACACGACGAGGCGTGGGTGCGGCACGCTCCGAGTTGATCAGCGGCGTCGTGCCTGCCGAGTTTGCGTTGTTCGTCGATGATGATATGCTGCTCCGGCCCGATGCCGTCCGGAAACTGCTGGAATGCGCCGCCATGCACGAAGAGGCCGGTTTTTTTCAGGGCAGCAAGCTGCAGATTGATCCTCAATATACGTATCTTAACGATATCAACCAGCTCAACGGAGAGGTTGTGAGAACCACCCCCGCGGAGCCAATTCCCATTCTTTTCGGCGATGCCGCCTTTCTCTTACTACGCTGGTCAGCGCTCGCGCTGGTTGACTGGGACCTGGTAACGCGCTATCCTCTGCCCGGCCTGCCCGGTGAGGATGTTCTGCTCACCCTGATGATCGCCGATAAACTGCCAGCCTGGGGCGTGCCTTCGGCAGTTGCGTACCATCTTGCGCCGGAGGAGAAACGCTGGCGCTGGGAGATCGCGTCCGACGTGCTCCAGCTTGAACTGCTGCGCGCACGGGTGCGCCCCGAAACGCTTGCTCGTGCCCTTCCGCATCTCAGCGCCTACATTCTATCAACACACGCGGAGCTAACCAGCAATGACGATCAACCCTCAGCCTGATACCTGGAATGCTCAAGGGAGTGAGAACCCTGGTTCGTTTTCGGTCGTTGTCCCCACATATGGCCGTGTGCGGCAGGTGCAGCGCCTGCTTGAAAGCCTGAGCGCTGCCCGCAGCCACCACTCGGGTGCGGTGGAGGTGCTCATTATTGATGACAGCCCGCCGGAGCAGGCGGCTGCGCTGCGCAAGTTATGCGCAAAGCACGCGGCGCGTTACATCGCCGGGCCAGGCAACGTGCGCGAGAAGCGCAATCTCGGTGTCATACAGTCGGCACACGAATATATCTTCTTTGTCGATTCAGATTGCTGGGTGACGCCCGATATTTTCCGCGCCTACAACGCCGTCTACGCTACTCACCCGACCGCCGGTGGCGCTGCCGGGCCGGTTGAATTTGTTGGGGCATCTTCCTTCGTCTGGTCGGTCATCAGCCAGAGCCAGTTCGTGCAGTTTGCGAACGCGGCCTACCAGGGAAAAGAGGTGGACTGGGCAGCCTGCGCCAATGTCTCTTTCAAACGCTCGACGCTGGAGAAGATTGGCCTCTTCGACACCTCGCTCCCATTCCGCCTCGGCGGCGACGATGTTGATCTGTGCCTGCGCGCGAAGCAATGGGGTCTGCCACTGCTCTCCGCCACCGGCGCTGTTGTCTATCACGAGCGCGAGACGTGGGCGAGCTGGCCCGCAATTCTGAAGCGTACCTATCGCTGGGGCCGCGTCGAGTATCACCTGTGCAAGCGACACCTCAGCCTGCGCCGCCTGACCTTTCCCCGCTTCTGGGTCGTGGCCGCATTGATGCTGCTGGCGGGCATCCTGAAGGCGCTGCTGGCCCAACAAACACTCTGGCTGCTGCTGCCAGTCACCTGGTTTGTGCTCTCACTGGCGCTCTTTTCTGTGATGGATTTTCTGTCGGCGCGCCCGCGCCCGGCTGACATTCTGCCCCGGCTCTGCGCCGCTCTACCCGAACTGACCTATCAATTTGGCCTTTGCCTGGAAGCGCTAGCCAGGGGAGATGTGGCAGGCATGTGCTGGGGACTGTACCCGGCGGCGAACTGGGCAGAAACGGTCTGGCAGCCGGAACTATGCAACATGTGGGCCAATCTACTGGCGCTGTTAGGAGCCTGGTTATGGATAAACTGGTTGATATCTGTCATGAAATAAATAGTATCGGGGTGGTCATTCCTTCGCACGACGGGCGCTGCGACCTGCTCGCGAAGCTACTGGAGTCACTTGCCGCCGACCGCGCATTCTGCGAACAGGCAATTGATGTGATTGTGGTAGACGATAGCCCGCCACGGGAGGCGGCACGAATTGCCGGGCAATGCAGCCGCCTCTCAATGCATTACGTCTCTTTTTGTGGCAACGTCAGCCAGAAACGCAACTACGGCGCTTCCCTGGTGCGCGGTGATCTCATTCTCTTTCTCGACTCCGACTGCGAGGTGCGGCCCGGTCTGCTCGCCGCTCACCGCCGCGCTTATAGCGGCCCGCTCGTAGCCGCCTGCCAGGGACTGGTCACCTTTACCGGTTCTACCAACTGGCTCATGCACGTGATCGAGGAGACACCACTGCTGGTTCCTTTTGCCAGCCCGTTGAGCAGCGCCACCGTTAGCTGGGGGCCATCGGCCAATTTCTCGGTGCGCCGCTCCATATTCACCTGCACAGGCGGCTTTGATGAAGAGCTCTCACCCCCTCTGACCGGCGGCGAGGATGTTGATTTCGGCCTGCGCATCACCGGAAGAGGAGGAGTAATCGTCACAGCTCCAGCAGCCGAGGTATGGCACAGTACCGCGACGTGGCTGCGGCTGCGTGGGAATGTACGGCGCTTTCTCACCTGGGGACGCGGCGACTATTATCTCATCAAGAAACATCCCGCCCTGGCTTTCCGGGATATACCTTCTTTTCTCCTCACCACCAGTCTGGTATTGGCCACCTCGCTCTTCATTGCCCTGCTCAAACTCAGCCTCTGGCCGCTGCTGGCTGCTGTCATCTTTCCCCTTGCCTGCCTTCTGCTCGCTGGCTGGCTGCATCCTGCGCAGCGCGTCTCGTGGCAGCGCCGCCTCTATCGGGCAGGCAGCGTACTCATCTTAGCTCTGCTGGACGCGGGACGTTTTCTTGAAGCCTGCAAAAGGGGCGAGCCGCAGGTCGCGCTGTTCCGTTTCCGTTTCTCTCAAACTCAGCTCTTTGAAGAGTGGCCCGATCTTGTGCTGACCTCTTTTTGCCTGCTTGTTGCCATCTTGCTTGCTGGTGTGCTATTTTGGTAATCACCAAAATAGATTCTCCGGTCACCACCGCAACAATCTAACAGGTGACCAGGGAACAATTGTGGGAAATAGCTATCGTTGTATGACAGTCACAAAACAGATGCTTGAACAATTGGTGACAGTGCTACCAGCAGCACTGCCCGAAATCGCACACGTCAATCGAGGCAAATTACTGGCTGGTGGCTCCCATCACCAGCATTTTCGCTTTGAGGTAACACAGCAGAGTGGGACTACACGCGAACTCGTTGTGCGGATTCCGTTCACCAATAATGAGCGCACGCGCAGACGTATGCTGGTGGAGCATACGCTGCTCCAGTTTCTTCACCAGCAGGGCTACGATTGGATGCCCGACTCGCTCCACTATGATGCCAGCAGTAGCAAACTGTCCGTGCCGTTTTCCATCCAGACCTATATTGCCGGGACGCGGCCCAGATACATCAGCAAGGAACAGGCATCTGAACTGGCATACATGGTGGCCATGCTCCATTCGCTCACGATTTCGCCGACCCTTGCCGCCGTGTTGACCGTTTATCAGACCTGGGAAGACTACGTGCAGGCTCTCCTCCGCTCGATGGAGCAATGGTTCCAGACATTATCGTCAAAGCCACCCGAAGCCCTGGTCGCCTTGCTGCCCCCTGTTCAGCAAGCGCTGCAAAAAGTGAGCCTGGCAGCACAGGCGCGCACGGCTTTTATGCGAGCAGCAACAGGGCGTCAATATCTTGTGCATGGCGATATCGGGCGACACAATCTCTTGCAGGTAGGAAGCGACGCATCAGACGAAAAGGGCAGGCAGGGTGGACAAACGCGCCTGTATCTGCTGGATTGGGAGTTTGCTGGCAGCGGCGATCCGGCCTTCGATATCGCCGTTATCTTTCAAGGCCCACAGCAGCAAAAACAGTGGCGCACGGCTTTTACCACGGCCTACAGCGCGTTAATGGACGCGAACTCGTCCGAGGATCTCTGGCAGCGTGTGGCCTTCTACGGGCCGATTGTCACCGCCCACACTATGCTCTGGGCGCTGGGCGAGCTTTTCGCATCCTGGCCCGGCGCACAATCGCTCTCCCAGGTCGCCTGGTACGCTCGCACACTGTACAATCGCCTCACCCTCATTGATCCTGTTGCGAACAAGGAGGTCGCGACGATGCTTGACAGGGCGCTCAACGAGCGCTTCGGTAGTTCGCGATGAACTTTGACGAAATCTGTAAGGACGCGATTACGATGTTGGTCAATTGAGCGTGAGAGGAAAGGAGATGGTGCTATGTGTTCGATATCGGGGTTTCTGGTGACCGATGTTCTGGCCGACCGGGCGCGTATCGCAGAGCATTATATTGACATTCTGGCGCGTGGGGCCGAGCGCGGGCAGGATAGCGCAGGAGTGCAGAGCATAGATGAGCACGGCAATGTCCGACGCAGCGTCTCCCTTGCGCCGCGCTCGTACCAGTTTGCGCGTGAAGCGATAACACGCCATTGCCGCGCGCTCATCGGCAATAACCGGGCCGAGCCAACGACGGAGTTTGTGCGCGAACGGACATCGGAAGACGCGCAGCCCTTCGGAGAAGGCCCGATCTTTATCAGCCATAATGGCATCATCGCCAACGATTCCGAACTGCGCGAGACTTATGGCATCCAGACCCACACCCGTATTGATTCCGCTGTGCTGCCGGGCCTGCTGCGGCGGTTGGGCTTTCGGCAGGCGCTGGAGCAGGTGCGCGGCTCCTTCGCCCTCGCCGCCATCGATGCGCGCCAGCCGCACAAACTCTTTCTGGCTCGCAACTATAAGCCGCTCTTTATACAGGCCCGCCCCGAACTGGGTGCTATCTTCTTTGCTTCGCGGCCCGACCATCTTGCTCCCCGCACAGCTATCAGCCAGCAGTTGTATCAACCGGCCATCGTGGCGCTGGCCCCCTACTCACTGCTGGAGATCGACGGAAATACAATGGAGATGCGCGAAGAGCCGCTTGAGGGACGCGAACACGGGCGGCGGGCGCTCGTCATTTGCAGCGGCGGTCTCGATAGCACGACGGCGGCAAAGTGGGCGCAAATGCAGGGCTACGAGATCACCCTCCTGCATTTCCGCTATCGCTGCCGGGCGCAGGAACGGGAGATGGCAGCCGTACAGGCGATTGCTTGTGCGCTTGAGTGCGATTATCGCTTTGAAGACCTCGACTGGCTTGGCCGCCTGGGCGGCTCCTCGCTCACCGATGAGAAGTTGTCCATTACTGAGAACGAGGCAAGCGCCGAATTTGCCCACGAGTGGGTTCCGGCGCGCAACCTCATCTTCTGTGCATTGGCCGCCGGTCTCTGTGACCGCTATGGCTACGACACCCTCGTGCTGGGCCTCAACCTCGAAGAAGGTGGGGCCTATCCCGACAACACCGTCGAATTCTACGAATCGCTCGATCACGTGCTCGACATCGGTACCACCAGCCGCCCGCGTATCCTCTGCCCACTTGCCAGCATGGTCAAGCATCAGATTGTGCGCCTCGCGCTGGATATTCACGCCCCCATCCATCTCTCCTGGTCCTGCTACTACGGTCATGAGCGCCACTGCGGCCACTGTGGCCCCTGCTTCATGCGCCGTACTGCCTTCCACATGCTCGGCAGACAGGATATGATCAGCTATGAATCGGCATAATAGTGAATTTTTACCTATCCATCTTGCACTCTCCCATCTCATCCTTTATAATGGTCGTGCTGTAAATCTTCATTACATGGATTCGAGGCACAGGTCAGGAGAGCGCAATGAGCGAAGAGTCGGATTCAATAAAGGGAAAACAGTTTGATGAGAAGCTGGAGCCGCCGGAAGAAATCTCTCTCTACGAGGAGACAAAATTAATCCTGGCAATAGGCTCCTCTGAGCTTCCTATAGAGGAGATGGGGGCAATCTGGCGACAGATGCTGCTGAAGTGGGAGCAACATCTTACTGCCAACGAGCTGTCGAGCGAATTACAGCCAGTCCTGCAAGAGGCTCTGCACGCGGCTGGTTTCTGTTTTTTCAACCTGCATCAGAAAACAAAGCAGGCTGAGGATATCGATAGCGCGATACAGGTCTGGCAGGAAGCGGTGCGCCTCTCATCGCCTGAGTCTGTCGGGTTGCCGAAGTTGCTAAATCTCCTCAGCATTGCGCTCAGCCAGAAATACGCCATTAGCAACGACCTGACCTTCCTCGATAAGGCCATTCAGTGCTTAGAACAGGCTCTCAAGCTCACAAGCGTGGATTCACAGTACCGACTGCACACATTGAACAATCTGGCGGCCATGCTGCGCCTGCACTATCTGCATACTAAAGATATTGCCGACCAGAATCGCGCTATCCAGCTCTACAGCCAGTTAGTTGAGCACACGCCGCTGGACGACCTCGAACTTCCCATGTACCTGCACTATCTCTCTTCCGCACTCATCGAGCGTTTCAGGACCACTCACAATATGGCCGACCTTAACCGCGCCATTCGTGCAGGAAAAGAGATACGCGAGACGACGGAAGAAGGCCCCCTCTTCAGAACGGACTACCTGCGCGACCTGGCCAGAGGATTGACTATGCGCTTCGAGGAATCGCAAGACCCCTACGATCTGACCGACAGCATCGAAGCCTGGCAATCGCTGGTGGACATCCTGTCGGAGCAAGACCCCGACTACCTGCCAGCCTTGATCAGCTTATACGAGGGACTGAGAAAACGCTTCGACATGACAGGAGATGATGCTGCCCTCGACCGCGCCATTGCAGCCTTGCGGCAGTTCGTGAAGTGCGCGCCTCCCGATTACCCCGGCAGAGTCACATATATGACGCTTTTTCACGAGGGAATGCTGGTGCGTTTTGCCAGTTCGGAAAAGCTGGAGGATCTCGATACCGTGATTCGTACCTGGGAACAGTATCTTGATGTCACGCCTATTGAATCCACCGAGTTTCTCTGCTACCTGAACTATCTCTCTCACGCGCTCAACCTGCGCTACCGACGCACGGAGAGCGAGGCAGATCTGGCGCGCCTCATCCACCTGCTGGAACAGGCCGTCGCGCTGGCCGCACCCGATTCCCCCATGCTGCTCTACAGCCTGAACAACCTCGCCAGCGGCCTCGCCACGCGCTACCAGAGACACCACAGGCGGGTCGACCTTGAGCGAGCCATCCAGTTGCTGGAGCGGGCGCTGGACGAGATCAAGCAGGAACCTGACGCGCCTGAACGAGCCGAACTGATGAAGGGACTTGGCCGCCTCTACCAGTGCCGCTACGAGCACACCGAAAATCTGGAAGACCTCGAACGCGCTACCCATTTGCTTGAGTAACAGACCATGAGCACAACAAACCCGGCGGGAAATGATCGCGTGGTTCCGCTCACGCTTTCCCACCTAAAGCAAGCGGCTGCGGTCCTGGGCCGAGCCTTTTTCGCCGACCCGCTCTGGCAATATCTGCTCCCTGACGACACCAGGCGCGCGGCCTTGCTTCCCTCCTGCTTTCGCCTGTTTGTACGCTACAGTCTTCGCTATGGCGAGTGCTATACGACAACAAACCTGAGCGCTGTCGCCTGCTGGCTCTCTCCCGGTAACACCACACCGACACCGGGACGCTTGCTGCTTGTAGCGATCCACGGCGCCCCACTCAACTTCGGCTGGTCGGCCTTGCAGCGCAACAACCGCGTCGCCAGCTATACCGAAGCCCTGCACAAACAGTACGCGCCTGATCCGCACTGGTACCTGTGGGGCCTGGGCGTTGACCCCGCATACCAGGGACAGGGCCTCGGCAGCATGCTCATACAGGCGGGACTTGCCCGTGCCGATACCCGGCATTATCCCTGCTATCTTGAGACAATGAACGAACGCAACGTGCCCTTCTACCAGAAACACGGTTTCCAGGTGATGAGCGAAGGCAAAGCTCCCGGCACCGAACTGCGCATCTGGAGCATGCTGCGGAAACCGCAGGGATAGGCTTTCAGAGAGAACAGCTATTCAGATTGATCGTCCTTTGTCTGCTCCGCCAGCGCAGCAGCGAGAATAGCTATCACGTCTTCGAGTGTTTGCCCGCGCTGGCGCTGCTCCGGTGTTTCTTTTCCCAGTTCGGTCCCTTCGATGAAGCGATAGAGAGAGGCGGCACCGTGCGGCATCTGTGGGGGAAGGCCGAGGTCTGAGAAGGTACGGGCAATCTCTTCCATCTCGCCAATCCAGCGATAGGCTTTTGGCGGCATGCCGGGAACCATGCGCTCGATGGTGTTGAAGAATGGGAGTGATTGAAACTCGGTTATCAACGCATCCTGTAAGCCCTGCGCTCGTGCAGCCACCAGCGCCTCAGTTGCCAGGGCGGTCAGTCCCTTCGTGAGGGAGGCATAGCACATCTTCAGCCCGGATGCCTGCCCGCTCTGCGCACCAAGCACGCGCACATCCAGCCCGTATGTATTCAGTGAGGCCACAGCGGCGGCACGCGGGCCGGAGGCGTACAGACGCGGCCCCTGCTTCCCGATTTGAGGAGGGTTGCCGATGATGCCGACATCGACAAAGGACGCTCCTGACTCTGTAAGCAGTTTATCAATTGCCTGTGCTGTGCGTGGAGCAATGGCATTGCAGTCAGCAAATAGCAACGTGGTGTCGGTTTTGCGCACGACAGCGGCGATGCGTTCGGCAAATTCATAGGCTCTGGCCGGTGGCAAAATCGAAAGCAGGATGTCGGATTCCCGCACTAACGTCTCGTCACTGGCAACATCAACCATGCCTGCCCCTTTTGCCAGCGTGGCGCTGCGACTGCTCCGGCCCTGCAGATTCGTGATGACACGCAACCCATGCTGGCGCAGCACTGCCCCAACGGCATGCCCCATATCGCCGGGGCTGACGATGCCTACTGTATCTATCTCCATCGCTTCCCTCCTCGGCCTGAAAGTGGCTAAATATGCTCTCTGAAGAACGCCAGCGTGCGCTCCCAGGCATCTTGCGCAGCTTCGGGATTGTAGTTTCGGCCCTGATCGTTGAAGAACGAGTGCTTGCTGTTGGGATAAATTTTGATATCGTGCGGGACATTGTACTGGTCGAGCGCGGCGTCGAGCTTTTGCCCGTGTGGCGTGGTGAAGTCTTTGTCGGGATAGGAGCCGACGACGGGGCAGAGGCGCGAGACGGCTGAAAGCGGGCGCGGATTGCTGGCATAGAAGGGGGCGATGGCTTTGAGCCGTTGATCGTTGCAGGCCCAGGCGATGGCGAAGCCGCCTCCCATGCAGAAGCCAATGGCTCCCAGACGGTTGGCATCGACGCCGGGCTGTTGCGCAAGATAGCTCAAAGCAGCCTGCAACTCGCGCTGGCTGCTGTTATCGAGCGGCGTCAGCATCATTTGCCCCATGAAACGGAACATGCAGACGGTGCGATTGCGGCCCGCGAACAGGTCAACGGCCAGCGCCACGTAGCCCTCACGCGTAAAACGGCGGGCAATATCGCGAATATTGTCGTTCAGCCCATAAATCTCGTGGATGACGACGATACCTGGAAACGGCCCCTCACCCTGCGGGCGCGCCACGTAGCCCTCAAGTTGCCTTTTCCCTCCAGGGCCTGGGAACGAAACAGCCTCCGCTGTTGCTACCTCGGTCATGATTTTACACTCCTTTACAAAAATCCTCGTTCAAGATGTCGTCCAGTGTTTCCACCAGAAAATCGGCGTTGGCGGCGGTGAAGACGAGCGGCGGCTTGATCTTCAGCACGTTGTGTAGCGGGCCATCGGTGCTGAGCAGGATGCCGCGCTCGCGCATGCGATTGGCAATGTAGGCTGCCTGGCGCGGAGCCGGTTCACGCGTCTCGCGGTCGCGCACCAGTTCGACGCCGATGAAGAGGCCGAGGCCGCGCACAGCGCCGATGATGGGATGTTTCTCCATGAGTTGACACAGCCCGTGCAAGAGATACGTACCGGTATGGAGCGCGTTGGCCTGCAATTGCTCATCCTCAATCACGTCCAGCACGGCGAGGCCAATGGCGCACGAAACGGGATTGCCGCCGAAGGTGTTGAAGTACTCCATACCGTTGTCGAACGAGGCGGCAATCTCCGGTGTCGTCACCACCGCTGCCAGGGGATGGCCGTTGCCGATGGGCTTTCCCATCGTCACGATATCAGGTACGACGCCCTGTGTCTCGAAGCCCCAGAAGTGCGTGCCAACACGCCCGAAGCCCGTTTGCACCTCGTCCGCAATGCAGACGCCGCCCGCCTCATGAACGTAATGGTATGCATCGCGCAGGTAATGATCTGGCAGCACGATCTGACCGCCACAGCCCAGCAGCGACTCACAGATGAACGCCGCCACATCACCCTCCTGCTCTCGTGCCTGCCGGATGGCTTCCTCAACATATCTGGCATATTTCTCGCCAGCCTGCTCGTCATCGCTCTTATACGCTCCCCGGTAGATATCGGGCATGGGAACAGGATGGACGTAGGAGGGCGCGCCACTGCCGCCTGGGCCGGCAAACTTGTAGGGGCTGATCTCGACCAGCGCGCCGGTGTTGCCGTGATAGGCGGCATCGACCACGATCACGTCTTTGCGTCCGGTATGCGTTCTTGCCAGACGCAGCGCCAGTTCGTTGGCCTCGCTGCCGGAGCAGACGAAGTAGCAGACGGAAAGGGGTTCCGGCAGCGTGGAGCAGAGCCGTTCGGCATATTCCACCAGGTACTCGTGCAGATAGCGTGTATTGGTGTTCAGCACCGCCATCTGCTCCTGACCCGCTCGCACGACGCGAGGATGGCAATGGCCGACATGGGCCACGTTGTTCACCGCGTCCAGGTAGACACGTCCAGTCTCATCGTACAGGTACTGCATCCAGCCGCGCTCGATATGCAGCGGCTTGTGGTATGCGATGCTCAACGACGGGCCGATGTGGGCCGCACGCGCCTTGCGAATCTGCTCTTCGCCACGTCCAGGCCTGGAAAAACGCTCGGCGGCAATGGCCGTGATGAGATTGGGATCGGGGCAGAGGCTCAACCAGACCTCACGCTGGCTGGGGCGAGCCACGCCGGGGAAATCGCCAGCGCGGTCAAGCAGGTCGGTAATGATCTGGAGATGCAGGTGAGAAGGCCAGCCGCCGTTGACGCTCATCTCACCGATCTTCGCGAAGGCCGTTCCCTTTGCTACCGGCTTGCCCGCGTACAGACCATCAAGCGAGTCGAGGCTCAGGTGGCCGTACAGGGTGTAGAAGGTGATCGGCTCATTGTCCTGCCCGGTGACAGTATGTTGCAGGATGATGGTCGGGCCGTAGTCGAGCGGGAGATCGTTGTTGCGGAAGCTGCACACAACGCCGTCAAGCGGGGCCAGAACGGGCGAACCGGGTTCCATGAAGAGATCGAGACCGATATGCACGGTACGCCACTCGGGGCCATCGTTGCCCGGCATTTTGTACTGCTCGCTCGTGTAGATCGGGCGTACTTCGTTGTACCTGCCGATGCCCACGCTGCTGCTGGCCTCGTGCATACGTTCAAAAATGTGACGATTGAACTTCTCAAGATCGGTCACGTCCGCCATCGTCCCCAGTTCGTGACTGCCGATGCTCAGATCGAAGATCACCGGGTCGGCGCTACGCAGGTCAGGTTCAACCACGCGCCCGATTTTATCCTGATTGGTGCGCAGCCATTGCGCCACCTTATCGCTGCGAGGATCGGCGGACAGGCCACAGGCGCTGCGGAAAAGATAATGGGCAAAGCGCGGATTGACAGCCGCCAGTCGTTCCAGCAGCGCCCAGGCCGACTGCTCACTGATCTTCAAGTACTCGTTATCTGGCTCGACATGCCGCTGGTAGGCCGCATTAACCACGCTGACGCACAGGCGCGTGCAGATCAAGGGATAGAGCGCGGCCAGCTCATCCTCACGCAATGGAAACGCCTCGTGATAGCCAGCGATCACAGCTGCGGCAGCCGCCAACGGGTCGGGCTTATCCAGCATGGCATAGGCAGCGGCAATGGCGACTTCGTTGACGGTCTGGCTATGTACCATATCCCCAAAGTCGATCACGCTGACAACCCGCCCCGGCTCGCTCTCGTTCGCCTCGCCGACCAGCACGTTGTAATCGTTGGCATCGTTATGGATGATGCTCTTGCGTAGCCCCGGCAGCAATGGCTGCACCTCCTGCTCATAGAGCGCGAAGAAGCTCTCCACCAGAGCACGGCGCGGCGCTGGCTCGATATACTGAAGATAGTCACGAATCCATGCCGCCTGCTGTAAGTCCCACTTCAATGTACGCTCTGCTGCTGGATGCTCAAAGCCCTGCAAGGCGCCATCGACGCGGCCCAGCCAGTTGCCCAGACTGCGCAGCAATTCGGGTGAATGCGGTCGCGCCTGCGCGAGGAGCCTGCCCGGCACATAGGTGAGCATGCGCACAAAATGCTCCGACCCATCCCTGGCGGTCATAACCTCGATGGTTTCGCCTGCCGGGGTCGAGGCAACTCGCGGCAGCACCAGCGTGTCGTCCTGCACCCTCAGGTGTTCCAGCGCCTGATTTTGCAGATCAAGCGTCTCCCACTGCTCGCTCGCCGGGGCAATCTTCAAGACAAAGGCGCGCCCCAGTTCCGTTTCCAGATAAAAATTCGTGTCGCGTTCCCCCGGCAAAGGCCGCGCCTCCACCCGCGCCCCATACAACTCCCACGCGATGCGCTGCGCATCCTCTCTGCTAAAAATCGGTGCTTGATGATATACGTCCACCATGGAATAGAATAGCTCCTGAGATATGGGTTGATGTTGCCCTTACTATACACCTTTTCTCAGCATCTATCCAGCCATTGATCCTGCCCATCCTGCCGCATCCATTGCGCATTATCAACGCGTCCAGCGCCTCGACATAGCACACTCATCTTGTATGGCCCTTGACCTTTGCCCTGTCTCAGGTTACTCTCTCTATGAGAGGTGTAGAGCAAGAGAAAGGTGAACTATCATGACCATGCAAGAGACATTGACCTGGCAGCCAGGAACAACGGAGCAGACGCCATTGCCGCCGCTGGCCGATCCGCGCGACCTGAGCGGAGAGCAGCATCAGATGTTCGTCCGGCAATACCAGAAATTGGGACCCGTCTTTCGTCTTCCGCGTGCCGGAAAGCCACTGACCGTGCTGGCCGGGCCAGAGATCAATGTCTTCATGGCTCGTTACGAGAGCGAATTTTTCAGTACTCGCGAGCAATGGGAGGATTTCGATACTGTGCTGGGTTCGGGCATGGCTCGGGCCCGCGACGGTCAGGCCAATCGCCAGCGCCGCGCGCAGGCCAGCAAGAGCTATTCGCGGGCCAGGGTGCTCGACCAGTTGCCGCAGATGATGGAGATTACGCGCCAGTACAGCCCGTGGCAGGTCGGCGAGAGCTTCGTAGTTCGCCCCGCCATGCAGCGCCTCATCGCCGAGCAACTCGGACGCCTGCTGGTCGGTTTTGGGCCGGGCGAGTACCTGCCAGACCTGATTACCTACCTGGACACCGCCATTACGACCTCGCTGAACTACGGAGGAGAGCGCGACGAATTGACGCCGCAAAGGCAGGCAGCCCTGCAACGCGCCAGAATGCGCACCTACGAACTGGCACAGGCCATCGTGCAGGCCCACCTGGAACATCCCATGCCCAATGGCAAACCAGACCTGATCGACGAGGCTCTGGCCGAAGCTGCCAAACATTTCGGGCCGAACGCCAGCAAAAGAGCGGGTGGAGCTGCTTTAGGGCCATTCCTGGCCGGACTGGATACCGTTGCCAACACCTGTAGCTTTATGATCTACGCGCTCCTGGCTAATCCCGACGTGCTCAAACGAGTGCTTGACGAGGTCGATGCCGTCTTCGAGCAAGGACCGCTGACATGGGAAACGCTGAAAGGGATGACCGCCGTGCACGGGGCAGCTATAGAAACCCTGCGCCGCTACCCGGTAGCCGGAGGCCACAGAGCGAAAGTAGCCAGGCCACTTACCCTGGCAGGCTACCGGCTGGAGCCGGGCGATGATGTCTTCGTCGCCATGACAGTGCCACACTTCCTGCCAGAACTCTATCCAGAGCCGGAGAAGTTCGACATTGATCGCTTCCAGCCACCCCGCAACGAGCACCGCCAGCGCGGAGCCTACGCCCCCTTCGGTCTGGGCGACCACACCTGCTTAGGCGCAGGCATTGCCGAGATCCAGTTGATGGTGACGATGGCGACCATCTTCCATGACTATCACCTCGCCCTCGATCCACCCACCTATACCCTCAGCATCGAACACGCTCCCACTCCCGCGCCAGGCAATGACTTCAAAGTCAAAGTCCTGGGCAAGCGCGCCGAGATATAAGTGATGACCCGAAAAACTGGACAGATCATTTTGAACAGTACTCAAAATGATCTGTCCAGTTTTTCGGGTCATCACTTGCGAGAGAGCCTTCTTCAATAGCATGTGATATAGTATCACATACATGTCTTATTTTTCGTTCTACCCTGGTATTGGAGCGTATCGTGAAGCGTATTGCCTACGCGCCGGGCGACGAGCGCATCGTCGCCACGTGGCGCAAAATCCTTATCTGCATCCTCATCACCCTTGTCGGCATCAACCTGCGTTCGATCATTCTGGGCGTGCCACCCATCTTGCCGCTCATCAGCCATGCGCTGTCGCTGTCCTATACGGAGACAGGGCTGCTGACCGCTGTTCCCACGCTTGTACTGGGGTTGACGGCATGGCCCGCCGGAATGCTGTCCGATCGCATCGGGCCGCGCTCCTGCGTCACACTTGGTCTACTGCTGCTGGCAGCCGGGGCAATCCTGCGCGCCGCGTGGGCCAACCCGCTGGCCCTCTTTCTCTTCACCATCATGCTCAGCGTGGGCATCGCGCTGAGCCAGACAGCAGTACCTATCCTGGCGCGGCGCTGGTTTCCATCCTCTATTGGTCTGGTGAGCGCACTCTTCAGCGATGGGCTGATCATCGGCGAGACGATAGCGGCGGGCCTGACGGTACCGATCATGCTGGCATTCCTGGGGAAGGACGCCTGGGCGGCGTCCTTCGTGTTCTGGGGCGCGCCCATCGTCGTACTGCTCGTGCTCTGGCTCCTGCTCACGCCTCAGACCGCCCCCACCAGCCCCCAGTCTGGCAGAGACCGGGATGCCGCGAACACCGAACCTACCGCCGCCATGACTGTGGCAGCAACTCCTATAGAAACTCCCATGCCTGTGCCCGTAGAGACAGGCAAGGTCGCAAAGGGGAAGAAACCGGGCGTCAATGCGTGGCATCTCGGCATCATGATCGGCGCGAACAGCCTGATCTATTTCAACTTGAACGGCTGGATTGCCCCTTATAACCAGGCCCTCCACCACTCCTCGCTAACGCCGCTCGCTCTTGCCGTGCTCAACGCCGCGCAACTGCCCGCCAGTTTAGCGGTGACGGTGGTAGCGCAGCGGTTGGCGGGCAGACGCTGGCCCTTCATCAGCGCGGGAATCATCTGCGCCATCTCTATCGCCTTCCTGGTCTTCGGCCCTCCCATGCTGGAAGCTCTCTGGGCTGGTCTGTGCGGAGCCAGTACCGCGACAGTCTTCACGCTCGGCATCGCACTGCCACCGCTGCTGGCAGAACCCGACCAGGTCGCGCGTCTCACCGGCCAGACCGTCTCGCTCACCTATATCATCGCCTTCATCGGCCCCTATCTCGGCGGCCAGCTCTGGGACCTCTTCCACCTGCCCCCACTGGCCTTCTTCCCCGTCGCCATCGCCGCCCTCGTGATGATTGCCCTCGGCTCCATGCTCCCTTCTCGCGCCAGCTTCGGCTTGCAGGCCGTTCCGAGCACGAAAGGAGGGCATGATGTTGCCTGATCGCATTCGCGTCTTCAACAAATACGTCACCAACCGAGTATTACGGGTGTTTGTAAAACTTTCCCTCGGCCCATTTGCGATCATTCACCACGTTGGTCGTCGCAGTGGCAAGCCCTACGAGACGGTTATCTGGGTATGGCAGGCGCCAGAGGGCTTCGTCATTGCATTAACGTATGGACAAAAGGTGGACTGGCTTCGCAACCTGCAAGCCGCAGGAGGCGGCACAGTCTACTGGCACGGCAAGCTCTACAAGATCGGCAAACCGGAACCAGTTGATGCCGCAACAGCCCTGCAAGCGTTTCCCGCCTTTTTCCGGCTGCTCTTTCGCACGTTCGGCAAGCATGAGGAGTTCGTGCAGATGAAGACATCTGACGGAAAGGTCATGAGCTAAAAATATTTTTCTCCTTCGTCTATCCTATGAGGTTCAAGATGAACCGGCGGCATGAAAGTATTGGCCTACATTCACATTAAGGTACAGGCCAGTGTAACAGTATCTCACAGGTTGCACCAGAAACGGCGCGCGCAGCGCAGAAGGAGAAGACCATGAGCGGTGGAGAATAGACACTATATTATGATTGGGGCTGTACAGGAAACTACCGGTGATATGGCAGTAGCGAGAGCCAGCACTAACACGTGAAGACGGACTGCTCCAGCGGGCAGTAAAGCAAAGGCGCACCTGAGCCAGAATCCATAACTCATTTGGGAGTTGGCTCAGGTGCGCCTTTGCTACTTGATTCCATCATGCCATAACAATCTCCCCAAAAATCATGACACAAGATGTCAGGTTTGTCAGTGTATGCTGGAAATGGCAGGCAGATGAACAGAGGTTCGTATCTGGCGAGAGAGGAGGAGCATAGGAAATAAAGCCTATGGGTTGAGATGTTGTCATTACTGAATGTATGGTCTCTACCCGTCTTACTGTTCCCATGCCTCTTGACTGTGATTGTATAGTGTGTATGGGAGTTGAACGTTTGTATCAACCGGGATGGGTGGGGGAGAGGTTATTTCTGTTAGAGGGGCTTTCGTTGAGTGCCCTGTCAGTTGGTGATTGTTTGCGCTGATGTTGTTTCTATGGATGGTTTTGCCGTATGCCTCAAGATAAGATTGTTATTCGCGGCGCTCGCGAGCATAATTTAAAGAATATTGATGTGACGATCCCGCGTGATAAGCTGGTGGTCATCACCGGACTTTCAGGATCGGGGAAGAGCAGCCTGGCTTTTGATACCATTTTTGCGGAGGGGCAGCGCCGCTATATCGAGTCGCTTTCGGCGTATGCGCGCCAGTTCCTGGATAAGATGGAGAAACCGGACGTCGATCATATCGATGGCCTTTCTCCGGCGATCTCAATAGATCAGAAGGGGGCGACGCATAACCCGCGCTCGACGGTGGGCACGGTGACGGAGATTCATGACTACCTGCGCCTGCTCTACGCGCGCATCGGCCACCAGCATTGTCCGCAGTGCGGGCGCGAGGTGAGCCAGCAGACCATCCAGCAAATCGTTGATGCCATCCTGACACTGCCCGAAGGAACGCGCATTATGCTGCTTGCCCCGCTGGTGCAGGGACGCAAGGGCGAATATAAGAATATCTTTGACGAGATGCGCCGCTCCGGCTATGTGCGCATGCGCGTTGATGGCAGCCTCGTTGACCTGAGCGATGAGATCGAGCTGGATAAGCAGAAAAAACATACGCTGGAGGTCGTGGTTGACCGCCTGATTATCCACAAGGGGCAGCGACAGGCTGAAAAGACGGAACGTGTCTCTCCCTCCCCGCTCAACCAGCGCCCGCAACTCAAGGCGGTGGCTGAGCGTCCGGCGCTGTATGATGTGAACGCGGATAACCGCGCGGGCGAGAATGGCGCGACCCCGGAAGCGGAGTTGGAAGCGCTGGCGCCGCAGGACGAGGTTGATCCAGCCTTCAGGCAGCGGCTGACGGACTCGCTGGAGACAACGTTGAAGCTGGGCAATGGCGTGGTGCTGGTCAAGGTCGTGGACGGTCAGGAGATACTTTTCTCGGAGAAAGCGGCCTGTGTCTATTGCGGCATCAGCCTGCCGGAGATTGCGCCGCGCACTTTCAGCTTCAACAGCCCGCACGGTGCCTGCCCGACCTGCACGGGTCTGGGAACGCAGCAGGAGATCGATGCCGAACTGGTCGTGACCCATCCCGAACTGAGTCTGAGCCAGGGCGCGATTGCCCCGTGGAGCAAGGTGGTCAACGGCAGCCAGTGGCACGCTTCCATTCTGACGGCGCTGGCAAAGAAATATGACTTCAGCCTCGATACGCCCTGGCGCGAGTTGACGAAGGAGCAGCAGCAGGTGGTGCTGTACGGCAGCGAGGAGCCTCTGACGATTCGCTACACGCCGCAGCACGGGCATACGCGCAACTATACCATCCACTTCGAGGGTGTCATCCCCAACCTTGATCGGCGCTACAGGCAAACCGATAGCGACATGATCCGCGAAGAGATCGAGGGTTACATGTCGGCGCGTATCTGCCCCGATTGCCACGGCGCTCGCTACAAGCCGGAGGCGCTGGCCGTCACCGTTGGCGGGCGTAACATCTACCAGGTCTCGCGGCTCTCGATTGTGATGGCGCAGCGCTTCTTCAAGGAGCTTGAGGCCGAAATGCAGGTGGTGACACCACAACTGCCGCTCAGCAATAAGGAGGAAGAGCCTCACGCGCCAGACCCGCTGATACCTATCGACCCGAATGGGCCGCTGGTGCTGGCGACACTGAGCGAGCGCGAGCGTTTCATCGCCCGGCAGGTGCTGAAAGAGATTCGCGCCCGCCTGCAATTCCTGGTCGACGTGGGACTGGATTACCTGTCGCTGGATCGGGCAGCCGCCAGCTTGTCGGGCGGCGAGGCGCAGCGCATCCGGCTGGCGACGCAGATCGGTTCCGGCCTGATGGGCGTGCTCTACATCCTGGACGAGCCAAGCATCGGACTGCACCAGCGCGACAACGAGCGACTGATTAAGACGTTATTACGGCTGCGCGACCTCGGCAATACGCTGCTGGTGGTCGAGCACGACGAAGATACGATGCGGGCAGCCGACCATATCATCGATATCGGGCCGGGCGCGGGCGAGCACGGCGGGCACGTGGTAGCCGAGGGCAACTACCAGGAGATCATCGCCAACACCAATTCGCTGACGGGCGATTACCTCTCGCGGCGTAAATTCATTCCCGTACCGGAGCAGCGGCGAGAGGGTAATGGGAATGCGCTGCTCATCAAGGGCGCGCGAGAGAATAACCTGAAAAACATCGATGTCGAGATACCACTGGGTAAGTTCGTCGTCGTCACAGGCGTCTCCGGCTCTGGAAAGAGCACCCTGATCACGGATATTCTCTATCGCAAGCTGGCACACACCTTCTTCCGGGCCCACGAGAAGCCAGGGAAGCACGACAGCATCGAGGGCATGGAGAACCTGGACAAGGTGATCGACATCGACCAGTCGCCGATCGGGCGCACGCCGCGCTCGAACCCGGCCACCTATACCAACGCCTTCACCGGCATCCGCGAACTCTTTGCCCAGGTGCCGGAGGCGCGCATTCGTGGCTACATGCCGGGGCGTTTCTCGTTCAACGTCAAGGGCGGACGCTGTGAAGCGTGTAAAGGCGAGGGCATCGTCAAGATTGAGATGAACTTCTTGCCGGACGTGTACGTGCCGTGCGAGGTCTGTAAGGGGCAGCGTTACAACCGCGAGGCGCTGGAAATCCGCTACAAGGGCAAGAATATTGCCGAGGTGCTGGATATGACGGTGGAAGAGGCCAAAGACTTCTTCTCCAATGTGCCTTCGATCTACAACAAGATGAAGACGCTCTACGACGTCGGTCTTGGCTATATGAAGCTGGGGCAACCGGCAACGACGCTTTCGGGCGGCGAGGCGCAACGCGTGAAGCTGGCAACAGAACTCTCACGCCGGGCGACGGGCCGCACGATGTATATTCTGGACGAGCCGACGACGGGTCTGCACTTCGCCGACGTGGACCGCCTGTTGCAAGTCTTGCAGCGACTCGTTGACGCTGGCAACACCATCGTGGTGATCGAACACAACCTGGAAGTCATCAAGAGCGCCGACTGGCTGATTGATCTGGGGCCAGAGGGCGGCGATGCAGGCGGGCAGGTCATCGCGACAGGTACGCCCGAAGAGGTGGCCGAAAACGCGCGATCCTACACTGGCCACTTCCTGAAGCGCATGTTTCAGGAAGAAGCTGCAATGCGCCAGTCGCACGATGCGGAGGCTGTTCAGGTAGCCACACACGCGGGCTAAGGCCCAGCGTATTCAAAAGAGGAGAAGAAAGGCTGGCATGCTCTGCAAATCTGCCCGGGCAGATTTGCAGAGCATGCCAGCCTTTCTTCTCCTCTTTTGGTATTATCTATGGGTTAGATATTTTCTATAGAATTATTTTTTACTTTTGATTTACGTATTTATTGAAACGCGAGAGTCATGTGGCGCGTATCAGAGTCATGGGTGTGTTGATGGTCATGAATAGAGCACAGAGGGAAGAGAGCAGTGTATGCAGTTCATTCTTGAGAAGAAGCTTTCAGGGTTTCATGGATATGGAGGGAAAGAGGAGTGAATGATGATATACTTCCCGAGCTTCGTCCTTACCTGGAGAGCATTCTGGATGAGGTGTTAGCAAGTAGAGGAATGACAATGCGCAATGCATGCCGGAGAGAACGTCTCATCTCCTGGCTGCATAAGCAGTTTGAGCATTTTATGATGTACCGGCTGCTCATGGCAATGCCTCTGGCAGCACGCCAGTCCTTTGCCCTCCTGATAGAGCAGGAGGCATCAGATGAAGAACTTAAAGCCTTCACGAGGAGGCATATTCACGATATAGCAGCCTTAGTGGGGCAAATATTTGTGGATTTTCGCCAGCGGTTCGTGAAACCCGTACAAAAACGTTGAACGTGATACTGCTTTGACCCTTTCCAGAAAGAAAAGGATTAAGGCTGACGGGGAGACGGGGTGCTAGTGAGGCAGATCGGGCAGAGGGTGGCTCGTCTCAACTTCGTAGGGAGCCTGGGTGTGAGAGGTTTCCTCGTCGGCGGCTTTCTTAGCATCCGCTTCTCTCTGTAGTGAAGGCGGTTGCCCGCCAGAGCCGGGATCAGGGCCGCCTATTTTGATGGGTTTGCCTTGCTGCCGCTGCCTGTAGTCAATCCAGGCGATCAGGCCGATCATGGTGAGAACGACGAGGGCGATGCCTGCCAGTTTATAGATGAGATGGAGATTGAGGGCCAGCACTCCGAAGATGAGCGTCAGAGCATAGAAGACGTAGCAGATTTGCTTGACACTCAGTCCTGTAGCCAGCAGACGATAGTGCAGGTGCGTTTTGTCGTAGTGCAGGGGATGCTGACCACGACGTACCCGGTTTATCATGACGATAGCGACATCGAGAATGGGCAGGCCGATCACCATCAGGGCCAGCGCGACCTTTGCCCCACCGACAATAGAGAGCACGGCCAGCGTCAGGCCCAGGAACTGCGAGCCGCTATCGCCCATGAAAATGCTGGCCGGGTTCCAGTTATGCGGCAGGAAGCCGAAGACCGCGCCCGTAAAGATGGCAGAGAGGACGGCGATACTATCCTGCCTGAGCTGCCAGCTAATGATGGTAATGAAAAGCCCGGTGATCATCACCACGCCCGTAGCCAATCCATCCAGTCCATCGATGAGATTCACCGTGTTCATCATGCCGACAATCCAGAACCAGGTGAAGAGGACGGCAGGAATCGCCATCCAGGACATAGCGGTGCTCTGAATGAAAAGGTGGAACTGAGCGTCGCGCGAGAAGGGCAGGCCAGTGCGATAGAAAGGATTGTTGAAGGTGTAGAGCAGCATACCGTGAAACATCATGCGGCCTGGGGCGAGAATGATGATCACGGCCAGCGTCTGCGCCAGTAATTTCAGCCAGGGATTCAGCCCTTTGACATCGTCATAGGCATGCACCGCGACGATGAGGGTGGCAGCGGCTATGAGCAGCCAGTAATCAACCAGTTCGTCAGGGATGTGCAGGCCGAAAAGCAACTGGAATTTGTCGTTCGGGCCGTAGCCCGGAGTGTAAAAGAGCAGTGAGACCAGCACGAAGGCCAGGAACATCGCGACACCGCCCAGACGCGGCACCGCTTTTTTGTGTATCCTGCGCTCGGCAGGTTGATCGAGCCAGCCCATCTTGAAACAAACAGCTCGCACGGCAAAAGTAAGCAGGTAGGAAAACACGAAGGCGCACGCGGCTCCGATGAAAAGGGTGGTTAAATCAGGTAATACGGGGAGAAGCAATAAGAAAGGTATATGCATAATACTTACCTGTGCCATAAACCTGCCCTTCTGCTATGCGGATACACATGCCCTTCCTCTCGAACAGAGGCTGGCTTCGCTCCATTGCCCTCGATTATAGACTCCTGCTGAAGAAAACGCAAATCACAGAGGCTCTGCTGGTACTCTTCCTCTTTTAATGACCAAAGCGAGCAGGGGGCTTCTACAGAACGCTCTCTTGTTGTCGATTTTGATTGTTCAAATTCATGACGGCCTATAATGCAACCTTTAAGAGACGGTCCCAGCCAGTGTAGTCTTTCTGGAAGGTGATGTCGGCGTGGGGCCAGAGACGGCGCACAAGGCGGGTCAGAGCTTCACGCTGCCCATAGCCGATTTCGAGCAGCAGCACGGCATGGTCTTTGAGGACGCCGGGATGTCGGGCTTCGACAAAGAAGCGTTCGAGCAGATCCAGACCTTGCGGGCCGCTGAAGAGGGCGAGATGTGGCTCATAGGCGCGCACATCGGGGGGCAGCCCACTCATTTCGCCGGTTCCAATATATGGCAGGTTGGCGGTGATGATATCAACGGGATCGGGCAGCGGCGCGAGCAGGTCGCCTTGCAGAAAGCGAATGCGCGACTCAACATGGTGGCGTTCGGCGTTGAGGCGGGCGACGGCGAGTGCCTCTTCTGAAATGTCGGTAGCATAGAAACAGGGGAGGCGCGGCTCCCGCACGGCAAGCGTAACGGGAATAGCGCCGGAGCCGGTACCGATATCGGCAACGATGGGATTTCGTTCCTGAGAGAGCATCCCGCGCCCGGCGGCAAGCGCAGCATCCACCAGCAGTTCGGTCTCAGGACGAGGGATGAGCACGCGGTTATCGACAAAGAAATCCAGGCCATAGAATTCTTTGTGGCCGGTGAGATAGGCAACAGGTTCGCCCTGCCGCCGCCGCTCGATCAGAGAGAGGTAGCGCTCCGCCTGCCGCGACGTCACCTCGCGTTCAGGATAGGCATAGAGCAGCGGGCGCTCCAGGTCCAGCACGTAGCTCAGCAGCACCTGCGCCTCTAATCTCGCGCTCTCGCGTCCGGTTTGGGTTAACCGCTGCACTCCCTGTTCCAGCAACTCGCTAATGGTCGCCATATCGCTTCCTTCTCGCTAGAGGGGCTGGCGACCGGCAAAACCGGTGTGGAGATAGTGCCAGTAGTTGATCCGCTCCTCGCCCAGGTACCAGCAGAGATAGATTTCCTGACCATCGCGCAGGCTGAGAAAGTCGATCAGGCCCATATCAGGGTCTTTGAGTTCGCAGCCAAACCCATCCAGTTCGGCAGCTAAGCGGCGCAGAGTCTGTATCTGCGCGGCCACCTGCTCTTGCAGCCTGACCATATGCCCGTGCAGGTGGTGTCCGTTGCCCATTGCCTGAATGCGCAACTCCCCCAACTCCTCCTCGGCCTGTTGCAAAGCCTTCCGGCTTTCCTGAATGTCGCGCAAGATGACCGAGATCTGCGGCAACAGGGACTCCGCCTCTTCACGAGTAAAATAGTGCGGCATATCCCACCTCACTTTCTGCAACTGTGTGCCTGCTCAATCATACCATGCCCTTACGCTCTTGAAAAGGAAAACTGAGGGGGCAATCAGGAGTGATGTGCTGATTGCCCCTCGATTTTTATGCTCCCTGCTAAGGTTTGGGCGTCGGTGTTGGCGTCACAGCGGAAGGCGAGGCTGCGGGCGTGGGAGTGCCATTAGCCGGACTCCCCAGGTTGATGCTCAAATCATCAAAGGAGGTGAAGTTCTCAACGGTCTGACCTGTGTTCAGGTAGGTGCCGGTGACGATATCACCCGGCTGGACAAGCGGTAGCTTGGGCGAGAGCGTGAGATTCGCCGTAAAGATCACGTTCTGGCCCGCGATCTGAATGTAGTAGACGGTTGCGGTGCTCTCCTGCACCGAAGAGATGCGCAGCACCTTCCCCTTCACCGTCTGCGTCGTCCCGCCAGTGGGCGCGCCGGTCACACTATTTCCCTGTGAGGTGAGCCATTGCTGGTAGTCTTGCAGCGCCTGCGTGAGCGTCGGCTCAAACTGCACATTGCTGCCGTTCAAGTCGCGTGCGTCGACGATACCCACATCCTGGAAGATGTCGCCGCTGCTGGTGCTTTGCACAAAGATGGCCACCCAGGTAGGCGTGTTGTAGATCTGGTACAGCTGGATACTCGCCACATTGTAGCCGCGAATATTCGCACGTGTCGATTGAATGGTATCCGATACGTTGCTGCCGATACCCAGCCCGGACAAGGGGTAGAAGTAACCCTGGTTTTTGTGGGTATCGAAGAGAAAAACGCCCGTGCTGGAATTATCGTTTGACGACGAGGAGGTCATGGGGACAAGCCAGACCGGGATATCGGCGTTGTTGTAGAGCAACTGCGGGTCGCTGGCAGGACTCTGCTGGCCCGCGCCCGAAGGGTTGAACCACGGGGCGGCATGGTAGAGGCCCCACCACGTCAGGTACTGCGTCACTGTGCTGGCTGGCATGACGCGATCAACCCAGGAGGGAACATCCTGCGGCTTGTAGACCTGGATATCACCGGTATGGGCATCGACGAGCAGCACCTGGCTCAGCACGTTGCCGGTATAGCCCCGCGTCGGCTGCATGATGGAGATCGTCCAGTAGGGATGAAACTGGTCGTTCAGTTCCAGCGTGGGATCGACCAGATTCCCATAGGTGTAGCCGCTCAGGTAGACGTGGCGCAGCAGGTCCTGATTCAGGAGCGCTCCCGGCAGGTAGGCAATGGAGGAGCCGGCTTGAGTTTGATTGGTGTACAACTGCGGCTGCGCCTGGGGATTCTCAGCGTCCACCACGACGAAGCCGGGCGTGGAAGAGTTGCTCAAATTGACAAAGATGTTGTTGTAGATCAAGGGAGCCACGTAGTAGAGGTGATGGTTGATCGATTGCAGGGTATAGCTGGAAGGGTCGATGCTGTAGGCCGAACCCAGGTTCTGCCCGTTGGAGCCAAGTATCTGCTGCCCCTTGTACGCGGCCACACTCTGACTGACCAGCACAATATGGTTGGGGTCGGTTGGCGGCAGCGTGGGTGACTTCTCCATCGTGATATGGGGAATAGCAGCCAGTGCCTTCGCATTGCTGTCAAACCAGGTCGTGAAAACGACGATCAAACCGCTCACAACGATGGCAATAAAGGCTGCCACAATCAGGCCAAAGATGCCGGCGGCGATAGCTCCTCGCGAAGCGCGTGGAGACACCGAGACGGTCGAGCCGCTGCTACCACGACTCCGTCCCTGGCTGACAGCCGAGGCCTCCTCCAGGACCTGCAAAGCGGGACGGGCAAAAGCGAACAGATTCGCAATGCTGCTAATTATCAGCGGCCAGAGCAGCCATTGCCAGCCGCCGAAGGGACCGGTCAGAGCAGGCTCCGCAAAGTAGAGGATGGCAAGACAGAGGATGAAGTTGAACACAAAATACCAGGCAAACCACCTGAAAAACTTTTGCGCCACAAACTTCTCCCGCCTGCCAAAGCCAAGCCGCCCGATGGTCAGGATCGCCATGACAATGATTGCTCCAATCAAAGCCAGCAAGACGATGATCATAACGTCTCTCCTCACATGTATTTTTGAAAGAACGATACAAATTTCACGCTCTATTGTAGTGTACGCAAGCCCCCTTGACAAGCAAAATGGTATCGGGTATTATTCTTTTGTGTTGATTAATATATCAATCAAAATGGAGGATAGGCAATGCGAGAAAAGCCATCGACGGAGGCAGATACATACGCTATGAACACGGAAGAGAGCAATAGCCAGGAACCAGTAGAGCGCTACCTTTATTCACGACGTGAGACGGCCTTCACGATGATTGGCGTGATGCTGGTATTGTTTCTTTCCACGCTTGATCAGACCATTGTTGCCACAGCCACGCCGCACATCATCGCGGACCTGCAAGGCTTTGATCGCATCGCCTGGGTCTCTACAGCCTACCTGCTGACCTCGACGGTGATGATTCCGATTTACGGAAAGCTCTCCGACCTGTTCGGGCGCAAGCTGTTATTCCTGTGTGGCATCATGATCTTTCTTGCCGGTTCCGCGCTTTCCGGTGCCGCTCAGTCCATCGACCAGTTGATCCTGTTTCGTGGCTTTCAAGGTCTGGGAGCCGGAGCACTGCAACCAATAGCCGTTGCTATTGTCGGTGACTTGTTCACCCCACGCGAACGCGGGCGCTGGCAGGGTTTGACCGGCAGCATGTACGCGCTGGCAGCCATCGTTGGTCCGCTTGTCGGCGGCTGGCTCACCGATCATGCCTCGTGGCGCTGGGTGTTTTATGTCAATATTCCTGTTGGCATCGTCGCCTTCCTGGTCTTGCTCTTTCTCATGCCAGTCTTGCGTAGTAGGGAAAAACCCGCCTCTATCGATTACCCGGGTTTCATCCTGCTGGTACTCGGCACTGTCCCACTGCTGATCGGCTTCTCTGTGGCGGGCTCGCAATATGCGTGGCTTTCGCCCCAGGTGCTGGCTCTCTTCGGCAGCGCCATTGTCTTGCTGATCCTGCTGGTAGTACACGGAGCGCGCTGGGAACAACAGGGGAAGGAACCCGTTTTTGAGCCGGGATTGTTCAAGAGCAGTACCCGCATCTTTGGCGTTTCCGTCATCGTAACGGTGATTTTCAGTATCAGTCTCTTCGGCAGCGCCTTCGGCATCCCTCTCTTCATCCAGGGTGTCACCGGCGCATCCGCGACCAACAGCGGCCTGGTGCTGGTACCGTTCATGCTCACTGCAATCGGCGGCAGCATCCTGGCAGGACAATTGATCTCATGGAAGGGAAAGTACAGGTGGATCGCTATCGCAGGTCTGGCTATAGCAGCCGTGGGAACGCTACTGCTGGTAAGGCTGAACGTGGATGCGAGCAATACTGACGTGCTGATCGCTATGCTTGTGCTGGGTCTGGGCGTCGGTTCTGGGATGGCCGTCTACACGACCGCCGTGCAGAATGCGCTGCCGCAAAAAATCGGGCAGGCAACCTCTGCCATCGTCTTCTTCCGGCAGCTCGGTGGAACGATAGGGCTGGCGGCTATGGGTTCAGTTCTGACTTCAAGCTACGTGCCGGCCTTTCATAAAGCGCTTCCGAGCGCGCTTCTCCACGAGTTGCCCCCGCCGGTGCTGGCAGCCTTCGATAACCCATTGATTCTGCTTTCGCCAGACTCGTTAGCGCGCCTGCGTGGGGGTTTTGCAGCTTACGGGCTGCAGGGTACCGAAATTTTCGACAGTATTCTGGCGGCAGTCAAAATAGGGCTGGCTCAAAGCTTGCATAACGTCTTCGTTCTCTGTCTGGCTATTATCATCTTCGGCCTGATCGCCGTGCTCTTCCTGAAGGAGATACCGTTGAGGACGAAACGCCCATTGGAATCCGGCTTCTAGTTCAGGGTTTCAAAAGGTGCATAATAGTATTCAGATCAGGATAAACGGGGTAGACTGAACCGTAGAATGTATGGCCTACGGCCAATCCCTGCATACAGGCGGAAAAGGCGCTAGCCAGATAGTCCGGGTTGCCCGCGACTATCTGGCCTGCCTCCTGCCCTTCGACGATCAATTGTCTCAAGGTATCCAGGAAGGCCATGCTCTGTTCGAGCGCCCTCTCGCGTAGCCTCTGCGGCACCGCTTCACTCGTGAAGGTCTGTAGCACAAGCATTGTATAGTCTGGCTGGTCTTTTAACCCCTCAAGCATTTGCGAACCAAGCCATGTGATACGGTCCAGAGGTGTACCGGGCATGGAGCGCGCTTGTTCCATAATACTGACGGTGCCATCCAGCGCCCTTTCCACCAGCGTGGTAAAAATCTCTTCTTTATTCTTAAAGTAGTGATACGCGAGGCCATAGCTCACATCCGCAGCATTGGCGATATCGGTCATTTTCGTCGCTATCAGACCTCTGTGCGCAAACAGCTTGCGCGCCGCATGCAGAATGTGCTGCCTCTGCTCCTCGCGTATGCGCTGATTCGTCTCTTCTGTCCGAGGTGACATAACTCAGTACTCTCTACGATTGATAAACCGGTCAACGTAGTGGTAGCTTATATCACGCTTTTTCACCTGTCAAGAAAGGGGGCCGACTCACTACCCCGACGTGAGCTGGTACCGTTTCAAGCCCTTCTTTCTGTCGAGTTCAAAAAGCGCGCCGTGCAGGATGCCTTCGCCGTAGGCGCTGCCGGGGTTGATACAGACGGTTTTGCCGATTTTGACGATGCCCCGCGATTCGTGAATGTGGCCGTGCAGCGCAAGCAAGGGCTGATAGCGTTCGATGACGTTGCGCACGGCGCGCGCGCCTGCGGGGCCGGTGAGAAGAGTGCCGCCCTGGATCACCGGGCGCAGTTGCTCATCGACCAGCGGGGCGGTATCGATGGCGGTCTGAAAGGGAGGGACATGCAGGTTGAAGATAGAGCGAGCTGGCTGCTCTAGCTGGCCGATAAGCTTTTCAAGGTGGCGCTGGAGTTCTTCCTCCGGCATCTCGCGCGGCGAATGCCAGGGAGTGGGATTGGCGAAACCGCAGGAGAGCATCTGAAAGCCCTCGCCCAGTTCGACGGTCCGATCTTCGGGATCGACTACAAGCGGCGACTTTGCCAGGATTTCCCGCAATACCGGCTCGTCATCATTGCCCAGCATGACGTAGAGCCGGATGCCCCTGCCGCTCAAGCGCTCCTCGGCCAGACGCATCCAGCGCTCCAGCGTCTCCGCCATCACGCGCAGAAAGAGCGCATCTATCGCCTGTTGATCGTCCCGCACAGCGGCGAATTCATCCTCAGTCATGCGGTATGGGTACTGTCCGAGATCGCGAATACGGCGCTCAAGGGCGGGCAATTCGTCTTCGCTGAAAGTACGCTCCCCGGCTACGGCAGGTGCGTAAAAGATGTCGCCGTGACGCACGATAGGAACGACCGCTTTGCCTGCGATATCCCCACCCATAATGAGTACATCAACGCCATAAAAGCTGGCCGCGTTGATGAATTTGCGCCACAGCATTTCCGACCCATGAATATCGGAAGCGTAAAAAGATTTAAAGCTCAAGATATCCTCCTTAGCCTCGCGGCCCTTCTCCACGTCTTTGCTCCCGCAATCCAGCCCGCACCTCGCGCACGGCCTCTTCCGCCGTCGCGGCAAAGCGCAGGAGGCTGAGATCACTATCGTCGATCACCAGGTGCGCGCGCATAGCCGCGATGAGCGGAGGCCAGTCCTCACCAAGCAGCACCAGGGGCTGGGCCTGCGCCTCAGTCTGGCTGGCAGCCCAGGCAACGGCCAGTTCTGAAAGCGTCCCGACGCCACCCGGTAAGGCAATGACGGCTGCGCTGCGCAGGATATAGTTCAGGCGTGTCCCATAATCTTCAGACCAGCGCAGGTTGGCATTCCAGTCGTTGGGCGTTAGCACCGACCAGTGCCGCATGGGCAGGCCAACGACAAACCCACCGTTCTCATGCGCGCCACGGCTCACTGCCGCCATCAGCCCACCGTAGCCACCGGTCACCACGACAAAACCGGCTTTGGCAAGCAGACTGCCGAGCCGATGTGCCAGCGCCCAGCGGTGATCGTCCTCCATCAACCGGGCAGAGCCGAGAACGGCAATCTCAGGCTTGCCTGTTACCGTCAAATAGTCGGCGTGTATGTCTGGTGGGCTACTCATGCTGGCTCTCCTTCTGTGACACGGTGAATCGTCTCGTAATGTTCTCGCGCCGCTTCTGGACTGGGAAACTCAAAGCGTTCCAGGCCGCTGGCGCGCGTCAGGTAGAAGGCGAACAGGCTGAGCGGCAGCGCCGCCAGCAGCGGTGAAAACTCCTCCGGTAAGCCGGGCGCAAGAGGTAGAAACGTTGTGGGAACACGCGCGGGTCTTACATCGCTGATGAAAGCTGGCTGCGCGCCGATGAAGTTCAGTTCGGAGAGAATTTCAGTAGCGCGGTCAAACGAGGCACCGTAGGGAGCAATCAGAAGCACGGGCGTACCACTGCCGCTCACAAAATATTCTTCGTGCGCCCACTCTTCAATGTTCGTCGCCACGCCCAATCTTCGCGGCCCCTCGAAGAGCTTGGCTGCCCCAAACTGCGCCGTTGCCAGATTCGGCCCGGCACCAAGGAACGTTATCCAGTTCTGCCTGACGAACTGCTCGGCCAGCTTCCGCGCAGGCTCGTCCGCCTCCGCGAGCGTCTGTTGCGCGAGCATGGGAGCATTCTTGAGTAGTATGCGCGCGTTGGACGCGTCTCGCCCGCGAGTTTCGCCCCAGGCAAGCGCGAGATTGAGCAGAGCTGTAAGGATAGCAAGATAGGTGCTTGTTCCCGGTGAGTAGCCCAGCGTCGGCACAGAGAGCGGAATCATATCTGTCGCCGCTTGCGCCAGTGGGGAATCGGGGTTGCCAGTGAGCGCGAGCACGCGATGGCCGAACCGCCTTGCCTGTAAAGCGGCCTCGATGGTCCGGCCAACTTTGCCAGAAAAGGAGATACAGGCGATCGCACTGCGCGGCGGCAGATAGCGCACGCGGTAACGAGCCAGATCGAGGGCATGTATCCCTTCGGCATCAATCGCGGCATGTTTCTGGAAAGCCAGGGCGACCGCAGCACCCGCAAAAGCAGAATCGCCACAGCCTGTGAGATAGAGATGTTCAATACCGCTCTCGTATAACTGGCGAGCAAGAGTGTAGATGGGCTCCGCTAACGCTTCGAGTTGTTCCGCCAGCAGGCCCGGAACCATAGCAATTTCCTGGCGCATGACCTCTGTAGCGCTGCTGATGCCCCGATCCGCTCCCTCCACCTCTATCTGTGTATCGCCGAATGGTGCCGACAGCGAATGCACGGTCGGAGGATGGGCAGAAAGGCGGCTCTGCGCCTCAGCAGGCTCAATACGGGCCAGGGACAGGGAACCGAAGCTCGCAACGGCATAGGATGCCGAAATAATGCCGCGTTGGGCCGCCCGCAGCGCGTCATCCCCCAACGAGAGACCGGCGGCAAAACCGCCACAGAAGGCATCGCCCGCCCCCGTTACATCCATAACCGGGCCGGGCACAATCTCGACCTCGTGCAGTGTCTTTCCGGCTTTCTGCCAGACCAGCACGCCTTTCTCACCCATTTTGAGCACAATGACAGGAGTAGGAAGATCGATGAGACTGCCGAGAGCGCGCAGCGGATCATCGTAGCCCACGAGGTCCGCCAGTTCCGAACGGCTTGGCAGGAAGGCATCTACCTTTGCCGCCAATGCCCGCAGGCGCTGGCGATAATCAACGACATAATCCTCGTGCGTATCGAGCGTGATGATAGCGTGAGGAGCGAGATGCCGCACCTCCTCCACAATAGCCTCCGCCGCCTCAAGAGGCATGGCCGTCACATGTACGACCGGCGCTGGCTCGCCTTCCAGCCACAAGGGGGGAAGATCAGACGGCTGCACCGCGACCTCGCGCGAGCGCTCGCGCGGCGTGCGATAGACCCAGTGCCGCTCCCCGTCGGCCTCGTAGATCACCCAGTTGCGCACGGTAGGGCCGGGAATATCCACGATGCCGGTGGTCGCGACGCCGAGGGCTTGCAGCGCGTCGCTGTGCTCGCGCGGGAAATCCTCTCCGCGCCGCGTCACTATACCCACAGCGGGCTGCCAGATGCGGGCGCTCAAGGCAGTATAGATGCTGTTGCCTCCCACACTGCCCATCTGTGTCGTCCCATCCGGCAGCACGACATCATCGATGGTCAAATTTCCTACAACTATTACCCGTGGGTGAGTCGCGGGTGTTGTCCGCGACTCACGCGCTCTATGCGGCTCGTTCATTTCCAATGCCATATATCCTACTCTGGGGGAATCTCACGGTACGACAGGCTCAGATCAACGCCCTGATTGCGATTGATCAGATAAGCGACGAAGTACCAGATAATGCCCACAATGACAACTCCAATCATGAAAGAGAGCGACAGCCTCGCGGTCACGCCAAAAGTCGAGTTGATGGTACTGTTGAAGATGAACAGCAGCATGAGAGCGCCCAGCACGATCACCCCACCGATACCGGCCAGCGTGACGGTCGGGACGCCGAAGAGGCGCTGCCCGCCAGCCGCTTCCCAGACATGGCGCAGGCGGAAAGGAAAGACGATGCCCGCGATCGAGACGAGAATAAAAGCGGCAATTTGTGCCAGCAGCGCGCCGAGCAAGCTGGCCTGCGGAATAGTGACCAGGGCGATCAGCGCCAGCGTCCCCGTTATGGTACAGAAGACGATGGCTTTGACAGGCGAGTGGAAACGCTCGCTGACATCTCCCATTGGCTCCGGTATCATACGATCAACCGCCCAGGCCAGCATGTATCGTGTAGCCTGGAGTTCTGAGAGCGGCGTTCCCATCAAGGCCCAGAAGATGAAGCCGATGCCGATGAAAAGAGGTACCAGCACATTGCCGGTGAGCAGGCTCACGATGAAATTGAAGCTTGGCGAGAGGTTACCGGGCAGGTTGAGCAGGCCCGGATTGTTGCTGGCGAGATAGCCAACACTGCCAATCCAGTTGACGCCCACAGCCCCGGTGAAAACCAGGACGAGCAGAGCCAGCATCAGGCCGTTGATCAGCACGCCGCCCACCATCGCCAGATACTGCGAGCGCGCCGCGTGCTTGACCTCGCCGCCGATCTGCGCCGATCCCTGAGCATAGCCAACGACGAAAAACACCCACGGCAGCATCAGCAGCGTATCGGTCAGGCTGAAGCCATGAGGCAGGGTGTAGCCGTTCTTAACCGCCGCCGGAATGACCTGGTTGAACATCAAGCCCTTGTGGTGAGCGGCAAAGACGTTCCAGGCGTTCTGGATATTGCCGCCGTCGAACAGCAGGAGCAGAAAGGCCAGGATGATGCTGCCGCCCGCGAAAAAGAAAAACACCTTTTGCCAGCGCCAGAAGCTTTGACCACCCAGGATCAGCAACACAGCGAAGCCGATGTTGATGAGCAGGCCGATGATGAGCACCCACCACTGCGTGGTGATGCCCAGAATGGGAAACGAGGCCAGCAGGTTGTTGCTCACCTCAATCCAGCCACTCTGCCCGGTGGCCGCGCCGATGGTGGAGAGAGCAACCGGTACGGCAAACGTCAGGGCGAACCAGGCGTTGAAGCCGATCCAGAAGAAGATGAGCCACATGCCCTGGCTCCAGCCCAGCAGCCAGCCGAGGAAGGGATGCAATGCCCGGCTGACAAAAACGTAATCGCCGCCAGAACGCGGCATGGCCGCCGCAAACGTGGAATAGACCCACAGCAAGGTAAAGGCCATCAGCAACGTGCCGATGATGACCGCGAGCAACATGTTGCCCTGCGGGAAATCGGCGGGGGCCTGCAGAAACAGGAAAACCGCCCCCACAGCGATATTCATGCCGAAGGTGTTCATGATGAACGCATCCAGCACCGACACCTCACGCATCAACCCGGTCGCATTACGGAGAAATAGCTTACCTTGACTGACAATAGTCGGAGAAGCCTTACTCATGACTTTTGCCCTCCTCTGTATCCGGCGCTCCGATGAGGTGCAAGACACGATCATCCCGCCGGAAACTTTCAATGGTGAAACGAAAACGGTCGGCTCGATAGAGTACCTGCGAGAATTCCACAAACTGGTCAGTTACGTCATAAGTTTTACCCTCCACTTGCAGCATCGGTGTTCCCGGCGCAATCCCAAGCACGCTCGACTGGCTGCTACGAGCGCGCACGACTTCAATCGTGCTTTCGGCACGCGCCAGCACGATCCCATAACGTTCCTCCAGTGTGTGGTAAAGAGAGCGTCCGTTGAGGTCGAGCGTTTCCAGGCCAGGCACCAGCCGCGCCGGAATGCAGGACAAAAGCAGGGCAACGGGTTTGCCTTCGAGCAGAGCAACGCGTTGGAGCAAGAAAAATGGTTGATCCTCTGCATGCAGCACAGCGCGCAGAGCCGGTGAAAGTCCATCAACTTTCTGTTCAACGACGCGCAGCATGGCAGTGAGGCCCTTCGCACGCATGCTTTCCGAAAAGCTGGAAAGGATGCTAATCTTCTCCTCCACCTTCTGCTCTCGCACGAACGTGCCACGTCCCGGAACACGGTAGAGATAGCCTTCTTTGACAAGATCCAGAATGGCCTGCCGCACCGGCGCAAGGCTAATACCGAAACGAGTCGCGTACTCGCGCTCCTGCAACAACTGCTGACCGGGCTGCAACTCTCCTCGTTCGATACTGCCAAGCAGGTAGTTGCGTACCTGCAGGTGCAGTGGCACCGCTACCTCCCGATTCACCGGCATTATCTCTCCATGCTGCCCACTCATCCCCTGCTGCCCGCTCTCGTAAAAAGGAGCCATCATCTCGTCATCGCGGTCGACACTCATCAGAAACTCTCCTCCAGACAGAAATATGATAATATTATAATATAATGTTTTGGGAAATTCAATGCCTCTGCCATATCATAAAAAACTGGCGCATACTGGAATAAGCCGTCCTGTACCATTGTTCTCCCCTACAGAACGAGCCGTTGTTCAAACCACGTTTTATAGATTGATCTGTAACGTTTTTGAGATTGTTCGTCTACAATACAGGCATATGGATACATGCTGATCGTGGGGAACATCTTTATCGTATACTCTCGAAAAAAGGGGAAATTGAGTTGCTCTTATTTCCCTGTTCTAACTAAAGGAGCCATCTATGCAATTATTCGGCAAGAAGTCCGCGACCGAGGTTGAGAAGCGTGCAGATGGGCAGGATCGTTTGCCGCCGGGGCAGTACCTGACGAAAAAGTGGCCGGTGTTGAGCTATGAATCCACACCAAAGCAGCTACCGGCAAACTGGAAATTGAAAATCTCCGGCTTCGTGGAGGATCCGTTTGAGCTGACGTGGGAAGAGTTTCTGGCGCTGCCACACACCGTGCTGACAGCCGATTTCCACTGTGTGACCACGTGGAGCCGCTACGACAACACGTGGGAGGGCATCCATATTCGCGAGATTTTGCAGCGCGCAAAGCCACTGCCGCAAGCCCATTACGTCATGGCCCACTCGTGGACCGGCTACACTACCAACATGCCCTTCGCCGACCTCAACGACGATGATGTGCTGATCGCTGTCAAGCATGACGGCAAAGACCTGGAACCCGATCACGGCGGCCCGGTGCGCCTGATCGTGCCGAAGCTCTATGCCTATAAAAGCGCCAAATGGCTGGACGGCCTGGAATTTATGGAGCGCGACCGCCCTGGCTTCTGGGAGCAGCGCGGCTATCACAACCACGCCGACCCCTGGCAGGAAGAGCGCTACTGGTAAGCGACAGGTTTTGGAGCGAGCAAGCGAGAGGAAACATACATCCGCCTGCTCATTCATGTTATGAAAGGTAGCAGCCGGAGAGTTGCAGGTAGCGTAGCAGCGCGGCTCGTGCATGCCTTCGGGCGGCCACCAGTGGGCCGATACCGTGCTGCTTGAGATGCTGTTGCAAGGCTTTTTGCGAGTAGTCGGGGTTGAAACGAGAGTAGGGTTGGGAGCGAATATCAACACAGAACGCGCACCTGAGGCACTCGCAACTGAGTGGGTAAACACATATCCGTAAACGGTTTTGTAGCGCGCCCTGACGCGCCACAAAACGTATATAGGAGGGCCAGCCCTCGCGGCTGGCCGGGCGCGGCGGCTTAAGCCGCCGCGCCAGAAGTCACGCGCTACTTCTCCAGCGAACTCTTGGAGTTGCGTTCGCCGTCGTAGGAGAGCAGGATGCGTTTGCCTTCGTAGAGGGTTTCGAGGTGGACAGGGCGGCCCCAGATGGTGTAGACGTGCTGGAGCGTCTTCTCGGCGTAGACGAGGTCGAGGTCCTGGCCCTCGTAAAGGTGCTTGATATAGAGCTCGCGGTTGCCGCGATAGTCGCCGTTGTCGACCACGAGATAGGGATAGCCGAAGTTGGTCATGCTAGCGACGATGCCATCACGTACCTTCTCCCAGTTTTTCTCGACGATCACCCACTCGTCGCCCTCTTTCTTATAGAGGTAGAGGTCGAGGTCTTTGATCAGGTCTTCGGTCAGGTAGTTGCGCAGGAAAGAGACATCGTTGTCGAGTTCGCGCACCTCGAAGATCTTCTGCTTGCCCATCCCTGGTTTGCGCCCAAGCCGCTCCTGCTCTTCCTGCGTGGGGTTATCCCAGCGCCGCTCGATATCCTCGAATATCTTGTAGCCCAGGTAGTAGGGGTTGAGCGAGGTGCGCGAAGGCGAGAGAACGCTGGAATGCAACTGCGCGAATTCCATAAATTCGGAGTCGTTGATGACGCCCTCGTCGCTGAGCTGCCGCATGATACGAGCGTGCCAGGTGCTGGCCCAGCCCTCATTCATAACCTTCGTTTGCATCTGAGGAACGAAGTAGAGCATTTCTGTGCGTACTATTTCAATGATGTCGCGCTGCCAGGATTGCAGGTGTGGGGCGTGCTGGATGAGGAAGAGCAGGATGTCTTTCTGCGGCTTCTCCGGAAACTTGGGTGGCTTGCCAGGACGGCGATCGCGCTCCTCCTCCACCTTCTGCATGCGTTTATCGAGATTCCAGAGGTCATCATATTCGCTGGTCGTCTCGGTGGGCTTTTCCTCTTGCTTGATGTCATCGCTGCGCAGGAAGAGGTTGTAGTCGACGTGCTCTTGAATGGAGAGCACGGCATCAAGGAAATGCTCGACCTCGTCTTTGCCATGATCGAATTCGTATTTGGCGATACGCTCGGCATGGATGCTCACCTTGTCGATCATACGGCGCGAGGTGTGCTGGAAGTAGGCGTTATTCTTGAAAAAGTCTGTATGCCCGAACACGTGCGCCGCCACGAAGGTATTTTGCAAGAGGTCGTTCATTTCCATCAGGAAGGCATAACTCGGATTGGTGTTGACCACCATCTCGTAAATTTTGCTCAGGCCAAAGTCATAATGCATCTTTTGCCGGTAGTAGGCTTTACCGTGCGTCCAGTGGCTGAAGCGCCCCGGCAGGCCATAGGAGGCAAATTCGTACATGATGGATGCAGGGACCAGTTCGAAGTGCGTGGGAAACGGGTCGAGGCCAAAGGCCAGCGCGTCTTCCCACGCACGATCAATCGCATCTCGCAACCGTTCCAGTTCACTGTCTGCCATATCTAAAAGCTCCTGATGCGGATGAGAGAGACCGCACCTGTTCAGTAGTGGGCCGATCAAGCGGCACCGGGCGCAAGCAATCAGCCCCTACGAATGTTCCTCATTACCCCATATACCTATCGCGAAGCAGGGATGGGATCGCCGCGCGTCGAGAAGAACTTTCTCAGCGCGGGATAGACCTCCTTCTTGTCGGAGATGGTGACGGCAATAAACTTCTTGTCGTTGATTTTGTTGTAAGCCGACATGAGCGTGCTGGGGGAGCGATAATGACCCTCGCGAATCTCGCCATAGCCAAAGATGTTGCAAAGTTCCATCAGCTTGTTGACCAGTTGCACGCAGCGGTCGTTGTCCCAGGGCAGGTTATCGCCATCGGAAAAGTGGAACGGGTAAATGTTCCAGTCGCTCGGATTGTAGCGTTCTCCAATGATCTGCAAGGCCAGTTCATAAGCCGAGGAGACCTGCGTGCCGCCGCTCTCGCCCTTGTGGAAGAACTCTTCCTCGGTAACCTCTTTCGCCTCAGTATGGTGGCTGATAAAGACAATCTGCACGTTGTTGTACTTGGTGCGCAGGAACCGCACCATCCAGAAGTAGAAACTACGCGCGATGTATTTCTCAAACTCACCCATTGATCCCGAAACGTCCATCATGGCTATCACTACCGCGTTAGATTGATAGCGGATGGTGGGTTCCCAGACTTTGAAGCGCAGGTCTTCGGTTTTGAGATCCTGGAATCTGGCGTTGCCTTTGGCGGCGTTACGCTTCATGTTTTCGATGATGGTACGCTTCTTGTCCAGGTTGGTCATGGGACCTTTTTTACGCACATCGGTGAAGCGCACAGCGTCGGTTTGCAGCTCTTGCTGGCGTTTCTGTTCCAGGTTGGGCAGGGCTAAATCCTCGAAGATCATGGCCGAGAGTTCTTCCATGGAGATCTCGGCCTCGTAGTAGTCGTAACCAGCTTCTTTTCCGGCATCACCTTTCTTGCCCTTGCCCGAGCGCGGCTCCTGTGCCACGACATCGCCAACTTTGCTTTTGCCGTTGCCCTGCCCGGCGTGCTGCTGGCGGCCAGGGTCAAAGCGGAAACGGTATTCGTCGAGGGAGCGAATGGGGACACGCACAGTCTTCTTGCCGTCGGATAGTATAATACCCTCCTCGCTGACAATTTCCTGCAGGTTTTTCTTGATCGCTTCGCGAATCTTCTCTTTATGCCGCTCCTGGTCGATCTGTCCTTTCCGGTGCAGCGACCAATCATGCTGTGAGACAGACATCAGCGCCCTCCTTATATATAGCCCGTTAAAACAGAGAGGCGCAATGATGAAACTACCCAGTATTTCGTTAAAGCTCATCATCGCGCCCGAGGTGCTAACGGTTGAGCAAGCTGCCGGTATAGCGCAGGATTTCGTTGGCGCAGACGTGGCAGTAACCATGCTCGGTCATCAGGCGGTCGACCACCTCGTTGATCTTGCGCAATTGCTCCTTGTCAGGCGTGCGCGTAGATGTGGTGATCTTCACAACGTCACGCAGGTCGGCAAAGAGTTTCTTCTCGATAGCTTCCTTTAAACGCTCGTGACTGGTATAGTCGAAAGTCAGGCCCTTGCGCGCCAGCGAGGAGATGCGGATCAAAATCTCCTCGCGGAACGAGCGCTTGGAGTTTTCGGTCACGCCGATCTGCTCCTCGATAGAGCGCATCAACTGCTCATCTGGTTCCACCTCCTCGTCGGTGATGGGGTCGCGCAGCCTGGTCTTGTTGCAGTAGGCTTCGACGTTATCCAGATAGTTGTTGAGCAGGGTGCGGGCCGACTCCTCGTAGGAGTAGACGAAGGCACGTTGCACCTCTTTCTTCGCCAGTTCGTCGTACTCTTTGCGCGCCTCGCTGATGAAGTTGAGATAACGCTCGCGCTCCTCGCGGGTGATGCTGGTGTGCTGGTCGAGACCATCGCGCAGAGCGCGCAGGGCATCGATCGGATTGATGCAGGTCACATTCTGCTTGACGAGCGCGTTAGAGAGACGGTTGATGACGTAGCGCGGCGAAATGCCATCCATACCTTCGCGCTGCGCCTCTTCCTGCAGTTCCTTAATATCCTTTTGCTTGAAGTCCTCGATATCCTCGCCATCATAGAGCTTGAGCTTCTTCATCAGACTCATGCCAGCCTTCTTGGAAGGCTCAAGGCGTGTCAGCACGGCGAAGATGCTGGCGATGCGCAGGGTGTAGGGCGCGATATGCACATCCTTCAACGCGCTCTGTTTGAGCAGCTTCTCGTAAATCTTGACCTCGTCGGAAGCACGCAGGTTGTACGGCACCTTGACAAGAATGATACGATCCTGCAACGCCTCGGACTTCTTATTGCCGACGAACGCCTGGTACTCATGCTCATTGGTGTGGCTGACCACCACCTCGTCGGCATAGATCATGCTGAAGCGCCCGGTCTTGATGTTCTGCTCCTGGCTGAGCGTGAGCAGGACATACAGGAACTTCTCGTCCGTCTTCAACATTTCGACGAACTCCATAAGTCCCCGGTTGGCAATGTTCAACTCGCCATCGAAGCGATAGGCGCGTGGGTCGCTTTCAACACCGACCTCGCCGATGGTCGAAAGGTCAATGCCGCCGACCAGCTCGCTGATATCCTGACTTTTTGGATCGGACGGAGTAAAGGTGCCGATACCAATACGATATTTTTCACTGAATGTGATACGTCTGATCGGCACATCCTCGATACGTCCTCTGTACTCGTTATCGACCATATAGCGACAGTGGGGACACAGGTCGCCTTCGATGTAGAGGCCGAATTCCTTTTCGACATCCTCGCGCAGATCATGAGGAATCAGGTGAAGAGGTTCCTCGTGCATCGGGCAATCTTTAATAGCATAGATCGCTCCCTCTTCTGTGCGACTATACGCCTCCAGGCCGCGTTTGAGCAGGTAGACAATTGTAGATTTGCCACCGCCAACCGGCCCCATCAAAAGCAGAATACGCTTGCGTACTTCCAGGCGCTGAGCAGCGGAATGGAAGTAATCGACGATTTGCTGAAGCGGCTTCTCGATGCCAAAGATTTCCTGGCTGAAGAAATTGTAACGCGGTTCGCCAGAACGGGTCATTTCAACCCCCGCGTCCATAATCATATGATAAACGCGCTCATGCGACAAGCGAGCCACATGCGGCTTCTTGCTCGCAATTTCAAAGTACTGCGCAAACGTCCCCTCCCATAGGAGTCCCCGTTCACGGTCCCGATATTCTTCTAACCGCTTCACCAGGTCCATAGGTTATCCTCTCTGTTCTATGCCGTCTCAACGGTTTCGTGAGAAACCGTCAGACAATCGGGAAAACGCACTACACGCTCAGATTGCAAGCTTTGCCAGATGAGATTGTACAACGCTGTACGATTCTGCCTTTGTCGCTGAAGCAGTAATTTTTCCAGATCCAAAACTGTATGAGGTCAAAAGGGCCGGTTTCTCGCTCACAAAACGAGTAGAGAACCAGCCCTTTCCTACGTTGCAGAGGATATCTCGATATACAATTGTAAGATGCATCGTATGGATGCTCCCGCAATGTTTATTCTCTTGTGTGTTCGTGTGCTCCGAACCGCTATCAGCTTAGGGTTACATCTCACGACTGGCGAGAAACGAGCTACCTGCGCGCCTACTACCAGGTAAGTCATCCACCTTTTAGAATTTCCTCTGCCTCCGCCACATTTTTCCAGCCATAGAACTCACTCACCGGCTTTTCATCTCACGGTTTCGCTACTAGCTATTCTTAGCAAAACATTACTATAATCGTAGCATACAGTACAGATAAGTCTCTGTCAAGGGCATCACACACTTTCTATATATCCACCTATCCCCTTTATCTTAAATACGGTAAGCAACGCGCAGCGGATACAACTTTTTCACAGAAGACCTGCACTTTTTCCAGATACTCAGGTATTTTTAATGAAGAGGATTACAGGCATACTGGTACTCACGTTGAGCACCCTGGCCGCGCTGCCATTGCGCACCGCGATGCCCACATAGCCTGAGCTGTCGCCGTAGATAAAAGGCACTCCATCAACGGCACCTCCGGCAAAAAAGCGCCTGCGTTCTGTAACCATCGCTTGATTACCTCGATTACCCGGAAATTCGGCCCGCACTTCCTCGCTATCAAACAGGTCCGGCACGAGTGAAAGTGGGATACTGGTAATGATATTCCCAAAATGGTCGACATGCAGAACACTGGCTTCAATCACATTGCCCTGGCGCGCGGGAGGCTCTATATTCAGACGCAGCAGCGCCGCAGGCTCTACCGCCGGACCAAATTCACGTAGATCAACGCCACGGGCAAGGTATGCGCCCGCAGGGGCAAAAATATCACGCCCATGAAAGGTCGAGCTGACCTGCGGCAACTGATAGGCAGGATTGTGTAACAGCGCCGCGCCGTGAATGGGCTGCCCGGCGTAGACGTAGCTGAACAGGCCATTATCAGGCCCGACAAAGAACCAGTCACCAGCCGCCACTGCGATAGCGCCGCGAGAGCTGCCGACGCCGGGATCGATCACGCAGACAAAGACGGTGCCCACGGGAAAATAGCGATAGACCGAAGAGAGAATCCAGGCGGCGGACGGCACATTCTGCGGCGAGACGTCATGCGTAATATCAAGAATCTGCGCCTGCGGCGCAATACCGGCGATCACGCCTTTCATCGCTCCAACGTCACCATCGCCCAATCCGAAATCGGTCATCAAGGCAACTACGGGCCTCTCCCGTACCTGAGTCGAAGAAACTACTTGCTGTTCCATGTACTTGCTGCACTCCTGAAAACAGAGACTTATCTCTGTATTCTAATTATCCCTCTAATAGTAGGAAACGCTTCTCCTTTCTTCGTTTTACCGCGCCACATCGGGAGATGTCAATAGTCCCATTTACTACCACTCCTGTGTCGGTATATGCTATACTAACGCCTGAGTTCTGAATCAATCAATCAATCAATAAGGAATTGCCTTGCTGGCCGGTTAGGGGCAGGCGAAGGAATCTGTAGATAGAAAGCCGGGCGTTCTGGTGAAGTTTACTCTCACCGTATCCGTCATGGAGGAGGCGTAGTTATGAATATCAGCACTGGTGGGCCTCACATCCTGTTTTTTGAACGTGATCAACAGGTGGCGACGCTGCTGAGCAGCGAGTTTCAGCTTGCCGGCTACGAATGCCACACAGCGCGTACAGCAGTCGAAGTATTTGATGCCATAGCGCGCTATTCGGTGCGCATTTTGCTGGTTAATCTTGCCCAGGCGGCAGCGGGACGACGCGAATTCTGGGTAGCACTGGATACGCAACGCCGGGGACGAGGCGTGCAAGTCTTCACCTATCAATGTAAGAATATCGCCGGCTACGGTCCTTCCCTCCCAAGTGACGATCTCGAGGAACGCCCATACACCATCAAACCGGATATCGAGGTTGATGGGATGCTCGGCATTATGAATCTGTTAGAGGCGGTGAAACGAGGAACGCCGCGCCCCACCGGCAGCGACACAGCCAGCAGCATGAGCACCAGCGCGGGCAGTGGAGGCATACCACGCATCACAGCCACTCCCGTCGTCAATGGAAAAACGGTACTGCCACAATCGGCGACGCTGCCAACAATGCCCGCGACCACTGCCGCCCGCGATTTTTCACCAATCGGAGAGCGGACTGCGCCCTTGCAGGCCGTCAATCCCAACAACACAACTGGCGGCTCCGCCGTTCAGCCCCTTCCCTCTTTTTCGCAGCCAACGACTGTGCCTGCTGCAACCGCGCACACGGCCCCACCCCAGCAACCTTTTCCGCAGTCACAGCCGCAGGTGACAGAAGGCAGCGAAAGGTTTCAATCCCTACCCACGCAGTCAGCTTCGGAAAAGATTCGCGCCGTGATCTACCCAGGCCAACAGAGTTGGAGCAGGAATATTCCAGAAAGGCAAGACACTGGTAGCGCCGATAGCGGTCAGAAAGGACAGACATCAACAATGGAATCGGGATTGGCTCAGCTTTCACGCATGATAGAAGAGCAAAAAGTCAGCGCGCAGAATACTATGCGTGATGGCTCCCCGGTCCCCACAGCCCCTCCACCCGTGCCTGGCGAAGAAACCATCGCTCCGTGGCAGCAGATGGGACGCCCGGCTGATCCTGTTGCTCCTGCCGCTCCCTCGCCCGCAGGTTCGCTGCCACTACGTGCCGCACCGATCCAGGACATTCCTCCCGGCGGAGACGATTACCCGTATAGCAACGGTATGCGCAGTACGCACAATATGCACAACGCTTCCCTGGACAACAGGGGCCGTGAGGCGACACGGTCGGAAAACGCGGCGTTTTCCGGCAATGCGCAAACGCCACCGGCAACGCCGCTCACAGTGCTCGCATCCATGATGGAAACCCTAACACCGCCGACGCCTGCCTCTCCCACACCACCCATCGCCGGGCAAGAAGTATCCCCTGCTGACATAACACTGGAAACGACGGTGAGCAACGGCAAGGGCAACGGGCGAGCCGATGCCTACAGGGTCGATGAGACAACAAGATTGCCACACGTCGATACCAGAGAAGAAAGCGTCAACGGACAGGGGCTGCATGCCAGTCTCCAGGCAGCTCTTCAGGCCCAGCAAGCGCATACCGCCTCAGCACAGGCTCCGCAGGGGACAACGCCAGCGCCCAACGGGCAGACCACACAGCAAGCAATGTCAGCTCCAGAGGTGCAGGGTGCTTCATTGCCAACGACCGATACCACGCTGCTCGATATCATGCAGAGCCTGCCACCAATGTCTACACCGGCACCGCAGCAGCCACCTCAGTCATCTGTACAGGCAGCCGTGCTCACTGGCCGCGCTACGCGCTCGCTCGGCAGCGTGCTGCTAGAGGGACACCTGGTGCCGCAAGATCGCCTGGAAGTCGCGCAGAATATCCAGCGGATGTTGCGCGGTGTTGATATGAACTACCAGCTTGGAGAAATCTTACTTATGTTTAAGCTGCTCACCCCCGACCAGCTTCTCGCAGCCAGCCTCGTCAGCTACGGGCTGCTGACGACCGCTCAGATTCGCGCCCTCGGTCGTATTCGCCAGGAATTACACTCCATTGGCCTGGAATACGACCTGGAAAACCTGCTCATTCTCTTCCGCATCCTCTCCCCTGAGCAACTACGCGAAGTGCGGGCAAGCTGGAACGCCTGAAAGCCTGTCGCAGCAAACAAGCTATCGGTCCAATAAAAGGGCGGCCCGGAAGTGGGTCGCCTTTGAGCTTCTATTTGTAGAGAATGAGAGCTATGCAGCGCAGTCAGGTCGCCGTGCGCTTGATTCAGGGATATTCTTTCATGTGCGGTCATGCGATCATTTGTTGCCCCAATCATCTCATCAGGGGTTGAGATGATTACCTTGCTCGACCTCAACGGCTACCGGCTCCAGAGGATAAACATGTTCAATGTGCGCGCCGAGGGAACGCAGTTTGGCATGCAGGTGTTCGTAGCCGCGTTCGATGTGCTCTATGCCGTAGACCCTGGATTTGCCCTCGGCACAGAGGGCCGCGAGGATGTAGGAGCAACCGGCGCGGATATCGGGAATATCCAGGCGCGTGGCATGGAGCGGTGTCGGGCCGTGCACGACACAGCTATGCACGTATTGCTTTTCACGGAAACGGCATGGCACCTCGCCCAGACACTTGGAAAATAATTCAATCTGCGCCCCCATGCGCTGCAGCGAACTGGTATAGCCGAAGCGATCTTCGTAAATTGTCTCATGCAACACCGACATACCTGTGGCCTGTGTTAAGAGCACCGTAAACGGCTGCTGCCAGTCGGTCATAAAACCGGGATGGACATCGGTTTCCAGGGCAATAGAGGGCGGCGGTCGATCATCGCCGATAAAACGAATGCCCTCATCATCCACGTGGAAGCGCAGATTCATCTTTGAGAGGGTATTGAGAAAAGTCAGCAGCGTGTCCTGCTGCGCACCGCGCAGGTAGACGTCACCTCTGGTCAAATAGGCGGCGATAGCCAGAGAAACGGCTTCGTTGCGGTCACTCAACAGCGTATGGGAAGCACCGTGCAGCCGCTCCCTGCCTTCGACGACGATGCGCCGGTCAACCTTCAACTCGATGATGGCTCCCATCTTCTGCAAGAGCTTGATGAGATCGATGATCTCCGGTTCTGTGGCGGCATTCTCGATGATCGTCACGCCCTTAGCCAGAGAGGCTGTGATGAGGAAATTCTCCGTCGCCATGACACTGGGAAACGGCAAGCGAATGGCTGCGCCGTGTAAGCCCTGCGGAGCGGTGCAGAGATAGCGCCCCTCCTGCTCGACGATTTCCGCCCCCATTTGTCGCAAACCAGCGATATGAAAATCGATGGGGCGGGGGCCAATACGGTCGCCACCAGGCCGGGGAATACTGGCCTCGCCATAACGGTGGAGTAGTGGGCCAATGGTCATCACTGCCATGCGATTGAGACCACCCACATTCGTAGCGACATAGCCGCTGCTAATAGAAGGAGTGCGAATATAGAGTGTATGGTCGTCCAGTTCTACCTCGGAACCAAAAGCACGACAGAGAGCAATCGTCAAATACAAATCGCCAATAAGCGGAACGTTGCGCAAAAGGCAAGATTCGTCGGTCAGCAGGGAAGCAATCATCATCTTGGTGACTGCGTTTTTAGCGCCACTGAGCTGCACTTCCCCCTGTAGCGGCGTTCCACCTTGAATAAGGTAAAAGGGAGATGATTTTTCCATTACCATAAATAGTAAGCTTTCTTCAAGAATTTCCAGGAGCCTTCCACAACCAGCGTAGAGCATTAAGGCGCGATGTCGGCTTCATGACATTGCTCCGCCCATCGGTATCCAACAGGTCAAGAAGCGTGTTAACGCTCTGGGCCACACCCTCGACCATCAGGTATCCTGAAGGCTTCACTGCATCTCCCACCAGATACAGGCCCTCGACAGCGGTTCTTGCAGCCATATCCGCGCCCTGAGCAATCCTGTTCACAGGCCACTCCCCGCGATAAGCGCTCATAGTAAGAACACGGCAATGTTTTTCAAAAGTTTCACCGAACAGTTGGTAAAGATCAGCCAGCGCCAGTGCCTTCTCTTCCTCTATATTACTGCTCTGGATTACCTGATGACTGATGAGCAGATGCTTTCCCGGCGGGGCTAAACGCGGGTCACAATTTGTGGGCTGCACAATACCGGCGATGCGTTGCGTATCCAGGCAATACATAATGCCCTTGTGCGGTATCAAGGAGATATCGCTGAGAAAATGGACTTTGAGGCCGACAGCCTCCTCCAGTTCCTCCCGCGCTACATCGTCAGAACCGTCCTCATCGCTGCGGTTGTCGTCGGTGCCTCTATCAGCAGTGTGCTTCAGTTTTTTCAATACCTCCGCCTGCTTCACCTGCCGGTTTTCCAGCAGGGCGTTGGTGGCACGAGGCCCGATATCGCTGACCAGCAGCGGAGCAAAGTAAAAGGCTTCCTCGCCGCTTTCTTTAGCGCGCACGCGCACCCCTCTCACGCGCCCATCTTCATGTAGGATCTGCGTCACATCGCAGCGAAGGCGCACATCGGCTCCGCGCTCGCGGATCTGCTGTTCCAGTGCGCGTGTCAGCGCGCCGCAGCCACCTTCAACGATGCCGGGCGCACCGAAAAGAAACATGTTTTTCGTGGTGCGCATCACCTCAGCCGTGGAGACGGCATCGAGTTCGAGGCTGAGGGCAAAGCGAGAGATACGCTCGAAGAAGGCAACTAATTCGGGATTGCGTTTGACATCGATATGGCGCGGCAACCACTCACTGAAAGGAAGTTCCTGCTCAGCAGCGGGAAGTCGCCGCAAGAACATGAGATAGCCGAGGCGTGTAAACCAGAAGAACTGGCGCGGGCCGAGAAATTTGTAGACACCAAGCAGACCCCGGGAGCGATATTGTCTGCCATGAACATGAAATGAACCGAACACGTCAGCATCGAAGATACGATGAGGAATGCGCAGGCGGCGCAGCATGTGGGAAAGCACACCACTGCTGCCGAAGGGAATCATGTGAACCGCCCCTGTACTGACCTGCACACCCTGAAAGGTTTTGGCGGTGAAGCGACCGCCGCAATGGGGAAGGCGCTCTAAGACCAGCACTCGCTTGCCGCGCTGCAGCAACTGCGCCGCACTGAGCAGCCCACCCAGTCCAGCCCCGATGATAATTGCGTCGTAGTTCTGTGCCTGCATGGTAGTCCAACACCGTGTTGTGCCTCTCACATGGCATTCTGAGCGCGGCGAAGAATCTATGGCCGCCGTCTGCTCAACGGAGCGCAGGAGATTCCTTGCCGCGCTCAGAATAACATAGAGCAAAGCACAACAGGCCCAGTTATCTATCCTCTCCGATCAGGCTGCGCAACAGGCTGTTGCATTCAGCCATCGTACTGAGCACGTTCTGGTGCATCTGGAATACTTTACGAAGTTCGCGTGCCTTGCGCGCCAGCTTGGTCACATACTCGATATCACGTGGATTATTCTCCACGTCCTCCATAAGTTGCAGCAACTCGGCCCAGGAAAGCTCTTCGCGCTTGCGTGCCACATCGGCAATCGTACTGTCCATGCGATCAGAAACACGACGCACGCCACTGCGAAGTTGCGCGGTGATCTGGGTCAACTCGCTCTCGTGATTGCGCAGAGCCTCCTGCGTGGAGTTCAACTGCTCCTGCAGGGACATTACCTGTCCATCTAACGCGGAGAGAGCCGCCGTCAGTGGAGCAATATCCGGCAGGTCTGGCAAGGGAACGGCAGTAATGCTCCCAAAGGTTACCACACCATCATCAGGTAATTGCAGGGGTGGCATCGGTGCTGATGAAGCCATTGGTGTAGAGGAAGGTGCCGGAGCGTGTACCGGCTGTGCCGCCGACACAGGAGCCGGTGCAGGAGGCTGGCTCGTTGCCTCTACGGGAGGTGCAGCAGCGGTCGCATCCTCCGCGGCACGCTCAGCTTCCGCCGCAAGCGATGCCATCTGATCCCCATTCATCAAATTGGTGCCGTAGTCCTCAAACGTCGAGGATGTTGCCTGTTCGTCAACACGGGTCTGGTAGGTCAATTCGCCAGCATCATAGGGGACAGCGATAGTCGGCAGGTCTTCAACAGTGGGAGCAGTCGAGCCATAGGCGCGGTAGATTAATTCATGTTCTCCAATGCCCAGGCGGTCGCCATCATGAAGCACCCGCGACCCCATTCCTTCCAGTTGCTGTCCGTTGACAAAAGTACCATTCGAGCTGCCTTCGTCATGAACCACATAGTTGCCATCCTCGTAATGGATGGTCGCGTGACGACGCGAAGCCAGCTTATCCTTCGGAAGCAGGATATCGCTGCCAGCCAGGCGGCCAACCGTCATCTCCGGCTTCTCCAGGATATATTCCTTCACAACCTCGCCGTCCTCGGAGCGCAAGATCAAGCGACCGGGATTCTCTATCCGGTCGATGGTCGCAGCAGGCGCGCCCTCAGACCGCTGCGTCTGCTCGTAATCTGAGACGGTGGCCAAAGTTGACTCACCGGCATTCGCCCAGGGAGCGGGCGAAGCAGGAATAGTCCCCTGGTCTGGAGCAGACCACGGTTGCTCAGGGAGCGTTGCCTCATTGTAAACCGTCTGAACCTGCTGAGGTGAGGAAGGTGCAGGAGTCAGGCGGTTCCCACATTGCAGGCAAAAATTATCCCCTGGCCGCGTTTCCGCACCACAAAAAGGGCACTTATCCATGATAAAAGTTCCTCCCTTACTAGATGGTAACAAGTTGTGCGCATTCTACACAAAACTGCTGCCATTATACCAGATGAGTATCACTGAAGGGAAGCACAGCAGAATTATTCACTATCTTCCCTCTTCCTCTCTTCTCGTTATTCAGATTTAGCTCGCAGCTGGCATCCAATCAACGTTGGGCTGCAACGCATTGAAAAATTGCTGCAACTGGGCGGTCGTTCCGGGAGCAGAGAAAAAGATATCCGTATTTCCCTTTGCACCCGAACAAAGCTGCGCAGGTGTCGCCGTCGGCGTCGCGGTGGCACCGGTTCGCGGCGTAGCCGTCCCCGACGCTGGCGTTGCGCTCTCCGGCGTCGGCGTGCCGCTCGCCGGAGATGGGCTGCACTGGAATTGCTGGCTCTGGGAACGCAGAGGAGCTTCCGATAAGCTGATCGAGCTGTGATCGGGCAGCAGGTAACCAATAATAAAGCTGCCGCCAAAAATAGGATCATGTATGGTGCCGGAAACACTGACCAGGCAGGTATGCGTGGGAAGCGTCACCGGTAGATACACCGTAAAACCCAGTTCAGGCTGCACCTGCGACCAATCAGTAATGGTCGTGGGGGTACCGGGCTTTGTTACCGTTCCTGTGGGAGTGCCGTTCGCGGTCGCCGAGGCCGTGGGTGTAACAGTGGCCGCCGCTGTTCCCGTTGCCGTTGGAGAGACCGCGCCCTCGTCACGAAATAAGACCAGTGGCTTGCCGCACCAGGTTAATTTAGAAAGGGTCTGACGAGAAGGCGTCGCTGTCGGCGTGCTGCCACTGCCGCTGCTGCCGAAATTCAGCCCCGTGCACGCAGCCATCGCTATACTAATTAGAAGCATGAGAAGAGTGAGGATAAGAGCGGCTCCCGTTTTCCTCCAACGCACTACAAGACATTTTATGTGAGATACAGGCATACAATAGCTCCTTGACAAAGAAAATCTCAAAACCCATCCACAGAGACAACTTTCCTAACCCAATCGGTCACCTGAGTATCCAGTTTAGCACGCCATTGCGAACCAGTATAGAGTAGGACAGAGGGAAAAAGCTGTGAGCTAGCTCTCAAATCCCTCCTAAAAGAGGGCTTTACAGCGTTTTGATTTAATGCTACCATTATTCTCTGTCTATCTCAGATGTGCCTTTCTATCTCCGGGCCTTTTTTGCCCTGGTACACTATATACTATCTAATAAGATACAACGCACAGAGCTGGCAACTGATAGCAAAATCACCTGAAGAGGTGGATGCACGTGAATGCAAAACAAATCTGGCAAACAACAATAGCGCGTTTGCAGGCAAAAGTTTCACCTGCGGTCTTTTCAACCTGGTTTCAGGGTACTTCAGCGGTCTCCTTCCAGGATGGCGTCTTCGTGGTGCGCGTTCCCACCACCTTTGCCAAAGCCCACCTGGAAGGGCGCTTTACAGATATCATACGCACTATCCTCACAGAGATCACGGGCCAGCCGGTTGAAGTACAATTTGTGGTGGCAAAAGAATCAGTACCGGGCGATGCTGGCGAAATGCTTTCCGGCAAGCAGCCGCATCGGACAAGAACGCGCCACCCCGCGACGCCGCCACCTCAGCAGGAACAGCAGCCACCATCTCTGCCTATCGCAATGACTTCCAGCGCATCGTCACCTGCACGCCCCACCGTTCATCGCAGCATCGAAAGCAACAGCAATCGCGATGAGGAGCATGGCGATATACAGAAGAAACAACACAACGGACGGGACAATGGGCGTGCCAGACCAGAACCACTCCCGCTCAACGAGCATGAAGAACTGGCGCTCTCGCCTTCGCCGCCGCTCAAGCCACCCAACAGCGAGGGGCTGCTGAATCCGCGCTATCGGTTCAGCACCTTTATCGTAGGGAAATCGAACAAACTGGCCCATGCTGCTTCGCTGGCCGTGGCGGACAATCCGGGGCGCGCCTATAACCCCTTATTTTTCTATGGAGGCGTGGGTCTTGGCAAAACGCACCTGCTGCACGCCATCGGCCACGTCGGCGAGGCCAACGGGCTGAACGTGCTCTACGTGACTTCAGAAAAGTTCACTAACGAGATCATCAACGCCATTCGCTATCAGAAAACCGAAGATTTCCGCATGAAATACCGGCAGATCGATATCCTGCTGGTAGACGATATCCAGTTTATCGCGGGCAAAGAATCGACGGAGGAAGAGTTTTTCCATACCTTCAACACGCTGCACAATGCCAACAAGCAGATCGTGGTGACCAGTGATCGCCCGCCAAAAGCCATCCACAGCCTGCAAGACCGCCTGCGCTCCCGCTTCGAGTGGGGTCTGCTGGCCGATATCCAGCCGCCGGAATACGAGCACCGGCTGGCGATCCTGCGCTCCAAAACAGAGTCTCTGCGCTTCAGCGTCCCACCCTCGGTGATCGAATATATTGCCCGACCAGAGTGCAAAAGCGTGCGCGAGCTGGAGGGGGCGCTCAACCGTGTCATCGCCTATGCCACACTGCACGATGCCCCGCTCACCGTCGGCCTCGCCATGCAGGCGCTTGAGCACCTCTACACCGACAGCAAGCCGCTGGCGAACCTGACCGTCGCCGAGGTGCTGGAAGGAGTTTGCCGCTACTACGGCATCGACCCGGCTCTCATGCGCGGCAAGCAGCGCGACCGCGAGATCGTCTGGCCGCGCCAGATCGCCATGTACATCATGCGTGAAGAGACGGATGCTTCCTGGCTCCAGATCGGCGCTGAGCTTGGTGGGCGCGACCACACCACCATCATGCATGGCTGGGAAAAGGTGCGCAACGAGATCGCCAACAACGACAACATCCGCCGCGAAGTTGCCGCCGTCCTCGAATCGCTGTCGCAGCCCGGGTAGCCTGACTATGGTCCCGCTACCCATTATCCACCACATTGGCCTATAATAGACACAGTACTGACTCGACACGTCGAACTTCAGGAGTGTAGTTATGCCACAGCAACAACAGCAACAACGATTCGCCGACCTTGACCTGTTGGCGGTTTTTTCTGATCGGGAAAAGGCGGAGGCGGCGGCAGCGAAACTGCGCAAGGAGGGCTTCAGCGAGGAGGAGATTGTGCGCCCGGAAGCCGCAACGGTGATGGGCAGCGGCCAGTTCCGCGAACACGGCCCCAACACGAACCGTGGCGCGCAATTTCTCCAGACCTCGCGCGGCGGCCCCAATTTTGCCCTGGTGATTACCCTCGCCATCGTGTTCGGCCTCGTGCTGGCGCTCATCCTGTTCGCCCTGCACTTCGCCTTCGCCGCCCTGCCGGAGCCGGGAGCAGTCATCCTCGGAGCCGCCGTGGGCATCATCCTCGGCGCGGTGATCGGCCTCCTGCGGCGCGGCCCCGAACGCGGCAACATCGGCCAGAACATGGCGAGAGTCCAGGCTGCCACGCGCCCACCCGGCGACTACATCGCCGTCGGCGTCCGCTTCGAGGATCCGACCAACGTTGCCCGCACCTCTCGCGCCCGCGCTATCCTCATCAACAACGGCGGCAAGATCGACCGCAGCGTCGGGAGACGGGAATGACATTCACCCTGACCCCCAGGCCACCCGCAAGGGGTGGCCTGGGGGTCAGGGTTAGCCTGGGCGGGGGTGGTTGCCCTTGCCGGTGGCTCGAAACAGGGTGGGGAAGGAATCACGCCACGCGCCGCAAAGGCCAGATCAGCACGTCCTGGCGGCGAGCATAGTGAAGCAAGGGAGCGGTATTGGGGAGGTGGACATCGTCGGCGAGGGCGACAGTGTTGTGGGTGATTTCTAGTTCGGCGGGTTGCAGAGACCATTGAGGATGGTGAATCTGGGCGCGATAGACGTGATTTCCCCGGACAACGGTGTAGAGGCAGTAGCGTTCGGTGAGCCAGTACGCGAGGCTATCGCGTTGGGAGTGGTAGAGCGGGCCGGTGGGGCGATAGCTGCCGATGAAGTCCGCCGAGGCGGGTGGGTAGCCGAAGCGGTGGCAGCGATAGCGTATAGTACCTTTAATGTTGTTACATTGCATGGCGGCATGGAAATAGGGCAGGTGGAAGACCTGGCGCGCGAGGAAGACAGCGCTGCGGTTGCTGGCATCCAGGCTGAAGAAGTAGACGCCGGGGACACCATTCACGGTGACGTAGGTGCGCACGTTCATCTCGACAAACTGCGAGAGGCCAGGGACGGAGGGGAAACCACGCGGATGCACGTTGCTCATGCGAAAGGGGACAACACCGACCCAGCACTGCCCTTCAAAGATATCGAGGGGCAGGACGGATGGAATGAGGGGGCGCAGCGTTGCGGGCGCGAAGGGCCAGTGGGCGAAGAGCAGCTCGTGCCAGGACTGCGTCATGATCCATGCCCCGGTGGGAGGTGGGTAGGGGCGATGAGCGGTCTCCTTCAAAAGAGCATTCCAGTTCACAATAACCCTCCTGATTTTCTCTGAACATTTTGCTTCTAACGAGATTATAGAATACGAGCAAGGGCCGTTCTCAACCCCTCGACTCAAAGGCCCTCCTCATGTTAAAATACAGCCAACAGATGCTTTGCATGTACTTCATTGGTTAATGCCAGTTATTACATATCATACTGAGCGAAGCGAGGCATCTGGGGCGAGCAGCACGCTGGATAGACCGCTAGATGCTTCACTTCGCTCAGCATGACATGAGGTGCATTTCATATGAAAGAAGTTACATGCTACCAGATTATCTTGGAGTAAGGTAGGGAGAAGGAAATATGTCAGGTCATTCAAAATGGGCACAGATTCGACGCTCGAAGGGCGTGAATGATGCCCGCAGAGGACAACTTTTTACGCGGCTGGGCCGTGAGATTGTGGTCGCGGTGCGCGAGGGCGGAAGCGGCGATGTGAACGCAAATTTCCGCCTGCGCATGGCCGTGCAGCGCGCTCGCGACGCCAATATGCCAATGGACAATATTGAACGCACGATCAAGCGCGCGCTGGGCGGAGGAGAAGGCTCCGCGCTGGAAGAGATCACTTACGAGGGCTACGGTCCCGGGGGCACCGCCATGCTGGTGCAAACCATGACGGAGAACCGCAACCGCACGGTGGCCGAGGTGCGTAACGCCTTCAGCCGCAACGGTGGAAATCTGGGTGAGAATGGCTGCGTCGACTGGCTGTTCGAGTCCACCGGCATCATCGAGGTGGAGCTGGCAGGAAAAGATGTCGACGAGCTTACGCTGGAAGCCATCGATCTGGGCGCTACCGACGTAGAGACGCCCGCAGCCGACGACGAGGTGCTCACCATCTACACGGAGCCAGCGGACGTTGAGCGCATGCGGCAGGCACTGGAAGCCAGAGGATACAAGGTAGTGAAGGCCGAGAGCACGCTGCAGCCAAAGACGAAGGTCGAGATTTCAGACGAGAAGACTGCCCATCAACTCATGCGCCTGGTAGAAAAACTCGAAGACCTGGATGATGTGCAGAACGTGTATACGAACGCAGACTTCCCCGAAGAGTTTGCGAATTCCTATGCATGATGATCTATTGATGCGTCAGGCTGTGCCGACACTGCTTGAGCAAGGAGGAACAGCACTATGATCCCTGAGCATGGCCCGCGCATCACGCTGGGTATTGACCCCGGCACGGCCATCGTGGGGTATGCAGTGATCGAAGGGCAGGGCAGCAAACTGCGTCTGCTGGCCTGCGATGCGATCATTACTCCTGCTCGCACGTCCCTCTCGAAGCGCCTCCAGCTTATTTACCAGGGCTTGAGCGAGGTTATCGCCACCTATCACCCACAGGAGGCCGCGCTGGAGGAGTTGTTCTTCTCGAAGAATACGCGCACGGCCATGACGGTTGGACAGGCACGCGGGGTAGCAATGCTGGCGCTGGCAAACGGAGGCCTCCCCATTGCCGAATACACACCCAACCAGGTCAAGCAGGCCGTGACCGGCTATGGAGGCGCGGACAAGCACCAGGTGGGAGAGATGGTACGCATCCTCCTGGGCCTTCCCGCCGTTCCCAAACCGGATGATGCCGCAGATGCCGCCGCCATCGCCATCTGCCACCTGCACACCGCCAGCCACAGTCACGATTTTCTTAATATCCGCTAAAAAGGCATATAAATGGATTTTCAAAAATGATTACCAACATACATGGTATTCTTGAGGAACGAAAAGCTGACGCGGCCATCATTCGTGTTGGTGGCTTCAGTTTGCGCGTTTTTGCGCCCGCGCTGACGCTGAACGCGCTGGGTGAGGCGGGCGCGGAAGTCTCGCTACACACACATTTCCACATGCGCGAAGACGGCATCGCCCTGTACGGCTTCACGAACGAGGAGGAACGCGACGCTTTCGAGCAATTGATCGGGGTTAGCGGCGTGGGTCCAAAGGTGGCGCTGGCGCTGCTCTCGGTGATGGATGCGCGCGCGTTGTTCCGGGCCATCGCGGAGGGAGACGAGAAACGCCTGGCCCTGGTTCCGGGAGTGGGCAAGCGAACAGCGGAGCGGCTGGTGCTGGAACTGAAGCGCAAACTGCCCGCGCTGGCTGCCGCCACAGGTGGCTCCTCCAGCAAGATGCAGGCGGAGGTGCTGGAAGCGTTGATGGGCCTCGGTTTCTCAGCTTCAGAGGCGCAGAAGGCGCTGGCAAAAATTCCGCAGGATCAGGAGATGACGCTGGAGCAGCAGATTACCTACGCCCTGCGCTCCTTCTCCCGTGAATAGCAGTCCTGAGATGAAGGAGACATGAGATGAGCAGACTCGTATTCGCATGTATTGTGCCGCATGGCAGTCTCACTATTCCTCTGTTAGGGGAAAAGGGAATGGAAAGGGCGCAGGCGACACGCGCTGCTATGGAGGAACTTGGGCGGCGCATGGCAGCGGCACAACCTGAGACCATAGTCCTGGTGACGCCTCACGGGCATAGAATAGACATGGCCTTTTCGCTTCTTAATAACATGCGCGTACAGGGAACACTTGGCCCTGAGCAGGAAGGGAACGGGAATAGTTTTACGCTTTCCTTTGCTGTCGATAGGGAGCTAAACACGGCCATTATCGAAACAGCTCAAGAGTTGGATGTTCCCGTTAAGAATGTGTATTACGCTGTTGCTGACGACCCCGCATTTTCTATGCCGCTTGACTGGGGCGCGCTTGTCCCCCTCTGGTTTCTGGCACCCGCGCTGCATCCCCGGCCAAAAGTTGTTATTGCCTGCCCTGACCGCAACAACCTGCCGTGGAAGCTTTCAGCTCCGTTTGGCGCGGCTATAAGGAAGGCGGCGGAGAAACTTGAGCGCCGCATTGCGTTTGTTGCCAGCGCCGATCTGGGGCATGCTCATGATGCGAACGGGCCATACGGCTATGACATTGCTTCAGAAGAATATGACAAAGCGCTGATCGAGGCCATCAAAGCGCAGGACCTTGCCCGGCTGCTGACCTTCGACCTCGACTGGCTCAAACGCGCCGCCACCGACTCCTACGGCCAGGTGCTCAATCTGCACGGTGCAATTGAGGGTCTGAATTTCAAGGGCGAACTGCTCTCCTACGAGGTGCCGACCTATTTTGGCATGCTGTGCGCCTCATACACGAAGTCTTAACGTTCGAGGACACGAGAAGCCGACCATTGCACAAAGGTGGTTGCCGAGATTCTTCGTGCGCTCAGAATGACACGTCCGAGACCGCTTTTCATAGCATGATGAAATTTGACCAACAAGATCGGGAAACTTGCCGATTTTGTTGGTCCCATTTTATCATGGCATTGAAAACAAACGCGGTCGGTCCGGGGGAGGGTGGAAGACACAGATCAGCGCGTGGCCGCATCCGCCTCCTGAGCGAGTTTTTGCAGAAGCGCAAAGAACTCTTTCGACTGGCCGATGAATAAACCATCGTCGGTCAGGGCCTGGACCGCGCCCATCGCTGCCCCTGTTGTGTTGGTGGGGCGAACGATGGAGACGGTTGGGAATTTGCGGCTGAGGAAGATGGTTGGTTCGGGCATGATCAGATTGGTCTGGAAGTTCTGGCCTCCAAAGGGTGGGCTGTTGAGGTCGGGAAAGACCAGTCCATTGGTGGGATCGGTCAGAGCGGGCGCGTTGCCTGCTTTGTCGTGCCACGTCTGAAAGTGCGCTGTCTCGGTCGGGCCGATACTGAGCAGGATGCGCAGCACTTCCACGTTGCTGACGCGCTGAGCCAGCGAGGGGTAGAGGCTGGAGCCGCCCTGCTCGATGAAGCCGAAGTGGAAGCCAGCAGTGTTGGCAATCGCCTGGATGTGCTTCTTCGGTGACAGGTCGGCATCGGAGCGGGGGATGGCCGGAAACTGCCCCTTACTCAAAGCGGGTATGGCCTGGGGGAAGGTGTCACCGAAATCGGGATTCTTCGTGCTACTGCGGTAGCGCGTCCACCAGCTTGTATCTACCGTGAGCTGCATGAGGTTGGTGAGTCGACCAATGTGCTGCGCCCCCGTTGCTTTGCTGCTCGGTAAGGTACGAAACTTATCCAGATTGACAGGGTCCGCGCCTTTCGCAAGCAGGTAGGCATTGATAAAGGTGAAATGGCTCATCTCATCATCAGTATTGTCATGGATATACTGCGGCATATCACCATCCAGCACCTGAAGCGCCTGTATGTAAGGCTGGCTGCCACTACCACCGGGAACCTCGCTGTCCTGGATGCCGCCCAGTTCATTGTATTGCTGCCACAGATCGGTCTCGATAATTTCGGCAGCGGCCAGGAAGCGGAGAATCGCCACATCCCCCTTCGTCAGACCACCGCTCTCCACCGAGGCAAAGGCCGGCAGTCCGTTCGCCAGCAGCCCCGCGCCCAGCGTTCCTGCTCCTGCTACCGCCAGCCCACGCCGCAAAAAAGAGCGGCGGCTGGTCTCATCCTTCGCTTGTTGTACATTGTCTCGCATAGTTTAACCTGTTCTTTCCGCGCCTGATGCGCATACACACACTGCCCACAATCTTTTTTTGATCGTGGCCGCGTTCATGCAGAGTACGCAGATTCCCCGCCGCGTACTCTGTGAACAACAAATGTACATATCTCAGGAGCGCTCCCCATCACCAGCATGCTGTTGATGAATACGAGGACAAGTTACAAAGAGACTAGTAGATGACGAGTCCCTGATCTTATTTTCAGGAACGCGATAGGGCATACTTTGAAAAAGAGGAAAATGGAAGCATCAAAAAAATACGTAGTGGGAATACGTAGTTTACTGCATAGAGATTGGGCAAGGACAGGGTACACTTGCCAATGTGAAGAGGATGTATTTGAATTCTCTGGAGATTTCTATAAAAAGCAGAGCGAACTGGAGGAATATAATGGTCTCAGCCCCTCTGTCCGAACAAGATACCTTCATCATTCAGTTTGACGCGGCCTCCCCGGTCTCGCCGGGTACGCTGGCAAAGCATGGCCTGACCTGCATCGAACGAGGGCTGTACGCGGAAGGAGCCGTTTTTTTCGCGCTCGCCAGCGAACGGCTCACCCCCGATCAGGCACAGCTTATTTCTACACTTGACAAACTGCGCAGCGCGGTCGCGGGCTACATCCAGGCGCAGGACGCTTTGCTGGAGGCAAGCAGGCAGTTGGCCGCTTCTGACGCGGAGCAACAGGCGCAGATGGCCTCGCTCAAAAAGCTGCTGCCCTTGCTCACCGAAACAGAGATACCTGTGAAAACGCTGCCGCCCTTCACAACGCGTCGGGAAGTCCGAGCGACACAGCCCCTGCGCCTGGTGCGCCGGGACGAGGCAATGGACGACCATGAGGAGCGCGAGGTTGAGACAGAGAGCATATCCGCACCTTCCAGGACTCTACAAACACTGCCCGACCTGCACGTCACCTGCTTCGGGCGCTTCGAGGTCAGGCGCGGCACCAACTCCCCGGAAGATCTTGATCTCTGCTCCAACGTGAAGGGGCAGGCCGTTCTGCGCTACCTGATGACGCAGCCACAACATCGGGCGAGCGTCGATAAGCTCATGGAAGCGCTCTGGCCCGATGAGGAACCGGAAGTAGCCGAGCACAAGCTGCGCGTGGCGATCAGCGCGCTGCGTGTCTCGCTCAACCGGGACGTGGTCAGCAAGCCCGGCGGCGGCTACATCCTCTGCAAAGGACAGGTCTATTCCCTCAACCCTGCCGTGAAATTGCACTCCGACGTCGATGAGTTCCTGAAGCTCTACCGTGCAGGGCGGGCGGTCAGCGGCCCCGAAGCGATGGCCCTCTACGAACGCGCCTGCAATCTCTACAGCGGTCCATACCTCACCGAAGACCTCTACGCCGAATGGTCCTACATGACCCGCGAAGAACTGACGAAGACCTACGTGACGATGTGTGACGCCCTGGCCGAGCACGCCCTCGCCAGCGACAGCTACCAGGCAGCCATCACATGGGCCAGCGCCATCCTCAAAGTAGATCGCTGCGACGAGCAGGCGCACCGCCAGCTCATGCGCGCCTACGCCGCCCTCAAGCGCCGCAACGAAGCCCTGCGCCAGTACCAGCTTTGCCAGCAAATCCTCAACGAGGAATTAGGCGTGCAACCTATGCCTGAGACGCAACGGCTTTTGCAAACGCTGTTACAAGGGTGAGCGAAGTCGCATAGGCATCTCTTAGATGCCGCAGTTCCCTCCAGGTAGCACCGGACAGCGTGTCCCCCTTGCAAGGGGGACACGCTGTTAGCTTTGTATCAGCCCAAGCTCCTGCATGTTCCGGGCTATTTTTTCCTTGATTCTTTTCTCCAGAACATCTTGATCATACAAGCCGCGTCTGTCAATTTTAATACCAAAATCCTTACTTCTAAGGTCCAAAGTAATCACTTTCTTGGGGTCTTTGGGGTCGCGTTCCCCATCGATTCTGCCTCCGAACAAAGCTTCCTGGCTCTGGGCTCGTACATTATCCTTTGAGTCTATCAACTGACTTAGAAGTAGTTTAATCTTCTCAACTGTATAGGAGCCGTTTTTCTGTAAGTTCTGGCCCAAAGCTTCTCCATCCGCACCTGCGAAACTTTGCAATAGTTCAGCATTACCAGATTGAATTGCGATAACAAAGCTATGATCTAGACTGGAAGCACGTTCTATCCCTATACGATAAATGCAGCCGACTTTGCTGCTATTGATCTGCTCAATGTCTTGAATAAGGACTTTAATACCTTCTGTTAACTGAACCACACTGCTCCAGCTATTCGTGGCGAAATTTTTAGGATCACCCAATAAGTTGAATAAACGCTCCGCCGCATCGAAACAAGAAGTGTAGGCCTGCCAGTTCGTCTTATAGTTCCTCAACTTACGAACTTCTTTAGCCAATTTTATATTTTCTGCGTTGAGGTCGACCAGTAGATTGATAGTACTCTGTTTTTTTATGCCCTTACTATTTATATAGTTCAGGAACATTGAGCGTATTGTTGTTTCCTCTTTCTCCATTTCCTTTTCCTCGTCACTCTCAGAATCAGACTCAGAAACCTCGCTTTTGCTCCCGTGGTCTTCTCCCTCTATTTCCATCAATGTCGCTCTCCCACTACCTGCCTCCTCTATGATATTACCAGCCCCTTGTATCACATCGCCATTATCGAAGCTGTACCATCCGCCGCTCTTCTTCTCTAGTAGCACACCCTCCTTCACCTTTCCTTCCTTATCTTTGTACTTGTACCTCTTATTAGGCTGAATATCCTTAGCAAGCAGCAGTTGAACGATTGCAGCAGGCGAACTGGTCACCTGACCTAAATCATCATGTGATAGAGATGCTGATTGAAGCGCAGCTTTCTCCCCCATCACATCCGCTTCCCTCTCCAACCCTACATCATCATTGATGGCCAGGCCTTTCATCTGCATCGTTGGCTGCACTCGTCCCTGCTTTTGCTGCACCACGTGCCAGGCTTCATGCGCGAGGTGTTGTTCCTGCCCCGGCCCCACGTGGATCTCTGTTCCCTGCGTGTATGCTAACGCCTGTACCTCGGCAGGTTTAGGCGAGTTGTAGTGGACGCGGATATCATCGAGGGAATAGCCGGAGAGGCTTTCAACTCCGGCTTTGAGGGCATCGGGCAGACCTGTGCGGTTTTCATAGCGTTCTTCGGATGTGACCTGTTCCGCACGATCTGCCTGTCCATGAGCATATGTCGCGTCCATTTTCTGTACAGGGTCGGCAGGGCCTGACTCACCACCAGAATGAACGGCGAAATCGGCAAGAGAATGCACGGCATGAAGGCCGGTAAGATCTGGCTCTTGCGGCGCTGGAGCAGGATGCCAGGTCGATGGAACATGCATAGTGCTGGAGGAGCGCGGCTTGCGTTGTTCTGACTGGAAGTTGTTCATGGTCTCGTCCTTTCCCGATTACCTTTTGTTCATTACAGCCCCGTCCATACCTTGATGTGGTGAAATACCACTTCGGAGGAGGGTGGGATGTAGAGGCCGACCATGCCGCCGGTGAAGGTGGTGTTGTTGGTGCTGTTGAGGCATTGCTGGTTGATAAAGACCTTCAGGTTGCCGTTGCAGCCGTTGGCACTGTTCCCTCCTGAGACGATGGCGAAGTTGTTGATCTGGTTGTTGGAGCGCCCGGAGACGAGGGTGCTGGCTGTGCCATTCATCATCGCCAGAGTGTAGGTAGCGTTGTCTGAACTGACGGCTAGCGAGTAGTAGGTAGGCGGGGTCGCGCCGTTGTTGATGTAGAAGGCGATTCCTCCCGCGCTGCCACTGACAACGTTCATCTGTAGCTGGGCGGCGAAGTTGCTGACGACCAGGTTCGCGTTCTGTGGAATGCAGATGGCGGCGTCGGTGGTACTGTTATTGACGACGTGCAGCCCATCGTTCTGATAGGTGAGGGTGGCATTCGCCCCGCACGTCCAGCCGTTGGGATTGCCGCTGTTATTAAATTTATCGTCCAGAGCCAGCGTGCCGCCGTAGGGGTTGGCAGCCGCGTTGGCCGCAGCGGTGGCTGTTGCCTGCGCTTGCGCTGTCGCTGTCGCTTGCGCCTGGGCGCCTGCTGCTGTCAGAGCAGTAGCTGTTGCCTGCGCCTGCGCGGTGGCCTGGGCGTTGGGCGTGACCGTTACGCCTGGAATGATAGGTGTGGTGGTCGTGGCGGTCATGCCGGGCATCATATGGAACTGGAAGAGCGCGGCGAGGGCGATGGCAGCGACCAGCAGCAGGCCGAGGGCCGGGAGTATCCAGCCAGGGATGAGCGCTTTGTTGACAAATTCACCCGGCGCGGAGAGGGGCAGGCTGCTGCCGGTGGGCAAGGCGCGCACCTGGAAGGGACGGCGGTCCTCTCGCCCAATCCATTTGCGACTCACGCGCACCTTGAGGGGGATGCGCGCCTCATAGCCCGGCTCGACGGGAACGGGATTGGAGTCGAAGGCGTAGTCCATCTTCTGCTCGTCGTCTTCGCCGGCTAGAGCATAGCTGGCGGGGGCGTTGCCGCTGTTTTGCAGCACGATGCTGTATTTCGCCCGCCCGCGCCCGACAACGCGGCGCGGCTCGATACGCACCGCGTCCTCCTTGAAGGGCAACACCGTCCACGTCTCCTGCGTCGTGTTTGATTCGTTCGGTTTCTCACGCGAGCGAGCGCGGATGGTGACGGGATAATCTTGCGCCCGGTTGGCCGGGGTACGGGCCACGCTTACGCGCATATCGAGCGTCTCCTGCGCGCCTGGATTCAACTGCACCTGTCGGCCCGCGCCCTGCACCCAGTCGGGCGGCACGCCTTCGACAGTGGTGGTAAACCAGTCAACGGTATTGCCCAGATTGGTCAGCGTCACCTGCACTGGCAACGTCTGGCCAGGGGTGATGGTGAGCGTCTTCGGGTTGGCGGAGAGGCCGATGCGATTGGGACTTGCGACCGACGGCACTCCTCCCTCTGTTGGCAGGCTATGGGCCGTTCTGGGAATATTGTAGTTTGCTGCCTGCGCGAGGACGACCGGCTGAGGCTGCACCAGAGTGGCATCGGGCGCTGGCCCTTCCAGGCGCAACCAGTATGGCCCGACATGAATGACCTGTCGCTCCATCCAGACCTGGCTCACTTGCGGTATCAGGCGCACCCCGTCCAGAACGGTGCCATTGCTCGACCCCAGGTCTTTGACGCTGACCTGCCTGCCATCCCAGGAGACCTGCAGATGCTGGCGCGAGACGCCCTGACCGGCGAGCACGATATCATTGCCGCTCTGCCGCCCAATGATAAGCCCCTGGCTCTTCACGTCCGCCACCTGCAGCGTCTGCCCGCTCTGATCGAGCACGCGCACGCGAGGCACGGATGAACCGCCGGGGAGCGTGGCAACCACGGGAGCCTTTTCATCGCCCGTACCGGGAGCCTGCAAGACTGTGCCTGGAACGGGCGTGGCCTGAGCCAGCACCACGGGCTTCTGCGGCTGCACCGCATAGCGCGTTCCCAGGTTAGCCAGCACGCCCAGCAGCGCGACCGCCAGTTCCGTCCCGTTCTGGTAGCGGTCTTCGGGCTTCTTGGCGAGGCAGCGCAGCACAATCGCATCCAGCGCGACGGGGAGATCGGGGCGTATCTCGCGGGGCGCACGTGGCGGCACGCTGCTATGCTTATATAACGCATCGTTGAAGTTGTCGATCTGGAACGGCTGGTAGCCGGTGAGCGTTTCGTAGATGACGATGCCCAGCGAGTAGAGGTCGCTACGACCATCCAGTTTCAGACTCTGGCACTGCTCCGGCGACATGTAGGCCAGCGTTCCCATCGGTACACCTGTAGTAGTCTGCCCGCCTCCTTCGGCCAGTTTAGCCAGACCGAAATCGCTGATCTTGAGGATATAGGGATTTGAACCACGCACGCCGCTGTTCAGGCTGCTGAGCAGCATGTTATCGGGCTTGATATCGCGATGCACCATGCCGAGTGCATCCGCCGCCGCCAGACCCTCTGCTGCCTGGCGCATCAGGTCAACCGCTATTGGAAGGGGCAGAGGCTGACCGGAACCGCGCCGCAGGAGCGCGCGCAGCGAACCCTCCTCCATCAACTCCATGACGAGGTAGAGAACGCCATCCTGCTCGCCAAACTCGTAAATTTCGACGATATTGAGATGATGCAGGGCTGCAGAAGCCTTCGCCTCGCGCAGGAAACGCGAGCGGAAATCAGGATTGAGCGCCAGGTAGGCCTGCATGACTTTAATCGCGGCAGGCCGGTCAAGGTATTGATGCACGCCGCGAAAGACCTGCCCCATGCCGCCCGCGCCCAGCGGCGCTTCGATGCGATACTGGCCGAGCGTGCGGCCTGAAAAATCCATGCTCATATGTTGACCTCCAATACGTAACCAGCATGGGCCGGTTTATGCGCTTGAATAAGCTCTTCAATAAAAGCTTTATCAACAGCCTCGGCTGACGCGCCGGGCGGCATAATAATACGGATTTGAAAGACAAAGGGCTGAGAGGGCAGTTCGCGAATGAGCGGCGTCAGCCCGGTGCAGACTTCGATCATGCGTGTCAGACCGTAGGCGGTGCCGCGCCAGCTATAGAGTTCCATCGCGGCTGAAAGCAGGCGGCGATGGCGCGCCTCCGGCCAGCGCGGGTTGAATGGCAGATCGAGCCAGCTTGCCAGCCAGGGCAGGAAGGAAGCCGGGCAGGTGCGCGGGTCAAAGTACATCCCGATATGGTCCTGGCGCTGTTCCAGCGGCTCCCAGATATCCTCGAAGATGTGCAGGAAACGCCTGAGAAAATCATCCTCCTGGAAAATGTCGGGCAAGAAGCCGAGATAGATGCTTCCGTTCTCATCACGCTCTCTCCGTAGTGGCGCTGCCGGTTTCGGCGCGGCAGTCATTGACTGCACAGGAGCTATCTCCGATGGCACCTCTGGCAGAATAGTGGGTATGACATCGGTTGGACGCGGCACAGCGGCAAATTCAACCACCGCATCCCGCGCTTCCCGCTCTGGCCGTTCGTCTTGCAATGACTGTTCTGACTGCTCGCTGACCGGTTCTTGCGGTTTCTGCGGCTCCTGCGGCGACGCTTCAGCTACCGGCTCCTGCTCCCGTTCGCTTTCAGCAGCTACGGGAGCGGCTTCGTTTTGCGGCTCTTCATGCTCCTCATCTGCTACAACGGTGGGTGTCTTTACGACCCGGTATGTCAGCAGAAAGGGGCCGATGCGGAAGGTGGTGCCGTCGCTGAGCAGATGCGGCTGGTTCGCCAGCAGGCGCTCACTGCCGAGAAAGGTGCCGTTGGCGCTGCCGAGATCGGTCAGCGTCACGCCCTGTTCTGTCACGCGCAGGTCGGCGTGGTGACGCGAGATGGTCTGGTGGGCCAGCGCGAGGCCGTTTTCCGGTGTGCGCCCGATGGTGAGCAGCGCCATGTTGAGGGAGACGACCCGGATGATCTTTCCCTCTAACTGAACGATAAGTTGATCTGGTTGCGTTTCAGTAGCCATATCAGCGCACCTTTACTTGATGGCGGTTGGAGCAGATAAGCCCGTGGCGCGGCACGCTGACCGTGCGCAAAGCGGCTGCCTGCGGGTTCACCGCATCGGCAGACTCGCTAATACGTATCTGCACATCTTCGACATATTCCACATACGGAACCTGTTGGAGCACTCCGAAGATTTCGGAGCGATTGAGCGAGCGGCCAAAGGGCCAGCCCTCGCCACGCGGACCGCCAGTGTAGGGATTCAGATAGCGGTAAAGCCGCTCTTCAGCCTGCTGCTGCGCCTCTTCGATGAGGGCGGGGTCGCTGCGCTCGGCCACGCGCAGGTCTGCCTGCACCGTAACCCAGACATATTGTGGCTGGCGCACTTCTAAAGCCGTTCCCAGCAGGCGGCGCTGCTCCAACTGGCCCAGCACGGCAGCGCGTAACTCAGCGGAAAGTGTCAGCCGCCCGGCGGGAATGAAGCCCTCCGTCTCGTCGATCCGAGGCAGAATGATGACGAAGACCTGTCCCGGTCTGGGGTCGCCGGGAGCGCCGGGCTGCGCGCCGGGGGCCAGGCAGTAAGCGCGAGCCACGCCCGGCACCTGGCGCGCAAGGTATTCATGGTCATCAGCGGTCACGGCTCGCGCGCGCGTGCGCAGCTTCTGCGGGGCGCGCAATTTCGCGTCTTCCAGGCTCTGCGCGTCTCGCCCGCCCACTGCTGGCACGCGGTTCGTCACGTGCGCTACGTAGGGAATGGAGGATTTGAGCACGGTCAGCGTATCCTGCGCGACATTGCCGATTACGCCGCCGCCGTACTGATAGCGGCTGAAGCTCAACGCGCTGCCCTTCTCTGGCACGGCACCGAAACGATAGACAAAGCCATCGGGCTGGAGCAGAGACGGACCCAGCGTGAGCGTGCCATCCAGCTTATCCAGCGTGTAATGCTGACCTTCGGGGCCAGAGTCGGCGAAATCGGAGACCTCCTTCCAGCGCTGCGGCCTGCCCATGCCCGAAGGAGGCTCGACGATCAGGGCATCGCGGCGCGGATCAAGGGCGAGGATGGGCGTGTGCAGCAACTTGAAGGTCTGGCCGGGCGTGCCATCGCTGACGCCGAGAAACTCGTTATGCACAGAGACGGCGTGGCGGGCGCTCACGCTGCCCCCGCGTGACTCAACACGCAGGCGGATGAGGGCGGGCGAGACTTTATAGTTGTTGCGACCGGCCTGTGCATCGGTCAGGCGGCAGCGCAGCCAGTAGGCTTTGAGGCCCTGGAACTCGGCCTGCGCCATCTCCGGCAAGTGCAGAATGATCTCACCGGACTCGTTGAAGCCGCCCGTGCCGTCGTATTCCAGTTCGCAGTTGACCCAGCGCGTCGCGCCGCCCTGCCAGACCTGCCATGCGAGCGGCGGATTTCTGGGGTCAACGCCCGCGCCACCCGCCCGGTCACAGTTGACGATCAGCGCCAGCACGTGGTTGCTGTGGTCTTGCTGGAAGGCGAGCACGAAGGAATCGCCGGGGCTGGGGTTCTGGGGAAACATGAGCGTGCGCCTGTTCAGCAGTTCCGCCTGGCGCAGATTGTGGCGCAGCCAGGCATCGCGCTGGCTGGCGTTGCGCGTGAAGGTATCAATCAGCTTCGGCGGGCGAATGGTCAAATCTTTCTCGGTGGTGAAAAGTATCGAGGGGCTGGTTTCCGTGCGCACGGTGCCAACCTCGGTATCCGCCGGGATCACCACGGCGGCAGACTGCGCCGCCGAGAGGTAGAAGGTGATGGGCGCGGCGGCCGAGCGCGGCTCCTCCAACTGCACACCGATCATTTGCAGGAACTTGATATAGTTTTTATCGGGAACCTGGTTGACGCGGTAGAGCAGCATGTCGGTCATCCAGGCGAACAGCTCGATCAGCGTCACGCCGGGGTCGCTGACGTTGTGGTCGGTCCATTCCGGGCAGTAGCGCGGGATGAGCAGCTTTGCCTGGTCGACGATATCCTGAAAATGGCGGTCATCAAGGACTGGTACTGGTAATGGCATGGCTATAACTCCCTTCCCCGTGCGTTTGCCAGGGCTACCATGCGAATGCGCTCCGCGTCCTCTGGCTCGCCAGGGATGCGATAGAAAGGAAAGACCAGCGAGCGCCTGTCGTGGGTGGCCTTAATCTCATAGTGGATATCAATGAGCAGGCGGCCACTATCGTCCGGGTCGGCGTGGGCGATTACGTCCAGCACGCGAATGCGCGGCTCCCACATGCCCAGCGCCTCCTCGACGTAGTAGGCAGCCAGCCCGGCGGTGGTGGCATCGTTGGGCGCGAAGATCAGTTCGTGAACCTGGCAGCCGAACTCCGGGCGCATCACGCGCTGTCCTTTCGGCGTTAGCAGGACGATGCGTATAGCCTCCTCGATGTCGCGTTCCTGCCGCGCCAGGGCAATGCGCCCATGCGCGTCGACACGCACCGGAAACGCCCAGCCATTACCTAAAAAATCTCGCGTAGTCATTGTTTTTTCCTATCTATCTATTCATCCGATCATAACAGTGCCGATGGCTATGACTTTGCCGATGGGCAGCTCGACGGGGTCGTTGCAGGTCATGGCGGTGTCGCCGTTGCGCGCCGCCGGTTTGCCATTAATCATGACCGTCAGGCTGCCCATGATGATCTCACCTTTGTTGGTAGGAGGCACCTGAAACGGCCCGCCCTGTGGCAGATGCGGCGGGACGTTATCAGCGGTGCTGCCCACGGTCGCGGCCGACAGACCCATGATTTTGACATTCGTACTGAGATTGCCCGCGATAATGCCGTTGAACGGACTGGGCAGGGGCGTCGGCACGGGCGGGCCGGGCGGTGCCGGAATCATATAAATGTGCGTATCGGTAGCGATGATCTTATCGCCCTCTTTCGCCGCCGGTTCTCCCATGATGACGCTCCTTTCCTGTCCTCATATAAAGCTAATTGAGATTGATCATACTGCCCTTGACCTCCACGATGGCCGGGCCGCCGTCCACCTTGACACCCGCCGTCCCCTTGACTTCCGCCTCTGCGGTGGCTTGCACGGAGATATTGCCCTGCGCTTGCAGCGTCATGTTGCCCTGCGCGCCCAGCTTCATATTGCCCTGCGCCTGTATCTCCGTGTCGCCCTGCACCGTGATGGTGAGCTTATTCTCCTGACTGTTGAATACCAGCTTATTGCCCTTACTATCTTCTATCGTGATACCTCCGCCACTGTCGTTGTCGTCCAGCGTAATCATGTGACCGGTGCGCGAGCGAATGATGCGCTGCTGTACCGAGCCGCTGACGACATCCTTCGGAATCGCGTCCTTGCCATTCCACAGGCCACCCAGCACATATGGATAATTGATATCGCCCATCTCGAAGCCGACGAGCACTTCGTCGTTGACCTCCGGCAGAAATTCGATGCCGCGCTGCGCGCCCGCGCCGGGAGCTATCACCCGCGCCCAGTCGCTGCTGTGCTCCTCGGTCAGCCAGGGGTATTTCACTTTGACGCGCCCCTGGTTTTGCGGGTCTTTGTTGTCGGTGACAATGCCGACAACCAGCCCGCGCTGCGTCTCCACCTTCTCTTCGGTCGAGAGGAGCGCGAAGAGCGTACATGGTTGATGGCCGGAGACGGTGAAGCGCGTCACGTAGCCTTGCTGAGCGCTGTAGGTATGAACGGTACTGGTGACAAAGTAGATGCCGCTGAAGCGCTTGCCCACCTTGTTGATCTGTACGGAAACCCCGGCGATCAGCGTCGGCGTCCCCTGGCAAAGGCCCTCCGCCTCGATAAAGCTTCCGGCCACCTGACTGGCTACGGCCTGTGCCAGCGACTGAGCTACGCTCTGCTCGCGCATTGGACGATCGGCCACCAGTGTCTGCCCGCCCATGTAAAATGCTTCGCGCACCTGTCCCGTGCCTTCGCTGTAGCCAACATTGGGCGCGTCCCGCTGCTCTTTTTTCGCCTGCCCCTGCACCGCCTGCTTCTGTGATGGGTCCCAGCCTCGCGCACTCACCGTATCAACCTGCCCCAGCGTGGTCATGCGCGGGTAAAACTCGCGTAGTTCCACACCCCAGGTAAGCTGGACAGTATTTGACCCACGTGGAGCCTCACAGTGCAGCGTCTTGCCCGTGACATACAGCAAGAAACCGAGCGCGGCAGCGCGCTTTTGCAGAAACGCCAGGTTGCTTTCGTTGTTCTGGAAGACATAGGGATAGACAAGCGAGGTCGGCCCCACCTGCGCGCTCAACCCAACTTCGCCCGCGATCTTTTCAATGATGTCAGAGTCGCTGACGTTGACAAACGAACGGGCGTAGGTGCCACGTGAGAGCTTGTAGAGCCGGTCGAAGGCGCGCACCGTCAATTCCTGAGCGCCGCGCCCGAAGTGAGGCTCGATCTCTACAATTTCGCCATCGAAAAGCAGTGTCTCCTGAGAAGCCATCTTCACGAAGATTTTGATGGCCTTGCCCGGCAGCAGATTCTCGTAATCGAGCCAGTAAAGGCTGGGGTCATGCAGCACCACGGTAGCGACGCCGGGCAGGTGCAGGCTATTCTCAATCGAGACATCAATCAGGTCGTCCATGAAGTCTGCCGGGGCATCAGAGCCATTCAGTTGTACACTCATATGGGTTAATGGCTGCTCAGGCATCAGGTATCTCCAACTTCATTCCCGGCGTCAATTGCCGCACTCTTGTCAGATTGTTCGCGTCGGCAATACGCCGCCAGAAGCGGGTGTTGCCATACGATTTGTAGGCGATCCAGGCCAGCGTATCACCCTCGTTGACCACCCAGACGCGCTCTCCGCCACGGCCGCCAGAGGTCGGGTTGGTGGGCGGGTAATCGTCCTTCTCCTGAATCTGCTGGAACGTGACGCTCATGGTGGAGCGTACAGGCGTGCCATCGGGCAGGAAAAGTGTGAAGCGCTCGCTGAGACTGGTAATCACGGCCTTGAACGTCCACGTGGCTCCCCACTGGAAAATGACAATGGGAGGGCGTCCCTTCTTACCATCCGAACCCTGACCCACGCCGTTGAGACTTGCCAGGCTTGGATCGACCGCCATCATCTTCCAGATCGCGGCGGTATAGGTCTTGCGCACATCCTTCGGCGAGCCTGCCGACGCGCCATTTTTGCTATTCGAGTAGGTATCGAAGAAAAGTTCCATGGTCAGTGTCGTGGCCTGTCCGCTACTGAACTCGTAGAAGCCCAGGTTGGCCCCGTGACTCTGATCCGCCTGCCACGTGTTGCTTTTGCTCAGCGTATATTCCTTTGGATTAAACAGGCACTCGACCACAGTACCATGATCCTTATCCCTGATGGTAGCAGCTACCAGAGCCATGATTGCACCTCCTTCGTTCGTTATCTATGCCTGCGGCGCTCGACTTCGAGCCGATTTCTCAAAATGGAATACACCTGTCGCGCCAGCTCATCCAGATCCGGCTCAGGCGCTCGCATTTCCTGCGATACCGGTGCGGCTGGGATAGCTTCCTCACCGATGGTGCGCCCTCTCTCCGCTCGTTGCACTGCAATGTCAGCATATCCGCTCGCCTGCTGGTTGCCACCATTGCTCGTCATCTCCGATGCCGGAGATATGGTTGGAGCAGGCATCTGAACGGGGGCAGGAGAACTCGACACACCCTGTCCCGTTGCAATCTGTGGCGTCGTCAACCAGCCGGGCAAAGGTTCCCACGGCGCAGGCAGACCATTCCACGGATCGTTTGCTGCCCGGCGTGTCTCAGTCAGCTCAGATGGCGCAAGCGGCGCGGATGGCAATGGCGAAACAGCATGTTGCGCTGGAGAAATGATCTGGCCCCCTAAACCACCCGCCATCACCGGTCCACCCACCTCCCCCAGGCTACCCGCAAGGGGTGGCCCTACTCTATACGATGCCCCCGGCCCCGTCACTTGCCACACCTGGCGCTCGACTTGCAGAGCCAACGTTTCTTCGTCTGCCCAGGCGAGATCCTGCGCCGGAGTCTGTGTACGGGCCGACGCCTGATCAGTGGTTCGCAGGATGGGCGGGACGAAGCCTGGATTGCGTTGGCGTGCCACGTGCGTCAATTCGTGGGCGAGCAGTCCCAGTGTCTCCGGGGTATCGCTTGCGTTGCCGCGAGGCAATTCTATAGTGTCACCCATCGTCACAGCATCGGCGTGGTAGGCATCGGCGAGTCGCGTCGACTGCGCATCACGATGTATCTGTACGCTTGCCGGGTCAATGCCCATCAGTGGCCGCAAGAAGCGCCTCGTCTGCGACGAGAGTTGCTCAGATTGTCGTGGCTGTACCGTTCGCGCTGCTTGCGGCATTTCCGGCGCGCCCGCAATGGCCTGTACCGTTCGCGCTCCCTGTGCCGTTGTCGGCATATTCGCAACCCCTGGCACAGTACGTAGAGCGGATGGCCTCTCAATTTGCTGTTTTCCTTGCCCCTGGACATCTGTTTCTGAGGGAGAAGCCGTAGGGGCGATGCCTTGTGCTCGCCCGCCATTCTCCTCCGGGCGAACATAAAGCGTCTCCCTTACGGATTCCTGTTGCGGTTGCACATTAGACAATTTCTCTCGCGGCTGCACATTAGCCGATTCCCTATAAAGGGGGGCTTCACTACCCCTGTTTGTCACTGCCACATCCTGTTCCGGCGCGGTCTCCATACCTGTGCCTGCCTCTTCTTGCGCCGGTACGCGCTTGCCCATCAGGCGAGCAAGCCAGACCTGGGGCGAACGGTCTGTATTTGTAGGTACGAAGAGGTCATCTGCGTTTATGCCATCACCGCTTGCTGTTTGCGCTTCTGATTGCCATTGCGCCCTTGCTGCTTGAGCATGGCGCTGAGGCTCCCGCGTCTCTTTTTTCGTCGCTAAGGTAGACGGAGCGCGCTGTCCCGTCTGCGCGGGCAGTTCCTCGCTATTCCGGCGCGGGCGGCGCGGCCTCACCGTTTCAATCGGAGATTTCGCGTCTTCAACCGGTCGCGCCTGTACAGCTTCATATGCCGCAAGGCGCGCGGCCTGCCGGACAACTGTGTCTGTGCTCGCATGCATGTCCTCTGCTAAAGGCTGCACAGCTTCCAATTCCGCCGCGCTTTGACTGATCGGTGAGCGCACATCCTCCTGCCGTTCCGAGTGAGACTCCTGCCCGGATTCAAGCTCAGGTTCGCGTATGTCCTCGCGTCTGGCTAAAATCTCGGTCTCAAGCCCAGTTTCATGTCTGGTTTGATGAGCAGCAGAAACACCGGCAGATTCGACTTGAACGTCTCCGGCTTCGGATACGACCACTATCTCAGTCTCGGAGACACTGTGCTCTGGCTGGATAGCGGCTACTTGCCCCTGCCGCACCAGCGTTTCCAGTTGCGCGGCCAACGCGGGCGCTGGCTGAGCAGGAATGCTCTCCTGGTATGTCTGCATTGTTGCTGGCAGAGCTTCGATCCGCGTATCTACAGCATCTTCCTGTTGCATAGAGAGTGCAGGGCGGAAGTCTCTCTCGATGAGAGACGCTGGCAATGTGTCCGCAAGCGCCGGAGAAACCGGGAGGGCTTGAGATACGGGCAGAATGGATATAACAGGCAGGCCAAGTGCCTGAGGCAACTGCTGGTGGCGTGTGAGCCTGCGCGCCAGTGGTCGGGGTCTCAGTATGCTCTTGACCAGCGCTTGCTGGCGGTGGCTGCGATTGATCAAAGCGCCTCGTCTCATATGCTCATCCCAGATCCATGCCCTCGTGGGCCAGTTCTAGCGTTTCGATAGCGGTCGCCGCGTCTGTGGCCTGGAACTGCGGGCCGATCCACCTGACCGGGTAGGCATTCATGAAGTTCCAGCGCATCAGTTCCTCGCCGGCTACGTCGTACATAACTATGGAAATGTTGCGGCGGCGGAAATTGCCGCTGGCAATGTTCGCGCACCATTTGAAAAAGTCGTTGGATTTCGTCATGCCGCGCTTGAGCGTGATGTTGCTGACTCTGGTGAAGCCGGGCAGGCGATAGACAAAGCCGTTGTTGCCACCCTCCTGGTACTCCATCACATCCATCTCTATCTGCAAGCCGCCGACCTCGGTAAAGACGCCCTGGACGACACCGTCGAGCATGACATAAAAGCGACAGCCGGGATAGGCTTCTTCGGCCATAGCTCAACTCACCTCCCAATCCCGCGCCCGTGTCCGGGCTTCTCGCCGCGCACGCGCTCAAGCCGTGCCTGCTCGCGCATCAGCCGGTACACCTTCTCGGCCAGCGCCTCAATGTCGATGGCTGAGCCTGTGGCGGCGGAAGATGGCACAGCAGCCTGCTGATTATTACCGTTGTTGAGCGACTGTCCCTCTTCAAGCATTGTCCGATCCTCCCGCCAGGTCCAAGGAAAAGTGCGTGCCACAGTGCGGACACTGTGTCTCGACAAGGCTTGTGCCGCAATCGTTGACCTGGATGTACAGGTCTTGCAGGTAGGCGATATCAGCCGCGAACAGCCCTTCCAGCACCGACGGGCTGACCTGACCGATATCGCCCAGACGGGTGATGACGCGGCTGAGCAGGAGGATGCTCAGGTAGGCTTCATTAGCCCGCACCCGCGCATCCTGCAACGGCTCGATCTCGTCGAGCGCGGTGGCTAAGCGCATCGTGCCATGCCGATGCAGGTTGCCCCGCGCATCAATGTAGCCGCGTGGGAGCGTGAACTCGAACTCCGTTTGCAACATGATGCAGCTCCCATCTCATGGCGCGAGCGGTTAGCTCACGCGCTCGTAACCTTCGTGGGTCAATTCCAGTTCCTCGATGGCTACCTCGTTGTTGCCAGCATTCGCGCTCGGCCCGGTCAGCTTGCTCGGCCAGGCATTGGTGAAGTTCCACTTGGCGACGGCCTGGCCCTGCTGGTTGTACATGGTGATAGTGCCGTTCTTGCGGGCCGAGTCGATGTTGCCCTGCTCCACCAGCTTGCGCCACTTCCACATGTCCATGGCGTCGGTGATGCCGCGCTTGAGCGTGATGTTGTTCCACTTCAGGCGACCGGGAACCTTCTTAATGACGAACTCGCCTTTCTGGCCGCTCGCTTTGTACTCGACCACCTCGTTCTCGCTGCCGAGTCCGGTGCATTCGCGGAACGCGCCGACGACTTGCCCCTGAAACTCCACCCCAAACCATGATGAAACCAATGGGTCTGATGTTGCCATATACCATTTCCTTTCTTAGATTTGCAGAGCTACCTACCTGATGTAAAACCCTCCGACCCTTCAGGGAAAGGGAAAAGAGCGGGACACCCCGCAGCCCGGCAAGGGGCAAAGCCCCCTGTACCCCATCCCCTACAGGGTCTCCTGTTTCTGCGCTAAGCGCCACCGCCAGCCCACTGGCTCAAGCGGAAGACGACGAATTCAGCCGGTTTGACGGGGGCCAGACCGATGTCGATGAAGAGTTGGCCGCGATCGCGCACATCGGGCGGATTCAGTTCCTCATCGCACTTGACGAAAAAGGCTTCCTCCGGTGAGCGCCCGAAGAGCATACCGTCGCGCCACGCGCCCGTGAGGAAGGCAGTCACGTCGCGCTTGACACGCGCCCACAGGTCGGGGTCGTTCGGCTCGAAGACGACCCATTGCAGCCCCTGCTCAAGCGATTTCTCGATGTAGTTGAACAGGCGGCGCACGTTGACATAGCGCCAGGCCGGGTCGCTGCTCAGGGTGCGAGCGCCCCAGACGCGCAGTCCACGACCCGTGAACGAGCGAATACAGTTGATGCCTTTCGGGTTGAGCGTGTCCTGCTCACCCTTCGTCACCTGGCTGACAGCCTCCAGCGCGCCGAGCACGATTTCGTTGGCGGGAGCCTTATGCACGCCGCGCTCATTGTCGTTGCGGGCGTAGATGCCTGCCATAAAGCCTGAGGGCGGCACGGCCATCGGGCGACCGGTGGGACCGGCAATCTTGATCCAGGGATAGTAGAGGGCGGCATATTTGGAGTCGTAGTTGGCCTCTTTTTGCAGCCAGCGCGCCACATCCTGGGGCGAGAGGTCAGGCAGCGGGTCGAGAATGGCGACCCGATCACCCATGCGCTCGCAGTGTGCAATCATCGCCAGTTGCACGGCCTTCACGCCATCGCGGTCGATGGCGCCGACCTGGTAGGCTGACATGAGATCGGGGCAACAGACCATCGTCACATCTTCGGCGACTTCCAGGCCCTCCAGACCGCTACGCTCGCTCACGTCGCCGGAGAAATCGTTGGATTGCACCTGCGGCAGCGTGGTCATGGGCGGTGCCTTCAGCACGTAGCTGCCCACTTGTGGCGCGCGGTCGATGGCCGAGCCGGTGCTTTTGGCCTCGACCAGGCGAATCAACTGGCTCATGGCGTTTACCGTATCCACGGCTGTTTTCGTGGCCGTCTTGCCGAGGCTCAGGTTTTCGTAGACCTCTTCGAGATCACCCATGCGCGCCCGCAACGTAAACATCTCTTGCAGGGACTGGTCGCTGTTCCCACTCGCATTTGAGCCGCCATCCTGGCTCTGTCCCTCTGCTGGCGCGTTGGCCGAAGCGGAGGAAGCGCTTTTCGTCGGCGGCAGGATGTCGATTTCAATATCCTGCATGATGGCATTTTTGGGCTGGATAATAATGGACGGCACCGCTTTCGAGGAGCGGCTGGGCAATTGCAAAGGTGTGGGCTTCTCCCGCACCGCATTGCCGACGACGCGAGTGACGTAGCAGCGACCTCCACCGTTGAGGAAGTAGCCATAGACGGAATGGGAGAGATAGGCCCCCGGCACGTGAGGGTTACGCGCCCCGCCATCTTCCGCACTACCGAACGTGTTGACATACTGCGACCAGTTCGTAATCAGCACCGGGCGATTGGCCGGGCCGGCGGCAGCGAAGCCGACAAAGGCCGCGCAGGCCGTTCCCACTCCCTCAATCGGGCGAGGTCCACTATCGACCTCCTGGACATAGACACCTGGTGAGAGATACTCAGGCATACGAATAATCCTCCTTCACTGTGTTTCAATACGCTTCGATTCAATGCAGTCTGTTTTGCTCGCAAGTGGTGATACAAAAACTATCAAACTACGATGGTGGTGCATCCAGCACGATATCGTAAGGATGCTCATTGTCTGAGGAGCCACCGTCACGCTTCCCCGGCACGTCGACCGCGATGACTTTTTGCGTGCCATCGGCCTGTGTAACGCGCAGGTGGAGCGTACCGGGTGTGGAGGGGCGCACGTCGCGCAGCGTGAAACGCCCCTCTGTGTTGGTGACACTCTCAAAGGCGGCGCTGCCCTCAAGCGCGACCCTGACGTTGGCGAGCGGCTCGCCCGACCCGGCCCGCACAACACCGCCGATCTGCACGCCGCTTTCCACTGCCGTCCGCTCATCGCGCATGCGCGTGTAGCGCGTGGTGCGCCTCAGAACGAGCGGAGCTTCGATGCTCAGCTCCATGTCGACCGGGACGGTGACGACGTAGTAGAGCGCGGGACGCGGCTGCCCGCCGAGGGCGGACCAGAGGTCCGACATGCGCCGTCCTTCGTCATCCTGGCTTACCCGCGTCACCAGGGGCAGCTCAATCTGGCGCAGTTCCTCAGAAAGCACCTCTGTCGGTAACTGCGGGTGGCGCAGCAGAGTGGTCAGGACGCGCCAGAGCAAGAGGTATTCATCCTCGCTGCTGGTCGTGAGCGCGCTCACCATGTAGCGCAGGTCGAAACGGCGAGGCAGGGCGCGCCGCTCGGCCCGACCGTTCTGCTTCGTCGTCTCAAAATCGCTGCGTCGCAGTTCCTTATTCTCCTGCAGATCGAAGAGAAACAGGTTGATTGTGGGCCGGATCAGCTTTTCGACGCGCTCGCGGGTGGGTGCCTCAAAACGGATATCCACCTCGCGCGGGCTAATCTGGCCGCGCTCGTACAGCAGGTTCTGTATAGACTTGTGCAGTTGCAGTAACATTGCTACTCCACCTCTTTGCCTGTGCTCTCGTGCTTTCCCTGCCCTCTCATAGCCAGCCTCCCACCTCCGCCTCGGTCAGAAGTTTTTCCAGTTTGGCGTATTCGGTGCTGGCCGCTCGCAGCATGTGGGCCATACGCACCGGCTCGCGGGCGTCGGCAGCCAGGAAGGCAGCATTCAGGGCAATATTGCGAATGTTGCCCCCGGCCACATTGAGCCGGGCCAGCTTCTGGATGTCCAGTCCCTCGGTCGGCACGCGCCGAGGCAAGATATGCCGCCAGATTTCGGCTCGCTGCGCCGCGTCAGGGAACGGAAAGTGGACGATAAAACGGATACGGCGCAGGAAGGCGGTGTCCAGGGCGCTTTTCAGGTTCGTGGTCAGAATAGCCAGCCCGCGATAGGCTTCCATGCGCTGCAAGAGGTAGCTCACCTCAATGTTGGCATAGCGATCATGACTATCCTTGACCTCGCTGCGCTTGCCGAATAGCGCGTCGGCCTCGTCGAAGAGGAGGATGGCCCCACCCTCCTCAGCCGCGTCAAAGACCTTGCGCAAGTTTTTCTCGGTCTCGCCAATATATTTGCTCACTACCGACGAGAGGTCGATACGGTAGAGGTCGAGGCGCAGTTCGTGCGCCAGCACCTCAGCCGCCAGCGTCTTGCCCGTGCCGCTGGCCCCGGCAAAGAGCGCGCTGATACCCAGTCCCCTCGCGCTTCCCGCGCTAAATCCCCACTTCTCGTAGACGGTGGTGCGCTGACGCACGTGCGCGGCAATCTCGCGCAGAAGCTGCTGCTGCGCCTGTGGCAGAACCAGGTCATGCCAGTCGGCTACCGGCTCGATGCGCTGCGCCAGGTCTTCCAGCGCGGGTCGGGCCTGCACACGGCAGGCATCCCACAACCGCATACCTATGCCATCGTACGCCGCATGCCCATCCTGTTCTTCCAGCCCTCCTTCGTCCTCAAAGTCTGCCCGCAGGATTTGCGTGCTCGCGGCGCGAATGGCTGATGCGCTCAAATTGAACTGCGCGACCAGCGTATCGACCTGCCCATTCAGGCGCGCACTCACTTCGCCCAGCGCGCTGCGCCAGAGCAGGCGCTGCTCAGAGATATCCGGCTTGCGCACATCGAAGCTCAGCACAGGACGCAGCATACGGCGGGCGAACTGGCCGCGCTCGCTGCTCGCCATCAGCAAGGGAGCGCGAAGCTGCTGCATGAGCCGGGTGAGAGCGTTCACGCGGGCCGCGTCGGAGATATCCAGTTCGTCGCAGTCCAGCAGCAGGACGCGGTTATCCAGGATCGCCTCACGCTCCCAGAGGCGGCAAAACAGGTCGATCTCGCTCATCGTAACGGGCAAAGCCGGGGCAGCCACCATACCGAGACGCAGATCAAGAGCGGCGCAGGCAGCAGCAGCGATCTCGCGCCTGCCCGCCGCATCCTCGCCACACAACTGAAGCACCGGCACAGGCCGCGCATCTTCTCGCGCTGGCAGCGAGAGCGGCTCAATGGCCTCCAGCAAAGGCGACCACACGCTAACGAGGCGTTGGACGAGTACATGCTGCGATGGCACGAGGTCGGCAGCAGAAACGGGCAGCGACACAACAAGCCCGGCTAGCCGTTCGTCAGGCTGAGAGATGCCAAGCAGGTAGTGCAGGATATACTCATCAATGCGTAAGGGACTTAGCGTGAGCGTGTTGCCGCTACCCACGCTGATCAACTGCCAGCGTCTGAGCGGCGAGCCAGGAGTAAGCGCGTCCCAGTGCGCCTCCGGCAGAGCGGCGAGCGCGAGGCTGAAAGTGGGATAGGCCGGGCCGGAACTGGCGACCTCACGGCTATCACCGCCGACGCCGTCCTGTTCACACCAGCGGAGGCGCTGCGCTGCGGCACAGAGCCCCGGAAACACGCCCTCTAAATCCATGCCAGCACAGAGGAGCAGCGAGTCGCGCTCAAACGATGTGAGGCCAAAGGCGGCGCAGAGCCGGAGCAGGGCCGGAGCAGGCATGGCGGCATCGACCTGTGGCATCTCCTCCGCTCGCGACTGAGGCTCCTCGCCTCGTGCGCGTGCAATATAGTACCTCAGCGCCTGCTGCACCCGCGCCAGCGCCATGGACAGGTAACGCTGATTGTACTCACTCCAACTGCCAGTTGCCGTTTCCCTCATGAGATCACTACCTGTGGCACTTCAGCCGCCGACTCGATAAAGCGGCGACTTTCGATAAGAACTACTGAGACTTCGTAGGATGTTGAGAGCCTGGCGCGAGCCTGGAAGCTGGTCCAGAGCCGCGACATCTCTTCGGTATTGAGAAATTCCGGTCGAATGCTGATCCGCTCCAGTTGCTCGCTCAGCATGGAGGTGGTCAGGGCCGTTACCCCCGCGTGACTGCCATTGCCCGCGCTCAGAGAGGCCAGCGTTGAGCGTATCATCTCTCGCGTCAGCACCGGCGTTTCATAGAAAAACTGCAGCGCGTAGCCAAGCAGAATCTCGGCGTACAAATCGCGCTCGCCGTAGGCTGTCAACAGATAGTGCAGGTCAAGTGCCAGGGGAAGATTCTCCTGCTCTACTCCCATCTTCTGAGCAGAGGTCAGCGTGCCGCCACGCCGCCAGGCAGAGTCAGGCGTCAGGCGATACAGGTAGAGATTGAGCTGGTTATGCTCCTCTGTCCCGCCACTCGCAAGCACGCGGTCCGGCGGCAAGGCAGAAACCGTCACATCGCCCATACCGGCGATGGTCGACTGCTGAACCAGCACATTGCCTAACAGGTGTTTCAAGACCGCCGTTACCGATGCAACCGCCAGCGCACCGCTCATTGCCTCTCCTTTTCGCCTTCGTCATCACCGCGCCGCCAGCATTTTCCGGTTGGGGGCGCGCTATCTCGCACATCACACCGAATCCGCATGATTGTTACCAGTCAGTAGACAGGCATCGATGAAAGCGCGTAAGCCAGTGCCACTCTGGATGTACACTTCGCGTCCGCTATTGATATGCCGGATCAGACACCGTTCCACCTGATCAGCTTCGTCCACCACAATGCGCACCAGGAAGCTGCCAGCATTCAAAACCACCTCTTCTGCCGTATCCGTGCGCACCACCTGCAGGTGAGTTGGCCCCATCTGCTGCTCGCGCCAGCATTTCACGATGATGGAAAACATATTTTTCGCCATTATGCCCCTACCAGAACACCATGACGAAGCGGGACCCGCCTCGCCAGGCTGTCTATCTATCTGCCAGCCTTCCTCCGCCTCATCTCGCTTGCCTGGAAAGAATGTAACACGAGCAGTTCCATTCTCGTTCTGGCAACGTTCTATCTTCGTTCTGGCAAAGGAATGGGATTGACATGCGAAAAGCTTTTTGATGAGAGCAAAACAGGGCAAGAAAAAGCCTGTCTGGCTGCGCCAGACAGGCTTTTTCTTGCCCTGTTTTGCTCTGCTTTATGCTACAGGAAGACGCGCAGGGGGGAAAGGATAAATTCGCCCAGGCGTTTGTACCAGGGACGGCGGTTCCACTCGGCGAGCTTCAATTCAAAGGCGTTTCCGATATCGCTCTTGAATAGCTCTTCCATTTCGCGCGCCAGGGCGCTGTCGTAGACTTCGACGTTGATCTCGTAGTTGCCCACGGAGCTAAGGCGGTCGAGGTTGGCCGTGCCAATGGTGGACCACTGCCCATCAATGGTGCAGGTTTTGGCGTGCAGCATGTTGCGATAGCCCCAGACATGGATGCCCGCTTTCAGCCCGTCGGTGAAGTAGCCACGGGTGAGCCAGTCGACAACGACGTGATTGGAGATCCAGGGAACCAGTACCTGCACGTCGACGCCGCGCCGCGCCGCCGCTTTGAGCGCATCGAAGAGCGAACGATCGGGGACAAAGTAGGCGTTTGTCAGCCGGATAGAGTGTTCTGCGCGGTCAATCGCTTCGATATACATGTCGCGAATAGGGAAGGTCAGGCGCATCGCGTTGGTGCCACGCAGGTTGATCAGCGGGTCAAAGTAGCGTGGGTAATGGCGCGTAATGCGCTCCCTCGGTGGCACTTCCCGATTCCAGAAGTCGGCGAAGGACTGCGCAAGGTCAGCGCAGGCAGGCCCCTCTATACGCAAATGGGTATCACGCCATTGCGTCGCGTAAAGACTACCAATGTTGAAACCGCCGATAAAGCCAATCCTTCCATCGACCACCAGCAATTTGCGGTGATCCAGTGCATAGCGCCGCAGATCGAACATTTGCCAGGGCCATTTAATCGCCTGGTATTTCAACGTGTGAATGCCGGGTGGAAACTGCTTGAACTTGCGCGGCACAACGGTATTGCCGAAGCTGTCGAAGATGACATAGACATCCACCCCCTCGTTTGCCTTGCGCTCCAGGTGCTCTTTGAAACGCCGACCGACCGTGTCATCTTTCCAGATATACGTTTCCAGGTAAATCGTCTCTCGCGCCGCGTCAATAGCCGCGATCATGGCTTCAAAAAGGTCGGCCCCATAGTCATAAATCTGTAAGGTGTTCCGCGCAACATGCTGTAAGGCGTTTTCTCCAACGACCACCGGTTCCAATCGCGGATGGGGAAAGCCGCCAGTCTGCTTCTGCCTGCGCAGTATTGAGACCGCCTGCAGCGTAAGCACGACAACTGCCTGCAAAGCAACCATAATTCCTACCACCTCCAGCAGCAAGCGCACCAACGAAATGTGCGGCCAGCGCCGACGGCTCAATCTCTGAAATAGCTTCTTTACATCTTGTTGTACGTTTTGTCGTCTCTCCACAATTTTTCCTTACTCTTTGCCCACAGTTCCAGCAAATATTGACTATTCCCGGATGCGCTGTTTTATGCAACCATGCGTAGAACAGCACGTAATCTTGCTCGAAGCAGCCATGTCTATCATAGCATAGTGACTAGTCTTCCTGCCTGTTTGCATCCTTTCTCTGTTCAGCATGCGATTTATCAGGAGTGATTTCCTCAATTCCTCTGGCAACCAGAGGAGTGAATATCTCTTGAATATGGAACTGGCGCACACCTACCAGATCCCAGGCTCGTGCTACACCATAGATATAGATGAGCACAAGTACCACCGCCAGGTTTCCTGGAGTAGAAACATCTTCGGGATCTGTAGTTAATCTTACAGCAATGTTGCCCCAACAGAGGCCATAGAGGTAAAAAAATTCACGAAATCCGGTGGCACCATAGAAGCATTCCATCCTTTCCTACGCGATTTATGACTGATGAGAGCGCCTCCAGCCATTGTACCACAAGACAGCCCGTGTTATACTCGTCTCATCTATCCAGGTCTACATCCTTGAGAGATCCCGTCGGGGCGGCACCATTTTATCTCTATTTCAGATTACATGGGAGGCAAAGAGATGAGTTATCAACCGGCAGCACCTGGAGATTGGGGAGAGATGGAGGAGGCTCCAGGAATCACCGTGGCGAGAGAAGAGTTGCTGACAGCCGACAATTCTCCGCATTTTTTGCGTAGCTGGGAAACGGGCAGCGCCAATGCCCTGCTCATTATGCACGGACTGGGCGGCCATAGCGGCTGGTATATCGACATGGGCAACGCGCTGGCCGCGCAGGGCCTGAGCGTCTATGCGATGGATCATCGTGGCTTTGGCCGTTCGGGCGGCTTCCCCGGACACATCGACGACTATCAGACCTTTCTGCAAGACATTCAGTTCGTGCTCGCCGCAATTCGCAAGCGGCATCCAGCGGGAAAAATCTACCTGCTCGGCCACAGTATGGGCGGTCTCTTCGCGGCCCACTTCGCGGCGACCCATGCAAACATGCTCGATGGACTGATCCTGCTTAACGTGTGGATACAGGATACGAGCAAACTGCGCCTGCTCGATAGTATTGCCATTCTCCTGGGCGGTTTCTTCAAATCGAAACACTACTGGACAACGGGCAACACAGCTACGATGACCACCAACCCGCAGGCTTTGCAGATGCTGCACGCCGACATCTACTGGCGCAAGCAGGTCACCTCTTCCCTGCTCTTCCAGACCCTGCGCATGCGTCTCGCCATGACCTCCATCGCGCAGACTATTACGCTCCCAACGCTGATGTTGCAGGCGGAAGCTGATAAAGCGATCATTATCAAAGCAAACCAGAAATTTTACGAGGCGCTGGCGAGCCAGGACAAGACCTGGAAAAGCTATCCCAATTACGGCCACGACAGCGAGTTTGAACCCGACCACTCGCGGTTGGATGCCGATATCCTCGCCTGGATACGCCAGCATGCCAGCAACAAGAGTAGCGCAAGTGGCGCGAGTGAGACAACGCCCCGAGAGACTTCTGGGGCATAAATAAAACTATGATGGATTCGTCACGTAATGCTCTTGTCAGGCATTTTTCGCAACGCTATACCTGGCCTGCGCTACGCAGTACGAAACAGGCAGGGAGAAAACAAATTTACAAGAGATACTGGAGGTTTTTGTATGAGCTACGATCAGAGTCAGCCACCCTATGGGCAGCAACCTTATGAACAAACACCACCCCCCTACGGTCAGCAGCAACCTTATGGACAAACGCAGCCAGCCTACGGGCAGGCAGAATACCAGGGATACCAGCAACCGACGCAGTATGCGCCTCCCATGCAGGGGGGCTATATGCCCCCGCCGCCACAATCACAGCCACAGAAGAAATCACTGCGCTGGCTCTGGATCACGCTGGGCATCATCGGCGGCATCATCGTGCTGGGCTGCATCGGCTGTGGCATTACCGCTGCCCTCGGCGTCGGCTTCTTCGCCAAAACCATCGGGCCGACGGTTGTCGCGGACGAATATTACACGGCCCTTAAAAATCAGGATTATGTCCAGGCCTATTCCTACTGGGATACGAGCAGCATTACCTCTGTTCGGGGTCAGCAGGTCACAGAAGAGACCTTCGCCGCTCTCGCGCGGGCAGTCGATAGATTGAAAGGTCCTGTTACCAGCTTTGTCGCGCAGCCAAACCCGAGCGATCCTTCGCAGGTGACAGTGCAGGTGACGCGCGATGGCACACCCTACGATGTCCAGCTTCAATTCAAACAGGTGAATGGAAACTGGAAGATCACAAGGGCTGACGGCATCTAGAAGACGCACATCCATAGAACAACAATGAACAACACAAACAACGCGCAGCACGCGGACGATTATGACGCCATCGCGCCATTCTACGATATCGAGCACGAGCAATTCGACGAGGATCTGGATTTGTACCAGAACTACGCCGAACTGGCCGGTCCCGGCAGCCCGCTGCTGGAGCTGGCCTGTGGTAGCGGTCGCCTGCTGATACCGCTCGCCAGTGAGGGCTATACACTTGTGGGTGTTGACAGCTCCACTGCTATGCTCGACCTGGCAGGGCAGCATGCACGCGAGGCGGGCGTCGAGCAACGGATCACGCTACTCCAGCAGGATATGCGCTCTCTGCACCTGTCGCAGAGATTTCACCTTGCCTTCTGCGCGCTTGGCTCGTTCGCCCATCTCACGACGCGCCAGGCGCAGCGACAGGCCCTGGCCTCCGCGCGGGCGCACATGGCCCCGCGCGGCACCTTCATCCTGGATATCAGCAACGAAGATGCGCGCTACATGGAGCGGCTGAGCGGACAGGTCTTGCATCAGGGGACGTGGAGACGCGAGAACGGTTCGCTGCTGACCCACTTCGTCAGCCCTGCCTCCTCTAGCGGCAGCCATTTGCTGGAACTGACCCATTTCTACGACGAACATCTCCAGGGTGGCCCGCTGCGACGTGCTATTATTACAACCTACCTCTATCTTTTTGAACGCAGCGAGATGGAACTCCTGCTGGAAGAGGCGGGCTTTACCGTAAAAGAGGTCTTTGGCGATTACAGCATGGGGCCGTTCACGCTGGACAGCCCGCGCATGATCTTCATCGCCGAAGCGCGTATGTAGGAAGCTAGAAACAGAAAAGATGGCAAAAATACCGGATACCACTCTGCATGAATGGAATCTTGCGCCGGATGAGGCAATCGCCCTGCAGCGCGAACTGGCAAAGCGCGTAGTGCGCGAAGACCTCGTGGGCAAAGTTGAGCGCGTGGCGGGCGTCGATATGGCAATCAATGAAGGAAACGGCATGGCCCGTGCGGCAGTCGTGCTGCTCTCCTTTCCAGAACTGGAACTGCTGGAGCAGCACGTCTACGAGGAGCCGCTGCGCATGCCCTATATCCCCGGCCTGCTTTCCTTCCGCGAGATTCCCGCCATTCTGGGGGCCTTTGCCCTGCTGAAAACCATGCCCAACCTCGTAATGGTCGATGGGCAGGGCATCGCGCACCCGCGCCGCCTGGGCATCGCCTCCCACCTCGGCCTCTGGCTGCAACTGCCGACCATTGGCTGCGCCAAATCGATCTTACGAGGAACATACGACAAAGCGTCCCTCGGCGACAAGGTGGGAGACTGGGTACCACTGGTTGACAAGAGCCACCATGACGAGGTGCTGGGCGCGGCCCTGCGCACAAAAGCACATGTCAATCCCATGTTCATCTCCCTCGGCTACGGCATCTCGCTGGAAACCAGCATCAACTACGTCCTGGCCTGCGACCGTGGCTACCGCCTGCCTGAACCCACGCGCCTGGCCGACAAACTCTCAAAAAATAACACCTGGCAAGAACCCGAACCGGAACCGCCAGCCACGCAGGAATCGTTGTGGGAGACGTCGTAATAGAATCAATCGCTTTGGGGCGGTTGATACAAGGGCATAGTGAAAAAGAAGGTAGTGCCTTTATCCACCTCGGTCTCGAAGGAGATTTCGCCGCCGTGCTGCTCGACGATGAGGCGGGCGATGCTGAGGCCAAGACCGTAGCCGCCCACCTTCGATTGCTGCCTGTTGTTGGACTGGTAGAAACGCTCGAAGATGTGCGGCCTGTCTTCCAGGGGAATGCCGCAGCCGTTATCCTGCACCGCGATCTTGACGAAGCGCTCGTCTTGCTGGCACGCCCGAATAGTGACTGTGCCACCCGGTGGCGTGAACTTAATCGCGTTCGCCACCAGATTGTTCAGGACCTGCTTCAGACGCTGGGGATCAGCGAACAGCAGGGGCGAGGGAGTGGGAATATCAGTATTGATGACCACACCGGCCTTGAGGGCCAGCGGTTTCATACTATTCACCACCTGCCGGACCAGCACGCGGAAATTGACCTCCTGTGGCTTCATATCAAACTGGCCGGAATCCGAGCGCGTCATAAAGAGGATATCTTCTACAATGGAGATCAGTTGCTGCACCCCCTCCTGGGCAAAGCCGAGGTAGGTATGCTGTTCTTCATTCAATTCGCCCATGTGGCCCTGGAGCAGCAGGTCGATGAAGCCGTGGACGGAATTCAAGGGGGTGCGCAGTTCGTGCGAAACCATCGAGACAAAATTGGCACGCACCTGGCTGGCGACCTTCACCGCCGACGTATCGCGCGCGATAAAGATAACCTGTCGTTCGCCATCGACCTCAACCGGAGTGACGCTCGTGAATACCTCGCTGCCGTGTCCCGGCTCCGGCCCGATGACCAATTCCTCGTTGAGCAACGATTTTCCCTGCGTCAGGGCTTTGACCAGCGGGCAGTTCTCAGTATCGCAGAGCGTCACATGATTGAGATTTTTGCACCTGAGCACCTCTGTACAGGGCCTTCCAATCGCCTCACCGGCCAGCCGGTGTATTGCTTCGCTGCACGCTTGATTGAGGTAGCGCACACGAAAGTGCTGATCGATAGCAATCACCGCGTCAGTGGTGCGGCTGACTAATTGTTCGAGGATGGGCTGAGGCGGCACAGCCCCATCCTCCACCTTGCCAGCAACCCGATTTCTTTGCCGTCCATGTTGGGAGTGGTCAGGCACAGTCTTCCCCTCTCTCACAGGATTAAATGGCATCTTCTGCATCTCCTTGCCTGCTTTCCCTTAGCAGGCGCGGAGAATGCCCTGCCTTCTTCTCCAACCCGTTTTGAGAGTATGGCACAACAAACTTATACCCGCTGCCCCGCACAGAGACAATATGCGCCGCCCCATTGGTATCTTCTTCCAGTTTCACACGCAAGCGACGAATGTAGACATCGACGATGTTACTGCTGCTGTCGCGCTCATTCCAGATTTCCTCCAGCAACTGGTCGCGCCTCACGACCTGTCCGGGGCTTGCCATTAACAGACGCAGCACCTGCATCTCTTTCGGTGTCAGCAGGATAGGCTGACGGCCCGACATGGTTATCTTCAACTCAGCGGGGAAGAGTTCGATCTGGCCTACACGCAGGCTCTGGCCGCTCTCTTTCCCCGTCTTTTTGACCCGACGCATCACCGCCTGCACTCGTGCCACCAGTTCCTGGTGATTGAACGGCTTGCAAATATAATCGTCCGCCCCCACCTCGAAGCCCTGCAACTTGTCCTCGATAGCATCCTTGGCCGTCATGAAAATAATGGGCATTTCGTAGCCCTCATCACGCAGCTTCTGAGACAACTCAAAGCCACTGATGTAGGGCATACTCACATCGAGAATGAGCAGATCCGGTTCGCGTCGCTCGATCATCTGCAAAGCAGCCCGTGGGCTATCCAGCGTCTCGACCTCGTAGCCCACTTTATGCAGGACGAATTGCACTAGCGTGTTGGCGAAACGGTCGTCGTCAACAACAAGTATATACACTACGCTTCCCCTCTCACTAAAAATTTAGCCGTCTACACCACCTGCACCTCATCACCTCTCATAATCGCGGCTCTGTCCACAGATCGGTGATGACCCTACCACCGGGTACAACACGCCGCCGTGAGCAGAGGCAGACAGGGGGGGACTTCTGCCTGCATCTCCTAACGGGCGCGTGAAGCTGCACGCTGCTTTTCCAGGAAGATAATGAGAATGGCTACGTCCGCCGGTGTAACCCCCTCTACCCGCGAGGCCTGACCGACTGTACGCGGGCGAATCCGGGATAACTTCTGGCGAGCCTGGGTGCGCATATGTTGTACAGCCTCGTAATTGATATCCTCCGGGATAAGCTGTTCTTCAAGCCGACGCGTGCGATGGACGGCCTGCTCCTGCTTGCGCACGTAATTCTCATATTTCACCTGCAACTCCACCTCTTCAGCGGTATCTCCGTCAAGCAGTGCCAGCGTTGACGGGGCAACCAGTTGCGAAAGTTGCCTGACCTGTTCGTAACGCACCTCTGGACGCCGCAGCAGTTCCTTCGCCGAAAGCATCTGCCCTAGCGGCGCGATACCCAGTTCTTGAGCATGGCTCTCAACCTGGCGCGAGGAGGTGAGATACACCCGGTCCAACTGCTCCAGCGCGTGCTGGATGCGCTCTCGCTTGCGCACTACCCGCTCGTACCGCTCCTCATCGATCAAACCAAACCGGTAGGCATAATCGCTGAGGCGCAGATCGGCGCTGTCCGGGCGCAGCAGCAGGCGATACTCGGCGCGAGAGGTGTGCAGGCGATACGGCTCGCTCATCGGGCGCGTGACCAGGTCATCGATGAGCACACCAATGTACGCCTCGTGACGCCCTAGCACGAAGGGCTGCTCCCCGCGCACGCGCAAGGCCGCGTTAATACCCGCCATAATGCCCTGTGCCGCCGCCTCCTCGTAGCCCGACGTGCCGTTGATCTGTCCGGCCAGGAAGAGACCAGAAACCGGCTTCGTCTCCATCGTCGGAAACAACTGCTCCGGCGGCACGTAATCATATTCGACAGCATAGCCCACGCGCATCATCTCCGCGTGTTCCAGCGCGGGAATGCTGCGTAGCATGGCTAATTGCACATCCTCAGGCAGGCTCGTATTCATGCCCTGCACGTAGACCTCTCCGGTGCGCCAGCCCTCCGGCTCCAGGAAAATCTGGTGCGCGCTCTTATCGGCGAAACGCACAATCTTGTCCTCAATCGAAGGACAGTAACGCGGGCCAATACCCTCGATGATACCCGTATAGAGCGGCGAGCGATGCAGATTGTCACGAATAATCTGATGCGTCTGCTCGTTCGTGCGCACGAGGTAGCAGGGCAACTGCGGTCGCCAGCCGTGCAGGTCTTCATGTGTGACCGGGTAAATGGGATTGGGACGGCCACCGGGAAGCTGTACATCCTCGCGGGCATGAATATCCTGCGAGAAGTAGAGCGGCACACGGCTACCCGGTTGCGGCTCCGTCTTGCTGAAATCAATGCTGCGCGCGTCGATGCGCGGCGGCGTTCCCGTCTTAAAGCGGCGCACTTCCAGCCCCAGCGCGCGCAACGAATCTGAGATACCGAGCGCCGGACCTTCTCCGGCGCGCCCACCCGGCTGCGTCTTCTCTCCCACCACAAGCCGCCCATTGATAAACGTGCCCGTCGTCAGGATGATCGCGCCCGCCTCGTACTGCCAGCCATTGCTGGTGACCACACCTGTGATGACATGGCGTCCATCCCCTCGCGTGTGGCTCAACAGGCGCAAGATGGTAGCCTGTTTCAAAGCGAGATTTGGCTGCGCCTCCAGCGCGAACTTCATCGCCAGCCGGTATGCCTGCTTATCGCACTGCGCCCGTAACGCCTGTACAGCCGGTCCCTTGCTTGTATTCAGCAATCGCACCTGAATAAAAGTGCGATCCGTATTGCGCCCGATCTCACCGCCCAGCGCGTCGATTTCCTTGATGAGATGCCCCTTCGCCGGCCCTCCCATCGAGGGATTGCAGGGCATCAGCGCAATGCTATCGAGATTCATTGTAATCAAAAGCGTTTTGCAGCCCATGCGCGCCGAAGCCAGCGCAGCTTCACAACCGGCGTGGCCTGCACCAACCACAATAACATCATACACTCCCCGCACGAACTGCTCCGGGAGTATTTGCTTCTTTTCGCTTCCTGTCTCCATTCCTTACACTGCCTGCTTGATGAACGAATTTTCACGCTTCCAAGCGTGTATTATGCCTTATATACGATTTTACGTCAACATAAATAAGAAAAAAGTGGTACTTGTGAGCACATAATCAAAGAGAAAAAAACCGTTGACGTTGCCCGTCCTACCTGATATTATACCAGCATAGAGAGGCAAAAGACGCTTTTTTTCGTGAAATTTATCAGGGTACAAGGCAATACTGCCACTATACATTGTATCCGGCTCGCAAGGAACGACGAAAGGAACGTATGCAGACTCCCCTTACCTGGCGCGAGCTGCTTAGAGACGCGATCATTGACCCGCAGGAACGGCAAAGGATTGCCAATGAACTGGGGGTAACGCCTGTTTCCCTCAGTCGCTGGGCGAAGGGAGAGGCAACCCCACGCGAACAGATCCTGCGCCGCTTACTTCAGGCGCTGCCTGAGCAGCGCACCATGCTGCTTGCGTCCCTCAGGATTGAATTTCCCAGCTTTACCGCAACGCCGGACGAACGCGGACTCGCGGTCTCAGACGAGATACCATCAGCATTCTATTCGCGGGCGCTCAGCGCCTACGCCACCACGCCCGATACACAGCGCTTCTGGTCGATCAGCAACCTGATTTTGCAACAGGCGCTGGGCCAGCTCGACCCTAACCAGGTTGGCATGGCAATCACCATTGTGCAGTGTATGTCTCCAAAGGACGGCAAAGTCCACAGCCTGCGCGAGCGCGTGGGACGCGGCACACCGCCCTGGAGCACCAACCTGGAACAGCAGGCCATTTTCCTGGGCGCGGAGTCTCTGGCCGGTGCCGCCGTCACCCAATGTCATCCCATCGTTCTCCAGGATCGTCGTAAGGATGAAGGGCTGCACGCGGCCCACTGGGTTGAGTGGGAAGAGAGCGCGGCAGCCATTCCCCTCCTGCGCGCCGGAAAAATTGCCGGGAGCCTGCTGGTCTCCTGCACCCAGCCCGACTATTTCCTGCCCCACCGCTACAAACTCATCCAGAACTACGCCCAGTTGATCTCGCTCATCTTTGAGTCTCAGGAGTTCTATGCGCCGCAAGAAATTGACCTGCACGTCATGCCCAATTATCGCGTTCAGGAACGTCACCTCACCGGCTTCCGCCAGCGCGTCTCCACCCTCATGATCGAATCGGCCAGAAACAGGCGCCCCCTCAGCATCATCGACGCCGAACGACTTGCCTGGCAGCAGCTCGAAGACGAACTCATCTTCCTCCCAATACCGGAGCAAACGCCCGAAAAACAGCAAGATAGGGCTACTTCACTGTAGGTACGTCGAGCATCAGAACTTCGAGGGCAGTACGGGCATTGACGTTCTGATCCAGAGCTTCGAGGGTGCGCAGTATGGCGCGCACCATGCGTTCGCACTCGCTGGAACCAAGTTTCGCGGCCTGCGTTTTTAAGAGATCGCGCATGTCAACGTTGACGGTGAGGTCGAGGCACTTATTGGAGGCGAGCACGAGGTCGCGCCACCAGAGCAGCCAGAGTTCGAGCAGGGAGCGCGCTTTCTCGGTGTCACCTCCAAGACGCGCGGCGATTTCGAAACGCTGGACTTTACTGGCGGCTGGCAGTCTGGCAAGCAGGTCGAGCAGCTCTTTGCGCCCGGCCAGCATCTCTTCATCTTCCACGGCCTGCACGGCCCAGCCCATCCGCCCGGCGGCGAGGGCGGCAATCAGCGCGGCCTCATCTGGCTCAACCTTCCACTGTTGTTCGAGAGCGGTCTGAATCTGCGAGTTGGTGAGCAGGTGCATGGTGACAGGCTGCACCCGCGAGAGAATCGTCGGCAGGAGCAGGCCGGGGTCAGGCGTGGTGAGCAACAGGACAACATCGGGTTCGGGTTCTTCCAGCGTCTTGAGCAGGCAATTGGCGGCCTGCGGGTTCATCTCGTGCGCGCCCTCGATGATAAAGACATTGCGGCGCCCTTCCAGCGTCTTGCGCGCCGAGTCGTTTTGCAGGGCGCGTACCTGCTCGATCAGGATGAATTGTTTGTCGGCTGGGCGACGTATCACGTGCAGGTCTGGATGGTTGCCGTGCATCACCTTGCGACAGGAAAGGCAGGCATTGCAGGGTTCGCCAGGGGCAACACGCCCATCCGGGCCACCGGTGCAAAGCAGCGTCTGCGCGAAACGATGGGCCAGCAGTGTTTTGCCGACGTGTTCAGGGCCGGAGAACAGGTAGGCATGACGCACCTGCCCGGCGGCAAGTGTGCGGCGCAACAGATCAACGGAATGTTCGTGCCCGACGATGTTCCAGCCCGCTCCCGGCTGTATCCTTTGCGGAGGTTTCTCGCTCATGCATACATGGTACCAGAAACGGGGAAGAATGGCAAGCTATCAAAAACCGTTTCAGACCTTCTGACTTCTTTCTCATCGCGGGAAACTTCACCGGCGTTGATACCGTAGTATAGTTAAGATAGAGAACACAGCAAAGAAAGATAAGGAGGCGATGGGAAAGACTATGCATGAAGAGAAAAGCATTAACTCGCCTGCGGTCGCCAAAACGATTCTCATCGTTGATGACGATGGTGATATTGCTACCGTCCTTGCTGACGCAATATCCACAGAAACACCCTATCAACCGCTGGTCGCGGCAAGCGCCGCACAGGCCTCCCGGCTTGTCCAGCGTGTAAAGCCTGACCTGCTCATCCTCGATTATCACCTGCCCGGCCTGAACGGGATCGAACTCTATGACTGGCTGCACACCGATCCTCTTTTTGAGAACACACCAGCTCTGCTACTGACAGCCAGCCAGCAGATGCCTTACCGTGAAATCATCAGCCGTCACATCGTTGGTCTCGGCAAACCCATCGAGCTGGATCAATTCCTGGCAACCATTCACCAGCTTCTCGATGAAGAGTAGGGAAAACGAGCCAGCGTTACTGACCCGCCTCCTCGTATCCGCCTGTAAGGGCGAGGCGCAGCACTCGCCCGTGTGACAGGCATAAAGGGGCTTGCGGCGGGCGGGCGCTGCGCCGCGTCCCTACAGACTTCCCCCAGAGACACCTGTTTCCCCATTCCAGCCTTGACATTCTCCCTTTCATATCTTATAATTTCTAGAAGAAAAAGTGAGAATGATTATCATTCTTAGGATACCCTAATATGAAGGCAATGACAAAAACACAACTGAACAGGAATGCGCAGGCGGTGCTTGAAGTGGTGCAGGCTGCGCACAATCACCCGACGGCGCAGGAAATCTACGAGGCAGTGAAGCTTGTACGCCCCAAAATTGGTCTTGCCAGCGTTTACCGCATCTTACACGCGCTGAGCGAGCAGGGGTATATCAAAGAGGTTGGGCGCAGCGACGATTGCACTGGCTATGATGGACGCACCTTCCGCCATGACCACGCCATCTGCACGAATTGCGGTGCATTGCTGGATGTGCCGGTAGATGTCCTGGTATCTGCGGAAGCCTTAGAGCAGGCTGCACTTGCCACCGGCATCAAGCTGGGGACATACGAGGTCAGGCTCTACGGCCTCTGCCCATCATGCGCAGCAAAGCTCAATGAATAAAAAAGCTTTTTCGGAACTTTTTGTATAGCGGAACAATAGAGAAGAGGGCTTTTTCTTGCCCTTTTTTCCACAGCAGAGGAGTTGACTATGCCCGGTGAACAGAATACAGAGGTGAACAGCGCGACTGAGAATCCAACCACCGTACCCGATGCGATTGAAGAGTCTTCACAGGATACAATGGTGGAGGCGATGCCCGATACCTTTATGGGCCAGTTGAGGGAGCTATACCAGGCGATCAGAACCAGGGATGTCTCTTCCCGCAACTTCCTGCTGCGCGTGGTGCAGCCGGGATTGGCAGGCTTGATGGATGGTTCCGTCTCGACGCTGGCCCCCATCTTTGCGACAGCCTTCGTTTCGCACCATCCTTTTTATGCCTTCCTTGTCGGTATCGCTGCCGCGACAGGTGCTGGTATCAGCATGGCATTCTCAGAGGCGCTATCCGATAGCGGAGAGCTGACGGGACGTGGCAGCCCGGTGATCCGGGGTGGCATCACCGGCATCATGACCTTCTTCGGGGGGGCGCTACACACCTTACCTTTCCTGATTAGTAATCTGCACATCGCCCTGGCTGTCGCATACATCGTGGTTGCTTTTGAACTCGTCGTGATAGCAGCAATCCGTCACCGTTTCTTTGGAACGAACTGGCTGATCTCGATAGTACAGGTAGTGGGAAGCGGCGCGTTAGTCTTCGCAGCCGCATACATCTTTGGCAATGCCTGAACTATCCAGGCGCACAGGTAATCTATGAATACTGAAGGTGACTATCTCCTCGCGGTCAGCGTTGTCTGTCGTGAGGATAGCCGCGCAGCCGATATCATTGTCATGGCTCCGTCACAACAGCCGTCACAGACCGAGATAAGCACGGAACTGTGGGGCGCTCGCAGCAAATGGGCACAGTGGCTACACAGCTTTTTACCACAGCGTGTGCAGGTAGAAGTATTCCATAGCGTGAGCGACGAATCGCAACGAGCGCATTTTTCGTGTGTATGAAAAAGACTCATAGTTCTCTTCTCCATTTCTGCGGGGAAGTGACTCGGAAAGGATACCAGGATAAGCCTATCTCCGACTTCCTCACTCTGATATTAGCATACCCTAATACGTTCGTCAAGGGCAATTTTCCCATTCAACAGGGTATTCCTTCGCAAAGAGAGAGCAGCAATCAGCAAGCCTTGACATTTGCCCTATGCATTGGTTATGGTAATAGTGTTCAGTATTCAGAACAATCATTTCATCCTGAAGAACTTGCTTTTTCATATTTTTTCTAAGGAAGGGAGGTGAAACGGCATATACCGACGTATCCAGACAGAATAGTCAGAAAGTGTCGGGAAAGACAAACGTATCTCAACAGTAAAGCCTCACACCGGGAAGTCTCTGTAGTAAGTTACCCCGTAATAGTTAGCGGAGCAGTTCGTTCTCTTATTTCGTTCTTTCACATAGAAAGAGATTGCGAAGACGATGTATGGGATCCTCAAATCTCCCCGGAATATTCCGCTGTACCTCTTGCTGATGTCCACGCTGGTAATCGCCATGTTGAGCGCGGGCTGCGGCAGCAGCGCACCCACCACAACGCAGACAACAAAGGCACCGGCGAGCAAGCAGGTATTGATCTGGCCGATTGAAGGCGTGTCCGATATTGCCACGCTCGACCCGGCGCTGAGCGAAGACGTCTACTCCGGTCAGGCCATCAGCATGGTCTTCAACGGACTTGTTATGTATAATGACAAGGCCCAGATCGTTCCTGACCTCGCCCAATCCTATTCGCTCAGTTCGGACGGTTTGACCTGGACCTTCCACCTGCGGCCCGGTCTCAAGTTCAGCGATGGCAGCGCCCTCACTTCAGACGATGTAGTCTACAGCATCAATCGCGCGCTCGATCCGGCCACCAAGTCGGGCTTTGCTGCAAGCGAGTTGGCGCCGATCAAGGACGTTTCGCAGTTCGAATCGGGCAAGATCAAGACGCTGATCGGCGATAGTTTGCTGGCCCCTGATCCACAGACTGTCGAGATCGTCACGAGCGTGAAAGCGGCCTATCTGCTCAGTTCGCTCACTGCCTCCGTGGGAGACGTGCTGGAGAAAAGCTTTGTGCAGAAATATGGTAGCGCCAATTTCACCAGCCATCTTGTAGGTGGTGGAGGTGGCGCCGGTCCTTTTACCATCTCTGCCTACAAGTCGGGGCAAGACATTGAGTTCGTTCCCAACCCGTACTTTTATGGCGCGAAGCCGCAACTGACAAAGGTCATTTTCCCCTTCTACAAGGTGACAGACACCGGCTACAAGGCCTATCAGGCCGATCAGATCGATGAGACAGTCGTACCAACAGCCGATCTTAGTCAGGCGAAGGCGCTGCCCAATGGTCAATTTCGCCAGACACCCTCGCTCTCAATCGAGTGGTTCACCATGAACTATCTCGTCAAACCGTTCGATGACATCAAAATCCGGCAGGCGTTCGCGCTGGCGCTCAACAAAAGCCAGATTGCCCAGTTTATCTGGAAAGGGACGGTGATTCCAACCAACCATATCATCCCGCAGGGAAATATAGCCTACAATCCCAATCTCACAGCGCCAGGCGGGGTGAAGGGTACGGCAGGAGATCCAACGCTGGCGAAACAGCTTTTCAACGAGGGATTGCAGGAAGAGGGGTTAACCCGCGCCACACTGCCGCCCATCGTCTTCCAGGTCTCATCTGGTGGAGATCAGGATTTAAGCAACACCTACACCACGGCACAGCAGATGTGGCAGAACACGCTGGGCATCAGCGTCAAGATCGACGATCTCGACTTCAACAAGCTGGTCACCGACATCACGGGAACGATTGGCAACGGGAACGTGATGGCGCTGGCAGTCGGCTGGAGTGGCACGCCGGACCCCTATGACTGGACAACGATGCAGTTTGGGAAGGGAGCAGGTGTTAACCTGTCCAACTACGGGCAAAACCATTCCACAGACGCGGCGCAGCAGCAGCAGACGCAGCAACTGCTGGCGCAGGCAGACGGGGAAGTAGCGAATCAGCAACTGCGTATCCAGGAGGATCAACAGGCGGAGCAACAACTGGTGAATGATGTGGCATGGTTGCCAATCTACCAGCAAACCAATGTCTACGTTGTAAAGCCATGTGTGGTTGGCTGGCCCAGCAACCCCTGGGGCAGCGTGCTGGAGCAAGATTGGCCCAATGTCTACATTTCCACCGCGACACCCTGTGGAAGCCAGAGCAGTTAGGTAAAGCTGGAGACAGGTGAGACGAGGGCGAAGAGCCAGTTGAGCAACCTGTAGTTGCTCAACTGGCTTTTCGCCTTATCCCTGGTTTTGCTGACCGGGGTTTTCCGGGGGAACCTCGACGACGCCCTGCTCCTCGGCCTGAACCATGTCGCACCGCGATGAAAGGGATCAAATCGTCTCACGGCTTGACATCCCCTCGTAATTCTTCTGTCGGGCCTGCGGCCCGTGAGGAGGCGAGGGAGAGGAGGTGGGGACACCCCACTGCCCGGCAGGGCTCTGCCCCTGCCCCCCGCTTTCGGAGTGGATGTCAGTCTCAAGGCAGTTGACGAATATGGTATTATATCTACTGAAGTCCCCGTAGCTCAGTGGATAGAGCACCGGTCTCCGGAACCGGTCGCGCAGGTTCGATTCCTGTCGGGGACATTAGATATCTATACCCGAGTCTTTTAATCCTCCTCAAGGATAGTTCGCAACGTTTGCAGGCTCAGGTTCGCGCCGCAGAGCACGACGACGACGTTCTTGCCCTCGAAACGCGGCGCCGCTTTGAGCAAGGCGGCGAGCGCGACGCCTGCCGCGCCCTCGATGAGCATATGATGCATCTCGATGCACAGCCGTATGGACTGGCGAATCTCTTCCTCTGTCACGAGAATGTAGTCATCGACAAGACGCTGGCAGAGCGGGAAGGTAATGGCATCTGGTTCGACACCGCCCGCCGTGCCGTCAGAAAGTGTGGGCAGCGATTCCATTTCGAGAATATGCCCGGCCCGCACGGATTTTGCCATGACAGGCGAATTCTCCGGCGAGCAGCCGATAATTTCGGTGTGGGGGAAAAGCGTCTTGACGTACTCAGCGATGCCGGAGATCAAGCCACCGCCACCCAGCGCGACCAGCACGGCATCGATGCACTCGCTCTGTCGGCAGAGTTCCACCCCAATTGTCCCCTGCCCACCGATGACACGAGGATCGTTATAGGGCGAGATATAGACCATTTCGCGCTGCCGGGCGTAGGAGCGAGCATGTTCTTCCGTCACAACGCTATCGTTGCCCTGGAAGCGCAGATCAGCCCCATAACGACGAATAGCTTCTAACTTGGTAGGAGACGAGTGCTCCGGCACGAAAATAATGCCCGGTATAGTGAGGGTATGCAGCCCGAAGGCGACGGCGATGCCATGATTGCCGGAAGAGGCCGTCACTATCCCTCGCGCCCTCTGCTCCTCCGTGAGCGAAAGCAGCGCGTTCATCGCCCCGCGCACCTTGAACGAGCCGGTATACTGGAGATTTTCCAGTTTCAAGAAGACTTGCGAGCCTGTTAATTCGCTCAACGGAAAAGAATACTCTAGAGGGGTTGTGCGAACATACGGGCGTATTCTGTACTCTGCCTGTAGGATTTCCTGTAAGATGTTCATTATGATACGTATACTCCAGCCTCAATATCATCAAGAAAGCGAAAAAGCTCCTGGCCTCACCTCGCGCTAATAGTAGCCCAAACACAGACAGGGTGTCAAACGGCGAGACCACGAAAGCAGAAAAGGCGCAACCGCAAGAGTTCTCGCCAACAGGAACGGTGCTGGCAACCTGGCAGGGAACGTGCAATTCAGCATAAGTTCTCCTCTCTGTCATGCAACAAACGTACTGCCTTCTGAAGAACTATGATACAATAAACCCATACGTTAGTATCTGGATATTCGCACGAGGAGATACAGATGGCGCGTGTAGCGATGTATTTGCAAGATAAACATGATATTCGTGAGGGGATGGAATATGTGCAGTACGCGGAACAACGCGGCTTCGAGGCGGTGTGGCAGGCCGAATCGCGGCTGGTGCGCGACGCGATTGTGCCGATGGCAGCGTTCGCGGCAGTGACTTCGCGCATTAAGATAGGCAGCGGCGTCATCAATAACTGGACGCGCAACATTGGCCTGCTGGCGGCGACTTTTCTGACGCTGGATGACCTCGCCCCCGACCGCATTATCTGCGGACTGGGCGCATGGTGGGACCCGCTGGCAAAACAGGTGGGCATCGAGCGCAAGAAGCCGCTGAAGGCGATGCGCGAAACCATCGAGGTGATGAGGCAATTGCTCAGTTTGCAGCGTGTTACCTATCATGGCGAGTTTCACCACGTGGACGATATTGAACTGGATGTCGTGCATGGACGGCGCGAGCCGCGCAACGTGCCAATCTATATTGGCGCGACACATATGCGTATGATGGAACTGGCGGGCGAAATCGCCGATGGCGCGGTACTCAATTATTGCGTGCCGCCGGAATATAACGCCGAGGCGCTGGAACACCTGGAAATCGGGGCCAGAAAGGCAGGGCGCACGCTGGAAGAGATTGACCGCCCGCAGCTTATCGTCTGTTCGGTCGACCAGGACCATCACCGGGCAGTGCAGGCGGCAAAAGAGTTGATTACGCAGTACCTGGCGCAGCAGCCACATATCGCGGAGGCCAGCGGCACGCCGCTGGAAACGGTGCGGAAGGTGCAGAGCATTCTGGGCTGGCCCGCGACTAAAGAGCAGATTCACGAGGCCATGCAGTTTGTGCCGGACGAATTGATCGAGCGCATCACCGCGAGCGGCACGCCCGATGAAGTGCGTGCGAGGGTGGAAGAGTATAATCGCAATGGCTGCACCTGCCCCATACTCTACCCCCTGGGCGATGATGTAAAGCTGATGATCGATACGTTTGCACAGGCTTGAGGGCATGACGGAACGCATACAACGGACAGAGAAGGATATCCCCCTGCGGCGCGATATTCGCATGCTGGGCAATAGCCTGGGCCGTGCGATACAGCGACACGAGGGCATGGACGTCTTTGAAACGGTCGAGTGGCTACGCAACAATTGCAAGCGATTGCGCCAGCTTCAAGAGAATCTGGAAGATGCCGAACAGACAGGCAAAGTTGAAGCCGCGTGGCTGCGTCAGGAAATTGAGGCTCTGGATGAAGAGATCACGCACATCGTACACGGCTGCGATCTGGAAACCACCATCGACGTAATACGGGCATTCACCGTCTACTTTCATCTTGTCAACACCGCCGAGCAGCATCACCGCACACGCCGCCGCAGGTTCTACGAAGCGAATAATCTGCCCACGGCGCAGCGCGGCTCGCTGGCGGCGCTGGTCGACCTGCTCAAGCAACGCGGCTTCGATGCGCAGGCTCTCCAGCAATTACTGGATGCGCTCTCCATCGAACTCGTCTTTACCGCACATCCCACGGAGGCAACCCGGCGCAGCCTGATTACGAAGGCGCGGGATGTGGCGGCGTTGCTGGAAGCGCACGATGCGCAGGCGGAGATGACGCCGCGACAGCGCAACAACTGGCAGCGTGACCTGGAAAGCACGGTGACACTGCTCTGGCGCACCGATGCCATCCGGCACGTGCGCCCACAGCCCATCGACGAGATCAAAATGGGCATCTACTACCTGGATGAGATTCTGCTGACCGCCATTCCCGAAACCTACGAAGAGTTGGAACGCCTGCTGTACGAGGCATATCCCCGCGAGCAGCTGCGGGTGCCACCGTTTTTGCGCCTCGGCTCCTGGATTGGCGGCGACCAGGACGGCAATCCGAATGTCGGGCCGCAAACGCTATTGGAGGCGCTGCGTCTGCAACGCTCGCACCTGCTGGAACATTACCGCTCCTCGCTTGCGGCGCTGGCTACGACATATTCGCAATCACTCAACCATTGCACCATCACCGAGGCCCTGCGGCGGTCAATCCTGTGTGACGCGGCTTTGATGCCGGAGTATGATCGCGAACTCGGCCCGCAGACGGCGCTGGAACCGTACCGGCGCAAATGCTCCTTCATCTGGAAACGGCTGGAAGCGACAACAGCTTCTTCGTCAGGGCAGGCCACTCCAGCCGTTGCCTATCGCTCGGCACAACAATTGCTCGACGATCTGCTCCTGGTACGTGAAAGCCTGGAGGCCAATGGAGAGCGGGAGGCGGCGCAGGGCGCGTTGAGTACGCTGATCCGGCAGGTCGAGGTCTTCGGCCTGCACTTCGCCGCTCTTGACGTGCGCCAGCACAGCAAGCGCCACGAGGCTGCGCTGGCGGAACTGTTGCGCGTAACGGGCCTGTTAGCAGGTGAGCAGGGGGACTACACGGCGCTGGACGAGGAGGCACGGGTGCGCCTGCTGGAAGACCTGCTGCGCGACCCGCGAGTCCTGCCGCGCCCATCCCTGAAGCTGAGCGAAGAGACACGGCATGTACTCGCCACTTTTGATGCCATCCGGCAAGCGCGTGAAGAGTTTGGCGAGCAGGCCATTACCTGCTACATCATCAGCATGGCACGTACCTTGAGCGATCTGCTGGAGGTGCAATTTTTCTGTAAGGAGGCGGCTATTGCCAACCTGCCCATCGTGCCGCTTTTTGAAACCATCGGTGATCTGCGCTCCTGCACTGTTGTGCTGGAACGCGCCTTCACGCATCCTCTCTACCAGCAACAACTCGTCGCATGTGGCAACCGGCAGCAGGTGATGCTCGGCTATTCGGACAGCAGCAAGGACGGCGGCATCCTCACCTCAAGCTGGGAACTCTATCAGGCCCAGTCTCGTCTGGCAGAACTCAGTTCGCGTTCTGGCATCGGCATTACGATCTTTCACGGGCGCGGCGGCGCCATTGGACGCGGTGGTGGACCGATCTATGAAGCGATCCTGGGCCAGCCGCCGGGCAGCGTCAACGGGCGTATCCGCATCACCGAGCAGGGTGAGATGCTTTCGTTCAAGTATGGTCTGCACAATATTGCGCTGCGCAACCTGGAACTGGTCATCTCAGGCGTGGTTGAGTCCAGCCTGCCACAGGGGAAGCTGAAGAAAGCGCGTCAGCAGCAGACGCAGCAGCCCGCGTCAGACCCTGAGACGTGGCCGCAGATCATGCAGCAACTCTCCGCCTGCGCGTACAGCCGCTACCGGCACCTGATCTACGAGAACCCGGACTTCCCGCGCTACTTCGAGCAGGCCACGCCCATCCTCGAACTGGGCTGGCTCAACATCGGCTCGCGCCCGGCGCGCCGCTCAAAGGGGCGCAGCATTGAGGAGTTGCGTGCCATCCCCTGGGTTTTTTCCTGGATGCAGAGCCGCTACGTTCTGCCAAGCTGGTTCGGCGTGGGCAGCGCCATCGAGGCGTACCTTGCGCCAGACCCAACCCGCCTCGCCACCTTGCGGGACATGTACCAGCACTGGCCCTTCATGCGCGCCTTCCTCGATAACCTGCAGATGACACTCTCAAAGGCCGATATGCACATCGCCCGCCACTACGCCAGTCTGGTAGACGACGATGAGGTGCGCCAGCGGCTCTCCACGGAGATCGAGCAAGAATACGAGCGCACAAAACGCCTGCTCATCCAGATCACGGGCAGCAAGGAACTGCTCGACAACGCGCCTGTGCTGCAACGCTCCATCGCCCTGCGCAACCCCTACGTCGACCCACTCAGCTACTTCCAGGTCGCGCTGCTGCGCCGTCTGCGCGCCCTCGGTGGTCCCCTCATGCTCGACGAAAGCAAAGTACAGGAGGCCAGCGAGCAGGAACGCGAACGTGCCCGCCTCACCTATGCCGTCCTGCTCACTATTAATGGAATAGCAGCAGGATTAAGGAACACGGGGTAGCTACCAGGCCACACCGCAGGCCGACCGCAAGGGATCGGCCTTACTATACTATACGCGACGGCGCTGCAAGGTCCACGAACGCATCATATACAGTAGGGCCGATCCCTTGCGGTCGGCCTGGGGGCAGGAAGGTGGATGAGAAGTGTTCTTACTGCACCTGCGGGAGGACAGTCTCAGAGAAAGCGCGCAGGCCCTCAATATTGTCCATATCGAGCCACTGCATCATCAGTTCCTGGACGCCAGCGTCGACATAAGCCTGTATCTGTTTGATGACCATGTCGGGCGTGCCAACGATGGCTCTGCCGCTTGTATGGAGGGTTTCGAGCACATCGATAAGCGCCCGGTCAGCCAGTTCCGGCACATTCAGACGCCAGCTCAGGCGACGGTCAAGCTCCTCCATGTCGCGCCCGAAGTAGAGGGTGGTCATCATCGTGCGCCTGACATCGCCGGGTTTGCGCATCTGGGCAAGCAACAGTTCGTCGAGCCGCTGCGAATGCTGGCGGAAGGCATCGGGCGTGAGCGCAAGGCCGTTCCAGATGTCGGCGAAACGGGCCACAAGCGGCAACGTTCGTTTCATGCCATTGCCGCCGATCATGATGGGTGGGCCAGCGGAACGCGCCGGGCGCGGTAGCAGCATCGCGCCGCGCAACTGGAAGAACTTTCCTTCATATGTCACCGGCTCGTTGCTGTGGAGAAGGCGCGTGATGACCTCAAGCCCCTCCTCGAAGCGAGCCATGCGCGTATTTATGTCACCGAGGTTGAAGCCAAAGAGAGAATGCTCGCGCTCCTGCCAGCCCGCGCCTACACCCAGAATCATGCGCCCGCCGCTCAGGTCATCAATTGAAGCCGCCTGCCGCGCCAGAATGGCCGGGTCGCGGAACGAAAGCGGGGCTACGAGCGTACCAAATTGGATGCGCCGCGAGTGATCGGCCACATAGGTAAGCGAGACAATTGTCTCCAGCGAGTTCTTATCGGGCGGCCTCGCGTTGGTAAAGTGGTCGGAACGAAATAACCCCGCGAAGCCGAACTCCTCAGCCGCCACCATCAGCCTCTGCCAGCGCGGCCACGTCAACCCATCCTGCCCCTCAATCATCACAGAAATGTCTACCATGTTGTGCTCCTGTTTTCGTTAAGAGGAGGACTACACAATCTCCTCAAAATCCTGAATAAGTAACGCGTCGTGGCCGGTCTGCACAAGCAACCCACCTTCGGAATTGTCGAGCAGGATGCCGGGCTGGGCTTCCAGTGGTGGGGAGATGACGCGGGCGCGGCGGACGAGGAAGATTTTGCCGCTGATCCCGGCGAAAGCGCCCCTGCTGCCCCAGGCTCGTACCTGGTTGCGCAGTGCGACTGCCGAACGGCTCCAATCAAGATGACGGTCGGCTTCGCCGGGAATGGGGGCGTAGCTGCCCTCTTCCGGCTGCGGGATGCCAGGGTCGCCTCTGGCAACACTTGCCAGCGCCAGCGGCAGCATCGGCATGCCAAGAGGCAGCAGTTTCACAAAGATGCTATCAGCGTCGTCGTCATCGCTGATATCGATGGCGCGCTGCACCAGAATGGGGCCGGTATCGAATTCAGCATCCATGCGATGGATGGTCAGGCCCGTCTGTTTTTCGCCGTTCATGAGCTGCCAGAAGACCGGCTCGGGGCCGCGATACTTTGGCAGCAGCGCGGGATGGGCGTTGATAGAGCCCAGGCGCGGCAGTTCCAGCAGCGCGGGCGGCAGTTTCCAGGGGAAGCCAGCCGTGAAGACCACATCGGGTTCCAGAGGACGCAACAATGTGGGGAGACGCTCCATATGGTTTGTCACCAGCACATCCAGGTCGTGCGGGGCGAGAGCAACGATTTGATGATAGTTCTGATTTGGGCGGCGGCGCGGCCCGGCGGTGGTGACAAGCAGCGGCACCTGCTGGCCCAGCGCCTGCAAGCCCTCGATGATCGCGTTCACTACCAGCGGCGGTTGATTTGAGAAAAAGATGATACGCATCGATGGCAGCGCAGATTGCGACATATGCATCCCTCCCTTTTTGTTGCAGTATAGCATATATCTTGTTGACATTTATGAAATCTGCTGATATTCTTATCACGTAACGCAAAGAGAGTCTGACCCGCGTTGAACGAAAAGAGTACGAGGGTGGCAGCCGACAGCGAGCTGGAGCAGAGTGGAAGTCCGGCAGGGAAAAGCCTCCTCGGAACGCCTTCGGGAGCGGCTGGCCGAAGAAAGCCTGTTACAGCAGGCAAGTAGGATCAGGTGGGTGGTTCCCACGCAGCAACATAACCGGAAAGTGGTCACCGCCATTTCGTTCCACCAGTGGACGAAAGTATGCCAGGGGCAGGGCGTGACAATCAGGGTGGCACCACGGGTGTGTAACCTGGAAGTCCCGTTATAGGACAGAATTTTCCAGGTGACGCTATTTGATTAGCTATTACACTCTCGTCCCTTCAATGTTTGTGCAGGAAGGGGCGGGAGTTTTTTGATGTCCGATTCCTTCCAGACAGTACTTCCTTGAAGAAGGGATGCAGCTATGACCAAACTATGGCAAAAAGGCTACAGGCTGAATGAGCAGGTAGAGCGGTTCGAGGCGGCACAGAACAGCGCCCTCGATAACCGCCTGATTCGTCAGGACGTATGGGGATCAATGGCGCACGCAGCGATGCTCCGGCAAATCGGCATGCTCACGGAGAGAGAATACGCGGCCATCCACGACGCGCTGCGCCAGGTCCTCGAACTGGAGGCAAGCAGTGAGTTCACTATCCTGCCTGAGGACGAGGATGTACATACACGCATCGAGAACTTTCTCACGGCCACGGCAGGCGTGGCGGGCAAGAAAATTCATCTCGCCCGCTCGCGCAACGACCAGGTGCTGCTAGACCTGCGCCTTTACGGCAAAGAGCAATTGCACAACGTCGCCGCAAAGCTGTTCGACCTCTGCTCGGCCCTGCTGGAGTTCGCCGGGCTACACGCCGACATTCCCATGCCGGGCTACACTCACATGCAACGCGCCATGCTCTCGTCCGTGGGCCTCTGGGCGGCCAGTTTCGCCGAATCCCTGCTGGACGACGAACAGGTGCTGGCGGCAGCCTACCGGCTCAACGATCAATCCCCGCTCGGCTCGGCAGCAGCCTATGGCGTTCCCATCGCCATTGACCGACAGTACAGCGCCGACCTGCTCGGCTTCTCGCGGGTGCAGAACAACGTCCTTTACGCGCAGAATAGCCGGGGCAAGATCGAAGCCGCTATCGTGCAGGCCCTCACCCAGATCATGCTCGACCTGAGCAAACTGGCGCAGGATTTGCTTCTTTTCACCACCAGCGAGTACGGCTTCTTCACGGTGCCGCAAGAAATCTGCGCGGGCAGCAGCATCATGCCGCAGAAGCGCAACCTTGACGTGATGGAACTGGTACGAGCGCGCACGCAGACTATGCTGGCCCTGCAACAACAGATACTCGGTATCGTCAGCGGCCTGCCTTCCGGCTACAACATGGATTACCAGGAGACCAAACGGCCCTTCATGGAAGCGCTCGACCTCGTGCAGGAATGCCTGGATATCAGCACACTGGTCGTCAGTTCCCTCGGCGTCAACACGGAACGTCTCGTCGCTGCCTGCACCTTTGAGCTGTTCGCAGCCGACCGCGCCTACGAACTTGCCCGCACCGCGAAACTGCCCTTCCGCGACGCCTACCGCATCGTCGCCGCCGAGGTCACCGCCCAACTCGAGCGCCATCAACCGCCTCCTGCAGAAAGCCACGAGCAATTGAAAGAGCGGCTGGCGGCGCGCAACCATCTCGGCGGCTCCGGCAACCTCGGACTTGAACAGACGCAACAGCAACTCAGGCAGGCAAAAGAAGCCTGGCAAGAGCGAACAGAACAATTTAATATGACTATAAGCAATCTGATAGGAAGCTAAAACGGCGTCCATTGCTGACGACCGCGTGCAGGGAGACCGCAAGGGTCGCCCTACCATATACGGCCCCACCACCCGCATCGCTCGCTCTAAGAGTGAGCCGGGCGTGTATAGGAGAGCTACCCCCTGTGGGTGGTCTGGGGCGGAGTGGAGAAAAGGAGTAACACAATGTCAACAGTTGTACTGGCTTATTCGGGCGGATTGGATACCTCAGTCGCCATTCGCTGGATTAAAGAGCGCTACGGATTGGACGTGATTACGCTGACCATCGATATCGGCAATGACCGCGACCTGCCTGCTATCGCGGCGCGGGCCGAGAAAATCGGCGCGGTCAAGGCGCTGGTGGTCGATGCGCGGGCGGATTTTGTACGCTACTTCGTCTGGCCCGCCCTGCAGGCCGGAGCCATCTACGAGAGACAGTACCCGCTGGCAACGGCCCTGGCACGCCCGCTCATCGCGCGGCTGCTGGTCGAGGTGGCGCGAGCGGAGGGCGCTGTCGCCGTGGCGCACGGCTGCACAGGAAAGGGCAACGACCAGGTGCGCTTCGATGTCTCCATCAACACGCTGGCGCCCGATCTGAAGATCATTGCCCCCGTGCGCGAGTGGAGCATGACCCGCGACAACGAGATCGCCTACGCCGCCGAGCACGGTATTCCCATTCCCGTGACCAACGCCAACCCCTACTCAGTCGATCAGAACCTGTGGGGGCGCAGTGTCGAGTGCGGCATCCTGGAAGATCCGTGGGAGGAACCGCCCGCTGATGTCTACGCCTGGACAACCAGTCCTGAAGGCGTTCCCGCCGAGCCGACCTACATGGAGATCACCTTCCAGCAGGGCATTCCCACCGCGCTCAACGGCGAAGAGATAGATGGTGTGGCGCTCATCGAAGAACTGAACGCGATCGCGGGCAAATATGAGATTGGCCGCGTCGACCACATCGAAGACCGGCTGGTGGGCATCAAATCACGCGAGGTCTACGAGACGCCGGCGGCTACCGTATTGCTCGCGGCCCACCACGCCCTCGAAAGCCTCACGCTCAGCCGCGAACAGATACGCTTCAAGGAGATCGTGGCCGGCGAGTACGCGCGGCTGATCTATAACGGACAGTGGTATAGCGCGCTGCACCAGGACTTGCTGGCTTACGTGCAGAGCACCCAGCGTTACGCCAGCGGCACCGTGCGCGTCAAGCTCTCGCATGGCAATTGTGCCATCGTCGGGCGCAAGTCGGAGCACTCGCTTTACAACCACAGCCTGGCAACCTACGATAGCGGCGACCAGTTCGATCACAACGCTGCCCTCGGCTTTATCAAGCTCTGGGGTCTGCCCCTCACCACGCAGGCGCAGGCGCAGTTGCTGCCCTCCATCGGCATCGAGGGCAATTTGCTCAAAGGAGCAAAGGCGCAGAAAGAGCTATCATAGCAAGAAAGAGACATGAATCATCCCGAATTTGAGGATGACTCATGCCTCTTCTGACATTCTCTCACCGGGTGATTACTTAGATACTAATTGGAGAAGCTTTTCCTGTCAAGCAAGATGAAATAAAGGATATGCACATCGTACTCGACAAGCCTTCCACGCTCGGTTATAATATGTTACAGCAGAGTCCTACACCGTGCAGTGTGTGGGTAGAAACACGACCAGCATGAGAACAAGGAGCGTGATGTCATGTCTAATCCGGCGAACCCGCGTCGAGAACCGCCCAGCACGTATACGGTGCAGGACCGTTCCAATGAAGAAGAACTCACACGCCTGCATATCCAGGATGAGATGATCACAACCGGTATGGGCGGCGTGCTGCCAGAACAGCCTGATCCCACTATCTTCAAGCGTATCATAGATGTTGGCTGCGGAACCGGTGGCTGGCTTATTGAGGTGGCGAAGAGCTATCCAGGCGTCTCTGAACTGGTAGGCATAGATGTGAGCAGTAAAATGCTCAACTTCGCACGTGCTCAGGCCCAGGCTCAGCAGGTCAGCGAGCGCATGCGGTTTGCCTCGATGGACGCGCTGCGCATGCTCGAGTTCCCCGCCAATTACTTCGATCTGGTCAACCATCGCTTTGCCGTGAGCTGGCTCCGTACGTGGGATTGGCCCAAACTGCTGCAAGAATATCTGCGTGTGGCCAGGCCCGGTGGGGTGATTCGGGTCACGGAATCGGATATGGTCATTGACGATAGCAGCAGTCCGGCCATGACGCGCCTCTTTGAACTCTTCCTGGCAGCGCTTTACGCGGCGGGCCACTATTTTACTCCCGATAAGAACGGTGTTCTCAGCCAGCTTCCTCGCCTGCTATACCAGCATGGGGTGGAAAATGTGCAGACACGCGCCTACACGCTGCAATATCGCGCTGGCACACCTGAAGGACAACACTTTTTTGAGGATATGAAGCGAGCATTTCGCACAACCTTGCCCTTCATGCGAAAGTGGACCCGCGTACCAGATGACTATGAGACAATCTATCAGCAAATGCTCAACGAGATGCAGGACCCGCACTTCATCGCGCCCTGGCGTCTGCTCACGGTCTGGGGGAACAAACCGGAATAGAAGCAAGGTCATCCCGTTCCTTTGAGGAAAAACTGGCCTGACCTGGATGAGAAGAGCGATCATCGCTATGAGGTGGGAAGCTATTTATGTTTGCATCTTCCCACCTCACAACCTAATACTTGATGAGGGCGAAGACATCGTGGCCCTGGAGCTGCTCGCGGCCCTTGAGGAAGGTGAGTTCGACCAGGAAGGCGATGCCCGCAATATGACCTCCCAGTTTCTCCACCAGTTCCATCGCTGCTGAAACGGTGCCACCGGTCGCCAGCAGGTCATCGACAATAAGCACACGCTGGCCAGGCTTGATAGCGTCGGTATGCATCTCGACCACGTTGGTGCCATATTCGAGCGAATATTCGACGCTCACCGTTTGCGACGGCAGTTTGCCAAATTTACGCACGGGAATGAAGCCACAGTTCAACAGGTAGGCCAGGGGAGCGCCAAAGATGAAACCACGCGATTCAACTCCCACCACCGCCTCGATACCCGCGCCTCGATAGTGGGCGGCCATGCGCTCTAACGCCGCGTGAAAGGCCGGACCATTCTGGAGCAGGGGGGTGATGTCTTTAAAAAGGACACCCTTCTGCGGAAAGTCTGGAATATCACGAATCCAGTCTTCCAGGTGTATCGACTCTGATTCAGTTGTTGAGGCCATCGCTACATTTCTCCTCACTTGAGATTACATAAAGCACAAGAAGGCAGGGGTGGTCCTGAGAGGAGTCTATCTCCCTCGACAACCCCTGCTGCATTCAAAATACCCTGATACATAAGCGCACCTGCTTTACCTGCAAGCCCACTATGCCCATAGCAGTATACCGCAGCATACCTATCTGCGCAAGATGAATAGACATTTTGCATATCTGAACCGGTTCGCGCTATCGCATTCTTTTGGGAGAAAAGGCCCTGGAAATATGACACTTTTAGCAAGGAACTCCCGTATACGTTGTATAAAAAGTTTCTATAAAAAGTACATCCATAGAAGTCCATAAGTATCGTACAGCCAGAACAGGACCTTCCTTCCGACAGAACATTTCCAGGATCACTAAGTCTGAAAGGAAGCTTTCCTATTTCATAGAAGGTAGCAATGTGGTTGCCATGTTGTAGAAAAGAGGATAGAGAAATATGGCTTATCAGAATGCGGAAGGACAAAACCCGATACCCGGCACGCGCGGCAGGGCCGTTCCTCTTATCAGTGCGAGCGGGCCTTTTGAGTACGTGCCGGGAAATCAGGAAGGGCCGGTACAACTGGCCAGTCTCGCGGATATGTTGCAGTGGGCGCAGAATTGGGCACGCTCGCGCTCAGTCTGGCCGCTGGGCTACGGGCTGGCCTGCTGTGCCATCGAAATGATGGCGGCGGCCTCTGCTGCTCAGTATGACCTGGCGAGATTTGGCTCTGAGGTTTTTCGCTCCAGTCCACGCCAGGCGGATTTGATGATTGTGGCAGGCACCGTCTGTGTCAAAATGGGGCCGCGCCTGCGCCTGCTGTGGGAGCAGATGCCCGATCCCAAGTGGGTGCTGAGCATGGGCCAGTGCGCTAATTCCGGCGGCGAGTTTTATGATAGTTACTACACAGTACAGGGAGTGGATACTATCGTTCCCGTCGATATCTATGTCCCTGGCTGTCCACCTCGACCAGAGCAGCTCATCGAAGGCCTTCTCAAGCTGCGTGAGAAGATTCTCAAACGGGGCCTGCGCATTCAGGGCGACCCTTTTGAGGAGTAGGGAGAATGCGAGAAGATCATGGAAAGAAGCTATAACACGCTCGATACCAGCGCCAATGTGAGCCAGGCAGAGTTCCCCGGAGAAATCAGATCTGAGGAGATGCTGCTGAATATGGGGCCACAGCACCCCAGTACGCATGGCGTTTTGCGCCTGGTTCTGACCCTCGAAGGAGAAACGATTGTTGAGTGTACCCCGGTCATCGGCTACCTGCATCGTGGAATGGAGAAAATTTTTGAAAATCGCACCCTGATGCAGGGCATCCGCTACACCGACAACTCGGATTACCTTTCACCCATGCTCTGCGAGATCGCCTATGTCGGTGCTGCCGAGCAGTTGATGGGGATAGAGGTTCCACGAAGGGCACAGTACATTCGCCTGCTGGTGGGTGAGATGCAGCGTATCGCCAGCCACCTCGTCGCGGTCGGTACCTACCTGCTCGATCTGGGAGCGTTCACTCCTATCATCTGGTGTTTCACCGCCCGCGAGGGTATCATGGAATTATTCGAGTCGCTGGCTGGCAGCCGTTTTACCGTCAACTACATGCGGGTAGGTGGTGTATTACAAGACTTTCCCAAAGGCTGGTTACAGGAGTGCGAAGCCTACCTTGATAAGCTCGAAGGCAGAGTGACCGAACTCATTGCATTGATCAACGGGAACGAAATATTCCTGGCGCGAACACAGGGCGTGGGCTATATCGACACGCAGCAAGCGATTGCTTATGGTCTCACCGGCCCCAATTTACGCGCCAGTGGCGTCGACTGGGACCTGCGCGTCAACCGGCCTTACATGGCATATACGGAGGTACCCGTCAATCCAGTTGTGCTCCAGGGAGGGGATTGTTTTGCCCGTAATGATGCACGCATACGCGAAATGCGGGAGAGCATTCGCCTCTGCCGGGTCGCCATCGATAAGATGCCCCCCGGACCAATCTCAACTCACGTTCCCATAGCCCTGCGCCCGCAGCGCGGCGAAACCTACTTCGCCATCGAAAATTCCCGTGGAGAGTATGGTTTTTATATGATCAGCGATGGGAGTGAATATCCCTGGCGAGCTAAGATGCGCCCACCCTCTTTCGTTACCTTGCAGATCCTGCCAGAATTGCTGCGCGGCCACAAGATGAGTGATGCAGTCGCTATTATCGGCAGCATCGACATTGTGCTGGGATGTGTCGATCGCTGACCCACGTAGCTGGATCGCCCGGCAGCTACGTAATAGTAACACTGTGATCGAGTCCAAAAACAGAAAAGCCAGTCAGGAGCAAGCAATGCTACCGTGTGATAAAAATGGTCAGCCGCCCAGTCAATACGGGAGCAGAAGAACTGCGCGGCTTCGACGAGCCGGATAGATCTCAACCATGAGGCTTCACGGTTACTCCTTTTTTGCACGAAGGAAAAGTCCGCAGAGGCGGCCTTGAGAGTCGCCTCTGCGGACTTCTGACATTTTCTGCAAACAAGCGAAGAATTACGTTCTCTGCGCAGTTGCCGGAGGTTGCGCCGTTGGCGGCAACTGCGAGGTGCAGTAAGGACAGCGTGTTGCCTGCACAGGCACATTACTGATGCAAAAAGGGCATTCTTTCGTCGTCACCGCTTCCGGCTGCCCTTTTTTATACAGGCTCATCAACGCATTGACGGGACGCACAACGAAGAAATAGACTACAAAAGCGACGATCAGGAAGCTGATGACCGCATTAATGAATGCCCCATACAGTAAATGGCCGCCGGTGAAGGGCAAGGTGACAGATGCATTGCTTAATCCGGTCTTCCCTGCCGGAATAAGCGGTGTGATGATGTCGCTAACAAAGGCATTGACGACACTGGTGAAGGCCGCGCCGATAACGATGCCGACGGCCAGATCAACCACGTTGCCGCGCAGGATAAACTCCTTGAAGCCGGTTAGCCAGCCCACTACATCCTTCCCCATTGGCTGCACATTGGGATTGTTCCAGGCAGACATGATTCCTCCTCTGTTTTGATTGCTGATTATTTGTCTGATCTAAGATCAAGTTCTCGCTAGAGAACCCTATTTTATACAACGGATAGCATACCATCCTTGCGTCAGTTGGGCCAGGGGGTAGCTACACGGGGCATACAGAAAAGAGAGTGAGGCTCTCTTTTCTGTATGGGGTCTATTAGAACAGCTCTACACAATAGTCACAGTACACAGTTTTATATACGCTGTTAGCTCCGAGAGATTGTTTGCATACCATCCTTGAGGGAAAATTGCCTGTCCGTAGGGGCAAGCACAAGGCATCGCCCCTACGGACTTTCTCGTAAGGATACATATCCCTGAGCAATAATCAGCCCCAAAAAGCTTGACACGGCTGAGCTAGCTGGTTATAATTCTAATCATAATACTGTATAATTGTATGACAAAAGTGAGTGGTATGGCGAAAACATTTTCTTCACTTCAGCGGCAGAATCTGACCGAACAGGTTGTGCGAGAAATTGGCCTGAGTATTATGCGCAACGATTTCAAACCGGGTGATACACTGGCGAGCGAACCTGAATTAAGCCTTCAGTTTCAAGTAAGTCGACCTGTCCTGCGAGAGGCGCTGAAAATCCTGAGTTCAAAGGGTCTGCTTGAGTCGCGGCCCAAAACAGGGACCAGGATACGTCCGCGTGCTGCATGGAACATCCTTGACCCAGGGGTAATCGACTGGCTATTTGAAGTTGGTCCTGACCCGTCATTTCTCGATGCGCTTTGTGAAATGCGGCTCATGTTTGAGCCGATGGCTGCCCGGCTGGCAACAACTCGTGCCACAGACGAAGAGATCCAGACTATAGAGGAGTGCTATCGGCGCATGGACGAAGGTGTGAGTTTCCCAGACGCCTATATTCCTGCTGATTTAGCGTTCCACGCCGCTATTTGCGCGGCTGCCCACAACGAAATATTGCAGAAGATCACTGCAACCCTTACTACGTCATTGCAGGTGAGCCGGATCATTACGTCTCGCCTGCCAGGAGCCAATCTGGCTGCGATGCCAGTTCACCGGGCGGTTATGGAGGCCATTCGCCAGCGGGATGAACAGGCGGCAGAAGCATCCATGCGGAAACTGGTCATCCTGACGACGGATGATATTCATCGTGCATTGGGTTACGAACCCGAGAGCAAGCAATAGCGAGTCTCAGGGAAGGAACACAGCAGAGCAGAAAGGAGGATAACACACAACAACAAAAAAGTTCGTACAGGCCAGTACGTTGTGACCGGACGGGCGGTCTCACACAGGTGAACCTCACAGTGTTTTTCAAATGAGACGGTGAATGTCTCAGAGTGGAGGTATGTAAACCATGGCAGACTCAAACTTTCCAGAGTATTTCTCCCGGCTACCCATCAAACGACGTCGCTTGCTCCAAACTGCGATGGCGGGTTCAGCGGGGGCCGCATTCCTGGCGGCTTGCGGCAGCACAAACTCACCGACTACCAGTAATAGCACTTCGAGCAGTGGTGGCGGTGGGGGAAACTACCCCAGCCATCCCAAATGGAACTTTGTCTTCGTCAATCACGTGACCACCAACCCCTTCTTCGTCCCCACCCAGTATGGTATCCAGGATGCCTGTGCGCTTGTCAACTGCACCTACCAGTGGACCGGCTCGGAAAGCAGTAATGTTGCCGAGATGGTGAACGCCATGAACGCGGCCATCTCCGGCAAGGCTGATGGTATCGCGGTTGCTATCATCGATCCGGTCGCGTTCAATGCCCCTGTCGAAAACGCATTGAACGCAGGTATCCCCGTCGTCTCCTATAACGCCGATGCCCCGGCCAGCAGCAATAACAAGCGTCTGGCCTACATCGGGCAGGATCTCTACCAATCCGGGTACAATCTGGGTACGCGCATCGCCTCGCTGGTTTCCGGCGGCCTCGTTCCTGGATTCATTGCTACCCCTGGCTCATTGAACATTCAACCGCGCATCGACGGGGCGAAGGCAGCAATTCAGGCATCGGGCAAACCGATCCAGTTCGTTGAGATCGCTACATCCGCCGATGTGAACACCGAGCTGTCGCGTGTCGAAGCCTACTACCTGGGTCATCAGGATTTGAAGGGCATGGTCGCTGTGGATGCGGGCAGCACGCAGGGCGTGTCCGAGGTCATGGAAAAGTATGGTCTGGCGTCCAAGGGTATCCACGCCGGCGGTTTTGACCTTTTGCCCAAGACGCTGCAAGAGATCAATGCGGGCAACCTGGACTTCACCATCGACCAGCAACCCTACCTGCAAGGCTTCATCCCCGTCTTGCAGCTCTTCCTGTATAAGCTGTCGGGTGGTCTGATGCAGCCATCGGATACAGATACAGGTCTGCTCTTCGTAACCAGGCAGAATGTCGGACCCTACCTGAATACACAGACGCGCTTCGAGGGCAGTTCGTCCCAGCAGAAGGTGGTAACGACGTCATAAAAGGATGGGCTTCATCGCGTCCTGATCCTGGTTGAGCCTGACCGTCAGGACGCGATGAAGCCCGTCTTTATGATCGGGCAAAGGAAGAGCTTTACATCCTGACCATGCTATCATACTATGGTATTATTGAAGATATCTGTGCCTGTCAGCTTCTGGCAGAGATAGGCATTGACTGCATTCTCTCCAACGCTTACATAAGGAGGAGTGGCTGAATGGCCGAGACGTTACTTCCTGCTCCTACTCCAGAGACAGAGTTACCCGCTCAACCTGCAGGCCAGAGGGTCTGGTCGAGACTGGGCAGCTTCTTTTTACGACGACGCGAAGCCAGCATATTTATTATTGCTGTCGTCTTAATCATTTACTTCCGGGTTTCCAGCGCGAATTTCCTGACCTCTGCCAATATCAGTACCCTCTTCGGATTTATTTATGCCACAGCGATCATCGCGGCAGGCGAAGTGATGCTGCTCATCTGCGGCGAAATCGACCTCTCGGTCGGGCAGGTATCTGCCCTGGCCCCTTTTATCATGTACTTTGTCTACCAGGCAGGGATGCCGTTGTGGGTGGGCATTATCGCGGGGCTGGTCGTCTCTGCCGTCGTTGGCCTGTTCAATGGTATCTTCTCCGTCTGGTTCAGGATTCCCTCGCTTATCTCTACCCTGGGGATGCTCTTTCTGCTCAACGGCATCTCTCTGACCATTTCAGGTGGTGAGCCGGTGCTTACGCCCGTAGTGGGGACAATCAACCAGGTGATGGGAGCCAATCCCTACTGGGAAATCGGATGGGCGCTCGCCGTGATGATTGTTATGCAGATCGTCCTCTCCTTCACGCGCTGGGGGAAGCATACTGTCGCGACAGGTGGCAATCTGCTGGGAGCAAGCGAGGCGGGAGTGAATGTGAACCGGATCAAGATAGGGAACTTCATGATTGCGAGCACACTGGCAGGGCTGGCGGGCATAATGGAGGCGTTCCGTATCGCCTCGATCGACCCGCTGGCAGGTGGCACAAACATCATGTTTAATGCCGTCGCGGGGGCAGTCATTGGCGGCACGGCGCTGAGTGGCGGGCTGGGTACAGTCGTTGGCGCGTTCCTGGGGGTGGTAAGCCTCCAGATTCTCTACGACGGCTTTACTCTGCTGGGCGTAAACGCCTATACCTTTGATATCATACTCGGCATCGCAATCTTAATCGCGATGGCCTTAAATGTTCGTTTGAGACTATGGCGAGAGGCAGGGCAACAATGAGTGAAGCAATTGGGCAGGTTGAAGTTCCAGACGTCATACGCACCGAGCATATCATGAAACGCTACGGGGCAGTCACCGCCTTGCGTGACGTGAGCATGCATTTGAGAAAAGGGGAAGTCCTCGGCCTTGTGGGAGACAATGGCGCGGGCAAATCGACGCTGATCAAAATCCTGACCGGCTTCATCCAGCCAACAGCCGGTGAGATTTTCATCAATGGTCAGGAGGTCAAACTGCGCTCTGTGAGCCACGCTCGCTCACTCGGTATTGAGACCGTCTATCAAGACCTCGCGCTGGTAAACCAGCTCAGCGTCTATCATAACATGTTTCTGAACCGCGAATTGCGCCTCTCACCGCTGCCGTTACTCAACAATCGCAAGATGCGCGCGCTGGCCCGCGACCACTTAAAGAAGATGGACGTGAATATTCCCTCGGTTGACGCCGAAGTTGCCCAGTTGTCAGGAGGCCAGCGTCAGGCCATCGCGATTGCCAGAGCGGTCTACACCGATGCCAGAATACTGCTGCTCGACGAGCCGCTGGCGGCCATGGGCGCGAAGGAAGCCTCATTGATTCTCAAACTGATCCGCAACCTGAAGGAGTTGGGCGAGGTTTCGATTATTATGATCGCCCATAACTATGCCCAGGTACTCGAAATCTGCGACCGCGTGAACCTGCTCCAGCATGGCATGATTACCTTCGATAAAGACACCGCCGAGACTTCCCTGGGGGAAATCAACGAACTCGTGATGCGCGAATACCGGGAAGGAGCAACGAATGCGAAGCGGTCATGATCGCGCTAGATTCCAGAGGGGTGCAGCGTCATGAGAGCCATAGTTCTCAAAGGCCCCGGCGAAGCCATGCTGACAGAACTCGAGAAGCCGGCGATCGGGCCGGAGGACGTGTTGATCCGCTCTCGTGCCGTCGGTATCTGCGGCAGTGATGTAGAACTCTACCGGGGTATCCGGCCAGAGGGCTACTACCGCTACCCGGTTGTTCCCGGCCACGAATGGGCTGGAGAAGTGGTGGTCGTCGGCGAGCGCGTGCACACCTTCGCGCCGGGCGACAGGGTAGCGTCTGAAGGCTTCCTCTTCTGTGGCACCTGCCGCAACTGCCGCACGGGGCTGACTAACCTGTGTGAGGCGGGTTACGACGAGATTGGTTTCACGCGCGCAGGGGGACTGGCGGAATACGTCGCTGTTCCGGCGCGGCTGGTGCACCGTCTGCCCAACAACGCCTCGCTGGAGGAGGCAGCCCTGCTGGAGCCGACGGCGGTGGTGGTCCACGCCTTTCTGAGGGCGCGACCCCAGGCAGGCGAAAGCGTGGTTGTGCTGGGAGATGGCACGATTGGCCTGCTGGCCGTACAACTGGCGCGCTTATTCAGTCCCTCTCTGCTCGTCCTGATCGGCTCGCGCAATGAACGGCTGGAGCTGGGCCGTCAACTGGGAGCAACGCACACACTCAACGTCAGGGAGAGCGACCCTGAGCCGCTGATACGCTCGTTGACGGCGGGGCAGGGAGCCGACCTGGTATTTGAAGGAGGCAACCGCCCGGAGGGGGTCGAACAGGCGCTGCGACTGGCGCGTCGGGGCGGCACGGTGGCGCTGGAGGGTATTGCCGGTTCCGGCGCCCCTCTCAGCATAGAGAGCGATATCTTTGTCCTCAAACACCTGGCCGTCCTGGGCATCTTCGGGGCCTCCGCCGCCGCCTGGACCTACGCCGTGCAGATTTTTCGCGCTGGCCTACTGAATCTCGCTCCACTCATCACACACCACTTCGCACTGGATGAGTATCAGGCAGCACTGGATATACTGGTCAGTCACCAGGCGAAGACGCTGAAGGTGCTCATTGTCCACAAGGGAGACCAGAGCGGAGATTGACATATATGAAAGGAGACCAGCACTAAATGGAAGCAACACGGCGTTTCCTCACGGGCATGGGGCTGCCGCCCGGCGACCTGCATGATCTGCCGGGAAGTACGAAGCGTTTTCCTGACGGAGCGCAGTACCGCGTTGAGATTCCCAGCACGGAAGGGCCGGAGGCGCTGGCAGCGATCATCGAGGAGGCAGAGCGCTATCACATCACCATACACCGCGTCTCGCAGGGCAGCGGCGTGATGCTGCTCACGGACGACGAGATTCGCGAGATGGCGCGGTTAGCGCGGGCACGGGGCATGGAGATCAGCCTGTTTGCCCGCCCTCACGCTGGATGGGATACCGGCGCGATGGCAGTATCCAGCGCCGGGAAGACCGTTGCCCCACGTTTGCGCGGGCAGGAACAACTCGTCTACTGCCTGGAAGATGTGCAGCGCGCCGCCACGCTCGGCGTGCGCAGTGTCCTGCTGGCTGACGAGGGGGCGCTCTGGGTCGGCGGTGAGATGCGGCGTGCGGGAATGCTGCCTGGCGATATGCAGTTCAAAATAAGTGTCATGATGGCTTCCGCCAATCCTGCTTCCATTCGCCTGATGGAGCGGCTGGGCGCGAATACCTTCAATATTCCTACCGATCTCACGCTGGCACAGATCGCCGCCATTCGCCAGGCGGTAGACATTCCCCTGGACATCTACGTCGAGGTGCCGGACAACCTGGGCGGCTTCGTCCGGCTCTACGAAATTCCCGAACTGGTGCGTATCGCTGCCCCTGTTTACATCAAGTTTGGCCTGCGTAATGCGCCTGACATTTATCCTGTCGGCAAGCATATCGAAGGCGTGTCGCTGGCGTTGAGCCGCGAGCGCGTGCGCCGGGCGAAAATTGGGCTTGACCTGCTGGCTCGTTACTACCCGGACGCTGTCTCCTCGCCGCCAGGAGCAGCCGGACTGGCAATTCCCGTGGCGGAGCAAGCCGACAGAGCTGCTCAAGACGCGGGCAATTCACAGAAAGAGGTGGGGACGGTATGAAAATTGTCGATGTCAAAAGCATGGTGATGGGGACTGCATGGCGCAATCTGACCTTTGTGCGCGTCATCACCGATGAAGGGCTGGAGGGCGTGGGTGAGGTGCGCATGCTCAATCATACCGATGCCCTACGCGGCTATCTTGCCGAGGCTGTCCCCAATCATATCCTGGGCCATGATCCCACCAATGTCGAGGACCTGGTGCGGCGCATGTACCTGAACGACTACGCGCGCGTCGGTGAGATTGCCATGTCCGCCATCGCGACGATAGAAATTGCCTGCTGGGATATTATCGGTAAGGCTCTGGGGCAGCCGGTCTATAAGCTGCTGGGCGGGGCCATGCGCGATAAGATCAAGGCATACGCCAACGGCTGGTATACAGTCGAACGCAGCGCGCAAGAATTCCATGACGCGGCCAGACGCGTCCTTGCTAAGGGCTACCGCGCCCTCAAATTCGATCCCTTCGGCGCGGGCTTCTACGAACTCGACCACAGAGAGAAGCTGCGGACGATTGAGCTGGTCGAGGCAGTACGCGACGCTATCGGCCCAGACGTGGAGATGCTGATCGAGATGCATGGCCGCTTTAACCCGGCAACCGCTATCGAGATGGCACGCGAGCTCGAGCCATTCAAACCCTCCTGGGTTGAGGAGCCGGTGCCACCGGAGAACCTGGCCGCGCTCAAAAAGGCAGCGGAGAAGATCAATATACCGGTCGCGACCGGGGAGCGCATCCACACGCGCTACGACTACCGCCAGCTTTTCGAGCTACAGGCAGCCGACATCATCCAGCCCGATATCACCCATTTCGGCGGCCTCCTCGAAACGAAGAAGCTCGCCGCCTGGGCGGAAACGTACTATATGCTGGTCGCGCCACACAACGTGGGAGGGCCGGTTTCGACGGCGGTTGCTCTGCACTTCGCGGCCTCCACGCCCAATTTTAAAATCCAGGAGCACTTCAACGACTTTGCCGAGGACTGGGTGAAGGCTGCCGCTCCTGGAAACCCGGAGGTCGTGGACGGATATTTTGCGCTGCCGCAGGGGCCGGGGCTTGGCGTGAAACTGAACGAAGACGTTATCCGGGAGCATCCCCAGCAGCGTATTTTCTTCAACCTGTTTGCCGAAAACTGGCACCTCCGGCAAGCGGTACAGCCATCTTCGACAGATTGAGGGAGAAAAAACAAACCAGAGCAATCAAAGGCCCCCGCAGGGGCCTGTGCGGCTTTCCGACTGTTTTATATTACGCGCTCAGCTTCACGATGGTTACGCCGTCGCCGCCTTCGCGTGGAGGGGCGGAGGCGAAGGATTTGACGAGAGGATGGTGGGCAAGCTGCTCGCGCACGGCGGCACGCAGCGCCCCCGTGCCCTTGCCGTGAACAATGCGCACCGAGGACATGCCGGAGAGCGCGGCATCGTTCAGATAGGTTTCCAGTTCTCCCAGAGCATCCTCGACACGCCAGCCGCGCATGTCAAGCTCCGTCGCCACATCGGGGCGATCCTCCATGTTCGGGCGCACAACGGCGGGCGCGCTATACTCGTGCACTCGCTCCTCCGCAGCCGCCTGGTGCTTGCTCACCCGCTCCAGGTTCTCCACGCTGACACGGATACGCAACGCGCCCATCTGCAGATCAGCCTCGCTGTGGTCGGGCGAAAGGCCCAGCAGTTCGGCGTTCTGACCGAAGCTGAGCACGCGCACGGTATCCCCGATCTGCAGCGGGCCTTCCAGCTTCTCCTGCTGCGGATCAACCTTCCGCGCCCGGCGCGGCTCCGCGATGGGCGCGACCTTCTCTTCGAGGTTGCGCACCCTCTGGCGATCCTGGTGCAAGCGCTCGCGGCTGATGCTGCCCCGGTTGACATCCACCTTGAGCTTTGCCAGCGCGGTCTGCACCTCGTCCAGTTCGCGCCGCGCCTGCGCACGCGCTTCGTTGAGGATGCGCACGCGCTCCTCCTCCAGCTTATGCCGCTCCGCCTCAAGCTGCTTGCGCTGGTATTCAGCCTCGGCGCGCTCCATACTCAGGCGGAAACGCTCATCCTCCGCCGCCTTGCGCTCGGATTGCAGCCCCTCCAGCAGGTTCTCCATGCGCACACCCGCGTTGCCCAGAAACTCTCTGGCCCGCTCAATGATGCGCTTATCCAGGCCCAGCCGGTTGGCAATCGCCAGCGCGTTACTGCGACCAGGCAGGCCAATGCTCAGTCGGTAGGTTGGCGAAAGCGTCTCGATGTTGAACTCGACCGAAGCATTGACCACGCCCGGCTGCTCGTGGGCGAAGGCTTTGAGTTCCGAGTAGTGCGTGGTAGCAACCGTGGTGATGTGCTGCTCAAGCAGGTAGGTGAGAATGGCACGCGCCAGCGCCGAGCCTTCGCTGGGGTCAGTACCCGCGCCCAGTTCGTCCAGCAGCACCAGGAATTGCTTCCCGCGCTGATCCTGTTTGCTCAGCAGTTCTTCCGACTTCGCGCCGCGAATATCGGGCCGCCCGCGCTGTTTCTCCTGCTCAATCGTGCGCAGGATTTCGATGATACGGCTCAGGTGGGACGAGAAGGTGCTCAGGCTCTGCTCGATGCTCTGTTCGTCGCCGATGTCGGCAAAGATATCCTCGAAAACTGCTACCTCCGAATGGTCTTCCGCCGGAATGTGCAGTCCGGCCTGCGCCATCAGCGTCAGCAGACCCACCGTCTTCAGGGCCACCGTCTTGCCGCCCGTATTGGGACCGGTGATGACGACCATAAAGAAGTCACGGCCCAGGTGGAAATTGACGGGAACGACATTGCCGGTCAGCAGCGGGTGGCGCGCATTGCGCAGGTCGATGCGGCCCTGATCGTTCAAGGTCGGCTCGCTGGAGCGCGTCATGCGTCCATAGCGTGCCTTCGCCAGGTGCAGATCGAACTCGGCAAGCTGCTCAACGGCAGTCGTCAGCGGCTCGGCCTCGCGTCCGATCTCAAGCGAGAGCACGCGCAGGATACGCTCGATCTCCTGCCGCTCTTCGATCTGCAACTGGCGCAGTTTGTTGTTCAACTCCACCACAACCATCGGCTCTATGAAGACGGTCGCGCCACTGGATGACTGGTCGTGAACGATGCCACGCACCTGCCCACGACTCTCCACCCGCACCGGAATGACGTAGCGATCATTACGGATGGTGATGATCGGCTCCTGCAGCGCGTGGCCGAACTCGCTGACCAGCGTGCGCAGTCGTTCTTGCAAGCGCTGGTTCGCGCCGCGAATATCGTAGCGCAGCTTGTGCAGCGTTGGACTGGCCGTGTCCAGAATCTCGCCCTCTTCACTGACGGTCTCTTCGATGCGCTGGACGATGTTTGGGCGGCGCGGGATCAGCGAGCCGAGCGCGTGCAGCAGCGGGAAGGCTTCCTCGTCCAGCTTCTCCAGCACGTTCGCCACATAGATCGCGCTGCGCGTCGTCTCCAACACCTCCAGCAGTTCAGCAGGATTCAAGATGCCTTCGCGAGCAGCACGAGTCAGCAAGGGGCGAATATCGTGAGCGCTGCGCACGCCTGCATCGGCCTGTAAGTCGATCAGACGCGAAGCCTCTGTTGTGTAGGCGAGGCGACGCCGCGCCTCCGCCATGTCTGGCGTTGGCTCCAGCGCCAGCACCAGTTCCTTGCTGGCCGAAAAAGCAGCCTCTTTCGCCACCTTCGCCAGGATTTTTGGATACTCCAGCGTGAGTATACTTTTCTCGTGCATACTTTTCATAACCTCTTTTTATAAATCCAATAACAGGCAAACAAATAAATTTGGGCAGCAAAAAATATCCACCATCCTGCATGATGCTGGATCAAATCAGTGAAGCGTACCTGTACGATACCACATTTTATGCAGAATGAAAAGCCCCATTTGAACTTCCCTCCCCATCGCTCGTATAGTTAAGGAGAGAAACATCAAAATAGCAGAGAAGGGGAGAAATACGAGTATGATCCTCCACCTGGGAGAGCGCGTGTACTGGGGCGCGCCCGAAGTCATCTATCTCGAAGGCCCCATCGTCAAGCTTGATGATGAGTCGCAGAGCGTCATCGTACATATTGAGCGAGCGACGCCGCACTCGGCGCACCTCATCGGCTCCGATATCGCTTTTGCCGCTAATGGCCTCACGCCGCTCAAAGGGGACAGCCCGCCGGGAACAACAGGCGAACGCAGGGCAGAACCACTGCCGCCGCGCAGCATGAGCGACGACGAAAAGGTACGCAGCGCAGCCGCCGTCGCCGTCCACCAGCAGTTCGGCTATACCCTGCCGCCCGAGCGGGAAGAGGCATTGATCGACCAGGTAGCGCGGGAACTGAATAGCGACCCGGCCCTGCGGGCGCGCATCATCGCCTCTCTGGACGCCATCTTGCAGCGCGAACACCCGCAGGATAAGAAGCCGTGAAATTCAGCACAAACTATGAAACATATCACTGTACAAAATTCGTAGCATAAGGTAGACTCTGTACAGCACGCTAGCGCAGTAAATGTATTCCATAGCGAACAATAACCCGGTCAAAGGGAGGAGCTAATTGATGAACTGTGTACGCTGTAACATGCCCCTGGAAGCGAACGCACGCTTCTGCCGCAACTGTGGCCAGCCCGTGACATCCGCAGCTAACGCGGCTGCGAGGCCAGAAACAAACGCGAATAGCGGTTCCGGCAAGGCTTCTCCCTCGCCACTCTATCAGCCCGCATCGAACAATACAGACGCTCCTACTATACCACCGACATCCTGGCAAGCGCCCTCAAATGTGTCGAGTACAGCAGATACACCACAGCAGAAGCCGCTCTATCTTCCCGGTCAACCGGGTCAATCGGCACAGGCACAGGCAGCGCCTACGCCGCAAGCGCAACAATGGCCTCAGCAACAGTATCAATCGCGGGCGCAACAGCAATCACCACAACAGTACCAGCAGCAGGCATGGAGACCCCTGCCACCACAGCAGCCCTTTGCGCAGCCAGACAGGCGCAATGACGTGGGCGCCCCACGCTCAGGCCCACCCAATCAACCTCAACAACGTCGCAAACGGCGGGGACGTGGCTTGCTGATAGGATTAGTAGTTGTCATTGTGCTGATCGCGGTGCTCCTGGTAGGAGGGCGTTTCGCCTTGAATGCGTTCGCCATCAGCCAGATCAACCAGACACTCTCGGATGCCATCAACAATGTCCCCTCGGAGGTAGCGCTTCTGCCGGAGAGAGATCAGACAATCTCGGAGAGTACGGTCAACGCTTTGATTACGCAGCGCAGCTCAGCATCCTCCCCGGTGCAGAACCTGACCATCCATTTCACGCCGAAGGATGTGGAGATCGATTTTGACGTCTTTTCCTTCTCCTCGACCATTACCACTGTGCCAAAAATAGTCAATGGCAAACTCGTCGCGACCAACGTGACGGTACAGGGCATGGCCGCACTGATTCTCTCGCCCGACGATATCACCAATATTATGAACACACAGATAACGAAACTGGAGAACCATATCCAGCACACCATCACGGCAGTCACGCTGGAGAATCACGCCATATTGCTGCACATCAAACCCGGCACTTCCACACCGACGCCGCCGGGCACTCTTCCCACGAGCGTTCCAACCAGCATTCCCACAAGTATCCCTACCGTCTTACCAACGATATCTATTCCTTGATGGATGGTAATTTAAAAACTTTCTCGGACATGGTCCTGTTTCCAGCGGCACAGGAGAATGACTATCGAGCCTGGAGAAAGTTCATAATTTATCTCTCATAAAAGGAAACAAACGCCATCAGGGAAATCATCCCTCGAGCAGAGGGAATAAAAAGCGCTACCATTCGGCAGCGCTGCATGTTTTTCCATCGTATCAACAGGCGGCAAAAGGAGGGCTGCTTCCCTGTGCAGCGAGAATGGTACTGCTTTGATGGACATTGGCGAAGACGTAGGAATAGTTGGGCAAGAGACCGTCGTTGCTTTGCCCGAACGGCCAGTAGACAAGAGCGGCGCGTCCGATAATATTCTGGCGCGGCACAAAGCCGAAACCACGCGAATCACAGCTTCCGGCACGATTATCACCCATCACCCAGTACTCGTTAGGAGGCACCACCAGGTTATAGATGCGCTTAAAAGCATAGGGGTTGCCCTGGCGCGCCGGGTTCACATAGGTCTCGTTGAGCTTCACGCCATCGACGAAAACGGCTGTTCCCTGAATGGTAATCACGTCGCCCGGCAGGCCAATGATACGCTTGATGTAATCCTGGGAAGGAGTGCGGGGGGCGACAAAGACGATGACATCGCCGCGCTGCGGGGGATGGAAGAGGTAGGACCACTTGTCAACCAGGATCAGCTCGCCATTATGCAGGCTAGGCTCCATACTCATGCCATCAATGTTGAAATTCTGCACGGCAAAACGAATGACCGCGAACATGAGCGCGGTCAATACAATCGTCTCAATCACTTCGCGCACAAGCCGGAAGCGCTTCTCGAAATCCATCTCCATAGTCAGATCTTCTCCTGATCGGACGACACAAGGCCGATGATGAACACCACAGGCAGTCCAGATATCAGCAGAAGGATAAAGCCCTCAACGTTCATGCATATTCCCCGTGTGTCTCCCTGTCTCTCCCTGTCACCTGGATATTCTGGTTTATCTGCAATGTACCAGATATCACAGGAAGACGCAAGGTTTTCCCGGCGCAATAAACGTCCCAAAACCCTCACAGGCGCATAATGAATTGCGCGTCTGCGGATAACCACTACCTCAAGAATAGTACAGAAGGGCTATTTCGGCGTCACGACGGCGGCAAAGCCTTCCCACCACGCGAGAAACTGGCTCCGGCTCAGAATACGCCGATTCCAGAGAGAAGAATCGGCCAGATAGACATAATTACTATTGCCGCCGGTGACGACCAGAATGTGGCCACCGGCATACCTGTCCGGCGGAAAGCTCACAATCACCGGGTAGCCCTGATTCGCCGTGTTGATCACCGCGTCGAGCGACCAGGAATTGCCCCAGTTCGTCTTGAAGCCAAACTGCGCGGCAGTATTGGCAATTCCTTCAGGCCTCAGCAGCCCCTGTGACGGCGTAATCTCCCCGATGCGGTACTCTACCTCCAAAACATCTGTGATACGCAGGGAATCTCCGTAGGCGTCGAAAACCTCCGTCATTGAGGCGGCGGAACAGGCCGAATACGCCCAGGTATTATACTCCTCGGTCGAGCTATATTGCGCCGGGTCAAGCTGTGAAATACGCACCAGCCGCTGCGAGGCCGTGAGATGCGCCGGATCCGTCTGCACCGCAGTATTCATTTCTATGCCGGTTGCTGCACTGCCCAATAGCAGAAAATTATGACCCAGCCCCTGTAATGTATCATCGACCACACCCGTCTGCACAAACAGGGCCAGCGCGATCATACCCAGCAGGCCAAGCGAAACCGCGATACGCCAGCGTTTATACCAGTACGGTGGCAAATGAGACATATCTTCATCCTGCAAAGCAAAATACTCAGACACACAAAGACACAGGCAATTTCTCACGCTCCAGTATACAGGAGTGAACGGAGCAGTTGAGGTAAATTCCCGTGAAACTAGCCAGATGGTACGGTACTGTGGTGTAGAACTATTACTCACCGAAATGGAGAGTCAGTAACCCTCTTCGTATTTTCCTGATAGAGAGCGTAAAATAGCTCTTCACAACACGGCTCTGCTATTTTACGCTCCCTTTCACCTTATACCTCATCCTTCTTCTGGCTTGTTAGAACAGCGAAGCAGAGCAGAGACATCCAGGTTAGCTCTTTCCCCGAGACAGAACCCATGCTAATCGAAAGTGAGCAAAGAACGGATGGGAGCCTGCCCTCCTGATTCCTCCCAACTGGCGATGGGCATCAATAATGGCATAACTGTTGCAGTCCCGGTGGTATCGGGAAAAAACGTGAGCGGGAAAACGCCTCCCACGCTGCTGACCTTCGATGGCACCTGGTCGCCCGATGGACGCTATATCGCCACTGCGTCAGGCGACACAACAGCGGTTGTATGGAAAGTAGGCGGAGGTTAAAAACTTAGCCCAGACGCTCTTTGAGGAACTGTATCGCTCTGACCCAGCTCTCCTCGCTCGGTTTGGCGGCCGGCCCCTCAGATGAGAAGGTCATGAAGCCATGGCCGACACCGGGGTAGATGGTGGCATCGATAGATTTTCCGGCCTGTTTTGCCGCCGCCACATAGGCACGCACGTTGTCGGGGCCAACGCCCATATCTTCCTCTCCCCAGAAGCCCAGGATGGGCGCGTGCAACTGGCTCACCTCGTCGATGGGGTTGAAGGGCCGGTTAGGCGTGGGGTGAGCGTTGACCGGGAAGCCGTAGTAGACCACGGCGGCCTTAAGCTGCGGAATGCGCGCATCGGCGAGCAGGGCCAGCGTGCCGCCCATGCAGAAGCCAATGAAGCCCACGTTGCGCCCCTCGCTGCTCAGTTTGTCGACAATGGCGCGAATATCTTCCAGCGCGACCGGGAAACTGTGCTGTCCCGAACGGGCAAACGCCGCCTGCGGGCTGTTTTGCGCCAACGGCCCCTGGCGCACGAAGAGATCGGGCAGGATGGCGGCAAAACCGGCCTCGGCCAGTCGCTGCCCCATGTCACGATAGAACTTGTTCGCGCCAAAAATATCGTGCAAAACAATCACCGTCGGCTGCGGCTCTCCCTGCTTGTAGCCGTAAGCGTAGGCGGGAATGGTCTGCCCGCTGCCCGCGAACTCAAGCTGCTGCTCCGCCGGAACGTTATATCCGGCCACATCTTCACTCTGATGACACATCCGAACACTGTCCTTTCTGTTTTGATTTTATCCTAAAAAAGTGAGCCTTCCTGCGTTTTAATTATGAGCCGTGAGCGCCATCTGGCACAATGGATGACCAGAGCTGGCACCGATACTATGTATTCATCAGGAGACATATAGTAAGTATGCAACAAACACCTTCCATCTATCCAGCCACAAAAGCAAGGCGACCTTATCGGGTTGGCTTTGTTACCTTCCTCTTCGTCCCGCTGCTTGCGCTGGCGACCGGCCTCATACAGTTCCATCTCCAGGCTGTCTATCAAACCTACCAGCAAGGATTCTGTACCATCGAATCCGGGACAACAGAATATCACTCGACCAAAAATAGCCACTATTACACGCCCGAATTTCAATATACTATATACACAAAGGATGGGCAACAGGCCGAGGCCAGCGGCTACGACGCGCCTTACAACCAGGAGTATGATACACAGGATGAGGCTCAGCAGGTGGTGGACAGCTACAATGTAGGGGCATCATACCAGTGCTGGTATAATCCAGCCAGTCCCGACCACGCCGTGCTGGTCTATTACGGTTTCAGCACCACCTACCTGATCGGCAGTTATATCGCGACAGCTCTGATCTCCCTCATGGGCTACACCGCGCTCTGGTATCTGCTCTACTACATGTTCTACCGGCAACTCTGCCTGATACGCCGGGGAGTGCTGACAATGGGACAGGTTGATAGTCAATTCGAGCGGCGAAGCAGATATGGAAGAAAAACCTACTCGCGCATTTTCTTTTCTCCAGTAGATGACCCCTCTCAGAGATCTAAGCTTGAGATACCGGGCGCGTATGTGGTTGGTTCGCTGGAGCCGGTGTGTTACGATCCCAGGAATCCGAAGAACGCGCAACACGGCAAGCGTCCAGGCAGCGGATGTGCTATTTTCGCCTTAATGGGCTTCATCGTGGGGGTACTGATCGCAGGGTTACTCCTCCTGAATGTATGGTACGGGGCATAAGCCACTGGTGAAACCACTCATAACTCTCTATAATGGACAAGAAAGGAACAATCCTCCTGTTAGATTTTTGGGCCGAAATCCGTAATATAACAGTTGGAGAAATAGCTACAGTCGGTTGCCGGTGCGATCCCACATCGACAGGAAAGGCACAGGCGGAGAATGCGTGTCCATTATTTTGCCCGGTTTCGTGCCGGATTGGCCTCTCAGTTGCCGCTGGCCGCGAGCTGCTGGCTGGCCTTTTTGCTGTGCCTGCTGATTGTCCCCACCCCGGCATTTGCGCATGCAGAGCTACAAACAACACCTGCCAGCGGTCTCTCGCTTTCGCTTGATATGGGGTTTGATGGCTATTACCGGGTGGGGTACTGGACGCCAGTGCGTGTGACGATGGAGAATAGTGGCGCCAGCTTTGTCGGGACGCTGGCGCTGAACACCTTTAGCGCACGTTCGGCCACCAATCAGGGCATGCCGATTCTCTCGCCATGGAGCTTTTCGCAGCCGGTGACGCTGCCACATCATGCGCGCAAGACGATTACGCTGACCGTGCCCACGTATATGGGGTCAACGTATCATCCATTCGGGGTGGTGGCAAACCTGCTCGACAGGCACGGGCGCACTGTCGCCACACAGGAGGCTTCGCCAGAATACGCGGGCGTAACCGATATCCTGGTGGGCGTGCTCTCCGACAATGGCACGGGCTTCAACGCGCTCGGCTATCTTGCGCTGCCGAACCAGAGCACGTCCATTCTCGTGGCAACGCTCGCTAAGAACACGTTTCCCACCTCGACTACCGTGCTCTCTGCCTTTGATGTGATTATTCTCGATAATTTCGCCACTGCAACACTGAGCACAGAACAGATACGCACGTTGCAAGCCTGGGTCAATCAAGGCGGCGCGCTGCTCGAAGTGGGCGGGGCAAACTGGCAACGCACACTCGCGCCCCTGCCTGCCGCGCTACTGCCCGTTCATGTGAATGGCACAATCACACTCGCGCCCGGAACACCTTTGCTGCCTGCTGAGCTTGAATCCAAGAGCGGTGCTGACCCAATGGTGAAAGATACCATGCAGGAAGCCCTTGTTGCCAGCACGGCGTCAGTCACGAAACAGGGAAGTGGCCCCGGCGGCATGGTGATTGCGTCTTCCGGCAGCGTGCCTCTGATGGTGCAGGCGCGAGATGGGCAGGGGACGATCTGTTATCTGGCCTTTGATCCCACACTGCCCGCCTTCGCGAGCTGGCCTGCTAATACGGTATTCTGGCAAAGTATGCTTCTGCGAACCGTGGGGGATCGCGCCTTGTTGGCGCGAACCGCGACGTTCAGCAGCGGTCCCGGCGACGTGTTTGCCAGAGGAGGAGTGCTCGCGGCTTTACAGCCAGCCGTGTTGTTCTCGCCTCTGCTGGCCGGACTGCTCCTGCTGCTCTACATTGTCCTGCTCGTCGTGACTGGCGTAGTGATCGTGAGACGCTTGAAGCGGCCACAATGGCGCTGGCGTCTCGTACTTGCCGCCATTATCGTCTTCTCTCTCTGCTCCTACACGCTCCTTGTCTACCAGCACCGTAGCGCCCTGCAGGACAACACATTCTCCATTGTCCAGCTCAGCCCGGATGGTCCCAACACGAGCGAAGCCCATAGCGTGACCTACCACGGCGTTTTTGTACCGGATAGCGGCGATTTTCAGGCGCGGTTGCCTCCCACCACCATGGTGCTGCCTATGTCCTACCCATTGACACCGACCAGCAACGTCTTTTCAGAAGAAGATCCTCATGTGACGATCACAGCGGCGGCGAACGATGTGAATGTAGAAGTTCCCGGCGCGGAAAGCTGGTCATTCCATACCTTTGTTTCGGAACAGGATGTCACACTCTCCGGCGGTGTGCAGGCCCGTCTCAGCCTGCAAAATAACCGCGTCGTCGGCTCAGTGAGCAACGCGCTCGGTACAGACCTGAACGATGCTTACATCCTGCTGCCCCATAGCTTTGTCGCGCTCGGCGATCTGGCAAGCGGAAATACTATCTCCGTCAATGCAGCCTTGTCGATAACATCCTTCAGGTCTGGCACCACACTGGCCGATATGCTCGTCAGGAGCGCGGGACTGAAAGCGCCTTATTTCCCATACAATAGCAATGGGCAGCCGCAAAACGAGCAGCAGCGCCACCTGGCCTTACTTGAGGCTCTCAACGGCGTGGGATTCACTTTTCCGCCCTGCAATGGGCCTTGCATGGAGCGCGCCATCGTGAGCAATGGGGCCATCTTCGCCCTGCCACCCGGCACACCATCGAACATCAACCTGCCCACCGATACCGACCCCCTGCTGCTCAACGGCGCGCCAACCCTCATCGGCTGGGCCGCTTCTCCGCTGGATGGAGCGAACAACGTTACCATCAATGGCATAACTCCGCGTGGCACGCACGATACGCTGGTGCAGATACCGCTTTCCCTCAATTTCGCGGGCAAGCTTAACATGCCACCAGGCGTCATCAGCGGCTATGTCGTTAGCGAGCAAGGCAGTGATATCGCGGCGACAATCCCCGGCACGTATTCACTGACAACGGGCAGCGTCACCTTTGAGTTCGCTTTGCCCGCCATCTCACTAACGGAAATCAGCAGCATGACGGTGCAAGAGCCGAACGCGCTCGTCACATCGGCAACAGCAACACAGGGGCCGGGCGCGATAGCAGATCGGGCGCAGGCCAGCCTCTACAACTGGCAAACAAAAACATGGGATTCCATTACCCTGACTCATGGCACCTCTACGATAGAGAACCCGGCGGCATATCTCGGCTCCGATGGACGCGTTTTGCTGCAGGTTGCCGACAAAGACCCCGGCAGTTTGCTCCTTTTCAGCAAACCATCGCTGAGCCTGAACGGCAATGCCTCAGGGTAGCACGGGAGGATATCGATCTGGCAGTTGCTAGCAAAGAGGAATTTATGGAAGACAAAAACTCAATTCGCCCCATATTTCTCAATTCAAACGGTGCGCGGCTCTATTGTGTAGATTTTGGAAGCGAAGGGCCACCAGTCCTGCTCTTGCGCGGTCTGGCCGGGCGAGGCAATGAATGGAAACATATTTCCTGCCCAACGCTGGTCATCGGAGGCGCCAACAGCTTCATACCGCGAGACGAACTGCAAGAGATGGCGCGCAGTCTCCCCGATGGCCGTTACATCCAGATTCCAAATGCGGGCCACGACCTGCACCTCGAACAGCCAGAAGCGTGGCGGCAAGCAGCCAAACCATTCTTGCGTGCGCTCAAGGTGAGCCATCCTATGCCATAAAAAAACCTGGATAAAAACGCGGCCAGTCACTATAATGAGAAGTCGAGATCACAAAGGCCGAGAACAGGAAAAACTGAAAATGCGTTATTTCCGCTTCGTTCATCTCTTGAATAGAATAGTCAGTGGCCAGGGTCCCAGGGTACCGGCAAGGGATGCCCCTACTATACACGATACGTCAGCTTGCTCCATAAGCTACGACACGGGGGTGAGGGTGAGTCCGGCTGGGTCGTATAGAGTAGGGCCACCCCTTGCGGGTGGCCTGGGGAATGGGGTCGACCGGGGCGATCGGGTCGGCCTGGGGAATGGGGTCGACCGGGGCGATTGGGTCGGCCCGCGAGTGGCGAGACGGCTCCTGACATCTCTGCTGCTCAGCGCCCTCATGCTGCTTTTCTCGGGCCGGGCATTCGCCGCTTCGGCTGATACAGGGATGGCGAAAATGACGGGGGGCGGGGTGTCGCTGCAAGTGCAGGTTGGGCTGGATGGGACGACGAAGACTGGCTACTGGGTACCGGTACAGGTACAGTTGAGCAACGATGGAGCGAGTTTTCGCGGAACGCTTTCCGTGCAGACCTATAGCGGCCCTCCCGGCTTCTCGACAGCGATTACCAGCACTTCGTCCTGGAGCTTTCAGGAGCCGGTGATGCTGGCACATGGGGCGCAGCAGCAGGTCAATCTCTCGGTTCCCTATGCCCTCAGCCCCGCTCTGCCAAAGGGCATTATTGCCATGCTGCGCGACTCGCATGGTAAAACGGTGTCAAGCCAGACATCGACGGTCTTTACGCTCAAGCCGGGCGATCTCGTTTTCGGCGTGCTCTCCGATGAACAAACGGGTTTTGACCCGCTCAGCGCCGTCTCGCTGCCCAATCAGTTCGACTCCCCCACGCTGACTGCGCTCGCTGCCGGCTCCCTGCCTGCCAGCGCGGCGCTGCTGCAAAACTTCGATGTCATCATCCTGGACGATTTTCAGAGCAGCACATTGAGCTCGGAGCAGCTTCTGGCCCTGCAAACATGGGTCAATCAAGGCGGCATTCTGATCGAGGTGGGAGGAGCAAACTGGCAGAAGACTCTCGGCTCGCTGCCGCCCGCGCTCCTGCCCGTGACTGTCAATGGCGGCGCGACGCTGTCGGCTGGCACGCAGTTATTGCCAGTCGGCAACAGCGACCCGACGCAGGGCGGGCAAAAAGCGCCTCCAACGTCACTGCAAACCGCTATTCCTATCAGCACCGCGACGCCGCGCTCTGGGGGAGCAACGTCTGGTAGCGAGACCATCCTGTCATCTGGCAACAATCCGCTTATTGTGCAGGCACAAGCGGGGCAGGGCTTCATCTACTACCTGGCCTTTGACCCGGCCAGTGGAGTGTTTTCCGGCTGGCAGTCCACCAGCACGCTCTGGCGCGACCTGCTCTTCCGTGCTCTCGCGGATCGCCTGCTCATCTCTAACACAGCCACCGTGTACGAGACTGGCCCGGCGCAGTTGCTCACACGCACCGGCGTTATGCAGATACTCTATCCCGATGCGCGGCTGGCCCTCTGGACGATAAGCCTCCTGCTGGTCTGCTACCTGTTCGTGCTGGGCCCGGTCTGCGTCCTGCTGCTACGCAACAGCAAATACCGGCGCTGGGGGTGGCGTGTCGTCATGGGCAGCATCGTCGTCTTCTCACTGCTCTCCTATGGCCTCGCCAGCTACGAACGCGGCTCCTCGCTGGTCGCGAACTCGATCTCCATTATTCAGATGAACGATGGCGGCTCCTCGGCTCATATCACTACCTATATGGGCGTCTTCGTTCCCAACGCGGGCAATTATAGTGTGCATATCCCTGGCAACGTGCTGGCGCAGCCCGTTTCTGACCTGCTCGTGACGTCCGATCCGTTCCTTTCCGATAACGACCCGGCATCCGTCGTTACCGCGACGACTCAGGGAACGACAATCAACTTGCTCCAGCGCGAACCCTGGACATTCCAGCCCATAGTGGCGGAGCAGGACCGCCAACTGCCCGGTAGTATCTCGGCCTCGCTGACCTTGCGCGATAATACGCTGGTCGGAACGATACGCAACAGCCTGCCGACCGCGCTCAGTGATGCCTATATCCTGCTGCCGCACAGTTTCGTCTCTATCGGCAACCTGACAGCCGGAAGTGTGCAACAAATTAACTCAGCCTTGCAGGGCGGTGGTTCTGGCTTGCTGGCCGATCAGATTGCCGCCAGCAACGGGCTATCGACCCCGTATTTTCCCTACAGCAAAGGCGAACAGCCGCAAGGCGATTTCCAGCGGCACATGGCGCTGCTCTCCGCGCTCAGCGGCTCTGGCTTCGCTCTGCCAACGTGCTCAGCACCATGCGGCACAAAGTCGCTCATCAGCAAGCAGATGGTTGTGACACCCAACGTCATCCAGCCCGGCACACAGCCGGAGAACGGCAGCGACCCGTTGCTGGCAACGGGTTCCACCGCTACGCTCATCGGCTGGACAAGCACGCCCCTTGACGATCTGAACCAGATGAGCATCAACGGCGGCAGCCCGCAAGGCTTTCACGATAACCTGATCGAGATGCCGCTCAATATCAACCTTGCCACACCCTCGCACATCCCGCCGGACTATCTTACCGGTCAGCTCATCGACGCGCAAGGCAACGACGTACAGACCGTCCTGCCCTCTGTCTATTCCACGACCACCGGCAACCTGACCTTCGAGTTTGCGCTGCCCAGCGCCCTCCAATCCACAAACGGCGCTCTGATAATTGCAGTGCCGAACCGGCTCAACAGCTCCACGAAGGTGCTCTCAAACACCAACAACGTGCAAGCCAGCCTCTACAACTGGCAGACGAACAGGTGGGATGCGCTCGGAGCCGCCAATCAGGATACGTTCGCCATCTCCAACCCGTCGGCGTATATCGACCCCGGCGGTCACATCCTGCTGCGTGTCTCCAGACAGGCTGCATCTGGTGCTGCCCTCATCCTATCAAGACCATCGCTGACTTTCAATGGATGAATGAGAGGTCAGGAGTGGAACTGGCGCATATGCTGGCGCACCTTGTCAAGCGCGCCCGGAGGGAAGGGCTTCGCGCCGCCGAGCATGTCTGCCTCAAGCGTCATCTCCGCCGCCTCCTCCATCGACACAATCAACAACGCGGTTGCCGTTGCGTCCCCAGCAAAGGCCAGCAGCCCGTGATTGCCCAGCAGCACAGCGTTTACGGTCGGATGCAGTTCTAGCTGCCTGACAATGTTGCCCACCGATTCCGGTGAGCCGCGCGGTGCCCAGTCGGCAACTGGAATATCCTCGGTGATACCGAAGCGCAGCAGCGCCTCGTAGACGCATGGCAACGGCTTGTTCGCCAGAGCAAAGCTGGTGACATGCGGCGAGTGCGTGTGAATGACGGAGCCAATCTCCGGCCGCCTCTGGTAGACACAGGAGTGCATAGCTACGATCTCGTGCGTGACCGGGTCAAGCGAGCCATCTACCACCTTGCCATCAAAGGTGACAACGGCAAATTGCTCCGGCTGCAGATCTGTGATAATGCCATGTGCCGTCAGCAGCATGCGATCATTGCCCACACGCACGCTCATATTGCCATGCCCGCTATGCGACATGACACCCGCCTGGTCCAGCAAGTGACCTACCTCTATTAACTGCTCGCGCTTCTTCATATGACTCAGATTCGGCATGCAATACTCCTCTCGATTGAATGTAAGAGGTACAACGCAACAACCATATCATACGATATTAAGAGCATGTTGTTGCGGATTTTCTGTTGAGATTCTGGACAAAGAAATGCTACACTACAGACAACAGACTATTTGCTGATAAGCAGGAGGAGCGCATTATGAAGGCAGTGTTATGTAAAGTGTATGGACCGCCGGAGAGCCTGGTGATTGAGGAGGTTGAGCCGCTCAGGGCAGGCAGGGGGCAGGTGGTGATTGCTGTTAAGGCGTGTGGCGTGAATTTTCCCGACGCCTTGATTATCCAGGGCAAATACCAGGTGCGACCCCCCATGCCCTTCTCACCGGGAAGTGAGATCGCGGGCATCGTCAAAGAGATCGGGGAGGGCGTCGAGCCGGGGAGTGTGAAAGAGGGCGACCGCGTGATCGCCTTCACAGGCTGGGGTGGCTTTGCCGAAGAGGTTGTCGTCAAGGCAAACCAGCTTATCCCCATCCCCGCTGACATGGATTTTGTCACCGCCTCTGCCTTTATTTTGACCTACGGCACTGCCTATCACGCGCTCAAAGATCGGGCGCAACTGGCGGAGGGCGAGAAGTTGCTCGTGCTAGGCGCGGCTGGCGGCGTGGGTATCGCCGCCATCCAGCTTGGCAAAGCCATGGGGGCGCACGTCATCGCCGCCGCCTCAAACGACGAGAAACTTCAGGTGTGCCGCCAGAACGGCGCGGACGCACTCATCAACTACAGCACGCAGGACCTCAAAGAGCAGGTGAAGCAGCTTAGCGGCGGCCAGGGGGTCGACGTGATCTTCGACCCGGTTGGCGGTCCATATTCCGAGGCGGCACTACGCGGCATGGCCTGGCAGGGACGCTACCTGGTGATTGGCTTCGCGGCGGGTGAGATTCCGCGCATCCCGCTCAACCTGGCGCTGCTTAAAGGTTGCTCCATCGTCGGCGTCTTCTGGGGTTCCTTTACCGAACGCGAGCCGCAGCACAACCTCCAGAATGTGCAGCAACTGCTGGCTTTGTTCTCGGCAGGCAAGATCAGACCCCTTGTCTCCGCCACCTACCCGCTCGAGCGCGCCGCCGCTGCCCTCAACGACATGATGAACCGGCGCGTCAAGGGTAAGGTCGTCCTGCTGGCGGAAGAACTATAGGGCTGTCTTGTCTGCCTTATCCAGTTGCTCACTGAGCCAGTGGGAGACATCGGCGAGGCTCTGGGCGCTGACCTCGTGGCCCATCGGATATTCTTTATAGATCAGATCGACGGGGAGCGAGGAGAGAATCTCACGGCTGGCGCGGGCATGCGAGACAGGCAGCACTGCGTCTGCCGTACCATGCACAACCAGGAAAGGTAGCCCCCGCAATTGCTCAGGCGCGGCCATCTCGGACTGAACCTCCGGCAGGACACGCCCGCTCATCATCACCACGCCCGCGACAAGGCCGGGCTGCGTCAGCGCGACGCTGGCACTCATGATGGCACCCTGACTGAAGCCCATCAGGTAGACCTGGCTGGGATTGGCCCCGTAGGCTTTAACCACCTCGCCGATGAAGTTGATGATCTTCTTGCGACTCGCCTCGACCTGCGCCTGGTTAATGAGCGGCCCCTGCGGCGTCATGGTAAGCTCAGACCAGGCATAACTGCCCGGCGCCAATGTGATCGGCGCACGGGCGCTGACGATCAAAAAGCGTTTGTCCAGGTACGGCGCCAGGCCATATAAATCCTCTTCGTTGCTGCCCACACCATGCAGTAAAAGAAGCAGCGGCGGTTGCTCCTCTTTCACCAGCGGCTCGCGCACCAGGTGTACAAGCGAAAGCTCTTCCATGTTGTATTCCTCCTACACCTACAGGCTAAGTAACTCAGTACCATCGTTACCTGAAGATGATACAAAGAAATTGTATGCTTCTCTCCTCGATGCCCGCAAGGGGAAACAGCACACTGAGAGCCTGCTTGCTCATAGATTGAAACGCTTCACCTTTTCTATCCGTGTCTGGCCTTAGAAGTTAGCAACTTCTGAGTATCACCATTAGTAATCTGTTAGATAACAGAATACGTCATGAATAATTTGTAGAGAAATCTTCTTATTAATCCAGAGAGGAATCAGGAACTATGCAAACACGGGAGACGATCCGGCAAGGTGCCGGTGAAGCGAAAGCGGCAGCACGTGGTGCTGCTACCAGTCGGCCTGTCATATGGCTGGCTCGTCTGGGCTATGCTGTCAGAGGACTGGTGTATCTCATTATTGGTGGCCTGGCGGTCAAGCTGGCGGTAGGCGCCGGTGGTAGAGCTACCGATCAGCACGGTGCCTTGCAGGCGATCAGTCACGAACCGTTCGGCAAATTTCTGCTCATCATCGTTGCTATCGGCCTTGTTGGCTATGCCTTATGGAAGCTCATCGAGGCACTTTTCGATCCAGATGGAGCGGGACGTGGTGCAAAAGGCATGGCGAGCCGCGTCGGTAACGTAGTAGTGGGCCTTGCCTATGCCTCGCTGGCGTTAGGCGCTATCAGCATCATCACCGGCAGTGGCAATGGCGGCAAGAGTTCCAACGCGAGCGCGCAGGACTGGACGGCCAGACTCTTGCACCAACCTTTCGGCGTTTTCCTGGTGGTTATTGTCGGCCTCGTTTTCCTTGCTGTCGCCTGTTACCTGTTTTACAGGGCCTATGCTGCCGATTTCCGCAAACGGCTCAATCTCAGCAGCCTGAATCCACAGTGGCGAAACTGGGCCATCCTCTCCGGCAGGCTGGGCTATGCCGCGCTGGGTGTCGTCGAAGGCATCGTCGGCATTTTCCTGATCGTCGCGGCAGTCAATAAGAACGCCAGCCAGGCCAAAGGTCTGAGTGGGGCCTTGCTTGTGCTGATGCACCAGCCCTTCGGCGCGTTCCTGCTGGCCCTTGTCGCCCTCGGCCTCATCGCCTACGGTCTCTACTCATTCGTTGAAGCGCGCTACCGCCGCCTCCCTTGATGCATATATCGAGAACGCAGCGGGGCGCTGTCCTGTATTTGCCTGCGTCTTGAAACCACGCAGGCAAATACAGGACAGCGCCCCGCTGCGTTTCTTTTCTGGAAAAACAATAGCACGTTTCCCCCTACAAAATCGGGCCTGCTATAGATGGCAGGTAGGGAAGTATTTTCCTACATCTCTATAGAGAAAGGGAGTAGGGGATGCGGGAGATAGAAAACATCAAAAAGTGGGGTGAGATAACAGGAGATTCAATATAGTACCGATATCCTCATCATTCCCGATTCGACCGCCCAGGCAATAAAACATTGGCGCTGATAACAGCCAGATGCTGAAACTCTACCGCTTTGCATTTCGTGTTCGCCTCATAGAGAGTAACTTCAAGAACAAATAAAAAAAGCTATTAAAGACGAGGTGAACGCTATGCATGGAAAACGCGCATGCCTGATCGTTGATTTACGCTCAGGTGACAATGTTGTCAAGGTGCCTGACCTGATTGCCGTTCTGGAGGCCGCAGGCTGGAAAACTGATGTTTGTCTGAAAGAATTCAGTGGAGAGACATTAAAACTGGCCGAAAAGGCTGCGAAAGATGGGCATGATCTGGTGATTGGTTATGGGGGCGACGGCACGCTCAACGCCGTCGTCAATGGAGTAATGTACGCCGGGGGTAAGAGCATCATCGGCGATATTCCCGGCGGCACCTTCAACGAATGGGCCAGCGAGGTGAGCATCCCGCAAGACCCGGTCAAAGCCGCACTCGCGCTCGTCAACAGCATTCCCCGCAAGGTTGACCTCGGCTTTTTCGAGGTCGAGGGCCTGACGATACCCGCTCATGCCGTTCATAATGGGCAGGATCAACAGGCAGATGACGTGGAAGAGAAGGGAACCAGCAACCCTGAAGAGGCTGGTCAGGTAGCGGAGACCCGGGAGACAGAAGAGATACAGGAAAAGCCGAAGAAGGCAGGGAAGCACCGACAGTATTTCCTGCTGCACGCCGGGCTGGGCGTCGATGCCGCCATCATGGCCCGCATCAACAAGCCGCTCAAATACCATGTTGGTAAGCTCGCCTTTGATATCGCAGGGCTGAAAGAACTGCCCCGGCAGCGTCCATTCCCGGTCGAAATCTGCTCGCTGGACGACAATAGAAAACCCGACCTGCAGTGGAAAGGCGAGGCCTGGCAAGTCATCGTCAACAACACGCGCCGCTATGCCGGGGCCATCGACCTCTCCCCCGACGCCTATATCGACGACGGCATTCTGGATGTCACGGTGGTGCCGGCTGGCGGCCCGCTCACTACCTTGCAGGAAGCTGTCTCGTTCCTGCTCCTGCATACCGTGGACAACAACACGACGTTGAACTTTCGCGGCCCGCATCTTACCATCAGCGTCCCTGCCTCCATTGAGCTGGAACTGGATGGCAGTGTCGTCAAACTTAAGGATTTCCTGCGCAAGAAGGAACGCAGGGCGCTTGAACAGGTAGGGGATGCCGACAAAGTGATGGTGCGCTACCGCTTCGATGCTGTGCTGGCAGCCGGGCGCATGGCTTTTCCATGCACCTATGATGGCTCTATGTTTGAGAAACCGTCTCACAAGGCTCCATTCGAGCAGGCAGCCCAGCAGCGCAAAGAGCTAGAGGAGAAAATCGCCGCGCTTCAACAGCAAGAGAGGGAGCGGGCCGAGCAGGCAAGGCAGAATGGGCAGCCCGGGCAAGCAGAGTCACACTTTACCAGCCAGGTCGAGGGACTGCAAAAGCAGGGCCGCAAGATCACCGTCGTCGGCGTTGATCCCAACCCCCATCAGCCCCATACCTATATCATCGCTGGTACCTACCAGAGGAAAAACGATGGCAAGGTAGAACCCACCGCTGTCTGCATTGATGACCATACCCTGGTGCTCACTACCCAGGGCGAACAAGTTCCACTTCTGCTGATTGAAAACCTGCACGAAGGGGAGCAGATCGCCGTCGATGGCAAGAAAAGCAAACACGCTGTCATCGACGCTAACGGCATCCTGCTACCACCACGGCCATGAATCTTCATTGAATCTTCATTCGCCTGCCAACCCATCGAGCGCGCTGGAAGCCTGTTCAGCGCGCTCCGCTTTTTTGAGCATTGCCCTGACTTTATCTGTCAGGGGCAGAGGTGCCTGGTAGCCGGGGATATAGCCCCTCCAGGGCCGGGCATTGACGAGGCCACGAACGGCAACGAGCGGATCAGGGTCGTTCGATATCACCCAGAAGCTGTCTCCATGTACCAGAACGGGCATCACCCCGGCTCTGACGAGACGTGAAAGGTGGCTAAAGAGGTTTGCGCGGCTGCCGCTGGCGATATGCACCCACCAGTCCGGGCGCGCCCAACCGCCAGCGCTCCTCTCCTGCGCGATGATGGCGAAACTCAATTGAGCGAGCTGTTTGATGGTGCGCGCAACGTTGTTGCGTGCCTGCACATGCCGGTAGACCCGCGGGTGCGTATATAAACGCTCACCCGCTAGCCACAAGGCGCCAGCCCAGCGTTTGAGAACGTCCTGCGCTTGGGGCCAGTAATAACCCTCTCTTACCTGCACGCGATAGCCAATCTCACGGCAACATTTGACCTGCGGCGTACACATCCACTCCCCTTCCGCGCACTTCGGCAGCCGTTTGCCATCAAAGACGGAACCTGCTGGCTCACTACTGACGTGCCAGATACCCGGGCGGATGCCATCACAGGCCTGCCCGTTGGGGGAATACTGCGGCGTTCCCACTCCCAGGTGGGCGGTTTTGCACGCCTCCAGGTATGGTGAGAAATGTGTATATTTATGCAGGTATTTCTGTCGTTCCTCCACCCATGTCAGCGGGCGCATCCACGCTATCTCGCGGGCAATCTCCGAAAGAGAAAGTACAGTTCCATCGCCGCCCGTCAATGTAGAGAGATCAACCGGGGTAGAGGTGGGTTGTTCGAGGGCAAGGTCGGTCAGCAAGCGGTGGGCCACGAGGTTCGGGGCGTCGATTACCGGCCTTGCCAGTGCCTGATCCAGGTAGGTGACGGTGGCAAGCAGGCTCATAGCATCAGAAAGTTGCCAGTTCCAACCGGCATGCTCCGGGAAAACGAGCGTCAGTCGCGCCTCGCGCTGGCCGCCTCCTCTCGGCCAGAGCAGCACAGAAAGAGGTCGCGCAGCCTCACTCTGGTCGGGATGCACCACGACAACCCAGCGCAAACCAGCCGACTCAAACCAGGCACAGGTAAGCATGCACGAGACAGTGCTGCCCGGCAGCACCCAGATCGTGTTCAGCCCGCTGTGCCAGAGCTGCTCAAGCAATCCATCCGGCTGGTTCCCGCTCGACACAAGCGGCAGCGTGCGCAGCACACGCTTGCCCTGCGCCATCTCGGCGAGCAGCACCTCGCCTTCCGCCAGCACCCCCACCGCCGTGTTCGCGCTCCTGACAGCCGCCTTATTCTCTCTTTCGATCATGCGTCCACCCACTCTAAAAGAAATAGCCCTGCACATTCTATTCTGTGCCATACTATATCGCAGTTAGAACAGATTGTCAAAATGCAGCAGTTTTCAGGCGTTTTTCTATTGACAGGACGCCACCTCATCCACCATACTGTAGCGTGTGAGTCAGTCTACTAGAAGTTAGTGCGATCAGGATGAATGCTTCCGTCTACTTTCAAGGTGGAACTCTGGTGCTCCACCAGTCCCAGGACATAGACAACATCAATGCTAAAGATGGCACGGATGATACATGGGAAGTTCCAGCACCATTTCAATTTATCAAAGGTCGTTGGCGCTGCGAGGCTTATCACTATCCTTCGGTGCGCGAGTGGATGCGGCAGAGGGATATTCGCAATAACGTTGCGCGCTGGCAGCAACTAAAACTGGAACTGCACGATAGCAGGGAACTGCATGATTACCAGGTGAAGGCGCTGACAGCCTGGAAAGAGGCCGATGGACGCGGCAGTATTGTTCTACCCACCGGCGCGGGCAAAACGCTGGTGGCGACGCACGCCATCCAGCACGTCAACGCCTCGACCGTCGTACTCGTACCGACGATGAGCCTGCTCTACCAGTGGTACGCGCTGCTGACCAACGCATTCCAGACGGAAATTGGCGTCTATTATGGCGGCGAGAAGCGCGTTCTGCCCCTGACCGTCACCACCTACCACTCGGCGGGCGACCTGATCGCCGGGTACGGCAACACTTTCAAACTGTTCATCTGCGACGAGGTACATCACCTGCCTGCCCGAACGTGGGGTGAGGCCGCACTGATGTCTCCGGCTCCATATCGCCTGGGTCTGACGGCGACCTACCCGGAAGAGTACGAACAGGTGGGGAGTCGCTGGCGACTCGATGAGCTGATCGGGCCGATTGTCTACAGACAAGGCCTGGAGACGCTGGTGGGCAAGCAGCTTGCCGAGTACCGTACTCAGCGCATGCGCGTCGAGCTGAACGCCGAAGAACGAGCAGAGTATGAGGCCGCCCATGAAATCTATATGGGCTATGTGCGCGAGCGCAACCTGCCCAAAAAGCACGGCCCCGGCTGGCTACGTGAATTGATGCGCCTCTCGACAAAAGATGCCCGCGCACGGCGAGCATGGCTGGCACGGCGACAAATGCTCACCCTACTGGAAAGCTGTCAGGGCAAGTTCACGGCGCTGGAAGCTCTCTTACGAGAACACAGTGGCGAGCGCATCCTGATCTTCACCGAGTCCAACGCCGTTGCCTACAAAATTGCGCAGCAGCACCTCGTTCCTGTCATCTCGCACGAAACAGGCATGGCCGAGCGCAAACATATCCTGGACGCTTTCCAGGCAGGAAATTACAGTGTGATTGTTACATCGAAAGTGCTCAACGAAGGAGTTGATGTGCCGGAGGCGAAGGTGGCGATTGTGCTGGGCGGAGGAGCCAGCAAGCGTGAGTACCTGCAGCGTCTGGGCCGCATCCTGCGCAAAAAAGAGCCGCTGCAGGCCCTGCTCGTCGAGCTCATCGTGCGCAACTCTATAGAAGAGGGGAAGGCGCAGCGCCGCCACGCGACGAGGGAGAAGTCCTGATGTTAACCAGCGATTTGATCAAACCCCGCCTGCGTATCCAGGGTTCCAGCCTGCTTGTCGAGATGGTCAACGAGCAGAATCCGGCGCTGCAACAGATAGCGCGGGACATCATCGCCTTATTTCACCAGCACAAAGGCCAGACATGGGCAGCCTGGGAGGAGGCGCTGCACGCTTACGAGGGCGCCAGCCTTGATTACATCCTGATACGCGGGCTGGCAAAGGTGCTGGCTGATGCCGCCACCTTCACCCCCATCCCGACGCTGCTTCCCCCGACCACGCTGCGCGAGCGCGTCTTCGCGCACGGCCCCGTCTTTAGCAAACCGGACATGTTCCACCGCAAAACGCGTGAAGACGTGTTACAGGTGGTCGCTCGCGAGTCCGGCCTGACGCCCCCGGAGCTTGACGAGATGCTCTTCGCGGATCGCCACGCTACATATCTGCTCACCGACACCGGCCCGGACTGGACGCCATCCGGTCTGCTCGCTCGCTACAACCTGGAACTGGCACGCGGCGCGCTCTACTGGGCCTCGCACATCACCATCGAGGTCTCCAGCAACTACAAGGACCTGTGGAAATACATCAAGCTCTTCAAATTGATGTTCTGGGCCGAGCCAAAGCCGGAAGGAGGGTATCGCATCGATCTGGATGGGCCAATTTCGCCCTTTGTCACCTCCACGCTGCGCTACGGCAGACAGTTGGCCGCGTTCCTGCCCGCGCTGCTGCTGTGCGAGCACTGGCAGATGTTCGCCTCGGTCTTCCCGCCGCAGGGGCAGGGCGAGAAACTCTACCACCTCGACCACACCAGCATGCTACAATCGCACTTCAAAAACTCCGGCCTCTTCGACAGTCGCCTGGAAGCCGATTTTGCTGCCGAGTTCGAGGAGAAGTTCGGCAATACGCGCGGCCACTGGCGCATGTTACGCGAAAGCGACGTGCTGCTGCTCGGCGATACCGTCATGGTGCCCGACTTCCTGCTCGTCGACACGCAGGACGAGCGCCGCCGCATTCTGATCGAGCTGGTCGGCTTCTGGCACCCCAACTACCTGCGCCGCAAAGTCGAAAAGGTGCGCGCCGCCAACTGCTCTCACCTGCTCCTGCTCGTCTATGACGGCCTCAAAATCACCGCCGAAGCATTCGAGGGCGTCAGCAGCGAAGTCATCTTCTTCAAACAAAAGCCCGTGCTCAAAGAAGTCATGGAGACCGTCGAAGCCATGGCCGAACGTATCTACGGCCCGCGTCAGAAACCAGAACCCGCTCCGAAAACCACAAAACAGAAAAAGCCACGCAAACGCAAAATCGTGGATATCAGTGAGCACATCCAGCAGCGACCCGACAAGAAACTCCGCAAAGTCGCCGAAGCCCCGGCCCGGTATGGTGATACTGAATAAAGTTCTAAGGAAGGATAGAAACTATGAAGATCGCGCAGATAGCCCCGCCCTGGCTTACTATTCCGCCGAAAAACTATGGCGGAACCGAGGCTGTCATCGACAATCTCGTGGAGCAACAGGTAGCGCAGGGTCACGATGTGACCCTGTTTGCGCCCGGTGATGCAAAGACTTCAGCGAAACTCGTCTCCTTTTTTCCGCGCTCTCTGGTGAAGGAAGGAGTTGGCTGGACCAGGCATCTCAAAGCCTTTTATCACCTGCAAAAGGCGTTGGAGCAGGTAAGAGAGGGCAATTTCGATATCGTGCATACCCATCTTTCCTCGGGCGCTGACCTGTATATCTTTCCACTCACCGCCTCTCTTAGCATACCCCATATCACAACTCTGCATAGCCATTTTCCTTTTGATCGCACACCAGACGATAAGGCAGGTGACGCAGACCGCTATTATATGGATTGGGCTGCCTCCGTGCCGCTGGTTGCCATCAGTGAAAGCGCACGCAAGCAGGAAAAGCTTCCTCTCAACTTTGTGGGCGTGGTCCATAACGGTATAGATGTCGATCAATATCGCGCGCGTCGCACGAAAAGAGGTGACTTCTGGGTATGGCTGGGACGCTTCGTCCCTGAAAAAGGCCCTCACCTGGCAATTGAGGCGGCAAAGAAAGCCGATGTCTCACTTGTCCTGGCTGGCACGATTGACCGCCACGTGAAAAGCGCGCTTTCCTACTTTCAGGAACAGATTAAGCCGCAGATCGATAACGAACAGATTAAGTATGTTGGCCCGGTGAATATGAGACAGAAAGTGCGTCTGCTCAGCAGCGCTTATGGCTTTCTCAATCCCATTCGATGGGAGGAACCATTTGGCATGGTGATGATCGAAGCCATGGCATGCGGTTGCCCGGTTATTTCTTTCGATCGTGGTGCTGTGCCGGAGATTGTGGAGAATGGGAAAAACGGCTTCCTGGTTCACAATGTCGCTGAAATGATTGAGCATATTGGCCGTATTGACGAGATCGATAGAGATGGTCTGCGCCCTTACGTTGAGCAGAATTTTTCCGCTCAAGCGATGGCCGAGAAATATGTCAAACTCTATGAGAAGGTGATTAAGAGAAAGAGAAACGCCTGATCAGCCACCCTGAAAGAGAGTATTAGCACCCTCTTCTACCTGAGCTTCACGTACCCGGGAATCGGAATAAACGACCGTGGGAAGCTGTTTTATTGAGCGGGACATACAGAGAAGAATACTACCACTACAGAAGAATATGCTACCTGAAATAGGAGAATCTTCTCTCTTATAACCAGGAAAGTTGCTGCGGTCGTTGAGACTTTCTAGAAGCTATTATAAAGTATGACAGATCAGCAACAAGGATCAACTACGACAATTGCACGGCGTAAGCCCATTCCGCTTACAATGGCAAGCGGGCCGCGAGAGTAAGCCTTCATCGAAGGACTACCCAAATGACGTGAAAAAATTGAGAAGCAAGGTTTGAAAGTCAAAGGGCTTGATAGGGTCGACGAGGATCAAGTCAGGCGTATACAACAGGAAGGACTGGCAGTGAAGGAGCAAAGATGCTCTGCTGCTGCTTAGGAATTATTGTCAGGACGTTGTAGTAGTGATGAATCAGACACAGGATAGATTAGAGAAGGATTTTCACAACCAGGAACTGGTGCTATGGCACCCTCACAATCAGAAGCGTTCTCTGGTTATTCCTGGCGTCGTTGTACGCCAGCAGGAGAATCAGGTCATTATTCGCGCTCGTATAGAGGGAAAGGTGAAAGAAATCGCAGTCTCCCCTGACGAGCTTGTTGAGCGTTGATCTCATTTCAATCCCCAACGGGAGATCGAGAAGGGGTCCGGTTTCTGCCGGTTCCTCCGACTCCCTTCCAGGGGAGAGTACGCCATCAAACCTCATCGAAAAGGTCAGGTGCAAAGGCAATAAGCTAAGAAAAAGAGGAGCGTCATTCGCTCTGCGGTGAGAGCTTACCGCCTGTATGCCCGGCAAATATGCAGACCATCCACCGCCTGCTCATTGCCGGGCAGCGCACCTTTGAAGAATATAGCGAGGAGGATGAAGGCATACCTTGATGGCCCGCCTACGTCGGGGGAGCTTCGACCCTCTCACTCTCCGAGAGTCCAGTACCCAGGCGCAACTGCCCGGTTTCGGGACCAAAGATGGCGGAGAGCAGCCAGTCCACCACCAGTCGTGTGCGTCTGGCCCAGGAGGGGATGCGCTGCAGGTATGCCAGGTGCCAGAGCAGCCACGCGGCAAAGCCTCCGAACGCGAGCGGGCCTATCTCTGCCACGCCGGTAAAGCGCCCGAGTAGCGCCAGATGGCCCAGAGGCTGGAAGCGGAACGGCTTCGCCGGCCTTTGCATATACTCCGCTGCGATGACCTCACCCACGTAGTATCCCTCCTGCCGCGCCGCCTGCGCTGTAGCGGGCACCGGAGCATGGGTCACCGCGTCAAAGGCCCAGGCGTCGTCACCGATCACGTACACGTTTGGGTAGCCAGGAATACGCAGGTGGTCATCGACCATGATCGCCCCATTGCGGGCATGCTTAACCGGCAATTGCGCGACCACATCAGGAGCCGTGATGCCTGCCGCCCAGAAGAGCGTTCGGGCTGAAACAGGACCATGAGAGGTTTCTACCGCCGAAGCCTTGACCGCTTTGACGGCTGTTCCGGTTAGCACCTCAATCCCCTCCTTTTCCAGCGCCCGGCGCACCAGGGAAGAGGTTCGTGGCTCGCTCATGGGGAGAACCCGCTCTCCCCGCCCAACGATAATCACACGGAAACTTGTATCAGCCAGCCAGGGATATTCAGTGAACAGGCCTGTCTTGATGTAATCGTTGATAATGGCTGCCAGCTCGATGCCCGTATCACCCGCGCCTCCAACCACGAATGTCAACCACTCCTGCCGCTCCTGCTCCGTCTCAGCCTGGTGCGCATTCTCAATGGCGTCGATCAGGTGGTTGCGTAACTGTAAGACATTAGCGGGAGTATGGAAGGGGAGGGCATACTCGCGCAGACCAGGCAGATCGGCCACTGCCGTATGACTGCCCAGGGCAATCACGAGAATATCATATGGGCGCGGCCCAGCCGACGTCTGCACCTCCTTACGCGCAAGATCGATGCCCTCAACTTCAGCATGCAGGACATGAAACCTCCTTCCTTTCTGAAAGGCGCGAATGGGTACAACGACATCATCCACATTGGCCCGTCCATTTGCCACTGTCCACAAGAGCGGAGTGAACAGCGAGTCGTTGTTCCGATCCACGACCAGAATACTGGCATCATCAGTATCCTTCAGTTCTTTCAGTTTCTGATCGAGTTTCAGCGCCGTAGCCAGGCCACCAAACCCGGCCCCAAGAATGAGTACGCGCAGGCGGGCTTGCTGGTACGCTTGCGCAGTCTCACTTGCATGCTGCAATCGATGCTGGCGATCACTCAACAGTTTCCGGCCAACGAAGGCCGCTCCAGTCACCGTCGCACCCAACGCCAGTTTTTTCCACATAGGCTTGCTTCTCCTCCGCACTCAGTTCTTTCAAAGAAATTTCCATGTATTGCACGCTATGAAACATCGGCTCGGACATGTCATTCGGAGAAAGCGCAGAATCTCTCGTGAGCCGTGCCGTGCAGGTGAGATTTCAGATTCTCCGCTGTCGCTCCCAGTGACATATGAGTGATCTTTTTAAAAGCATATTTGTTTGCCTCGCAAGAGCTTGCGATACCATGATACCATCAAACAAGAAGACATTTCATAATACCAGAGATGATTGTGAGGAATATGAAGATGCTTTTTGGAGCGGTGTTTCCACAAACCGAGATTGGTCCGGACCGACAGAGTATTCGCGACTACGCGCAGGCCGTCGAGGGATTGGGCTACAGTCACATCGTCGCCTATGACCACGTGCTCGGCGCTGATACTGCCCACCGGCCCGGCTGGCGCGGCTATACCTATCGCGACCAGTTTCACGAGCCGTTCGTCCTCTTTGGCTACCTGGCCGCACTCACACAACTGGAACTGGTCAGCGGCGTCATCATTCTGCCGCAGCGACAGACGGCGCTCGTTGCCAAACAGGCAGCGGAAGTGGATGTGCTGAGCAACGGCAAGCTGCGCTTAGGGATAGGTGTAGGCTGGAACCCCGTCGAGTACGAGGCGCTGGGCAGGGATTTCCACCAGCGCGGGCGCATCGTCGAGGAGCAGATTGAGGTGCTGCGCCTCCTGTGGAGTAAGGAGGTTGTCACCTTTCACGGCCAGTATCACCTCATCAACGAGGCGGGCATCAATCCTCTTCCCATCCATCGCACCATCGCCATCTGGATGGGTGGCAGTGCCGACATAACCCTGCGTCGCACCGCTCGTCTGGCCGATGGCTGGTTCCCACTTGGACACCCCAACCAGCAGATGGAGCAGGCCATCCAACGGCTGCGCACCTACCTGCAAGAAGCTGGCCGCAATTCCGCAACCTTCGGCATCGAAGCCCAGGTCAACATCAGAGAAAGCGACCTTGCCGGGTGGATACGCGAGACACAGCGCTGGCAGGCCCTCGGTGCCACCCATATCAGCCTCAACACTATGGGTGCAGGCTTCACCGCCCTCCAGCAACACCTCGACGCCCTGCGCCGCTACAAAGAAGCCCTCAACAACAGCCTGGATGCCGACCTCTGAAAAGAGAAGCCCAGGACCATAGAGCGCTCAATGCAATAGATAACCCTGACGGAGCAAGATACGGACAGCCTCCACAGCGCCCGGCAAATTGGAGCAAAGCCACTTTGCTCGTCGAAAATCTCGCTTGACGCGCCCGCATCGTTTCAATCGCAGACGCGACGCTTGCTTCCCCGCAAC
>DATGLM010000004.1:0-2882 GCA_035294125.1 Ktedonobacteraceae bacterium | reverse complement strand
CACGAAACGTTGGCACAAAGGCAGAGCATCTATATCGAGGTCTACGTCCTGGCTGAAATTGGCCTCGCGCGGATTGCCCAGCACCGGGGCGCTTACACCGAGGCTCGCGAGCGGCTGTACAATATGCTCGCCTTCAGTGGCCGGCGCAGCCTGCTTCATCTCTACACAAACAGCGCCTTCTCCCTGGCTCGCCTGAGTCTGCATACGCGGCAGATCCAGGGAATTTCAGGTTTACTAGAGCAAGTGCATCAGTTGGTAACAGCCGCTGGCGCTGCCGATCTGGCCAATCAGTGTCGCGTGCTCCAGGCCCGGCTCTCCTGAAGCTCTGAGGGAATGTAATGCCCTGCTGACGGATCGACAAAGGTAGGGCCAAAAGCCAGATGATCTCGCTGTCGTACCCGCTTTGCGCCGTCTCTCTTTTCCATCACGAAAAAGGGGGACGAAAGCAGTAATGTATTTTGTGCGGTTCCGTGTTATAGCAAAGGCAGATCTTGCAGAGGGAGAGAGTTGAGTTATGAGACCTTACATAGAAGGGCTGATCTTCATTCCCCAGGCACGCGTGGCCTCGCGCCAGGCTCTCATTGAGCGTGTCCTGGCGTTTATCGGGGGGCCGCAGCAGATTGTAGATCAGAACATTGATATTCTGGGTACCAATACTAGAACGCTTGCTCCGTTGGAAGTTCTGGAGCAACTGAGCCACAGCGATAATCCTGGCTGGTTTCTTATCGATCTGGGAGGATTCCGCACCGAAGTCTGGTTTGAGCCGCCGCAGCAGGGCTACTATATTCCGCGCTTAAAAGTGGACAAATACGCTTTCCTCGAAATAGAAGGAGACCCGGGTCGGGTAGAGGTGTTCTCAGCCGCCTGGGTTCGGTTCTGTGAGGCGCTGCAAGCCAGTGCCGCCGTGTTCTCGCGGGAATTGGGCTATTTTGATGGCTGGCAGGTTGTCGAAAGACGTCTGGCAGCCTTGCTCAAGCGCGATATGGCCGCATTTCAGCTAAACGTGGACTGGCGAACCTATCTCGAAGCCGAGTTAGCCGGGCTCTGGCGCGAACAGAAGCGACGGGACCCGCTTCTGGTGGAAGATCTTCCTTCGGGAGCGCTGGTTATTCACGATGAGCCGGGCTACAATCCCGAACTGGGCGACTTTGATACCGTCCTGCAGATGGATTTTTTCATCAACTATCTAAAAATGCATCAGGACCTGCCTGGCAGTGATCGGCTTCTGGCCCGGCTCCAGGAGCAGCGCGCAGGGCCACTGCAACGCTACCTGGAACTGAGGGAAGCTACCATCCCTAAGCCCCGCGAGGAGTATTCTCACATGCTCCAGGAGAAGTTAACGCTTTTCGATGCTTTGAGCGATCTGTTGGCAGACATGCGTGCCACGCTGGTCTGCGCGCATAAGATGCCAGATGTGGTTGATCTTTGCCATCCGGTGATGCTACACGAGGAGACAGGAGAAGAGTGGGAAATCGAGGTACCAATTGTGAGAGCCGCAGGACACGTTTGGATGATAGCCACGCTGCTTTACCCGTTCAAGCTGAATTCCTCTGCCTGGGAGGATGAGCAAGAGGGTCTGCGAGCACGAGTACAGCGTTTACTGGTTGCGGCGCGCCAGCATCCGGTCGGAGGGGAGCCGCCGCGCGTGGTGGTCTTCTTCTGGCGCGGCGTTTCTCCTGAAGTGCGCGCGGCGCTGGTCGCTTTGGGCGTGGGAGTAGAAGTCGCCGATCATTTGCCGGTGCTGGTGGAAGGATACGATGACAGGAAACCGTCGGGGTCACGATGACAGAAAACCATTCAGCGCGGGCAGCTTGTGTATCAGGTCTGGCAATTCTGCTAAACTGCCAATACACAGCATTCCATCAGATGCCGCCTCGTGTTCGGGGCTGACCAGCACGGTTGTTGCGCCCAGGTCCCGCGCCCAGGTGAGGGTGCGGGGGCTGTCATCGACGATCAGCGTATCGGAAGGCGAGATGCCAGCGTGGGCGAAGAGGCGTTGGTAGTATGCGGGCGTCTCTTTGACGGTGTTGAGCAGGTCCGCGCCATAAAGCTGCCCGAAGCAGGCGCGCACGCCCATAGCCTCCAGGTAGCCTTGCAGGTTAGCTGAGGACTCGCCGGAGGCGGTATGCAGCGTATAGCCCTGCGCGTGCAATTCGCGAATAGCCTCAATTGCGCCAGGAAAAGCGCTGTGGACGCGGCGCGTAATGTATGCCTCAGCCTGTCTCGCCAGTTCAATGCATTCTTCTGCCGGTGGAGGCGTAATGCCAACGAGTTTGCACATGCTGCCTAGCCAGTCGAGCTGATAAGCACGCTCAAAGCTCGCGTAATCGGGGGAATGTTGCACGAGCGCTTGCCAGTTCTCCGGCTCAAGTAGGCGGGTGATGACGGCGCGATTCGCCTCTGCCCAGGCGGCGAGATCTCCTCCCAGCCGGGGAGCGAAGAATTCGCCCACCAGGCGCTGCCATTGTGGACCCCGCAGCCGGTTGTCGTTCATCACTCCGCCGTCATCCAGCAAGATAACGGGGCATCTTGCTCCATGCATGCGCTGTATTTGCTCCCTTTAGTGCGCGGTCCAGCCGCAGTCGATGGTCTGCGCGCTGCCGGTGATGCCGCTGGCGGCGTCGCTGCACAGATAAGTAGCCAGGTGCGCGACTTCCTCCGGCTCAAGCAAGCGTTTGATTGCGCCCTCAGTGACCATGATTTTCTCGACAACCTCGCTTTCGGGGATGCCGTGCATTTTGGCCTGGGCCGCGATCTGTTTCTCAACCAGCGCGGTGCGTACATAGGATGGGCAGATGGCGTTACAGGTTACGCCATGTTCGGCGCCTTCCAGGGCGGTGACGCGGGTGAGGCCGATAATTCCGTGTTTGGCTGCGACATAG
>DATGLM010000003.1:0-2156 GCA_035294125.1 Ktedonobacteraceae bacterium | reverse complement strand
CAAAGGGCTTGGCTTCAGTCGCGAAGATCGCGATACCAACATCAAGCGGATTGCCTTCGTGTGCAGCCTGCTTACCCGTAACGGCGTGATCTGCATTTCAGCGGCCATCTCTCCTTATCGCGAGGCGCGCGCCTGGGCACGCCAGCAGATTGGGAATTTCGTTGAGGTCTACGTAAAATGCCCCATCGATGTCTGCCGCGAACGGGATGTCAAAGGTCTCTACAAGCTGGTTGAAGAAGGAAAGCTCAAGGGTTTTACCGGTGTAGACGATCCATACGAGGAACCAGAGCACCCTGAGCTTGTCATCGAAACCGACCAAGAAACCATCGAGGAAAGCGTCTCCCGCATCTTCGCCAAACTTATCGAGCTAGGCTATCTCGAAGCCGAGTTCCTCTCCGACGAGGAAATAGAAACAGCAAGCTCGCTAGCACGATAGAATCCTGCTAAAAATCGGGGGCTGATGTGCCTGTCCTGTTCGCTCAACAAACGGAGGGAAGGTGCTGGCCCCCGATTTTCCGTAGAAGCCCAACTTCACCTTTACCAAAAAACTCTTCTCTTAGCGCACCTGAAGAGAGCAACAGATCATCATGATTGCTCGTCCCTTGACCGAGTATACAAAGAAAGGGCCTATGCTATAGTGAGAAGAGTTGATAAAGTTCTTCTGAGTGATAGGAAGCTTCTCTTGCCGTAACACTTCGATATCTCCTGGAAGAGGCAGCCGAGAGCTTCGTGAGATCAATCTCATCACGATTCCAACCGCTGAAAGCATTACTCTGAGTGAGAGTGATAAAATCGTCAACAGCAAAACCGTCAATATCAGCAAACTCTTCGAGGTGCTGGCTTATCTCTTTGCCTGGATATGACGAAAGCTGAAGAACGCTCAGAAGGGCGAAAAAGAGAGAAATCTGGCCCGCTCCGGCTACCGACCTTTGACAACGGACAAAGAATAGAGTATGGTACAGGTGTTTCAGGAACCAATCGAGCAGAGGTCGAGAGGACACTATGGCCACACCCGCCCGCCGTCAATATTTACAGATCAAAAGTCAGTACCCTGATGCCATTCTTCTCTATCAGGTCGGCGACTTCTATGAGACATTCGATGAAGACGCCCGCATTGCCGCGCGCGAACTGCAAATTGTGCTAACCGCTCGCAACTATGGTGAGGAGCGGGTGCCGCTGGCAGGAGTGCCACTGCACGCCCTGGAAAATTACGTGGGCAAGCTGGTCGCGCGCGGATACAAAGTGGCCATCTGCGACCAGACAAGCGAAGTACCGAACAAGGGCGTGGTTGAACGGGCTGTGACGCGCATCCTGACCGCCGGAACGCTCTCAGAGCCAGATCTGCTGCCCAGCCGCCAGAATAACTATCTGGCCTCCGTCATCTATGGGCGCACGGGAGCGGGTCTGGCGATGGTGGATGTAAGCACCGGCGAGTTCAGCGTCACATGGTTCGGCTCAGAAGAACTGCCCGCTTCTCTGGAAGCGGAGTTACAGCGCCTGGCCCCTTCGGAATGCCTGGTACCGGAAGCGCACGCGCTTCGTTTCCAACTGCCGGACGAAACCATGACTGTCACGCCCTGCCCCTCCTATTTCTTTGACCCGGAGCTTGCGCATGACAGGTTATGTAAACTTTTCGGAACGCGTTCGCTAGAAGCGTATGGCTGCGCCCAGGTTCCCGAGGCCATCGCTGCGGCAGGCGCTATTGTGGCGTATCTGGAAAAGATGAATGAGCGACTGCTAGCGCTATTGACCGGCCTGCGTTCGTATCGCACGACCAGCTATATGATACTGGACGCTCATACCCTGCGCAATCTGGATCTCTTGCAGGGAGCGCGCGGCGGAACAGTTCAGGATAGTCTGCTCAACGTCATAGATCGCACAATCACCCCGATGGGGGCACGTTTCCTGCGGCGCGCACTGACCCGGCCCCTCCTCGATCTGGTAGAGCTAAATGCCCGCCAGGAAAGTGTCGAGGAACTCTGCGAGAGCCCGGTTCTGCGCAGCCGCTTTACCATCTACCTGCAACAACTGGGCGATATAGAGCGCATCGCGGGGCGTATCCGCCAGGGAACGGCTGTGCCACGCGAGGTGCTGGCCTTGCACGACTACTTGCAGACGGTACCGCAGTTGACCAACCTGCTACACGGCTGCAATAC
>DATGLM010000002.1:0-73947 GCA_035294125.1 Ktedonobacteraceae bacterium | reverse complement strand
CACAGAGAGATAAGGTACGAGTCTTGCAATGATTCGGGCGACCCGTGGAGAAAACCCCTCGCGCATGATTACGACATCCGCATTACTTGCCAGTTCTTTCCGCAGCGTCTCATCGGTGGAAGCACGATGTACAAAATCCCGAATCTGCTGTTCTTCCATTGAGAAGCATCCTTTCTTCTGATAGCCTGGCTGGCTAGTACAACCAGGGTCTGTTAACAGAGACAGTACAGGAGACATGAGAGAAATCCTGTGCATCTACCTTCTGTCTTTCTGACAGGTGACTGCTCTGAGCAATCCTATCTACCGTTACACAAGAATCTCATCGGTATGAAGTGTACCATATCGTACTCAATATTACAAGAGACTTTTCAACATATTTTCATTTTTCAAAAGAAAAACGGGTAGACAGACTAGAGTTACCAATGGTAATCTACCTATAGATACATTTCCCAGTGCTTTTCAAAAACGCATAGAAAACCGAATCGGACACGGCAAGTCATAGCTCTCAAAGTCCATAAGCAACAAGCTGCTCAAACGCCTGTTTGACGAACCATCCATGTCTTTCTCTTACAGTTCTTTCGGTTGCTTCATCCAAACCCTATTCGCCAGGCTATCCAATTGGGCGCAAAGCGGCGCACAGGTCCCAGTATGGGGTTACCTGCGCGGAGACCCCTCCTTGCAACTCCCATGTGCCAAGCAGCCTGTTTTGTGGTCCAATTTTTTGAATTACCTGCTCGAATTTCTCATCTATCATGGTCTCTTCTTCCCCGTCATCTTCCAGAACACCCAGGCGTCTAGCATGGCTCGCAGGCAGCCTGCGAGGCCGAGGAAAGCGGCCAGCAGCAGCACGGCCAGCGGGGATTTGCCGGGCTGAGAGAGGAAGAGACCGGCGCTTGAGAAGAGCAGGCCGAGCGGGACAACAAGGAGGAAGGCAGCGACGAAGAGCAGCAGACCGGCGATGGCGCTACTGCGCACAAGCGAGGCCAGCGACATTTTCTGCGAGAGCCAGACGGCCATCATCGCGCCGGGTGTAGGCGCGCCGATCAGGGCAATGGCGAGAAGGCCGAAGAGGCGCATGAGTGGAGCGTTCTGGATGCTGTGTCCGGCAGAGGCAGAGAGCGCGAAGAGCAGGATGATGGTCAGGGGAAGCAGACCGGTGAGCGCGCCGACGATGGCACCGCGCCAGTGGATAGGGGAGGCCTCAACCTGCTCGCCTTTCGCATCTACCAGAGCAAGCTGCCGGATGGCGAAGATGTTGCTGAGCAAGAGCACGATGAATGCCAGCAGCGGTCTCAAACCTGTTACGGAACCGCCAAAGTTGATGAGTGCGCTGGCGGCCAATAGAGCGAGCACGCTGTCGATCAGGGTGCGATAGAGCAATCTTGCGGTGCCGCGCTTGCGCACGACAGCGGTAAAGCCGATGGCGGCCAGCGCAAGCAAGTTGACGCTGCTCCCTGCCAGGACAGCGAGCACGGGCGCGGCAGGCCCAATGGGGCTCGACCCGATCATGAGCAAGAAAACCAGCATCTGCGCCAGCAGAGCGATAGCTGCCGTGCCATAGAAGAACATCCGTTTCCCTTCGTGCGCCATAGGAAGGCCTGCCGCAACTGTGCCTGCTGTTCCATTCGGCGCTGTCCCGTTTGCGAGCAGCGGGGGAGCCATGAATTGATTGTCCGCTCCCGCTACGATATCATGCAGATCGATGGGCGCCGCCCCGTCCCCACTGCCGTTGGGTAAGAATGGATAACGCCCGGCGACCGAAGCAGCCGGAATGCTGCGCTCAGTCGCAGCGTCCCACGGGGATGTTTGCCCATGAGATGCTGCTTGCGCTGGCTGCAGCGATGGTTGTACAGGGCTTCCTGTATTATCTGCCCATGCATGATCAGATATTGTCAGGTCATTTTCACCGGCATTACTGCCCAGGCGTAGCGATTGGCCTGCTGGAGCAAGGCTGTTTACAACGGCGGCACGCAGATCGACCGCGAGGTCAACGGCGCTCTGATAGCGGTCAATCGGCTTTTTCGCCAGCGCCTTCATCACCACCGACTCGACCTCGGATGGCACCCCCGAACGAAAGACATCGATGGGCGGTGCCGGCGTGTGGACGTGCTGCGAGAGCACTGAGAAGGGATTGGAGCCACTAAAGGGCACGGTGTTTGTGAGCAATTCGTAAAGGATAACGCCGAGGGAATAGATGTCGGAACGGAAATCTAGCTCGATTGAACTGGCCTGCTCCGGTGAAGCATACTCCGCCGTTCCCATAAAGCTGCCCGCCAGCGTCAACGAGGGCAAAGCGGCCAGACGGGCAATACCGAAATCGCTCAGCAGCAGGCGACCATCCTGGTGGAAGAGCAGATTGGCGGGCTTGAGATCGCGATGCACGATCCCAAAGCTGTGCGCGTAGCTCAGCGCACTGGCGATCTGGTCAACGTAGTTCACCACGTGGCCGTAATCAAAGTAATCGCCGCCGCGCTGCATCTCGTCCATACGCTCGCGCAGCGTGCCACCACGGATAAAGGGCATCACCAGGTAGGCCAGAGGCTGATGATTGATAACGGCCTCTTCGTACTCAAAGATCTCCAGGATATTTTTGTGCTCCAGTTTCGCTACCGTATCGGCCTCGCGCCGGAAACGGGCCAGGAAGAGGCGCTGTTGCTCCAGATTGGCGTGTTGCGGGGGAAGCAGAACCTTGATCGCGACGGTGCGCACAGGCCGCGATTGCTGCGCCAGAAAAACTGCCCCCATCCCACCCCGCCCGATCAATCGCTCAATGGTACAGTTGCCCAGAGTAATTCCTATTAGCTCTTGTTCGTCCATCTTTACCTAATCCCACAGGTCGCCCTGTACTGCATCTTCCGTCGCACGCTTTTTACTGTAGCTCGCTCTGCGCTCCCGCACCTGCCTCTTCGCAGGTACAGGTTCGGCCAGTTGCCTCCCTCCATCATTCAACGGTTGGGATGACGCTTCGGCAGTGGCAAGTTCTACGGTTGCCGCGAAGATGGATGTGCGGTTGACACGTACTTCGGGCCAGAGGCTGAGAATAGCCTCAATTGTAGCGTCCTCGCTGGCTTGCAGTTGCGGCCAGCGTTCTCTGCACTCACGTAATACATCAACCAGAGGCAATGCGCCCCTGTCACCTATCCATTCTACGAACGAAGATTTGAGATGTTCCAACCAACCTGTGGCAAAGAGACCAATGCCCGGCACAAAGCAGATATCCTCTCCCACCACGTGCTCAGACGCTCGCTGCACCTCCGAACGCCTGTAGCAATGGAGCAGTTCATAGCAGGCTTGCTCGGACACCAGCCCCATCTCCACCACGCGCTTGCGTACCTTTTGCAGGTCAAGCAAGGCCAATCGCCCGGCGAAATCATCATAGTGCGCGTGCAGGACACTCAACACATCCGTTGCCGAAAGCTGCCCTTCGTACCAGACGATGGGAAAGCTGCTCGCGATAGCAGCAAAAGCGTCTCGCGCTTCTAGCGGAATAGCCAGCAAGAGGTCACCTCGTCCCTGGAGTTGCAGGAGTTTCTGCACCTTGCGTTCGCGATATGCGGGAGTCCAGAACCCCAGTATCTCCATGTAGATACGACGAGTATCGCGGGTTAGCGCAAAATCCGGGATGAAAATGCTCTGGAGAGCTGCCGAACCATCTCCCGGAGCGCCTGCACCAGACGCAAGCAGCAGTGGCTCCGGCTCGCGCTCCAGCCGCCAGCCATCGGCACCACGGCTTCTTTCCAGCGAAGCAAACGCCTCCGCAAACAACTGCTCAACTCCGCTATCAAACTCCCCTGCTCCTGCGGGCGCGATGAATTGTGCCCCTACGATTTCCTGATTCTGTGCTCTTTCCTCCATTCCTTGCCCCTCGTTCTCCCCGGTATCCTGCGCTGGCAACAAATTGAGCAGGTTGGCATCGAGCATAAAGCGATAGGTGCGCCTGGCTATATGAACTGTCGCCTCGGCTTCCAGCAGGGCGCTGACCAGAGTTGTACTCTTGCGACCCGAACGTTTGCCTTCGCCTCGAACCGTACGTCCCATTGTGCCATAGCCCAGCAGCAAACGGCACAGGCGTGCCAGGCGCAGGCCGTATTGCTGCGGCAAGCCCGTCACATCCTGCGGCCCATAGAGCGTGAGATGCAGTAACGGAGCCACACCTGGCAGCGTCGGTTCATAGGCCAGATCGTAGGAGACACCCAGTTTGCGCGCCAGGAAGCACAGGCGCTTGATAATCGACCCAAGCCCTGTTGTGGCAATTTCTGTTTGAAAAGCGCCACAATCGATGGTGAAATGCACGTTCGAGGCGTTAAAAAGCGCGGCCTCAAAGGCCCACTGGTTATAGAGCGTCGCGACTTCCTGCGCCGTTGGCGGTCGATCAGTGGTCCGTAGCAGCAGCGCCTCGTCTTCACTGTCCAGGGCAAGCAAGTATTCGAGATCAGCGGCTCGCAGGCCATATATACCGGCAAACGCCTGCAAAGCCGCTTGCCGGTGCTCGGCAGGCAGGAAACCCGAGTAGCATTCGTTCACATACGTATAGAGCGCAAGACGTAGCGTGACGGCAGAGGCGATACCCACAGCTTCCAGGCTCATCATCGCTTCATCTCCTCCCACCTCTCGCACCGTTTCAGCCCAATCGCGCCCCTGCCAGCTATACCACGCGCTCAGTGTCGCGCTCAAGCAGTTGGCAAGCCGGTAATCGCCTATCATGGAGCGCACTTCGTCAACCGCAAAACGCTTCTGTGGCGCGCCAAGTAGCCCCTCATAATACGCGATCAGTCGTTCGATCTCCTTGCGCAGTTCTCCAGGACGGAGAAAGTGCAGCACGATAGCTAATCCACCGCCGCGCCGCTGCACCGTCTTCTTCACTTCTTGCAAATTGAAACGCACGCCTTCACCTTGCCTCACTCGAACATAATCAATTCTGCCACAACATCTACCAACCTCTCTATTATACAGGAAAAAATGTTCCAGTGCGACCATTTTTCTGCTATAATAAGCAAAGCAATCAGACGGGCAAAGATGTCACGTGTTCTACCAATGTAGCATGAAACACACTGCTTGCCTCACATTTTGGGCAACCTTCTACCCGATTATCCTACTTCTTTGAGAAGCAGGGAAAAATCTGGTATCGTATTCTTGGGGTTTTCTTGTACAACCGATACAGGTGTTATTTTTAAGAAAGTAGGCGAAACATGGGTACAACGCCAGGACGTATCGGCAAATACGAATTGCAGAAACAATTAGGGAGTGGTAGTGCCGGTGAGGTGTGGAAGGGGCATGATCTGCAATTGCGGCGGGATATTGCCGTCAAACTTATTCATCCCGATCTGCAATCTGATCCCAATTTCATGACGCGCTTCTCTCAAGGGGGAGAGGTCATCACCGCTTTGCAGCATCCTAACATCGTACAGGTGCGTGAAGTCAGCATCACCCGTCCCACAGGCTCAGGTGCGGCCACTGCTTACCTGATTATGGACTACATCGAAGGCCCAACGCTGGCCGATTATATCAGCCGCACGGCTCACGCGGGCGATTTTCCGGCAATCGCCGATATCGCCACCCTCTTCACAAGCCTGGGGGCTGCGGTCGATTACCTGCACCAGAATGGGATAGTGCATGGCAATATTAAGCCGGGAAATATCCTGCTCAACCAGCACAGCACCACGCAGTTTCCCGATGGCGAACCCATGCTTTCAGATTTTGCCATCGGCAAGCTGCTCGGCAGCAACGCGCCTGCCCCAGCTTCTCCGCTCTATCTCTCTCCCGAGCAGGCGAAAGGCCATCCGGCCATCGCGCAAAGTGATGTCTACGCGCTCGGCGTCATCCTCTACGAACTCTGTACCGGCGTTCAGCCCTTCCGGGGCGAGAGTCCTGTCGCTGTCATGATGCAGCACATTAACATCCTGCCGACTCCCCCGGCACTTATCAATCCCAATGTGCCGCCCGCTCTCTCCGAGGTCATTGTGCGAGCACTGGCAAAAGACCCGGCCACGCGCTATCCCACAGCCTCTCTGCTAGCAGCCGCCATCGTCGATGCTTCAACACCCGATGGAGATGGGCGCAAAGAGGATTTCCAGCGTGTCCTGGCAATGGAGCATGCCCGGCACACCGGCGATCTGGCTCTGGAACACAAGAATAGCCGCCCAATGGGTATCACCTCCATCCTGGGCGTGCCCGTCAATACCCCCACCTCCGGCGCGCTTCCAACCATCACTCCCGCCACATCATTTCCCGCGGCTTCGCTCTCCACCACCAGCAGCCAACCGGCAGTGGGTACGGGGGCGGGAGAGAAAATCAGCAAAGTCTCCACGCCGCTACAGGCAGTACGACCAGATTCCGCGTCCATGCCAACTGCTCCACAAGTCGCGCCGGTTCTTCCCCGTGTCGAGCCAGGAACGGGGCCAATTCCCTCGTGGAACACGGCAGCCGCCAATGGAGAACGCATCTCAGCACGGGTGCCAGCAGTTCGGCAGGCCTCTCCGGCGCAACCTGTGTCTTCTCCGCGACCGCCTGCCGGACTTCCACTGACAGCACTCTCACCACAGGCGGCGAGGAAGCGCAGCATGCGCCCGTTCTACATGGTTTCAGCCGCCCTGCTGCTCATTCTTGGCCTCATCCTCGGTGTCGTGCTTCTGGTTCGACCCGGTTCCAGCATGCAATCGGGCGCGGCTGGCGCGCTGGTCGGCCATGTGTTCTTCCAGGACGATGCACTCGGCCACGATGATACTCTTCACGTCGAACTCCAGGGCCTGCCCGCCCCGACGCAGGGACAGATGTACGTCGCCTGGCTCGAGCTGCAGAACGGTCATCTGCGCTCTCTCGGCAGCTTTCCAGTTCACAATGGCTCGGTCAACTGGGTGTACCCCGGCGATAGCAGCCACACCAATCTGATCTCGATCGCGCGTGGCCTCTTCATCACGCTCGAAAACACCGGCTCATCGCTGCAAGCCCCTGCTGGTGCCACACTCTACGCAGGCAGCTTCGAGCAAGCCTCGCTGCCATATATCAAAAATTTGCTCTACAGCATGCGCGGCATCCCCGGTAATGAAGGCATTGTTGCCAGTATGCTTGATACGCTCAACTCGATCAACGACAAAACTGGTAGCATCGTAGATACGCTCCAGGGCGACCGCGACTACACCCTCGTCTGGCGGCAGGCCATCCGCATCCTCCAACTCATCGATGGCTCTCAGTATGCCCACAGCAGTGGGGACCTGCCCGCCAGCGATCCCAGTATGCTCGCCGCTCCCGTGGGCCTCATCTCATCACCACAACAGATTGGCTATCTGGATGCTATCGCTCAACAGGCGGACAAAATCTCCTCGACGAGTCTTGATGCAACAATGCGCCAGCATGCTCAAAACATTCAGAACGCCATCACCGATTTGCGCGGCTGGATACAAAGCATGCGGCAAAACGATATTCAGCTCCTGCATTTGCTAGGGCAACCTGCTCCCGCGATGTCCGCCACGCCCCCGACACCCGGTATGCTCAAACTGGCCGATCAATTGCAGCAGGCATCCAATTACGCCTACACGGGCCGCGTCATACCCCCCAACGCCAGCCCGCAGCCCACCCTCGGCTCCGCCGGGGCCCTCCAGGCCTACGCCGAAGCTCAATATCTGGCAACGCTAGACATACGAAAAGCGTGATTGTCTTCGCTAGAGGGCTGCCTTTCCCGGCTTGAAATTGCCTGGGAACATAAGACATCACTCTAGCGAATTTTTTTTTATCCACACAACGCTGCTGGCACGGAGGAATCGCTAACAGAAGAGGTAAAGTAGATCGAGAAATCAGAAATCCTTCGCAAAGATCTCCCGGCATTCCGACAGAGGTGATTGAGGCCTTCACCCTTCTCTCAAGTGGGAATTTGTCACAGAAAAATAGTGAGGCATACCATTGATTTATAGCCCGACACATGTATAATGAAGCTCAAATAAATCGCACTTCAAACGTTTTAGTAGTAGCGCCATTATTGAGATCTGACGAGCTATGTAGTACCAACCAAACACATTCAGAGAACGGAGGGGATTACCTGTGAGCACGACCCCACGCCACCTCGGTAAATACGAACTACAGGAGCGATTGGGCAGCGGCGGCATGGCCGAAGTCTGGAAGGCCCTCGATACGCAGCTACGACGCTATGTTGCCATCAAACTCCTGCACAGCAGCCTGCTGAACGATTCGGAATTCATAACGCGCTTCTTGCGCGAAGCGCAGGTAATCGCCTCCCTGCATCATCCTAACATTGTGCAGATCCACGATTTCCATATCTCTCAACCACCCGAATCCGACAGCACCACTGCCTACATGGTGATGGATTATGTCGAGGGTCAGACCCTGGCCGACTACATCCGCAGCACCTCCCGCGCAGGCAAATTCCCACAGCCAGTCGAGATTGTCCACCTGTTCAGCGCCATCGCCACCGCCATCGACTACGCCCACCAGCATGGCATGGTCCACCGGGACATCAAACCCGCCAACATCCTGCTCGATAAGCGCAACACGTCACGGAATCCGATGGGCGAACCCATCCTCTCCGATTTTGGTATTGCCCGGCTGATCGGAGCCTCCACCAAAACGTTGAGCGGCCTCTGGCTTGGCACGCCGCTTTACATTTCACCCGAACAGGCGCAGGGCCATCCCGGCAATGAACGGAGCGATATCTATTCTGTGGGCGTTGTCCTCTACGAACTCTGCACAGGTGTGCCCCCCTTCCAGGGCGATAACCCGGCGGCCATCATGATGCAGCATATCAATGTCCTGCCCACGCCGCCCAGTCTAATCAATCCAAACATCCCCCCGGCTCTTTCGATGGTCATTTTACGCGCCCTCGCCAAAGACCCTCTTGCGCGCTTTGCAAGCGCCTCCACAATGGCGGCAGCACTGGCTGAGGCTTTCAACTTGCCGGTCCCCGACGAACTGGGCCAACCAACGTTTCCGAATGAATCCATGTACATGCCAACATACCTGACGCCGCGTTCGGCATCAATGCCGGGCCAGCAACTCTCCTCGCCTTCTCTGCCAACCATTTCTTCCTCTACCCCTGGCTCGCTCTCACCGGCGCAGGCCGCATTCTACCAGAACAATATGCCGGTCATTCCAGTCACTCCAAACTTTGCACAGAGTAGTCCGGGACTGCCCGCCATATCTGGGGCCGGTGGTATGGTTGCCGGAGCCAACGCCACTCCAGTTCTCACGCCCACTCAGTTGTCAGCCACACCGGTCAACCCGCAGCAGCCGCAAAATATGGCGACACCGCCCGCAGTCGCTTTCCCTGCTGCTACGCCTTTTCCGATTGCGTCCCCGCCTAAAAAGCGCACATTTCCAACACGCTATCTCCTGTTCGCGATACCGCTTGTTCTCGTCCTGCTTGTCGCAGGTCTGGGATCGTGGACACTCCTTAAGAGCGGCAACACTCCGCCTCCGGCCAGCACCAGCATTGTCGGCCATGCTACTCTATTCAGCAGCGGGCAGGTAAATAATACGAGCAACCAGGGCTTGAACGACGAAATCCAGATAGCGCTGCAAAACGTCCCTGCTCCCCGGGCTGGTAAGGTTTACTATGCATGGCTGAAGGGCGACCTCAATCAGCCTGAGCAACCGGCCCTCCTCCTGGGCAACCTGACCGTCACCCACGGCTCCATCCAGTTCACCTATCGAGATAGCCAGCACACCAATCTACTGGCAACGTACAGCCAGTTGTTGATTACCCAGGAGGACGCCAGTACAACACCTGAGCAGCCGACATTTGACCAGAGCCTGTGGAGCTACTACGCCGTCGTCCCGCAGACACCGGCCAAAGGCCAGAAATTCTCTATGCTCGACCACCTGCGCCACCTGCTCTCAGGCGAATCCCTGCTCGAATCAAATCATCTGCAAGGGGGCCTTGACATCTGGTACTTCCGCAATTCAGAGGAGATTCTGGAATTTTCTGCCAGCGCCAGGGACGAGTGGCAAACGCAAGAATATGACCTGATGCATCGCCAGATTGTGCGCGTCCTGGACTACCTCGATGGGCAACCGTTTGTACACAACGATGTGCCTGCCGGTACACCGTTTCTTGTACAGCCAGCTAATTACGCCTCTATTCCCATGCTTGAACTCCAGCCAAAAACACAGAGCCCTCCCGGCTACATCTATCACATCACGTTGCACATGGCCGGTGTGTTGAGCGCCCCCGGCTCGACACCCTACCAGCAAAACCTCGCTACTCAGATCAGCACGGGTCTCGACAATGTCAATGCCTGGCTGATGCAGGTGCGCAAAGATGCGCAGCAACTGGTGAAAATGAACGATGCACAGCTGGCACAACCCTCTACCCTGTCTATCCTGAACGACATGGCAACCGAGGCCAACTACGCCTACGTTGGGCGCATCAATCCGCTCACCAACCAGCAAGAGATTGGAGCCGTCCAGATCTACACAGACATCCAACATCTCGCTGTCTTCAATATCACGGTATACAAGCAATGAGCCAGTATGACCAGCGGCACATCCCGGCCCGAAACTACTGAGCGTGTCCATCGCTACCTGGTACATCTGAATCTTACGCCACCTCGCCCGGAGGAATATCGGTACCTGCGCATCGCGGCTCGCCCTGCCCAAAGCGATCTCGCGCCTGCGAGCCGTGCTGCGCCCTCACGGCTATGATATTTACGCGGTGGTGGAGCGCGCTTCCTGCTGGCGCCGCTGCCCGTGCTGGGAGAAGAGCCGGAGGAGCCAGAGAGCAAGGGGGGACGCTGATGCGCTCTCGTCCGCGTTCGCTATCGCACTGTCTTTGTAGAGAAGGGATGGTTCATTTTTAAGCGGCGCATCCCCCAGGTTGTGTTTGATGGATACGACTATTCCAGAATGGTTCCGGCGTGCATCAGTACGAGTGGACCGAGAAGCGCAAAGAAAGGATAAGAGCCACCGAAGTACCGGCATTGCCTTCTTCATGTTTTCTTTTGCACAGTTCCGCTCGTCACGTCATATGCTCTCTCAGCTCCTCTCACTGGAGAGGGGCTGAGAGAGCAGGAAAGACGCTCTTACCTGCCGTTGGCATCACGCCTCCTCTGGCTTTTCGCCCCAGACAGTCAGTGCATAGCCCAGGCAGGAGAAATCATCTGCGAGCATGTCGGCCAGCGCGCGCTGGTACAACTGCTCGAACTCTTCCTCAGAGTCGAACATACGGAGCTGGAGGAAAAACGGCTTTAATAAGGGGAACATGGCGCGCATGTCCTGATAACACCCATAGTTGCCTTTCTGCCCGGCGGAGTAATTCAGGGCATGGGCCTGCTGCTGCACGTTGACGAAGCCACCGCTGCGCAGAAAGGGGGCCAGCATGGGGGTAATCCCCAGGTAGTAGCCATTGGGCGAGAGCGTTTTGCCTGCCCGATGCAAGGCTTGATTGGTGAGAAAACAGAGCTTTTCTAAGGCCCCACTGTTGGTGAAACCCCACTCGGCCTCGGTTAGTCTGAAAATACCTCCAGGTCGAAGAATGCGTCGCGCTTCTTGTACAAGAGCGGGCCAGTCGCCGGGTGTCATAAAGCCTGCTATGGTGCGAGTGTTGACCAGGTCGAAAGTGTTATCTTCCAGAGGCAGGGGTTTTGTGATGTCCGCCACACGAAACCTCAGGTTCTCTAGACCGCGCACCTGTGCCTGCTGCGTTCCGTAGGCAACCATTGCTTTGCTAATATCGATGCCTAGAACCTCAACCTGCGGGTTGGCAAACGCCAGTTCCTGTACCCAGCCACCGGGGCCGCATCCGAAATCAACAACGCGTTCGATTCCGGCCAGATCATTCCCACGTTCAGGCAGCAGGCCACCCATAGCCTCTGTGACGATGAGATCCTGATCGAGCAGGCGCGCCATCTCCGCGCCGCTTTCCGTGTCGATCGGGTAGGCATTGTCAGAATGTGTTGTCATGAAAAAAGCTCCTTCTCAAGTGCTCAGCCTGGCACATCCTGGCCAGGGATAGTTGGAGGAAAATCTGCTCGAAACGCTGCCAGACCTCCTGGTAGGACAAACAAGAGCCAGCGTGCGCGGGAAGCGAGTCAGATGGGTGACGAGAATCTCATGAGCGTCACTGTCGCCTTCGGAACGCGCTTCATCCAGGTTACTCCCGAATTCAGCCTCAAGCAGTGCGCGAAAGGCCGCGCTCTCTGGCTCAGATAGAAACAGCAGCAGGCGTTGCAGGGTGGCCAGGCGAGGCGAGGAGCCCCGGGCCCAGCGATAAAGGGTCTGTGGATGCACATCCGGCAGAGCGGCGGGGTCTTGCCGCTCTGCTGGCGTCTGAATCAACCGACCGGGCACTTCTCGCCAGGATTGAGCTTGCTGCATGTGTTCCTCTTCTACCTGCTGGCATGCCAGGTAGCCAACATACACTATTTCTACCGTGATTATAACACATCAAGAGCGCCGAGGAGGAGAGGAAAGGGAATCAAGATCAGATTTAGCAAAGACGTTATGGAAAGGCAAAATAGCTCACAACGGTTGAATCCGAGGACAAGTCGAAGGACAGGACAGGTCCATCGTCTCAAACTGCTCAAACGCCAATCCTATGGACGGGCTGGCTTTGATTTGTTACGCCATCGGGTGCTTGCGCGGTCCGCTTGAGCTTGGCACGGAAGTTGAAACAGACCCTGACAACGTGGGCCACCATAGAGGAAGGATATGCTACAATGATAGTAATATGGAGACACCTGAAAACTATTATGCTATTTTAGGCGTTCCGATAGATGCGGATAGCGATACATTGAAACGGGCGTACCGACAGCTTGCACGGCGCTACCACCCTGACCTCGCGGGTCCCGGCGGTGATGAACAGATGAAGCGCATCAACCGCGCTTATGCCGTGCTGAGCGATCCGGCACAGAGGCTCAACTACGACACGATACTGGGCGGCGCGCTCGATTTTCGCAAAGGAGGGATTGTGCGCCCGCGCCCACGGCCACATCGCATCGATCTCGCCGAAGATCTTGAGTTTTCCGGCCTCAGCATTTTCAGCACAAAGGGACCATTGCATGCTGGTGCCGTCCTGCATAGCACACTGGGCGTCATCTCCGCGCTCGGCAGCATCAAAACGCAGCGGGGAATAGTGGTCGCAGTCGGCACGATCGATGGCAAGGGGCAGATCTGGCAGGTCGAAGCAGGAAAAGGGAGCGCGACCATCTCATTTGTCACCCGTCCCGGCTTCACCACCGAATCGCTGCGCGAACTGCGCTTCTCTCCCGACGGCAAGCAGCTCGCGGGCTGGGGCCATGTGGCGCTGCACGTCTGGAACGCCAGCAACGGCACACTGCTCTGGAGCTATCCACTCACGGAGCGCGCCGTTTCCGCGTACTACTCCCTCGATATGATCTTGCAGAATAGCGGTGACGACAGGAGAGCCACGATCGCGGCCCTGCCCATGCTCATCGACGATGCGCGCTCACCTCGTGCCTGGGGCGTGCGCGGAACCGATATCGTCACGCACCAGCTTGACGAGCCGGAAGGTCAGTTGAGCCAGCCCATTGTCTGCCTGGAAGACAATATCGCCAACCGACAGTTCTGGGCTGTTCGCCTGCGAGGTCTGGCACAGGATGCCCGCACCCTCCTTACACTCTCCTGTGCCCACGTGGCGGAAGAGCCGGAGGAGACGGTGGTCATCCGGCACTGGAATTTGACCGGGAAAGGGCGTTTCGGCGGCAAGATTCGACCCCAGATTATTACTTCCATCCTGGCCGGACGCTGCGCCGATTGCACCCCTCCTTATGCCTTCACGCCTGATGTCAGAATGCTCGCCTTCGTTCACCAATCGAAGAACATACGCATCTACGATACCGACAACGGCACCTACGTGGAACTACCTACCGGCAGTATGGGCGGCAGTTCGCGCCTCGCCATCTCAGCCGACGCACAATACCTGGCCGTCGCCCGTGAGGACAGCGAGGTGAATGAAGGCGTCGTTGATCTCTGGTCGGTCTGGAGCGGCCAGCTTGTACAGAAATTCTACCATCCCTGGCAGATCAGCGCCCTGCGCTTCGGCGAGCAGCAGCTCCTCGTCGCCTTAACCGATGGTACTATTCAGCTATGGCAATACTAGCAGTTCCCGTTCCTTTTCCTCGTTCACTCGTTTAATTACAAAAGGATCAGATAAAAAACCTCCATAAAAATCAGAGAAACGAGGGAGAAGCGCATGCGGATTTCGGTGGTTGTTCCCGTGTACAACGAGGAGGAGACAATAGCCCTGGTTCTTGAGGCACTCGCCCGGGTTCCGCTTGACCTCGAAGTCATCGTTGTGGACGACGCATCAACCGATCACACGTGGGATATTTTGCAGGCCCTGCGGCAGAAGGAACCTTTCAGCGCCTATCGCTATATACGCCACGAACGCAATCAGGGCAAAGGGGCCGGTTTGCGCACGGGTTTCGGCCTGGTAAGCGGAGAACTGGTCACCATACAGGATGCCGATATGGAATATGATCCACGGGATTTGCCCGCGCTGGTACGTGGGTGGGAAGCAGCCCGACAGGCAGGGAAAGAGAAGGTGGCAATCTACGGTCGTCGCGATCTCTCATCGCAAAAATTTACCACGCGCTGGGGCAATCGCTTTCTCACGTTTGTCACCAACATCCTCTTTGGCTGCCGCATTCATGACATGGAAACGTGCTATAAATTGATGCCGGGCATCGTGGCACGCGCACTGCCCATGAAAGGTCGCCGCTTCGAGATTGAGCCGGAAATGACCTCTTGCATCCTTCAGGCAGGCTATAGCATCGAGGAGGTACCCATCAGCTACCAACCGCGCAAGGCGAAGAAGCTCTCACCGTGGCGCGATGGCTGGCCCGCACTTGCCATGCTGCTGCGCCGTCGCTTCGGCAAGCCCTTCCGCCTGCCTGCGACTCCTGCCGCCATTCCTTCGCCCGCCAATGATGCCACACCAACAACGAGCGCATCCGTGGCTGAGCCTGCGCTTGTTCCACAGGCTCAGCATCCTGCTGCCCATTCCAGTAAATCATGAAAAACTGGCTCACTCGCAAGCCACAAGAAAACCAGCCCGGACATGTCATAGTGAGCGCAGCGAAGAATCCCGGCACCCAACCGTTGGATCAAACTAGAGCAAGATTCCTCGTTGCGCTCACTATGACGACATCTAAGAGCAGCAAGTGATAGTCCGAAGTGGTACAATAGGAACATACTATCTTTCGTCAGGAGGTCACACAGATCATGGCAGATCGTCCCAAAATTCTTGTGACGCAGAAAGTTCCTGAAGCCGCTTACCCTATTCTGGAGGCCATCGGCGATGTCGAGGCCAACATGGAAGAAGGGGTTATCTGGCCCTACGAGGAGTTGCTGCGTCGCGGCCCCGGACATGACTATATTTACAGTCTGCTTACCGACAACATCGACGCGCGTTTCTTAGAGGCGTGCGCCGCTGCCAGTCCCCGTCTCAAGATGGTCGCCAACATGGCGGTTGGCTTCAACAACATCGATGTGGAAGCGGCGACGCGCCTGGGCATCGCCGTCAGCAACACACCCGGCGTGCTTTCCGACACGACCGCCGACCTGGCTTTCGCCCTGCTCATGGCAGTGGCGCGCCGTATTCCCGAAGCCGAGCGCTTCCTGCGCGCAGGAAAATACACTGGCTGGGGCCCGTTGCTCTTCTGCGGAGCCGATGTACACGATGCCACACTCGGCCTGATCGGCGCGGGCCGCATCGGCAAGCTCGTCGCTAAACGCGCCAGTGGCTTCGATATGAAGGTGCTCTATTACGATGTCTACCGCATGTCGCCCGAAGATGAGCAGCAATACCACGTCACCTACATGCCGATGGATGAGGTGCTTCAGCAGTCGGATTTCGTCAGCATCCACACACCCTACATGCCCTCGACCCACCACCTGATCGGCGAGCGCGAACTGAATTTGATGAAGCCTTCTGCGATCCTCGTCAACACCGCTCGCGGTCCCATCGTCGACGAGAAAGCCCTGGTCAAGGCCCTACAAAACGGCACCATTGCCGGGGCTGGCCTGGATGTCTTCGAGAACGAACCGGCGGTTGAACCAGCATTGCTCAGCATGGAAAACGTGGTGCTCCTGCCGCACATTGCCAGCGCCTCGCTCAAAACGCGCACGCTCATGGCAACGATGGCCGCAGAAAATCTCGCCGCCTTCAACAACGGCCAGACTCCCCCCAACATCGTCAATGCAGAAGTGCTAAAAAAGTAACGCCGGAATGCGTAAAGATGGGCCGCGAGCCTTCGCGGCCCATCTTTACGCATTCATCAAAATTGCTCACGAAAAAAGGTTGACATTTTGCCTTCCCTTCTCTAATATTTCAAGCATACAATTGTCTCATTGAGAGTAAATGAGGAGACGAAACGTATGACACGAGAGGGAATCCTCCTGGAGAAAGAACCGGGCCTCAAGACCATCTTTCAAGGAGCCGAACATCCCTATGTCCGCTGTGTCATTGCCGATACAGTTGATCCGGAACGCCATTTTGAGTGTCACGTACTTGATGTAGAAGACGTAGCAACCTCAGTTGGAGAACCGATTACTCTTGAAGTCATTCATGTTGTCACAGATCGACGTACAGGAACAGTTCGTTTCGATTGTCGTCTACCTGGTTAGCCTGCCACAGCGGCAGAAGCAGAATTAGCTTGAGGGAGGATCCCTATGAATTGTCCTCGCTGTAATGCTGAAGTCCCTGACTCAGCGACCTTTTGCCAGAATTGCGGATCGAGTATCCGCCCTACCACGACTGCATTCTCGTATCTTCCGGCGGGCGCGCCTCCCTGGCCGACAAGCACCGCGCAATTGCCCGCCTCCATCGCCACCTTGCCACGCGTCAGCGCGAATGGGACCGACGCTATCGCGGCGCAAGATGGCGCGACTTCAGCACGGACAGCAGTTGCGTCCAACGCCGAGCGACCCCGACGCTCAGCAGGCAGCATCTTCGCTGTCGCCGGTATCCTCATTCTGGCAGTAATCGTAGGCTCCGGTTTAACCTTTTTCTCACTCTACGCCAACGGCCAGCTTGCGGCGCAGACTCCTGTCAAGCCGGTCACACTGCCAAAAGCAACGGCTACCTCTACTGTGAGTCCGCAGGGAACATCAGCATCAACGCCCACCACCGACCAACTGCCTACTCCCACTTCTTTTCAGAAAATCAGTAAAACAGGGAGCACCGATCTGCAGGTTTCGCTACAGTTCCCTTCTGATTGGCAGGAAGACGCCCCTCAGGTGACGAATGGCACAACCGCGATTGCCTTTCATCCACAACAAATCCCCATCTTCTTTGTCGTAGCGCGCCTTTCAGCCTCCGATTCGGCAAGCGTCACCAGCGCTGATGACCTCAATCAGCTTCAAATCTCAAGCTTGCAGAGCGCGCAAGGTGTTAGCAATGTGCAATCCGTCACTCCGGTAGCTGCTCAGCGCACTATTGGCGGCGCGACATGGCCAGAGCAAGATGCCATCTTTGATCTTAGCACGAGCGCGGGCACGGTCGAGTACCATGCCACCAGCATCGCCACTCAGCACAATAGTGTTTACTACAACATCTTTTTCTACGCGCCATCCATCGTCTACAACGAGGCTCTTCAGAAGTACTTCCAGCCCATCTTCAACTCGTTCCAGTTCACATCATAACGGCAGCTAGAAAACGAGGAAGCCGCTCGCGCCGGGCGCGAGCGGCTTCCTCGTTTTCTAGCTGCTGTAGTTTTAGTACTCCGGCATGGCGGGAGCAGCAGGCTTCTCCTTCTCAGGAATATCGCTGATCAACGCCTCGGTCGTCAGGATCATCGCCGCGATGCTGCTGGCATTCTGCAAGGCAGAGCGCGTCACCTTCGCCGGGTCGATGATACCGGCCTGAACCATATCCTCGTACTGGTCACTCAGCACGTTGAAGCCGTAGCGGTTGCTGTCGTGCTCCTGCTGAGCGCGGCGCACACCTTCGACCACCACCGACCCATCCTTACCGGCGTTGATCGCCAACTGGCGCAGCGGCTCCTCCAGAGCGCGGCGCAGAATGGTTACACCGGTATTGGCATCGCCAGTCAGATTCAGGTTGTCCAGCGCCTTCGTGGCATCGAGCAGAGCCACGCCACCGCCAGGAACGATACCTTCCTCGATAGCGGCGCGAGTTGCCGAAACAGCGTCCTCAACGCGGGTCTTGCGATACTTCAACTCAACTTCGGTACCGGCACCAACTTTGATAACCGCTACGCCGCCGGACAGCTTCGCCAGCCGCTCCTGCAACTTCTCACGGTCATAATCGCTGGTCGTCTCTTCGATCTGCGCCTTGATCTGGCGAATGCGCGCCTGGATGGCAGAGGTCTCGCCCCTGCCCTCGACAATCGTGGTTGCGTCCTTCGTCGAAGTGACGAGACGGGCAGAACCGAGATCGGCCAGGGTCGTGTTCTCCAGGCGGCGGCCCATCTCTTCGCTAATAACCTCGCCACCAGTCAAGGCAGCCATGTCACGCAGCATCTCTTTGCGGCGGTCGCCAAAGCCAGGAGCCTTGACTGCCAGCACGTTGAGGATACCACGCAGCTTGTTGACCACCAGGGTCGCCAGAGCTTCGCCGTCTACATCTTCAGCGATAATCACGACATCGCGCTTGCCCTGCTGCACCATCTTCTCGATGACGGGCAGGATATCCTGCACGGCGCTGATCTTCTTATCGGTGATGAGGATGTAGGGATTCTCGATCACGGCTTCCATCTTCTCCGGGTTGGTCACGAAGTAGGGAGAGATGTAGCCCTTGTCGATCTGCATACCTTCGACATATTCGGTCTCGAAATTGATGCCGCGCGACTCTTCAACGGTGATGACACCATCCTTACCAACGCGCTCCATGACGTCGGCAATCAGGTTACCGATCTGCTCGTCGGCGGCGGAGATGGTCGCGACCTGCGCGATTTCCTTCCTGTCTTCAACGGGGATAGCGATAGAGCGGATATAATCAACGACAGCCTGCGTTCCCTTGTCGATACCAGACTTCAATTGCATGGGGTTGGCACCAGCGGCGAGGTTGCGCAGGCCCTCGGTTACGATAGCCTGAGCCAGTACGGTCGCGGTCGTCGTGCCATCACCGGCAACATCATTGGTCTTGGTGGCCGCCTCTTTGAGCAACTGAGCGCCCATATTCTCAAACGGCTCTTCAAGCTGAATCTCTTTCGCCACGGTCACGCCGTCATGGGTGACCGTCGGCGCGCCGAACTTCTTATCCAGGGCCACGTTGCGGCCCTTGGGGCCAAGCGTCGTTTTCACAGCATCGGCCAAAATATCAATGCCTTTTTTCAAAGAACGACGCGCTTGCTCGTTAAACTCAATTTGCTTTGCCATATGAATTTCTTCCTCCTCTTATCTGATTACCCGATGACAGCCAGAAGATCATTCTCTTTCAGCACCAGGTATTCCTGACCATCGAGCTTGAATTCTGTTCCACCATACTTGGCAAACAGGACACGGTCACCGACATGCACATCGAGCGGAGCGCGCTCGCCGTTATCCAGCAAACGGCCAGAGCCGACCGCTATAACAGTACCTTCCTGGGGCTTCTCTTTGGCCGTATCGGGAATCACAATGCCACTTTTGGTAACTTCCTCTTTTGCAGCAGGTTTCACGACCACGCGGTCGCCAAGTGGATGAATGTTTGCCACGACATACTCTCCTTTTTCTAGATTAAGATATGCCCCCCTGCCGGGTGGCGCAGGGCTTCTACAGTTGAGATAGCGAAGCCTTTTCGTAAAGCCTGTAGAACGGGACGCTTTCTCTGTTCAGGCACCCGCTTAAGATAAGACTGCAAGCGATCAATCACTCTCTCACTCGATTGACCGTTTTGCTAGCAGGCACAACCCCGCTTTGAAAGCTGGGAGTGTCTACTGCTTAATACGAGAAACCTTCGGCTGAAGATACTGAAGGTGCTGGATGCTGTGAGTAATCACAGCTACAGGGACCGCCAGCCGCACAGCCTGTGCAGCAGAATGTCTTCCCCTGTACAACAGTCGGAGGCCAGAAAATCTCTATGTCGCAGTTAGCGCAACGTAATACCGCCTGCTCAGCGTGCTGGCGACCCTCCGTTGTCTGCTTCTGTTGGAATCTCTCTTCTGCGTCCATCGCTTTTCTCTTGCCTTCGACCTCTACAGTTTCTTCTCGTTCAACTTCCGTACCTTAGTGTGCCATACATTTCGTTAGAACGTCATAGGAAAAGTGTTAGAGAAGTGTTAGAATCGGTGGAAGTGCCAGCCACCGTGGCTGGCACTTCCACCGATTCTAACATATAATGATTGCAAAAGAACTCGCATAACAAAATTCCCAAGAGGTAAATATTATGGCCTATATTGTCAGCATGAACGGCAACCCCCACAACGTCGAGACCGGAGAAAACACGCCGCAGCGTACCATCATTATCGATGGCGTACCCGTCACCATCGACTGGCGGCAGATAGCCCCTCTGGCTGCTGGAGTGGGTACGAGCGAAAAGGGGCAGAGCGGAGTGGGAGGCCGCTACAGCCTCATCATCAACGGCAAATCCTACGAAATCTTCGCCCGCCGCCTCAACAAGCCCGACGAGGGCGCAGGCCAGACCTACGAAATCTTCTTCGCGGGCCAGCGTTTCGAGGTTGAGGTCGAAGATGAACGCACCCATTCGCTCAGCAGCGCAGCCCAGGCAGCCCACGGCAGCGAAGAAGCCAGGGTACACGCCCCTATGCCCGGCCTTGTCGTCGGCGTCCCCCTCGAACCCGGCGCGCACGTCACACGCGGCCAGACCGTCATCATCCTGGAAGCCATGAAGATGGAAAACGACCTCTCTACCCCCATCACTGGCACCATCAAAGAGATTCGCGTCAGCAAAGGCCAGACCGTTAATCAAGGTGAGGTACTGGTGGTCATTGCGGGAGAGTAAGCAGCCTGATACAAACGACGTAGTAGGGCCTCTATTTCCTCTACTCGCCTGTCATCGGCGAGAACAGCGGTATAATTCGTATACTCCTCGTACATCCTCCTCCATGTTTCGAGCAACATGTGAATTGTGCGGTATTCTTATTCCTCCATCGTATTCCCTCTTTCCTTTCCTGGAGAAAACGCTTCTCAGGATAGTACTCCCAAATGGTCTTATGTGTATGTATAACAGATTACCTGCTTGACCTCATTCCTCATGAGATGAGTGCCAGCTTCCGTTCGATATGCTATAATTTTCTTGGATAAAGTAGAGAAAGGGGCCGTACATGCACGAGAGTAAGAGCGCCGGAGAGTGGCGTGAGACAACGGCTCGTGAGGCGAAGAAGAAAGCGGGAGAGCGTAAGGAAACATTTACCACCAGCCCTGCTTCGGATATCGTGGTGCCAGACCTGGCTACCGAGGAAGACCTGGAGGGGTTCAATGCCCAGACACAACTGGGCTATCCCGGCGAATTTCCGTTCACACGGGGCGTTCACCCCGGCATGTATCGTTCGCGGCTGTGGACGATGCGCCAGTACGCGGGCTTCGGTACGGCGGAGGAGTCGAACAGGCGCTATCACTTCCTGCTTTCACAGGGCACGACCGGGCTTTCCGTGGCCTTCGATCTTCCGACGCAGATGGGCTATGACGCCGATAACCCGCTTTCAGAGGGCGAGGTGGGCAAAGTGGGCGTCTCCATCTCCAGCCTGGAAGACATGGAAACGCTGCTCAATGGTCTACCGCTGGATCGCATCAGCACTTCCATGACCATCAACGCCACAGCCGCCATCCTGCTCTCCCTCTATATCGCCGTCGCCAGAAAGCGGGGGGTCGAGCTGCGTAAGCTCTCAGGCACAGTGCAGAACGATATCCTGAAGGAATACACCGCTCGCGGCACCTACATCTACCCGCCGCAGCACTCGATGCGCATCATCACCGACATCTTCAGCTACTGCGCGGAAAATATCCCGCGCTGGAATACCATCAGCATCAGTGGCTACCACATTCGCGAGGCCGGAGCGACAGCCGTGCAGGAGGTGGCCTTCACCCTTTCCAATGCCATCGCCTATGTCCAGGCCGCCATCGATGCCGGGCTGAATATCGACACCTTCGCGGGCCAGCTTTCATTTTTCTTCAACAGCCACAACAACATCTTCGAGGAGGTGGCGAAGTTCCGCGCCGCCCGGCGTATGTGGGCGCACATTATGCGCGAGCGCTTCCATGCGCAGGACCCGCGCTCCATGATGCTGCGCTTCCATACGCAGACCGCCGGTTCCACGCTGACGGCGCAGCAGCCCGACAACAACGTCGTGCGCACCGCCTATCAGGCGCTGGCAGCGGTGCTGGGCGGCACGCAGTCGCTGCACACCAACTCGAAGGACGAGGCGCTTTCGCTTCCCACCGAGGAGGCGGCGCGGCTTGCCCTGCGCACGCAGCAGATACTCGCCTACGAGACCGGCGTGGCCGACGTCGTCGACCCTCTGGCCGGATCATATTATGTCGAGTCACTGACCAACGCCATCGAAGAACGAGCGTGGAAATATATCGAGCGCATCGATGAGTTGGGCGGCAGCGTGCGCGCTATCGAACGCGGCTTCATGCAGGCCGAGATCGAGCAGGCCGCGTATGACTATCAGAAGGCGCAGGAAAAAGAGGAAACCATTGTGGTGGGCGTCAACCGCTTCACACAGGAAGGGGAGCAGCGTCCGTCTCTGCTGCGCGTCGATCCTGAAATCGGCAGGCGGCAGGCGGCGAAGCTAGCAGCCCTGCGCCAGCGCCGCGACAATGAGCGCGTGCAGCGAACGCTCAACGCCCTGGAAAACGGTGCGCGCGGCAGCGAAAATCTCATCCCGTTGATTATTGACGCCGTTGAGGCATACGCTACGCTTGGTGAGATCAGCGATGCCATGCGCCGCGTCTTCGGCGAGCAGCGTGAGTTTCGTAGTATGGAATAACGTAGAAAAACGAGTAGCTATGACACAGTGGAATTCTGAAAAGGCTGTAGATGTCGTTCCGCCTGCGCGCGATGCCGAGCGCAGCGCATTTGCCTTTGAACACGAACGCGCACTTCCCACGGGCACAGCCGAAGCGCCCATCGGCGTCTTTGATTCGGGCGCGGGCGGCCTGACTATTCTAACGACCTTGCGACAAGAATTGCCGCACGAGCACTATATTTACATTGGTGATACTGCCCACGTTCCCTATGGACAGCGCAGCGACAACGAGATCACCGATCTCTCCATTACCGCTGTGCGCTTCCTGGTTGAGCAGGGAGCCAAACTGGTCGTTGTGGCGTGCAACACGGCCTCGCAGGCCGCGCTCAACACGCTGCGGGCGACATTCAGCATACCCATTATTGGCGTCGTTCCGGCGGTGAAACCGGCGGCGCGCGCCACGCGCAAAGGGCGTATCGGCGTGGCGGCCACGAATCAGGCGGCGAAAGCTGCCTACCTGCGGCACCTGGTCGATGAGTTCGCCGAAGGTATCCAGGTCTATGCTGTTGGCTGTCCCGAACTGGTAGCCCTGGTCGAAGACGGCGTTTTCGATGGGCCGGAGGCGGAGCAGTCAGTGCGCCACGCCTTGCAGCCGTTGTTCGAGGCCGATGTGGATGTCATCGTACTGGGCTGCACGCATTTTCCCGCCATGCGCCCGCTCATTGAACGGGTCGCGGGCACGCACATTCAGGTCATCGATAGTAGTGCCGCCATCGCCCGCCGCACCCGCTCGGTGCTGGACGCTGAAGGATTGATGCACCCCGGCAGCGAGTTGGGCGAGCTTCACGTCTGGTGCAGTGGCGATCCTATTGCCTTCTCACATGTTGCCAGCAAACTTTTAGGCTATCCTGTGGTAGCCAGACAAGCGCCAGTTACGCCAACCTATACGCAGTGAAGGAAGGTTTATGCACGATTATCGCAAGATACAACCTCAAGACCCTATCGTCTTTGAGAAGACGCGGCATATCCGTATTGCTCGTTTCATCTCTAATCTGCTCGCTCCCGTGACCATCTCCCTGCCAGCCGTCGTCCTCATCGCACTCTATCATACTCGTGATACTTTCAGCGCCCTGCTCTATTCCGCGCTCACGCTCTTCTTTCTGAGCCTGGGACCAATGGCCTATATCCTGGTCGGAATGCGCATGGGCAAAATATCCGATATCGACATCAGCCGTCGTCACGAACGGGTCGGGCCATTCCTCTTCGGTCTCGCCTCTATCGCTCTCGGCCTGATGGCCCTCACCTTCACGAATGGTCCCGGCACGCTCAAGACCTTGCTCCTGATTTCAGCCATCAGTGGCATGCTGATGATGCTTATTACTTTCTGGTGGAAAATCAGTCTTCACGCTTCCACTCTGGCGGGCGCGCTCACCTTTCTCACCGCCCTCTACGGCTACGTCATGCTCCCGCTCTTCACCCTGCTCATCATGGTAAGCTGGTCGCGCGTCGTCCTGCGCCGCCACACCGTCCCCCAGGTCATCGCCGGGGCTATTGTGAGCATCGTGCTCACAAGTATAATATTGAAATTGAGGGGTCTCTGAGAGAGTCTATAAAAGTAAGTTATCGTTTCACACCCGATAAAAAGCGAGGCTTCCTCCTGAAAAGGAAGCCTCGCTTTTCTGTTTTTCTGGCTAAAAGCTCTATAGCTTACTGGCCGTCCCGACTCCAGCCTGTTCGGGGAGTTGCGCGGCAGCCACGCGCTCACGGGAGCGAATGGCCGGGGCCTGAGCGCGCATGGTCGTGGCAACGGTTGCCCGGCGCACGACCCAGATGAACCCGACGAGCGCAGCCCAGTTGACGATCCCAACCACGACCAGGAAGACGATGGTGGGCAAACTCAGGGCGCTCACTATCAGGTAGATCAGGCCGGTGACCAGGATATTGCCCAGCGTGGTAGGAATGAGGATCAGCCAGGCAAACTGCATGAGCTGGTCGGCACGCAGGCGCGGCAGCGTGCTGCGCACCCAGATGAAGACGAAACAGAGCAGATAGACCTTTGTCACGAAGTAGGCCAGCGCCAGCAGGTTGCCCAGCAGGCCCCAGCCCGGATTGTTGAGGCCCGTCAGGAAAGCAACGCCGGGACCGGACCAGCCACCGAGGAAGAGATAAGTCGCAATCGCTGAGACGATGGTCATATTGCCATACTCACCCAGGAAAAAGAGGCCCCAGCGCATGCCGCTGTATTCGGTCAGATAGCCAGCCACGAGTTCCGACTCCGCTTCCGGCAGGTCGAAAGGCGAACGATTCGTCTCCGCCAGGCCGCAAGTGTAGTAAATGATTATCATCAAGGGCTGCACCAGGAAGAACCAGGCCCACGGGGTAAAACCTTCGAAAATGAAATCGAAGAAGCCGATACCCTTGCCGGGCCACAGAGTTGAAGCCTGGTAATTGACCATATCGCGGATGGAGATCGTACCTATACCTGTGCTGCTCAGAACGCTTGTCAGCATCACAACGCCCACCAGCGCCAGCACTAGCGGCAGTTCATACGAGATCATCTGCGCGGCAGAACGCAGACCGCCAATGAGCGAATACTTGTTATTGGAACTCCACCCGGCCATAACCACACCGACCACGTCGATGGAACTCATTGCGACGTAGTAGACAATGCCGGTCGCCAGCGCCGTTCCCGGAAAGCTTATGTAGGGCGAGAAGGGGATAACCGCGAAGGCCGCGAAGACGGGTGCCAGGAAAACAGCCGGCGCGATAAGAAAGGTCAGCTTATCGGTGCGACCCGCGTGAACGTCTTCTTTCAAAAGTAGCTTGCCGACATCGGCAACCGTCTGCAACAATCCCCAGGAGCCGGTATGAAGCGGGCCGTAGCGATCTTGCATCCAGGCCATGACCTTGCGTTCGGCCAGAATTAAGAGCACCGCGCTGGTCAGGACGAAACCAATGGCCGAGAGGAGCATCACCACGAACTGCAAGAAGTCCCAGGAGAGAATGCCGTTCAGCAACTGGGTGCCAATATTATCGGCGATTATTACATGCATAAGATAACTCCCGTATATTTAGTCCCACCATCTCCATCGAGGGAGATCGCACAGCTATTTATCGATCGACCTCACCAAGCACCAGGTCAAAGCTGCCCATGATAGCTACGGTATCACTCATCTTATGACCACGCAGCAGCTCCGGCAAGAGTTGCAAATTGACGAAAGATGGGCCGCGTAGCTTGGCACGCCAGGGATATTCACTGCCATCACTGATAAAGTAGACACCCAGCTCGCCCTTGCTGCTTTCAATCGCGAAGTAGGTCTCGCCACGCACCGGACGCAGCTCAATCGGCACACGCACGCTGATCGGGCCAGCCGGAAGCTGGTCGAGCACAACACGGCAGAGGCGAATACTCTCGTAGATCTCCTGAACACGCACTTTGTAGCGAGCGAAGCAGTCACCTTCCTGCCGCACCTGCGGGTTCACCTTCACCTCGCGATAGGCCATGTAGGGACGATTGACGCGCAAATCCCAGTTGACGCCGCTGGCCCGCAACATCGGGCCGGTCAGACCGTAAGCGATGGCTTGTTGTGGGTCGATATAGCCCACGCCCTGCGTGCGTGCTTGAAAGATTTCGTTGCCGGTAATCAGCGTCTCCAGCTCGCCCATATGCTGCTCAAAGGTATCCAGGAAAGCTTCACACTCGGCCAGCCAGCCCTTTGGAAAATCATGCAGGACGCCGCCGACGCGCATGTAATTGACATTGAAACGGCTGCCGCCGAGCGCCTCAAAGAGAGTCAGTATCCCCTCGCGGTCGCGGAAGCACCACAGAACGGGAGTAAACGCGCCGAGATCGAGCAGGTAGGTACCCACGCCTACCAGGTGGCTGGCCATACGTTGCATCTCTCCTACCAGGAGGCGAATATACTGTGCCCGGCGCGGTGGCTCGATGCCCATCAATTGCTCAACCGCACCGACATAGGCTGTCTCATTGAGCATAGGCGAGAGGTAGTCCGCGTTATCCATGTAGCGGATACCGCCCATGATGGGCCGGTTTTCCAGAATCTTCTCAATCCCACGGTGCAGATAGCCAATCACGGGTGTGCATTCGACCACCGTCTCGCCCTCCAGCGTCAAGAGCAGGCGCAGCACGCCATGCGTGCTGGGGTGCTGTGGTCCCATGTTCAGCAACATTTCCTGCGTGGTCAGCTCTTCCGCACCTTCCACGAGATGCGTATTCGCACTTGTGTCTCGACTTGTAACCATAGTATCCCTCGATATATCTCTTGTTATGCTCGCGACCGCACCTGCCTGATCTTACGCAGGCGGAGAGCAAAGCTGATTGTCCAGAGCAGCGCCATCAATGCGGCCATCCCTGCATACAGATTCTTATTCGGATCCGCGTAAAAAAAGAAAAATGAGAACGCCATGCCCCAGCAGCCCAACGCGACGAGAGCCGGGAAGACCATACTCTGTATCCCCTGTCCTCCCGATGTAAAAGCAGGATTCCTCACGCTCCGCGCTGCCGAACCGGTTGCCGGTACGCTGGACCGCGTGCTTTTCTCCGATGAAGCTGTAGTATGCGGTGATGGCTTGCGCGCGCCACTTTTTTTCCGCTGTCTTGTCTTTGGCATGGCCTCTACACGCTCTCTTTATGACTGATTTTGTGATGATTGTGGTTCATTGACCGGGCGGCGCTGCACCTCTCCACTTTCGCCCGGTACCGACTCGCCTGTGTAGGTCGCGTTCTCCTGATTGGCCTGTTCCTCGTCACCGTGGAAGGAGTGGCCGAAGGTGGGGGTGCCAGGATGCAGCCGTTCCTCCATACCCTGCCCCAGCCGCTTTGGCGCCACACGCTCAATGGCCTTCTGCTGGAACGGGCCAGCCACAGCCATATTTGGATCAACCTGTGTGGTGGCGCGATCCTTAACGGTCATCGGCACCTGGTGGAAGCTCTTGAGCAGCGGATATCCCTGGAAATCATCGTCCAGCAGGATACGGCGCAAGTCGGGGTGACCGGCAAACCTGATGCCGAACATATCATAGACCTCGCGCTCAAGCCAGTTGGCAGTCGGCCAGACGGAGACCACGCTGTCCACTTCCGGGTTCTCGCGGTCGATACGCACCTTCAGTTGCAGCAACTGCTGGCGTGTGAGCGAGCGCAGGTGATAGACGGTTTCCAGGTGCGTCAGCATATCGACACCGGAGATGCAGCTTAACATGTCAAAACCGAGTTGGACGCGCAGAAAACGGCAGACAGCGACGAGATGAGCACGCTCAATATCCAGGCTCAGAAAATCTCCTTTTATCAGAACTGGCGCGACCGGTTGCCCCGTAATCTGCGTGATAGGAGCCAGATCACGGGCAAGAGCAGCATTCTGATCGCGATAGCCACCCTTGCCTGTCTGTAAACCCCTGATACGTGGTACTAAATCCATCGCGTCACTCCCTTCTTCCACGCATAGACCAGGCCAAGCGCGAGCACAACAATAAAGAAGAGGATTTCAACGAAGCCAAAGAGACTTAACTGCTTGAAGATGATTGCCCAGGCGATAATGAAGACAATATCGACGTCGAAAGCGACAAATAGCAGGGCAAAGATGTAGAAACCGAGCGGATACTGCACCCAGGCTGAACCGATCGGTACTTCGCCCGATTCATACGTTTGCAGTTTCTCTCGCGTCCGGCTATGTGGTGCCAGAATATTGACCACTGTCATCGTCGCCAGGACAAAGCCGAGGCCGACGGCGAACAATATAGCGGCATAGAGATAATTTACACTGATAGGTGTAGACACGAATCTTCCCTCCCATATCTGTCCCCGTCATCCCGGAGCGCCGCACATGACATTGCACGGCAACTTCCTCTGACAGGAACTAGAAGATGCTGCATAGATTATAGCACAGGAGAAAAGAGGCGGCAATTCAGGTAAAGAGGGGGCGCGAGCGCGTTGCACTTCGCCCAACGCGCTCGCGCCCCCTCTTTACCTTTACATAGGAGGCATCTGTACGGTTTCTGGCTTGGCAAGGAGCCTGATCCCGGTCACCGGGGTTTGCTCTGCCGACTCGGTGACATAGACGACGATAACACTGACGTTGTCCTCGCCGCCGCCTTCGAGGGCGGCGTGGATGAGCGCCTCACCAGTCTGGTCGGGATTGGCATTGGCGCTGCGCAGCACCTCTTGAATACCGGGGTCGCGCACCATATCCCACAGACCATCGGTACAGAGCAGCAATTTGTCGCCGGGCTTCAGATCAACAATGAAGGAGTCAACTTCGACCGCCGGTTTCTCGCCCAGGCTGCGGTAGATCTGATTGCGCTTTGGATGCGTATAGATATCATCGGGCTTGATAATGCCCGCCTCTACCAGACTGGCGACGACCGAGTGGTCATTGGTGATTTTGGTCAGCCCCTCCGGGTCACGATACAGGTAGGTGCGGCTATCGCCCACGTTCGCCACATACGCGGTTGCGCCCACGACCAGAGCGGTTGTCATGGTTGTCCCCATATCGGCGTGGTGCTGCATATTGCTCTGGAAGACGGCCTGATTTGCGCCCTGCACCCCATCAGTCAGCAACTGTACCAGGGCGTTGCGGTCCAACCCGTTGCCAGCAGATAGACGAGGCAGCACATGATCGATGATCGTTTGAATAGCCAGACGGCTGGCGTCCTGTCCATTGGCATGGCCGCCCATACCATCGGCAACGACAAAGAGACCAAACTGTTGGGGAGACGAGTTGAACATACCCGCTCCCTGCGCCGCGAACAGGCTGTCCTCGTTGGGCTTGTGTTTGCGCTTGATGCCCGGATCTGTGCGTGTCCCGACGGCCAGACCGAGGTTTGCGCTTCCCACCTTGCGAATATTATAGGGCACCGTTTTTTCACCATCTTCCGGTCCATTTTTGGAAAAACCGTACAGTACCGTCGGCTGATCCGCCGCAGCATAATTAGGGGCCACCTGAGCATATGACGGAGCGGGAGAAGCCATTGGAGGAGGCGCGGCTGCCGGTGAAGCTGGTGCCGGGGGCTGCTGTGGAGAAGGTGGCTGCTGGTACTGCGGCGGCAATGGTATGGTCACGCTCATATCTGGTTCTGGCCGTGGCCGCACTACTCGTAAATGCAGACCCGACTCCGAGGGCGAGAGCCAGGCATTACAACTGGGGCAGACCTTTGTATTGGCCGCGACAGGATTGCCACATTGAGGACAACGCATATCGCGCACCGGAGACATCTGTGGTGAAACCTGCGCCGCGTAGTGAGACATATGGGCAGGATTCGCAACGGAAGACGGAGAAGAAACTGGCTCTCCATGAACGGGAGAGAGCGGCCTGCCATTTCTGTTTCCCGACTCCTGCGCCTGTCTCTGCTCCATTTCAGCAATCCGCTGAGCCTCCATGGCCGCTCTGCGCTCTGCCACCTTCTCATCCTCCTTGAATTTCGCCAGGTCACGTCGTCGCCGCGCGCGCCCCACAAACAGGCTGATGATCACCACGATCAGCAGCACGAGCACCAGCGCGACAACGCTCACCTGCCAGAGCGAGAAGCCGAGCAGGCCGGTAGCTACTTTGTTCGAGGGAGACCCTGTATTTGCCGGGCTAACCGCGCTGACGCCACCGCCATTACTTGATCTGGCCTGCGCGGCGGCTCGATTTAGAAAGAAGGTTGCTGCCAGAAACTGTGAATTGGCTGCCGCTGCCTGCTGGAAATCCTTCTGAGCGGCGGCATAATCATGCTTATAATAAGCCTGAATTCCTTTATCCCAGTTGACATGGAGGGTGTTGGCCGGGGTATTTGGCGGAACAGTGATAGTACTATCTACGAAATCGGCAATAGCCGTTAACGAGGCAGAGCCATTCATCAGATGCAGGCCCGTCAAATTGCCCTGAGCATCGACAATCGGCATGCCCGATTCAGCAATTTTAGAATCGGGTGGAACTGCCAGGGGAGTAAGGAACTGGGCCACCTGGGCCAGTGAGGTTGGCACAGTCGCGGTGGCATTGGTTAGCTCTATACCCTGCTGCCCGCTGCTGCTAGAAGACGAGGAAAGATCGATAAAAGGCTGGACTTGATCGCTAGAGAAGCCGATCAAGGCCAACCCCTGGCTGCAGGATGTCTTAACCTCACAGACCACCGCCGCTTCCCTGGCTGACACCGAGGCAAGCGCTAAAGGAGCTTGCGAGGTAGCGGTGTAACCACCGGTGCCATTGCTTGCCAGCACCTGAATTTGCGTTAACTGCGCGCTGGCACTATTACCTCCCGCGCCGCCAGCAAGTGAACTGGAGGCACAGGTCAGCTTCGTCGGATTGACGAGATTGCCATCAGTGAGTACCCAACTGTTATTCTGCGAGCCGTTCCCCGCCCAACTGCTTACCAGCGCACCTAGACCGGTACACTGAAGCGTGGGGGAATTGCCAGGCAAATGCGAAGACAGGGTGTAGGTAACCAGCAAGCGCACTACCGAGACACCCGCCTGCGCTATATTCTGTGCGGGGTCAGCCTCAGCCGCTGCTGGCGCGAAAGCGAAGGCAAGGGAAGGCAGCAAAAGGAGTAGGATGGTAAGGATGAGTACCCCGGCGGGCACGAAGCGCCCCGGCAGGCCAATGCCCCTTTGCATCGCAGATTTTACACTATGCGTACTCATAAGCTCTCTCTCCCTTTAGTCGGGTCTACCTCACAGATTTACGCCTCTTATCTGCCCAACCGGCTCCGCAAACGCTGGTAAAGCGCCTGCACCGCAGGGTTATTCGACAGTGGTCCAATAACAAAGTTACACTCGCGCCATGCATCTTCCAGCTTGCCTTCGCTCTCGTACACCTGGCTCAGCAAGAAGCGTGCCTGGTGATCAGCCGCGTTGAGCATCAATATCTGTACATAAGCGCGTTCCGCGACCGGAAATTGGTTCAGGCGCGTCGCAAGCTGGCCTACCTTATAAAAGAGGGAGGGCTGTTTCCCTGCCAGGCGTGCCGCCTCCTGGTATTCGCGCAAGGCCGCCTCCAGTTGATTGGTCTCCTCGTAACACTGCCCCAGGCGTTGATGAGCTTCAACATCATTGGGGTTCAAGCGCAGTGACTGCGTATATTCAGGGATGGCCTGTGCCGATTGGCGACGCAAAAAGAGCCAGACATCGCCGATTAATTTGTGGGTCTCCGCGTCTTTTGGATTGAGTTGTAGCGAGGTGGCGTAAGCCTTCAACGCTGGCTCTATCATCGGAGGCTGGCGGCGAGCGAAGACCTGCCCAAAGATGCGATGCACCAGCGAGTTATTCGGTTCAGCGCGATAGGCCTGCAGTACCGCGCTATAGGCCGACTCGATCTGCCCCGAATTCAAAAAGCCGAGCGCGGCGATAATATGCGGCCCACCCGCGCCGGTCGTCCCTGTCGTCGCCGGAGCATTCGGCAGAATGGGCTGTTGCCCCTGCAATAGTGGCCCCTGCCGACTCGGCGTTGGAGGATTCGCGCTCACCTGTACGGTCCCCTGCTGCGCAGTCTGGGGGGCTGGCTGTAATGACGGTGGAGGCAAAGCGATAATGGCGCGCTCCATCTCAGCGGCGTCGCGCCAGCGTTGTTCCAGTACCGGGGCCAGCGCCTTCATAATTACCGCCTCAAAGGCGGGCGAAACATCGGGCCGTAGGGAGCGTACCGGAGGAAACGAGAAAATGCTCGGTTTATTATTGGCGGCGTCATGATGGGTCAGCAAGCGGTGCAGTGTCGCGCCCAGCGCGTAGATATCGCTGCGCGGCTCCGGCATACCGTGCAACTGTTCCGGCGGCGCGTAACCAATCGTCATAATGATCGTTGCCTGCTGCTGGGACTGGAAGGTACGGGCAATACCAAAATCAATCAATTTGATTTCATCGCGACCGGTGACCATGATATTGGTTGGTTTGAGATCGCGGAAGATAATTGGTGGATTGAGGTGATGCAGGTAGTTCAAAACATTGCAAATCTGCTGGCCCCAGCTGCGCGCACGCGCTTCTGAGACGCCCCGCGCTCCATTGAGACCCACCACATTGCCCTCTTTTTCCAGCACCTCGCCCAGCGTGCGTCCATCGATGAAATCCATGACCAGGTAATGCCGACCGCTCTCGATAAAGAAGTCACGCACACGTGGAATGCAGGGGTGGTTCAGGTCGAGCAAAAGCGTCGCCTCGCGCCCAAACCATTCGACTGCCTGCGTGCGCTCTGCCTCTGTCTGGAACTCATCGAGCATTTCCTTGACCGCACATGGTCGATTAAAGCGGGTATCAAGCGCACGGTACACCGCCCCCATGCCGCCGGACGCCACCAGCTTCTCTATACGATAGCGCCCACCGGACAATTCAGTACCCGGCGACAGGCGGCGATGATCGCCTCCATTTCCATTCCCGCTGCCCGGCATCACAGCCGACCCTAACACGGATGACGACCCCGATTCCGGGTTTTGAGGCTGGGGCTGCGCCGCTGAAGCCGGAAGCGGAAACTCGGGCACGGTACCCCCTGGTCCATTCTGACCACTCTGCGGAGTAGCCGGATTACCGATGGACGCGGCCTGTTTCGGATCATACGGATAATTGCTTGACATAGCCTCTACCTACAACACTCTTTTATTTGCCTGAACTCCGCTCTGATAGAAGATTTCCGCATCGTCCAACTGGAAGTCCAGCAATAAAATTTACTTGAAATAGCCCATCTCGTCATTATACTGCGGGCATTATAACATATTCTCATCTAGCCGCACAGTAGGTTAGGACACAGTATGAGAGCGAAACAGTTCACACTACCACTATCGGCCTCATATCTCATATCCTTCGCTCAGGATAACAGGCCCCTTACCGACACTTCCTGACCGGCGTGTATTGACAGGAACAGAGCCAGTTGTTACGATGAGATCAGAATCTTATTCCGTTATGGGAACGTAACTCAAGGAAACTTTTCACTATGGCGAACAGCAAGAAAAGGATACTCATCATCGACGATGAGCCAGATATTCTGGCCTTCCTCCTGGCGATGTTTGAGGACGTGGGCTACACGGTCGTCGCTACCGAGCGGGGCGACGACGTCGATAAGCTCACCACCAGAACTGCTGATACACTACCCGACGTCATTCTCCTTGACATGCTGCTTTCGGGCAGCGATGGAAGAGAAATCGCCCGAAAGCTCAAAGGGCAGAAGGAAACAGCTCACATTCCGATTATCATGACTTCCGCCCACCCTTTTGCCCAGCAGGAAGCGCAGGAAAGCGGCGCGGATGATTTCCTGGCCAAGCCCTTTGATATGGATGAGCTACTTGATATCGTAGCAAAATATGTCTAAAGGACTCTCCACAAACAGAAAATGGAGGCAAAAAAGGGGGAGCAGAGCACCCATATACAGGCATCTGCCCGCTCTTTCCCTTCTCGTGCCTTTCTTGCTGTCGCTCTCTTTCCTCACCATGCCAGCGACCGCACTCGCTGCCGGAGGCTTTCCTTTTCTCGGCGTGCTTCGGGCAGGGTCGGCACCGGAAGCCATTGCCGTAGATAGCGGAACCCACATGGTCTACATCGCCTATGAAGGCAGCGGCACAGTCGTCGGCTTTGATCCAATCAAAGGGCAGGTGCGCTGGAGCGCGGCTCTGGGAAGCGTCGTTACCGATGTGCAAGCCGATAGTACTACTCACCGCGTCTACGCCGCCAGCTTCTCCTACGATAACCGCGAGAGTCTCTTCGCCATCTTCGACGGCATAACGGGGAAAACGCTGCTCCTCACTCGTCTGGACGCTCCCCTCAGCGATTTCGCCGACAACAACATCGCCATCGACCCCGATCACCAGCGCGTCTTCATCACCAACAACCAGGCGGGACGCATCGATCTCTTCCGGGCACAGAGCCAGGGAGCAACCAATCCTATCCCCACGGCCTTCCTCACTACCGGCCTGCATACGCAGTCTGTCGGCGTCAATGGCCGATTGGGCAGGCTCTATGTGACGGATGCCAGCGCGCTGACCATGGCGGTCTACGATGAGAACAGTGGAAAAAAGCTGGCGAGCATCCCTATTTGCAATGACCCGGTGCCCCCTGTGCGTGTGGATGAAACGAATGGGCGCGTCTACGTCGTCTGCTCGGCAGGTCAAGAACTGGACGTCATCAACGGCAAAAACAATACGGTTCTGGCCCGCGTCCCCGTCTCACCCTATCCTGAAGGCGTGGCTTTCAATACCGCGACAGGCCGCATCTACGTGGCCGACGAGGGCAACAGGGACAATGGCAACAGCGACGTGGATACCGGCACCACCATCACTGTGATCGATGGGCAGAGCTTCAACGTGCTGGGAACGCTGCAAGTCGGGCAGGGACCCGATGGCGTCGAATCTGACCCGGCGCTGCGCCGCGTCTACGTCGCCTGTGAGGACAGCAATGCCGTCGTCGAGATCAGCGACGTGAGCGATATCCCGCTGCAAGGAGCGCCCAACCTGCGAGCGGATGCCACCATTGCCCGGGCCGTCTCCCTGCTGCAAAAGGCCACCATCGCCACCATTGCTCTTATGCTGGCGACGCTTGTTCTGGCGACGTTGGGCGCGCTGTTACAGCGCTCGCGTGCGCAGGAAAGCCCTCAAATTCCGCCAGGCGGCGCGTCGTCTCGCTGAGCGATTCGTACCCCTCGCGCGTCAGATACGCCACACCGGTGCGTTTCAAGAAATCGAAGACCGATGTGCAGGAAAAGGTGTGGGCAAAGCCGCCCGTGGGCAGTACCGCATTTGTCCCCAGGCTGTAATTGCCGGTGCAGAAGGGCGTATTGGGGCCGAGCAGGATTTCACCCGCGTTTTTCAGCGCGGGCAGCAGCGCGAACGGCTCGCGCACCTGCACTTCCAGGTGTTCGGGCGCGTACTCGTTGACAAATGCTACCGCCTCGGCCATGCTCGCCGCCAGCACGATACCGCCGGTTCCCTGCGCTGACTCAAAGACGGTCCGCACAAAGGCGCGCCGCCACTCAGGCAGCGCCGCGATCTTCTCAGGCAGGAGGGCCAGCACCGCCTCGGCCACCGCGCGGCTGGGCGTAACCAGCAGACTGGAAGAATCCGGCCCATGCTCGGCCTCGATCAGCAGGTCACGCGCCAGCAGTTCGGGACTGGCCGTCTCGTCGGCCAGAGTGATAGACTCGCTCGGCCCTGCTGGCAGGCCCACATCCACCGTGCCATAGAGCAACCGTTTCGCCGCCGAGACAAAGCCACTGCCCGGTCCGGTAATCTTATGCACGCGGGGGATGCTCCGCGTCCCATACGCCAGGGCCGCGATGGCCTGCGCTCCACCCAGTCGATAGATTTCATGCACCCCGCACAGATCAGCCGCGACGAGCGAGGCCGCGTCGATCTCGCCGCCAGGACCCGGCGGCGTGCAGACCACGATACGCGGCACACCGGCAATGCTGGCAGGCGTGGCGAGCATATACATCACTGAAGGGAACGCGCCCTTGCCACGCGGCACATACAGGCCAACGCTGCTGATCGGCGTAATCTTCTCGCCCGCCAGCACGCCTGGCGCAACCTCGGTAAACCACTGCTCATGCGGCATCTGACGCTCGTGGAACGCGCGAATATTGCGAATGGCATGCTCAACCGCCTCGCGTACCGCCGGGTCAAGCCTCTGGTGCGCCCGCTCGATCTCCTCACGGCTCACCCGCAGTTGCGCGGGCGTCAGCTCTACATGGTCAAACTTAACCGAGAACTCGACCAGCGCCTCGTCTCCATGCTCGCGCACCGCCTGCACAATGGGGCGCACGCGCTCCATCAGCGCGTCAATCTCAATCTCGGCGCGGCGCAGCAAGCGCGCGCGCTGCTCCCTGCTCATCGTCGCCAGTTCGTAAAAATGAATCATTTCGCTCTCACCTTCTTCACGCTGAAGTATAAATATTGACCGTACAGTATTCCCGGAAGCCGATGCGCTGGTAGATACGCAGTCCCATATCCGAGGGTGAGAGGATACCAGTGGTATAGCCACGTGCGCGAGCTGCGCGCAACGGCGCTAGCGTCATTGCGGCACCCACGCCCTGCCTGCGCGCTTCGGGAAGGGTGGCAACACCATAGACTCCGGCCACGCCCGCGTGCAATAGCAGCGAGGAGACCGCGACAGGTTGCCCGTCCAGCCAGCCGATATAGTGTTGCCACGGCAGGTCATCAGCGAAACCAATACAGCTATAGGTATCGTAATAGACCTCGTTTTCCTCCGGCGAAGCGCCAAAACCCCTCTTAGAGACTGTAGCATACGCGCGCAACATCTCCTGATTTCTGACGGCTTCGATGCGCAGATCAGGTGGAGTCTGAAAAGCCTCGTTGAGCGCGTGCAGATCAGCAGCCATGCCAGTAATGACATGCGCCAGTGCCAGACCGTGCGCCTCCAGATACATCCTCAGATTCGTCGGCCTCGAAGCCGGGCCAACAGCCCAGGAAACGGACAAAGCACGTTCCCTGAAGGGCTGTAAGAGGCGCTCGATCTTCGCATCGATATCGCCTTCATAGAAACGGGCAAGCTGCACACCGTTGAAGAGCGAGGAAGGCAGGCCGGTGAGATACCAGCGCGCCTCTCTATCCTCGCGCAATTGCGCCCCCGGCAGGTAGCGGCCAAAAGCTGCCACCTCCTCGGCCATGTTAGCATCAATAGCTGCGAGAATCGTTTCCAGCGCGTCTTCAGACAGACTCTTGAACTGTTCGCTCATCAGGCCGCCGCTTCTTTTGCCAATTGATCAGCGCGCACCGCCGCGGCAATATCGCCCTTCATCCAGCGCGCGCCGAAGATGCCGATGAGTCCGGCAATGAGCAGCGCGGGCGGGCAGGTAATCAGCAAGGCGAGACTGAGGTCGTGACCGGCCAGGTTTTGCGCGAAATGCTGGCCGTGTGTCGGGTCGAAATGCTGAGCCAGCACACCCACCAGCAGAGGCGAGAAGGCATCACCGAGCAGGTGGGCGATGAGCAGCGAGATAGCCACCGCCGAGGCCCGCAATGCCGATGGCACTACGTCCTGTGTGGCGGCTGTGCTGGGGCCGCTGTAGACGTTGAGCAGCAGGACGGTCAGTATAAAGAAGACGGTGAAGATAGGGAGGCTGTGGATAGTCACCGCCAGGATGAACGACGGCACGCCGAGCAGGAAACCGATGCCGCAAACGAGCACACGCGCCCCCGGATAACGCCGGTTGAGCAGGTCGGAGAGATAACCGCCCACCAGCAGACCGGCAATGCCCGCCACCACCACCACGCCACCGGAAAAGAGGCCCGCCACGCTCGAACTGAGGCCAAAAGTATCTTTCTGCTGGAGATAGGTGGGCAGGTAGACAACATTAGCACCCAGCACAAAGAAGGCGAAAATCTGCATCAAAATCAGAACGGAAACGGTCTTGATGCGCAGCAGGGTGCCAAATTGAGAGACCACATTCTTCGGAACGACGACGGCATGTACTTCCTCCACATCAAGTTCGTTTTCCAGGGAATGCGGGTCCAGTTCAGCAGACGCTTCATCGGCTTCATTGCGGCGAGGTTCGCGCAAGCGCCAGGCCAGGTAGGCCAGAATGAGGCCGGGGACGCCAGTAAAGAGGAAGGCCAGCCGCCAGTTGTAAGATGCTACCACGCCGCCCACGACAAAGCCAACCATCAGGCCGACGAGCGAACCGGCGCTCCACCAACTCATGATGCGCGCCCGCTTCGTGCGGCTGAAATAATCGCTCAGCAAAGCAGTTCCCGCCGGATAATAGCCCGCCTCGCCGATGCCCAGGATCATACGCGTGATGAAGAGGGTGAGGAAACTATTTGCCAGGGCGGTCAGCGCGGTGATCGCGCTCCAGACCGCTATGCAGATAGCTACCACATTCTTGCGCTTCGAGCGGTCAGCCCACACACCCAGCGGGATCGTGCTCAGAGTGTAGACGAGGAGAAAGGCAGTAGCCAGATAGCCGATGCCGTCAACGCCAAAATGCAGTTCGTGGGCAATGATATTGGCCGCGCCGGTAAGGACGTAGCGGTCCATGTAATTGAGGAAATTGATAAAGAACATGATATAAAAGACATACCAGGCATAGCGCCCGGAACCACCTCTGGTGACTTCCTTGCCTTCATCGGCAGGAGAAGCGATATCACTCATGCACGCCTCCCTCATGAGGTAATAATTGAGCGGCTAATGACGATTGAAACGAGGTTACGGTACTGAGTACAATACCATACATTCTGAAAATAGGGAAGAGTTTGATTATGAAAAACATCTATGTAGAAGCTGGATAATGAACTTGCACAGGCAAGATCGGCAATCTCGTTGTCCCTACAGACTCTTCTTGCCGATTTTGATGCCGCACTTGCATTATTCAGCACCTATGCCTTCACATCCAGCATCTCAAGGAAGGTCCAGGATTTGAGGTCACGTTCGAGGTGGAAGCGGAGGAGGCCATGCATGGCTTTCTCGATCTCGTGGTAGAGGGAAGTGTCCAGGCGCAGGCGCGGTACGTCACTCCACTGCTTGCGCTGCAGGAGACGCAGCACTTTGAGAGCGTTGAGTGAGAGGGGATAGGCCCAGAAGCGTGAGCACTGCGGGCAGAGCATGCCACCGAGTGAGGGGGCAAAGCCGTTCTGGACCGCCTGCAACTCGCTGCCGCAGTGAGCGCAGTGGCGGAAGGCGGGTTCATAACCGATGGCTGAAAGCAGGTGAATCTCGAAGTAGCGCAGCAGCAAATTGGTGCGCCCGTGAAGCTGCGCAGGGGGCACGGAAGTGGCTGTGCCGTTGGCGATGCGCTGCCGATAGTCAAGGGCGTCGCGGTCGAGAGCGCGCAGGGTCTCCAGCAGCAGGTTGTAGATATCCTGGTGGGGAGTCTGCTCTTCGAGGAAGCGGTCAACCAGCTCGGCAAGGTAGTAGCCGCAGGTCATGTGCCAGAGTTCGCCGCGCAGGTGCAGGAAGTTTTCGCGCCCCTCGGCCTGCGTCACAATATCGAGGTTGCGGCCAAGCGCCACTTGAAGCTGGCTGCGCTTGAGTAGTTCCAGGTGACCGGCCTTTTTGCTGATGGGACGGCGTATGCCTTTGGCGATGGCATGATATTTGCCTCTGGTCGGCGTGAAGAGAGTCAGGATGCGGTCAGCCTCACCGAGGTCGGTGCGCTTCAGGATGATAGCTTCGGTGGAGTAGCTTCGTTGTTCTCGCATGCAGGTAATCGCAATTCTGCTCTGTTCTGGCTGTGTGTGACGGGTCAGATCAGGCTATCAAGACGAAAAAAGACGTGATCGAAATAATCACGCCTGGAACAGAGGAGGCGACGAGCGGATTCGAACCGCTGGTGCAGCTTTTGCAGAGCCGTGCCTTACCACTTGGCGACGTCGCCATAAAAATGGGAGCGGGAGACGGGGATCGAACCCGCGACTTTCTCCTTGGCAAGGAGATGCTCTACCACTGAGCCACTCCCGCTCATTTCAAGCCCAAACATAACACTTATGTGTCATCCCGTTTGCATGGATAAGATACCACACCTGATGCGATTTGTCAACAGGTTTTTGGGCAAAAATCCGAGATTTATTCGACCTCGATGAGCACGTCGCCTTCGTTCACGAAGTCGCCCTCGTTTGCCTTGAGCGTTTTGACGGTGCCACTGGTCGTGGCCTGTACGGGAATCTGCATTTTCATCGATTCAAGCATTACCACATCCTGATCGACGCTAATGCACTCGCCTGGCTTCACCAGGTACTCCAGCACCACCCCGGCCATGTTGGATACAATGTGCTTCATAATCTGCCCCCTATAAAGATAGACAAATTGCCGATGAAGAAAATTTCGTCCTATTATATCACGCCAGGATGAACTTCCCTGGCCATGTCATGCAAAACTGGCCTCCCCTGGTCTGACACTACAGCTTCTTCGCTGCACTCAGAATGACATGCCCGGGAGAGTTTTCTACAGCATATATCATTAAAGCAGAGGGTGCGTTGAAATTATGTCAGCCGTGGGGTATAGTATCGTGGGAGAAAAGAAGCAATGTTTACGCTATACGCGAAAGCGTGGGATGTAAACTAGAACAGGGAAGAGACGATGGACTGGCAGTTCACCCCCTACCTGCTACCTGTGATCGCCTCAGCCGTCTCGGCTGCGCTTGCGTTCGTCGCCTGGCAACGCCGTCACGCGCCCGGCGCAATACCGTTCTGTTTGTTGATGCTCTCGGTGTCAGGATGGTCGCTGGCCTATACGCTTGAACTGGCTGGCCCCAATCTCGCAACGACCGTCTTCTGGGACAATGTCGCCTGGTTTGGCGCTGCTCCCGCCCCCACCCTCTGGTTTGCCTTCGCTTTAGAGTATACCGGACGAGCCAGGAAGCTCAGTCGCCGCTCTATCTTATTGCTTGCTATCGAACCCACCATTACGGTGCTGCTGGTCTGGACGAATCAGTTTCATGGACTGATGGGAACAGACAATCTCCAGCCCACTCACCTGCCCTTATCGGTACTGGTTGTACGCTATGGCTTCTGGTACTGGTTCAATATTGCCTATGCTTACATGCTGCTCTTTATCGGCACCTTCCTGATCTTCTTGCACATCCAGACCCTCAGGAAATCGGACAATCTCTACATAGGGCAGGCGATTAGTTTGCTGGTGGCCGTGCTGGCTCCCTGGGCAGGCAATGTCCTTTCGCTGCTTGGCTTGAATCCATTTCATATGAATCTGACCACACTGGCCCTGACTGCCACCGGACTGGCCATGGCCTGGAATCTCTTCCTTTTCCGCCTGCTCGACATCGTGCCCATCGCACAGGAAGCTTTGATGGAGAGCATGAGGGATGCGGTCATCATCCTGGACGAGCGGAAGCGTATCGTGGACATGAATCCACCGGCGCTGCGCCTTGTCCAGCACAACGCTTCCAGCGCGCTCGGTCAGCCTTTTGACGAGGTATTCGCCACCTGGCCGGAACTGACAGAACAGGTTTTCCCCTGCCTGGATATGAAGGAAGGTGAAACCGAGGTGGTGATGGGTGAGATGAGCAAGGATGGAGCAACCCGCTATTTCGATCTGCGTGTCTCGCCCCTGTATCACCACAGCAACCACAATGGACATCGCACTATCGGCGGGCACCTGATAATCTTGAACGACATTAGCGAACACAAACAGAGCGAAATGGCGATCAAGGAGAGCGAGGCGCGTTTCCGCAATATTTTTGCCGAGGCCCCGATTGGCATGGCCCTCATAGACCTGAAAGGGACCATCTTACAGGTGAACAGGGCCTTCTACGAGATGCTGGCCTATCCTGAACAGGAACTGCCCGGCTGCAATATCGCGACAATTACGCATCCAGACGACGCAGAGAAAGGCAAGGTGCTTGCTCAGCAGGCGCTCGAAGGAACGATCAGCAGCTATAAGGTGGAGAAACGCTTCCTGAGAAAGGATAGCGAAATCGTCTGGGCCGATCTCACGGGCACACCGCTGCGCAATCAGCACGGACAGGCGGTCTATGGTCTGATAATGCTTGAGAACATCGGCGAACGCAAGCGGGCCAGATTGCTCGAAGAGGAGCGCCACCACGTCGCGTATGAACTGCACGACGGACTGGCGCAGGTGACGGTCAGCGTACACCAACACCTGCAAGCCTTTGCCGGTCATTATCGTCCCCGTTCAGCACAGGCGCGGCAGGAACTGGGGCGAGCCTTAGAACTGGCGCAGCACTCGGTGAGAGAGGCGCGGCGACTCATCGCCGGTTTGCGCCCGACAGCGCTGGACGATTTCGGGCTGGCAACAGCCCTGCGCCTGCAAGTCGAGGCGCTCCGTAACGATGGCTGGACTATCACCTTTGAGGAGACGCTGGGGTCGGAGCGCCTGCCGACGACGATTGAAACCACACTCTATGGTGTCGCGCAGGAGGCGCTCACCAATATTCGCAAGCACGCCCAGACGACGGAGGCGCGCATCTCCTTGCGGCGTCAGCCATCCCTGCTCTCTATGGAAATACAGGACTGGGGACGCGGCTTTGACCCGGAGACCGTGCTCAGGAAAGAACACTGGCCGGGAGAGCACCTGGGGCTGCGAGAAATGCGCGAACGTGTTGAGCTTGTTGGAGGCCAGTTGCACATCTCCAGCCGACCATCTTCCGGGACACTCATAACAGGCGAGGTACCGTTACCCCCTACTAGCCGGAGGGAATCAGCTTCATGAACAATTACCACCTTTCTCTCTCTCCCAGGCCCGCCCGCCTGGTCATCGCCGATGACCACGAGCTATCCAGAGCAGGCCTGCGCACCATGCTTATGGGCCAGCGCGGGCTGCAACTGGTCGGCGAGGCCAACAACGGCCACGAGGCGTTAGAGCTATGTCGCCGCTTGCAGCCCGACCTTGCCCTGCTCGACGTACGCATGCCACAACTCGATGGTCTGGCAACCTGCCGTGCCATCAAGCAGGCCTGCCCAACTACAAGCGTGATCCTCATTACCATGCATGAGAATCCCGAATATCTGCTGGAAGCCCTCAAGGCCGGAGCGGCAGGCTATGTCCTCAAAGACATCACGCAGCGAGAATTGCTCAGCGCAGTGCGGCGCGTCCTGCAAGGCGAATCGATTCTGGACAGCGAGACAGTCGTGCGCGTGCTGGAGCGTCTGATGAACGGCAATGTCCCGCCGCCACAAGAATCATCGCTGCTGCGCCTGACACCGCGTGAGATCGAGGTATTGCAATTACTGGCGCAGGGTCAGACCAATCGCGAGATCGCCAAAAGACTCATATTAAGCGTGAGCACGGTTAAGATTCACGTCGAGCACATTCTTGAGAAGCTCGGCGTTTCCGATCGTACCCAGGCTGCCGTTCGCGCCATCGAACTTGGTCTTATCCGCCACACACATTAAGGTGTGATAGCGCCCAAAAATAGGCCACGTGGCCTATATCAATTAGCCACATAACTCTTGCGATAGTCTCCTCTTCCTGCCTATACTTATCTCAGTAGGGTAATCAATTTCCCTCATCTTCAGTGGTTCATTGTACAAACTGCCTGCATACCTGATATTTGGAGCGCTATGGACGACGAGCGATCTTTCGTCGCGGCGGCTTCTGGTCTGGTTGTCGATGCCGGGCCAGAGGCGACCGCGCCTCCACAACGACAATGTGATGAAGCGAGCGACGAGGTGTTGATAAACGCCCTGGCTGTCCGCACAGATTGGGCTATAGGCATACTCTACCAGCGCTATAGCGGCCAGCTCTACTCGCTGGCGTACCGCATGGTAGGCAACCACGCGGTAGCCGAAGATCTGCTTCAGGAGGTCTTCCTCTCCATCTGGCGCAACGCTACCTCCTACACACCTCATGCAGGCAGTGCGCGCAACTGGCTATTTTCCATCATGCATCACCGCGCTATTGATTACCTCCGCTATAAACGCCGCCACAGCCCGAACCAGGAAACGGTGCTGGAGGAGGCCGAGCGCAGCGAAGAGGCAGCCACCCCCGATGTCTGGGACGACACGTGGCGCACCATCCAGGCTTCCATTATCCGCGAATGCCTGACACTCCTGCCCCGGGAGCAGCGCGCTATCATCGAACTTGTCTACTTCCACGGCTGGACGCAGGCCGAAATCGCCGCGAAATTCTCTATTCCTCTCGGCACCATCAAAAGCCGTATACGCCTCGGCCTCCTCCATCTGCGCAAAGAGTTGGAGCAAAGAGGTATACTCAACGAGTGACGCAGTCGGGAAGAGGCTGTTCGCATTTACACCGGATAGATCGGATTCCTGCACTCCGAGAACCGTGCTTCTTTAGTCTGATAGATGCTATAGCGGGCGATGAGTTCGTCGCGCAGGGACTCGAAGGGGGTGATGGTGTCGACGATGAGCTCGGAGGCGAGGCGGAAGATGTCGATGTCTTCGGCATAGTGGGCCTCCATCATCTTGCGGAATGGTTCGCGCTGCTCTTCGGGCATTGCGGCGATCTGGTTGGCGTAGACGGCGTTGATGGCAGCTTCCGGCCCCATAACGGCGATCTGCGCGGTGGGCAGGGCGATGACGGCGTCGGTGCCGAAGGCGGGGCCAGCCATGGCGTAGAGGCCCGCGCCATAGCATTTGCGCACGACGACGCAGATTTTAGGGACAACGGCCTGCGAGACGGCGGCGATGAATTTGGCCCCGTGGCGGATGATGCCCGCTCGCTCCACGGCGGAGCCAATCATGAAGCCGGAGACATCGGCCAGGAAGAGCAGGGGAATATTAAAGGCGTTACAGATATTGACGAAGCGCGTCCCCTTGTCGGAGGAGTCGGTGAAAAGGACACCGCCCCTGACTCGCGGCTGGTTGGCGACGATGCCGATGACCTTGCCGTTGAGGCGCGCAAAGCCGGTGATCAGTTCGGGCGCGAAGAGCCTCTTGACCTCGAAGAAGCTCTCAGCATCGACGAGGGAGTTGAGGAAGTCGTACATGTTGAAGGGCTTGCTCTGCACCTCCGGCACGATCTCACTCAGGGGCCGGTCACTGGCAGGCGGGCGCGGCCCGGCATCGGCAGGCTTGCCGAGGTAGTTCTGGGGCATGTAGCGGAAATAGTCTCGCGCCAGGCGAATGGCGTCCTCCTCGCTTTCGGCCAGGAAGTCGCCGAGGCCGGAGACGGTGCAGTGCATGCGAGCGCCGCCCATCTCTTCTAGCGTGACCTTCTCACGCGTGACCATCTCGGCCATGCGCGGCGAGCCGAGGTAGGCGCTGGCGTTGCCCTCCACCATGATGGTGATGTCGGCAAAGGCGGGTGTGTAGGCCGAACCCGCCGGTGAGGGGCCGAAGAGGATGGAGATCTGTGGCACCACGCCCGACATCTTGATCTGATTGTAGAAGGTGCGCCCGCCCTGGTTGCGCCCCGGAAAGAGCCGTATCTGATCGGTGATGCGCGCCCCGGCGGAGTCGACCAGGTAGAACATGGGAATGCGCATCTGCATCGCCATCTCCTGAATGCGCAGGTTCTTCTGCACCGACTTCTCCCCCGCCGAACCTGCCTTGACCGTCGAGTCCGAGGCGCTGAAGGCAACCGGGCGACCATGAATGCGCCCAACGCCCGTGATGACGCCATCGGCGGGCAGTTCCGGGTTCTGGCATTCGGCAAACATACCATCCTCAAACTCGATCTTGCCATCATCCAGCAGCAGCTTGAGCCGATCCCGCGCAAACAGCTTCTTCTGCTGCCGATTGCGCTCGTGATACCTCTCCGCCCCACCCTTCTTAATGCGCTCAATCTCCGCGAGCAGATGCTCCTCTTTGCCTGTCATACTCTTCTGTATCCTTCCTGAAAACATGCATGTAAAACCCGCAACTCTCGTAGACGCCGATACTGTTGCTACCGCCATAATTACGAGTCGTCGATACTGTTGCTGCTGTTCACAATCGCTTGCTATAATCAAACGAGCGGTTATACGTCTGGAAACCAACCGATTCGTAGAGCCGCCACGCCGGTTCGTTGCTACCGACGCAACAGACGATAGCTGTCTGCATGCTGTGCGCGTGCAGGCGGCGCAGGGTATGCAGCATGAGAGCTTTGCCCAGGCCTTTGCCACGAAAGGCGGCGCGCGTGCCTACCGGCTCGAACTCCCCGATCTTGCTCACCGGGTCAAGCCAGCAGATGCAGTAGGAGGCAAAGGTGCCGTCTGGCGCGACGACTACGAAGTCACATTCGGGTGTGTAGCCTGCGATGCCGCGCATGCGCCGATACGCCTCAAGCGTGACCTTCGAGGGATGCCAGACCTCGCGGTGAATGTTGACGCGCTGCTCAAACTCGTCTTCACCTCCGACGGCGCGCACAACCCATCCCTCCGGCAGCTTCGCTTCAGGAATGGGCTGGCTGAGATCACGACGCATGTGCAGCATATAAAATTCGTCGCGCTGGAAGCCCTGCTGCGCGAGCAGGTTGAGCAGGGGGAAATTGTCCTCAAACGCGGAGACTGTGTATGTCGGCTCCGCGCCTTCCTGCGCTACCGCCTCACGCTGGCACACCTCTCCCCATGCCACCATCTGCCCAAGAAGCTCGCTATCGTGGCGATGCTGAGGCGCGGCCTGCATTCCGGTCCCATGCTTCTCTCTCCATGCAAAGCCGATCAGTTCGCCCGCCTCGTTTTCCCACAGTCGCACATGCTGTCGCGGGTCGAATAGAGTGTTCTGATACATCCCCCATACGAGGTCGCCCACGTGCCAGAAGCTATCCTGCATATCTGAAGACATACAGGCGGTGACGAGGGATTTCAGACGGGAGAGATCATCTATGCTGGCAAAGGGACGGGAAGTTACGCTCATACCTCAATCTCCATCCTCAACAACGCTGACGAGAGGGATTTTCCCAGAGCATCGCTGCGGAGGGAGCGAGAGGCTCCGCCGTTGAGCGCGCCGTGCAGGACGAATTTGAGGGCCAGGATGTTGGGAACCTCGTAGCGGTCGACGGGGCCGGTGATGATGCCCGCGAAGTGGGATTGGACGCGGGCAGCGGTGACCTCTCGCGCGAGCAGGTCGTAGGTTGGCCGGTCGGGGGCAAAGAGGCTGATGTCGGCTTTGTCGCCCTTGTCGCCGGAACGGGCGTGGGCTATCTGGACAAGCTGCTTTTTCATGTCAGGATTCCTCCACACTGACGGTGACGTATTCTTCGATGATGGCTCGCGGGGCGAGAGTGGGCCAGATGCCCAGCAGGCCGCGAGGTTCGACCATACCGCCCGCGCCGCCGATGAAGGGCGGGCCGCTGAGGGCAAGCGGCGGGAAGAGACGCCCGAGTTTCGCCGCCTCGCGTCTGTCGGAGCAGCGCACAGCGATACGCAGGTAGACCTCGTTGAGGTTGGCGGCAAGCGTGGGATCGGCGAGAGGGCCATGGATGGAGTTGTAGCCGAGATATTCCACGATAGTTTCTTCAGACTTCAGCCCCATCTCCTCCATCTGTTGCAGAATGATCTGCGCGGCAGCCTGCGCTTTCGCCAGCGCGTCGGGCCAGGCGTAGCCAAGCGTGGCCTGTCCCATATAGCCGTCTTCGTAGCCTGCCACGATCTTGAGCGTCTCCGGCGCGGGCCGCCCTGTCGCGCCTGTCACGCGCACTTCGTCGGGGCCGATCTCTTCCATGCGCAGGGTGGTCATGTCCACGTCGACGTCGGGTGTCAGGTAGTGGGCGGGGTCATGCACTTCGTAGAGAAGTTGTTCGCGCAGGGTGTCGAAATTGACGCGGCCACCCGTTCCCGGAGCTTTGCTGATGACGGCATCGCCGTTCTCCCAGACTTCAGCGATGGGATAGCCGATGTGGGCGAGGTCGGGGATGGAGCGCCAGTCGCCGCCGAAGTTGCCGCCCGTGGCCTGCCCGCTGCATTCAAGGAGATGGCCCACGACGATGCCCTGCGCCAGTTTGTCCCACTCGTCCCAGCGCCAGCCGAGTTCATGCACGATGGGGGCCAGGAAGAGCGCGGCATCGGCCACACGCCCGGTGAGCACGATGTCGGCTCCGGCAGCCAGCGCCTCGACGAGCGGGCGCGCTCCGAGGTAAGCGCTGGCAAAGAGCAGGCGTTCGCGCACCGTGGCGATATCTTCTCCGCTGTCCATGTGCGCCAGCGCGACGCCCGCCGCCCGCAGCTCATCGAGCCGTTCGAGCACGGCATCGCCCAGCACAACGCCGACTTTGAGCCTGACGCCGAATTTCTTGAGCGCGTTGAGCAGCACTGCTCGCGCCGCCATAGGATTGAGGCCGCCCGCGTTAAGAATGAACTTGACACCGCGTGGAATGGCTATAGGAAGAAGCCCGGCTAGCATGGGAACGAAGTCGCGGGTGTAGCCCAGGTTGGGGTCACGCTGGCGGTCTTTTTGCAGGATCGCCAGCGTGAGTTCCGCCAGGTGGTCGGAAGCCACGTACTGCACATGGCCGCGCTCGATACTGGTTTTAATGGGTCGCCAGGAGTCGCCATAGAAGCCGAGACCTCCGGCGAGGCGTACCGATTTCATGGCTCACCTCATTCCCAGCAGTTCGCGAGCGATGAGGAGCTGGCGAATCTCGTTGGTGCCAGCGCCTATCTCGCCCAGGCGTGCGTCGCGCCACATGCGTTCTACCTCGAAGTCGGTCAGGTAGCCCCAGCCGCCGTGAATTTGCAGGGCCTCGTTGGCGGCTCTTGAGGCGGCGCGAGCGGTGAAAAGCAGGGCGGCAGCGGCCTCTTTGCTGACGCGCTTGCCCTGCTGCGCCAGCCAGAGAGCACGATGGGACATGTGCCGCGCCGCCTCCAGATCGGTGTACATGTCGGCCAGCTTGGCCTGGATCAACTGGAAGTTGGCGATAGGCTGACCGAATTGCTCGCGCTCCTTCGCATATTTGAGCGAGACCTCCAGCGCCGCCTCGATGCCAGCGATCATACTGACGGCGAAGAAGGCGCGCTCGATATCCAGCCCGCTCATGACCACCTTGTAGCCCTCATCGACCTTGCCCAGCACGTTTTCGTCCGCCACGAAGGCGTCCTCGAAGACCAGTTCGCCGGTGGGAGAGCCGTGCATGCCCAGTTTCTGCAATTTGCGCGCGACATGGTAGCCGGGAGTTTTCGTCTCGAAGATAAAGGCCGTGATGCCCCTGCTCCCGGCCTCCGGGCGCGTTTTCGTGTAGAGCACCAGCAGGTCGGCAATAGGACCATTGGTAATAAAGACTTTGGAGCCGTTGACGAGGTAGCCGCCATCGACCTTGCGCGCAGTGGTGCGAATGCCCATCGCATCGGAACCGGCATTCGGTTCGGTCAGCCCCAGCGCGCCGATCATTTCCGTGTTGACCAGCTTCGGCAGGTACTTACGCTTCTGCTCCTCGGTGCCGTTGCGTAGAATATTATGGGCACAAAGATTGAGATGGGCGCCGTAAGACATGGAGATGGCTCCATTGACACGGCTGAGGCCTCGTGCCACCAGCGCCGCCATCAGAAAATCGCCGCCACTGCCTCCATATTCTTCTGGAATGGCGATACCAGTGTAACCCTGTTCGGCAAGACGCCGCCACAGCCAGCGCGGAAAGTCGTCGCTGCGCTCTATCTCGGCATTATGCGGCTTAACCACCTCTCGCGCAAAGGCCAGCGCGCTTTCATAGGCAAGTTGATGCTCTTCGGGAAGTTCAAAATCCATAGCCCGGTCCTTTCGCAGAAAAACGATGCACTCCGTTAGACAAAAGCACCTGCATGGCTGAATTTTACGTTGTCGAACATGATGTTGGCAAGGGAATGAAATGCAGAAAGAAGAGATATTGCAGCAGCATACTTCAACCTGCACAGTGCGGATTGTGATATACTTTTGCAAAGGGCGAAAAACACAACGATAGATAGACAGGTCTGATATACATGGGTAGGAAGCAGGTGTTGCGATGCTAAACACTACCTCCGTGGAAACGGTGAATAACGCAAAGTTTTCACAAGATTTCGTGCAGCCGCTTTATGCCTCGTATTGTTTCTCCAATATTCCCCGCACCATCAAATACCTGCTCACCGGCGAAGGAGAAAGCGCGCTGCCACAGGATGTCTTTGGCAATCTCCCTACGCGCTACAACAAGGTCATCCTGTTTTTTGTGGATGCCCTGGGCTGGCGCTTTTTTGAGCATTACGCGCCCCGTTATAGCTTCCTGAAGCACCTGCTGAACGAGGGGGTTGTCTCCAAATTGACCTCGCAGTTTCCCTCGACCACGGCGGCACACACGGCGACCATTCACACTGGCCTGGAGGTCGGGCAGAGCGGCGTCTACGAATGGCATTATTACGAGCCACTGGTCGATGAGATAATCACGCCCCTGTTCTTTTCTTATGCCGGCGACAAGGAGCGCGATACGCTCAAACGAGCCGGGCTGGCAGCCGAGGCATTTTATCCCCGCCACACCTTCTACCAGGAACTCAAAAATGCCGGGGTGACCTCACATATCTTCCAGCACGAGGGTTACACACCCTCAACGCCCTCGAATGTCTATTTTCGCGGTGCGTCCGTCTACCCATTTCGCGCCTTCGCCGATGCCCTGGCGCAGATGACGGAACTGTTGCAAAAGGATACGCAGGCGCCCGAATACTACTTCCTGTACTTTGACCGCATCGATTTCGCCGGGCACCAGTACGGCCCGCATTCCGAGCAGTTCGAGCAGGCAGTGGAGCTGTTCATGAATACAATGGAGCAGAAGTTCTATCTCACGCTTTCCGGCAAGCTGCCCACAACGCTGTTCATGATGACCGCTGATCATGGACAGATGGAGGTCAGCCCGCAGAAGACATTTTATTTGAATCGAGAGGCGCGGGAGATCGAACGCTACCTGAAAACCAATCAGAAGGGGAAATTGCTTGTCCCGGCAGGTTCGGCCCGTGATATGTTTCTGTATATTGAAGACGAGCATATCGACACGGCCATCAGCTACCTGCAAGAACGTCTGGCGGGCAAAGCCGAAATCCACCGGGTGCAGGATTTGCTGGCGCGGCATTTCTTTGGACTGAACGAACCATCGACGGAGTTCTTGAGCCGGGTCGGCAGCGTGGTCATCCTGCCCTACAAACACGAATCTGTCTGGTGGTACGAGGAGGGGCGCTTCCGCATGCACTTCCTGGGCAATCACGGTGGCCTCACACCCGAAGAGATGCACATTCCCCTTGCTCTGCTCCCACTCTAGCCATTGCCACATACCCGACCTCTATGAAAAAGGGGGAAAGCATGAACTTTGGCATCGAAGCCGCAGTTGTTCTGACCTGCGCTATTTTTCTAGCTACCTTCGTGTTTTACATGATATATGAGTTATGGCGTATTCGCACAAGAATACGCTATCAGAGGCTTGTCAAGAAAGGCCTGGTTCAGCAATATCCTGAAGATTCTCGTCCTGCAACCGATGATCGGGACTTTGGTGATGAGGAGGATGAAGGTGAGCAGGACGAAAATGATGAAGAAGGCGAATTTGATGGTGGTGGAGATGAAGGAGGGGGCGAAGAATAAGCCCCCGTCTCGACATGTACAGTCTTGCTTTTACGAAAAACAGCGCTATCGTACTCTCAAACGGACAGGCACAACAGACTCTACCCATTCCCACATCCCCCCTCTGTCCTACAGAACTTCCTTGCCGCTTCCAGTATTCAAAATAATAGTCAGCCGGTATACTGCTCGACCTTTTCTAGCAGATCAGGCAGGTCAAATGGCTTCGCAATATAGGAGCAAGCTCCCATTGCTATCGCCTGCTGCTCGCGCAGGTTGGCCGAAAGCACAATAAAAGGAATGGGCGGCTGCAGGTCTCGCTGTCGCAGAGCCTCAGCAAAGCGATACCCATCCATTCGTGGCATCATAATATCCAGAAGGATGAGATCGGGCTTTGTCGCTTCGAGCTTCTCCAATGCCGCCAGGCCATCCTCCGCGCTCTCTATAGCGTAGCCCTCTTCTTGCAGCAGCATTCCCAGGAAGCTGCGTATCTCTTCATCATCATCGACGATGAGTATTTGTGCTTGCTTACTCATAACAGGTACGTCATATCTCACTTCATGCACTCATTTATCGGACATAAAGAACCTTGATTGAAGTATACATCAGTTATGCAAGCTCATCGGGTAAATAGATAAAATAATAGGAAGAAGGTATACACGAGTTTACTATAAAGATGAGCTATCAGTAGCTCTGATAGCTCATCTTTATAATGGAGAAAGCTATTCGTAGCGTAGTACTTCGAGGGGTCGCACGCGCACCGCGCCCCAGGCTACGACAGCAGCAACCAGCATTGCCAGTAGCGCGATGCCGATAATCAGGCTGAGGGCGATGAGGCCGCTGACGCCGAAGGAGGTGTGGAAGACGAACTGACCCAGCAGGCTCGTCGCCAGCGTCACCAGCAGCATGGCGAGCAGCGCGCCCGCTCCGCCGATCACCCCGTTCTCAATCAGCACTTCACTCAGAATCGAGCGACTGGTGTAGCCAACCGACTTGAGGATGCCCAGCTCGCGCCTGCGTTCCAGCATTGCCAGGGCCACCGCATTGGCGATGATGATAACGCCCGCGAGCAGGGAGAGCGAGGCGATGGCAATCAGCGTCAGCAGCATATCGTTTAATACCTGGTTGATAAAGTCGCCGATGTTAGCCAGGTTTACGACCGAGGCGTTGGGCGTCAGCCTGCCGATTGTTCCTACGGCCTTATCCACCTGGCTCGTATTGATCTTCATATAGAAAATCGTCTGCCCCGTTCCATCCGGTGAAAGGGCCGCCACGGTATGCGTCGTACCGAGAATGGGTTCGAGATTGCTGCCAAGGCCCTTCTCCTGGTAGAAGCCAACAACGGTCAGAGTAGTCATCACCTTGCCATCCTGACTCGCAACGGTAATGGTGCTGCCAAGCTTGAGATCGTTTTGCAGCGGGGCAGTGTGTGCCAGTTCCCAGGAGATGAGAACATCATTCGTTCCGGCATCGCTGGCATTCAGATTGCGCCCTCCAGCAATCGTCACATCCTGCGAGGAGGGAAGCTGATTATGAGCCACGTCATAGCCCTCGATGCCGCTGAGGAAGTAGATGGCAGCGCTGCCTAGATTATTGGCGGAAGGCTGTGTATTCCCCTTTGGCAACAGGGTTGAGATCGGCGTGTCGTTGATGGCGAGCGGCACCGTGCTGGCAATGGTGCGATGCGTAGATCTTTGCAGGCCAGGAATTGTGTTCAGGTGAGTTTCCAGCTTTGTAGCATCGCTGTTCGAGGTGATGGTGATGACGTTGAACGTCAGGCTCTGGGCCAGCGCGTTATTGATCTTATCGCGCAGGTCCTGGCCGAGCACGAGGATCAGCCCGATGGTGAAGACGCCCACAAAGAGCGCCAGCATCGTTGTTGTCGTGCGCGCCCTCTGCCGCCCAATATTGCGCAGCGCCAGCCGGGTATTGGACTTCCACGAACGGGGCAGCACGACGATCACGATGCCGAGCAACGAGACGGCCAGCAGCAGCGCGCCAAAGGGCGGCAGAACCAGCATAATGAGCAGCGAGATCACCACGGCAACCAGCACCAGCGCGAGGTAGCCAGAGTTGAAACGCTCCGGCACCGGCAAGACGCTAATAACGAAGACCACCAGGCCAAAGAAGGCGCTCAGAATACCCAGGAAGATGAACGCGCCATAGACAGATCCTATGCCCAGAGCGGGATTGCCCAGGATGACGACCGCCATCACACAGAACAGCACCGAGAGCAGCAACAGCAAACCAATGGTCAGGAGAACGCCGGTCGCGCCCCCTCCTTCGGGCAGCTCGCGAATCACGTTGAGGGGCCGGATATTCGCCGCCTGCACAATGGGCATCAAGCCAAAGATCAGAGCGGTGAAGAGGCCAATCACAATGCCGCCCGCGATAGTGAGCGGGTCGAGCACGAAAGAAATGTTCAACTGAAAAACCTGCTGCACGAGGCCGCGCACAACGTAGCTGACGCCGATGGCCGCAGCCGCGCCAATTACGCCACCGATCAGGCCCAGCAGGCCGGTTTCCAACCCGAAGAGCAGGTAGAGATCGGTACGGCGGTAGCCCGTCGTCTTGAGCATAGCAATCTCGATCTTGCGCCGCGACAGCAGCACCTGCATCGTGTTGATGATACCAACGCCCCCGATCAACAGGGCGAGCAGACCGGCAATTTCCAGGAACTGCTTGATGTAATCCACCTGCTGCTGGTCATTTTTGAGCGCATCCGTCGCCGTCTGCGTGCGCACCACCGGGAAGTGAGTCTGAATGGCTTTCACCGCCTGATCGGTATGCGCCTGATCGACGGTGGTGATATCCACCGTGTCATAGAGCGCGGTCAATCTGGGGTTGGCCGCGTAATAATCGTGGCTGGCAATCAGCAGCGTGCCACTGGCCTGTGCCAAAGCCCCGTCATCTTTCACAATAGCGGCGATTCTGACCGGAATAGTCAGACCACCTCTGTTCGCGGTGGTGACATGCATATCAAAGGTATCACCGAGTTTTTTATTGTACTGATCGATAAAGGACTGGTCGACGATGACCTGATTGTTTTTGAGCAGGCTCACAATCGTGCCGTCTGGCGGGTCGACGAAGGTTGGAGGTGTCACCACCGGAAAGGTCGCCGGGTTGACGACCATGACATTAAAGGACTGCGTAAGCGAGACGGTCAGGCTCAACGAGCCGTTCTGGGTCGAGTACGCCGTGTAGTTGGTGATGATGCCTTTCTTTTTGAGCTGGTCAAAAAAGGCGAGATCGCTCTGTGTGAGAGGCTCCGTCTGCGCCGAGACAGCGATATCACCACCATTGGCGTCGCGCACATTGCTGGTAAGGGCATTGTTAATCATCAGGCCGACCAGTTGCAGCGCGACAATCGCCATTACGCCGACAGCCACGCAGAAAAGCGCCAGCAGCGTGCGCTGCCCTCCGCGCAGCAGCGAGCGGCTGGTGTAATTGAAGTACATCGAGGCTTTCACCGTGGAATCCTCCCGTCATGGGTTTCGATTCCGGCAATACGGCCATCGACGATGCGAATGGAACGATCAGCATGCGAGGCGACCACCGGGTCGTGTGTAGCGATGATGAAGGTCTTGCCGGTCTGCGCGCGCAGGTAGGCAATGAGTTTGAGGATATTTTCGCCGTTTTTCGCGTCGAGGTTGCCCGTTGGCTCGTCGGCAATCACAAAAGCCGGGTCTGTTGCCAGCGCGCGCGCGATGGCGACGCGCTGCTGCTCACCGCCGGAAAGCTGGTTGGGCCGGTGTCCTAGCCGATGCGACAGCCCGACAAGGTCAAGCAATTCCTTCGCCCGATCAGATGGCAAGCCGGGATGCTTGCCGACATAGAGCGGTACCTCGACATTCTCCTGCGCCGTCAGCGTGGGAATCAGGTTGAAGGCCTGGAACACCATGCCGATCTTGTTGTTGCGCACCGCCGCCAACTGCCCCTCGCTCATACGTGTGATGTCCACGCCATCGATCAGCACCTGTCCCGTCGTGGGATTGTCGAGACCGGCGATGATGCCCAGCAACGTGCTCTTGCCGGAGCCGGAAGGCCCGACAATGGAGACAAACTCGCCGCTATAAATCTGGAAGCTGATGCCCTTCAGAATATCTATACGCTCTCGCCCCAACGGCAGGCTTTTGGTAATGTCGCGCACATCCATCACCACCCTCCGCTCCCGCGTAGGGATATTAGTACCGGTACTCTGTACCGTCTCAATTTCGTCCATAACCTGTCCTTAACACTCCTTCTCTCTTATCGGTTCAGACTGCATTCGCCATCATAAAAAGACAAAAAAAATTTGTTTACCTCGGGTGACCCTTCACCGCACCGTGACGGGCAAGCAAAAACCCTCGTTATTATATAATGTATGCTCCACTTTTCTTACGCTCAAAGGGAAAAAATGTTGTAGGTTCCTATCAGAATATCAGAATCACCCTATATGCAACGTGGCGCAACTATGCTATACTGCACAGGAACAGATGCATGGGGTAGATACTCCATCATACATCTATCAGACGTAGCGGTATCTTTAGTTATCTATCTTCTATAGAGAACATGATAGAATACGAGAGTGAGAGGAAGTAACATCAATGCGTCGAGGAACACTCACCCTCCTCCTGCTGATCATTGTGCTGGCCCTATGCGCAGCCTACGTAGACTGGCCGAACAATCACGGTCTCAATATTGGTTGGATCGGCATTAATGTGAAGCAGTTCCAGGTTCAGGAGGGGCTTGACCTGCAAGGCGGTGTGCGCGTCTTGCTCATACCAGACCCCAGCAAACACTACAATATTAATGAAGTGAATCAGGAAATCGGCGCTGTGCGCGACAACATCGAGCAGCGCGTCAACGGCGGGCTGGGCGTCAGCGAGCCGGATATCCGTATCGAGTCAACCGACACCGGACCCGCCATCGCCGTCGAATTGCCCGGTTTGAACAGCGGCGACCCGTTCGCGCAGATCAATTCTCTGCTACGTACCGGTGACCTGGAATTCTGGATTACAGGATCCAATCCTCCAGCCGATGGATCCACCTTTGACCCATCCCAGTACACCCAGTACAACCCCGGCGGCAAACCTGCATTCACCGGCGCGGACCTTGACCCTTCGCAGATTGGCGTTGGCACCGACCCCAACACAGGGTTGCCAGAAATCAACTTCGAGATGAAGGGCAGTGAGATCGGCAAATTTGCCTCTTTCACCCAGCAGAATATCGGCCAGGATATGACCATCACCCTCGACGGACAGGTCATCTCGTCACCGGTTATCCAGAACTCCATCAATGGTCCCGGCGTCATTAACGGGCAATTTACGGTGCAGGAGGCCCAGTCCATCGCCGAGGTGCTGCGCGTGGGTGCGCTGCCACTTTCGTTGAAGATTGCCTCTGAAGAGACGGTTGGCCCCACACTGGGCCAGGACTCGATTACGAAGAGCGAGATCGCGGCAGGCATCGGCCTCGGCCTGGTCATGCTCTTCATGCTGCTGTTCTATCGCCTGCCCGGCCTGCTGGCGGACGTCGCGCTGCTGCTCTACGCGGGCGTGACCTTCGCCGTCTTTAAGGCCATCGCCGTCGTTCTCTCGCTGGCCGGTATCGCGGGCTTCGTCCTCTCGATTGGTATGGCTGTTGACGCTAACGTGCTGATTTTTGAACGGGTCAAGGAGGAGCTACGAGCAGGCAGATTACTCTCTGCCGCTATCGATATGGGGTGGAAACGCGCCTGGCCCTCCATTCGCGACTCCAACATTTCTACCATGATTACCTGCGCCGTGCTCTTTGGCTTCGGCAGTAACTTCGGCGCGAGCATCATTGTTGGCTTCGCAACCACCCTCTTCCTGGGTGTCATGATCAGTATGTTTACCGCCATCATCGTCACGCGCACTTTCCTGAACCTGCTCGTGCCGACCGGCGTCGTCAATCATCCCGCACTGTTTGGGCTTCCGGCTGGCTCCATTGCCACATCGTCCCTGACGCGGCGCAACAGTACAGTGTAGAGGAGGGGGCTATGTTCGATCTCGTTGGAAAACGTTACCTGTTTCTCTTGATCTCGCTGCTTGTTATCGTGCCGGGCGTGATCTCGCTGGCCTTCAATGGACTCAACGTCGGCATCGACTTCGTGGGCGGCACTACCATCGAGTTTCGCCCGCAGACAAAGATCACAACCACGCAGATGACGAACATCCTGAAGCCATTCAAGCTGACGGACCTGCAGGTCGACACCGGCAACGACACCACCGTCACGGCGAACCAGACCGTCTGGATACGCCTGAATACGCTGGTGGATAGCAATGTCGAAAACACTATCGAGAAGGACCTGCAAGGGAAATATGGCAGCGGGCTATCCGTGAAGTTCGCCAACCTGCCTCTAAGCCCGCAGGCGACAGTCGCTACCGTGACGGGTTTCCAGAAAGGCGTCTCTCCTAAAGCGAGCGATATCAAGAGCCTGTTGAGCAAGCTGCCCAAAACAACCAGGACCAACCTTGATTCGACCCCGGCTGCCACGCCGACTCCGACCGCGACGCCAACTACCGGCCCCACCGCAACTCCCACTGCTGGCAAAGGAACGCCTTCGGCTACGGCTACAGCAAAAGCCACGACAACCCCAACCACCAAGGGAACGGCGACTGCCACAGCTACAGCGACCGCAACGCCCACCGCAACTGCTACGCCTTCCTCAGCAGGCACTATTCCTGTAAGCGTGGCCGATGTAGGCATCGGGCAAACAACGGAAACAGTGAACATCCTTACCGGTTCGGTGGTCGATAGCCCGACGTTGTACAGCATTGAGGCAGCTACCTATAACAGCACGCACAGTTACCTGGAAGTGCTGGATGACTCCTCGGTCACCGGCTCGGTGGCGGCAGAGACGACGCGCAACGCCGTGCTGGCCGTCATTGCGGCTTCGGTCTTCATCCTGCTCTACGTCAGCTTCGCTTTCCGCAAGGTTGCCAGGCCGTGGCGCTACGGCGCCTGCGCCATTATCGCCTTGCTGCATGACGTGCTGGTAGTGCTCGGCGTCTTCTCGATCCTGGGCTGGCTCTTCCACATCCAGATCGACTCGCTGTTCATCACCGCCCTGCTGACAGTCGTCGGTTTCTCCGTCCATGATACCATCGTAGTGTTCGACCGTATCCGTGAGAACATGCAGCGCCGCACCAGTGAGACGTTCGAGCAGGTGGTCAACGCCAGCCTCGTGCAGACGATGACGCGCTCACTCAACACCTCGCTCACCGTGCTCGTAACCCTGACCGCGCTCACCCTCTTCGTGACGAGTGGCAGCGTGCATAACTTCACGCTGGCCCTGCTGATCGGTATCTTCAGCGGTACTTACTCGTCCATCTTCAACGCCAGTATGCTGCTGGTCATCTGGGAAAAGGGCGAACTCGGCCTCGGTCGCTTCCGCCGCGATTACGACCGCTACGGTCGCCCTGTGCGCAGCAGCAGGCGCGATCAAGAGCGGGAACTCGCCAGGACGCGGTAACACGCGCTCTGTGGCCCTCACCGCACCCAGGTCGACCGGCAGGATCGGCCCTACTCTACACGAACCATCGCTCGCTGCGCGAGCGATGGTTTTTTGGCGTCGGGGCGGGGACCGTATCACGAGTTTACCCCGGATTTGCCGCCGGACAATCCCCTGGAGGGCTGACAGGGCGACACGACATGAAACGATTGTAAATGACCTGTCGTGTACCTGATATGATTACTCCCTCTTCTTCTGGGAGCACATTGATCCGAAAACTTCATCTTAAAAGAGAGAGGGAATGTTCTTGCGTTCCTCTTTCGACTTTCTACTAAAGAGCAAAATCTCGTACAGGGAAGAATATGTAGGAGTGAGGAAGGAGCAGCACGTATGGATATGGATATGGATCCGCAAGAAGAATATCGCGGGCTGGTAAGTCGCGTTGGCCCGATTGAGGTCGACTGGCCTCGTTCTATCGGCTATTTTGGAGGAATCACAGCGGCAACGGCCCTGGGCTTCATCGAGCCACCGGTTGCTATCTTTATCGTCGCCATTCCATTTTTCCAACTGCTCATTCGTCCGAACGCCCCAACTCCTGTGCGCTTCATCGGGCAGGTGCTTCAAGGGGCGGGAACGCCGCTTGGTGCCGGAGGAAAGGCAGTCATTGAACCCATACCACCAGAGGAAGGGCCTTCGTCCGCACCGCCTCCACGCCAACTCTCGATCCTGGCGCAGGCACGGCAGCTAGCGAACAGAGCCGAAGGCAAAAGCCACTGAGCAATTGCAATGTGCTCGACTGCGCGTGAGCAGCTATCTCCAGGAGATGTAGGTATCTGCCCTCGTCTTCCAGCATTCAGACAAACGGGCAGTTTCTTCCACAACTACATATCCTTATGGATAAGAGGATGGGATGGAGCAAAAAGAAGCGAGCGGCGCTGCCCACTACGAGCAAAGCAAACAGCCTCCTGTCGAGGAGAAAACTCTTTCTGCGGAGGGCGTATTATATCCCCGCGTACACTTCCAGAGGAAACTTCGTTCGCTGCTTGCCCTGCTGGGTCCGGGTTTTCTCTCCGGTATGGCAGGCAACGATGCAACTGGCATAACCATGTATGCCATTGATGGTGCGACGGCAGGGTACGGCCACCTCTGGCTTTTGCTGCTGACGACTCCCATGTATCAGGCTGTCCAGTTCGCCTGCGCCAGCATTGGCCGCGTCACGCAGATGGGACTGGCGGATAACCTGCGCAAGCATTATGGCTGTAAGGTCGCCTTACTCGTCGTATCCATCCTGGTCATTGCCAATGTCGCGCTGATAGCCGGTGATCTGGTAGCGATTGGCAGCGGACTGGAACTGCTCACCGGCATCTCCTGGGCCTGGTTCGTCATTCCGGTTGCCATCGTTCTGTGGTATCTCATCGTCCATCACAGCTTTGAGATGCTCACCAGAATCTTTTCTATCCTGAGTCTGGCCTTTGTCACCTACCTCATTACCGCTGTGTTCTCAGGCGCAAACTGGGAAATAGTGCTTAGACAGACGTTTATGCCGCAACTGCATTTTGACCTCACTGACCTCGGTGCGGCAGTCGCCTTGCTGGGGGCGACAATTTCGCCTTACAGCATGTTCTGGCAGGCAGATGGAGAAAGGGAGCAGCGGCGGCCCGGATCGACGCGGCAGCAAATGCGCTGCGCCGCCTTTGACGTTGCCAGCGGCGTTATCAGCGGCAACTTCATCGCCTACGGCGTGATTGTTACAACTGCCGCGACCCTGTTTGTCCATCATCACAGCATTCAGACGGCGGCTGATGCGGCACGGGCTCTGGCGCCCCTGCTCGGCCCACTCGCAAAATACCTCTTTGCCATCGGGCTGATCGGAGCAGGCTTTATCGCCATTCCTGTCCTGCTAGCCAGCACCTCCTACGCCGTCGCCGGCGCCTGCGGCTGGCCCTCCGGCCTCTCCAAAAGGCTCTGGCAGCACGAAGGGATAGAGTTCTACCTGATTCTGACGGGCGCGCTGATCGTCAGCCTGGCGCTAGCATTGCTGCATGTCGACCCTATCCAGCTCATTCTCTGGGCTAACGTCCTGGTCGGCATCCTGGCGCCCATGCTGGTCATCGTCGTCATCGTGGTCGGCAATAACCGCATGATCATGCGCAGCCAGCCGTTAGGGCGACCAACGAGTTTCTTTCTCGTCCTCACAGTCATTGTGCTGCTCGTGGCCGCCACCCTGTTCTTCTATGGCTTGCTGACAGGAAACGGCTGAAGCTGTCACCATTCCGAAAAGATATTCGTGTTACTTACGGCAACTCCTCAGATACCATATCTGAGGCATCACATGAGCAAATCACCGTCAAGAAAATGGAGGAGCGATATGGCTTTAGACGATTATGTGGAACCCGAAATAGCTGTTACCGCAGTAGTTACTGCCGCAATTGTCTCACCGCAGGTACGCGGTCTGCTGCGTCGTGGGCTTGTTTACGGGCTGGCCGGTGCCATGCTTGTCGGCGACGCCGTCACCTCATTTGCTAAGAATGTTGGCGAGGGGATACAGCAGGCAGGCGCTGAAGCGCGCCATGCCGCGCAGGCAACGGCCAATCAGACGAGGGAGCAGGCCCAGCACCAGGAACACCACGAACAGTAGACGCAAGGAGAGGATCATTCCGATGAGCCAGACCCAGGAAACCGGACAGGAGCAGGGGAAGAATCAAAGCCAGGAACAGCCACCTGTAGAGCGAGCCGATGAAGCCTTGAAGCGCGCCGGGCGAAATATTGGCATCTTCGCGGGCCTTGCAGCCGTGTGCATTCAACGAGCCACGGGCGCTGTGCGCAACGCGGCAAAGCCGGTCCCGGCTTCCAACAAGAAAGCGGAACAGCCGGAGGTTGCACAGACTGAAGAATCGGCCACACTTGCCGGTGAGAAGGCGACCGAGCAGGCGGAGCAGATGGTAGACCAGGCGGCCCAGCGTCTGGGTACCTTTGCCGCCACTCTCAGCTATCAGGCGCAGAAGGCGGCGGCTCGTTTGCGCGAAGAGGGAGAAGATATCTGGTTTGAGGCCCAGCATATCCGTCAACAGGCGCTCCACCAGGAAAACCCTCATCAACAGAACGAACAAAAGTAGCCTCTAAAGAGAAGATGTAGAGCAGAGTCCATCAAGCATAGAAAGCAACTGAGGAAGCACATGAGTACAGCAGTTGCGGAGGCATCTCGTGTCCTTCACACAGTGCCGGGGCGGGTACGAGTTCATATACCAGGGTGGCCGACAGCGGGGAAACGCGCCCTGGAAACAAAGTTGCGCTGTGTGCAAGGGGTCAGAAGCGCGCAGGCCAACGCCGTTACAGGTAATATCCTCATCCAGTACGACCCGAGCATCACCGATGAACAAAGCCTGCTTAAGACGGCAGGCATTCTGGCGAACGAGGTGAGCAGAGAGGCTGAAGCAAGCTCGGAAGGCGCAGCAGCCGCAGCAGAAACGGCGCCACCTCCTACCATCCGCGAGCAGCACGGGAAGCAGATACGCGCGCGCATCGCGGTACGCGGCCTGGACCGTGACCCACATCTGGCAAAGCGGGTCGTGGAAGCCCTCGAGCGCCATCCAGGAGTGCATGCCAGCGCGAACCTGCTGACCGGGCGCGTCCTGGTCGAATTCACCGAGCACGAAGTTGAACTGGAAGATCTGATTGCCGACGTAGCCGGGATAGAACTACCAGAGCTGCCGGGGGAAACGCGCCCATCCTACCCACTCGATCGTGGCCCGCTGATACAAAGCATTGTGCGCCTCTCCGGAGCGACGCTGGGGCTTGGACTCCTCACGACACGCCGCCTCCTCCAGACACAGGAGCCACTACCCGGCGCGACTGTCGCATCGAATATTGCCAGCACCATCGCCATCATCCAGGGCATTCCGGCGATCCGCTACGGGCTGCGCAAGTTACTTGGCAGTACCGTCTCCAGCCTGCTCATCAACATCCCCAATTTAATTACCCTCAGCGTAGCTGAACGGCAGACCGGGCTGATCGTGAATGCTTCAGAATCCCTGCGCCTGCTCACTGCTACATACGCCCGGCGCCAGGCCTGGAAACGCTACGAGGCCGGGGTTGAGGATGCCCCATCGGCGCAACCTGACGCCGTCATCCACCTCGAATCGGGCGAGCACGCGCCGCTGGCTGCCAGAGTTCTGGAAGGAACGGGTACCGCCATTGGACGTGACAACACACTCCAGCCGGTTACACCGGGTAAGCTCGTGCCGCCGGGAGCAAGGCTCTACGGGGGTCCGTTCGAGCTGCGCCTGGAGGCGGAAGAATCCTTCCAGGCATTCATACCCACTCCACACCCGACACCGGCTACCCCCTCTCTCTTTGATCGCTACCTGGCGGCAATGGGGCCAGCATCAATCCTCTATGCTCTGGCAACCGGCATACTGACACGCTCAATCGCCAGAACCCTCACAGCCTTGCTGCTGGTTACGCCTCGTACCGCGATGGTGGGGGCAGAAAACGCCGAGCAAAGCGCCAGCGCGCGCATGATCCGGGCAGGCGCTACCGTGATCGGCACACGTACCAACCGCACCTATCGCCTTCCTGATGCTATCTACCTGGACGGCGTGCGCCTGCTCACCGACGGCTTCGAGCTTCACCACGCACAGCCTTTGACCGGCGACTTCGAGACCGCCGATATCCTCGCGCTGGCGGCAAGTGTAGCTACGGCGGCTGGCTCGCCATGGGGAGGCACCTTCCGTGCGGCAAGTAGTGTCCCGGCAGCAAACGGCAGCTTCGATGGCAAAGTCGCCAGCGGAGAGATCGAGCAAGTACGCTATATACTCGGCCCGGTAGAGGATTGGAGCGCACTGCCAGAAGCGGGACCCTTGCGGCAGGTTGGTGATTATGTGCTGGTACTGCGTAACGAGCAAGGCCCAATTGGTCTCTTCGGCATCCACCCACGGCTCGCCGCCGATGTCGGTACGCTGGTCGAAACCTGCAAACGCTACCACGTCGAAATCGGGGCCATTGCCAGCGGGGACCAGCTCGTTGTCCAGGCCATCGCCCGGAGGGCAAACATCCCACTGATCGACAATCCCAACGAGAACGCAGTGGAGATCATCCGGGCAAAGCAGCAAAGCGGGGCCAGAGTCGCCTATGTCTCGGATAATGCCGGGGCGGCTGCCGGTTTTGCCACCTGCGATCTGGCAATCGGGCTGGGAGGTTGCCAGAGTCACCTGGCTGCCCGCGCCGATGTGCTGGCTCCCGACCTGACAACGGTTGCAGCCATCCTGGATGCTTGCCGTCGTCGCAATGCCACGGACCGCGATGCCGTTGGTCTGTCGCTCATCTCCAACCTCATCGGACTTTTCTGGGGCTTCCAGGGACAAACAACCTTCGCGCACGCTTCGCGTGCCGTCTCCATCACTTCGCTCATTGCCATCGCCGATGGCTGGCTACGGCAGCTTGGTGGCGAACGTCAGGGGGCAGCACTCGCTCACCTGTTCGACCCGCACCCTGAACGCTGGGGCCAGCGCAGCGCCGGGGAAGTCCTCCAGCTCATGCGTACTGCAGAAAGCGGTCTGACGCCCGGGCAGGTAGCGGAGCGCACACACGCCGCGATCAGTCGGCCACAGCGCAACCAGTTGCTCTCTCTCCTCCTGGAGCAAATCAATTCCCCGCTCGTCGCCATCTATGGCGCAGGGGCAGCGCTCTCGCTCCTTAGCGGAGTCATCGGCGATGCCATCATCATTACCTTCACTATTGCGGCCAACGTTGCTATAAGTGCGTGGCAGGAATACAAAGCCAATCGCGTGTCAGAAGCGTTGCAGCAGTTAGGAGCCTCTACGGCCACCGTCCTGCGCGACGGACAGAAGGTGATCATCCCGGCCAATAGCGTCGTCCCAGGCGATATTTTGCTCCTGGCACCGGGGGATCGCATTGCCGCCGACGCCCGCATATTGAGCGCGCATAGCCTTGAAGTCGACGAGGCTGCGCTGACCGGTGAATCGGTGCCTGTCCCTAAAATGGCGGAAGGAGGAACCGCGGCCAGCCGCGTTGTCCTCGAAGGCAGCGACGTGACCACCGGCACCGGACGAGCGGTTGTAGTGGCAGTGGGGAAGCAGACACGCATGGGCGCAACAGCCGCCGCGCTCGCCGTAGAGGAGACGGAGCAAAATCCCCTGGGCACGCGCCTGAACAGCATGATGCGCGTGCTCCTGCCGCTCTCCATTGGCGGCGGCGGTATCGTCCTCGGCTCCGGTCTGCTGCGACGCCAACCCCTCGCAGCACTTCTGCCACTCGGCGTCACGATGGTGCTGGCAGCTATCCCTGAAGGACTACCACTGCTCGCCAATCTCGGCGAGGCCGCAGTAGCGCGCCGCCTGGCCAGCCGCAACGCTGTTGTGCGCCGCCTCTCCTCCGTCGAGGCGCTGGGACGGGTCGATATCGCCTGCACCGACAAAACCGGAACACTGACGAGAGGGCAACTCTCGCTGAGCATGGTGGCCGACTACGAACAGTCGACGCGAGAACTGGAGAAGCTCTCGCCGGAACTGCGCCGCGTGCTGGTCACGGCAGCGCTTGCCAGCCCGCACCCAGAGGCGCAAGATGCCCAGGCCCACCCGACCGATAAGGCCATTATTCGTGGCGCGCAGGCCGCCGGACTGAGCGATAAAGTGCATGCTATGCACCAGGCTGAACTTCCTTTCGATCCCGTTCGCTCGTTCCATGCCACGGTGGCTGAGGGGCGACTTTGTGTCAAAGGCGCGCCGGAGGCGCTGCTTCCACGCTGCCGCTGGGCAATGGAGCTGGGCGAGCAACGCCCTCTGAACGAACAGAACGAGCAAGAGTGGATAGAACGAGCCAGACATTTCGCAGAGCAGGGGCTACGCGTCCTCCTGGTCGCACAGGGACCGGGCGATACACCACTCAACAACCCACAGGGACTGACCGCCCTCGGCTTCGTAGGCATCAGTGACCCCTTACGACCACATGTCGCGGCGGCAGTGCAACGCTGCCGCGAAGCGGGCGTGCGCGTCATCATGATTACCGGCGATCACCCGGCAACAGCACGCGCTATCGCCCGCGAAGCCGGCCTGCTGGATACGAACGGCGTGGTACTGACGGGACCGGAAATACTAGAACTGTCCAACGGGGAGTTGGACAGGCGCCTGGAGCAGGCAACGGTGATCGCACGCGCTACGCCGCTGGACAAGCTGCGCATCATCCAGAGCCTGCAACGCAACGGTCATGTAATCGCCATGACAGGCGACGGCGTGAACGATGCCCCGGCGCTGCGCCTGGCAAATGTTGGTGTGGCAATGGGACGCGCCGGAACCGAGGTTGCGCGTCAGGCCTCCGATCTGGTCCTTGTCGACGACGACTTCTCGACACTGGTGGAAGCGCTGGTGGAAGGACGCAGTTACTGGCGCAATATCCGTCGCGCCCTCGGTCTGCTACTGGGCGGCAATCTGGGCGAGCTGGGAATGGTGGTGGGCGCCAGCGTGCTCACTCCCAACTACCCTCTGAACCCACGGCAACTTCTGGCGCTGAACGTCATCACCGACCTCTTACCTGCCACCGCCGTCGCCCTGCAGCAGCCAGAAAGTCGCAGCCTGGCAGGGCTGAACAGGGAAGGTCAGGCCGCTCTGGGCAAACCTCTGCGCAACGATATCTTCCGTCGTGCTCTCACGAGCGCCGGGCCTTCGCTCATCGCCTACCTGATCACGCGCGGTTCAGCGCCGCTGCCGCAGGCACGCGCAGTTGCCTATAGCAGCAGCATCATGACGCAACTGGCACAGACACTTGACGCGGGAAGAGCGGAGGGCCGCCTGACAGGTTCGGTCGTCGGGGCTGTAGCCGGGTCCACGGGAATGCTGGCCGCAACGCTGGCTATACCACCCCTGCGCAATTTCCTCCACCTTGCCGTGCCGGGGCCGCTCGGCTGGACGCTGATCGGCGTGGGAACCATCTCCTCGGTTATCGCGAACCGACTGACTACACCGTCCCCCACTGCCCGGCCTGTCCTGTCAGCGGAAACGAGCCAGACAGCTACTCCTGAATCAGGAGGTTAAGCTTGCGCTTGAAGGTCTTTTCAAAGAGATCGGCCTTCTCATAGGCCTTTTCAAGCTCGACATCGAGATCGGAAAGAGGGCGAATTGAGAGGCTAATCGTCCAGACGCTGCCGGTAGAAAGTTCTGGTTCGGCTGAGAGCGAGAGAACGCGGCCATCATGGCTGTAATCCAGAGCATCAGCAATGCGCAACAGAGCCGCGAGCGCGGAAACTCGCCTGCGAGCAGACTGCTTGAGAGCCGCGTATTCCTGATGCGAGAGGCTGGGCATAGCCCGGCGATGATAGCGCGCAATGCAGGCAATCTCATACCGCTCCTCGTCTGAAAAATCGGGGAGCGGAGTTTCTTTAATCAGACGGAAGGAGTGCTTATGATGGCGGCGCGATTCAATTATCATCCCTGTATTATGCAAAAACGCGGCGCGCTCTAATAAGCGCAGGGATTGTTCGTCCAGATTGTGCAACGGACGTGTCGCCTCGAATAGCTGTACGGAGAGACGCATCACCTGGCGCGCGTGGGGCCAATCCTCAACCAGCAGACCTCCGCTCAAGCGTAACTCTTCAGCTGTTGGCCGGGGCTGTTGCCACCAGTTCAGTTCCTCCACGGAAAACAGTTTCTTCATCTTCTGGCTGCCTTTGTCAATCTGCCTGTGATACATTTCTCTAAAGATAGGAGGCAAAAACGCGATATGACCCTGTGTACCCACGACGATGGGGGTATTGAGTATCATCCTCTTATGAGATTATACCATGTTTGCTTCACTCTCAGCTATCCAGAACCTCCAGAATTTCGCGCCGGAAGTCCCGCGCTTCCAGTTGGTGCCAGTGCTGCCGGAAAGCGTTGTACTCGTCCTCCCGGTGTTGGATGCGCTTCTGGAGTAGCTGCTCCAGCCCATAGCGCTCCTCGCTGGTAGGAAGAGTAGATGGCTCTACCAGATTCGCCACCAGGTCCGGCGGCACTATGACCTTGCCCCTCACGCGATATTCTCCAATATGTGCCAGCGCCTGCTCGTAGGCCGCTCCGCTATCCTGACTGGCGAGGCAGAGCCGTAGCAGGGCAATCATAACATCGCTATCGTGGATCGCGCCCAGTTCGTCCTGTAGCTGCGATAATTCATCGACAATAGGCTTGCATGCTTCGGGCAGCGCATCCTCGAACACCTCCAGCGTATAGCGCACGCGCTTGGCGGCGATGCGCAGGTTGTGCAATCCCTGCACATCATAGGGATGATCGGCGTACTTCGCCCAGCGATACATCTCTTCCAGCCGGATCATGGCAATAATACGCGCATTCGCCCCCGTCGTCTCCTGGCAATCCAGCCCCGTAATCGTTCTCGCTTTAGCCACTTGATACCGCTCCCTTCGTTATACACGCTTCCACATCATGTTTTAACGCAGTCCCATCCAGTGTCTTGAGATAATCATCCAGCGCCTGCTGCTGCTTCTCGCGGTACAGCTTCAGATGATCGATCAGCCAATGGACACCCGCCACTTCACCGTCCGGCCCATTTTCAAGCTGTGCGTGCAACCCCTGCAACATCACATCGGTATCGCGTACAGCCCCGGCCTTATCGGCACCCTCCTTCACCCGTTTGTACACCTTCTTGAATAACCTGGGATCACAGCAGGATTGATAAGCATCCAGGGCCGCGCGCAAGCGGCGGGAGGCCACACGCAGCTTATGCACCGGCTCGATATCATTACTCTCGTTATGCAGCACCTTATCGCACTCGTCGAGAAATTTATCCACGCGATCCTTTAAGATACGTTTACCTGAATGCTCAAACGACTCAGATGGCTCTCCATCCCGCGGCTTGCCTTTGCCGGTGCCGCTCGTCTGTTTGCTGATCTCCTCCACCTGTTGCAGCCAGCCTTCGCCGTAACGTGTCCGCGCCAGCAGCGCCCCCTCGCGAATACCGTGCGGGCAGACTCGTATTGACTTCAGACGAAATTGGGTCATCACCCCCGCAATAATTAACGTCCCCGCCAGCAGAATACGCGCTCGTCCGACAGGCTGGTCATAGCGCTGCGCAATCTCCTCCGCCATCAGCGCGCTCATCAGCCCCTCGGCGCGCAGCACATCACTATACGTCAACTGGTTCTCCTGCTCCGGCAGTTGAAAGGCCTTGCGGGCAAGGAGCAGGAGCGAATTGGCGGTGCCCCCCGTAGCAACCAGTACCGAGGGCATGCGCTTGAGATTCAGCCGCTTCAAGTAGGTATGCAGGAACTGCTGCGCATCAACCAGATCAGTGTGAGCGGGAGGATTGGTGGAGAGATAATGGTCATGCAGCCAGCCAGAACCAACGGGTATCGAGGTACGCCACGTTATGTGCTTATCCTTCGCGACAATCAGTTCCGTGCTGCCGCCGCCGAGGTCCATCACTCCCACCTTAGCAGGCGGCTGGGTCTCCTGGTAGAGTTCATACGTTGCGCCGTAGAAGGTCAGCACCGCCTCCACGTCGCCGCTCACCATCTGCACATGCAGGCCCGTCTCGCGCTCCATAGCAGTGATAAATTCATCTTTATTCTTCGCCTTGCGAATGGCCTCTGTCGCCACCACCAGGATCTGCACGGCATGATGCTGTTGCGCCAACGCCTTATACTTGCGCAGAACAGCCATCGTCTCATTCTGTTTCTGCTGCGATATCTCGCCCGTCGCATTCACACTCTCACCAATGCGCGTCATATCAACCTCATCCGCGAGAATATCCAGCTTATCCGGCATACAGCGCGCAACCACAATATGCACCGTATTGCTGCCAATATCGATAGCGGCCCGCACAGGAGCCGATTGTTCCACTTCTTGCCCTTGCATAGACAAACTCCCCGTCAGGCACAGGAAAAAACTCCTTCATCCATTTCCGTCAATACCCGGTTACACAATACAAAACGAGGCACAAAATCGACCCTTGTGATGTCAGGAAGAGATATCTTGCTCTCATTATAGCAGATAAAAAACATACCCAAAAAGATAGGGGAGAGAAAACCCTTCCGCAAAAGAGGGATTGCATCCTTCCTCGCCTCATGGTATAGTTAAATCACGATCTGAACAAAGCGAAAGTTGACGATATTCATGGCGATCACACGTGAAAGCGCCTGGCGCTTGACCAAATCACAGAAAAACGGCTAGACCGCTGCTTACAGCCTCTCGCGTCATGTGTAAGCAGCGGGACAGACGCACCTCCCTCCTTATAGAGCGGCTCAGTGAAGGAAACAGGCCGCTCCTGTAAAGATATATTGGTGTACCTTCCCGCTCATTCTTCCCGCCAGTAAGAAAAGGAGTATCATGGTATGCCTATGCCCCATCAAGTCCAGATGCAACTGATCAAACGCCGCCTCATCGGCAAAGAAGGCACGGAGCGCGTGCGCGAACTGCGCGCCATCCTCGACGAACTGCCCGGTTACCGAAACGGCCCCTACGCCGACATACGCAAGTGGGTGCTGAGCCAGATCGAAGAGACGCACAAACGCTCACACACCCTCAATCGGGACAGCATCGCCATACGTCGTGAAGGAGTGGCGCAAGTGGCGCTCGTCGGCGCGCCCAACGCGGGCAAATCCTCGCTCCTGCACGCGCTCTCGCACGTGCAGATCAAAATAGGCGATTACGCCTTCACCACCTTGCGGCCCGTCCCGGCACTCACCCGCATCGGCGGCGTCCTCGTCCAACTGGTCGAGATACCCGGCCTCATCTCAGGAGCTAACGAAGATCGCGGTGGCGGGCGCGCCTTGCTCGGCGTCCTGCGCGCCGCCGACGCCATCGTCTACTGCCAGGACGTGCGCGCCCCCTACGACGTGCTCAAAGAGGTGCAGGCCGAAGTCGCCTTCGCGGGCATCGACCTCCCTGCCCTGCTGGCCGCCACCAAAATGGACGAAGCCTGCGCCAGCGATCTCGCCGCCTTGCAAGCCAGCGTCCCGGACATACCCATCGTCGGCGTCTCCATCCTGGACGACGCCAGCCTCGACCGACTCAAAGAGGCCATCTGGCAGCTCACCGGCCTCGTGCGCGTCTACCTGCGCACCAACAAACAGGTGCAGGAGGAGCCGCTTGCTCTGGAACCCGGTGCCACCATCCTCGATGTCGCGCAGCAAATCCACAAAGACCTCGCAGCCACCTGTCGCGGAGCGCGCATCTGGGGACCCTCCGCCCGCTTCGACGGCCAGCAGGTCGGACGCGGCCATCTCGTCCAGGACGGCGACACCGTCGAAATCCTCTCGTAACCACGCACACAAAAGAGGCAAGGTAGTTGAACGCCTTGCCTCCTTCCCAAACAAACCAGAGCCAAAGTCTTCCAACTCCCCCCAAAAAAACCGCCCAAAACCACTTGACAAGTCGCAACAGTTCCTGTAGAATACTGGTTGTCCATAGGAACAACCACCAGAAACAAGCCGAAGTGGTGAAATTGGTAGACACGCAACGTTCAGGGCGTTGTGCTCTTAAGGGCGTGGGGGTTCGAGTCCCCCCTTCGGCATTAGACAGATAGTCGGGAAGTCGTTTCATAAAGCGGCTTCCCGACTTGCTTTATGAGCACATCCACCCCACCGGCATCACCCAAACCGAAGAGGTGAGAGCAAAACTGAGGGCAAAACACCGGCGAGAGCAAAATCACACCGGCACCCCACCACCAGCCTCTTCACCCCCATCGTCTTCATCTTCCTCACCAAACACATCCTGCCACTTCTCGACGACATCTCGCTGCATCGACGGAAACAAGTGACCGTAAATGCCGAGCGTGATCGAGATGTCGCTGTGACCAAGCAACTCCTGAATGACCTTCGGGTTAACTCCCATGCCGATCAAGATGGTTGCAGCACTATGCCGCAGATCATGGAACGGCAGATGCGGCAAACCTGCCTGCTGAACAAGTTTACTAAAGTCATCGTCCAGATGTGCCGGACTCATATAGCCACCGGTCAGACCAGGAAACACCAGATCACGGTTTTCCCACTTCTCCCCAACCTTGAGGCGCTGCTCAGTCTGTTGGACTTTGTGCTGCTTCAGCAGCGTAATATAGAACTCCGGCAATTCAATCAACCGCTTGCCGGTTTTTGTTTTTGGTTCGTTCTCAACATACCCAAAGGGATAAATGTAGTCAACCGTTCGGAGAACAGAGAGGATATGCCGTTCCAGATCAATATCCGACCAGCGAAGGGCCAATATCTCGCCTCGCCGCATACCGGTAACAATGGCGGTCAAGACGATCAATTCTAACCGATGCCCCCGGATGTTTTCCAGGAACTTCTTCGCCTGCTCGACAGTCAACGGCGTTCCCTTCCGGCTGACCACACGGGGCGAGTCAACCAGATCACAGACATTGCGTGAGACATAATTCCAGCGTACAGCGTGTTTGAGCGCGAGATGCAGAACACCGTGAATTTCGTGGATGGTCTTCGAAGACAAGCCATCTTGACGCTTTTTCGCATAAAACCGCTGGACTTGCTCAGGCGTCAGTTTCTGCAACCAGACTTCACCGAGTTCAGCGACAATGTACCTGATGAGCTTCTTATACTTCACATAGGTACTGATGCGAAGGTTGTCCTTGTGGACATTCTCTATCCAATCTTCCAGGTAGTCCTTGAGCTTACGTTGAGGCCCACTGGCTAACGTTCCCTTCTCCAATTCACGCAGCACTTCATTCTTCTTTTTCACCGCCTCCTGCTTTGTCTTACAATAGAACTTTTTCCGTCTGTCAGGGCCAGTTGAGACCTCAACAACCCATCGATCACGCTCAGCAGCATAATAGATTGACCCCTCATTATGCCCCCGACGCTTCTTCTCTGCCATAGCTCACCCCTTCTTCTACACAATCCGGAACTCACGTTCTCTCAACCAACCTTCCAACGAGTCTGGATGAACGCGACGTATCCGGCCAACCTGAATTGAGGGCAACCCCTCACGGTAAATGAAGGTATAGACCGTCTGACGACAGACCCCCAACCGAACAGCCACGTCAGCCACACTCAATAACAGAGGTTGCACCGTCGAAACGTTTTTAGTTCTTGCCATAGGCCACCCCCTTCTTCACGGCTTGCCATCAGCAAGCCACAACCACACCTTCTCTATGCAAAGCCAACTGCCCATCAGCTAACTCGTTTCCAGGTGGAACTTGACCCGCTTGCGCTGGACCTCAGAAGCAAAGTCCCGATCTAGCCGTTGCAGGTAGTCATTCACCTTTACGGCTAGCCAATGGAAGGCCACCGAGACATCGGTCTCAGGGTCAGCAAGCTCACCACCAGCCCAGGCAGCTAACGACGTGAGATAGCCCGTCACCGCCTCAATCCCCTTCTCGATATTGCGCTGTTCCCACCGATGACGCACAATCTTGCCAAAATCCTTTGGCATCTCCATTGGTTCAGTAAAGGCTTGCTGGACAACTTTCCAGGCCGGATGCGTCGGCCAGCGTGAGCGGTTCTTATCGCCATTCGGCACGACACAGCGCAGCCAGCCATCAGGAAGCCCATCGGGGCCACCATCTGGACGACCAGCCGCATAGGCCCAGAGGACCGGCAGCAGATCAAGCAGAGCATAGGCGTCTTCAACGCCGTGAAAGACGCCCTCTTGCTCCAATTCGTGCAGCGCTTCCCGTTTAAACTTGAACTCGACCCGCCAGACTGCTCCATCATCTTCTAACCAGCCACGACTGTGCCACAGGTCGAGAAACCACTCCTTGCCAGAATGACGCAATTCACGTGTCTTGTCATAGATCGTGCAGGAAAGCGCCCCGTGTTTGGAGAAGTCAAAGCCGGTCTCTTGCAGGCCATAGGTATGCTCTTGCAGCGCC
>DATGLM010000001.1:0-2252 GCA_035294125.1 Ktedonobacteraceae bacterium | reverse complement strand
CATCGGGCTGACTACTACGCCAATGCTGGCTGCCGCGATAAAAGAAATAGTGTACTCGGGACGATTGGTCATCAACAGGCAAACCCTGTCGCCCTTGCGCAACCCGAGACCATACAGGCCATTGGCAATGCTATTGACCATGCTTACAACCTCGCGGTAGGTCAGATAGACGTTGTGGTAAATAATCGCGGTGCGGTCTGGATTGCGATAGGCGGCCATACGCAGGAGTTGATCATAAGGGACATCAGGAAACTCGATGTGCGGACGAAAAAGCTCTGGCGAAACCATTTTTTCAGACATACTTCGGAGTCCTTTCTGCTCAACGGTGAGTGCTTCCGAATGTTATTGATCTAGCATACTTCACGTAGGCTCTGCCGGTCAAGCACAGACTGTCTGTGCTTGACCATAGGATCAGTGGGCGGGAGGGGCAGGATTTGAGAAGGACATACTGTTCGGGTGAAGGAAAACGCGCGCCGTGCGTGCCAGCAGCGCGCGTAGTGGCAGGCAAAAGAGCCGGCATCAACCTCGGTCGCTCCAGATCGTGTTATCGTATTGCCCGCGTCTGGGCGGGTTCGTTCCCCAGGCTGTGAGCAAGCGCATAGTTGCCACGAAGTCTGGTTGCTGCATATCTGCGACCATCTGATGGTAGATGGCTTCGTAATCCTCAGGAACTCGCGTCCATTTGTGCAGAAAGGGCACGATGGTTCGAAAGCCCAGCCGAATCACCTCGCAAAAGTGCTGACCTTCCGGGGTATCGGCACGGTGGCTAATCGTGTAAGAGCGTGTCTGCACATTACGCACCCCCTGCTGCTCCAGCACGCGCTTCAATTCACTCGTCACTCCGTCAGGAGCCGGGTGAAAGAGGTGCCCCGCCTGATAAAGCGCCTTCTCGAAGATATCGGTCAGGCGAATCATGGCCGGGCTGGTCCCCTCCCAGAAGTCACCTTCCGTGATGCGGATCACCCCACCTGGGCGGCACACGCGCTGATATTCCTGCAACAGTTTGGGCCAATCCCAGGTGCGCAGCCAGCTCCAGCCCGCACGGTGATTAACCAGATCGAAGAAGTGTATGGGGAATTCTAGCATCCGCAGGGCGTCCGCAACGTGAAACTCCACCCGGTCGCTGACCTGCGCAGCTCTGGCCTGCTCGCGTGCGTACTCGACGAAGGTGCGGCTCGGGTCCAAGCCAACCAGCAGAGAGGTGGAGGGTGAGGCTTGCGCCAGTTCGATGAGCCAGCCACCGGTGCCACAACCCACATCGAGCACACGCTCAAAGATGGCTGACGCTGGCTGCTCCGCTAATACTCCGCCCATATCTGCGGTGAGCAGGTGATCCAGGACTTGCAAGCGGGCCAATTCTTCCTGATTGGAGCGATCTTCCACAAAGTATGTGCTAGGGTGTTCTGGAGGGAGTTGTTCCATTTCTGTCTCTTCTTTCCTTCCCTGGTAGGCATGTGCGCGCTGTGAGAACTGATCATGCAATATGTCGAAAAAGTTAAGAAAAGTATACATCGATTCCGTAAAACTTGCAACCTCTATCAACCTTTTCCCTTACAAAAGCTGGAGGCCAGGTGCTACAATACGTTGTGGAAACACCGCGATCTCTGCGCAGTACACGTAGTATATAAGGGAAAGAAGAATTGCCTGCTAACCCATCGGAAGCCGTCTGGCGGTCTGCCCCTCTCATTCCAGCGCTGCCCCGAACAACCAGTCTGGAAATTTACGATTTGCGCGCTGTTTCGCCGGATGTCCTTCTCAGTGTTTCAACGCTGGCTGGCCTGGTCAATCGTAGCGCGGCAAAGCTGTATGGCATCATGAGCGACGATGACGAGTTCTGGCTGAACGAGATTAATTCCTCGCTTGCTCAGACTCGCGTGCCTGTCACTGGCGATGACATTCTGGAGCATCTGTTGAATGCCTATCGCGGCAACTTCAAGGGCGTAATTCTCTACGATCCAGATCTGCCTGCCACGCTCAACGTCGCCACCACCCTCGCCGGTCTGCGTGATGGCATAGTTGTTTCGCCGACGCGGGCAAGCAGGTTGCAAGAAGCGCCTCATGGCTTGCCGGTTCTGGCCGACCTGCGTACTCATGGCTGGAAAACGTCGTTGCAGGCATATGCCTGGGCATATAAGTATCTGCTCCCGCACTGTTCGCCTGACCTTGTGGCTGGCCTCGATCCCCGTATTCGCGGCTACCTGCGCTCCTTCCTGGTCGCGCATCGCGTCTTTACCTGCTGGCTCGATCCGCGC